>NZ_JBIVDZ010000010.1:0-588139 GCF_044747345.1 Streptomyces sp. NPDC090088 | reverse complement strand
GCCTGCAACCTGGCGTGCGCCCACTGCCTGTCCAGCTCCGGGCGCCGCGACCCGCGCGAGCTGAGCACCGCCGAGGCCAAGGCCGTCATCGACGAGCTGGAGGCCATGCAGGTCTTCTACGTCAACATCGGCGGCGGCGAACCCACCGTCCGCCCCGACTTCTGGGACCTCCTGGACTACGCCACCGCCCACCACGTCGGCGTGAAGTTCTCCACCAACGGCGTCCGCATCACCCCCCGGACGGCCGGGCGCCTGGCCGCCAACGACTACGTGGACGTCCAGATCTCCCTCGACGGCGCCACCGCCGACGTCAACGACGCGGTACGCGGCCCCGGCTCCTACGACACGGCGATCAGGGCCCTGGAGAACCTCGCCGCCGCCGGCATGGAGAACTTCAAGATCTCCGTCGTCTGCACCCGGCACAACATCCCGCAGCTGGACGCCTTCAAAACGCTCGCCGACCGCTACGGCGCCCAGCTGCGCCTGACCCGGCTGCGCCCCTCAGGACGCGGCGCCGACGTCTGGGACGAGCTGCATCCGACGGCCGCGCAGCAACGCGAGCTGTACGACTGGCTGGTCGCGCACGGCGAGCACGTGCTCACCGGCGACTCCTTCTTCCACCTCTCCGCCTACGGCCAGGCACTGCCCGGCCTCAACCTGTGCGGCGCCGGACGCGTCGTCTGCCTGATCGACCCGGTCGGCGACGTCTACGCCTGCCCCTTCGCCATCCACGACGAATTCCTCGCCGGCAACGTCCGCACACCCGGCGGCTTCGCCGGGGTATGGCGCGACTCGGAACTCTTCCGCCGGCTGCGGACCCCGCAGCACGGCGGCGCCTGCGCCTCCTGCGCGTTCTACGACACCTGCAAGGGCGGCTGCATGGCCGCCAAGTTCTTCACCGGACTGCCCCTGGACGGCCCCGACCCCGAATGCGTACAGGGCTACGGCGAACAGCTCCTCGCCCAGCGTGACACGGCCCTACTGCCCAAGCCCGCCGCGGACCATTCCCACCGCGCCTCCCCCGCCGCCCGCCGCCCCCGGCCCGTCGACGTCACCCTCGTACGCCGTCGTGAGGACCGCGACCGTGCCCCGGTGTCCGCATGCGCCGAGGACCCGCTGGCCGGCCTGCGCCTCTCCTAGGCCCTCACGGCCCTCGCCCCTCTTACTAGACAAGGCATCGCACATGCGCAGAAACCCCTGGTTCGAGACGGTCGCCGAAGCGCAGCGCCGGGCCGAGAAGCACCTGCCGAGCACGGTCTACGGTGCGCTGGTCGCCGGCTCCGAGCGCGGTCGCACCATCGACGACAACACCGGCGCGTTCACCGAACTGGGCTTCGCTCCCCGTGTCGTCGGTCATCACGCCGAGCGGGATCTGTCGACGACCGTGATGGGTGTGGAGACGGCGCTGCCCGTCCTGATCTCGCCCACCGGTGTGCAGGCGGTGCACCCGGAGGGCGAGGTGGCCGTGGCCCGTGCCGCCGCCAACCGGGGCGTCATCATGGGCCTGAGCTCCTTCGCCAGCAAGCCGGTCGAAGAGGTCTCGGACGCGAACCCGAACACGTTCTTCCAGCTCTACTGGAGCGGCACCCGCGACACCATGGTCCAGCGCATGGACCGCGCCAGGGCCGTCGGCGCGAAGGGGCTGATCGTCACCCTCGACTGGTCCTTCTCCCACGGCCGCGACTGGGGCAGCCCCGCCATCCCGGAGAAGATCGACCTGAAGGCGACGGCGAAGCTCGCCCCGAACGTCGTCACCCGGCCGAGCTGGCTGTGGAGGTTCGCGAAGTCGGGCCGGATCCCGGACCTGACGGCCCCTAACCTGAAGCCCGCCGACGGGGGCCCGGCGCCCACGTTCTTCGGCGCCTACTACGAGTGGATGCAGACCCCACCGCCCACCTGGGACGACGTCAAGTGGCTGCGCGAGGAGTGGGGCGGGCCCTTCCTCCTCAAGGGCGTCAGCCGGGTCGACGACGCGAAGCGGGCCGTCGACGCGGGGGTCACCGCCCTGTCGGTGTCCAACCACGGCGGCAACAACCTCGACACCACCCCCGCCACCATCCGCATCCTCCCGTCGGTGGCGGAGGCCGTCGGCCACGAGGTCGAGGTCCTGCTCGACGGCGGCGTCCGCCGCGGCGGAGACGTGGCCAAGGCACTCGCCCTCGGCGCCCGCGCCGTCCTGATCGGCCGCGCCTACCTGTGGGGCCTCGCCGCCAACGGACAGGCCGGCGTCGAGAACGTCCTGGACATCCTGCGCGGCGGCCTCGACTCCGCCGTCCTCGGCCTCGGCCATTCGTCCCTGCACGAACTGTCGCCGGACGACCTGGTGATCCCGGCCGGGTTCACCAGAACGCTCGGCGCCCTGTGACCATGGCCCGGGCAGCCTCTCAGGATCTGGCGCGTGCCGTGTGGCCCGACGTCCCGCCGAGGCCCCTGGTCCTCGTGCCCATCGGCTCGACGGAACAGCACGGCCCCCATCTGCCCTTCGACACCGACAGTGTCATCGCCCGGTCCGTCGCCGTGGGGACGGTGAACGAACTGCCCGGCTCCCCCCTGGTAGCCCCAGCGCTGCCGTACGGCGCCAGTGGGGAACACGCCCACTTTCCGGGAACCGTCTCCATCGGACACGAGGCGCTCACCTCGGTGATCGTGGAGCTGGTGCGGTCCCTGTCGCAGTGGGCCGGGTCCGTCGTCCTCGTCAGTGGCCACGGCGGGAACACCCCCACCCTGGCCACGGCCGTGCCGCGGATGCGCGCCGAGGGCCACGACGTGGCCTGGACCGGCTGCGGCGTACCGGGCGCGGACGCGCACGCCGGCCGCACGGAGACCTCGCTGATGCTGCATCTGGCGCCGAAGGACGTACGGACGGACGCGGCCGTCGTCGGTGACGTCAGGCCCGTCACCGCTCTCATGCCGGAGCTCGTCGCTCATGGAGTCCGAGCCGTCTCGCCCTCCGGCGTTCTGGGCGATCCGACCGGCGCCTCGGCAGAGGAGGGCCGACGGCTCCTCGCGTCGATGGTGTCGCTCACGGTCCGCCGTATCGGTTCGGGGATCACCGACGCTCGTGGACATCTCGTCGAGCCCGGAGCCAGGTCCGCGGGCACGAGCGGTCACGCGGCCGAGAGCACAGCCGAGAGCGAGGTGGGGCGCTGATGTCACTCCCGCACGGATTCACGGTCGCCCTCGACCGGCACACCCGGGTCCTCGACGACGGCCGGGCCCTCCTCGGCGGTTTCCCGACCCGTCTGCTGCGCCTGACTCCACGCGCCCGTGCCCTGCTGGCGGGCAGGATCCTGCGGGTGACCGACGCGGCGAGCGCTCTGCTGGCGGACCGTCTGCTGGAGTCGGGCATGGCCAACCCCGTCGTCGGCGCGCTGCCCCCGTGCCCCGACCCGCGGTACACCGTCGTCGTACCCGTCCGGGACCGCGCACATCAGCTGGACCGCCTCCTGGCCGGCGTCGGAACGGACCAGCCCGTGATCGTCGTCGACGACGCCTCGTGCCGCCCCGGGCCCGTCGCGGAGGTCGCGGCACGGCACGGGGCCCGGCTGGTCCGGCTGACGACCAACGTCGGTCCCGCGGGAGCCCGGAACGCGGGTCTCCGCCTCGTCACCACCCCCTTCGTC
Organism: Streptomyces sp. NPDC090088; assembly: GCF_044747345.1. NCBI lineage: Bacteria > Bacillati > Actinomycetota > Actinomycetes > Kitasatosporales > Streptomycetaceae > Streptomyces > Streptomyces sp. NPDC090088. The sequence continues at coordinate 584,516 of NZ_JBIVDZ010000010.1, read as the reverse complement.
GTCTTCGCCGACTCCGACGTGGTCGTGGCTCCTGAAGCAGTCCGCACGCTGCTCAGGCACTTCGCCGACCCCCGGGTCGCCATGGTCACACCCCGGATCACCGGGCTGGCCGGCGCCGGCCGCCCGACCTGGATCGGACGCTATGAAGAGGCCCGTTCCTCGCTCGACCTCGGCCGCCACCCCGCTTCCGTACGCCCGGGTACGCCTGTCTCCTGGGCCAGCACGGCATGTGTCGCCGCCCGGGCTGACGTGCTGAAGGACGGCTTCGACGACGCACTGCGCATCGGCGAGGACGTCGACCTGTGCTGGCGGCTCATCGAGAACGGCCGGCGGGTACGGTACGAGCCCGCCGCGGAGGCCGCCCATGAACACCGTGTCCGGATCGACGACTGGTTCCTCCGGAAGGCCGCGTACGGGACCGGAGCCGCCCCGCTCGCCCGGCGCCATCCCGAGTTCATCGCCCCCGCCCTGTTCGCGCCGTGGAGCGCGGCGCTGACCGGCACGCTCCTCGCCCAGCGGCGGTGGTCGCTGCCCGTCGCCGGACTGCTCTGCGCAGGCGCCTCGGTGCGCATCGCGCGCAAGCTCGACGGGACCGGCCACCCCTACCGCTCGGCGCTCCGGCTCACGGCCAACGGGGCCGTCGGCGCCCTGAGCCAGACCTCCGCTCTGCTGACCCGGCACTGGTGGCCCATCACGGTGCTCGGGTGCGCGGTGTCGAGCCGCGTCCGCAGGGCCGCGGCCGTGGCGGCGCTCACCGACATCGCCCTTGAGTACCGGAAGGACAAGGCGGGTCTCGACCCGGTGCGTTACGGCATCGCCCGACGCCTCGACGACCTCGCCTACGGTGCGGGCGTCTGGGTGTCCGTGGTGCGGGGCCGGTCCGTCAGGGCCCTCCGCCCCCGATTCGTCCAGCGCTCGGCTCCTGGTAATCACTCCGCCAGTCATATACGATTTCATCAACGATAGGAGTGATGCCATGACCCACCCACTCGACGTGGCCCCCTCGAAGGTTCTCGCGGTCCATCTCAACTACCGCAGCCGCGCCGAGGAACGGGGCAGAACTCCTGCGTACCCCTCCTACTTCCTCAAGCCGCCCTCGACGCTCGCCGGTGACGGCGATCCCCTGCTCCGGCCGGCCGGCTGCGAACTGCTCGCCTTCGAAGCGGAGATCGCGCTCGTCATCGGGAAGCCGGGACGCCGCATCGCCGTCGAGGACGCCTGGGACCACGTCCGCTGGGTCACGGCCGCCAACGACGCCGGGGTCTACGACCTGCGCTACGCGGACCGCGGGTCGAATGTCCGCTCCAAGGGCATCGACGGATACACCCCGCTCGGCCCCGCCCTGCTGGACGCCCGCGCCATCGACCCCGCCGAGCTGGAACTGCGCGCCTGGGTCAACGGCGGCCTGGTGCAGCGGGCCGCCTCCGACGACTGGCTGTTCAGCCTGCCCCACCTGGTCGCGGACCTCTCCCGGCTGATGACCCTCGAAGAGGGGGACGTCATCCTGACCGGGACGCCCTCCGGTTCCACGGTCGTACTGCCGGGCGACACCGTCGAGATCGAGGTGAGGGCGGGCAACCTCACCACCGGACGGCTCGGCAACACGGTGGTCGAGGACGACCGACCGCTCAGCCCGATCGGCGCGATGCCCCGCAGCGACGAGAAGGTACGGGCGGACGCGGTCGGCGGGCCGGCGGCACCGGCCGACACGCTCTCGCCGGAGCAGCGGGAGCTGCTGCTGAGCGTGTCCACGGCCACGCTCAGCTCCCAGTTGCGCAAGCGCGGCCTCAACCAGGTCTCCGTCGACGGTCTCTCCTCGACCCGCCCCTCCCGGCGGATGGTGGGCACCGCCCGGACCCTGCGCTATCTGCCCCCGCGCGAGGACCTGTTCAAGGAGTTCGGCGGTGGCCTGAACGCCCAGAAGGCGACGGTCGAACGCATCCAGCCGGGCGAGGTCCTGGTGATCGAGGCCCGGCGGGACGCCACGTCGGGGACCATCGGCGACATCCTCGCGCTCCGTGCCCAGCTCCGGGGAGCCGAGGGCATCGTCACCGACGGCGGCGTGCGGGACCTGGCCGCGGTGGCGGAGCTGGACATCCCGACCTATCACGCGGGGGGACACCCCGCGGTGCTGGGCCGCCGGCACGTCCCCTGGGAAGGCGACGTCGCGATCGCCTGCGGCGGGGCCCTGGTGCGTCCGGGCGACGTCGTGGTCGGTGACGGCGACGGGGTTCTCGTCATTCCTCCCACGCTGGTCGACGAGGTCGTACGGGACGCCGTCGAGCAGGAGCGCCAGGAACGCTTCATCGCCCAGCGGGTGGCCGACGGCGAGGGCGTCGACGGTCTCTACCCGATGAACGCCGAGTGGGCAGGGCGCTACGAGGCATGGTGTGTGGCCGGCGAACCGCGCCCGGCGGTGGCGCAGAGCTGACCGGGGAATGGACACCAACGTGAAGGCACAGGGCGGACCGCAGGACGGCAGGCCCATGTCGAAGACCGATCGGGTGTACGAGGGCCTGAAGACCCAGATCCGCGAGGGCCAGTACCTTCCGGGGCACCGGCTGGTACTCGATCAGGTCGCACGGGACTACGGCGTCAGCCCGGTACCGGTGCGGGAGGCCATCCGCCGTCTTGAGGCGGAGGGCCATGTCATCCACCAGCGCAACACCGGTGTGCGGATCGCCACGATCGACCCGGCCGAGTACGTCCAGGTGATGCAGACGCTGGCCTTCCTCGAAGGGGTGGCCACCTCCCTTGCGGCTCCTGTGCTGAGCCAGGACGACATCGCTGCCGCCCGGGACCTCAACGACCGGCTGCGGCGCACCATGGAGGACTTCGACCCGGTCAGCTTCACCCGGCTCAACCAGGAGTTCCACGAACTGCTGTGCAACCGCTGCCCGAACGCCCATCTCAGCACCCTGGTGCACCGGGAATGGGAACGCCTCGGTGTCATCCGCCGGTCGACCTTCAGCCTCCTGCCAGGACGGGCGCTGACCTCGGTGGAAGAACACGAGAACCTCATACGGCTGATCGAGGAGGGTGCTCCCGCGCTCACCGTCGAGATGGCGGCCAGGGAGCACAAACTCAGGACCCTGCGGGAATTCGAGAAGCGCGGCAACTGACGCGGAAGAAAGACGAAGAAGGCAAAGGAGACTTCTTGTGTCCGACAACGGAAACACCTTCGGCGACTGTGCGCCGGCCTGGGCCCACGGCACCGGCGAGCTGGAGCTCGGCAGGGTGCAGGCGGTGCCCACCACTCTGGAGCGGGCCGTCGACCGGATCATGGTGGTCGAGACCCTGTACCGGTACGGCCTGGCCTACGACGAGCGTCGGCGTGACGTGCTGGAGGACGTCTTCACCGAGGACGCCGTCTTCGCCGGCAGCGTCTCCGGACACAGCGACTTCCGCGAGGAGGGCCGGGAGAAGGTCGTGTCATGGCTGTGCGGGATCTGGGAGACCCAGACCGACCAGCGACGCCATCTCATGACCAACCCGATCGTCCAGAAGCTGACCGACGACAGCTGCGAGGTCATGGCGCCGTTCGCGCTGTGCGCGTCCGCCGCGGAGACCTCCTTGGTGACGACCGGCATCTACCGGTTCGACCTCGTGAAGCGGGACGGCCGCTGGCTCATCCAGTACATCTACGACGGCCTGGACCGTCCCTTCTGACACCCGGGGAGAAGCCCACCGATGAACGACAGGCACGAGATCCAGGACCTGCTGAGCCGCTACGGCTGGCTGCACGACGAGCGTCTCTTCGACGAGCTGGGGTCCGTCCTCACCAAGGACGCCCGCTACACCATGCACATCGGACAGGAGCGGACGGTCGGTCCGCGGGTCGGCCGGGACGAGATCGTCGGCCAGATCCGGCAGTTCAAGGAGTCCCAGTCCGATCAGCGCCGCCATGTGATCAGCAACTTCATGTTCCTGGAGCACTCCCCCGAGGAGGCGACCGTGCGCTCCTACGTGACCGTGCTCGCGAGCGCGGAGGGAACCACCCGGGTCGTGACCGCGGGCTGGTACCTCGACAAGGTCGTGGCGACTCCCGACGGATGGCGGATCGCCGAGAAGACGCTCCAGCTGGACAACGGGTTCTGAACCGCGTCGCCGCCCACCTCTCTCCCACCCCGCACCCAAGGAAGCCCGCACTGTGTCCTCCCTGTTCGAACCCCTGACGCTGAGGTCCCTCAGCATCCCCAACCGGGCCTGGATGTCGCCGATGTGCCAGTACTCGGCGGCGAGCGACGGCCCCGACGCCGGAGTCCCCACCGACTGGCACTTCGCCCACCTCGCCGCCCGGTCGCTCGGCGGTGTCGGCCTCATCATGGTCGAGTCCACCGCGGTCAGCCCCGATGCCCGCATCAGCACCACGGACCTCGGACTGTGGAACGACCGCCAGGTGGAGATGTTCTCCCGCGTCAACCACTTCCTCGCCGACCAGGGCACGGTCCCCGGTGTGCAGCTGGGACACGCCGGGCGGAAGGCGTCGACGGACGCGCAGTGGCTCGGAGCCCGGCCGGTGCCGCCGCACGAGGGGGGCTGGCCGGTCGTGGGGCCGACGGCCGAGGCCGTGGCCCCCGGCTACCCCGTGCCGGCGGAGCTGACCGCCGAGCAGATCCGCGGCATCGTCGCGGACTTCGCGGCGGCGGCGCGGCGCGCCCTGGCCGCCGGCTTCAAGGTGGTCGAGGTGCACGGCGCCCACGGATATCTGATCCACTCGTTCCTGTCCCCGCACACCAACCGCCGTACCGACGGCTACGGCGGCGGCTTCGCCGGCCGCGCCCGGCTGGCGCTGGAGATCGTCGAGGCGGTGCGGGGCGTGTGGCCCGACGGACTCCCCGTCTTCTTCCGGACCTCGGCCACCGACTGGCTGACGGAGAATCCCGAGGACGAGCGGACCGGGTGGACGGTCGAGGACACGATCGCCCTGACCAAGGAACTCGCCGCCCGGGGTGTCGACCTGGTGGACGTCTCCACGGGCGGCCTCGTGCCCGACGCGGTGATCCGCACCGGGCCGGGTTACCAGGTGCCCTTCGCCGAACAGGTCAAGCGCGCCACCGGGATGCCGGTCGCGACGGTCGGCGAGATCACCGAACCGGCCCAGGCCGAGCGGATCGTGGCCTCCGGAACGGCGGACGCCGTGCTGCTCGGGCGGGAACTCCTGCGCGACGCCGACTGGGTACGGCGCGCGGCGGTGGAACTCGGCGTCGAGCCGGCGTGGCCCCTGCAGTACGGCTGGGCGGTCTGACCCACTCGCGCCGGAGGAGAGCTGGACCTCCAGCCCATAAATCGTATATGATTTCATACATGACCGGGAGGTCGCCTGATGAAGTTCCGCTCCGATCCCGCGCGTCTGCGCGGCGCGTTCACCGCTCTGGTGACGCCCTTCACCCCCGAACTGGACGTCGACCTCGACGGTCTGCGCTCCTTCTGCCGCTGGCAGCTCGCGGGCGGATCCCACGGTCTGTCCATCGGCGGGTCCACCGGTGAGCCCGGCGTCCAGACCGTCGAGGAGCGCGTCGCCGCGATGCGCGTGGTCGCCGAGGAGACCGCGGACCGGGTGCCCTTCCTGCCGGGCACCGGTTCCCTGAAGCTCGACGAGACCCTCGTCCTGACGGGCGTGGCACGCGACCTGGGCGCCGACGCCGCCCTGGTCGTCACGCCGTACTACGCGCGCCCCACGCAGGAGGCGCTCTACCAGTGGTACTCCCGGATCGCCAAGGAGTACCCGGACCTGCCGATCGTGGTCTACAACGTGCCGGTCCGCACCGCGGTGGAGATCGATCCCGAGACCGTGTACCGGCTCCGCAGGGACCACGACAACATCGTGGGCATCAAGGAGACCACCAAGGACTTCGAGCACTTCTCCCACGTCTACCACCGCTGCGGCCGTGACTTCCTGATGTGGTCCGGCATCGAGCTGCTGTGCCTGCCGCTGCTCGCCCTGGGCGGGACGGGCTTCATCAGCGCCCTGTCCAACCTCGCCCCCGGCGCCGTGGCCCAGATGTACGACCACTACACGGCCGGCCGCCACGAAGCGGCGACCGAGCTGCACTATCGGCTGCATCCGCTGGTGGAGCTGCTGTTCGTGGAGACCAACCCGGCACCCGCGAAGTGGGTGCTCGAAGAGCTGGGCATCCTGCCGTCCGGCGCGGTCCGGGCGCCCCTCGTCCCGCCAACCGAGCCCGGTCGGCAGAAGATCCTGTCCCTGCTGGACCAGGCACGTGACCTGGTTCCGGCTCCCCTGGAGGTCGCAGCCCGATGACCAGTACCACCACGACACCCGAGCTCACCTCGCGCCCCGCGGAGCTGCCCGAGCTGCTCACGCACTACATCGGCGGCGAGCGGGTACCGAGCCTGGGCGGCGAGACCTTCCCGGTGCTCGACCCGGTGACGAACGAGCCGTACACGGTGTGCGCGGCCGGTCAGGCCGCCGACATCGACCGTGCCGTCGAGGCGGCCCGGCGCGCCTTCACCGAGGGTCCGTGGCCGAAGCTCAAGCCTCGGGAGCGTTCCCGGATCCTCTACCGGATCGCCGAGGGCATCGAGGCGGCCGACGAGCGGCTCGCCGAGCTGGAGGCCTACGACACCGGCCTCCCGATCACCCAGGCCCGGGGCCAGGCGCACCGCGCGGCGGAGAACTTCCGCTTCTTCGCCGACGTGATCGTCTCCGGCACCGAGGAGGCCTTCCAGGTCGGCGAGGAGCAGTACAACCACGTGATCCGCAAGCCGATCGGCGTCGCGGGCCTCATCACGCCCTGGAACACCCCGTTCATGCTGGAGAGCTGGAAGCTGGCGCCCGCGCTGGCCTCGGGCTGCACGCTGGTGCTCAAGCCGGCCGAGTGGTCGCCGCTGTCGGCGAGCCTGCTGCCGGAGATCATGGAGAAGGCGGGGGTCCCGGCCGGCGTCTTCAACATCGTCCACGGCATCGGCGAGGAGGCCGGGGCGGCGCTCGTCGACCACCCGCAGGTCCCGCTGATCTCGTTCACCGGCGAGACCACGACGGGCCGGATCATCGCCGAGAACTCGGCCAAGCACCTCAAGACCCTCTCCATGGAGCTGGGCGGCAAGTCGCCCTGCGTGGTCTTCGCCGACGCCGACCTGGACGCCGCGGTGGACGCCGCCGTCTTCCAGATCTTCAGTCTCAACGGCGAACGCTGCACCGCGGGCTCCCGGCTGCTGGTCGAGCGTCCGGTCTACGACGAGGTCGTCGCCCAGGTCGCCGAGCGCGCCCGCAACGTCCGTATCGGCCTGCCCGGCGACCCGAGGACCGAGCTGGGGGCGCTCATCCACCCCGAGCACTACGCGCGAGTGCGCGAGTACGTCGAGATCGGCTCGGCCGAGGGCGCCCGGCTGGTGGCCGGCGGCACCCGCCCGGAGGGGCTGCCCGAGGGCAACTTCCTGAACGCCACGGTCTTCGCCGACGTGAAGCCGGCCCACCGGATCTTCCAGGAGGAGATCTTCGGCCCGGTGCTGTGCATCACCCCGTTCGACACGGACGAGGAGGCCGTCGAGCTGGCCAACGACACCGCCTACGGCCTGGCCGCCTACATCTGGACGAACAACCTGGACCGGGCCAACACCTTGTCCCGGGAGATCGAGTCCGGAATGCTGTGGATCAACTCCCAGAACGTCCGGGACCTGCGCACTCCCTTCGGCGGTGTGAAGGCGAGCGGCATCGGCCGCGAGGGCGGCCGGCACAGCATCGACTTCTACACCGAGTCGCACATCGTGCACGTCGCGCTGCGCACCCTTCCCGTCCCCCGTTTCGGGGCCGGCCCCGCCGAGTGAACGGAGCGGAACATGGGTGAGATCGTCCTCGCCTCGAAGATCACACACGTGCCCTCCATCTGGCTCTCGCTCCAGGAGGGGAAGCACCACGGCATCCGGCGGCCGGCCGAGCAGGCGCTGGCCGAGGTGGGCCGCCGGGCCCGGGAGCGGCGGGTGGACACCTACGTCGTCGCCGACACCCACTGGCTCAACAGCTCCGGCTTCCATCTCAACGCGAAGGCCGTGCATTCCGGGGTGTACGCCTCGCACGAGCTGCCGCACTTCATCCGGGGACTGCACTACTCGTATCCCGGTGACCCGGAACTGGCGGAGCTGATCGGGGAGGAGATCACGGCCGGCGGGCAGAAGGCGCTGGTCCACGACATCCCCGAGCTGGGTCTTGAGTACGGCACCTTGGTGCCGATGCACATCATGAACAGCGACGAGCCGAGGATCCGGGTACTGCCCATCGGCTGCAACATGTACTCGACCATCGAGGAGAACCTGCGGGTGGGCGAGGCCATCGCCCGGGCCGCCCGGCGCAGCGGTCGCCGGGTGGCCTTCCTGGCCAGCGGCTCGCTGTCGCACCAGTTCCCCACCAACGCGCTCACCAGCCAGTACCTCGACCGCATCAGCGCCGATTTCAACGCCAGGATGGACCACGCGGTTCTCGACATGTGGCGCGAGGGACGCACCGAGGAATTCCTCAGCATGCTGCCCGACTACAACCGGCGGTGCAGCGGCGAGGGCGCGATGGCGGACACCGGCATGCTCTTCGGCCTGCTGGGCGGCTCGGCCTACCACGGTCGCGGGGAGCAGCTCTGCGACTACTTCCCGAGCACCGGCACCGGCCAGGTCGTCGTGGACTTCGGGCTCGAACCGGCCGCCTGACACCCCGCACGTCAGCCGGGGTCCGGGACGGGCCCCTCCCATGAGAGGACTGTGGCCAGCATGGGCCGATTTGACGGAAAAGTCGTCTTCATCACGGGCATCGCGCGCGGGCAGGGCCGCAACCACGCGGTCCGGTTCGCCCGCGAGGGCGCCGCCATCGTCGGCCTCGACCGGGCCGACACCATCAGTACGGTCCGCTACCCCTCGCCCGGGAAGGAGGATCTCGACGAGACCGTACGGCTGGTGGAGGCCGAGGGCGGGAAGATCATCGCGCGCCAGGGCGACGTGCGCGACCAGCAGGCCGTCGACCAGGTCGTGGCCGAGGCCCTGGACCAGTTCGGGCACATCGACATCGTGCTGCCCAACGCCGGCATCACGACTCTCGGCAGGTTCTGGGAACTCCCGGACGAGGTCTGGGACGAGATGATCGGGATCAACCTCACGGGTGTGTGGCGCACACTGCGCGCGGCGATCCCGTCGATGATCGAACGGGGGCAGGGCGGTGCGATCGTCTTCACGGGGTCGATCGCCGGGCTGATGGGGATGCCCGGGCTGGCCCACTACGCCGCCACCAAGCACGGTGTGAACGGCATCATGCGGTCCCTGGCCAACGAACTCGGCCCCTACGGCATCCGGGTCAACAGCGTGAACCCCACCAACGTGGCCACCCCGATGATCCTCAACGAGAACACCTTCAAGATCTTCCGGCCGGACCTGCCGGAGCCCGGTGAGGAGGACGCCCGCGAGGCCTTCTCGTCGTACCACATCCTCGACACGCCCTGGGTGGAGTCCGACGACGTGACGTCCGCGGTGCTGTGGCTGTGCTCCGAGGAGGGCCGGGCCCTCACCGGCGCGGCGATCCCCCTCGACCTGGGCGCCACCGCCAAGTGGCCGGGGCGCTGACACGCCGCTCCGCCCTGTCCGCCGGCCCGGTCCCCGACCGGGCCGGCGGTTCTCGTTTCACGCCGAACCACGAGGCGCCGCCGTATATCATTTGCAACAACAGGACCCGGGACGGGAACGCGAGAGTCGAAGCCGGCGTCGGTCGGCGAGGGCGGGAGCATGGCGGCGAAGACCAGCAGCACGGAGCCCTATTCGAAGTCCGAGTCCGCGTATCGGGTGCTCCGGGAGCGGATCGTCAACGGTGTCTACGTCTCCGGTCACCGCCTGGTCCTCGGCCAGCTCGCCAAGGAGTTCGGGATCAGCGCGGTCCCCGTGCGGGAGGCCATCCGGCGGCTCGAAGCCCAGGGCTATGTGCGCTTCGAACGCAACGTGGGCGCCGAAGTGGTGGGCATCGACTCCGCCCAGTACACCCACGTGATGCAGACCCTCGCCTACCTGGAGGGCGCCGCCACCTCGCTGGCCGCTCCCCTGCTGACGCCTGACGACATCGCGCAGGGACGCCAGCTCAACGACGAACTCCGGCGCCACCTGGAGGACTTCGACCCGCTGGGCTTCACCAGGACCAACCAGCGCTTCCACGCGTTGCTGTGCGCCCGGTGCCCCAACCCCCATCTGCGGGAACTGGTGGAACGGGACACGGAGCGGATGAGCATGATCCGCAGTTCCACCTTCGTCTTCGTGCCGCTCAGGGCCCGTGAGTCGGTCGCGGAGCACGATCACATCCTGGATCTGCTGGAGGCGGGCGCCCCGGCACTCGAGATCGAGGTGGCGACCCGGGAGCACAAGCTCGGCACGCTGCGGGCGTTCCTCGAATCCCAGGCCGCCCACGACACGGGCGCCGGATCCGGCACCGGCGTCTGACGCGCAGGCGGCGGGCGGTCACGCGCTCGATGCCGCGTCCGCCGGGGGCAGCGCCTGCTCACACCAGATGACCTTGCCGCGGGTCTGCTGGCGGCTGCCCCAGCGGTCCGTGAGCTGGGCGACCAGCATCAGACCACGGCCGCCCTCGTCGAAGACCCGCGCCCTGCGCAGGTGCGGTGCGGTGCTGCTGCCGTCGGCGACCTCGCAGATCAGCGTGCGGTCGTGGATCAGCCTTAGCCGGATGGGCGGGGCTCCGTAGCGGATGGCGTTCGTGACCAGCTCGCTGACGACGAGCTCGATGACGAAACTGCTCTCCTCCAGCCCCCATGCCGCCAGCTGCCGCACGACGTCCGCGCGCACCGTCGCCACCACGGCGGGATCGGCGGGCAGCTCCCAGGAGACGACCTTGTCGGCGGGCAGCCGCCGCGGCCGGACCAGCAACAGCGCGGCGTCGTCGTCGGGGCGGGCCGACACCACGTCACCGACGGCACGGTCGCAGAGGGACTCCAGTGAGCCGGCCGGGGTGGCCAGGGCACGGGCGAGCGCCTCCAGGCCGCTGTCCATGGTCCGTTCACGGGACTGCACCAGCCCGTCCGTGTAGAAGGCGAGCAGAGCGTCCTGCGGGACCTCCACGTTGGCGGCCTCGAAGGGCAAGCCGCCCAGTCCCAGCGGTGGTCCGGCCGGCAGCTCCAGGAACTCGGTCCTGCCCTGCCGGTCGACCACGAGGGGAGCGGGGTGACCGGCGGTCGCGAGGGAGCAGCGACCGCTGACCGGGTCGTAGACGGCGTAGAGACAGGTGGCGCCGGTCTCGCCGGTCGGTCCGCCCGTCCCCTCGTGCGCCTCGGACTCCGCCGCCAGCCGGATGACCAGGTCGTCGAGGTGGGTGAGCAGCTCGTCCGGGGCGAGGTCGACATCGGCGAGCGAGCGCACGGCCGTACGCAGCCGGCCCATGGCGGCGGCCGCCTGGACGCCGTGTCCCACCACGTCGCCGACCACGAGGGCGACCCGGGCCCCGGACAGCGGGATCACATCGAACCAGTCGCCGCCGACCCCCAGCCTCGGCTGCGCGGGGAGGTACCGGGAGGCGGCCTCCAGGGCCGACAGCTCGGGCAGTTCCAGCGGCAGCAGACTGCGCTGCAGGGCGAGCGCCTCCGACCGCTCCCGGGTGAAGCGTCGGGCGTTGTCCAGACAGACGGCGGCCCGCGCCACCAGCTCCTCGGCCAGGGTGACGTCGGCTTCGTCGAAGGGCTCGTCGCGCTGCCAGCGCCCGAAGAACACCACTCCCAAGGTCCTGCCGCGCGCCGTCACCGGCACGTGCAGCCAGGAGTGGAACCCGTAGGTACGCACCTTGGTCCGGCGGGAGGGGTCCACCCGCATCCAGCGGGCGACCGCCGCGTCCGCGTCCCGGTTGAGCACGGACCTGCCCGTGGCCAGGCACCGGCCGGGCGGCGAGGTCTCGGGGTAGACGTCCACGTCGCCGACCTTCGTCACCGATTCGGGAGCCCCGGCGAGCACCGACTGCACGGCCACGCGCCGCAGCACGGCGTCGCCCGTGACCGGCCCCGGTACCGGTTCGTCGCCCCTCAGAAGGGTGTCCAGCAGATCCACGGTCGCGAAGTCGGCCAGCCGGGGCACCGCCAGTTCGATCAGTTCCTGCGCGGTGCGGGTCACGTCGAGGGTGCTGCCGATGTACGTACTGGCCTGGTTGAGCAGGGCCAGCTGCTCGCGGTGCCGATGGTGTTCCGTGATGTCGACGACCGTGGTGCAGACGCCCACGACGTAGCCGTCGCGTCTGCGCACCGGTGACACGGAGGCCGAGAAGACGCGGTCGTGCCCGGGATCGGCGGGGACCCGGCCGCGCACCTGGAAGTCGTCCTCCGGGCACCCCGTCTCCAGCACGCGGCGCATGCGGGTCTCGCAGTCGGCCACGTCCGGGCCGCTGAGCACCGCGTCGAGGGAGCGGCCGACGCGGTCTTCGTCGGACACTCCCGTCAGACGGCGCATGGCGGCGTTCTGGCGCACGCAGCGCAGGTCGCGGTCGTAGATCGTCAGAGCCACCGGTGCCATGGACAGCGCCCAGTCGGACAGCGCACGGACCTCCGGGCCGCGGGCGGGCAACTCGGTCTCGGCATCCGTCAGCAGCCACTCGCGACCGCCGCCCACCACGCTTCGGACGGTGCCGGAGAGGCGAATAGAACGGCCGTCCCGATGACGGACGAGGAATGTGCCCTGCCAGCCCTCCGCTCCCGGTGCACGGAGGGTCCCGGCGGCCAGCAGTTCCGTCGCGGCCCGTCCCAGAGCCTCCGCCGGACCGTAGCCGGACAGCCGCTCGGCTGCCGCGTCCCACTCGACGATGTGTCCCCGCGCGTCGACGACGACGCGCGCGGCGGACCGCCCCTCCTCGGGCCGTCCGTCCTCGTCACGCGGGCCGGAGCCAAGCGCGTCCATAGGACACAGCGTGCTGCCCGGCTCGCTTGTTATCAACCGCGGAACGGGCCTGTCCCGCGGGACGCGGGCACGCCGGAGCGGCCGTCGGGAGTGCCCGCGACGGCCGCTCCGGATCCCGCTCAGGAGGGTTGCGCCAGTGAGCTGCCGGCGGGGGCCGCGCCGGCCCGGAGGGTCAGCAGCCGGTCCTTGTCGACGGCTATCGCCGTGCGCTCCGCCGTGAGATCGGCGCCGCGCATCAGCAGCCAGTAGCACAGCGTGGCGACGGGCAGCCCGACGAGCGGCGAGATGTCCGCGCCGTCGAGGGCGTGCGCGAGGGGGCCGGTGTACAGGCTGGTCGAGAAGAACGGGACCATGGCCGCGAGGCCGGCGGTGTAGGAGATCAGCCCCCGGCCGCCCCAGCGGCCGTACACGCCGCCGCCCGGGGCGAGGATCTCGGCGATGGCGTACGAGCTGTGCCGGATCAGGTAGAAGTCGACGAGGTTCACCGCGGTCCACGGGATCAGCAGGTACGACAGCAGCGCCAGGAAGCTGGAGAAACTGCCCAGGTAGTGGTCGGGAATGGCGGCGGTGGCGACGTAGGTCAGGGCTACCAGTACGACGATCACCACGACCCGTGACCGGGCCGACGGGCGGACCGTGCGGAAGGCGTCGAAGGCGCTCAGCGCGTTGATCGCGGCGCTGTAGAACGTCGTCGGCAGGACGCCGATCATCGACAGCACCGTGACGGCCAGGGTGATCCACCCCAGCCCGCTGAGGAACGAGTCCCCGTAGTGCTGGATGGCCGACACCGTGTCGGCGCCCGGCCGTGCCGTCGTCACCACGGCGCCCAGCAGTTCGAGCCAGGTCGCCGAGGCCAGCGAGCCCAGGAACACCATGCCCACCACGCGCCGGGTCCCGGTCTTCCTCGGCAGGTACCGGGTGTAGTCGGAGACCATCGGGGCGAGCGCGATCTGGTAGGCGGCCGAGGCCCCGAACTGGGCCAGGAAGGCCGTCCACTGGAAACCTCCGGCGGACATCAGGCCCGACAGGTCGACCTCGGCGAGCACGGCCACCGTCACCAGCGCGAGGCTGACGAGGACCAGGATCGACAGCCAGCGCTGGACGCGGTGCACCAGGTCGTGTCCGACGATGGCGATGACGGCGGCGACGACGCAGAGGAGCGGCTCGTAGAACCCGTTGTGCGGGGCCGTGATGCCCGACAGCGAGTTCGCCCCGAGGATGATGAAGAAGACGCCGAAGCCGCACTGGACGAAGACCACCACGGCGAGCGGGACGACCAGTCCCCGGCTGCCGAACTGGACCCGGGACTGGATCATCTGCGGGAGACCCAGCTGCGGGCCCTGCGCGGCGTGGAAGGCGGTGAAGAAGGTGCCGAAGAGACCGCCCGTCACGATGGCCACGAGACACCAGACGAGGCTCAGGCCCAGGCTTGCCCCCACCACACCGGTGAGCGCGGTGGTGACGTTTCCGTTGATCATGAACCAGAAGGGCGCCTGCTGCCAGACGGTCCCGTGACGCTCGGTCTCGGGGATGTAGTCGGTCGAGTGTGCTTCGACGCGGGCTCTGCCCGAGTCCGATGCGGTGTTCCGGTCGTGCATGAGCGGTCTCCGGGGGTGGGGCTGGGTGGGTGAGCCTGTCTCAGGGGCGGTGGACGTCCGTGGTGGTGCCGGGGTAGGAGATGACGGTGTCCCAGTCGATGAAGAGGAGGGTGTCCTCGTTCAGGGCCACGCCCTCGGGTGAGGCCCACGCCGCTTCGGCGGCCTCGTCGCTCTCGAAGACGTAGACGGAAACGGCGTCGTAACCGCACTTCTGTCCCTCCCACTGGTAGTCGTCGCGCAGCAGGGTCTGCCGGTACTCGACGAGGCCGGGCAGCCTGCGCGCCAGCGGGGCGTGGACCGAGCGGTAGTGCTCGGCGAACTGTTCGCGGGTCAGTCCCGGCTTCCGCCGGGTGGCGAAGATGATCGTGTGCATGTTCGGACTCCTGTCCAGGCTCGGGCGGTCAGGCGCTCCACTGCGCGCTCATGCCGGCGGTGACGTCCAGCGCGGTGCCGGAGATCATGGCCGCGCCGTCGGAGACGAGGTAGAGCAGCGCGTCGGTGACGTACCGCGCGGGAAATGACCCGACGGGCAGCGTGTGCTGGGTGCGGACGACCTGTTCCGAGGTCTCCCGGGTCGGCTCGTCGAGGTCGGGGCGGAACATCCGGTTGTAGCCGTCGAAGTTGATCATCGGTGTGTCGACGTACGACGGACAGATCGCGTTGACGGTGACGCCGTACTGACCGAGTTCCACGGAGGCGGCCTTCACCAGACCGATCACCCCCCACTTGCTCGCGGTGTAGGCGCCGATGTTCGGAGTGCCCCTGCGGCCGCACATGGAGGAGGTCGCGACGATACGGCCGCTCTGCTGGGCGATCATGTGCGGCGCGACCGCCCGCATGGCGTGGAAGACACCGGAGAGGTTGGTGTCCAGGGTGTCCCGCCACAGCTCGTCGCTGGTCTCGGCGACGGTGGAGAAGGCCCATACGCCCGCGTTGGCGCTGAGGATGTCCACCCGCCCGAAGCGCTCGACGGTGGCGGCGACGAAGTCGTCCACCTGGCGGGGGTCCCGGACGTCGGCGGTGAAGGTCAGGCACTCTCCGCCGGCCTCCTTGACCAGCTCCGCCGTCTCCGCCAGGTCACGGTCCCGCGTCATGTCGTACGGGATGGTCGGGTACTGCCCGTCGATGTCGCAGACGGCCACCGAGGCCCCCTGCCGTGCGAGGGCCACGGCGTGCGAGCGCCCCTGGCCGCGGCCTCCCCCGGTGATGACGGCGACCTTGCCGGTCAGCGATGTCATGGCGTGATCCCTTTCAGTGGTGTGCGGGGCCGGTGTGCGGGTGCGGTGTACGGGTGGGTGTCCGGATCGGCGGCTACGGCCAGTCGACGCTGAGGTACTGGGTCTCCTGGAACTCGCGGATCCCCGCCCGGCCGCCCTCGCGGCCCAGGCCGCTCTCCTTGACTCCGCCGAACGGCGCCGAGGGGTCGGAGACGATGCCGCGGTTGACGCCGACCATGCCGGCCTCGATCGCCTCGCCCAGGCGCAGCGCACGCTGGAGGTCCCCGGCGTAGACGTACGCGGCCAGTCCGTACGGGGTGCCGTTGACCCAGCGCAGCAGTTCCGCCTCGTCGCTCCAGACCACGACGGGAGCGACGGGACCGAAGACCTCCTCGGCCAGGATCGCCGCGTCCGGGGCCACGTGGGTGAGCAGGGTGGGCGGGTAGAAGTGCCCGACGGCCGGCGCGGTGCCCCGGTGGGTCGTGCGGGCGCCCGCGGCGACCGCCTCGTCCACCAGTCGCGTCACGTCGGCGACGGCCTTGCGGTTCACCAGGGGGCCGAGCTGGGTGCCCTCGGCGAAGGCCGGTCCGACGCGGAGCGCCTCGATCGAGGCTCCGAAGAGCGCGACGAACTCGTCCGCCACGTCGGCGTGCACGTAGAACCGGTTGGCCGCGGTGCAGGCCTGCCCGGCGTTGCGGAACTTGGCGATCATCGCGCCGGCCACGGCCTTGCCGAGGTCGGCGTCCTCGGTGACGACGAAGGGCGCGTTGCCGCCGAGCTCCATCGAGGAGTTCACGATGCGGTTCGCGGCCTGCTTCAGCAACGTACGGCCGACCGATGTCGATCCGGTGAAGGAGATCTTCCGGATCCGGGGGTCGTCGAGCCAGGTGGTCACGGTCTCGGCCGACCTGGTGGTCGGCACGATGTTGACCACGCCCCTGGGGAGCCCGGCCGCCTGCAGGATCCGGGCGATCGCCAGCGCGGTGAGCGGGGTCTCCCGGGCGGGCTTGAGGACCACCGTGCAGCCGGCCGCCAGGGCGGGGCCGATCTTGCGCGTGGCCATCGCCGCGGGGAAGTTCCAGGGTGTCACCAGAGCGGCGACACCGACCGGGCGGTGGGTGACGACGGTCCGCGCGCCTCCGTTGGGTGCGGCACCGTACTCGCCCTCGGTGCGCACGGCCTCCTCGGCGAACCAGCGGAAGAATTCCGCCGCGTACGTGACCTCGGCGCGGGCGTCGTCGAGTGCCTTGCCGTTCTCCCAGGAGATCAGGGCTGCCAGGCGCTCCCGGTCCGCGATCATCAGCTCGAACGCGCGGCGCAGCACCTCCGAGCGCCCGCGCGCGGGGGTCGCCGCCCAGCCGGGGAAGGCGCCGGCCGCGGCGTCGACCGCCGCCGCGGCCTCCGCCGCACCGCCGTCGGCGACCGGCGCGATCGTGTCGAGGGTGGCGGGGTCCTCGACGTGGAAGGCCGCTCCGTCGGCGGCGGCGCGGCCCCGGCCGTCGATCCAGATGCCCCGGTCGGGGGCCAGGTCGTCGAGCAGGTCGGCCAGGTCGACGTCGATGGGCGTGGATATCGTCTGGGTCACTTGGGTCCTTCGGTCGGCGGGGCGGGCCCGCGGTGGTTGAGGGGGTGTGCCCTGCGGTCAGCCGGAGGACGGCGGGGACGGAGCGGCCGTGTCCTCGGCGGGCTCGTCGTGCCAGGGGCCGGTGGGACGGTGGAGGGCACAGGGCCAGTCGGCCGGGGACTGTGCCGTCCGCGACGAGCACTCGATGACCATCCCCCAGGGGGTGCGGAAGTAGAACCACGTCATGTCGTCGTTCACGCCGTCGCGGATGGTCTGCGGACCGTCACCGATCATGCGGTTGCGGGGGTCGTCCGCGAGGTACTCCCAGGCCGCCCGGATGTCCTCGACGTCGACGGAGAGATGGACGGCACCGACGTCGGCGTTGCCCGGCATCTCGCTCCGCCCGTCCGGAGCCCGGTATTCGAGCAGCTCGACGTTCTGCTGACGCCCCCACCGTGTCATGGCCACCTGGAGTCGGGCCCGTGGGTGGACGTCGAGATGGTCGGCGAGATAGGTGCCCGTCGGATCCTCGATCACCGGTCCCCGGTAGACCTCGCGCGCGCCGAGGACGGACACGAAGTAGTCGACCGCCTGGTCGAGGTCGGGCACGGTGATGCCCACGTGGTCCACTCCGCGGGCCGTGGGAATCCCGGTCGGCATGTTCTCTTTCCTCACTCGGCGGGGTCCGCTCGGCGGCCCAGCAGCGGCAGCCTGCTCAACAGCTCCCGCATCGCGATGACTTGGCGGGGCAGGTACTCCGCGACGGTGATACCGACGACGTCCGCCACGCCGGCGACGTCGTTGATGGTGCGGAGGACGGTGTCCCGGCTCAGTCCGTCCGGTTCCATGCCGAGCCCCAGCACGATGTCGTTGCTGTCGACACTGTCGACGTCGAAGTGCAGGGCCACCTTGGAGCAGCCGGTCGCCCGCAGCCACTCCAGCAACGGTCGCGAGTCGTGCTCCAGGTCCGCGGGGGCGAACGTGGTCAGGCCCCACCCGGTCGTGAAGGGTTCCTGGTCGTCCTCCCACACATGGAGTCCCGCCAGGGCCAGCCGCGACGGGTCCACGATGGCCGGGAGGGCTTCGACGAACTCCTTGTCGCCGTGGCCGAGGATGTGGGAGACCGCCATCGCGTGGTAGCCGTCGTACCGGCTCTCGGGCATGCCCGTGTCCGGGTGGGCGTCCAGCCATACGACGGCCAGGTCCTCGCCGTACTTGGCCGCCAGGTAGGCGAAGGGCGCCACGCTCACCGAGCACTCGCCGCCCAGCGTCACGATGCGGTCCGGGGCCTCCGCCCCTATGAGGTCGAGCGCCGTGGTGAGCTGCTCCAGGACGGCCTCACGGGCGAACACCCCGTCGGTGGCGGCCAGTCCCTCGCGCTCGGTCGGTACGGGTACGACCACTTCGGGGCCGTCCGCGGCAGGGGCCAGCCACTGGAGCATCCTGCTCCCGAGGTGGTACCCCAGCTGGGCGGACGGCAGCGGCAGCTCGGGGGTGAGCAGGGCGACCACGTCCGGGGCGGCACCCTGCCACTGCGGCCAGACGAGCCGGAGTGTCTTTCCCTGGTCGGTCGATGCACTCATTGCTGTCTCTCCTGCGGAAACGGGGGTGTGAAGCGGCGGGGTGGGGTGTGGTCTACGTCGTGTCGCCGGCCCGGCGTCCGACCAGAACGGCCACGGAGACCGCGATGATGAGGGCGCCGCCGTTGAAGACGTTCGGCACCCAGAAGGGGGCGCCCGCGAAGGTGAGGCCGGTGATCCCCACCGCGAGCAGGAAGGTGCCCACCACGGCGCCCCAGATGTTGAACTGGCCGCGCTTGATGGTGGTGGAGCCGAGGAAGGCCGCCGCGTACGCCGGGAGCAGGAACTCCGGTCCCATGGACGCGGTCGCCGATCCGACGCGGGCCAGTTGCAGTGCTCCGCACAGCCCGGCGATGGCGCCGGCGATGACGAAGCTGCCGGCCAGGAAGGACGAGGTGCGCACACCGGTGAGGCGGGCCGCTTCCCGGCCCATGCCCGTCGCTCTCAACAGCCGCCCGAACGGGGTGTGTTCGAGCAGGTACCAGAGGATCAGCGCCCCGATCAGGAAGTAGTACACCGTGAGGTCGATGCCCAGGACCTTGCTGTTCGCGATCTCCTTGAGGCTGTCGGGTATGCCCTCGAACAGCGTTCGTCCGCCGGTGACCAGCAGATTGAGTCCGGAGAGCACGGTGGCCGTCGCCAGGGTGGCGATGAAGGCGTTGACGCCGATGCCGACGACCAGCACGGCGTTGACGGCGCCCACCACCGCTCCGACGAGCACGGCCAGCAGGATGGCCAGGCCGACCGGTGTGCCGTGGATGGTCAGTTGAGCGGTGAGGATCGAGGTGAAGCCGAGCGTGGCGCCGACGGAGAGGTCGAACTCGCCCGCCGCCAGCGGAATGACCACGGCCAGGGCCAGCAGTCCCGGTACCGCGTTGTCCCCCAGCAGCACTCGCAGGTTCTCGGTGGTGGGGAACTGGTCCGGCTGCGCGATGCTGAAGCCGACGCTGAGGAGCACCAGGAAGAGGAAGACGCCGTAGTTGGCGAGAAGGTCGGTGAGCGACGAACCGCGCCTGACCGGCTCGGCCGGCACCGCACCGGCGGCGGCCACCCCGGCCGGTGCGGTGCCGGCCTCTTCGACGACGACCACGGACGTCCGCTCGGTCGGCGGAGCCGGGTCCTGGTCCCGCTTGGTGTCGCTCATCGCTCGGTTCCCTCTCCTGTGGACAGTACGGTCAGATGTGATTCCGTGAGTTCTTCGCGCGGGACGTCGGCCACGAGGCGTCCTCGGTTGAGCACGAGGACGCGGTCGCACAGATTGACGAGCTCCTCGAAGTCGCTGGAGGCGACGAGGACGGCCACGCCGTCGTCGGCGAGCCGGGTGACGATCTGCGCGATCTCCTGCTTGGCGCCGATGTCGACGCCCTGGGTGGGTTCGTCGAGGACGAGAACCCTGGGGGCGATACGCGTCCACTTCGCCACCACGGCCTTCTGCTGGTTCCCTCCGCTGAACTTCGACAGGGGTTTCTCGGTGACCCCGGGCCTGATGCCGAAGCTCTCGACGGCGGAGCGGGCGGCCGTGCGTTCCTCCTTCTGCCGCAGGCGGCCACCCCGCCAGAACGGTCCGAGATCGCTCAGCGTGATGTTCTGGCGCAGATTCATGGCGGGGATGCAGCCGTCGGCACGCCGGTTCTGCGGGACGGAGGCGACACCGGCCTTGATCGCGTCCTTCGGGGAACGGAAGGACATCGCTGCTCCGTTCAGGAGCACTTTCCCCGACGACACGGTCTGAGCGCCGGTGACCAGTCGGGTCAGCTCGCTGCGACCGCACCCGAGCAGGCCCGTGACACCGACGATCTCGCCCTTGCGTACGGAGAGGTCGATGCCCTGAAGCCGCCGCCCCCGCAGTCCGAGGCACTGCAGCACGATGTCGCCGGACACCTCGCGGCGCTCCGCCCGCACCCGGGTGAACTCCCGCCCGAGGATCAGGTTGACGATGTCCCGGACACCGAGCCCGCCCAGATCGCGGTCGGCGGTCAGTTTGCCGTCGCGCAGCACGACCAGCCGGTCGGCCAGTTCCCGCACCTCGTCGATGCGGTGGCTGACGAACACGACGGTCGCGCCGGCGTCGCGTGCCTGGCGCAGGGCCCGGAACACGGTGTGGACCTCGCCTGCGGGCAGCGAGGCGGTCGGCTCGTCGAGGATGAGCACGCGATCGGCGATCGGACCCCCGGATCCGTCGTCCGCGAAGGCCCGCGCGATCGCCACCATGGTGCGCTGGGTGGGCGAGAGCGTGGCGACGAGCGCGCGCGGGGAGACCTCGACGCCGAAGTCGTCCAGGGACCGCTGGACCCGCCGGCGGAGGTCCTTGTGGCGGATCGGCCCGACCAGACCGGTGCCGAAACCGTTCACGAACGAGAAGTTGTCCTCGACCGTGAGGCTCTCCACCAGGCCCAGGTCCTGGTGGATGAAGCGGAGTCCGGCGTCATGTGCCCGCCTGGGCGCGACCGGGGTCGGGACCTCACGGTCCGCGACGGTGATCCGGCCGCCGGCGTCCGGGTGGTAGAACCCGGCGAGTATCTTGATCAGCGTCGACTTGCCCGAGCCGTTCTGGCCGAGGAGCGCGGTGATCCGGCCCGCCGGGAAGTGGGCCGTCACCCCGTCGAGCGCTTTGGTTCCGGTGAACGTCTTGGACAGGTCTTCGACGACGAGACCGCCGAAGGCGGGCTCGGGACGCGACGCGCCGCCGACCGGACTGAGTTCCGACATCAGTTGCCTTCCCATGTGACATCGGTGAACGGGAGGGGGGAAGCCGGCGGGGATCGCCGTGGCGAGCACTCGATCCCCGCCCGGGGCCGGGGCCTCAGCGGCTCACCCGACACCCCAGAGCTTCTTGAAGTCGGACTGGTAGTCGATCCCCGCGTCCCAGGGCTTGGCGACGTCCGTCGGCAGGTTCGACTTGTCGAGCAGCTGGGTGGGGTAGTCCTCGGTCTGGAACCCGGCGGCGTCGTTGATGGTCGGCTGACCGTTGAAGAGACGGTTCATCTGGTCGGCCACGACCCAGCCCATGAGTTCCGAGGGACGGGCGTACGACACCGTCTGGGTGCCGTCCTTGATCGCCTGGATGTTCTGCGGGTTGCCGTCGGCCCCGACCATCTTCACCTTGCCGGCCAGACCCGCCTGGGCGAGGGCCGTCGACATCTGCGTGGCCGCGAAGTCGTAGGGGGCGTAGATGTAGTTGATGTCGGGGTGGGCCTGGAGGATCGCCTTCACCCGGGAGGGGAGGGTCGTCGAGATGTCGGTGATCGAGAAGTCCAGCCGCTGGGAGATCTTGCAACTGGGGCAGTACTCGCCGAGCTTGCTCTCGAAGACCTTGACGCCGTTGGCGACATCGGGGAACTCCGAGTCGTTGACCATCAGGACCTTGGCCTTGCCGCCGCTGTCCTTGGCCACGTAGGCGGCGAGAGCCGGAGAGCTCAGCCCGTAGTCGTTGTTCATGATGCCGCTCCAGGCCGACGGACCGAGCGACTGCGAGCGACCGCCGAGCGTGAACATGGCGACGCCGGCCTTGCGCATCTGCTGGAGCAGGTCGGTGCCGACGGCCTCGACGGTGCCGCCGGGCATCCACACTCCGTTCGCCCCCAGCTGCAGGGCCTGCTTCAGCGCCGCCTGCGTCTTCTTGGGGTCACCGGCGGGGTCGATGAGCTGGGTACGCCAGCCGAGGGCCTTGGCCGCCCGAAGGAAGGCGTCTCCCGGTCTGGCGCATCCGACGGCCGCCTCGGCACAGGGAATGCTGACCACGAACTTGCCCTTCGCCGCCTTGGGGGACGTCTTCGGAGGAGTCCAGGTGGGGGCCTTCATCGCCTCGTCGAGGACGGTCTGCGCGGCTGCGGGAAGCTTGTAGTCGGACGCCGCGGCCGACGCGGAGCCGTCACTGCCGGCGCCGGTCGAGGTGGTACACGCGGCGAGCGAGAAGGCGAGGCCGGCTCCTACCAGAGCGAGCAGCCGACGGGTTGGGATGTTCATTGCCTGACCTCCATGGTGCGTGAGCCCGATCACACGCGTCCTGGGCTGGAGGGGAGCGTAACCCATGAGTGACGTCATCGTATATGATTCCGTGCATGATTTCTTATTCCCTTTTGTCGCCGCCGAGGGGTTGAAACGATCGAGCGATCCATCGTCATATATGTCTTTGGAAGACAAAAGGGACATCGACGCCAAGGACGGACCGAAGTGCCCTGACCGGCAGTGGAGCTTGCCCCCGCATCGCGGCGCCAACAGGGACGTCACGAGAGTGACCCTGGACACTATATCTGAAATCGTGTACGATCCTGCATCGCAAGGAGTGCACGATGACGTCGCCTCTCGACCAACCGCTGTCTGCGGTGGATCCGGTCCACATCGAGCGCCACGCTCGCGCCGACGAGACGGTGTTCGCGGGAAGAGCCGTCGGGAAACCGGCCCCAGCAGCCCTGCGCCGCGTTCGGCCTCCACTCCTCGGCCGCCGAGACAGGGACTCGAAAAAGGCACGAAGCGACGGATCTCGCAGGACCAACACCAGGAAGGCTGGCGCGAAGTGGGTCAAGTCGTCGAAAGAATCAGGCTGCGCGTTGCCGAAAAGACAACACTCACAGCACACGTTGTCGAACTCCACTTGGTTTCGGAGGCCGGGGAACTGCCCCCGGTGGAACCGGGCGCGCATGTCGAGGTCACGCTGCGGAACGGAATCTCTCGCCAATACTCGGTCGTACCGTCCTCATCGCACGGTGAATGGTGTGTGGCAGTGTTGCGAGAGGCCGGCAGCAGGGGCGGCTCGGTGTACATTCACGACGAACTCGCCGTGGGGGATGTTGTCGAAGCCACCGAACCCCGCAGTCTCTTTCCCCTGGAAGAAGCCCCGGAGTACCTCTTTCTCGCCGGCGGCATAGGAATAACGCCCTTCTTGTCGATGATCGAGGAAGCGGAACGGCGGGGGCGCCCTTGGAATCTTGTGTACACCGGAAAGTCGGCGGAGACCATGGTCTACGCGTCTTCCCTCCGGAGCCGCTACGGACAGCGGGTCTTGATACACGAGACCTCCGGAAGGACGCGCATGGATTGCGCGAGCGTGATCTCCGCACATCCGCGGGCCGAGGTGTACTGCTGCGGACCGACCTCGTACATCGACGGCGTGCGGACCGCCGCCGAGACGGCGGGGCGAAAGGTGCACATCGAACACTTCCATGGCGATGCGAACCCCCAGGAGGACGACCGGGCCTTCGAGCTCGAACTCGTCGACACCGGGATCACTTTGACAGTGCCTGCCGGGAGAACGGCTTTGGATGTCGTGGACGACGCGGGAGTGTTTGTGCTCTCGTCGTGCCGGGAGGGTACCTGCGGGACCTGCGAGACGCCCGTGCTGTCCGGTGAGATTGACCATCGCGACGTCGTCCTGAGCCCCGAGGAAAAGGCAGAGAATTCGCGCATCATGCTCTGCGTTTCCCGAGCCGCAGCCGGTACATCTCGTGTACGGATCGAGCTCTGACAAAAAACACGAAGCAGGACCGAAGAAGGGGAGAAAAATGAGTGACACCTCAACGCGGCCCTCGACCGCCGATGAGTTCTACCGGAACTTCGACCATTACAACGTGCCCATCGGGCCCGATGGCACACCCTTCGACTTCCTGAATTCATTTCGTGACGCGGTCGCCGCGGAAGGCCGATGGGTCAGCTGGTGCGAGAGCTACGGCGGCTACTGGCTGATCACCGGATGGGAGGAAGCCAGAGCAGTCTTCCGTGACCCTCGAACCTTCGAGAACGGCGAAGTTCCGATTGTCCCGCCCTGGGTGATGCCGTCGGGGCGCCCACAGATGCTGACCGGCTACGACGGTGCGCGGCACATGAAATACCGACGGCTGGTGCACGAGGCCTTCTCCTCCTCCACCGTCGCGCGAATGTACGATGAGTTCGCGACCGACGCGCGGCACCTGATCTCTCGGTTCTCGTCGGGTGAGCGTGCCGACCTCGCCGCGGACCTTGCCACTCGTTTCGCCCACACCGTGGTCGCACGACTGACCGGTCTGCCGTTGGAGGAAGCGGACAAGTTCGGGGCGTGGGTCCACGCCATCACGCACAGCAGTGCACTCGGGGAAGACAATTCGGCCGATCTCGAAGAGATGAAGGCCAGATTCGACCAGCTGCTTGTGGAACATCGTCAAAATCCCACCGCGAACATCATGTCAGAGTTGATCAATTCTGGCGCGGTCGACGGGGAGGCGCTCACCCACGACGATCTCATAGACTTCTTCGCCGTATTCATACTGGGCTCCATCGAAAATACATCACTTCTTCTCGCAGACGTCGGCTGGCTGCTGGCCCAACGCCCCGAGCTGCGCAGAAGGCTCCTCGACGATCCCGATCTCTACGACACGTTCATCGACGAAAGTCTGCGCTTCTTCAGCACCGCATCGGGTGCGGCGCGGACGGCTACGGTCGATACCGAGATCGGAGGCGTCAAAATCAAGGCCGGCGAAAAGGTGTTTCCCTATTTGCCCCTGATCGACCGTGACCCTCGGGAGTTCGTCGACCCCGACGCCTTCGATCCGGCTCGGACACCCAACAGGGCTTTCGCGCTCGGCTTCGGTCCGCATCGCTGCCTGGGTGCAAACCTGATACGCGTCGAACTGGCAGCGGTCGTGAAGACCCTCCTCGAAGAACTGCCCGACTTCGAACTCGATCCAGCCGCGCCGTCCGTCTGGACCCCCAGCCACGTGGCAGGGATGATCTCGGTCCCCATCCTGCTGGGGGGCCTGCCGTGACCGACGGTTCAGTCACCTCGCCCTACAATCCGAGGAAAACGCGTCTGCATTGTCCTTGCGGAGAGTTCCTCCAGGCGGACACCACCGATGAACTTGTGTCTGCGGCTCGGTCGCACCTTGAGAACGAGCATCCGGACCTCGCTGTCAAGTATTCGGATGCAGATATTCTTTGGCTTGCTCACTGAATATCGATCCGGTCGGATGCGTCGCCCCGATGTCCTTGCCGGCGTTCGTTGGTCCGCGAGCCTGCCGGGTCACAGCCGGAGGAGGCGGTCCGCGTTGCCGTGTGCGATGCGTTCGAGGTCGGCGGGGGCGTACGGTGCCGTGCGCAGGAACTCCACGGCCTCGGCGCTGGACTCGAAGGGGTAGTCGATGGCGAACAGCACCCGGTCGATGCCGACCGCGTGGACGGCCCCGAGCAGTGCGGCGTGCGAGAAGACCCCGCTGGTGGTCACGTACACGTTGTTGCGCAGGTAGTACGAGGGCAGGTGCTGCGGCTTGAGCGCGGGCGGGACCTGGACGGAGCGGCTGTCGAGCCGGGACGCCTGGAAGGGCAGCAGCTCCCCCATGTGACCCAGGGTCAGCGACGCGCCCGGGAACTCGTCGAACACACCGCCGTAGATGATCCGGAGCGCGTGGGCGCCGGTTGCCGCGGTCCACCCCCAGGTCGGTCCGTTGAGCATGGGATACCCCTCCAGCACGCGCCAGTTGTCGGCCGCGATGACGGCGGGATGCAGGTACAGCGTCACCCCCAGGCGCTCCAGCTCGGCCCATACCGGCCTGAACTGCGGCTCGTCGAGGTAGTGCCCGTGCACATGGTCGTTGTGCAGGGCGCCCTTGAACCCGAGTTCCTCGACCGCCCGACGCAGCTCGACGACCGCGGCCTGCGGGTCCTGGAGCGGGAGGACGGCGAAGCCCGCGAACCTGGTCGGGTTCTCGGCGATCGCCTTGGCCAGGTGGTCGTTGATCCGCCGCGCGGCGGCCACCGCCTCAGCGGGGTCTTTGACGGCCTCCACGCCGGGCGAGGTGAAGGAGAGAACCTGGATGTCGACGCCGTTGGCGTCCATGTCCGCGAGCCGCAGCTCGGCCAGGTCCGGCAGCCGCCGGAACCACTCCCTGATCGACTCCGGCGCCGGGGAACGCTCGTGGAACTCCGCTTCCTCGCGGATGGAGCCGGGCAACGAGAAAGCCTCTTCCACTGCAACGATACGCATGTCGAATGCCTCCAGTCGGATCTGCGACGGATCGGCTTGCACGGTGACCGGGAGCCGGTCAGTCGGTCGGCTCGCCGCTCTCGGCCAGGAACCTCTTGCGGACCCCGGCGAGGGCTCCCGCCATCGCGCCCGCGGGCCTGCCGAACTTCGAGGCGGAGAACTGGGCGGGGCCGGTCTTGGCGGTGAAGGAGTGCGGGTAGCCGAACTCGCGGAGTCCCTCGTCGCCGTGCTTGCGTCCGTAGCCGCTGTCGCCGCGGCCGCCGAAGGGCAGCCCGGAGTTCATCGAGAACACGAGGGCGTCGTTGATGCTGGTCATTCCGACGCGGAGGCGACGGGCGATGTCCGCACCGCGGTCGCGGCTGAAGACGGCACTGCCCAGGCCGTACCGGCCGGCGTTGATACGGGAGACCGCCTCGTCGGTGTCGGCGACCCTGGTGATGGCCAGGGTCGGTCCGAAGGTCTCCTCGTTGGCCGCGAGGGCGTCGAAGGGCACCCCGGCCAGGATCGTCGGCGAGACATAGCGCTCCCCCACCGCCGCCAGGCCGCCGACCACTGCGGTCGCCCCGTGTTCGAGGGCGTCCGCGATGTGCTCCCGGATGACGGGGACCTGGGAGGGCAGTGGAACGGGGCCGATCTGGGCGTCGTCGCCGCTGCCGGCGCGTACCTGCCGGGCGAGTTCGGCGACCTTCTCGACGAACTCGTCGTGGACGGACTCGACGACGTAGGCCACTTCGAGGCTGATGCAGCCGTGCCCGGTGTTCTGCAGGGAGCCCCACACGACATGCGCGGCGGCCTCGTCAAGGTCGGCGTCCTCGGCCACGATGACGCCGTCGTTGCCGCCGAGTTCCAGCAGCACCGGGGTCAGAGTCCCCGCGCACTGGGCGGCCACCGCCTTCCCCGAGGCGACGCTCCCGGTGAACGCGACCTTGTCGGGACCGGCCGCGATGAGCGCCTGGCCGGTGGCGCCGTATCCGTTGAGGTGCTGGAGCACGGCCGGCAGGTCCGGGACCGCGCGCCGCCAGGTCCCGATGAGCCACTCCGCGACGCCCGGGGTGACATGGCTGGGCTTGAGGATGACGGCGTTGCCCGCCGCGAGCGCGGAGACGACGATCGCACCCGGGGTGTTCAGGGGGAAGTTCCACGGACCGATGACGGCGGCGACGCCGTAGGGCTGGTACTCGATCCAGGCCTCCTGGTTGGACGCCGTCGGGCCGCTCGGGACATCCCGCCGGCCGAGGACGCGTTCGGCGTTCTCGACGGCGTAGTTCAGCTGCTCCAGGATGCCGAGCACCTCGACCCGGGCCTCGTCGAGGGGCTTGCCGTTCTCCGCGTGGATGAGCGCGGCGGCCTCCTCACCGCCCAGCGCGATCTCCCGCTGCCAGGCGCGCAGCCGCCGTGCGCGCCCCTCGAACCCGAGGTCCCACCAGGCTCCGGTGACCGAGCGGGCGGCGGCCACGGCGGCCTCCGCCTCCGCCTGGCCCGCGACGGCGTACTTCGCGAACTCGGCGCCGGTGGCCTGGTCGATGGTGACGATCTCCGTGCCGTCGTATCCGATGACCCCGTCACGCGTGGTCACGGGAGTGCTGTTGGCCACTGTTTCTCCTGCTTTCCTACGATCGTCCGCACGACCGGCGCGCAGGGCGCGACGACGGGCTGCCAGACGGGATGTCGACCACGGTGGTGAGGTGAGTGCGAGAGGGCAGGGTGCCGGGACGACCGGCACCTGCGGGGGTACGACTCGCACCGATGCTGTCGAAGGGGGTCGTGATGAGCGCCAGACTATCAACCGCGCTACTGCTGTCAATAGCTTGACACAAGGATAGCGGTTTACAGGAAATGGGAGTGCCCTATCCTTCGGCAGTGACGCGAACCGACGAGGAGCCCGCCGGGCCCCATGCGCTGGACAGGGTTATCTGGGTGCTGCGCCGTGCCGAACTGGCGGTGACGGCCCTCAAGGAGCAGCGACTGCGTCCGCTCGGGATGGAAGCAGCCCACTACACGCTCCTGATCTCGGTGTACTCCGAACCGGGGCTGACCCGTTCCGAGCTCGCCCGGCGGCTCAACGTGACCCGTCAGGCCGTCGGGTCGCTGGTGATCCGGCTGGAGCACCGGGGATACCTGGAGCGACGGGAGCACCCGCGCCATCAGCATGTGGAGGAACTGCACCTCACCTCGGCCGGACTCGACGCGCTGCGCGCGGCCGACGTGGTCATCGCCGACATCGAGCGTCTCGTCACCGACGGTCTGGGGCCGGAGGAGACCGCGCAGCTGCGGGGGCTGCTCAACCATGTGACCAAGACGGCCGGCAACGGCTGAGCGCGCCGGCCGGCCACGCGCCCGGTCAACGCGACGGGGCAGGACCGGAGTCGACCGGCCGCAGCCCTTCGAGGAGGACGTCGACGGACAGTTCGGTGTCCGCCTCGCTCAGTGCGGTGGCAGGACTCAGGAGCAGGCGGCTGAGCAGGGGGCCGACGATCATGTCGACGGCCAGTTCGAGGTCGACGTCGCCGCGCAGCTCGCTGTCGGCCTGCCCGCGCCGCAGGATGTCCAGCGCGAGGCCGCGCCGGGGTGCCACCACGCTCGCGTGATAAGCGCCCCAGAGATGGCCGCCTTGCCGACCCCGGCCTCGCGGGCGACGCGCTCGATGGAGAGTTCGGCCAGCTTTCCGCACCGTTCACCTCAGTCCGCCCCTCCAGGACAACCGCCTTGCCGCTCGTACGGTGCCACGGACCGCCGAGCAGGACACCGCCGGGAACGAGGCCGGAAAGGCCGCCCCGGCGCGGGCGTCCGACCCCCGGACGCCCCCTGGAACCCGGGCGGCCGCCGCCGGTCCCCCCGGCAGCGACCACGGACGATGTGTCAGCGCCCGGCCGGCGACAGCGGGTCCTGCGGGAAGCCGAACTGCCCGTTGGCGTTCTTCGCCTGGTCCGCCGGGGTCAGGGGCTCCAGGACGTCCCAGTGCTCGACGATCTGGCCCTTGGACATGCGGAAGAAGTCGTAGAAGGAGTACGGGGTGCCCTGGTAGCTGCCCTGGCCGACGACCAGGACGAAGTTGCCCTCGCCGAGCACCTTGTCGATCTTGGCGTACACCAGCGTGCCGGAGTCGACGAGCGACTTCAGCAGGGGCTTGCTGCCGGCGATGCCGTCGGCCTGGATGCCCTCGCTGTGCTGGGCGTAGGTGTCCGCCTTCCAGATCGGCTCGCCGTACTGGGAGAAGTCGCCCCCCATGAAGACCGTCGCCATGGCCGTCCAGGCGAGACTCTTGTTGGCCTTGGTGCGGCTCTCGTCGGTCACCTTGGCCGGCCCGTCGAGTTCCGTGTGTCCCGCGCCGTTCGGGCCGGCGGCGGGCTGGCGGGTGTTCCAGTGCTCGACGATCTTGCCCTGTTCGAAGCGGAAGATGTCCCAGGACGTGGTGTGACCGGTCGGCAGCTTCGTGTCCGACTGGACCATGACGTACGACCCGTCGACGAGGACGCGCACCGGCTTCACGGAGATCTGTCCCTTGGGGATCGAGGCCAGCCACGTCTTGAGGCCGGAGAGGCCGTCGCCGACCCGGGGGTCGTGCTGGATGAACTTCTTGGCGTTGATGACAGCGAAGGCGGACTG
Source organism: Streptomyces sp. NPDC090088 (assembly GCF_044747345.1). Lineage (NCBI taxonomy): Bacteria > Bacillati > Actinomycetota > Actinomycetes > Kitasatosporales > Streptomycetaceae > Streptomyces > Streptomyces sp. NPDC090088. The sequence goes on along the minus strand of NZ_JBIVDZ010000010.1, from coordinate 554,127 downwards.
GTCACCGGTGTGATAGGCGGCGAGGAGGTTGAGTACCGCCCGCTTCTGCCGCTCGGCCACCGCACTGTGGGTGGTCTCGCCATGGCCGTGGCTCACCGCGACGACGGCAGAGGCCGAGGGGTTCGCCTGCGCGACGGGGAGCGCCGACAGCGCGACCAGCGAAGTGGTGGCGGCGACAAGACCGGTACGGGTCCAACTGTTCATGATCACTGACCTCTGTGCAAGATGAGTTGGCGTTGAGTTCAAATTTGAACTCAACGCTTACGCTACCCCACGAGTTCAAATTTGAACACTCATCCCCGGGAGGTGCGTCTCACCGCCGACGACAGACTGAGCCGCCCTCCATCGAGCCGGACCGACCGTGTCCGGCGGGCAGTCTCCTCGTCGCTCCAGCCGCACCGCCTCCGGTGGCATGTCCTTTGCGGCGATGGCCCCTTGACCGCGCTCAAGGTCGGCGCCGGTCTCACGGCACCGTCGACGGCACGCCGACGCACCGGACGGCGGCAGGACCCGCGTTCCGAGCCCGAGGACGCCCGTGCCGGCGGATGACGACGCCGGCCTCGCCGCTGAGGTCGCGGTGGGCGACAACGCGCTGGCCACGGCCGGTCGGAGTGATCTGGTCTCGGGACACGCCTCGTTGCGCGACCCGGCGGGCCACGGCGCCTGGATGAAGGCCTCCGGCTGGGGCTTCGAGGAGGTCACGCCGGAGCGGGTGGTGCTGGTGGCCCGGGACGGCACTGTCGTCGCGGGCACCGGCAGGCGGCACATCGATTTCCCCATCCACCTGGAGGTGATGGCGGCCCGCCCCGACGTGGGGAGCGTCGTCCACACCCACAGAGCGGCCGCCACCGCCTTCGCCTCCCTGGCCGTACCGCTGCGGGCGCTCTCCCACGACGGCGTCGAGTTCGCGCTGCCGCCCGTCCCCCGCTGCACCCGCACCGGCAGCCTGTGCACAGCAGTTGCGCGCCATGGCCGCGGGCCACCCCGTGCTGTGGTCCGACGACGAGGAGCTGCGGCTCAAGCAGGCCGAGGTCTGGCCACCGGAACAGATCCGCGCCGGGTACCACTACCTCGTACGGAAAGCCGCGGCGTCCGGGGTGCGCCTGCGCCGGATGTATTGCCGTCGCGACCGCGCGCGGACCCGGCACGGTGCGTGGAGCGGCCACGGTGCACGGAGGTGACTCGCTGACGAGAGCCGGGAACCGAGGAACACGGAGAGTCGCCCGAGGGCACCCGTTCACGCGCCCATCGCCTGCTGCCACTCCTTGGCCGGGATCTTCGAGCGCAGGTACTCCAGGGACTGCTGGACCTGGTGCCGGGCCCGCTGGAGGTCGACCCCGACCAGTGTGCCCCGGTGCTTGAGGACCCGTCCGTTGACCAGCACCGTGTCCACGTCACCGCGGCCGGCCTGGAACACGATGTGTCCGGCCGGGTTGTTGACGACCGACATGGCGGGGCTGGACCGGCCCAGCAGCACGAGGTCCGCGCGCTTGCCCGGCGTGATCGAGCCGATGAGGCGGTCCAGGCCAAGGGTCCGCGCGCCACCGATGGTTGCGTATTCGAGCACGTCCTGGGCGCGCAGCGCGTTGCTGGACAGCGACTTGCCCGCCTGGTGGGCCTGCAGGTGGGCGAGCCCCCGGTCGGCACTGAGGGTGGCGCGCATGGCGGAGAACATGTCGGCGCTCCACCAGATCACCGTGTCCTGGGACAGCGAGATCGGGATGCCGAACTCGCGTGCCTTACCGCTGGGCGGGTAGCCCTGCCCGGCGTTCAGTTCACTTTCGGCCGACAGGGAGATGTAGGCGCCGCCGTCGGCGATGCGCCGGTAGGAGTCGTCGCTCAGCGTGGCGGCGTGCACCAGGGTGGTCGTCGGCGACAACGCGTCGTTGTCCTGCAGGAAACGGATGTTGTCGTCACCGACGAACCCGTACAGGCCCGTGTGGGTACTGAGGGGCAGATCGAGGTCGCGGGTGTGCTTCAGGGCCCGGCGGGCGTCGTCGGTGATGGTGTACATGTCGAACGCCAGCTGCATGGTGACCAGTTGGTCGGAGCTTGCGAAGCGTTCCTTGAGAATCTTGTCGACGCGCCCGTCGTAGACCCAGCCGAGGTCGGGCGCCAGGCTGCTGTAGCCGAACCGGGCCCGTCCCGGTACGGCGAACAGGGCGTCCACGGCGGCATCGGCGTGCTCGGGGGTGAACAGCCCGTGCGAGAAGTCCATAGTGGTCGTCACACCGTCGTTGACCGACTCCACCATTGCCATGTAGTTGGCCGCGTAGATGTCCTGCGGCCGGAACAGCGACCCCCACTTCATGATGATGGTGTTGTAGTACTGAGCCAGGGTCCAGTCCGCGCCCACACCCCGCAGCGCCGCCTGCCACATGTGCTGGTGCGTGTTGACGAAGCCGGGCAGGAGCAGCGCCCCGGCCGTGTCCACCACCGTCGTTCCGTGCGGCGCCGACAGGTGCTTTCCGACCGCCTGGATGTCGGTGCCGTGCACCAGCACGTCGGTGTCGTGGAGGACTCCTCGGCGCGGGTCCATGGTGACCACGGTGGCACCGCGGAAGAGGATCGGCCGGCCGGCGGGGAAGGTGCGCGGCCCGGGGGCCGCGGCGGCCGGGGTCGCGGTGACGGCACCGGCGGCCAGGGCGGTGGCGCCGAGCGCCGCCGCACCGGCGAGCACCTGCCGTCGGCCGGTCCGCGGTCCGCCCCGGCCGGCCGAACCGGCACCGGATCCCGCAAACGCGCGATCTGTCATGTCCATGATGTACTCCGAATCGTGCGCTGCCGACCCCGGCTCTGTCGCCGAGGCGGAAAACAGGGTGTTGGGTCCGAGGCGGAAAAGAGGGTGTTGGGTCTCGTGGACGTGGCTGTAGGGCCCTTGTACGGTCGGCGGCCCGGACGGGACGGCCGACGCCCGATCGCCCGCGCGACTCAGCGGTCGTAGGCGATGCGGGCCATGCGCGGGACCGGGCCGAAGTCGCCGGCGTGGAAGTCCGTGAACGCCTTGGTGATCTCCAGTTTGGTGTTCATCACGAACGGGCCGCCCACGGCGACGGACTCGCGCAGCGGGGTGCCGCTGTAGACCATGACCCGGGCGGGCCTGTCCGGGTCGACGGCCGCGAGCTGCAGGGTCGTGGTCGCCGGACCGGCGACCGGGTCGGACCAGCCGGTCCGGCCGGCGCGCAGCTCCTGCCCGCCGACCAGCAGACGGCCGTCCATCACATGGGCGAACAGCCGGTGCTCGGCGGGGACTTCGAGATCGTAGGAGGCCTCGGGGTCGAGCGTGGCGACCAGTCCCTGCACGGGGTGGTGCGTGTCGGCGGTGCCGGTGACGCCGTCGACGGTGCCGGCGTGCACGTCGATGCGCACGCCGGGCGCCCGCACCCGGGACATGGTGGCCAGGGTGAGGTCCTGGTACCGCGACGGTGTCATCTTCTTCCCGGCCGGGAGGTTGAGCCACATCTGCAGGACGTGCGCGTGCTCGTCGCGGTAGGCGAGTTCCCGGTGGATGATGCCCCGGCCCGCGGTCATCCACTGCACCTCCCCGGCCTCCAGCGCGCCGGCGTGACCGAGGTTGTCGCCGTGCTCCAGGACACCGTCCACGACGGTGGTGACGGTCTCCAGGCCACGGTGGGGGTGCCACTCGAAGCCGGGCGTGGAGAACCAGTCCTCGACCAGGGCGAGGAACGGGTCGGTCAGGGCCGGGTCGGTCGGTACGAAGACGAGGGCCTTGTCGTCGACCTGTGCGTCGGGGCCCAGTCGCTGCTTCTCGGTGATGCGGTCCAGGGTCCTTTGACCCGCCAGCGGTGTGTTCATGGTGCTGCTCCGGTGGGATGGGAAGGGCAGGGGTCAGGCGGCGACGCGCAGTGCGATCTTGCCGCGCGTGTGACGGGTGGCCAGGGCCCGCAGCGCCTCGGCCGCTTCGGTGAGGTCGTACGTCTGCTGGATGCCCACGGTCACGGTGCCGTCGACGAGGTACCGCGCCACACGTCGCAGGATCTCCGAGCAGGGTCCGTGCATGATGTTGGTGCGTCCGGGGCCGTGGCCCGCCGCGTCCGTAGGGGAGGCGATCCGGCCGCCGTCCCGGACCAGTTCGGCGTACGGGGTGATCTCGTAGGCGGTGACCGCGTCGAAGAGCGCGTCCACGCCGTCGGGACGCAGGGCGCGCACCGCGGCGCGGACGTCGCCGCCGCGCGGGAGGACGACGCTCACGCCGAGGCCGCGCAGGTACTCCGCGTCCTCCGGCAGGCCCGGCGCGAGGACGGTGGCGCCGGCCGCGCGGGCGAGCTGTACGACGACGCTGCCGACTCCGCCCGTCGCACCGACGACGAGGACCGTGTCGCCGGGCACCGGTTCCAGCGCGTCGACGGACATGACGGCCGTGGTGCCCGCCAGGGCGGCGGCACCGGCCTCGGCCATGCCGAGCCGGGCGGGTTTGCGGGTGAGCGTGTGCTCGCCGGTCGCCACGAGTTCGGCCCACGCCCCGCGGACGGGTTCGCGCGCCGGAATCTCCCCGAACACCTCGTCGCCGGCCTCGACGGAACGAACGCCCTCCCCCACCGCCTCTACGGTCCCCGCGAAGTCGCGGCCGAGGGTGACGGGCAGCCCGTGCGGGACCTGGTCGGCGAGGAGACCGGCGGCGATGTCCGCGTCCAGCCAGTTCACCGATGACGCCCGGACCCGGACCAGGACCTGTCCTGGACCCACGGCCGGTTCCGGGACGCCGTCCCGCAGCAGGGGCCGCGCACCGAACGCGGTGACGGTCAAGGCCTTCATGATCGCTCCTGGTCTGCCGGGCCACCCGATAATTGAATGACACGTCATGCAACATACATGACGCATCATGCATTCCGGTAGACTGGGCCCATGACCAAGTGGCTATCGACCGAGCAGCAGCAGGCCTGGCGCGGGCTGATGCACCTCACCTCCCAACTCCAGACCGTGCTGGGGCGCCAGCTCCAGGACGACTACGGCATCTCCCTCGCCGACTACGAGGTGCTCGGCCGTCTCCACGACGGGCCCGGCGACGGGCTGCGCGCCCGGGATCTCGGCGCGACCCTCGGCTGGGAGCAGAGCCGTCTGTCCCACCAGCTCAGCCGGATGCAACGGCGCGGCCTGGTCGAACGGGAGGAGTGTCTGACCGACCGGCGCGGCGCCACCTTCCGGCTCACCCCGGCCGGCCGCACCGCCATCGAGGAGGCGGCCCCGGGACACGTGGAGGCCGTCCGCACCATGGTCTTCGACGCCCTGTCGGCGGAGCAGGTGACCCACCTCGCGGAACTGACCGGCCGGCTCGTCAGCCACCTGACCGACGTCGACCGGACCGGCCAGAGCTAGCGGGGCCTTCCCGGCCGCGGGCGACAGGAGCACGACGACGACGCGGCGCGAGGGTGCGATCCGCAATCGGACCGCACCCTCCCGGATCGCGTCGTCAGGCCGTCAGTTCGGGAGCGTGCCGCGCTCCCTGTCCCCGCCGGTGACCCGTCGGCGGACGAGGGCGAAGGCCACGACGCCCACGGCCACCAGGGTGGACAGAACCACCTGGTCGCGGCCGCCACCGCTGGAGGTGTCGGTGAGCATGTAGCCCAGCACGAAGGTGATCAGGGCGATGGTGGCCCAGGTCAGGTACGGGTAGAACCACATCTTCACGACGAGCTGCTCCGGGGCCTCACGCTCGATGATCTTCCGCAGGCGCAGCTGGGAGAAGCAGATGACCAGCCAGACGAAGAGGGCGATCGCGCCGGAGGAGTTGAGGAGGAACTGGAAGACGGTGTCCGGCCAGAGGTAGTTGAACGCGACCGCGACGAAGCCGAAGACGACCGAGGCCAGGATCGCGGTCCGGGGCACGCCCCGGTGGGTGGTGCGGGCGAACGAGGCCGGGGCGTCGTTGCGGCCGCCGAGGGAGAACGCCATGCGGGAGGCGGTGTACAGGCCGGAGTTGAGACAGGACAGCACCGAGGTGAGCACGATGGCGTTCATGATCTCCGCGGCGTGCGGGATGCCGATCGAACTGAGCGCGGCGACGTAGGAGCCGTCCTTGAGGATCGCCGGGTCGTCCCAGCGCAGCAGTGAGACGACGATCAGGATCGAGCCGAGGTAGAAGACGGCGATGCGCCAGATGACGCTGTTGGTGGCCTTGGTGACCGCTCCGCGGGGGTCCGCGGACTCGCCGGCCGCGAGGGTGACGATCTCGCTGCCCATGAAGGAGAAGACCACCATCAGGACGCCGGTGAGGATGGCTCCGGGACCGTGCGGGAGGAAGCCGCCGTGCGCGGTGAGGTTCGAGAAGCCCGAGGCCGGGTGGTCCGAGCCGGGCAGCAGCCCGAACAGGGCCAGACCGCCGAGGACGATGAACGCGGCGATGGCCACGACCTTGATGCCGGCGAACCAGAACTCGAACTCGCCGTAGGAGCTGACCGAGGCGAGGTTGGAGGCGGTCAGCACCACCATCACGATCAGTGCCCAGCCCCACTGCGGGACCGCCGGTATCCACCCGGCCAGGATCTTGGCGCCGGCGGTGGCCTCGACCGCCAGCACCACGACCCAGAAGAACCAGTAGAGCCAGCCGATGGTGAAGCCGGCCCAGCGTCCGAGGGCACGGTCGGCGTAGGCGGAGAACGAGCCCGAGGTGGGGTTGGCCGCGGCCATCTCGCCCAGCATGCGCATCACCAGGACGACGAGGACGCCGACCAGCGCGTACGAGACGAGGATGCCGGGGCCGGCGGCGGCGATGCCGGAGCCCGAGCCGACGAACAGGCCGGCGCCGATGACACCGCCGATGGCGATCATCGACAGGTGACGGTTCTTCAGTCCCGCCTTCAGGCCGGACTCGGTGGGCGGGCTTGCGGGGAGGGTTGTGGTCATCTCGACATCCATCGGGGAGTGCGGACCAGAGCGAGCACGAAAATTAGTTCAGGGCGATCCAAAAAAACAGTCTTGTTTAAATGTTCACCTTGCTCTATTTTTCGCTTCAGCGTTGAGCAGCGTCTTCGCTGCCACCGACGATCCGTCGCTCCGCTCCGGCCCCGGGGAGCCCTCGTGCACGAACCTTCAGCAAGGTCGCCGTTAGGGTGGCGTCGTGGTGAATACAGCGGGCAAGTTCGGCCCGTACAGTCAACCGGGCCCCGGCGCGCTGGACAGCCACGCCCTGCCCGGTCGCGCGCTGACCGGATCGGAACTCGTGCGCTCCCGGATCGCCCTGCGGGTGCGGCTGAAGGCCGAGGCACCGGGCGACCGGTTGCCGGACGCCGGCGTCCTCGCCGAGGAGCTCGGGATCGGTGAGATAACCGTGCGCCGGGCCCTGGAGGGCATGTGCCAGGACGGCCTGCTGGACCGCCGCAGGGGCAGGTCGGGCGGCACCTTCGTGGCACGGGACTGGCACACCGTCGTCGCCGCGCTGCACGACCCGGCGGAAGCCGCCTCACTGGACGCCTTCCACCTGCTCCTGGAGTGCGGCCTGGTCTCCCACGCGGCCGGCGACATCCCGGACGGCCGTCTCGACGGGCTCCGGGCGCTGGTCGACGAGATGGACCGGACCGACGTACCCGACCGGCTCCAGGAACTGGAGACACGTTTCCACCTCGACCTGGCGGAGGCGCTCGGCGGCCCGGGGATCCGCGAGTTCACCGCCGACCTGCTCGGCCGCCAGTGCCTGCTGCTGCCCGCGCCGGGCCCAGAGGTGGTCCAGGCCCGCAACCGCCATCACGCCGATCTCCTGCACGAGCTCGGACGCGCCGAGATGGCCCCGGCCGTGGCCGCGGTGAAGGCGCACCGGCATGCCGGCCCCGCCTGACACACCCCCGTGCCCCGTATCGCTCGCACACGCCCCGAAGGAGTTCGTGCCATGCCCGATTCCGCAGCTGTCGGCCGTCAGCCGGCATCGGGTCCCCCCGGCCGCAGCGCACCCCAGCGGCTGCGCGGCGGCGTCCTCGGCATGGCCGACATCGCCGCCGCCACCATGGCCAACGTCGGCCCCGCCATGAGCTTCTTCTTCGGTTTCGCCTTCCTGGCCACCACCGCGGGCGTCGCCTCCCCGCTGACCATCGTGGCGGCGGGCGTCGCCGTGGCCCTGCTCGGCAACACCCTCGCCGAGTTCTCCCGGGCCCACCCCTCGGCCGGCAGTTTCATCACGTTCGTCGGCCGGACCTTCGGGCCGGTCAGCGCCGTGACCACCGCCCTGCTGGCCGGACTGGGCTACATCATCGCGATGGCCTCCGTCATCGCGATCTCCGGCGGCTTCGTGCAGATCACCCTGCACCACTACACGGGCGTGGACCTTCCCTGGATCATCTGGACGCTGCTGCTGACCGGGGTGTCGGTCGTCCTGATGCTGCGCGGGATCGTCGTCTCCACCAAGTGGGCGGGGTACTTCTTCGCCGTGGAGATGCTGGTCCTCGTCGTGGTCTCGGCCGCCGCCATCGTCCAGCACCGCGGCAGCCTGTCCGCCGCCCCGTTCCTGCCCGGGCACATCACCCACGGCCTCCAGGGGCTTGCGGCCGGTTTCCCGATCGCGGTGTTCCTCTTCGTCGGCTGGGAGAACTCGGCGGCGCTGGCCGAGGAGACCGAGAACCCGCGCCGCAACGTCGGCCGGGCCGTGTTCTCCTCCGTCGCCATCATGACGGTGAGCTACATCCTCTTCGCCTACGCCACGGTGACCGGCTTCGGCTACGACGTGCGGCGCCTGGGCGACTCCCCCATCCCGTTCATCGACGTGGCCCAGGACACCCTCGGCGCGCTGGCGGCCCTCGCCTACGTCGGCGGCCTCACCTCCACCCTCGGGGTACTGATCGCGGGCATCAACTCCCAGGCCCGGCTGATCTTCAACGCGGGCCGGGAAGGACTCCTGCCGTCCTTCTTCGGCTACGTCCACCCCACCCGCCGCACCCCGAACAACGCGATCGTCACCTTCACCGTCACCGCGCTCCTGATCATCGGCGGCTGGGGCCTGGTGCATCTCCTCGGCGACGGCGGCCCGATGGACCCGGTGGCCTTCTTCACGGAGTCCTCCAGCCTGGGCGCCATCCTGATCCTGCTGGTCTACCTGGCCTCCAACATCGCCCTGCCGTTCTACTACCACCGTTACCGCCCGCAGGAGTTCCACCCCGTACGGCACCTGCTGCTCCCGGCGATCGGCACGCTGGCGATCCTCGTCCCCCTCTACTACCTCTCCAAGCCGGGCCAGCCCGCCCCGTACAACTGGTTCCCGTACGCGGCCCTGGCCGCCCTGCTCGCCTCGCTCGGCTACGCCGCCCTCCTGGTGCGCCGCGACCCGCACCTGGCCCAGCGCGTGGGATCGGTCGTCGCCGACGCGGAGTGACGCCCGGGGGCGGTCGGGTCAGGTGACCTGCGGTCTCGCAGGTCTGCCCTTCTTCACGGAAAACCCACCGGTAGGGCAAGTCGGCGCTGTTACTTTTACTTTCAAGATTTTGTTCGTACCCCCCGCAGCCAGCACAGCGCACCGAGGTTCCCCCATGCCCATCGGCTTCCCCACATCCGTCCGCGCCGGCGGCCGTCACCGCAAGGCCAAGGCGCCCAACCCGGCACTCCGCCGGGCGGTCGTGCTCGCGGTGACCGCCCCGGTCGCCGGGACGATCCTGACCGGCACGTCCGCCTTCGCCGCCGACAAGGCGGTCGCCAAGACCACCGCCACCACGCTCGACACCGCCGAGCAGCGGATCGCGGACAACCTCAACACCCGCGTCCAGGACACCCGCCTGGGCAGCACGGTCAGCGGTGTCGTCATCGACGCCAAGTCCGGCAGAACCGTCTGGGGCCACGACGCGACCACCGCGTTGATGCCCGCCTCCAACACCAAGCTCGGCACCGCCACCGCGGCTCTGACGGTCCTCGGCCCCGACCACCGCTTCACCACCAAGGTCGTCTACGGCGACGGCACCCTCACCCTCGTCGGCGGCGGCGACCGCTCCCTGACCTCCGACGATCTCGACGCCCTCGCCAAGACCGCCGTCGCCGGGCTGAAGAACGCGGGACTGACGTCGGTGAAGGTCCAGGTCGACGACAGTCTCTTCCCCGAGCCGACGCTCGCGACCGGCTGGAACGACGGCTACTACCCCGACTCCATCGCACCGGTACGGGCGCTGGTGGTCGACGGCCACCACGTCACGGACACCTCCGTGGACGCCGGGCAGACCTTCGCCAAGCTCCTTGCCGACCGGGGCGTCACCGTCACCGGGGATGTCACCCACGGCACGGCCGGCACGCACGACGTGCCCGTGGCCCGGCACGAATCCGACAAGCTGTCCAGCCTCGTGAAGCACATGCTCAAGGTCAGCGACAACGACTACGCCGAGACGCTGCTCCGGACGACCGCGCTCGCCGCCGGCCGCCCGGCCACCTTCGAGGACGGCACGGCGGTCGTACGCCAGGTCCTCACCGGGTACGGCGTCTCGCTGGACAACTTCGAGATCCACGACGGCAGCGGCCTGTCCCGTGCCAACCGGATCCCGGCGCAGACCATCGCCGACATCCTCGACGTGGCCGACGACCCCCGCTACAGCCAGACCCTGAAGTCCATCATCGACGGCCTCCCCGTCGCCGGTGAGGCGGGCTCCACGCTGGGCCCCGAGTGGGGCCGGTTCGACACCGCGGACTCGCAGTGCGCCGTCGGCAAGGTCAAGGCCAAGACCGGCACCCTCACCGGCGCGATCGCCCTGAGCGGCCTGACCAAGGCCCAGGACGGAGCCTGGAAGATCTTCTCCTTCATCGAGAACAACTCGACCGCCGCCCCGGGAGACACCAAGGACGCCCTGGACGGCCTGGCCGCCACGGTCAACGGCTGCTGGGCGTAACACCGCCGAACGAAATCCGGAGCCGCCCCGCTCGGGCGGCTCCGGAGGCCTGCGAAGGCAGCGCCGGGCCTCGCAGGGGTCAGCGCTCGCCGATGCCGCCGAGCAGCGTGCCGTAGAAGTAGCGGGCGACCTCGGCCGCGTCGCGTTTTCCGCCGGGCCGGAACCACTGGTAGGTCCAGTTGCACATGCCGAGGACCGCGAGAGCGGTCAGTCCGGGGTCGGCGACCCGGAACTCGCCCTCGGCGACGCCGCGTTCGAGGACGTCGACGAGCATCCGCAGATAGCGGTCGCGCTTCCCGGCGATCTCCTCGCGGACCTGCTCCGGGAGTTCCCGGAAGTGCTCGAAGAACACCCGCAGATGACCGGGGTGGATCTCCATCAGCGACACCGGGTCCGTCATGATCGCGAGCAGCAGTTCGCGGGGCGCCAGCCCGCCGTCGTCGAGGCGGCTCTGCTGGGCGATGGCCTCCATGGAGGTGTCCTGGTGGCCGCGCGTGTCGAACAGCCCGGCCGCCACCTTCATGATCTGCTCTTTGCGCTGCCGTCCGGACATGCGCAGGTCCGTGCCCCGTGCGTCCGCCACCGCTGGCTGTTCGACCTGATCACGGCCGCGACCCTGCCCGCGCTGCCGGAGGACGACGCCGCCCCGCACGCGTCGGCCGACGGCGAAGCCCTCTGACGGCTCTCCGCACCTCCGCAGCGGTCACCTGACCCCGGGTTGTCCGGCGCGGGCCGGAATCCGATGCGATACATGACGCATCATGTAGAGTGAATGACGCGTCATGGAAATCGGGCCGCAGGCCCGTGCACGCGAGGAGCACCCCCATGAAGGACGTCACCGTCCACCGGACCCGCGACCTGCTCACCGCCGGCCGCGTCCGCGGCAAGATCGCCCCGCGCGTCGCCTGACGCCGACCCCGCGCCGCCCCTCCAACGACCCAAGAAACGATCGGAGTCAATCAACGATGAACATCGCCGCTGACGTCCTGAGCATCCTGCTGGCCTTCGCCGCCGCGGGTGCAGGATTCCCCAAAGTGCTCGACAAGGGCAGCGTGCCGACCCAACTGCGCGATCACCTCAAGGTGAGAGCCGGACTGGTGCCCCTCATCGGTCTCGCCGAGATCGCCGCCGCCGTCGGCCTGGTCATCGGCGTCTTCTGGCGCCCGCTGGGCATCGCCGCCGCGATCGGCCTGGTCCTGGTCTTCGTCGGCGCCGTCGCCTATCACGGGCGCGCGGGAGACTACGCCGACCCGAAGGCCCGCGGCGGGGCGATGGGCCCCATCGTTCTGGGCCTGACAGCGACGGCCACGATCGCCACGCTCTCCCTGTCCCTCTGAACGCGCCGCGGGCTCGGCACCTCAGAACGCGTACGCCCCGAAGCAGCCCCACGCGATCACGAGGAGCAGCACGACCCAGACGAGGTTGCCGCCCACCTGTGCCGTCTCGGACCGGCGCAGGTGTACGACGGCGCCGCCCCCCGCCAGCAGGACCCCGCCGACGGCGGCCCAGGGGACGAGGACGGGGGCGATGCCGGTCGCGGCGGGCAGGACCAGGCCGAGACCGACCAGCCCGTCCAGCAGTCCGGTGCCCTTCACCACGGCATCGGGGAAGTCCTCGACCCAGCCGAAGACGGAGGCCAGTCGCTCTCCGCTCCGCACGATTTCCAGATTTGGACAACCGCGAAGCTAGCGGGTTATTCAAATTTGAATCAAGGGCCCGATGTCGGGACTACTTCACCGCCGCAGCACCCTCGCCGCCCTGCATCCGCCGGGCGACCTCGTCCAGGCCGTCGGCGAGAACCGAGAGCTGCTGCGGGGTGAGGACGTCGATGAACGCCTCCCGCGCGAGCGCGACATGCCCCGGAGCGGCACGCTCCAGCATGCGTCGGCCCTCGTCGGTGAGGACGGCGTACACCGCGCGCACGTCCTCCTCGCAGTACCGGCGGCGCACCAGTCCCGCCTTCTCCAACTGGGTGACCTGATACGTGAGTCCGCTCTTGGAGCTGTACAGGACGTCGGCGAGCACACTCATGCGCAGCTCCCCGCCGGGAGCCGCGGCGAGGCGCCCGAGGGTCTCGTACTGCAGGTGCGTGATTCCCGCGTCCTCCTTCAGCTGCTGATCCAGCCGGCGGTCCAGCAACGCCGCGACCCCGAGGAAGGCGTGCCAGGCACGCATCTCCTCTTCGTTCAACCACCTGGGCTCAGCCATACCGCCAGCTTACAGAGAGTTCAAATTCGAACCAACCCTGGGAAGCCGGCCCGCCTGTGACCGAAGCAACACTCCGCAGGTAGTTCAAATTTGAAGCCGCGAGGGGTACGGTCACTCCATCGATTCAAATTTGAAACAGTGATGTGAAGCAGTGTCGACCGCAGACGCCGGAGCAACCATGAGCCCCACCCCTCCCACCCCCCGTACGCACCTCTTCGACGCCTCCGTGCGCACCCGCACGGCGACTCCCCTGCGGCCGGCCGACGGCCACGAGGTCACCGCCGAGCTGGTCACCTTCGACGGCCTGGCCGACGGCAGGGACCATGTGGCCCTCGTCCTCGGCGGCGCCGCCACGACGTCGGCCCCGCTGGTGCGGCTGCACTCCGAGTGCCTGGTCGGCGACGTGTTCGGATCGGCACGCTGCGACTGCGCCCTGCGGCTGCGCGAGGCGGCCCGGATCATCGCCGGGACCGGCGGTGTCCTGCTGTACCTGCGCCAGGTCGGCTGCGGCGTGGAACCCACCGGGGACGGCCCCGGTTCGACCGCGGCCGCGGCCGCCCAGATGCTCGCCGCGCTCGGCGTCACCGAGCCGGATCTGCTCACCGACCACCCGGACGAGGCCCGCCGGTTGCGCTGCCTCGGCATCGACGTGCGCTTCGTCCGGCCCATCCGCGCCGTCACCACCGGCAGGAACGTCAGCTACCTGCGCTCCAGGCCCTCGACGGCACCACACGTCCTCGGACTGGCCGGCTGACCCGCCCCGCCCGACGCCACTGAAGCAGTCCCCCCCTCGAAACCGGAGTCCACCGTGCCCACTTCCCTCGGCCGTACGACCACCGACGCCGCGGCCCGCTACGCCAAGCAGTTCGCCTCGCACTTCGGCCGCAAGATCCCCGTCGAGGAGACTCCCGAAGGCGGCCACCGGCTGTCCTTCCAGGCGTCCGAGGTCGTCCTCAAGCCCGCGGACGACCACCTCCTCATCAGCGTGACCTCACCGGACGCGACCACGCTCACGGCCATCCAGAACGTGGTGACGAGCCATCTCGAACGCTTCGGCCGCCGCAACGAACTCACCGTCACCTGGGACGAACCCACCGACGGCTGACGGCCCCTGTCACCCCTGTTACCCCCTCAGTCCCCTCCCAGCACGCGAGAAAGAGGTACCGCCGTGAAGGCCGTGGTCGTCACGGGCTTCGGCACCGAGCCGACCCTCATGGAACTGCCCGTACCGGACCCCGGCCCCGGCGAGCTGCTGGTCCGCCTGCACGCCGCCGCGCTCAACCCCTTCGACTGGAAGGTCGCCGACGGAGCCCTCAGGGATGTCGTCGAGCACGGCTTCCCGCTCGTCATGGGCTCCGACGGGGCCGGCGTGGTCGAGCGCATCGGTGCCGGTGTGAACCTCTTCCGCCCCGGCGACACCGTCTACGGGCAGTTCATGAACGTCGCCCGGGGCCGGGGTTCGTACGCGGAGTACGCCGTGGTCGCCGAGGACGGCACGATCGCCCGCATGCCGGAGGATCTGCCGTTCGGCGTCGCGGCGGCCCTGCCCACCGCGAGCGTCACCGCATACCAGGCGATAGAGGCCGCCCGGCTCGACACCGGGCACATCGTCCTGATCAACGGCGCCTCCGGAGGCGTCGGTCAGTCGGCGATACAGTTCGCCGTCAACGAGGGTGCCCGGGTGTGGGCCACCGCCGCCCCGGACGTCTCCGGCCGGCTGCGTGAACTCGGCGCCCACGAGACCGTCGACTTCACCTCCGCTGCCGTGGCCGAGCAGGTGCTGGCCGCCCATCCCGAGGGCATCGACGCGGTCCTCGACCTGGTCACCCGCCCGGGCGGCGACATCGGCCCCCTGGCGGACCTGCTCAAGCCCGGTGGCCGGCTGGTCAGCACCAACCACGCCACCGACCCCGACGCGCTCGCCGCCCGGGAGATCCACGGCGTCAACCTCTCCAACGATCCGAGCCGGGCGGAACTGACGGCCCTCGCCGACCTCGCCGCCGCCGGGAAGCTCCGCGTCACCCTCGACGCCGAGATCCGGCTGGACGACGCGCCGGCCGCCGTGACCCGCGCCCGCTCCGGTCACGCCCGCGGCAAGACGGTGATCCTGCTCTGAGCCGCAGGCCGGTCGCCGGCGGCACGCACCGCGGCACTCGCCCGCCTCACGCGAGCAGCCCGCGCAGGGCGGCGCCGACGAGGGCGATCCCCTCGTCGATCTCGTGGGCCGGACCGGCCGCGTAACCGAGCACCAGCCCCGGCGGCCCGGCACTCATCCGGTGCCACGACAACGGGTGCACCTTGACGCCCCGGTCGAGCGCCGCCGCCGCGAGGCCGGTGTCGTCGAGGTCGCCTGCGCGCGCCTCGTCGAAGGTGACCATCAGGTGCAGGCCCGCGGCCGCGCCGTGCACCCGGGCGCCGGGCAGGTGCGCCGCGACGGCCCGCAGCATGACGTCCCGCCGTCGCCGGTGCCGCAGCCGGACGTGGCGCAGATGCCGTTCCAGCTCACCGGAGTCCATCAGACGGGCGAGGACGAGCTGGGCGAGGATGCCGTTGCCGAGGTCCGCGTAGCGTTTGGCGGTCACGACGGCGTCCAGCCGGTCCGGCGGCACAAGCAGCCAGCCGACGCGGAGCGCGGGCGCCAGCAGCTTGGACACGCTGCCCGCGTAGCAGACCCCCTCGGGCATCAGGGAGCGAAGGGCCGGTACCGGCGGCCGGTCGTAACGGTGCTCGGCGTCGTAGTCGTCCTCGATCACCACGCCGCCGTCGGCCGCCCAGTCCAGCAACTCCCGGCGGCGTTCCCCGTCCAGGACCACTCCGGTGGGGAACTGGTGGGCCGGGGTCAGCAGCGCCGCCCGGGCTCCGGAGGCCCGTAGCGCCCCGACGTCCAGGCCTTTCGCGTCCACCGGGACGGGCACGACCGTATGCCCGTGGTACTCCAGCTGCTGGCGTGCGCCGAGCGATCCGGGGTCCTCGACGGCGATACGGCGGATGCCGTCCCGCAGCAGCATCAGGCCGAGCAGGCCGAGTGCCTGGGCCACGCCCGCGACCACCACCACCTCGTCCGGGTCGGCGCGGATGCCGCGGTTGCGGGCCAGCCAGCCGACCACGGCCCGGCGCAGCGCAGGCGCGCCCCGGGGATCGCCGTAGCCGAAGTCGGCGGGGGTGACGTCGGCCAGTACGGCACGCTCGGCGCGCAGCCAGCTCGTACGGGGGAACGCGGCGAGGTCGGGAACGCCCGGGGAGAGGTCGATACGGCACGGCACTGCCCGCAGGGCGTCGACGACGCCCTCGCGGTCGGCCGAACCGAAGGGCACGGGCCCTGGCCCCGGTGTGCCGTGGCCGCGGTCACCGGGCGCCGCGGGCACCGCCACGACCACCGTCCCGAGCCGGCCGCGGCCGGCGATCTGACCGGACTCGGCGAGCCGCCGGTATGCCTCGGTGACCACCCCCCTGGTGACATTCAGCTCGTCGGCGAGCACCCGGCTGGCGGGCAGCCTGGTTCCCACGGGCAGGCGGCCGTCGGCGATGGCCGACCGCAGCCGTTCGGCGAGCCAGGCGGTACGCCCGCCGGGCGGCGCCTGGCCGATGTCCAGCTGGAGGAAGTCCGATCCACCGGCCTCGCCGGGACTCGCCGAGCCGACTCCCGTGGCGCCCGTCACCGGACTTTTGGACCCCTTGGGGACCGGGTTCGTGGACCTGCCCATGGCGTCCATTGTGGGGGCAGGGTGGAGGGCATGGATACGACTTCGGCTTCGTTCGGGCGGCTCGTCCCGGGCATCGTGGGGATGGTGCTGGTCGGCAGCAGCGTCACCGTCTCGCACGGGCTCGTGGACGCCCCGCTGTTCACCACCCAGGCCGTCAGGTACGCGGTCGCCACCGTGATCCTCCTGGTCGTCGCCCGGGTCGCCGGCGCTCGGCTCGTGTGGCCGCGCGGTCGGGAGTGGCTGTGGCTGACCGGACTGGCGGTCACGGGTCTGGTGCTCTTCAACGTGGCCGTGGTGCGCGGTGTCGCGCATGCGGAGCCCGCGGTGATCGCGGTCGCCGTGGCATGTGTGCCGGTGGTTCTCGCAGTGGTGGGCCCCTTGCTGGAGCGGCGCTCGCCGAGCCGTCAGGTCCTGGTGGCCGCGCCCGTGGTCGTGGCGGGCGCGGTGCTGGTGGAGGGTACGGGGCGCGCGGACACCGCCGGAGTGGCGTGGGCGGCGCTGGCCCTCGGGTGCGAGGCGGGGTTCACCCTGCTCGCGGTTCCGGTGCTGCGGCGGCACACCCCGTGGGGGGTGTCCGTGCACGCGACCTGGCTGGGCGCCGTACTGCTGGCGGTTCTCGGCACCGCGCTGGAAGGGCCCTCGTCCGTACGGGAGTTGTCCGGGGCCCAGTGGGCCGCCGTCGGCTATCTGGCGCTGCTGGTCACGGCGGTCGCGTTCGTGCTGTGGTACTCGACGGTCCGCGCGGTCGGGGCCGGCCGGGCCGGGCTGCTCACCGGCATCGCCCCGCTCGCCGCGGCGGCGGCGAGCGCCGCCGGGGGCACCGGCGCGCCCGCCCCCTCGGTCTGGGCGGGCATCGGCGTCGTCGTCATCGGCCTGGTCATCGGCCTGCGACCGCGTGGCCTGCGCGGGCGCGAGGGTGAAGGTGCGGTCGCGGACACCGCCCGGCCCCCCGCGACGGACCCGGCGACCACCTCGGCTCACGCCGGGCAGACGCCCGCGGACCGCTACTAGGCCCGCCCGGGTCACGCGCCGGGGTGCAGCCCCAGCCACCCCGGGCTCGGGTCCCCGTGGACCTCGCCGAAGTACAGCGTGAAGGTCTGCTTCCAGCGCTCCACCTCGGCGCGGTCGGCCATGAAGCGGGGGAACTCGGCGAAGTGCGCGTTGGGGTACTCCCAGGCGGGCTTGAGCCCCGGGGGCGGGGTGATGTCCGTGCGCACCGACCAGCCGGTCGCGGACTGCTGCCGGGGCGTCGAGAGCCACCAGTTGAGGTACAGCTTCGCGGCGGTGGGATGAGCGGCGCGCCGGAAGATCGCGGCGCGCTGGCCCCAGGCCATGAACGGGGCGTCGTTGTCGGGGATCGCCCAGCGCAGCGTGGCGCCGGAGGGGGTGACGGCCGCTCCGCTGCCACCGACACCGATGGTCTTCTGCTTGTTGGTGACGGCGAGGGCGGGGGTGTGCGTGCCGCGCGCGAACTGGATGCCCTGGGCGGCGAGTCGGGCGATCCAGTCCCAGCCGTAGGTCTCGGCGTAGAGCTTGTAGAGGAAGAGGGACGCGTCGTCGTCGTTGGGGTAGGACGAGGCGATCCGGTCCTTCCAGCGGGGGTCGACCAGGTCCTGCGGTGTGCGGGGCGCGTCGGCATCCGCCGCGACGATGTCGTACATGAAGCTGAACGCCGAGAGGCGGATGGCCACCCAGGCACCGTCCCGGTCCCGCAGCGATGGGTGAACCCGGGCGAAGCCGGCCGGCTTGTACGAAAGCAGGTGGCCCTCCTGCTTCCAGCGCGGGAAGTCCTGCAGCGTCTGGAAGTGGCCGACGTCCGGCACCAGCGTGCCGGTGGCGAGCTGGTTGTCGATGCGGGCGTCGTGGAACTTGCTGTAGTCCACGACCATCGTCAGGTCGATGCCGGGGAACTGCTGGGTGAACGCCTGGACGTTCGCGGTCTGCTGGGAGGCGATGTCGCCGCCCGCATAGACGACCAGCCGACCGCCCTCGGCCAGAGCTGCGCGGTAGAGCTCGTCGAGGGTCCGGGTCTCTTCGAGGACCGGCTTGCCACCGACCGGCTCGCCACCGAGGGGCGTCGCGGCCGCCGCGTGGGGCAGGGCGGCGGAGAGGGCACCTGCGCCGAGTGCGGTGCCGGCGGACAGGGCCTGGCGACGGCTGAGGAATCGGGTCATGGGGGGGCTGCTCCTCGTCATCGGCCTCGCGATGTGGGCGGGTGGCCGGGGGGCGGGATGCCCTCACCCTGACACGTTCTCCCCGTCGGCCCCCGTGCCGTGTCCCCGTTCGACCATGACAAGTCCTCGACACACCCCTTGCCCCCGGCCGCGTCCTAGGTCATCGCGCCTGTGGCACGGGGCAGTTCACCGCACCGGGACGCGTCGCGGACGGCAGCGCGGGCCGCCCCGGTGGCTCCCTCGCCCGGGGAGGTCTCGCCGCCACCGGCCTACGGTCCGTCCGGTGTCACCGCGCCCGGGCACGGTGTCGACCGCGGGATAGGATGAGAATCCAATGTGGTCGAAAACGGACATCAGTGAGGTCGCCCCGGCGACACCCCACGCAACCGCCGCGCCTGCCACGGCCGACGGCCAGATCCCCGGCTTCGGCTTCAACCCTCCGGCCGTCCCGGTGCCCGGCTTCGAGATCGCCGAACTGGCGGACCTGTACGACCGGATGCCCGACGGCAGTCTCGAACGCGTCCACCGTGTGGACTTCCACACCGTCACCCTCGTCACCGAGGGGAGCGGAGAGCACACCGTCGACTTCGTCGCCCACCCGTGCCGCCCCGGGACGCTGCTGTGGATCCGCCCCGGGCAGGTGCAGCGCTTCGACCGCCCCGGCGCGATGAACGGCCCGCACCTGATGTTCACCCCCTCCTTCCCGGGGCTGCCCGCCGGCACCGAGCGGCTGGTCGACGAGTGGGACGGCCCGGTCTGCCGGCAACTCGGCGCGCATCCGGACCGCGCCGTCCTGTCCAACCTGCTGGGCCAGTTGCGGGCCGAGTTCCTCCGCCCGCCCGGCACGGTGTCCCGGGACATCCTCCAGCTGCTGCTCACCACTGTGCTGCTGCACGTCGACCGCCTGCCCCGGCAGGACGACATCGACGGCCCGCGCTCCGACGGGGAGATCTACGCACGTTTCCGCGCCGAGCTCGAACACTCCTACACGGCCACCCGGCGCGCCGAGGACTACGCCCAGCGCCTCGGCTACACGGTCAAGACCCTCACCCGTGCCTGCCTGGCCGCCACCGGCCGGCCGGCGAAGCAGGTCATCGACGCCCGCGTCGCCCTCGAAGCGAGGCGGCTGCTGGCACACACCGACACACCGGTCGCGGTCATCGCCCGCCGTCTCGGCTTCTCCCAGGCCACCAACTTCGGCAAGTTCTTCACCCGCCACACCGACACCACCCCCAGCGACTTCCGCCGCGGCCACCAGGGCCGACGCTGACCCCGCACGGCCGCGGCAGCGGCGACCGAGTCCGTTTCTGACCTCGACGAGTCCGCCAGTCATCTCGTCCGGCCGCGGTTTCCCACGGAGGATCGGCAACACGGCCGGACCGACCGTGCGTACGAGGCCCCCGGGCCGCCCAGCCCACGGCGATCCCGGCCGACCCGCTTCCCGGTGGTCGGTGACCGCCGGTTCCCGGAACGGGCTGTCCATGCGGCCCGTCCAGTTCGTACGACCGGAGCACAGCACCATCGTGAACGCCCTGAGACTCAGCGACTACGCCGACGCGATCGCACTCGACGAACCCTTCCGCCCCGGCACCACGGACGCGCCCGACCGCCCTGTCCTCGTGCGCGCCGCACTGGCCGACCTGATCGCGGACGGAACCGCCGCCCGGCTGCGGCTGTCCGGATCGGAGATCGAACGGGTCGCGGACGAACACCCCGCCATGGCACGGCAGTTGCTGACCGCCCTGCTGACCGTGCGCCCCGCGGGCGGCTGGAGTCCGGCCGCGCTCTCCCGGGTCGACTCGCTGCTGTCCGCCGAGGCCGCCGACCGGGTGTCCGTGAGCGCGAAGGATCTGCCCAGGATCAATCAGACCCACCCCGCGAGCACTTACTCCGCCGCCGACCGCACCGCCCTGTGGCGGGGCGACCGCACCACCCTCGCCGCCGACGCCGTCGTCAACGCCGCGAACGGCGCCCTCCTCGGCTGCTTCGCCCTCGGGCACGACTGCGTCGACAGCACCCTCCACTCGGCGGCCGGACCCCGTATGCGGGTGGACTGCGCCCGTGTCATGGAGCTCCAGGGGCATCCCGAGCCGACCGGCAGCGCGAAGATCACCCGGGGCTACCATCTGCCCGCACGCCATGTGCTGCACACCGTCGGGCCGGTCGTCGGCGGCTCCCCCGACGCCTCCGGCGCACGGGCCCTGATCTCCTGCTACCGCTCCTGCCTGGACCTGGCGGCCGAGGCCGGGGCGCGTACGGTCGCCTTCTCCCCGATCTCGACCGGCGCCCTCGGTTACCCCCGGCTGCCCGCCGCCCGCGTCGCACTGGCGACCGTCGCCGGCTGGCTGCGTGCCCGTCCCGGCACCGTGGACCTGGTCGTCTTCGATGTCAGCGACGACGCCGACCACACCGCCCACACCTCGGTGCTGAGCGAACTCCCCGCCTGGTGACGCCCGCGGCCCGGACAGGCCCGCCGAAGGCCGGGGCCGGCTAGGGCCTGTGGACCGCGTCCACCACCCGGCCGAGCAGCGCGGTGAGCTGGACCGCGTCGGCGCCACCGAGGTGCTCGGCGAGACGGCGTTCGATGTCGATGACGACGAGGTCGGCGGAGGCGAGCAGTTCGCGGCCTGCGTCGGTGAGGTGGAGCTCCTGGACATGGCCGTGGCGCGGGTGCGGCCGACGCTCCAGCTGGCCCCGTCCTTCGAGGCGGGCCACCAGGGAAGCCACCGCCTGCGGAGTGACGTTCAGCCGCCGGGCGGCCTCCGCACCGGTGAGACCGGGGACGTCACGGACGAGAACCAGCAGGGAGTAGTGCGCCGCCGCCATGCCGAGCGAGCGCAGCCGCTGCCCCTTGAGCCCCTGCACGGCGAGTTCCGCCCGGCGCAGCGCCCACAGCAGTCCGTCCAGCGGGCCGCCGGTGGGCGGCGGCATCTCGTGGTCCCTCGACCTGTCGTCCGTCATCTCGTCTTCCCTCGTCACGCGACGAGGGTACGCCATTTCACATGTATCAAACACTTGATATCAAACGCTTGACTCTCGACAGGTGCTTGCTCAAGGCTGGTCGCGTGTCTCGAACCATCGCACTCATCACCGGTGCCTCCTCCGGCATCGGCGCGGCATACGCCCGCCTCCTGTCCCCCCATTTCGACTTCGTCCTGGTCGCCCGACGGGCGGACCGGCTGAACGAACTGGCCGCCGAGCTGGGCAAGGCCGGTGCCGCCGTAGAGGTCCTGCCCGCCGATCTCAGTACCGCCGAGGGCGTAGCCGCCGTGTCCGACCGCCTCGCGGCCGGTGACGTCCGGCTGCTGATCGCCAACGCCGGAGCGGGCGCGTTCTCGCGGCTCGCCGATACCGAACCCTCCGACATCGACCGCCTGCTCACCCTCAACGGCACAGCCCCCGTCCACCTGGCGCGGGCCGCCCTGCCCGGCATGCTGGCCGCGCGCGAGGGCACCGTCATCACGGTGTCGTCCCTGCTGGCCTTCAGTGCCGGGCAGGGGTTCTCGATGCCCCGCACGCTCTACGCGGCCGCGAAGGCGTCAGTGGTGGCCTTTACCCGGAGTCTCGCGGGCGAACTCGCCGGCACGGGGGTGCGGGTCCAGGTGCTGTGCCCGGGCGTCGTGGACACCGAGTTCCACGGCGGCCACGGGCAGCGCCTGCCCTCCGCGATGAGCCCGGAGGACGTGGCGAAGGCCAGCCTGACCGGCCTGGACCTGGGCGAGTCGGTGTGCGTCCCGGGCCTGGAGAACCTGCCCGACGCGCTCGACGCGCTCCTGGCCGCCGAGTCCGGACTGCTCGCCGCCGGCGGCAGCCGCACACTCGCCGCCCGCTACCACCAGGACCAACCCGCGTGAGCCGACGGTCCGGTGAGCGTGTCGGCGCGCTCACCGGACCGTCACAACCCCCTCCGCCCACCCCCCGCCCACCGACTGCCGGACCCTTCGACGGGCGGATGGCTCCGGAGCGGGACGTCGCGTGTGCTCAGCCGGCCGTCAGCAGGCGGACGGGGGTGCCGGCGAGGAAGGCGGTGATGTCCTCCACGGCCTCGGTGTAGAAGGTGCGGTAGTTGCCCTGGCTGACATAGCCGAGGTGCGGGGTGGCGAGCACGTTGGGCAGGGAGCGGAAGGGATCGTCGCCGGGGAGCGGCTCGGTCTCGAACACGTCGAGTCCCGCCCCGGCGATCCAGTTCTCGCGCAGGGCACGCAGCAGCGCCGGCCGGTCGACGATGGCGGCGCGGGAGGTGTTGACCAGGTAGGCGTCCGGGCGCATCGCGCGCAGTTCCGGCTCGCCGAGCAGGCCACGGGTGCGGTCGGACAGCACGAGGTGGACGGAGACGAAGTCGCTGCGGGAGAGCAGGTCCTGCTTGCTCGCGGCGAGTCGGGCTCCGGCCTCGGCGGCACGCTCCGCGGTGAGGTTCTCGCTCCAGGCGAGGACCTCCATGCCGAAGGCGGTGGCGACCCGGGCGACCCGGGTGCCGATCTTGCCGAGCCCGAGCAGGCCCAGGGTGCGGCCGGCGAGGTCCTGGCCGACGGTGGACTGCCAGGGTCCGCCCTCGCGCAGGGCCCGGTTCTCCGTGCCGACGTGCCGGGCCAGGCCCAGCAGCAGCGCCCAGGTCAGTTCGACGGGCGGAGTGGCGCTGCTGGCCGTGCCGCAGACGGTCACGCCCTGGGCGGCAGCGGCGGCGAGGTCGACGGAGGCGTTGCGCATGCCGGTGGTGACCAGCAGGCGCAGCCGGGGCAGTCGCCGCAGGAGGTCCGCGTCGAAGGGGGTGCGCTCCCGCATGATCACGACGATCTCGCAGTCGGCGAGTTCGGCGGCGAGCTCGTCCCGGTCGGCGATGTACTCGCGGAGCGTACGTACCTCGACCTCTCCGGCGAGGGGGCTCCAGTCGGCCAGGGTGAGGGCGGCACCCTGGTAGTCGTCCAGTACGGCGCAGCGGAGGGTCATGCGGGCGTTCTGCCTTTCATCGGTCCGCACGCCGGGTGCGGGTGAGGCGGTTGACGACGACGGTGGCGGCCAGGGCTCCGAGCAGGGGCGCCAGCAGGTACACCGCCAGGAACGGGGTGTCGCCCGCGAGCACGGCCGGACCGAACTGGCGGACGGGGTTGGCCACTCCGCCGGAGAGAGTGCCGAAGGCGATGATCTGCGCGGCGATCAGGGTACCCACCGCCCACGGGGTGAACGGGTCGAGTCGCCGGCTGGAGCCGCCGATTCCCGCGACGACGACGATGCCGAACATGGTCGCGGTCTCGACCCCGGCGACGGCGGCCCAGGACCAGTCGGCCGCGGGGCGGACGGCGGCGTAGTCCACGCCCGGGCCGGCCACGACGCCTCCCCAGACGAGTCGGCCGGCCAGCGTCCCCAGCACGGAACCGAGCAACTGCGCGGCGACGAAGGGCAGTACCTCCCGTGCGGGCGTTCTGCCGTAGCGCCACATGGCGAGGGTGATGGCCGGGTTGACGTGGCCGCCGGTGCGTCGGCCCCAGGGCGAGAGCATGATCGCGGTGATGGTGTAGCCGGCGATCGGGGCGAGCACGAGCAGCCTGCCGTGGAGCGTGTTCCACCAGCCGCCGTCGGCGTCGCTGTCGGTGGGATGCGGGGTGCCCATCAGCCAGCGGGTCGCGGTCACCACCACGAACAGCATCGCCGTGGTGAGGGCGAGTTCGAGCGCGGCCCTGTGAAGGGTGCGCCGCCACGCGGGGGGTTCGGCGGGGCGGGACGCCCTCGGTGTGCCCACCCGTTCCAGGGCGTCCATCACAGCGGGTCCGTCCAGGCGGCGTCGGACCGGGTCAGTACGAAGGCGACGATCGTGCCCGCGGCCAGGAGCAGGGTGGCGACGAGCAACGGCAGGGCGGGGCTGCCGTGCTGGACGGCAAGCGCACCGACCAGGCCCCCGGTGAACATGGCCAGCACCGACAGGGCACGGCGGCCGACTTTGCCGCCCTTGCCGCCGGCGGCCCGGCTGTCGGCGGCCATGCCGGTGATGGTCAGCGTGAGGACGGTGGTGGTGAGGTCCGGGACGGCCAGGGCACGGGCGGCGGCGTTCTGGACGCCCATGGCGAGACCGAGCAGCGCGATCAGGGGGTACCGGGCGGTGTCGTCGTACGGAGCACCGGCGCTCTGGGCGACGACGTAGGCCGCCAGGACCAGGGCGGTCTCCATGACGAGTGCCAGGTGGAGCACCCGGCCGCGGTGGGCCCGGGCTCCGTGGGCCACCCGGCCGCCCAGCAGGGCGCCCCCGGCGAAGGCGGCGAGCGCGGCCAGCGAGGCGACGAGCGAGAAGCCGGCGGCACCGGCGAGGGCGAAGCCGGAGAAGACGACGTTGCCGGTCATGTTGGCCACGAAGACGTGGCCCAGGACGAGGTAGCTGAAGGCGTCCACCAGGCCGGTGACGACGGTCAGCGCGAGCATCAGCGGGGGCAGCGGGCCGTGCCGGTCCCGCCGGTCGGGCACCACGGTGGTCCACGCGTCCCGCAGTACGGCGTGCATGTGCGTTACTCCCGTTCGAGGGTGGCAGGGGGCCGGACCGGGCCGGGTCCGGCCCCCTGCCGGAGGTGTGCGCTCAGTCCTGGGCCGTGGCCTCGGCTATGACCTTGTCCGCGGTGCGGAACGCCTCCAGGGCCGCCGGGGCGCCGCAGTAGACGCCGGTCTGGAGCAGGACCTCCTGGATCTGCTCCACGGTGCAGCCGTTGGTCAGGGCGCCGCGCACATGGCCGGCCAGCTCGTTCATCTTGCCGAGCGCGGTCAGCATGGCGATGTTGATCAGGCTACGGGTGGCACGGTCCAGGCCGGGCCGGTTCCACACCGTCCCCCAGCAGGCCTCCGTCACCCATTCCTGCACGGGCCGGGTGAAGTCGCTGGCGGCCGCCAGGTTGCGTTCGACGAACTCGGCGCCGAGCACCTCCTTGCGGATCCGCAGTCCCTCTTCGAAGCGGCTGCTGTCCGTGCGGTCGTTCTCCGTCATGGCGGTGCCTTTCCTGTGCCTCTCACTTGCCCGCGAACTTGGCGCCGAGCAGGTTGGGGTCCTTCTGGGTGAAGTACGCGGCGCTCGGGACGAGGATCCGGTCGCCGCGGATCGCGAGGGAGGTGGGGCCCTCCAGCCCGTCCTTCGCGGTGAGGACGATGGTGTGGCTGCCGTTCGGCCGCACCATCGCCACCTCGTTGGTGCTGTTGAGGGCGACGAGCAGGGTGTCGCCCTTGCCGGTGAAGGAGAGGTCGTCGGCGGCCGGGAGGCCGGTGGCGACGGTGCGGACGTGACCGGCGGCGCCGTGGCGGCCCACGGGGATGCGGAGCACGGCGCCCGCGTCGAGGCTGGTCGCCCAGACCGCGCCGTTGTGCACCTTGATGCCGTTGGCGCCGAGGAAGCTCTGCTGGGCCAGGGCCTTGTCCGTGGACCAGGCGGTGGCCTTGCCGCCCTTGACCGGGGCGCGCCAGACGGTGCCCAGGACCGAGTCGGCGGCGTAGAGGTGGCCGGAACGGGCGTCCAGGGCCAGGCCGTTGGGCAGGCCCCTGGCCGGGAGCGCGGCGATGCGCTGCGGCCCGCCGCCGGGGCGCAGCTTCCAGATGCCGGTCAGGTCGGCGGTGCCGGTGGCGTAGTTGAAGTACAGGGTGCCGTCCTTGGCGCGGACGATGCCGCCGAGGAACGGCGAGGACAGCACAGGGGTGGTGGAACCGGCCGCGGGGGCGGGCAGGGTGGCGAGGACCTTCACCTTGCCGTCGGGTCCGATCGCGGCGATCTGGCGGGACAGGGCGAAGGTGACGGCCACCGAGCCGTGCGGCAGCAGGGTGATGTTCTCCGGCTGCTGGCCGGCGGCCAGGTCCAGGTGCGCGACGATGCGCGGCGCGGACACCGGGGCGGTGGCGGCCGAGGCCGGGCCGGAGGTCGCGGCCAGGGCTCCGGCCGCCAGGGCGGTCACGGCGACGGACGAGACCACGTGCTTGGTCGACATGGGGATCCATTCGGGACAGGAACCAGCGTTCGCGCCCAGCCTGCGGCCCGACCGCCTCAGCAGTCCAACATATGGATCAGCACGCAGCGATCGGCAATACCGATCGGCGGTGGGCCGTACGCCCGTCGATCCCGGCCGACGCCCGCCCACCAGGCCCGGCCGGCGCCCGCCTACCTGTCCTCCCCCGCGTCCCCGTGCCGCTCGATGACGTGCAGGAACGCGGCGGCGGCCGGCGCCAGCCGCTTGCCGTCGTAGACCACCGAGACGTGGTGGACGGCCTCCTCGTCCGCGAGCGCGAGGATGCGGGCACCGTCCGGCGGTTCGTCGTCGGCCTTGAGACCCAGCACCGAACCGGGCCCGAGGATGGAGGAGCGGGGCACGACGGTGACCCCGACACCCCGGGAGGCGAGGCGGATCATGTCGTACATCTGCCCGACCTCGAAGTGCCGGCCGGGATCCACGCCCGCGCGGGCGAAGGCCGCCTCGACCTGGCGGCTCAGCCCGGTGCCCCGGGAGAACTGTATGACCTGGTCCCCGTCCGGGAGGTCACCGAGAGCGATCATCTCGCGGTCGGCCAGCGGATGTTCGCGGGAGACGACCACCACGAGCGGGTCCCTGCCCAGCAGCCGGTGGTCGAGGCCTTCCGGCACCTGACGGGGGCCCAGCCCGACCACGGCGAGGTCGAGTCGGCCGGACAGCACGTCGGCGGCCATCTCGGAGCTGGGCGCGTTGGTGACGTGGAAGTCGATGCCCGGGTAGCGGACGTGGTAGTCGGCCATCACGTCGACCATGTCGAAGGGGCAGGCCAGGGTCTGCACCAGGCCCAGGCGCAGCCGCCCCCGGCGCAGGCCCGCCAGCGCGTCCAGGGCGGCCTGGGCGTTCTCCACGTCGGCGAGGACGCGCCGGGCCAGCGGTTCGAGCAGCTCGCCCGCGGCGGTCAGCCGCACGGAGCGGCTGGTGCGGCTGAACAGCGTGGCCCCGACGTCCTTCTCCAGCCGGGCGATCTGCTGACTGAGCGCGGACTGCGCGACGTAGCAGTTGGCCGCGGCCTGCGTGAAACTGCGGGTGTCGGCCACGGCCAGGAAGTACTTCAGATGCCGTAGCTCCATGAGCCCTCATCCATCTGTTATGCCGATCGGCATGAGCGGATCCATGTGTTGGACCGATATTCACTGCTCAGCCTAGCGTGTCGAAGCGCCGCCAGACGACTCTTCCTCACTGCTCAAAGCGTGAGGGCCCCAAGGAGCAGCAACGTGTCCAGCACCACCATGCCCGTGGCCGGTGTCCGCCCGTACGAAGGCGTCCGGCACCCGGCCGATCTCGTCGTGCGCAACGGCCGTATCCACACCGGCGATCCCGCCCGCCCCGCCGCCTCCGCCGTGGCGATCACCGACGGGGTGTTCACCGCCGTCGGTGACGACGCCACCGTCGCCCCGTACATCGGCCCGGCCACCCGCGTCGTCGACGCGCTCGGCCGACGGGTGATCCCCGGCCTGAACGACTCCCACCTGCATGTCATCCGCGGTGGCCTCAACTACCTGCTGGAACTGCGCTGGGACGGTGTCCGTTCGCTGCGCACCGCCCTGCGCATGCTGCGCGAGCAGGCCGAGCGCACGCCGAAGGGCCAGTGGGTCCGGGTGGTCGGCGGCTGGACCGGCGAGCAGTTCGCCGAGAAGCGGCTGCCGACCGTCGCCGAGCTGAACGCCGCGGCCCCCGACACCCCCGTCTTCGTCCTGCACCTCTACCAGTCGGCGATCCTCAACCGCGCCGCGCTGGAGGCGGTCGGCTTCACCCGCGACACCCCCAATCCGCCCGGCGGCGAGATAGTCCGGGACTTCGCCGGGAACCCCACCGGCGTCCTGCTCGCCGCGCCCGCCGCCGGGCTCCTCTACTCCACCCTCGCCAAGGGCCCGGTGCTCGCCCCCGAGGACCAGCTCGGCTCCACCCGCCACTACCTGCGCGAGCTGAACCGGTTCGGCATCACCAGCGCCGTCGACGCGGCCGGCGGCTTCCAGAACTTCCCCGACAACTACGCCGCCGTCACCGAACTCGCCCAGCGCGGCGAACTGACCGTGCGCATCGGCTACCACCTCTTCCCGCAGACCGCCGGGCAGGAACTGGACGACCTGCGCCGCTGGATCGGCATGGTCTCCCCCGGCGACGGCGACGCGTGGCTGCGCTGCAACGGCGCCGGCGAGAACCTCGCCTGGTCCCCCGCCGACTTCGAGAACTTCGCCGAGCCGCGCCCCCAGCTGTCGCCTCGCGCCAAGGAGGAGCTGGAGGCGGCCGCCCGGCTGCTCCTGGAGAACGGCTGGGGCTTCCGGCTGCACGCCACCTACGACGAGACGATCCGTCAGGACCTGGACGTCTTCGAGAAGATCGCCGCGGACGGCGGCTTCCCGCCCGGCACCCGCTGGCTGTTCGACCACGCCGAGACCGTGAGCCGGAGCAGCCTGGAGCGCATCAAGGCGCTCGGCGGGGCCGTCTCCGTGCAGAACCGCATGATGTTCCAGGGCAGGGCCTTCGTCGACCGCTACGGCCCCGAGCGCGCCGAGACCGCTCCCCCGATCCGCGCGATGCTCGACACCGGCCTGCACGTCGCCGCCGGCACCGACGCCACCCGCGTCTCCAGCCACAACCCGTGGCTCTCCCTGTCCTGGCTGGTCACCGGCCGCACCATCGGCGGCACCCGCCTCTACCCGGCCGAGAACCGTCTCGACCGCGCCAAGGCCCTGGAGCTGTACACCAGCGCGGGCGCCCACCTCACCGGCGAGCAGGACGTCAAGGGCACCATCAGCGAGGGCAGGTACGGCG
Source organism: Streptomyces sp. NPDC090088 (assembly GCF_044747345.1). Taxonomy (NCBI): domain Bacteria; kingdom Bacillati; phylum Actinomycetota; class Actinomycetes; order Kitasatosporales; family Streptomycetaceae; genus Streptomyces; species Streptomyces sp. NPDC090088. The sequence goes on along the minus strand of NZ_JBIVDZ010000010.1, from coordinate 524,470 downwards.
ACCTGGCCGTCCTGTCCGCCGACTACTTCTCGGTGGCCGCCGAGGACATCGACCGCATCGAGTCGGTGCTGACCGTGGCCGGCGGCAAGGTGGTGTACTCCGCGCTGGACTACGGGAACATCGCGGCCCCGCTGCCGGAGATCAGCCCGGCCTGGAGCCCGGTCACCCGCTTCGGCGGCTTCCAGGCCGCCGAGCCGGGTGGCGTCCGGCAGGCCCGCGCCCTCACCGAGACCGCGGCCGACTCCGAGGAGCAGCGTGCCTGGCGCGAGCGCCGCGGTGACTTCGACAACGTCCCGCGGCTGGGTCCGGTCGACGTCCTGGACGGCTGCTTTTAGTACAACTTTTATCCAACGGCCGTAGCACGCACCGCCGTTGATCTTGTAGGCCGTAGTGGTCCCGGTGATCTGCCGGGACCCGTCCATCCCTTGTGGAGCAGACCATGACAGTGTCGACGACGCGTGACAGCACCGCTTCCCGGGCCGAATCGGCCTGGGCGCCGCTGGCCGCGCCGGTGTTCCGGGCCCTGTGGATCGCGCAGTTCGTGTCGAACGTCGGCACCTGGATGCAGACGGTCGGCGCCCAGTGGCTGCTCCTCGGGCACGGGGCCACCCTCGTGACCCTCGTCCAGACGGCCTCCAGCCTGCCGGTCGTGCTGCTCGCGCTGCCCTCCGGAGTGCTCGCCGACCGCTTCGACCGGCGCCGGCTGCTGGTGGCCGCACAGTTCGCCATGTGCGCGGTCGCCGCGGTCCTCACCGTGCTGGCGTTCGCCGGCGGGCTCACGCCGGGCCCGCTGCTCGCCCTGACCTTCCTGCTCGGCTGCGGCACCGCCCTGATGGGCCCGGCCTGGCAGGCGATCCAGCCGGAGCTGGTCGACCGGAGCCAGCTGGGGCAGGCGTCGGCGCTGGGCGCGGTCAACATGAACCTGGCCCGCGCCATCGGACCCGCCGTCGGCGGTGTGCTGGTGGCCGCGGCGGGCGCGGGCTGGACCTTCGCCTTCAACGCGGTGTCCTACCTGGGCATCGTGATCGTGCTGCTGCTGTGGAAGCGCCCGCCGGCCCCACCGGTCCCGGCCGCCCAGCGCGAACGGTTCCTCACCGCCCTGTACGCGGCCCGCCGCTACGTCCGCAACGCCCCCGGCATCCGCCGCATCCTGCTGCGCGCCGCCCTGTTCATCCCCGGCGCCGCCGCCGTGTGGTCCCTGCTGCCGCTGGTCGCCGGCGAGTCGCTCGGCCTCGGCTCCGGCGGCTACGGCCTGCTGCTGGGCGCCGTCGGCATCGGCGCGGTCAGCGGCGCGTTCCTGCTGCCCCGCATCCGCGGGACGCTGGGCGCCAACGGCACGCTCGCGGTGGGGGCCGTGGTCTTCGCGGCCGTCCTGGCCGTCCTGGCCACCGTCCACCTCACCTGGGTCGTCGCGCTCGCGCTGCTCCCCGCCGGGCTGGCCTGGATCGGCGTCCTGTCCACCCTCAGCGCCGCGACCCAGACCCGGCTGCCCGGCTGGGTACGCGCCCGGGGGCTGGCCGTCTACCTCCTGGTCTTCCAGGGCAGCCAGGCCCTGACGGCACCCCTGTGGGGCGCCCTGGCCCAGTGGCTGGGCCTGACCGGCGCGCTGCTGGTCGCGGGTGGCCTGCTCCTGCTGACCGCCACGAGCGTGCGCCGGTGGCCGCTGTACGACGCCGCCCACATCGATCCCACGCCGTCCGACCACTGGCCCACCCCGCCGCTGGTCTTCGAACCCGGCCCGGCCGACGGCCCGGTGCTCGTCTCCGTCGTCTACCGCGTCGCGCCCGACGACCGCGCCGCCTTCACCGACGCCATGCGGAACGTGGCCCGCTCCCGGCGCCGTACCGGAGCGCTCACCTGGGGCCTGTACGAGGACGGCAACGAACCGGGCCGCTTCATCGAGAACTACCTCACCGGCTCCTGGGCGGAACACCTCGCCCAGCACCACGCCCGCCTCACCACCACCGACCGTCGCTTCGAGGAACGGGCCCGCGGGCTCCTGCTGCCCGGCACCGAGCCGGAGGTCACCCATGCCTTCGACGCCGTCACCGGGCCGAGCGCGCACACCGGCTGAACCAGCACACCGGAAAGAGAGAACCCATGACCGCCATACGTGGCACGGACGTGTCCATCCGCACCCAGGACGGCACCGCCGACGCCTACTTCGCCCACCCCGCCGACGGAACCGCCCACCCCGCGGTGGTGCTGTACATGGACGCCTTCGGCCTGCGCCCGCGGCTGAAGTCCATGGCCGACCGGCTCGCCGGGGCCGGATACACGGTGCTCGTCCCGAACGTGTTCTACCGGCACGGGAGCGCCCCGGTGGTGCCCCTGCCCGAGTTCATCGCGGACGCCGACCGCCCGGCCCTCTTCGAGCGGATCGTCCCGCTGATGGGAGACCTGACCGGGGACGTGGTGGACCGCGACTCCGCCGCCTACCTGGACTGGCTGGCCACCCGCCCCGAGGCCGCCCCCGGAGCGATCGGCACCACCGGCTACTGCATGGGCGCCCGCCTGGCCCTGCTCACCGCCGGCCACCACCCCGGCAAGGTCGCCGCCGCGGCCGGCTTCCACGGCGCGGGCCTGGCCACCGATGCCCCCGACAGTCCCCACCTGCTTGCCGACCGGATCACCGCCGAGCTGTACTTCGGCCACGCCGACAACGACCCCTCCATGCCGCCCGAGCAGATCGAGCGCCTCGACAAGGTCCTCACCGAAGCGGGCGTCACGCAGCACGCCGACGTCTACGCCGAGGCCGCCCACGGCTACACGATGGCCGACACCGACCGCTTCGACGCCGGATCCGCCGAACGGCACTGGGCGGCGCTGCTCGACCTGTTCGGCCGCACCCTCTGAGCATCCCGCCCCGCGGGACCCCGCAGAAACCCGCGGGATACCTCCGGAACAAGCAACCAGGAACAAGGAGCAGCCTTCCGTGGCAAAGCTGGAGATCATCGTCGCGAGCACGCGACCGGGCCGGATCGGCCTGACCATCGGAGAGTGGTTCGAGGCCCGCGCCAAGGAGCACGGCGGCTTCGACGAGGTCGAACTCGTGGACCTCGCCGAGGTGAACCTGCCGTTCATGAACGAGCCGCACCACCCGCGGCTTGGCAAGTACACGCACCAGCACACCCGTGACTGGAGCGCCAAGGTCGCGGAGGCGGACGCCTTCGTGTTCGTGATGCCGGAGTACAACTACGGCTACAACGCCGAGCTGAAGAACGCCATCGACTACCTGCACCGCGAGTGGCACTACAAGCCGGTCGGCCTGGTCAGCTACGGCGGTGTCTCGGCCGGAACCCGGGCCGCGCAGATGATCAAGCAGGTGGTGACCACCCTGCGGATGACGCCGGTCTTCGAGTCGGTGTCGATCCCCTTCGTGCACCAGTTCCTCGACGAGGAGGAGGGCCTGGTCGCCAACGAGGTCATGAACGCCTCCGCCCCGGCGATGCTCGACGAACTCGTGCGCGTCGAGGAAGCCCTGCGCCCGCTGCGCGGGACGCCGCCGGCGTCCTAGCGGACCCGGGTTCACCGCTCGCGGGTACGCCGGACGTGTCCGGCGGGCAGTACGCCACCGGGGACCGGCCGGATGGGCCGGTCCCCGGTGGCGGCGTCAGTCCTCGGTGGTCGCGGAGATCAGCGGGAAGCCCTTCAGGATCTGCTGGAGGTGCATGACCTGCCGGGGGATGAACTCCGCGATGGTGAGGCCGACGACGTCTGCGGCCTCGTCGAGGTCGGCGACGACGCGCCGGACTTCGCCGCTCGTGAGGCCGTCCGGCTCGGGGCCGAGGCCGAGCACGATCTCGTTGCTGTCGACCGTGTCGACGTCGAAGTGGACGGCGAGCCGCGAGCACCCGGTGGAGGCGAGCCAGTCGAGCAGCGGCTGCGAGGACTCCCGGAGCTCGTCCGGCGCGAAGGTCTTCAGACCCCACCCTGTGATGTTCGCGGTGACGTCGGGCTGCCACGAGTGCAGCCCGACCAGGGCGACGCGTTCCGGGGAGACGGTCGCGGGGAGCAGCTTGAGCACGTCCGGGTCGCCCTGGCCGACGAGCGCGGAGACCGCCATCGCGTGGTAGCCCTCGTACCCGGTCTCGGGCGTGTCGACATCGGGGTGCGAGTCGATCCAGACGACCGCCAGGTCGTCGCCGTAGCGACGGGCGAGTTCCGCGAACGGCGCGACGCTCACCGCGCACTCACCGCCGAGCGTGGCGATCCGGGCCGGGTCGTGCGCGCGGATGATCTCCAGGGCGCGCGCCAGCTGCTCTACGACGACGTCCTTGGCCTCCACCCCGTCGCGCAGCTCGGTGCCCTCGTCGGTCATCGTCACCGGCACCGTCGCCGTGGGGCCGTCGTGTGGCGGCAGCATGGCTTCCAGCACCGCCGTGCCGACGGTGTAGCCCCGGCGGGCCACGTCGAACGGGAACTCGGGGGCGAGCTGCCTGACAGCGGAGGACCCGGCGCCCTGCCACTGGGGCCAGACCAGGCGCAGACTGACATCCTCGTGGTCCGTCACGGGATTTCCCTTCCTTGTTGCTCGTACTTCATTGCTGACGTGTCTTCCCCGTCCGCGCGGGCGGCCGTCAGACCGTCACCGTGAGCGGCAGCTCGCGCGACGACGGCCCGACTCGCACCAGGCGCGGTGCTCCGGGGAGTTCCCACCCGGCGTCGAGGTAGCGGGAGAGCGCCCGGCAGGAGATCCTTACCTCCACGTCGGCCTCGGTACCGGCGTCCAGTTCGACCGAGGCGAAGCCGACGAGCTGCCGGAGCGGCGCCGCCTCGTCGCCGTCCACCCGGTCGGCGTAGGCCTGCACGACCTGACGGCCGCGGCGGCCGCCGGTGTTGCGGATCCGCACGGTGACCACGGCGTCCTTCCCGGCGGCGAGGGACTCCCGCGCGTCCGGGGCGGTGGCGGCCGAGAGAAAGTCCCAGTCGGTGTAGCCGAGGCCGTGTCCGAAGGCGTACTGCGGTTCGGTGCCGGCGGCGTCGTAGCCGCGGTGGCCGACCAGGAGCCCCTCGGTGTAGTCCAGGCGGCAGCCCTCGGTCGGTACGGCATCGGGCACGGGCGCGTCCCCGGCGGCCCGGGGGAAGGTCATCGTGAGCCGACCGCCGGGCTCGGCGACGCCGTACAGGACGTCCGCGACCGCGTCGCCGTACTCCTGGCCGCCGAAGAACGTCCACAGCACGGCGCGCGCGTCCTCGGCCCACGGCATCAGCACCGGGGACGAGGCGTTGACGACGACGACCGTGTCGGGGTTGGCCGCGATCACGGCCGCGGCCAGCTCGTCCTGGCGGCCCGGCAGGGACAGGTCCGGCCGGTCGAAGGTCTCGCTCTCGACCTCGTCCGAGGTACCGAGCAGCAGGACGACCGTGTCGGCCTCGCGTGCGGCGGCGACGGCGGCGGCGAACTCCTCGTCCTCGGTCAGGGGGCTCGCGTCGTGGCCGAGGAGGAGTTCGACGAGGGACACGTCCGGGGCCTCGACGGTGGGCCGCAGGAGGACCTCGACCTCGACGTCACCGCCGTCGAGGTCGACGGTGACGCGGCTGTCGGCGCTGCGGCGCATCACGTCCTCCATGCCGTCGCGGGCCACGGAGTCGGAACGCAGGACGACGTCGCCGTCGAGCGACAGCTCCAGGGGGCCGGTGCCGCTCAGGGCGAAGGTGTGGCGGCCGGGGCGCGGTGCCTTCAGGAGCGTGCGCAGCCGCATCAGGGCGGTGCTCGGGGGCAGGGCGGGCGCTCCCGGGAAGCCTATCCAGCTGAGGCTGTAGCTGTGCCGGTGCTCGGCGAGCAGTACGTCGCCGTCGGCGTCCAGGAACTCCAGCAGGCCGCCGGGCCGGCCGGTGACGGTGTCGAGGGTGGCCTCGACGGCGAGGGGTTCGAGGTTCGTGCGGGAGGGGACCCCGCGGTGGACCGTGAGCCGGGTGCCGCTCGGCAGGGCCGAGCGCAGTCCCGCGACGGGGTCGGTGAGGGTCGCGGAGTTGAGGGCGGCGCTGCCGCCGCCCTGGTAGGCGGGGGCGACGGCAGCGGGACCGATCAGGGCTACCCGGCGCGGGCCGTCGTAGCGCAGTGGCAGGAATCCGTCGTTCTTCAGCAGGACGAAGGTCCTGGCGGTCAACTCGCGCAACTCCGGGCGGCGTTCGGCGGGCGGCGGGGTCGAGGCGAGGCCGCTCTCCGGGGCCGTGGCGTCCAGCGCCCCGACGCGCGCGGCGAGCCGGAGCAGCCGGAGCACCTTGTCGTCGATCGCCGTCTCCGGGACCCGGCCCTCCTTCACCGCCGCGACCAGGGCGGAGCCCCAGGGGCCCTCGGGTCCTGGCATGACCAGGTCGAGTCCGCCGAGCGCCGGGCCCTCGGTGAGCTGGGTGGCCCGCCAGTCCGAGAGCAGCACGCCGTCGAAGCCGAACTCGCCCTTGAGGACGTCGTTGTTGAGCGGGCCGTTGGCGGTCATCGTCGTGCCGCGCACGGAGTTGTACGCGGCCATGACCGTGGCGGCGCCGGCGGCGACGGCCGCCTCGAACGGGGCCAGGTACACCTCGCGCAGCGTGCGCTCGTCCACGTGGACGTCGTAGCGGGTGCGGTCGGTCTCCGACTCGTTGCCCACGTAGTGCTTGGGGCAGGCGCCGACACCGCGGGACTGGATGCCTTCGACGTAGGCGGCGCCGAGCCGGGCGGTGAGCAGCGGGTCCTCCGAGAAGTTCTCGAAGTTCCGGCCGCCGTTCAGGACCCGCTGGATGTTGATGGTGGGGCCGAGCACCACGTGGACGCCCTTGCGGCGGGCCTCGTCGCCGAGGATCTCGCCGGCCCTGTGCAGGGCGTCGGTGTCCCAGGTGGCGGCCAGCGCGGCGAGGTTGGGCAGCAGCAGGGCGGGGTCGCGCTCCTCGTTGAAGCGCTCGCCGCGCACCCCGTTGGGGCCGTCGGACAGCAGCACGGACGACAGGCCGATCTCCGGGCAGCCCGGGACGTGCCAGGCGTCGGCGCCGGTGAGCAGGGTGACCTTCTGCTCCAGCGTCAGCGCGGCCAGTCGGGTGCGCAGGGATGCCTCGTCCACGGGCAGCAGTCCGCTGCGGAGTTCGTGCGTCATGACGATGGGTTCCTCGTGGGTGTTGGGGGTTCAGTCCGCGCGGGCGAAGACTCGGACGGGGAAGGATCCGACGCCTCTGACGGCCGCCGGTACCGCCGTGACCCTGGTGCCCGTCCAGGGCAGGGTGGTCAGGCCGGTCATGTTCTCGACGATCGGGATGCCCGCGCCGAGCAGGCTGACGTGGGCTTCGCGCAGTGGCCGCGGATCGGGGTCGTCGACGTCGTCGACGAGCACGGCGTCGATGCCGACGAAGGCGGGCCGGGCCTCGACGAGCCGGTGGGCGGCGGCCGGGCCCAGGTAGGGGGAACCCGTTCCGTAGGCGGGGGTCGCCCAGTGCCGGTCCCAGCCGGTGGCCAGGAGCACCGCGCGGCCGGTGAGGTCGAGTCCGTCGAAGTCGGCCGGCAGGTACTCGCGTCGCCCGTCGGCCGGGGCCGGGACCACGACGGCGAAGACGTCCACCAGTCGGTCGAGCGGGAGCGCCGCGATGTCCGCGCCGTGCCGGTCCATGTGGCGGGGGGCGTCGATGTAGGTGGCCGAGCCGCCGATGAGGGTGATGAGGTCGATGCCGAACTCCCTCCCCTCGGCGATCATTCCGGCGGACTCGTCGTAGCCGATGTGCGCCCGCATCACCGGTGTCGGAAACCCGGGATAGGTCTCCACGCCGTGTTCCAGGGGGTGGCTGAGGTCGATCAGGGTCATGAGTCGTGCTCTCCGGTGACGGCGGCCAGGGCGTGCCGGGCCTCCCTGCGCTTGGCCTGTTCGGCCGGGTCCGCGACCGGCGCGGACAGCAGCAGCTTGCGGGTGTAGGGGTGCTGGGGCTTGTCGGTGACCTCGACGGCGGGTCCCGACTCGACGATCCGGCCGCGGTGGATGACGGCCACCCGGTGGCTGATCCTGCGGACCACGCCCAGCTGGTGCGAGATGAACAGGTAGGCGACGCCGGTGCGTTGCTGGATCTCGATGAGCAGGTCCAGGACCAGGGCCTGCGTGGTGAGGTCCAGGGCGCTGGTCGGCTCGTCGCAGATGACGAGCTTCGGGGAGCGGGTCAGCGCGCGGGCGATGGCGATGCGCTGGCGCTGGCCGCCGGAGAACTCGCGGGGCAGCCGCTGTCCGGAGTCGGCGGGCAGCCGTACCTGGTCGAGCAGTTCGGCGACCCGGGCACGTGCCGTACGGCGGTCCGTACCGGCCGCCTCGAGCGGTTCGCTGAGGATGTCCTCGATGGTGAGGGCGGGGTTGAGGGAGGAGTAGGGGTCCTGGAAGACGACCTGGAGGTCGGCGGCCAGGGCCCGGCGCTCGCGCGCGCCCGCGCCGGCGATGTCCTTGCCGTCGAACACGATCGAGCCGGAGGTCACCGGGTTCAGGCCGAGGACGGCCCGGCCGATGGTGGTCTTGCCGGAACCGGACTCCCCCACCACACCGAGGGTCTCCCCGGGCCTGACGTCGAGGCTCACGCCGTCGAGCGCGCGGAACGGTGTGCGGCCCCGGCCTTTCGCCGCGAACTCGACTACCAGGTCGCTGACTTGGAGGACGGGAGCGGTCTGCGGGCTCATCGGGCACCTGCCGGGGGTACGGCGTCGGCGGCGGCGCCGAGCGGCGGGCGGGGGTCGGCGTGCTCCAGGCCGGAGGCCAGGAGGGTGCGCGTGTACTCGTGCCGCGGCGCGGCGAAGATCTGCCGGGCGGGCGCGGTCTCCACCAGGTGGCCGTCGCGCATGACGGCGACCCTGTCGCACAGGTCGGCGACCACGCCGAGGTCGTGGGTGACCAGCAACATGCTCATGCCGTACTCCTTCTGCAGGCCGCGCAGCAGGTCGAGGACCTCGGCCTGGACGGTGACGTCCAGGGCGGTCGTCGGCTCGTCCGCGACCAGGAACTCCGGGTCGCAGGAGACCGCTCCGGCGATCAGGACGCGCTGGGCGAGGCCGCCGGAGAGCTGGTGCGGGTAGTCCTCGAAGGTCTTGCGGGGGTCCGCCACGCCCACCCGGTCGAGCAGGTCGAGGGCCCGGGTGGCCGCCTCCTGCCGGGACAGGCCCAGATGCCGCCGCAGGGGTACGACGAGTTGCTGACCCACGGTGAAGGACGGGTCGAGGTTGGACATGGGGTCCTGCGGGATGTAGGCCATGCGACGGCCGCGCAGGTCCTGCCACTGCCGGGAGGTCAGCCGGGTCAGGTCGTGGTCGGCCATGCGCAGGGTGGCCGCCTCGACCCGGGCCTCGCGCGGGAGCAGGCCGAGCAGGGCGAAGGCGGTCTGGGTCTTTCCGGATCCCGACTCGCCGACCAGGCCGAGCACTTCGCCGGGGCGGACGGCGAGGCTGATGCCGTGCACGACCTGCTTGTCCTCCCCGTCCGGCCGGGTGTAGGAGACCCGCAGGTCGCGCGCCTCGACCAGGGCGTCCGGCTGCGGCTCGGCGGCGTCCTGCGCGGCGGTCGGTACGGCGGTCCGTGTGGACGTCTGCTTCCCGCGTCCGCGCCGGGTGCGGCCGTCCCCGGTGAGCACGTCGCCGAGCGCGGCGCCGAGGATGCCGAAGCAGGCGGCGGTGATGCCGATCGCGAGGCCCGGCGGGTAGAGCAGCGAGGGGCGCGTGTAGATGTTGCGCTGGGCGTCGTTGACCATCGCGCCCCAGCTGGCGGAGGTGGTGTCGCCGACGCCGAGGTACTGCAGGCCGGCCTGGGTGACGATGACGGCTCCGACCAGCAGCGTCGCCCAGATGACCAGGGGCGGGCGCACCACAGTGAGGATGTGCCGGCGCATGATGCGGGTCTCGCCGAGGCCGGAGACCCGGGCGGCGTCCACGTACAGCTCGCCGCGTACGCCGCGCACCGCGGAACGGGTGAGCTGGAAGGCGCCGGGGGCCAGCAGGACACCGAAGGCGATCATGGAGGGTGCGATCGAGGAGCCCAGGGCGGCGATGACCGCGAGCAGGGCGACGACGGCGGGGATGGACTGGAACAGGTTGCCGATCCAGGTGGCCACCGCGTCGAGGCGTCCCCCGCGGTAGCCCGCGAGCAGGCCCGCGGGGACGCCGAGCACCAGGGCGGTGCCCAGGGCGATGGCGGCGGACAGCAGGCTGGAGCGTCCGCCGTACAGCAGCCGGGCGAGGACGTCCCGTCCGCTGCCGTCCCCGCCCAGCAGGTGGTCGCCGCCGGGCGGGGCCAGCACCAGGTTGAGGTCCACCTTGGTCGGGGACTGGCTGGTCAGCAGTGGGGCGAACACGCTGGCCAGCACGATCAGGACCAGGATGGCGAGGGCAACGGCGGCCAGCGGGCGGCTGATCAGGGCGCGCAGCGCACCTCTGCGCCGTACCGCTTCGGCGGGCCGCGCCGTGACCGCGTCGAGCGCGCCGGCTGCCGGGAGTTGGGGATTGCTCATCAGATACGCACCTTCGGGTTGGCCCAGGCCTGGGCCAGGTCGAGCACGATGTTCACCGCGACCACCAGCAGCACCATGATCAGCATCACGCCCATCACCACCGGGATGTCCCGGGAGGTGGTCGCGGTGTTGGCGAGGGAGCCGAGGCCCGGCAGGGCGAAGACGTTCTCGACGACGATCGTTCCGCTGAGCAGGCCGATGAACGACAGCGACAGGGTGGTGAGCGAGGCGGGCGCCGCGTTGCGCAGCACGTTGACCAGCAGCAGCCGCCTGGTGGTCAGGCCCCGGCTGCGCAGCGTGCGGACGTAGTCGGTGCCCAGGACCTGCACGGTGGCGTTGCGGGTCTGCTGGGCGACGGTGGCCGTCACCCCGAGCACCAGCGCGGTGACGGGCAGGACGATGGAGGACAGCCAGTCGCCGGGTGACTGGGTGAAGGGCACGTATCCGGTCGCGGGGAACCAGCCGAGCTTCACGGCGAAGAACGACGACAGGACGAGGGCCAGCCAGAAGCCGGGGAAGGCGTAGCCCGCCACCACGAAGATCTGGAGGACCGGGTCGAGCGCGCCGCGGCGGACGGCCGCCCAGGTACCGGCGGCGATGCCCAGCACGGCGGAGACCAGGGTGGCTCCGACGGCCAGGACCAGGGTCACGGGCAGCCGCACGTCGATGGCGTCGGACACGGACTCGCTCGTGGTCCAGGAGGTGCCCAGGTCGCCGCGGACCGCGTGCGACAGCCACTCCCAGTACTGGCTGAACAGGGGCTGGTCGAGCCCCAGTTGCCGGCGGCGCACGTCGATCTGGGCGGCCGTCGCCGTCTTCCCGGACAGGCTCGCCGCGATGTCGCCGCTGAAGGCGTGCAGCACGAAGAACGTCAGGGTCACGACGATGAGGACGAGGAGCACGCCACCGGCCAGACGACGGCCGACGTAGGTCAACATCTCAGGCACCTCCCGGGCCTTGAGGGCGAGTTCGGTGGGTCAGGAGGCCGGGGTGAAGAACCGCAGCGACGGCACGACGTTGCCCGTCTGCAGGTCGAACTCGACCGACTTGTTCGCGATCACCACCGAGCTGTTCACGGTGGCCCACGGGTCGAACCAGGCCTGGTCGACGAGGTAGGCGCTGAGCTGCTTGCCCGCCGTGGCGCGCTCCTGCTCGCTGCCGGTCCGCATCTTCTCGATCAGTGCCTCGGACTTCGGGTCGCTGGTCTTCTGCGGGTTGATCAGGCTGGTCCTGCTGAGCATCTGAAGGACGTCGACGTAGGACTCCTTGGCGGTCTGCCAGGTGACCATGAAGACCGGGTAGTCGGAGAAGGCCTTGATGATGTCGGCGGCCTGGACGGTGGTGAACTTCACCTTGATGCCGACGGCGTCCAGCTGCTCCTTGAACACCGGCTCGAAGCTGCCCCAGGCCGCGGAGATCGACGCCATGGGCAGGGTGAACCCGTTCTTGTAGCCGGCCGCGGCGAGCAGTTGCTTTGCCTTCTGCGGGTTGTACGGGTAGCGGGAGTTCAGCGCCGGGTCGTACGCCTCGCCGTTCGGGTTGAAGATCTGGGAGGTGGCGGTGCCGTAGCCCTTGTCGATGGACTTCAGGATGCCCTTGCCGTCGATGGCGTAGTTGATCGCCTGGCGGACCCGCACGTCCTTGAGGGCCGGAACCAGCTTGCCCGCCCGGTCGCCGATCACCAGGCCCTGCATGTCCAGCGGGGCGCTCTTGGTGGTGAGGCCGGCGGACTTGGCGGCGTCGATCATCGTGATCTTGCCGTTGATCGCGTCGACCTGCTTCGACTGCACGGCGTTCAGCCGCGCCGTGTCGTCCGCCATCACGGTGAGGGTGAGCGTCTTGTACGGGTAGGAGGCCGCGTCCCAGTACTGGGCGTTCTTCGTGAACGTGTACTTGCTGCCGGCCACGGTCTGCGCGGTGTCCAGGCTGTACGGCCCGGTGGGCGCCGGCTTGGTGGTCAGGCCGCTCCCCTTGAGCGCGGCGGGCGGCAGTACGTAGCTCGCGCCGAGGCCGAGGTTGTAGAGCAGGGCGGGGTCGGGGGTGCTCAGGTGCAGTTCGACGGTCGACGCGTCCGGGGCCGTGACCGACTTCAGGGAGGCCAGCGAGGCCGCGAAGCCGCCGGAGCCGTTCTTGGTGGCCATCAGGCTCGGCGCGACCAGCGAGGAGTCGAACGCGGTGCCGTCGCCCAGCTTGGCGCCCTGCCGGAGCTTGAGGGTCAGCACGGTCTGGTTCGCGTCGTAGGACCAGGACTTGGCCAGGCCCGGCGCGACCTCGCCGGCCGGGGTCAGTCGCAGCAGTGAGTCGTAGAGAGCCTGGAAGAACAGGGTGTTGACGCCGCCGTCGGAGTTGGCCGGGTTCCACGTGGTGGGGTTGGCGGCGACGCCGAGGCGGAGGCTGTCCGCCGTACCCGAACCGCCGGAGGCGGAGCCGCCGCACCCGGCCAGCACGAGTACGGACGCCGTCGCCAGCGCGGCGACCGGGAGGATTCTCTTCTTCATGGGCTCGTCTTTCTCAGGACCGGCCAGAAATGGGTCGAAGACGTGGGGGGAGACGGGGGCACGGATCGATGCCGACCCCGCGCGCCTACGGCGTCAGGACCGTGGACGCGCGGGGTTCGGGTCCGTCCACCGTCATGCTCTCCGGACCCGATGCGAAGACACTGAACTATCGTTCAGAGATTGACAAGACGAGTACGCAGTTCCGTTACAAACGGTTTACTTTCCTGAGCCGAACCGGGCATACCGCGCCCCGCCCGGCACGTAAAGCAGTACATGTGTTCAGCTATCCCTGTGCGCCAAGGCGACGGCTCCGACCTCGACGCGCAGCCCGTCCCGGGCAAGCCCGGGAGCACACTGCGCCAGCCAGGACACCTCCCGCTCCCCCACCCGGTCCCGCAGCACCTCTCCTGTCACGTCGAGGACGTGGTCGCTCACCTCGACATGCAGGGTGCGGATCTCGACGACGTCCCCCCAGCCGTAGCCGCGCGCCGCGAGTGCGGCACAGAGCGCGGCACAGGCCGCCTCGACCTCGGCCTCCAGGCGGGAGGGCGTACGGCCGTCACGCAGCCGCCCGTGATGCCCGAAGCTCTCCAGCCGGTCGGCCGCGACCGCCCCGTCCGGTCCCAGGCTCCGGTGCCGCACCCACCCGGGCGCGCCGGAGGGCCGTCCGGGGTTCCGCGGCTGTCCGGCGCTCCGTGCCAGCCGGTACAGCTCCACGAACAGGTCCATGCCCGCCCGCATGTCACGATCCGGGTCCAGCAGCCACTGCGTCTGCAGACCGTCGCTCACCGCCATGAACAGCTGGGCGGTCGCCTCCCGCTCGGCCTCCCCCAGCGCCTCCAGGTCCTCGGCCAGCACCGCCCGCACGTGCTCCCGCGCGGCCTCGTACCGGTCCACGAACCACCCGTGCGCCGGATGTTCGGGATCGGCCGCCTCCGCCACCAACGTCGCGAACAACCGCACCAGCCCCGGCTGCGACATGTTGTACGCCACCAGGTTCTGGAAGTAGCCGGCCGCCTCGGCCGGCCGGCTCTCCACCGGGAAGAGATCCCTGTCCAGGCGCTCGCGCTCCTCCAGTACGGCGATCAGCAGGGCGTCCTTGCTCCCGAAGTGGTGCAGGATCCCCGACGCCGACACCCCGGTCTCCGCCGCGATGTCCCTGAGCGACGAACCCCGGTAGCCCTGCACCGCGAACCCGGCCAACGCCGCGGCCAGGATCTCCGCACGCCGAGCCTCCCCCTTGGCATAGACACGGCGACCCACCGGAGACGCATCCTCCGCCACACCCACTCCCTCTCCCGCCGACCCCGAACGCGCTCCCCACGGCACGCCGCCGCGGACACAGCGCTGTTCAGGTTTGACCCGACCGCTCCACCATAACGCTGTACAGTCATTCAGCGTCTATGTGAAGTCTCCGCCTGGGTCACGGGTCGCCGAAGCCACCGCTGCCGAGACGCACCGGCACGAGGGAGACGGCCGGGACGGTGACGACGGGTTCCATCGCCCCGACGGCTTCGGTCTCATCGGGAGTTTTCACCACTGCGCGGGAACGCGCGGACCGGGTCCCCGCCGCCGCAGAGTCCCTGCGGCGGCGGCCCCTTTCAACCGCCGGCGCCCGAACGGGGCACCAGGGCAACCGCGCCGACCTCGACACGCACACCGTCATGTGCGAGGTCGGGGGCGGCCTGCGCCAGCCAGGAGACGTCCCGGCCGCCGGTCCTGGCGCTCAGCACCTCGCCGGTCACGTCGAGATACGAGCCGGCCAGGTCGACGTGGAGGGTCCGCACCTCGACGACGTCGTCCCAGCCCGCCCCCCGCCGGGTGAGCGCCGCACTCAGCGCGGCGCAGGCCGCCTCGACCTCCGCCTCGTAGGACGTGGGCACCCGGCCGTCCGCCAGCCTCCCCTGGTGCCCGTAGCTCTCCAGCCGGTCGGCGACCGCGGCACCCTTCGGCCCCAGCCGCACCTGCCGTATCCGCCCGGGCTCCGCCGTCGCGGTGGGCCCGGGCTCCGCCTGGTGCGCCGCCCCCGCATGCTCCCGGTACCGCTTGGCGCGGACGTAGAGGTCGACGAAGAGGTCCATTCCGGCCCGCATGTCACGTTCCGGGTCGAGCAGCCACTGCGTCTGCAGACCGTCGCTCACCGCCATGAACAGCTGGACCGTCGCCTCGCGCTCCGCTTCCCCCAGCAGGGCGAGATCCTCGGCCAGCACCGCCCGCACATGCTCCCGCGCGCCCTCGTACCGCTCGACGAACCACGCGTGCGCCGGGTGGTCCGGATCGGCCGCCTCCGCCACCAGCGTCGCGAACAACCGCACCAGCCCCGGCTGCGACATGTTGTAATCGATCATGTTCCGGAAGTAGTCGGCCGCTTCGTCCGGTCGGCTTTCCACCGGATGAAGCTCTTTGTCCAACCGCTCGCGTTCCGCGAGAACGGCGGTCAGCAGCGCGTCCTTGCTCCCGAAGTGATGCAGGATCCCCGACGCCGACACCCCGGTCTCCGCCGCGATGTCCCTGAGCGACGAACCCCGGTACCCCTGCTCCGCGAACGCGGCCAACGCCGCGGCCAGGATCTCCGCACGCCGAGCCTCCCCCTTCGCGTACACACGACGCTCCACCCGTGACCCGCCCTCCGCCACAACCGTCCCTCCATGTTCGGCCGCCGACCACCGACAGCCACACTCATTCAGTCAGTATTGCGGGAATAGAGCTGAGCAGATCGCCCCCGGCAGCCGCCACCAGGCCCGATTGTGTCCGCTCCTGGCATCTTCCGCCCACTGCACAGGTTCCCCAGCGGGTGTGGTGGCGGGAAGGTGCGAGCGAGATCCACAAACCGGCGGAGCGTCGTGCCCGGCAGGCCGCTCCAGCAGCACCGTGCAAGCGGGCAGGACACCGTCCCATCGGTCGTGACCACCGCCGGCCTCCTGGGCGGCGGCCTCCTCCGCGGCGAGCAGGGTCGGCAACAGTACTACGTCGACTTCGAGGATCGTCTCCAGGGAGTGCGGACGGACGGCTGTGGCGCCGCCGACCTTGCTGGAGCGCTCACTGTGGAGCGTGAGCCGCCCGGAAAGTCGGAGCCACCAGCGTTCACGGTGCGGACCTCACCGCACCTACCCTGCGGGGACGGTCGGCGGTTGCGGGATCGGCGCGCGAAGCCGCAACCGTCCGTACGGGAGCGGGACATGAGGCGTACGGAGGGCCTGCTCGGCGGCGTCGCGCAGGTGCTGCGGGTCGTCGATCAGGTCGATCAGCCGCACGCCCGGTGGCAGCGGGTGGACGAGGTCGTCGGCATCGAGCAGACCGACGCGGTCGCCGTCGGGAGCGGCGTAGCTGACGAAGCGCACGAGGGGGTTCTCCGGAATCGGGGTCGGTGACGGTGCTAGGGGGCCTGGTGCAGTTCGGCCGAGGCCGCGACGATGGCGCCCCAGCCCTGCGGCGGCGTTCCCGGCAGGGGCCTGCCGGAGGTGGCGATACGGCCCAGGACGCGCTCGGCGCAGGCGTCGGCCTGCGTGAGCAGACCGGGCAGGTCGGCGCCGGTGAGGTGGCCGTCGCGTTTGGCGAAGCGGCCGGCGACCAGGACGTGACGGACGTCGCCGGGGGTGGTCTGGAAGACGAGGGTCGCGGCCGGGTCCAGGTGCGGGTGCTGGGAGAGACCCGGGCCGCCGGTGACGATGACGTCGGCCTGCTTGCCGGGGGTGAGGCTGCCGATGCGGTCCGCCATGCCGACCGCGTCGGCCGCGTTGACGGTGGACCAGCGCAGCGCGTCGTGGGCGGTGATCGAGACGGCGGTGGGGTCGCCGCCGCCGAGGTTGAGAGCCTCGGTGTCGGCCCAGCGCTGGAAGGCCAGTCCCATCCGGGTCTGGGTGAACAGGTCGCCGGTGTTGAGGGAGACGATGTCGCAGGACAGGGTCGGCTCGATGCCGTGACGGCGGGCCGCGGCGAACGCGGGCCGTCCCATGCCCATGTTGAGTTCGGTCTCCACCGAGATCGACAGCTTGGCGCCGTGGTCGGCCATCAGCCGCCACTCGTGGTCGGTGAGGGTGTTGCAGTGCACGTGGACCTGGTCCGGGCCGAGCAGCCCCGCGGCGGCGAGTTCGCCCACCCCGGTGGGCAGGGACCACACACAGCCGGTGTGCATGACGATCAGCGCGTCCCGCTCCCGGGCGGCCATGATCTCGGCGCGGGTGGTGTCGAAGGGCAGCGTGCCGTACTCGGTGAGCGCGGCCCCCAGGGTCACCAGCGCGTCGCGGCTGGAGAAGTGGGTGTCGGCGACGCGCGCGAAGTCCGAGACACGGGCGGCGTGGTCGGCGAAGTGCGGCGGCTTGGCGGGGTTCGACTCGAAGAAGCCGTAGCCGAAGACCGCGCGGACGCCGCTCTCGCGGAGGCCGGCGATCGCCGCGTCCGCGTGCTCGGGGGTGTTGTTGCAGTGCGAGAAGTCCAGGATCGTGGTGACGCCCGAGTTCAGCGCGTCCAGGGCGCCCAGCCGGTTGCCCAGGCGTACGTCGTCGGGCTCGAAGGCGGGCGAGACACCGAGGCGGACGCCGAAGAGGTAGTCGATCAGGGTCCAGTCGGCACACAGTGCCCGCAGGGGCGTCTGCCAGGTGTGGCGGTGGGTGTCGATCATGCCGGGCGCCACGACGTGCCCCGTCACGTCCACGATCTCCGCCTCGTCGACGGCCAGTTCCGGCGCGACCGCGACGATCACCCCGTCCTCGATCAGTACGTCGCCTCGCGTCAGGGTCCCCAGTCGCGGGTCCATGGTGAGAACGGTGCCGCCGCGCAGCAGAATGCGGTCCTGGGCCATGCCGATGACTCCCTTGTCATCCGAACGTCGTGTGAACCACGGGGGCCGTGCCTTCCGTGGCCTCACCTCACCAGGGAGCCCGGCGGGGATCATCAGCCAAAACGGTTCTGAACCGGTCGTGGCCGACGGGTTGACGCAATCCGCCGCGATCACGTAGACGGACGGGGAGGGATGGAGGTACGCGATGGACATCCGGGCCCTGCGCTATGCGGTGACCCTGGCCGAGGAACTGCACTTCGGCCGGGCGGCCCAGCGCCACTACATCAGTCCCCAGCCCTTCGGCCGCCACATCCAGCGCCTGGAACAGGACCTGGGTGCCATGCTCTTCGACCGCACCAGCCGCCGCGTCACGCTCACCCCTGCCGGAGAACGGCTCATCGCCCAGGCCCGCACCCTGCTGACGGCCCTGGACTCGCTCACCGACCGGCACGCGGAGGGCCCGGCCGACCCACGGCACCTCACGCTCGGTGTCCTGGGCTTCGGCCTGGCCGAACGCGGCACGGATCTCGTCCAGGCCGTGCACGCTCTCGATCCCGCGATCGCGTTCTCCTACGCCGAGCTGGACCTCGCCGACCAGTACGACGCGATCCGCGGCCACCGGGTCGACGCCGGCATCGTCCAGTACGTCGGCCCCGTCGACGGCCTCGTCTTCGAACAGGCGCTGACCCTGCCGCGGGTCGCCGTCGTCCCCGCCCGCTCCGCGCTCGCCGAAGCGGACCGCCTGACCGAGGCCGACGTCGCCGACAGCGCCTGGCTGCCCACCGCCTTCCCCAGCTCCGCCACCGCGGCCTGGTCAGGGCCCGCCGCCGACGGAGCTCACCACCGCGACGCCCTGCGCAGCCCCGCCGCCATCCCCGCGGCGGTCGCGACGACCGGCAGACTCGCACTGCACGCGGATGCCGCCGGACGCTTCTACCCGCACCCCGGTGTCCGCTTCGTCCCGCTCGACGGGCCGCCCGTACAGATCGCACTCGCCACCCGCGCCGCCGACGACCGGCCCGCCGTCACCGCCGTCCGGCAGGCCGCCCGGCACCTGCGCGCGCAACCCGACGGTTGCCTCACGCACCAGGACCTGGATCAGCCGGTGGTGTAGCCGGTTTCCAGGAGTGCCAGTGGTCCTTCTCGGCCACAGCCTGGGCTCATTCGCCGCCCAGGACCACCTGCTGCGTCACTCCACGCCTAGGCAGATCCCGCCGTCTCAAGCAGGGGCGGTTCGTGTGTCGCCCTTCACTCAAACGTGTGTCGACGTAATGAGCTTCTGATTTCTCGGGTAGGTGCGGGCGAACCGAGTCGTGCCAGACGCCGTAGATCGTGTGCGCTTCGCCGTGGTCACGGCTGTCACTCTCGGGCGCACGCCAAAACCGCCATCCGCTACGCGGACTCGGCACACGCGCGTCTGGGAGACGCTGCCGAGGGGCTCAAGAAGAAAATCGATGGAGAACCGGCGGGCACGATGCTGGGATGGCGCGATGCAACATGACGCGTCGGTGGTCGTGGACCGGGGCCAATACGAAGATGCGGTCACGCCCTGGGAGCAAGAAGCCTGGCGAGACGCTGCCCTCGGATGGGCTGAGCGCGAGCTTGCCGCTCGCGGCCTACGCGAGACAGGGCAACGAAGAGTGCGGCTACGACCGTGGTCCGTTCTGGTGCGTCTGCCGGTCGAAGAACACAACGCCGTATGGTTCAAAGCCAACCCGCCTGCCAGCGCCTTCGAGGCGACGCTGACCGCAGCCCTGGCCCACTGGGTGCCGCAGCACGTATTGGAACCACTCGCCGTCGACGCCGACCACGGCTGGTCGCTGCTTCCCCACGGCGGCGAGCTCTTCAGGGACGTACTCAACCGCAGCCCCGCCGATCCACGAGTCTGGGAAGAACTGCTGGGCCAGTACGCGAGCATGCAGCACACGCTTGTTCCGCACGCTCACGAGATCGAACTGCTCGGTGTCCCCAGCGCACGCACCACTGCGCTTCCTGACGTCTTCGACCGGCTCATCACGGAGAACACCACACTTCAGCCGGACGACCTCAAGAGGCTGTATGGACTCCGGCCGCGCCTCGTGGACTGGTGCGCTGAACTCGCCGACGTAGGCATCGCTGACTCCCTCGACCATTCCGACCTGCACGACGGCCAGCTGTTCAACCCAGCGCCAGGCCGATTCACCTTCTTCGACTGGGGCGACGCCGCGGTCTCCCACCCGTTCTGCAGCTTCCTGGTCCCGGCCCGCGCAGCCAGTGCGCGATACGGGTCCGAAGTGCTGCCACGGCTACGGGACGCCTACCTGGAACCCTGGACGGGAGAAGGTCGGACGAGCGCAGAACTGCGACGCGCGGTGACTCTGGCATGGCGACTGAGTGCTCTTGGCCGCGCGTGCTCCTGGGGCCGCCTCTTCCCCGGAGCAACCACAACCACAGGCGGCGCGGAAAGCGCCAACTGGCTGCTGCAACTCTTCACCGAACCACCGATCTAAATATCGGGGCCGCCAGCCACCGGTGACCGTGGTCATCACCGGCAGGCCGAGGGTGTCGACCGCGATGTGTCTTCTTGCGGCCGTTGATTTTCTTGCCGGTGTCATAGCCCCGGCCAGTCGTGATCGACTCTCCCTTCGCCCCTCGATCAAGGTCAACTGCCATGATTCACTGCGAAGTTGATTCATACCCTGCCCTCCCATTCCAGGAGTCCACATGAGTCAACCGCCACGGCTGAGGCTGTCAACAATCTGCCTCGCCGCACCTGACGCCCACGAGCTGGCCACCTTCTATCGCCAGTTCCTCGGCTGGCCCATCGAGCGCCAAGAGTCCGACTGGGTGAAGCTCAGCCCGCCCGAAGGCGGCCCCGGACTCTCATTCCACACCGAAACCTCCTGCGCCAGACCAGTCTGGCCCGCCAGCCCCGGTGACGAGCAGATGATGATCCACCTCGACATCGAAGTCGACGACCTCGACAGCGCCGCAGCCCACGCGATCGCCTCAGGCGCCACCCTCGCCGAGCACCAAGCTCAAGACGACGTACGCGTTCACCTCGACCCAGCCGGACACCCGTTCTGTCTCTGGGTACGCACGTGACCCACGACTCGGCCCGGCGCCCCCGCCAGGCCACCCGGACGACCGCACCACGGCTACGTTCCCAGGCCCACCGAGTGAACGACGCCGCAAGTCACCGGGCGGCCTTGGCCGGCTCGCGCCGACGACCTCCCGGACACTCCGCCTGCTCGCCCGACTGCATCGCAGCCACCGTCTGTCGGGTCCGCCGACGCCTCCGCCGTGAGCTTCCGTCAACTTGAAGTCGCAGGTCAAAGGGCTGGCGTGACGGTCGTTCGGGGTACTCGCGCTGGCCGTGGGCGGAAGTCCACATAGTGGATATCCGGCAGGGGATGGGTTCGGTTCCTGCTTCAAGTTGATGGACTGAGAATCCCCGTCTGAAATGAAGATGATCAGTAGTCGATCAGACCTCTAGCCTGACGTTCGTGACCTCACCTGCCTATCCTCCAAAGCCTGTGCCCGGTGACGGCATAGCGATCATCTCTCCTTCGTCTGGATTGCCCGGGCTCTTCCCTCTTCCGTACGAGCTGGGGCTCAAGCGTCTGCGTGAGGATTTCGGCCTCGAACCAGTGGAGTACCCGACCACTCGCAAGATGGGCTCCACACCCAGGGAACGCGCCGACGACATCCACGCCGCGTTCGCCGATCCCTCGGTCAGGGCGGTGATGGCCAGCATCGGTGGCGACGACCAGATCACCGTGCTTCCTTTGCTGGACCGCGAGCTGATCCGCGCCAACCCCAAGCCGTTCTTCGGCTCAAGTGACAACACCAACCTGCTGCTCTTCCTGCATAACCTAGGCATCGTCGCCTACCACGGCGCCTGCGTGATGACCGAGATCGGCCGCCCGACAGCACTCCATCCCTCCACCGCCGAGTCGGTGCGCGCGGCCCTGTTCACCTCGGGCCCCTACGAACTCCGCCCTGCCAAGCGTTACCGCGACACCGCCCGCGACTGGGCCGACCCGGCCACCTTCGAGACGGAACCGGACTCGCAGCCCGCCGACGGCTGGATCTGGCATCAGCCCGACCACGATGTCACCGGCCGTGCCTGGGGTGGCAACCTGGAAATCCTGTCGTGGTTGCTGATGGCCGACCGCGAGATCGAACGCGATCCCGCAGCTTACGAGGGCGGCGTGCTGTTCCTGGAGACGTCAGAGGAAATGCCGAGCGGGGAGGAGGTCTTCCGGATCCTGCGCAACATGGGAGAGCGCGGCCTGCTTGCGCGCTTCCCAGCCCTGTTGATGGGCCGCGCCAAAGCATGGTCCTTCCAGCAGCCGAACAACGAGGAGGACAAGCGGCGCTACGCCGTTGAGCAGCGCGACGCGGTGCTGCGTGCGCTGGCCGCGTACGCCCCACACACCATGGCGGTGTTCGACGTCGACTTCGGGCACACCGATCCCCAACTGGTGATCCCGTACGGCGGAACGGTCAGCGTGGACGGCCCCGCGCAGCGGATCACGGTGACGTACTGACGGCTCTGAACATCCTCAGCTGACGACAAGGGGCGAGAAACAGGCTCAGACGCCTGCTCATGAGGGTGATGAGCGACCAGTTCACGTGCGCCTCGGAATGCTGCGGAAGGCAGTCTTCTGCTCGCCCCTGCATCTCAGCGTTGCGCGTCATCCGGGGCACGCAGGCTGGTCAGCTCGGAGGTCGCCGCGAGTGAGGGCTTGAAGTAGCGGCGGGCTTCTCCGTCTTCTGGTGCCTCGGCTTCGCTATCAGCGGGGAGGCGCCCGGGCCGGGGTCTGGGAGGGGGTTTGACGGTGAGGCGCCGGCGCAGGTGGAGGTTCTCGGCGTACAGGTTCGCCGTGACGGTGGCCAGGGCGTCGAGCCGGCCCTGGAGTTCGCGTGCGTGGCCGCGGACCTGGGTGAGCTGGGTGCGCAGGGCGGTGATGGTGTCGTCGCGTGCGACTTCACTGGGGGTGCGTCGGATCGGACGGGTGACCTGGGCATTCCATTCGGCGAGGACGCCGGTGGCGCGGTGGACGGTGGCGTGGCTGACGCCCGCTTCGCGGGCGAGGTTCTCCTTGGTGAGGGCGCCGTCGGTGCGCTGGGGCTGTCCGGCCAGGAGGCGGGCCATGGCGGCGCGGAGGCTGGCGCCGGAGGCCGGGGAGACGGTCATGCACAGGTCCTGGGTGAGGGCAGTGGTGATGGGCTTGATGTCGTCGAGGCGGGCGCGCAGGGCGGCGCGGCGGGCGGCCAGTAGGCGGCGGTCGCGCAGTCGTTCGGTGAGGTCGTGCTGTTCGGCCAGCCAGATCGGGGCGTGGGCCGCGGTGACGGCGGAGTTGCGGCAGCGGGCGGGCTGGCAGGCGCCGATCAGTGGTGCTCCGCGCTCGGCTTCGGGCAGATGGCGGGTGCACTCGGCCTGCTCCGCCTGCCACAGACAGTGGTTGAGGGTGCCGAAGTGCAGGTCGGGGAGTTCGCTGCGCAGCACGTCGGCCGCGGTGCGGGGGTCGGCGGCAAGGTCCAGGTGAGCGGGTTGGCAAGGTTGGCGGTGACCCCTTTCCAGAACGCCCAGGATTCGTTCCGGGCGGGGACGGCCTGTCCGTGCCAGAGGCGGCGTGCGTCGCGAACGGCGACGAAGGACGCCTGGCCTGGACGACGGCCGTGATGATCCAGGCGAAGGCCAGGGCCGGTATGAGCAGGATCAGGTCGGCTGTGGCGGAGCCGAGGATGATGCGGAAGGCGGCTTTGTAGCCTTGGGTCGGCGCCGGCGCGGCCCTGTCCGTCGGCCCGATCTTCGTCACCAGCCCCAGGCCGCCGCGAGCAGGATTCCGAGCCAGAGCACCTGGATCATGAGGGGTTCTCCTTGCTCGCGGGTGGTTGGGGGCTGGTGAGGTGCGCGTTGGCGGTGGGTTCCCTGATGGTCTCCAGGGCGTGCCAGCAGGTAGTTGTCCTCGCCGTCGACGTCGTGGCATTCGAGGTTCTGCGGCTCGAGATCCTGTTTGCAGGGCGCGAGGATCGATGGGCGTGGTGTAGCCGCGGATGATGCCCTCGCGCTCCCTTCGTCCCCCGGCCCTCTTGCCGGTGAGTCAGTCCTGGGCGAGCCGGTCGAGGAACTGGCCGGCCAGTTCCAGGCCGGTGCGGAGGGTCTCGGTGTCGTCGGCGAAGCCGATGCGGACGGTGTGCTCGATGTCGAAGGCGGCGCCGGGGGTGAACATGACGCCGGTCTCCTGAAGGAGGCGGGTGCAGAACTCGTAGGAACCGAGCGTGGCGCTGTAGCGCAGGAGCGCGGTGGTGCCGGAGGCCGGTCTGACGTAGGTGATGTCGTCGCGGCAGGTGACCCACTCGTCGAGGATGGCGAGGTTGGTGCGGGTGATCCGGTGGGAGCGGGCGAGGATGGCGTTCTTGTTCTCCAGGGCGACGCAGGCCAGGAGGTCGTCGACGCGTCCGACGCTGATGGTGGTGTAGTCCCGGTGGGTGGCCACGTCGGCGAGGAGGGGGGTGGGGCCCACGATCCAGCCCAGGCGCAGTCCGGCCAGGGAGTAGGGCTTGGACATGCTGCCGGTGGAGATGCCGCGCTCGTACAGATCGGCGATCGAGGCGGTGAAGCCGTCGCCGTCCTGGTCGACGCCGCGGTAGACCTCGTCGCACAGCACCCACGCCCCGGCTCGTTCGGCGATCTTGGCGATGCGGGCCAGTCCGGCTTCGCCGATGAGGGCGCCGGTGGGGTTGTTGGGGTTGTTGACGGCGATGAGCCTGGTGTCGGCCGAGACCACGTGGTCGAGTTCGTCGAGGTCGGGCAGCCAGCCGTTCTCCTCGCGCAGCGGCAGCCGGGTGACGCGGGCGCCGTAGCTGTCGGGGATGGAGTAGTGCTGCTGGTAGGTGGGGACGACGGCCACGATGTGGTCGCCGGGTTCGACGAGGGTGGCGTGCACGAGGGCGTTCGCGCCGATCGCGCCGTGGGTGATCAGGACGTTGTCCGGGCCCTGGCTGTCGTAGAGGCCGGCGACGAGGCCGCGCAGGCTCGGGCTGCCGGGGATGGGACCGTAGGTGAGCGGGGTGGCGTCGAGTTCGGCGAGGATCTCCTCCCGCCGTCCCGACATCTCCAGCAGTTCGCCGGCGGTCAGGGAGCGGACGCAGGTCTCGGCGAGGTTGTAGCGGCAGGTCTCCTCGTAGTCGTTCATCCACTGCTCGACGGCGAACGGGCGGATCTTCACCAGGGCTGTCCCTTCGTCATGACGTTGTCGCTGTGCAGGGCGGCCCAGGCGACGGCCGCGTCCTCGATGCCCAGCCCCACGGACCGGAAGTACACCGGCCGCTCGCCGCTCGGGCCCTGGGCGTGGCCCGCCAGGAGGCCCGACAGGTCGCCGCGTACGGCGGCGGGGTCCCAGCCGTCAGCGGCGGCGCGGGTCAGGTCGGCGGCGACGTGCAGGGTGGTGAGCGCGTCGACGTAGACGTCGAGAGCCCTGACAGCGGCGGGCGGTATCTCGCGGGCGCCAGGTGCGTTGGTCGAGATCGAGGTGACGACCGTGCCGGCGGGCAGGGTGGCGGGGTCGACCACATCGCCGGCGGCCGAGGTGCACAGCATCACCAGGTCCGCACCCGTCACCGCGTCCTCAAGGCTCGCCGCGGCCCGGACGTCGTCGCTGGCCTCGTCGATGCCCCTCGGGGAGAAGGCGCGGACGGCCATGCCGGGGCGCAGGCGGCGCAGGTAGCGGGCGTGCGCACGGCCGACCCGCCCGTACCCGATGACGGCCGCGGTGCGGGCGCCGGGCGGCAGGAGCAGGTCGGCGGCGAGCACGGTGGTGGCCGCGGTGCGCTCGACGGTCAACTCGGAGGCGTCCAGCAGCGCGAGCGGCTGCCCGGTGGACAGGCTCACGAGCATCGTCCACGCCGTGACCACGGCGGGACCGGCGGGGGCGGGCAGGTACGGGGAGACCTTGACCGAGTACACGTCGGCATGGGGCAGGACAGCCGGGTAGTGGATGACGTCACCGCCGCCGGGCAGGTCGACCGTGAACTGGCCCGGAGGCGGTGCCGCATGGAGGGAAGGGGCCCTGAAGGCGTCACGGAGAGCCGCGAGAACGGCCTGCTCGGAGACGCGGGGAGAGCTGATCACACGCATAATGAGCAATATATTGCCCATTCGGCCGGGTGGCAACTTTTTTGCGCACTATAGTTCTCACCATGAGTCGTGAGAGCACCCCCGACGGCCAGGCCACGCAGGAGTTCGTCACCCGCATCGGCAGACGCGTCCGCGCGCTGCGCAAACAGCGAGGCTGGGGCGTCCAGCAGCTCGCCGACACCGCCAGACTCAGCCGGCGCATGCTCACCGACATCGAGCTCGGCCACGCCAACCCCAGCCTCGCCACCGTCGACCGTGTCGCCCGCGCCCTCGACACCGACTTCGCCACCCTCGCCCTGCCCGAGACCGACGCTCCCGGCACGCAAGCCGAAGGCACGCTCGTGTGGGAGGCCCCGGACGGCAGCACCGCCCTCCTGCTGGGCGCCACCGACAACCCGCGCGCCGAACTATGGCGCTGGACCCTCGCCCCGGGCGGCCGTTACGACGCCGAACCCGACCGGCCCGGAGCGCAGGAGATCCACCACGTCCTCGCCGGCCGTCTCACCCTCGTGCTGGAAACCGGACCGCAGGTGGTGGGGCCGGGACAGAGCGCCACCATCCCCAGCGACCAGCACTACGCCTACCTCAACGAGCACACCCGACCGACGGTCTTCATGCGGGTCGTCAGCGGCGCCTGACACCGTGGGCCAGATCAGCAGCTGCAACAACAGCGACGGCACCGCCGACTTCGTCATCGACTCCAGCGGCTACTACGCCTGGCCAGACCACCGACTCCTACCTGCACACGGTGTACGACGAGCCCGCGCCGGTGGTCACCATCCTCCGCTGAACGGCCGTCCCCGCACGCGAAGGACTGCGTGGGTCGCGGCGGGCGCTCCCCCGGGCGCGGCCGGTCACTCGGAGTCGTACCAGAGACGAATGAGCTCGCCGTCGGCGGAGGAGGCCATGGCTCTGTTGTCCGGCCCGAAAGCGAGCGAGGTGACCTTCTGGAGACCGATCTTGACGGCGGTCACGTCGCCGGTCGCCAGGTCGCACAGGTGGAACGCGGTGTTGCCGCCCGCGGCGAGGGTTGCGCCGTCTGGGCTGAACAGGGCTGGGTGGCGGGCTCTGCCGCCGGTCAGGCCGGGTACGGCGACGCAGTGTCCTGACGCGAGGTCCCACAGGACGATGCTCGCCGTGTCTCCTCCGACGCCCGCCAGTGTCCTTCCGTCCGGGCTGAAGGCGAGTGAGCTGATGCCGGCGTCCGGATGCGTGAGGGTGCCCACAGGGGTGCCGGCGGCGGCATCCCACAGCGACACCGTCGCGCCGGCCCCGCCGACCGCCAGCGTCGTCCCGTCGGGGCTGAACGCGAGGCAGGTCGTCGCCTGGGCACTGACGGACTCCAGCGCGACGGTCTGCAGGCCGGTGCCGACGTCCCAGAGCCCCACCGTCCTCTTCGCGCACGCGGCCAGTGTCCTGCCGTCGGAGCTCAGGGCGATCGTCTTCGGGTGGCTGATCTTGATCTTCCGGACGGCCTCGCGGTCGCCGGTGGTGAGATCCCACAGCCACACGGCCCGGCCCGCCCCTGCCAGCACCCTGCCGTCGGCGCTGAACAGCGGATCCACCGGATTGACGTGGCCGAGGAGGTGCGCCACATGGCGGTTCTCGGTCAGGTCCCAAAGATGCAGGTCCCTGCTGGCACTCGCCATCTTCGTGGCACCGGGGCTGAGCGCGACGGTGTGCAGGCGCTTCGCGAACGGCGGTGTGAGGCTGACCGGCCCGGACGCCTGCCGTGACGCGACGGGCATCGTGGTGTTCCCGATGCTCATCGCGGTCTGCGGGCGGGTGGCTGTCAGGGTTCTTCCCGGGATGGTGTTCGCGGCGGTCCACGTGCGGGCCGTCGGCAGGCCGTCCAGCAGTCGCAGCGCCTCGGGCAAGGTCGCACGACGGGACGGGTCCTTCTCCGTCAGGGCCTGGATGAGCGGTCCGAGGCGGCCCGCGTGTGTCATCACGGGAAGCGGCCCGACCAGGATCGCGGTGACGGTGCCGGTCCGGGTCTCCTTTGCGAACGGTGAGTACCCCTCCACCGCCTCGAAGAGGCTCACCCCGAGGCTGAACAGATCGGAAGACGGGTCGCCGGACCTGCCCTCATGGCGCTCCGGTGCCATGTAGGGCGCGGACCCGATGACCACGCCGGTGCGGGTGAGGCCGCCGTCACGGTCGCTCTTGGCAATCCCGAAGTCGGTGAGCAGCGCCCGCCCGTCTCCCTCGTTGATCATGATGTTGTGCGGCTTCACGTCCCGATGGATGATTCCGGCCTCGTGCGCGAAGCCCAGAGCCGACAGCATCTGTCCGGCCACCGCGGCAACCTGGTCCACCGGCAGGGCGGCCCCGAGGAGTTCGGCCAGCGAGCGACCGCGGACGAACTGCATCACCGTCCACGGCATGCCGCGTTCGATCACGACGTCATGGATGGTGACGATGTTGGGGTGATCCGCCAGCGCGGCTGCGTTGCGTCCTTCGAGGACGGCCCGATCCAGGAACTCCTGCTGATGGATGGGCGGTATCAGGTCCAGGGACACCTCTTTGATCGCGACCGTCCGATCGAGGCGGGTGTCGTACCCCTCCCAGATCGTCCCCATGCCGCCGGAGGCGATCCGCCGAACGAGCAGGTACCGTCCGCCGCCGATCGCCTCTCGCGCCGCCTCGTCCGTCACTTCAGCCTTCTCCCCCTCGTCACCGCTGTCGTCGTCCAGCGGTGGGCAGCCCGCGCGGGGCGATGCCCCGTGCCGGTCCATCGTCCTGGGGGCCGCCCGGCGGATCAAGGCGCGGGGGTGTCGGTGATGCCAAGGCTCCGCTGCCCGGCCCCCACGTCTGCGGCACGGCCTTTCCGTCGGCACCGCCACTCGGCATGGCCACGGGCCCGCCCTTCGGAAGGAAGGGCGGACTGCGCGCGGCAACGGTGGATGTACGGGTTCCGGGCCAGCCGACGGAGTCAGGTCAGGCCTTGCCCCTGCTGATCACCCACTCGCCGTGGATCCAGTTGCCGACCCGCTCGTAGCCGGAGCGGAAGGAGCCGAGCCAGTTCAGGGTGAGGTTCGCCTCGGCGGTGGACTTGACCGCGGTGTAGCTGGAGGGGTCGTCGGCCGAGCCGCCCGTCGTGTTCTTGGCGATGGCCGGGAAGGGGTAGGTGGGCCGGGACGAGGTGACCTTGCCGGTGCTGTCGACCGTCGAAGTCAGCAGGCTGGCCGGGGCTTTGCCCTGGGTGACCCAGTCGGTGATCGCGGTCAGCGCGTCCAGCTTGTCCGGGCCCTGGCCGCCGCCGCAGTGGGCTACGCCGGGGAGCAGGAACAGCCGGGCGAAGCTGGTGGTGGCCGCCTCTCCGCCCATGACCCTCTCAACTGCCCTGTAGTAGGCCATCGTTCCGACGGCCGGGATGTGCTGGTCGCCCAGCCCGTGCCAGAGGATCAGTTTGCCGCCGGCCTTCTTGAAGGCGATGAGGTCGGGGTCGGTGGCGTCGTAGATGCCCGCGCCCAGCTCCATGACCTTCTTGTAGTAGGCGGCTGTGAACTTGATGTCCTTGTAGGTGAGGGCGGGCTGCGGGCTGTCGAAGATCTGGTAGCGCAGGGTCTCGCGCACGAAGCTCTGGTCACCGGTGGAGCCGGTCGCCGAAGTGGGCACGATGATGCCGGCCCAGTTCAGCTCCGAGCCGCGCAACTGGTAGCCCGGGTAGAGGAGTCGGCCGTGCTCGTCGGTGGGGCCGGAGTAGATGCGGCGCACTGTGGTGACCTGGTCGGAGGTCAGGCAGTAGTCGTCGGACGTGGAGGTCTGCCCGGCCTTGCACCGGATGCTCGCCGGGTCCCAGGTGCAGGCCAGCGGGTCGGCGATGATGCCGTCGGCCGGGGCGCCGCAGCCCTTGAGGACGGCGGCGTGGATGGGGGCGAGGTCGGCGGTGGTGATGGTGGCCGGGCCGCCGTCGAGGTACACGGACTGGGCGGTCCAGGCGTGCGAGAAGGTGTTCAGCGCGGTGAAGTTGTTGGCCGGGGCGCCGGCGACGATGCCGTCGAAGTCGGCCGGGTAGCGCTGGGCCTCGGTCAGTGCCTGGTGGCCGCCCTGCGAGCAGCCGTCGAAGTAGGAGTGCGTGGCCGCCCGGCCGTAGTACTGCTCGACCAGGACCTTGGCGACCTGGGCGAGCAGGTGGTCGGACTTGTAGCCGAAGTCCGCGCGCAGGCTCGGGTCGGTGGAGAACAGCCCGCCGCCCTGGGAGTGGCCCTCGTCGCTGGAGCCCACCGCGAAGGCGCCGTCCGTCAGCGGGACACAGCCGTAGGACGCGGCGGCGTTACCGGTGTTGACGCTGCCGCACAGGCCGCCGCAGCCCAGCTGCAGGTAGTTCGCCTGCCAGCCCGTGTCGGGCAGCCGCAGCTCGAAGTGGATCTGTGGGGCGATGACACCCTGCACATCGCAGTACCCCCAGTTGCCGAGGGTGTTGCCGCTCGCGGCGACCTCCGCGGCCGAGCCGACCTCGAAGGGCACCCCGGGCACGGCGGCCGCCAGGTCGAGGGACGTCACGCCCGAACACGTCATCGCCGGGGCGATGCCGGAGGCGGTGGTGGCCGCGTTGACCGCCGCGGCGGAACCGGAGGTGGACGCGCTGCCGGGCGTCGCGCCGGCGAGGGCGATGCCAGCCCCGGTCACGAGGGCGAGGGCGGCGGCCAGGGTGGCCATGAAGGCGGTGGACTTCCACCGGCACCATCTGGGGAGCATACGCATACTCGGTCTCCGTTCGATCGCTGAGCCGAGGCGAGTGACCGTCGCGGCGCTGCGCGGGGCACCCTCTTCGGGCTGCCTGCCCCGGAGCACACCGCCACACCTCGCGGCCCCCACCCGGCCCCTGGCAACTGCGGCTTCACAGGGGCGGTACGGCGAGGACCGTAGTCTCGCGATCTACAAGGACGCAAGATTGGTCAACGAAATTGTTGACGATTCTGGGCGGTGGGACGGCCGGTTCCACCGACGCCTGCCAGGCCTCACACTGTCAACCCGCGCGGCGCGCAATCTGAGGATTCGCGGCGAACACGGTGAGTACCGCGGGCCCTGTTGCGGCGAGTGAGAAGGGGACACGCCCTCCTGCTAGCGTCCTGCGGTGATCTCTCTGGGGGAACCAGCCTTCTTCACCCGCCTGCGCGACGCGCGACGGGTGCTCATCGCCGGTGCCGGCGGCGGCTTCGACGTGTACGCCGGACTGCCGCTCGCACTCTCGCTCCGGGCCGCGGGCAAGGAGGTGCACCTGGCCAACCTGTCCTTCGCCGACCTCTACGGCCTGGACCTCGACGTGTGGGTGGACCAGGACGTCGCGGCCGTCGGGCCCGAAACGCCCCTGCGCGGCGACTACTTCCCCGAACGGACGCTCGCCCAGTGGCTCGCGACGCAGAACCTGCCGTCGACCGTGTACGCGTTCCCGAGCATCGGGGTCGGTCCGCTGCGGGCCGCCTACCGGACGCTGATCACGCATCTCGGCGGGGTCGACGCGGTCGTGCTGGTGGACGGCGGGACCGACATCCTGATGCGCGGCGACGAACACGGCCTCGGCACCCCGGAGGAGGACATGGCGAGCCTGGCCGCCGTGAGCGGGCTCGACGAGGTCCCGCAGCGGCTGGTGGCCTGCCTCGGCTTCGGAGTGGACGCCTACCACGGCGTGAACCACTCGCTCGTACTGGAGAACCTGGCCGCCCTGGACCGGGACGGCGCCTATCTCGGCGCGTTCTCGCTGCTCGGGGCGGGGCGGGAGGGCGCGCTGTATCTCGACGCGGTGGCGCACGCGCAGCGCCACACCCCGAGCCACCCGAGCATCGTGAACGGCTCCGTCGCCGCCGCCGTGCGCGGTGACTTCGGCGACGTCCGGTTCACGGAGCGGACCAAGGGCGGCGAGTTGTTCATCAACCCGCTCATGGCCCTGTACTTCTGCGTGGACCTGCCCGGACTGGCCCACCGCAACCTCTACCTCGGTCTGCTGGAACGGACTTCGCTGATGCGGCAGGTGAGTTCGGTGATCGAGGAGTTCCGCAGCACGCTGCCCCGCCAGCGCCCGCCGCGGGCGTTCCCGCACTGACGATGGTCAGCTCTTCCCCGTCCCGTCGAGGCGGCCGGCCACTGCCCGAGGGCGCCGACCCAAGCCAGCGTCAGGGCTGTTGCGGTGCGGACGGCGCCGGCGATGACGTCCTGCGGGCCGAGGCCACACAGGTCGGTCAGGGAGCCACGCGGGCGGCGGGGTTGCTCGCGGTGCCGGAGCCGGAACCCTGGCGGGAGAGCCGCGGCGAGGCAGGCGCTGAGCGGGCGGTGGTACTCGGTGAGGAGGGACGAACGGCCGTCCGGGCCGGGAGACGGTGGCCGAGATCGTCGCACGTACCGACCCCTGGCGGGCGGAGTGGCTTGCCGGCCGTGGGCGGATCGCGGGGCAACGGCCTGCGGGAGTTCTGTGTTCGCCCCGGTCGACCTAGCGGCGGACCGCCGAGATCAGTCCGCCGGGCCGCTCCTCGTGCCGCGGCGGGGTGTTGATGGGGCGGCCGTAGGCGGCGGCGCGCTCGCGCAGGGTGTGGGTGTCGGCGTCCCAGCCGTGCCCGGCCAGCCAGGCGACCGGGTCGTCGGGCATCTCCGAGACCCACATGGACGCCGCGGATCCCGGCTCGGCGTCCGCGCCGAAGCGCTCGATCACGCCGCGCGAGCCCAACGTCAGACCCATCCGACTGCCCGGCGCCGACTGCGCGCCGATGCGGGCCAGCAGTAGCTCCACCGCGTCCTCGGGGAGGTAGATGAGCAGCCCCTCGGCGATCCACACGGTCGGCTCGGCCGGGTCGTGCCCCGCCGCGGCCAGCGCGCCGGGCCAGTCCTCACGTAGATCCACCGGGACGGTGATCCGCTCGCAGCGCGCGACGGCCCGCTCCTGGCGCAGCACCGAGGCCTTGAAGTCCAGTGGAACGGCGGTGTCGACCTCGAACAGCCGGGTGCCCTCGGGCCAGTCCATCCGGAAGGCCCGGCTGTCCATGCCGGCCCCGAGCAGCACGACCTGCCGGACCCCGGACGCGGAGGCCTGCTGCAACAGCTCGTCGAGGAACTTCGTCCTGATGACGATGGAGAACGCCACGCCCAGCCAGCGGCGGCGCGCGGCATCGCCGTCGGGCAGCGGCGGCGAGGAGGGCCACAGGCCGCCTGCGGCGGCGAAGGCCCTTGCCAGTGGGTCGTGGAACAGCGCGTTCTCGCGCGCGGTCTCCAACGCCCTTACTCTGGCCACCCCCACGGCTGTGGCCCACACTCCGGACGGCCGTGTCCGCTCCTGCTCATCAGTCACCACGCCAGCCTAGGCGATCGATTCCAGGGGCCCGCCGGGGCCGGCGGGTCGTCGGTCATGCGGTCGCCTGGGCAGGGAGGGACTCGCCCGTGAGGTGTTCGGCCTCCCGCCACAGACGGGCCGCAGCGGCCTTGTCCCGGCCGGGGCGCGGCACTGCGACGGGCTTGGCCGGGCCGACGACCGCCCAGCGAGGACCGTAGTAGCCGCCGGGGGTGGCGCCGGGGTCGGCCGCGGCGTAGAGCAGGGGTTCGGCGCCCTGCTCGGGTCCCTGGGAGGGGACGATCCTGTAGGCCAGGGCTTCGATCAGGCCGGGGCGGCCGCCGTTGAGGTTCGGGCCGGAGGTCATCAGGTTGGTGCGGGTGTAGCCGGGGTGCGCACCCGTCGAGAGCAGGGGCCAGCCGCGCTCCGCGGCGAGGCCGGCCAGGCGGGTCATCAGCAGCAGGTCGGCCAGCTTCGACTGGGCGTACGCCCGGGTCGGGCTGTAGCGGCGGGCGGACTGCAGGTCGTCGAAGTCGATCCGTGCCCGGGTCGCCACGCCGCTGCTCATCGTGGCGACCCGCGGCGCGGGGGCGGACAGCAGCAGCGGCAGGAGCCGGACCGTGAGGGTGAAGGGGCCGAGGAAGTTGCTGGCCAGCTGCAGTTCGAAGCCGTCGACGGTTTCCGTGCGCGCGGGCACGTTCATCACGCCGGCGTTGTTGACCAGCACGTCGAGCGGACGGCCGTCGGCGATCAGACCGTCGGTGAACGCCCGCACCGAGGACTGGTCGGCCAGGTCCAGGCGGCGGACCTCCGCCCGGGCGCCGGGGTGTGCGGCCAGGATCTCCGCCTTCGCCTGCTCCCCCTTCGCCTCCGTGCGTACGGCGAGGACGACGTCGGCTCCTGCCGCCGCGAGGCGTCTGGCCGTCTCCTTGCCCGTGCCGCTGTTCGCGCCGGTGACGACGGCGAGCTTTCCCTGCTGGTCGGGGACCTGGTACATGACGAACTCCATAACGTACTGCCGGTATCTTGCCTTGCGACCAACGTAACGTACCGACGGTCCGCTAGTAAAGTACCGTTGGTCCGTAAGTCGGGGAGGCGACTTTCCAGCGAGCGCGAACCGATGAGCAGCGCAGCGAGCGGCGGCGGATCCTCGATGCCGCGGACGCGATGCTGACCGAGATGACCGTGGCCGAGCTCAGCCTCAGCGCCCTGAGCCGCCGGGTCCGCCTGGCCAAGGCCGACGTCCTGCGCCACTTCGAGTCGCGCGAGGCGGTCCTGCTGGAGCCGCTGGCGACCCAGGTCACCGACTGGGTCGCCGAGCTGGAACGCCAGGC
This sequence comes from Streptomyces sp. NPDC090088, assembly GCF_044747345.1. Taxonomy (NCBI): domain Bacteria; kingdom Bacillati; phylum Actinomycetota; class Actinomycetes; order Kitasatosporales; family Streptomycetaceae; genus Streptomyces; species Streptomyces sp. NPDC090088. Next base: position 490,023 of record NZ_JBIVDZ010000010.1, on the reverse strand, counting down.
CGTCCCCACTGGCGGCGGCAGCAGGGAGCGCGGCGACCGACTCGCCGATCTCCCGGCCTCCTCGATGGCACGCCGGCCCGTGCTGTGCGACCTGCTCGGCTCGCAGGCCGCGGTACTGGAACACAACATCTCCGCCGAGGTCGCGATCCGGCACAAGCAGACCGCCCGGAAGTCCCTGGGAAACCTGGTCGCTCTCGCCGGCCGGTACCTGCCGGAGCTCGGCGACGACGGCGCCGCGACCCTCGTGGAGACGACACTCCTGATGGCCGTGGCCGCCCGGCCGCGCAGCCGTCCCCCGCAAGCCGTCCTCGCCGCCTACGCCTCCGATCCCGCTCTGGCGGCCATGCGTATCGACTTCACCGGCACCGTGCGCCGGACGGCAGAGGTGACCGCCTCCGGCCTCCTCGCCCGCAAGGAGACCCCGAAGGCGACCACCGCGGCGACCACCACCTGAACGCGCACCGGACGCCCCGGACCCGGAGGCAGGCACAGGCACTCATCTACAGGAGGCGTCCGGTGTGGCGCGAGATGTCATGAATGTGCCGCATTAGCGTTTGCGGCATGACTGAATCCTCATTTCAGGACGACGTACTGGACGGACTCGGCGACCACGACCTCAACGAGATCGCGAGTCTCCTGGGCACCGACACCGGCGGGGCGCGCGAGGCGGTGGCCGAGACCGCCGGCGCGATGAGCAGCCATCTGCGGCAGAAGGCCGTCGCCGACGACGATGACGCCGAGGAAGTGCGCGAGGCCATCGCCGGAGTGGCCGAACCCCCGCTCCAGGGCGTGGCAACCCTGGGCGGCGGCCTCGCCGGGGGCCTGATGGCGGGCCTGCTCACCAAGATGAGCAGGCCCGTCGCCCAGGCGGTGTCGAAGAAGACCGGCATTCCCGCCGCGAACGTCGACCGGATCATCAGGGTGCTCATTCCCGTGGTGATGGCCGTCTTCGCCAAGCGCGCGGCCGCCACCAAGGGCGCTGCCCCGGGGGCGGCCCCCTCAAGCGGCGCGGCTCCCGGCACAGGCTCGGGTGGCCTCGGGGAACTGCTGGAGCAAATCCTCGGAGGCGGAAAGCAGTAGTCGTCCCGGGCCGGAGAACAGGCAGGCAGACCGAGGTGACGGGCAGACCGAGGTGGTGGACATCCGCCCCGCATGACCCACCACTCGGGTGCCGTCGGCCACCAGCCCCAAGTCACGGCGGGGCCGGGCGAGGTGATGAGTGATGAACGCCGGCTTCGCACCACCGCAGCACTCGCCTCGCGGCGCCAGCCAGCATGCAGACGACCGGTGGAGCCCAGCTACCGGTAGCGGCGCAGGGCGTGGGCGTTGTCGCCACGGGCGTTCAAGGCGAGGACCTCGGCAACCGCTTCCCTGACGTCGGCGATCAGGGCGGCGGCCGGCGCTCGGCCGCCGCCATCAACCTGATGGCATCGAGCAGTTGGGCCGGTACGACGCCCTTGCCGAGGAATCCGCTCGCTCCGGCCCTGAGTTCCTCGACCACGAATTCGTCGACCTCGAAGGTGGTCGGGACGAGCACGTTCACGCCGGCCAGGTCCTCGCCCCGGCCGATCAGCCTGCCAGGTCTCGTCGTCCGAGGCCATCGCCGCGCCGTTGCCCCAGTCGTCGGCCTCGGTGAAGGCGGCCGGCCGCTCGCGGTCACGCAGGAGATCCGCCAGGCAGGGTTCCGGGTCGGGCAGGCAGGACAAGGGCATGTCGGTGCGGAAGTGGCTGCGGCCGACGCACCGGACCGGGCGGAGCGATCCCGGCCGCCGGCGGGGTCCTTGGAGGGTTCGGTGCAGGTGCCGTAGGAGCCCTGGGTCTCGCCCCCGAGGGGGCGTGCTCGGAGGAGAGGATGGCCTTGGCCTGGCGCCGGACGTGGTTGCGAGCCGGGCGAACTGCATCGCCGTGACATGCTCGGCCGCGTCCCGTCGGCGTTTCTCGCCGCCCCTGTAAGAGCGCTGCGTAGCGCCGAGTTGGCGACGGTCGTACGGGAACCTTCCCCGGCCGCGGAGCGGACACCACGCCTGGCCGTACGCCAGAGCCCGAGCCGCGCTGCGGGACGCCGGCGCCTCGCGGCGACGGCCGCGGCCACGCCGGCCGGACCGGGTGGCGCAGTTGGGACATGTCGCAGTCGCGACATCGTGGGGTCGTGACATGCTCATCCGCTCGGCAGATTCTTTCGGACAGCGCGTGATCAGGCGTTGCACGAGAGGTGTGTGGCTGATGGCATGGATCCGTCTGACGGCGGCGATATCGACGACACTGGTGCTGACCACGGGAGGCCTGTCGTCGGCCTCCGGGCGGGCGTCCTCCCCCGGTACGGCCGAGGAGGTGGGCGCCGCCAGGCCGGCGTCCACCGTGAGGCTGGTGACCGGTGACCGGGTGACGGTGACGCCCGGCGGCGACGGCCGGCGCACCGCCTCGGTGGTACCCGGTCCGGGCCGCCGAGGCATCGTCTTCCGCACGTACGAGCAGGACGACGGCGCCATGACCGTACTCCCGTCCGACGCGGCGGAGTTGGTCGCCGCCGGGACGCTGGACCGGCGCCTGTTCGACGTCACCGCCCTCATCGCCCAGGGCTACGACGAGGCCGGCACCTCGGCGCTCCCGCTGATCGTGTCCCCCGAGCCGGGCGACGCGGCGGCCGGAGGGGCGGCGAGCCGCAAGGCAGCGGCGGCGACCGCGGACCGGCTCACCGCGTTCCACACGGCGTCCGTGCCGGAGCGCCGGCTGGAGAGCATCGACGCGACAGCCCTGCGGGTGGACGACGACGACCTCGGCGCGTTCTGGAAAACCCTGCGCCCCGCGCACACGGCCCGGCTCGCGCAGACCCCCCGGGTGTGGCTGGACGGCAGGGTGGCACCGGCGCTGGACCGCAGCACGGCGCAGATCGGCGCGCCCGCCGCCTGGAAGGCCGGTTTCGAGGGGCAGGGCGTCAAGGTGGCCGTCCTGGACACCGGTGTGGACGCCGGCCACCCGGACCTGGCGGGCCGGATCGCCGAGTCCAGGGACTTCTCGGACAGCGGCAGCGTGACCGACCACTTCGGGCACGGCACGCATGTCGCGTCGATCGTCGGCGGCAGCGGAGCGGCGTCCTCCGGTACTCGGCGCGGGGTCGCGCCGCGGGCGGACCTGCTGATCGGCAAGGTGCTGGGCGACGACGGGTACGGCTCCGAGTCGCAGGTCATCGACGGCATGGAGTGGGCGGCCGCGGAGCACGCCAAGGTCGTCAACATGAGCCTGGGTTCGGACGCGCCCACGGACGGCACCGATCCCATGAGCCAGGCCGTCGACACCCTGTCCGCCTCCGGGCAGACGCTGTTCGTGGTCGCCGCGGGCAACGCCGGTGACCAGGGCGCGTCGACCATCGGTTCGCCCGGTGCGGCCGACGCCGCGCTCACCGTGGGTGCCGTGGACCGGGACGATTCCCTGGCGCCCTTCTCCAGCCGCGGCCCGCGCCTGGGTGACAAGGCCGTGAAGCCCGACGTGACCGCGCCCGGCGTCGGAATCGTCGCGGCCCGCGCCTCGGGAACGGCCATGGGCACCCCGGTGGACACCTACTACACGGCAGCGTCCGGGACGTCGATGGCCACACCGCACGTCGCAGGCGCCGCCGCCCTCCTCGCCCAGCGGCACCCCGAGTGGAGCGGGCCACAGCTGAAGGACGCGCTCATCAGCACCGCCCACCTCGTGTCCGGCACCAAGGTGACCGAACAGGGCGGCGGGCGCATCGACATCGGCGCGGCCATGGGGGCCCTGACGGCCACCGGCTCCGTCACCCTGCCCGCGCTCCAGACCGCCGACGCGGGCGGACCGCGGCAGGTGGCGACCCTCCACTACACCAACGAGAGCGACCACGCTCTCGACCTCAAGCTGTCGGCGTCGCTGAACCGCGACAACGGTGTCGCCCTCGCCGACGGTGTGATCACCCTGGGCTCCGGCACCGTCCGTCTCGCCCCCGGTGCCTCGGCTGACGTCCCGGTCCTCGCGGACGGCGCGGACGCCGCACGAGGCGCCTACTACGGCTACGCCACCGCGACCGGCCCTGACGGCACCACGCTCGCCCACACCACGCTCTCCCTTGTCGTGCACGCGCCTCTGCACCGGCTCACCGTGATCGCCAAGGACCGCGACGGCAAGGTGATACCGCAGGCCGCCCCGACGATCTGGGGAGCGGACGGCTTCGCCCAGTACACCAGCCTGGACCCGGCCGTCGCCGTCGTCGAAGAGGGCACCTACCAGGTCAGCTTCGGCACCCTGGACAACGCGGCCGACGGCCAGGAGCTGCGCGAGGTGATCGACCCGCAGGTGCGGGTCACCGAGGACTCGACCGTCACCCTCGACGCGTCGAAGGTGACGGAAGTGAAGATCCGCACCCCGCGCCCGTCCGAACAGCACGGCGCGCTCAGCTATCAGACGTACCGTCGGATCGACGGAAACGGCCTGATCCAGGGTGTCATGTACTTCGACATCGCCAAGCGGATCTACGTCAGTCCCACCGCGCAGGTCACGGACGGCACCTTCGAGTTCGCCTCCCGCTGGCAGCTGACGGCCCCGCAACTGACCGCCACGGCACAGGGAAGTCCGCGGTCCTTCACCCCCTACTACCTGCCGACGTCACCGGTGTTCGACGACAAGGGCGTCCAACTGACCGCCGTGGACGCCGGCACGGGCACCGCCGCCGACCTCAAGGCCGCCCACGTACGCGGCCGACTGGCCGTGATCCGCTACGACTTCGGTGACGACACCGCCCTCGCGCGGGCCGCCGCCGACGCCGGCGCCAAGGCGCTGATGCTCGTCATGCCGGAGGGCTTCTATCCGTGGACACGCTGGAGCCCGGACGGAACACGCCTCGCCCTGCCCGTCATGCGCGCGGGCAACGCGGACGGCACCGCGATCCTGAAGCGGAGCGCGCGGACCGCCACCCGGATACGGTTCACCGGCACGGTGCGCAGCCCCTACCTCTACGACGTCATGCAGGTGTCCCGTCAGCGCGTGCCGCAGCACCTCGTGCACACCGTCTCCGGACAGGAGAGCGCGGTCGTCCACGCCACCTACGCCCGCACCGGCGCCTCCGACTGGGCCAGCGAACAGCGTTTCGCCTGGCGGCCCTACCAGGACACCGCCTGGAACCAGTACACCCGCAACGTGCCGGTGGGCCGGGAGCGCGTGGAATACGTGACGGCCGGCGACACTCTCTGGAACCACGTCGTCCATCACGACACCGTCCTGGACCAGGACTTCCCGCTCCAGGCCGGCATGCGGGACGCGACCCACACCTACCGGGCCGGACAGCGTTCCACGGAACGGTGGTTCACCGCTCCGGTCCGCCCGTCCGTCCCGGACGGCGTGGCCGGCTGGCCCGCCTCCACCAGGTACGGCGACACTCTCTCCCTCTACGTCCCCGACTTCACGGACGCCGCCGGACACTGGTCCTTCGCGGAGAGCGACAGCCTCGGCGGCGTCGGCACCCGTGCGTCCGGCACGGGCGACACCTCGGTCGCCGACCTTTACCGGGACGGACAGCGGGTCGCCCATTCCGACACCGGCGCGTGGGGCGCCTTCGAGGTGCCGGCGGGGCGGGCCGGCTACCGGCTGGATCTGACGACGGGACGCGACTCGGACGACTGGCGCTTCGGCACGCGAACCGAGACCTCGTGGTCCTTCGGCTCGGACACCACCACGAGCCCCGCGCTCCTTCCGCTGCTCCAGGTCGACTACTCGGTCCCCGTCGACGCCGAGAACGCCGTCGGCCCGCAGCGCACCCACACGCTGGGGTTCGACGTGCGCATGCCCGACGGCCTGCCGGCCCCGCACGGCACGAAGCTCACGGTGCAGACGTCCTACGACGACGGCAGGACCTGGGTGACGGCACGGACCTCCCCAACTCCCGGAAGGGGAACGGGCGGACATTTCACCGCGACCGTCGAACGGCCGTCCCGGGTGCGCGGCGACGCCTGTGTCACACTGCGGGTCACAGCGGCGGACGACGCCGGGCACAGCGTCCGGCAGACGATCGACCGCGCCTTCCTCCACCGGGGGTCCGCCACGCGGCACTGACCCGGTGAGGCGGCGGAACGGGAAGCGGCGGCCGCCGGTGCGCACGGCACCGGCGGCCGCCGCCACGCGAGGGACGGAGAGGGATCGCCGATGCTGGAGGCGGCAGGGCTGACGGCCCTGGAGGAGACGGTGTACCGCCTCCTGGTCGGAGCGGTCACGGCCTCGGCTCGCGAACTGGCGGAGCAGAGCGAACTGCCGCACGCCACGCTGGAGGCGGTGCTGGCAGGCCTCACCGGCAAGGGTCTCGCCAGCCCCACCGATCACGTGCCGCCCCAGTACTCCGCCGTGCCACCGGACGTGGCGCTGCTGCCCCAGCTGCAACGGCGTACCGACGAACTCGACAAGGCTCGCAGCACGGTCACCGACCTGCTGGATCTGTACCGCAGCGCCCGGCGCCGCCAGGACGCGGGCCAGCTGATCGAGGTGATCACGGGCGCCGAGTCGCTGCGGCAGCATCTCCGGCGGATGCAGGACAACGCCAGGCACGAGATGCTCTGGTTCTGCAAGGCCCAGTACGTCGCGATGCCGTCGGGCAGCAACCGCGCGGAGTACGACGCCCTGGCCCGCGGGGTGCGCTACCGCGTCCTGTACGAGCAGGCTTTCTTCGACGACGACCACGCCGTGGACAACGTGATCGAGGGGGTGCAGGCCGGGGAGATCGCCCGCAGCGTGCCCCATCTGCCGCTGCGGCTGGCCGTGGCCGACCGGGCCATCGCCATCTGCCCGCTGGTGCCCGGCGGCCCCCAGGGCTCCCCCGGTGAACCCACCGCCGCCCTGGTCCGCGAGAGCAGTCTCCTGGACGCGCTCACCTCGCTTTTCGAGCGCTACTGGGAGACCGCGGTCCCCCTCGACGTCAGCGCCGCGGGCACGATGCCGGACGCCGCGGCCGTACAGGCGGGCGACCCGCTGTCCGGCACCGACCGGCGCATCCTCTCCCTGCTGGTGGCGGGTATCGCGGACAAGGCGATCGCCAGTCAGATGGGGCTCAGCCGGCGCACCATCCAGCGCCACATCCAGCGGATGATGTCCCTCGCCGGGGCCACGACCCGTATGCAGCTCGCCTGGCAGGCGGCCCGCCGCGGCTGGCTCTGAACGGCCGGCGGCACCGGTGCCTCACCCGGCGCCGATCGGGCCGCACATCAGGTTGCCGGGTTCGCAGGGGTCGTCGCTGGTCCAGAACTGGGTCCACAGCGCGGCGAACTCGGGGCGGCTGAGGTAGCCGTCGGCATCCTGGTCGAGCCGGTCGAAGACACCGCCGGTCTCCACGGGCCGTCCGTGCCAGGTGTCGACCAGGCGCTGGTGCTCGCCGCGCGAGATACGTCCGTCGGCGTTCTCGTCGACCGCGTCAAAGATGGTGTCGGCGGTGGCGGTGACGGCTTCGGGGATGGTCGGCAGCAGGTCCACCATGGCGAGGAGGTCGTCCATGTCGATCCGGCCGTCCCGGTCCGTGTCCACGGTCTCCGACAGATGCCGCCACCAGCCCTTCAGCACGCCGTCCACGCGCCCCGCCAGTTCCGATCCCTCCCTCACCCGCGGCAGCCGGCTCCAGCGGTCGGCCAGGGCCGCGAAGTCCGCCTCCTCCAGATAGCCGTTGCCGTCCGCGTCGAACGCCTCGAACATGGCCTGGAGCTTGGTCCGCTGGAACTCGCTGGACATCACATGCCTCCTCACGCGCAGTGCTGAGGACATGCTTTCCGCGGCCGGCCGCCCCTCAACGGCGCTCGCGCTCACCACGGCCGGGACCCGCGCGCCCGCGCGCCCGCCCGGTGCGCCGGGCGCCGGTTTGCCCGCGGCGAACCGAGGAACGGTTCCCCGGCGGCCGTACACCCGTCCCGGGCCGTCGCCGATTCCGTACCCTTGCGGCATGCGCATGCGCCCCACGCTGAGCTGGACCCCCGCCGCGGACCTGCCGCCGGGCACCACCGACCTGGAGCCGGTCGTCGACGCACTGGGCGCCGGCGGTGTGCTGGTGCTCAGCGGGGCGGGCATCTCCACGGAGTCGGGCATCCCCGACTACCGGGGCGAGGGCGGGAGCCTGAGCCGGCACACACCGATGACCTACCAGGACTTCACCGGGAGCGCCCCCGCGCGCCGCCGGTACTGGGCGCGCAGCCACCTCGGGTGGCGCACCTTCGGGCGGGCCCGCCCCAACGCGGGACACCTGGCGGTGGCCGCCTTCGCCAGGGACGCCCGTGTCTCGGGTGTGATCACCCAGAACGTCGACGGTCTGCACCAGGCCGCGGGCAGCGAGGGCGTCGTGGAGCTCCACGGCAGCCTGGACCGGGTCGTCTGCCTCTCCTGCCGCGCCTTCAGCCCGCGCCGCGAGCTCGCCCGGCGCCTGGAGGCCGAGAACCCCGGCTTCGACCCGGTGGCCGCCGGGCTCAACCCCGACGGTGACGCCGACCTCACCGACGCGCAGGTCGGCGACTTCCGCGTCGTGCCGTGCGCCGACTGCGGGGGCATCCTCAAACCGGACGTGGTGTTCTTCGGCGAGGCGGTGCCGCCACAGCGCGTCGAGCACTGCCGGCGCCTGGTCCGGGAGGCGGCCTCGCTGCTGGTCCTCGGCTCGTCGCTGACGGTGATGTCCGGGCTGCGTTTCGTCCGTCAGGCGTCGCAGGAGGGCAAGCCGGTGCTGATCGTCAACCGGGACCCCACCCGGGGCGACCCGCACGCCCTCACCCGGATCGCGCTCCCGCTGGGACCGGCCCTGACCACCGTCGCCGACCGGCTCGGCATCCCGGTCGCCGGCCCGGCCGCCTGAGCCACCGCCCGACGGGCATCCGCAGCCGCGGGTGAAGGGCGGACGTGGCGCATCACGAGGAAGGTCCAGCGCCGGGGCGTCGTCCTGTCCGCGCGCCTGTCGAAGGAGGAGAGCCCGGGACACGGTCCGGTGGTGGCAGGACGACGGCCACGAGTACGACGACTCCCCGACCCCCGAGGCCTCAGAACGTACAAGAGCAAAGCCCCGGCAAGGGCTCCCATGACGGAAGGCGGTGTGCGGGCCATTGAGGCCGGTGGAGTCGGGCCGGCCGGCGGCAGCAGCCGCCCCGCCCACCAGTTCCTGGCGATCGGCCCGGAGGCGGCCTGGCTGGTCGAAGCCGCGGAGGCGGGCACCCGGCAGCTTCGGGCGAAGACGGCCGACGCCGTTGTCCTGGCCAAGCTCCACGGGGCCGCCGATTTCGAGGGCGCTCTTGGCACTGCGGCGACGGTCGGGCTTCCTGCGGTTCACCGAGAGCGACCTGCTGTCGATCCTGCACCACCGGGACGAGCACGGGCGCACAGAGCCGATCCGCCGCGGCAAGACCCACATCCTGCAGCCGGGAACCTCCGCCCGGTCCGGGTTCACGACGCCGTGATCCGCCCTGGACTCAGCCGGCACCGTCGGCAGGACCGTCCTGCCAGCCGGGCAACGCCAGCTCGTCGTCGCGAAGCGACCACACCGGCCGCTGCCCGGACGGCGGTCCGGCCAGGACCCGCAACTGCTGGGGGCGGTATTCGTCGCGCGCGTCCTCGACGCTGAAGCCCGCCGAGGCCAAGACCTGGGCGATTGCCTGCATCATCGCGGCGCCGACCACCCTGGAATGCCTCAGGACCGACTCGTCCAGCTGCTTCAGCCGAAACGCCCGGCTCGCACAGGCCCGCAGACGCGGGCTTGCCTGCCAGGCCACGAACACACCGCCCGCCGCGTCGGCTCCGTCGTCGATGTCCACCTCGGCGCCACCTGCCAGGACCGGGTCCAGTCCCGGCGCGATCACGGGCAGGCCCGCAGCCGCCAGCTCGCCGCGGACCTTCCACGCGAGCGCCTCCAGGGCCGCGGACTCTTCAGCACCCACTCGTTCGAACACCCGCTCAATCTAGCCAACCGCACCGAAGGATCTCGCGCTGGCTGACACCGCAACCGCCCCCGCCGGGCCCAGACTCGCCGTCCCTGCCTCCGGCGTCGCAGCCACGACCGGTACCGCATTCGACGAAGCGACCGCCCTGACGCTTGCGCCTGAAACTGCCTCGCATCCGCCAGGCGACAGCTGAGGTCATCCCCACCGCGAAAGCGCGGCGACGGGGGCCGGCCGAGGTCGGCCGCGCGATCCTGGCCGAGGAGGCCCCCAGCCGGGACACAGCCAACCGCCGCACCCAGGCAGCCTTCCCGACCGGCAAAACCTTCCACAACTGGAACGAGGAACCCTCCTCGATGCCCGTCCCGACCCACACCCCATTACAGACGCGCTGGAACAGGTCGCCCTACGGGCGCATCATGTCAGCGCGGTCGGGCCCTCCGGCACCGGAATGCCGCACTTCTGCGAGGCCCTCAGGCAGGCAGCCGTCAACGCCGGGATGACCGTCGCCCGGTTCACCATCGAGGACCTCCGCGTGTTGGTACGACGGCACCGCATCGACGACTCCGTCTCGAAGGCCATCAGCCACATCACCCGAACCGACCTGGTCATCGCTGACGACATCGCCCTCCTACCGAACGATCGCCAGCTCGGATGCCGAGTTCCACCGCTGTCTGTTTGGCCTGCTTGCCGGCGCGGATCAGCGCGATGGCGCGCCCGGAACTCCGGAGGACAGGGCCGAGGCATGACTGCCGGCCTTCCGTGACGGGCTGTCAGGCAGCCACCAGACACGTGTGCCGAGTTGGCGTCGGTGTTGCTCTGCTCGGCTGGAGACGGTAAGGCATAGAGTCATGCAGGGATGGAAGAGGGTTGCAGTCGTTCTTGTCGCGGTGGTGTGCGCGGCGGCGGCCATTGGATTGACCGCCGTCGCCTTCGCCGTAGATCTGGAGACAGCGAATCAAGTCGCCTCCATTGTGGGCGCGTTGGTAGGGCTAGCAGGCTTCGTGGTGAGCGCATGGGCACTGCTGAGATCGGCGCGTGAGACTGTTGAGGCGAGCAATGGGGCAGTAGCGGCCGGCAACGACATCGGCCGTGTCGTGAAGGGCAACAACAATCGAGCCACCGGGGCATTGCCGACGCCACCGAGTGCGGCTGGCTTGGGCACGAGTAGCAAGGCAGACGGGCTCGGAAGCGTGGCAGCAGGGGGCAGCATCGGCGAGGTCATTGGCGGAGACGGCAACACGACGTGAGTCCTTTCGGCAAGAAGGTGAGTGCCTCCAACGACTCGGCGGCGGCCGGTGGTGACATCGGGTTCGTGATTCGAGGCGACAACAATCAAGTCCAGGTCACCCCTTATCCTGCGGAGTTAGTCGCTGGAGTGACTGAACCGGTAGTTCCGGGCAGACCGATCTCTGAATGTCATCCGCTGGACCTAGAGGTTCACCACGCGATCGAAATGGGCACGCCGTCGAGTTCCGTGCTGCCCGTCTACGTGCCCCGACCGCACGATCTGCGGCTGCGGACCCTCGTCGAGGAGGTGCGCGCCGGTCACAGCCGGATGATGATCCTCGTCGGCGGGTCCTCGACGGGAAAGACGCGCGCCTGCTGGGAGGCCGTGCAGCCATTGGCCACACAACCGGAGTGGCGGCTTTGGCACCCCTACAATCCTGGGCGTGTTGAGGCGGTCCTCAAGGAACTGCGCCACGTTCAGCCTCACACCGTGATCTGGTTGAACGAAACACAGCATTACCTGGCTCCTGCACATGCAGGGGAGCAAGTCGCCGCCGAGGTGCGCGCGCTGCTGTCCGATCCTGCCCGCGGCCCCGTCCTCGTCCTGGGCACATTGTGGCCACGCTACTGGGACAACCTCACCGCGCTGCCTGACGAAGGCGCTGAAGACCTGCACACCCAGGCACGTGAACTCCTCGCAGGACGTGATCTACGAGTCGCGGAGTCCTTCACCGAAGCTCAGTTGGTGGCGGCCCGAGCTGCCTTCGATACCGACGAACGGCTGTCGCTCGCGCTCGATCAGACCACTGACGGCCGCATCACCCAATTCCTGGCCGGCGCGCCCGAACTCGTGAAGCGCTACGAGAACGCCCCGGCTCCCGCGCGAGCCGTACTGGACGCGGCGATCGATGTACTGCGACTCGGCTGTGGTGTCCACGTGCCGATGGGACTGCTCGAGGCCGCTGCCCCCGGTTACCTGGACAAGGAAGAGTTCGACTCTCTCAGCGATGACTGGCTCGAACAAGCGCTGGTCTACGCAGCTCGCACTGTTCACGGTGGCACGGCAGCCCTACGGCCGGTTCGTCACCATCCTGGTCGCCCCCGTGCCGCGGACGGCCCCCTCTATCGGCTGGCCGACTACCTACTCCAGTACGCACAAAACGGTGATCAGCCCAAGCGATGTGAACCACCCGAGCTTTGGGACGCTCTGGTTGCCCACACGAGAGATTCGCAGGAACTACTGAAGATCGAAGAGGAAACACGCAGCCGAGGCATGCAGCGATCGCACTGCTGAGGGCAGCCGAGAGCGAGGACGGCGCATCCGTCCAGAGACTAATCCGAACCCTAATTGTCGACAATGAACGGTACGATCTTGCTAAACCCTACCTACAGCGAGCAGCAGAGCTGGGGTCAAGTGAGACATGGTGGACTCTCACAAAGTACGGGGATCCGGAGCAGCAGATCGAAGCACTTCGACGACTAGTGGAGTCCTCCAACCGCAACAGCATGGCCGACCTGGCACCAAGGCTTCACGAAGAGGAGATGGCTAACCGAGCCATCGAATGGTTGACGCCTGGCGCAGAACGCGGTGACACAAGCTCGTTAGGAGCCCTCGCCTTTCTTCTTCAGTCGACGGATCGAAGCCATGACGCCATTCAGTTGTTGACCCCTCACGCCGAGGGCAACGCAGAAATCGGCAGCATGCTCGCCCATCTACTCGAGGACGCAGGCAAGAACGACGAGGCGATGCGACTACTTCAACAGCTGGCGACTAGCGGAGATTGGCATATATCAACCTATTATGCGGAATTGCTGGTCAGGGAGGGGAAACACGAGGAGGCCATCGAAGTACTGTCTCATAGTTTTCAAAGGGACGGCAGCGGAGCCTACCGGGATCTCGCAGATCAGCTTGAACACAACGGACGCCTTGACGAGGCCTATGACGTTCTTGTCCAAGCAGTGCGGCTCAACTACGGCAAAGCACTGCGGAGGCTGGAGGAGATGTCGGAGCGACATGAGCTCCTCGAAGAGTTTACTCACACTCTGACCGACCTCATCACCGATCCATCGATCGACCCTCATCGCGTGGTGGATGCTCGCTTCACATTGGCTCAGACACTTGCACAGGCAGGGCGGCGCCCCGAAGCTTCCGCAGTATACGAACAGTTGAACCGCGACGGATACCCGCATGCCAGAAGCAGGCTGTCCGACATGTATGCCGATCATGGTCTCATCGATGAGGCAATCACCCTTTGGCGTGCTGAGGCTGAAAATGGTGCCGCTGAACCACAGTACAAACTCTTCGAGATTCTGCACCAAGCCGGTCACACACAGGACGCTCGGAAGTGGCTCCGTCGCAGTGCCGAGCAAGGGCTTGATATCGCTCTACGGACGTGGCTCGAACATGTCGCCCTGGGCCAATACACGAGTGAAGACAAAAATCTCCTCCTCAGCCTCGCCCTGGATGAGCAGCGGACGGTGCTGCGCCACATCGCGAACGACCTCCGCTGCTCAGACACTTTGCGCCTGGTCGCCCCACACATCAGTCGCATGAAGGGAGCCATTCCCTGGCGCGCCCTCCAAGACGCGGGTCTCACCAAGGAGGTACGGGAATGGGCATGGAATCAGGTCCAGCTCAACTCCCACGACGCCTTCCGTACGCTACTCAATGTCCTTGAGAGGCAGGGCTGCCACTCTGACGCGGTACAGCTCGCCCGTTACGGTTTGACGTCCTCCGGAGGTCCAGCCCAGGCATGGACATGGGAGGAGATCTCGCAAACCGCTACCAGCGTCGCCCGGCGAAACACCACGGCAGACGCATGACCAGCTCACACAACTCCTCTACACAGTAAAATGGTGGCGAACCGACATGGAATCCGGCACCCATCGGGACGCCGGACGAATGAACCGTCGGTCGGACCGGCGGTCATTGCACCCGGCATCCGACGGTCTCACCCAATGCGGTTGTCTCAGCAGATCAGAGTGCAAACGCTGTCGAGGTACGGATTTCTACTTTCGCCGGGGAGAGTAGAAACTGCTCGACCCGGCGTTTCCACGGTTCGGCCGATTGCCGTGCCCGGTCCGACGGTCGATCCGGTTCCCTTTCCCGCGCGGGCGGCCGTCGAGCGCTCGCCGCACCGGAACATGCCACAGGTGGGGGCCGTCTCGGGGACACGGAGAGCGCGCAGAGGGGTGTCGAGGCGGCGGCCGCTCAGAGGTGGTCGTCCAGGAACTTCCGTACCTCGGCGGTGGTCATGGGCCCCGTGCTGTGCGCCACCGGCCCTCCCTCCTTCAGCAGGACGCAGGACGGGGCTCCGGTGATCCCGTATCGCTCGGTCGCGGCCGGACAACGTGTGATGTCGGCGCGGACGACCGTCAGACGGCCCGTGTAGTCGTCGGCGATGCCACCCACGACGAGGTCCATCGCCCGGCAGGGCTCGATCGCCTTGGGCCATGTCCCGGTGAAGTATGCGAGGACCGGAACTCCGCTCATCCCGAGGATGAAATTGAACTCCGCGTCCTCACGGGGCCGGTGAACCCGCTTCGTCATGGAAGCTCCTGACCTCACGTACGTTCCTCCATTGCATCCCCATCATCCCTCGCGCGGTGTGCCAGGCCGACCTGGTCGGTGGTTCGGCTGACCTGCCGGAAGGGAGGCACGGGGTCGTCGCAGAACCATGATGGTCCCCGGCTGCAGCCCACCGCGTGCCCATGGGTCGGCTCGTGCCAGGACAGCGCCCTCTACGACGACATGGAGCCGTTTTCCAGGGCACAGCGAGCCGGTACGCATCGTCCACCGGATGCAGTGGAACCGTATCCGCCACCGCGCTTCCCGGAGACAGCGCCCCCGACGGGCCGCCCGAGGCCTTGTCCGGTCTTCGCATCAGCACCCGGTGTCAGCCGGCCGATACCGGTCTTGCCCGGGCCGCATCGGCCAGCTGACGGCGCTGACGGCACCGAGAACGGGGCACGATTCCTGGACCGCTCGCAGACGCCGGTCGTGGGCGGTCGAAGTACGCGTCAGCCGACCCGAAGACCGACCGCCAGCGTCAGTTCGAGGACCCGGTGTGGCGATGCGAGATCCGGAAAGAGTTCCCGCAGCTGCGACATCCGGTAGCGGACCGTCTGGGGATGGACGAACAGCGCGGCCGCCACCTCGTCCCGCCGGCCCTGGTGCAGTAGCCACGCCCGCAACGTCTCCTCCAGCCGCCGTGCGGTCGTCACAGGCAGGGTCCGCAACGGTGCGAGGGCTCGGGCACGCAGGTCCGCGAACGCGTCCACGTCGGCGCTCAGCACCAGCTCGGGCAGGTGGTCCTCGGTGTCGCGCACGTCGGAGGAGAGGGAGCGCGCGCGTACGGCTCGTGCGTACGAGGCGGACGCACGAGTCCATGGCCGGGCCGGGCCGACCACGGCGGTGCGGTCGGTCAGCTGCCGCAAGAGATGTGACCGGTCGGCATCGGGGACGAGCAGCACACCGGTGGCGTCCGGCAGATCGTCGAGGACGAGAGTGCTCGGGTCGAACGCGCGGTAGGCAGGCCGGGCCTGGGCGGCGGGCAGCAGGACCGCGGTCAGCGAAACCGGAGGCTGCCACCCGGCCCGTTGAGCAGAGGCCAGCAGCACGTCCGGGCTCGCGCCGGCGAGGAGGTCGCGGGCCAGCTGCTCCAGGTGACGCTCGTGATCCCTGCCCCGGGCGGCCAGTTCGTCGGCGTGGCCCGCGGCGCTCGCGGCGGAGAGCTCGTCGATGTACGCGAAGGTCAGCTCGGCGAACTTGGCGACCTCGGCGGCGGGCAGACCGGCGGGTACGGCACCCGCCGCCAGGCACCGCCAGGCCACGCGGGCGCCTACGCGGTAGGCGCTGAGCAGGGCGTCCATCGAACGGCCGTCGCGCACCTCGCCGCGGCCGAGCTCGTAGGCCGCGTCTCCGCCGTCGCCGCCTGTGGCGTTCCCGCTCGCGAGGTCCAGGTAGTGCCCCAGGGCGGTGCGGACGGCTCGGCGGATGGTGGCGCCCATGTGGCCCGTAAGGGCGTTGGCGTAGGGAGGGACCTCGTCGATGATCGCCTGGACGACCTCGTCGGCGGTGGCCTTCAGCCCGGCCCGAAGCACGGTGACCGTCGTCTCGTCCAGGGCCAGTTCGCTGGCCCTCCGGATCACATGGTTCACGTTTTATTCCCTGCGAACAATTCTACCGTTCAGATTTACGTCCTGCGGTCAGGACCTTACGCCCTGAGGCACAGCAAGCTGGAACCATGACGAGTACAGCCCTCCGCAGCAAGGCGTGGAAACTGCTGGAGATGGTCACGACGCCGCTGCTGCCGTCGGACTACCTCGACCTGGTCAGCCCGCTGCGTGCGGGCGCCGACCTGCGGGGGCGCATCGAGGCCGTGCACCCCGAGACGGGTGACGCCGCGACCATCGTGATCAGACCGGGGCGGGGCTGGCGCGGCCACACCGCCGGTCAGTACGTGCGGATCGGGGTCGACGTCGACGGGGTGCGCCTGTGGCGTGCCTACTCCATCACCTCGCCGACGAACCGCCAGGACGGCCGCGTCACGATCACCGTGAAGGCGATCCCGGACGGCAAGGTCAGCAACCACCTGGTCCGTCGGGCGGCACCGGGCACGCTGATCCAACTCGACCAGGCGACCGGTGACTTCGTGCTGCCGCAGGCCAAGCCCGCCAAGGTGCTCTACCTGACGGCCGGCAGCGGCATCACGCCCGTGATGGGCATGCTGCGCGACACCGAGTTCGACGACGTCGTCATGGTCCACTGCGCGCCGCAGCCGCACGACGTGATCTTCCGCAACGAACTGCACGACCTGGTCGCGGAGAAGAAGCTGCGGCTCACCGAGGTCCACACCGCCACGGACGGCATGCTCGACATCGCCCGTCTCGGCGAACTCGTGCCTGACTGGGCGGAGCGCGAGACCTGGGCTTGCGGGCCCGCGGGCCTGCTCGACGCCGCCGAGGAGCACTGGACCGAGCACGGCGTCCAGGAGCGCCTGCACACCGAACGCTTCCGTCCCGGCATCGTCGTCACCGGCGACGGCGGCGAGGTGACGTTCAGCGCCACCGGCAAGACCGTCGACGCGGACGGCGCCACGCCGTTGCTGGACATCGGCGAGGAGGCCGGTGTGCTCATGCCCTCCGGGTGCCGCATGGGCATCTGCTTCGGCTGCGTCACGCCGCTCAAGGCGGGCGCCGTCCGCGACCTGCGCACCGGCGACATCACCGAGGCCGAGCCGGGCGTCCTCATCCAGACCTGCGTGTCCGCCGCCGCGGGCCCCTGCGACATCGAACGGTAGGAACACCTTGACCGCCATCGACCCCACCGCCCACCTGACCGCGGAGCAGATCGAGGAGCTCGGCCGCGAGCTGGACGCGATCCGCGACGAGGTGATCGCCGGCCGCGGCGAGAAGGACGCCGCCTACATCCGCAAGGTCATCGGCGCGCAGCGCAAGCTGGAGCTGGCCAGCCGGGCTGTCCTGTTGTTCTCGATCTTCCCGCCCGCATGGCTGATCGGCACCGCCGGGCTGTCTGTGGCGAAGATCATGGACAACATGGAGATCGGCCACAACATCCTGCACGGCCAGTGGGACTGGATGCGGGACCCGAAGATCCACTCCACCACCTGGGAGTGGGACCACGTCTCGCCGGCCGAGCAGTGGAAGCACTCCCACAACGAGCTGCACCACACGTACACCAACGTGATCGGCAAGGACAACGACCTCGGCTACGGCATCATGCGCGTCGACGAGGACCAGCGGTGGCACCCGTTCCACCTCGGCCAGCCGCTGTGGAACTTCATCAACGCCTGCTTCTTCGAGTACGGCATCGCGGCCTACGACCTGGAACTCGGCAAGAACCTGCACAAGCGCCGCCGCAAGAACCCGGAGTTCCGCGCGCGGGCCAGGGCCGTGGGCCGCAAGATCCGCAAGCAGGTCCTCAAGGACTACGTGATCCACCCGCTGCTGTCGGGCCCCTCCTTCCTCCCCACGCTCGCCGCCACGTTCACCGCGAACCTGGTCCGCAACCTCTGGTCCCACTCGGTGATCATGTGCGGGCACTTCCCCGAGGGCGTTCAGGTCTTCGAGCGCCGGTCGATCAAGGGCGAGACGCGTGGCCAGTGGTACCTGCGCCAGATGATGGGCTCGGCGAACATCAGCGGCAGCAGGGCCATGCACTTCATGACCGGCAACCTGTCGCACCAGATCGAGCACCACCTGTTCCCGGACCTGCCGAGCAACCGGTACGCCGAGGTCGCCGTGAAGGTGCGCGCGCTGTTCGAGAAGTACGAGCTGGAGTACGTCACCGGGCCGCTGCCCAAGCAGGTGTTCTCCGCGTGGCGCAAGGTCGTCCGGCTCTCGCTGCCGAACAAGAAGCCCAAGGTCAAGACGCCGGATCGCGAGCAGGAGCTCGTCGCGGCCTGATTCCCGGTAGCGGTTCGGATCCTTCGGCCGTACCGGCGCCACCGCCGGGTCCGGTGAGATCCGTTGCGTACGGTGGGCGGCCGCGGCGTCAGACCACACGACACAGGATCCGGGCAGGCCGGTGTCCGGCCGCGCCGCCTGGACGTGCGCCAAGAGCTCAGCACACACCCTGGTCTCCGTCGGCGTGGGCCGGACGCGACGGCGCTGGACGGCGAGACCGTGGTGTACGTCGCCGGCGGCGACGGCACCGCGCATCTCAGCTTCGCCGCGACGCAGTCCCGCGCGCTCTCCCGCCCTGTGTCGATGGCCGGCCCGGCTGGTCGGGCGAGTACCCCCCTCCCCGGATCTGCCGTCCGAAGCCCACGGCCCGTCCGTCCGTGCGGTTCCAGTTCTGAGGCGGTGTCAGGTCTCGCACTGATCGCCGCAAGCGGGACCGCCCCGAGCCTTGTGGCGTACCGGCCTCCCACCTAGACTCGCCAAAGTGAAGTAAGTTCAGTTCAGGTAATGGTAGCGGGGCGGGGATTCGGGAGCAGACTCGTGGTGGGTTCGTTGGACGGCAAGACCGTGCTCGTCACCGGTGCGGGGCAGGGGATCGGGCGGGCGATCGCCGTGGAGATGGCCCGGCAGGGCGCGTCCGCGGTGGTCGTCGCCGACCGGGACGAGAAGACGGCCTGCGAGGCCACGGAGCTGGTGCGGGCGGCCGGAGCGCGCGCCGAGGCGGTCGTCTGCGATCTGCGCGTCCGGGACGACATCGCGGACATGGTGGCGCACGCGGCGCGATGTTTCGGGGGTCTCGATGTCCTCGTCAACAACGCGGGGGTGATCGAGACGGCGTTCACGGCCGCGCCGGAACGCGGCGTCGACTCGCTCCCGGAAGAGGTATGGGATGCGGTCTATGAGGTCAACCTGAAGGCGGTTTGGCTGACGACCAAATTCGCCGCGCCGTATCTGCGTCGCTCCTCGCGCGGGCCTGCCATCGTCAACACGGCGTCCGTCTCCGGTCTCACCGGGTTTCCCAACGCCCCCGCCTACGGCGTGACGAAGGCCGGCGTGATCCATCTGACCAAGGTCACCGCCGTCGACCTGGCCCCGGTGCGCTGCAACTGCTTCTGCCCCGGGGTCATCGACACCCGGCTGACCCAGGAATACCTCTCCGCCGCGCCGGACCGTGACGCCATGGAGCACGAACTGACCTCACCGCAGCTGGTGGAGCGGCTCGGACGGCCGGAGGAGGTCGCGAGGCTGGCGTGCTTCCTGGCCTCCGACGACGCCGCGTTCATCACGGGGTCGTCGTATGTCATCGATGGTGGCGCCCTCGCCTGGCTCGGCGTACGGGACTGACGACCGTCGGACGGACCGAGGAACACCGAGAGGATCGAGGGGCCCATGCAGGCGAGACTGACCGGGAAGACGGCGCTGGTGACGGGTGCGACGGGAGGCATCGGCGAGGCCGTCGTGCGACGGCTCGCGGCCGAGGGCGCGACGGTCGTGGTGACCGACCTCGATGTCGACGGCTGCGAGAAGTTGGCCGACGAGGTCGGGGGCGGGGCGCTGGGGCTGGCCCTCGACGTCTCGGACGAGTCGGCGTGGCGCGATGCGGTGGCCCAGGCGACCAGTGTGCTGGGCGAGGTGTCCGTGCTGGTCAACAATGCCGGCATCGCCACGATGCACACGGTGGAGAGCGAGACCATGGATTCCTGGGACCGGGTCCTGGGCGTGACGCAGACGGGGGTCTGGCTCGGCATGAAGCACGTCGGCCCGTCGATCGAACGTGCCGGTGGCGGCTCGATCGTCAACGTCGCGTCGATCTTCGGCACGGTCGGCGGCTTCGGCGCCCAGTTCTCGTACCACGCGGCGAAGGGTGCCGTACGGCTGATGACGAAGAACGCCGCGCTGCACTGGGCCGAGCGCGGCGTCCGGGTGAACTCCCTGCACCCGGGGTTCATAGAGACGCCGCGTTCACGGGAACTGTGGCGCGGGACACCCCGGTTGACGGCGATGGTCGAGGGGACACCGCTCGGCCGGCTCGGTACGCCCGAGGAGGTGGCGGCCGCCGTCGCGTTCCTCGCCTCCGACGACGCGAGCTTCATGACCGGCTCGGAGCTCTACGTCGACGGAGGCTGGACGGCGCGTTGAGCCGCCCGCTCGACGGCCTCAGGCACCGGCGGCCGCGTACCGGTTGACTCCGCCGGCCTCCGTGCACCGGGCCTGCCCGCGGGCCACGAGCACGTCCAGGTGCGCGGCCGTCTCGTTGACGGCGAGCATCTGGTCGAAGGCGCCCAGCTCCGCGAAGGCGACCTTGCGCCGGGTCCACCCCAGTTCCCCCGCCACCTCGTGCGCGGTGCGCGTACGGTCGCCGAGGGCGGCCAGGGTCTCGCCGAGCCGGTCGTCGTGGTGGGTCAGCAGCTCCCCGACCCGTGCGTGCACACTGTCGCCGACCGGGCCGTGGGCGGGCAGCAGCCGCGCGTCGGCGAGCGTCGTCATCAGGTGCAGGGAGTCGAGGTAGTCGCCCAACGGCAGTGCAGGGCCGCCGAGTTCGAAGCCGATGGACGGGGTGATGTGCGGCAGGACGTGGTCCCCGGAGAACAGCAGTCCGCGCGCCCGGTCGAGGTAGACGACGTGCCCCTGGGTGTGGCCGGGGGTGGGGATCACCGTCAACCTCGCGTCCCCGAAGCGGAGTTCCTCCGCCCGCAGCCAGCGGTCCGGTGCCTCCCACACGGTGGCGTCGAAGTCCCCGCGGTACATGGCGGTGAGGCGCTCGACGAGATCGTGGGCGCCGGCCCGGCGCAGTGTGGCGAGCGAACTGACCGGTTCGTCCGTGCGCAACTCCCCCAGCAGCTCCAGGCCGCGCCGCTCGCGGGCGCCGAGGTAGACCCGGGAGCCCAGCAGCCTGCGGAGTTCGACGGCCTGGGTGTAGTGGTCACGGTGGATGTGCGTGACGAGGATATGGCTGATCTCGCCCAGGTCGTGGCCGAGTTCGGCCAGGGCGTCCTCAAGGGCCTTGCGCGACTCCGGGATCGACCAGCCTCCGTCGATCAGCACCAGTCCGTCGTCCGTGAGTCCTTCGAGCGCGTAGACGTTGACGGCCCGCAGTCCGTCCTCCGGCAGCGGGAGGGGAACGCGGTGGACGCCGGGGTGTACGGTCTCGGGTCCGCCCTGCGCCCAACGGCCGCGGTCGAAGCGGGGGGTGCGGGTCGTGGGGGTGGTCATGCATCTCCTTGCCGGTGTTGTCCGGGGTGTGCGGCGAGCCCGGTGTGCAGGTCGTGGGCGAGCCTGCGGGCTCCCGAACGGTCGAGCTTGCCGACGGTCGTCTGCGGCAACTCGCTGACCGTGAAAGCGAATTCGGGCCATTTGGCCTTGGAGAGGCCGGTGCGGGCGAGGTGGGCGGTGATCTCGTCGAGGCCGAGTTCACCGCTGCCGTCCTCGACCACGACGAGCACGGCGGCGCGTTCGCCGAGGAGCGGGTCGGGTACGGGGGCGACGCAGGCGCGGGCCACGGCGGGGTGTGCGGCCACGGCACGTTCGATCTCGGTGATGTCGAGGTTGCGTCCGCCGCGGATGATCACGTCCTTCTCCCGGCCCATGACGGTCACCGTGCCGTCCGCACCGGTCACCAGCAGGTCTCCGGTCGGGAAGTAGCCGTCCGGGGTGAGGGCCGGCGGCTCGACCTTGCCGTCGCGGGCGTAGCCGAGGAAGAGGGAGGGGCCGCGGACCTGGGCCTGCCCGGTCTCCCCGGGCCCCAGGATCCTGCCGTCCGCGGCGACGGCCCTGAGGTCGGTGCCGGGGAACGGCCGTCCGTCCCGGCCGAGGCGGATCTCCTCGGGGTCGTCGGGCCGGGGCGAGGTGTGCCCGAGGCACTCGGACATGCCGAAGACGCGCAGGATTCTCGTGCCCAGCGAGCGCTCGGCGCGGGCGAGCGCGCCCTGGTCCATCGGCCCGCCGCCGACGGTGATCGAGCGGACTCCGTCGAGGATCCGCGAGCCGGCGGCAGCCGAGCCCATCTGGAGGGCCATGGTCGGCACGCACATGGTCCACCGGACGTCGTATTCAGCCATGCGGGAGAGCGCTTCCTCGCGGTCCCAGCGGCCGGACAGGACGAGCGGTCCACCCAGCATGAGCGCGAGACAGACACCGAAGCAGTAGGCGGCGGTCGAGGAGAGCGGCACGACGGCGGCCACGGCGTCCCCGGCGTGCAGGCCGTTGACGTCGATCGTGCACGAGCACGCGTACCGCAGGGCGCTCTCGGACTGTACGACGCCCTTGGGCCGGCCGGTGGAGCCGGAGGTGAGGCCGATGACGGTGCCTCCGGACCAGCGGGAGACATCGCGGGGCCCTCGGCCGGCGCGGACCGCCCAGCCGTCGAGGGCCTCGGCCGACCGTGTGTCCGGCAGGGCCCGGTCCGCGTGCCACTCCTCGACCGCGGACGGTTCGGCGATCAGGACGTCCGGCCTGATGTCCTCGACGGCGGCGGTGAACTCGGCCCGGGTCGTGTGCCGGTTGACCAGGGCCAGAACACCGCCCGCCCGGCCGACGGCGAGGGTCGCCGCGACGGTGCGCCACGAGTTGTCGGCCTGGAGGAGGACGGTGCCGCCCTGTGTGCCGTTCGGGGTGGTCCCGGAGGTACCGTCCGGGCTCATCGCCTCGGCCAGCTCCGCCGCCCGGCGCAGGAGATCGCGCGCGCCGTGGCGTCCGTGATCGTCGACGACCGCGGTGAAGTCGGCCTGTTCGGCCCGTTCGTGGAACTCCCGCACTGTCTGTCGCATCCACTTCCTCGCCTCGTTGCGAAGGGATTCATTCAGTTCAGGGAAGGCGGTGGGCCGCGCCGGCGCGCTCAGCCGCCGTACATCTCCATCTCGCCGCCCATGACGGCGATCCGGCGTCCGCGCATGTCGCCGACCTGGGCGACGGCCGCCGCCCACTCCGGGCTCCGCAGGGCCTCGCGCAGGTCCTCGGCGCTGTCGAAGCCCAGGACGGACACACCGTCCCATCCCTCGGAGCGTGGTTCGAGGGCCGTGTCGATGTCGGTGTGCCGCCAGGATCTGAGGCCGGGCAGGTGCCGGGTGAGTTCGGCGTGTTCACCGCGCCACCATGCGATGAACCGTTCGTGGGTCCACTCGGGCGGCCGGGCGGCCAGCAGGACGAGGTTGTACATGGTGCCCCTCCTCGGGCATCGCGCCATTTCAGGTGAACAGGACCGCGGGCGAGCGCCCGATCAGCAGCCGTCGTACCCGGCCCTGGTCGTCCAGCCGGGCGGAGGCCACGAACGTCGCCTCGGGTGCACCGGACCTGCGCACCTCGCCGAGGTACAGCTCGTCGAGGCCGACGGTGGACGCGGTGAGCAGGTGGTGGGTGCGGACGCCCACCGTGCGCTGGGCGAGGTACCCCTCCAGCGCGGCCCGGCCGCCGTGGAAGTCGGTGCCGGTGTCGCCTCCGGTGGAGAACAGGATGGAGAAGGAGAAGTCGTCGCTGATCAGGTCGAGGATGCGGTCGGCGTCGTCGCTGTCCAGGATCCCGAACCAAGTGGTCAGGAACGGGGCGGCGGACGTGGACGGGGCGCTCACGGCCGGTCCACGAGGTCGAAGTCGGGCGTGAAGAAGGACTGGTAGCTCGCCATCAGTCCGCCGGCCGACACCTGTACGGCGGACAGGAACGCCCCCGTCGTCACGCCCTCGTCGACGACGAAGCCGTACGCCGTCTCGACGTCGCCGTCGACCGCGTACCGCACGATCTCGTGCCTGCGGTCCACCGCGTTCCGCCCGGCGATGTAGCCCGCGAAGTCCTCGCGGGAGGTACCCGTGCGCTGCCCGCCCGGGAGGGAGATGAGGAACCGGAAGCCGGGTTCCAGGAGTTCGAGGGCCTTTTCCGGGTCCTGGCCGTCCATTCTGGCCATGTATTCGCGAAGCACCATTGCTGATCGCTCTCTCTCAGCGCCATGAGCCGACAGGCGTGAACCACATGAAGCAACCTGAGTTCAGTTCAGTTTGACTGTAAGGCCGCTGCCCTGCCGCCGACAATGGGCAGGACGTGACCTTGTGGCGCGGGGCTACTCCGCGACCATCCGCACCACACACCCTTCGATCATCTCGCTGATCTCCGACAGCGGGATCGCGCCTGTCGGGCGGTACCACCGCCAGACGCTGACGATCATCCCGAGGACCGCGAGTCCGAGGGTGTGGGCGTCCCGGACCGGGAAGGCGCCCTTCGACATGCCGCGCATGAGCAGGCTCGTCCAGTCCCGCTCGACCATCTGCACCAGCTGGCGGGCCGCGACCCGCTCGGTCTCCTCGCGCTTGGACTTGCGGGGGTTGGCGAGCAGCGACATGTTGGCCTGCAGGATGCGCATCTGCCGGATCTCCTGCTCGCTCACCGCGAACGCCGCCCGGACGGCGGCGCGCAGCTCCTCCACGGGGTCCGTCTCCTCGCCCGTGGCCTCGACGAACTGGTCGTGCGAGCGCTGGAGCTCCAGACGCATGATGGTGAGCAGGCAGTGGGCCTTGGACTCGAAGTAGTGGTAGAGGGCCGTCTGCCCGATGCCCACCCGGTCCGCGACCTCCGACCACTTGGTGTTCTCGTAGCCGTCCTCCCCGAACCGCTCCACGGCGGCCACGAGGATCGCCCCGCGCTTCGACCTGGGCCCCTCCTCCGGATCCACGATCCGTGCCCTCGCCATCGTCTCTCCCTCTCCTTGACGGACCGTACCGATCACCGTCCGGTCGTCCGAGACTAGACCCAAGTTCAAGTCGGGTACGAATCGAGGTCCGGGCGGATCCGTCACGCACCGTCCCGCCGGACCGCGCCGGGTCGCTCGGGCCCGGGACGCGGTGGCTCGGGCGGCGCGGCCTCGTGCCGGGAGAAGTCGGGGCGGCGCCCGGCGAGGAACGCCGCCACTCCTTCCCGGCCCTCCGAGGACACCGCGGCGGCGGCCAGCTGACGCGCCTCCGCGTCGAGGTGTTCGGCCAGCCCGATGGAGAACGCCCCTCGGACCAGCCGTCGCGTCGCCCCGTACGCGACCGTGGAACCGTGCGCCAGGTCGCCCGCCGTCCGCACCGCTTCCGCCATCAGCCGCTCCGACGAGACGACCCGGCTCACCAGACCCATCTGCACCGCCTCGGCAGCCGTGACACGGCGATTGGTCAGCAGCAGGTCCGCGGCCCGCTGCGGTCCGACGAGCCGGGGCAGCGACCAGCTGACCCCGGCGTCCGGCGTGTACCCGATCGCGGTGTACGCGGCCGTGAAGCCGGCGTCGGCCGCCGCGAGACTCACGTCCGCCGCCGCCATGAGCCCCAGCCCGGCGCCCGCGACGGCCCCCTGCACGGCGACCACCAGCGGGGCGTCCAGCCCGGCGAGGATCCGCAGTGCCCCGTGGAGCGCGTCGGTGACGTCCGTGAGGTGCGCCGCGAGGCGTTCTCCGGGCAGCGCGGCGAACTCCTTCAGATCACCGCCGACGCAGAAGGACCGTCCCCGCCCGGTGAGCAGCACCGCCCGCGCCCGCGCCTTCTCGCACTCCCGCGCGGCGTCGAGCAGCCCGCGTGCCATCGCCAGGTCGATCGCATTGCCTGCCCCACGACACATCTCCACCCGCGCCAGCCCGTCACCCACCACCTCGACCGAAACCCGCATCGCATCGTCAGCCCTCATCGCGCCGTCCACCCGCCGTCCACGGTCAGGACGTGCCCGGTGCAGTACGACGACGCGTCCGACGCCAGATAGAGCAGTGCCCCGTCCAGTTCCCCCTGCTCACCGCCGCGCCCCAGCATGGTGCCGCGCTCGACCCAGCGGCGGGACCGCTCGTCGGCGAACAGCCCTTCGGTCATCTCCGAGCGGAACCACCCGGGCGCGAGCGCGTTGACCCGCACCCCCGTCGCGCCCCACTGTCCGGCCAGTTCCCGGGTCAGCCCGACGAGCCCGGCCTTGGACGCGGCGTAGGCCGCACCGCCCAGCGGGGCGCCGGAGACCAGCCCCAGGACGGACGAGACGTTCACGACCGAACGCGAACGACCGGAACCGGAAGGCGGGACCTCGGTCAGCAGCCGTGCGAGGTGGAAGGGGGCCACGAGGTTCACGGCCAGGACGTCCGCGAAGTCGTCGGCGCTCTCGTCCGCGGCGTGTACGGCACCGGGCGCGCCCGCGTTGTTGACGAGGACGTCGATACGTCCGCTCTCGTCCAGTGCCGTCTCCATCAGCCGCACGCGGTCCGCCTCCTGTGAGACGTCGCAGCCGACGGGATGGATACGCGGGTCCTCGTCGGCGATCCGCTTCAGCTTCTCCAGGCGACGGGCGGCGGCGTAGACGGTCGCGCCGGCCGACGCCAGGACGGTGGCGAACCGGGCCCCGAGGCCGGACGACGCCCCGGTGACCACGGCGGTCCGCCCGTGCAGCGAGAACAGCTCCGCCACCGGATGGGGGGCGGGGCTCACTCCTCCACCCCGATCGGCAGCACGGTCGCCCCACCGTCCAGGACCAGCGTCTGTCCCGTCATCCAGGAGGAGGCCCCGGAGGCCAGGAAGAGGGCCGCGTGGGCCACGTCCTCCACCGTCCCGAGTCTGCGAAGCGGCAGCCTGGCCGTGAGGATAGGCTCCCTCGGTTCCCAGACCGCCCGGGCCAGTTCGGTCTTGATCAGGCCGGGTGCGATCGCGTTCACCCGCGCCTTCGGTCCGAGTTCGTAGGCGAGTTGCCGGGTCATGTGCAGCATGGCCGCCTTGGTGGCGTTGTACCAGCCGATGTGGGGGTCGACGACCAGTCCCCCGACGGAGGCGATGTTGACGACCGCTCCCCCGTGCTCGCTCATCCACGCCCGCCAGGCGCATCGGGTCCAGGCGACCATGCCGTACTGGTTGACCCGGACGGTCTTCTCGGCGCGCGGCAGGTCGAGGTCGAGGAGGTCGCCCATGTAGGGGTTGGTGGCCGCGTTGTTGACCAGGATGTCGAGCGCGCCGAGGCGGGACACGGTCTCCTCGACGCAGCGCTCGGCGTCCTCGGGCTCCCCCGCGTTGGCGACGACTTCACGGACCTCGCCGTCCCCCTTGACCCGCAGCAGTTCCTCGCGCGCCGCGGCCAGTCCGGCCGGCTTCCGGGCGGCGATGACCACATGGGCGCCCGCCTCCCGGTAGGCCCGGGCGATGCCGAGGCCGATGCCCCGCGAGCCGCCGGTGATCAGGGCGACCTGCCCCTGGAGTTGCTGTCCGTTCACGCCGATTCCTCCGGGTACTTGGCCAGTTCACGCCGTGCGACCGTCCGTAGATGCACCTCGTCCGGTCCGTCGGCGATCCGCAGCGCCCGGGTGATCGCGTACAGCCGTGCCAGTACGGTGTCGTCGCTGACCCCCGCGGCGCCGTGTGCCTGGACGGCCCTGTCGACCACCCGGTGGGCGACCTCCAGTGCGGCCACCTTGATCGCGGCGACCTCGGTGCGGGCGGCGGCGTTGCCCGAGGTGTCCATCAGCCAGGCCGCCTTGAGGACCAGCAGCCGCAGTTGCTCGATCTCGATGCGGCTGCGGGCGATCCATTCGCGCACGACGCCCTGTTCGGCGAGCGTGCCGCCGAAGGCGGTGCGGGTGAGAGTCCGGCGGCACATCAACTCCAGTGCCCGTTCGGCGAATCCGACCGCGCGCATGGCGTAGTGCATGCGTCCGGGACCCAGGCGTCCCTGGGCTAGTGCGAATCCCTCTCCCTCGCCGCCCAGCATCGCCGACGCCGGCACCCGTACGTTCTCGAAGAGCACGTCGCCGTGGCCGCAGCGGTCGGTGTAGCCGAACATCGGCAGATCGCGCAGGACAGTGATGCCGGGGGTGTCGCGGGGGATCAGCAGCATGCTCTGCTGCCGGTACGTCGGTGCGTCGGGGTCGGTGACTCCCATGAGGATGATCAGCCGGCAGTCCGGGTCGAGGATCCCTGACGTGTACCACTTGTGTCCGTTGACGACGTACTCGTCGCCGTCCCGGGTGATCCGGGTGCGGATGTTGCGCGCGTCGGAGCTGGCCACCGCGGGCTCGGTCATGGCGAAGCAGGACCGGATCTCGGCGGCCAGCAACGGCCGCAGCCAGCGCTCTTGTTGCTCCGGTGTGCCGAAGAGGGCGAGCAGTTCCATGTTGCCGGTGTCGGGGGCGGAGCAGTTGAACACCTCGGGCCCGATCACCGACCGTCCGGCCAGCTCGGCGAGCGGCGCGTATTCGAGATGGGTGAGGCCCGCGCCCAGGCCGCCGTGTGCGAGAAAGAGGTTCCACAGGCCTTCGGCGCGCGCCTTCTCCTTCAACTCACGCATGACCTGGGGCAGTTCGTGTGGGTCGCCCGCCTCGGCGAGCTGCCGATCGTAGACGGGTTCGGCGGGCAGGACGTACTCCTCCATGAACGCGGCCATGCGCGAACGGAGTTCGTCGGCCCGAGGGGAGAGTCCGAAATCCATGGTGGCGCTCCTTCAGGGCCGTCGGGCGAGGATGTGGCCGGCTGTGCGGATCATCTCCGCGATGGTCGGCGGCAGCCGTTCCTGGTCGGGGTCGTGGTGCTTGCCCTCGCGGTGCCGGCGCAGGTTGTGGCCCATGATCGCGGCCATCTTGGTGCGGGCCAGGGCGCGGAACCAGTCGAGGGCGGGTGGTTCGGGACGGCCGTCGAGATAGGCGGTGAGCAGTTCTTCCTCGTCGGGCAGGCCGGGGACGGCGCGGCCCAGCCGGGGGAAGTTGCGGTGGTCGGTGAAGAGGAGGAACCAGGCGAGATCGATGCGGGGGTCGCCGTATCCCCAGATCTCCCAGTCGACGACGGCGGCCGGTCGTGCGCCCTGGCACAGGACGTTGCCGAGGCGGAAGTCGCCGTGGACGAGGGCGGGTGGCACGCTGTCGGGGATGCGGGCCGCCAGGGCTTCCAGCACGTTCTCGGCTCCGGGGCGGAGTTCGGACGGCACGGCGCGCATGGTGCGGCTCCATCGGTCCAATTCCCCTGCCGGGTGCAGCGGTTCGGCGGGCTCTGTCCTTCTCCAGTCGTGCAGGTCGCGCAGCACGCCGGCCAGGGCCAGCATCCGCGTCCGGCACAGTCCGGGATCGAGCCGGTGCTCGTCGAGGACCGGCTCGATCGCCTCGCCGGTGACGAACTCCATGGCGAACCAGGCGGGTTCGTTCTCGTCGACGGCGATGACCCCGGGCACGGGTACGGGTGAGCCGGCGAGCGCGCGCAGCACGCGGGCCTGGCGCAGCACGTCGTTGCGGCCGACGGGGCGTTGGCCCGGTGGCACGGCTTTCACGACGTACGAGACCGGTCCCGCCGTGATGGAGTACGTGAGGCCCGAGTGGCCGCCGGGCAGGGTGCGCAGGTCCCCCGGTGTCGCGCCGGGGTGTCGCTCCGTCAGTCGCTCGCGGACCCGTCGCGCGAGTCGGGTCACCTCGGTCGTGGTGGTCAACGTCCGGCTCCCTTCGGTTCCTTGGGCAGGCCCAGCACCCGCTCGGCGAGGATGTTGCGCTGGATCTCGTCGCTGCCGCCGGCGATGCGGTAGCCGGGGGCGCCGAGCAGGTGCTCGGTCCAGGCGAACGTGCCCCACTCCCCCGTGTCGGCGGCCAGTCGCGGCCCGAGGAGTTGCTGGACGAGGTCGGTGGTGGCGCGCATCGTCGCGGTGGCGTGGAGCTTGCCGACCGAGGCCTCGGCTCCCGGTTCGCGGCCCGCCGCCAGCGCCGACGTCACGCGCAGCCCGGTGAGCCGCTGGACGAGGGTGCGGACGAACAGGTCGGCCGCCTGCTGCCGTTCGCCGCCGGTGAGCGGGCGGGGCAGGTGCCGGGCGAGGTCGAGGGCGCGGTCGGCGTTGTCCAGGCCGAGTCCGCCGGAGTCGAGGCGCTCGGCGGCCAGCACGGTCAGCGTGACCCGCCAGCCCTCGCCGACCGGGCCGATCCGGTCGGTGTCCGGGACGAACACGTCGTCCAGGTAGACCTCGTTGAAGCTGGAGCCGCCGGTCATCTGCCGGATCGGCCGCACGGTGACCCCCGGCGCGTCCATGCGGACCAGGAACACGGTGATGCCCGCGTGTCCGGGCACGTCCGGGTCGGTGCGGCAGACGGCGACGCCCCAGGTGGCGACGCGTGCGCCGGAGGTCCAGATCTTGTGGCCGTTCAGGATCCAGCCGTCGCCGTCCCGCACGGCGCGGGTACGGACGGCGGCCAGGTCCGAGCCGGCCTCGGTCTCCGAGAACAGCTGGCAGGCGAGTTCGTCGGTGCGGAGCATGGGGCGCAGCCAGCGCCGCCGCTGCTCCTCGGTGCCCCAGACGCGGACGGCGGGGGCGACGAGCTGCTGGGTGACCGGGAAGATCTCGGTGCGCCGTGGCACGTCGAAGGCCGACTCCTCGGACCGGTACAACTGCTCGTAGTGGGCGGGCAGTTCGCGGCCCCCGTACTCCGGCGGCCAGGCGAGCGCGCCCCAGCCCTGGTCGTGGCGGGTGCGTTCCCAGTCCCGTGTTCGATCCGTCCGGGCGCGTTCCTCGGCTTCCGTCCAGTTCTCGAAGACGGCCACCGAGTCGTCACCGCTGCCCCACTCCTCATGTGCGGGGCGCGCCGGTGCCACGCCCTTGAGCCAGCTGCGGGCCTCGGCGCGGAACTCGTCCGGGCCGGGTATGCCGTCCATGGTCCTCCTTTCAGCGGGTCAGCACGGTGCAGGCGCTGACGCCCGGCGCCCCGTAGACGTGGGTGAAGCCGGTCGTCGGCTCGTTCGGCACCTGCCGCTCGCCGGCCCGGCCCCGCAGCTGCTGGACGACCTCGTGGATCTGGCGCAGGCCGGAGGCGCCGATGGGCTCGCCGTTGGCGATGCACCCGCCGTCGGTGTTGACGGGGAGCGAGCCGTCGATACGGGTCGCCCCGAAGGGGATCAGCGACTCCTGTTCGCCGTGCTCGCAGAATCCGCACTCGGCCAGGTGCATCACCTCGGCGCCGCTCTCGGTGTCCTGGAGCTGGCACACGTCGATGTCGGCAGGCCCCAGTCCGGCCTCCTCGAAGGCGTGTTGTGCGGCGTCCGCGCTCACGCTCGTCGGGGTCCCGGGCGGTGCCCAGGGGCTGAACACCTCGAAGGAACCGAACCGGCGGGTCCGTACGACGGCCGCCCGCAGCGCGATCGGTGTGGCGTCGAGTTCGCGGGCGGCGGCGCGACCGCACAGGACCAGGGCGACCGCGCCCTGGCCGGGCGAGCAGAACATGTACCGGGTCAGGGGGTCGTTGACCATGCCGGACGCCAGGATCTCCGCCGCGTCGAGCGGCTTGCGGCGCCAGGCGTGCGGGGTGAGCACGCCGTTCGCGTACGCCTTCTCGGCGACCAGCGCGAGGGTGTGGGCGCTGATGCCGTGGTCGTGCATGTAGCGCTGGATCTTCATGGCGAAGAACTGTGTGGTCACCATCAGTCCGTCGCGACCGTAGGCCTCGTCGAGCCCCCAGTCGGCGGGCCGTGGGTCGAAGGCGCCGCGCGGGTGTTTGTCGAAGCCGACGGCGAGGGCCACGTCCGCCGCCCCGGACCGGATCGCGTTCGTGGCCGCGACCAGCGCGCTGCCGCCGGTCGCGCAGCCGTTGCGCACGTTGGTGAACGGCACTCCCGTCAGGCCCAGTTCGGCGACCAGTGTGTCCGCGTTGCCGCTGGCGTCGCTGCCGCCGTAGGCGGCCCGTACCCGCGACCACGGCAGACCGGCGTCGGCGAGAGCGGCCCGTACGGCCCGCACGGCCAGCTCCCGGCCGCTCGCCTCCGTACGGGCGAAGGAGGTGATCCCGACGCCGCAGACGAACACGTCCGCTCCGCTCATACGACGGCTCCCGCGGCCCTCGGCACCCCGTCCCCCGCCGTGACGGTGAGCGGCATGCCGATCTCGGCTTCCTCGGGCCGGATGTCAAGGGCGGCCAACACCCGTACACCCTCAGGCAGTTCGACGTATCCGACGGCGAACGGCGTGAATCCGTCGGCGGGCGGCGTGTACGGCGGCGACTTGGGCGCGTACCGCTGCACGGTCCAGGTCCACAGCGTGCCCGAGCCGGAGAGCACGACCGGTTCGGCCGGGCCCCCGCAGCGCGGGCACGCCGGGCCGGCGGGGTAGACGGCCACCGCGCAGTCCGCGCACCGGGAGCCGTGCAGCCGGCCCCCGGTCCGCGCACCGGCGTTCAGCGGCCCTTCCACTGCGGTTCCCGCTTGTCCAGGAAGGCCGACACGCCCTCCGCCGCGTCCTCGGAGTTGAGCATCACGCCGACCGCGAGGTGCTCCATGACCATCAGCGACTGGATGTCGGCGTCGAGGCTGCGGTCGATGGTCATCTTGGTGATCCACATGGTGAACGGGCTCTTGTCGATGAGCTGGTCGGCGAACTCCTCGACCGTGGCGTCCAGCTTGTCGGCGGGCGCCGAGGCGTTGATGAGGTCGAACTCGGCCGCCTCGATGCCGGTGAGCAGCTTGCCGGTGAGCATCAGCTCCTTGGTCTTGCGGACACCGATCATGCGCGGCACCCGGTAGATCGGGCCGGCGCCGCCGAACAGCGCGCGGCGGATGTGGAAGTCCCCGATCAGCGCGTCGTCCGCGGCGATCGCGAAGTCGCAGGAGATCATCAACTCGAAGCCGCCCGCGGTGACATGGCCTTCGAGGACGGCGATCGACGGGGTCCTCATCGAGTAGAGCCGGTCGCAGACCTTGGCCGACAGCACGGCGACGTCGATGGCGTTGGACCTGCCGACGAAGTCGGCCTTGAGGCTGTCCAGGTCGAACCCGGAGCAGAAGGTGTTGCCGCGGCCGCGCAGTACCAGGACGCGCAGTTCGGGGTCCGCGTCGACCTCGGTGATGATCTCGTCCAGCCGGTTGAGGATCGGTACGGTCACGCAGTTCTTCTTGTGCGGGCGGTTCAGCCAGACCCGCGCCACGTGACCGTCCCGCTCGAACTGGATCTCGTCCTCGACTGCCATGAGCTCCTCCAAACTGAACTGAATTGAGTTCGATTCTGTGGGCAGTGGTTGCCCCTGTCAATGGACCGGTGAGCGGCGACCGCTCCGAGCGATCAGCCGGTACGGCCGGTGCGATCAGCCGGTACGGCCGGTGAGGCCGAGCAGACCGGCCAGGCGCAGCCGGTGGTCGTCGCCCGTGCCGAACAGCGCCTCGTCGGCCCGCGCCCGGCGCAGGTAGCGATGGGCTGGGTGCTCCCAGGTGAAGCCGATCCCGCCGTGGAGCTGGACGTATTCCGTGGTGGCCAGCCGGTAGGCGCCGGTGCAGGCCACCGCGGCGGCGCTCGCCGCCACCGGTACGTCCTTCGTCCCCGACACCGCCCGCCCGGCGAGGCAGGCATTCGCATACACCGAGGCCGACCGCGCGCCCTCGGCCTCGACGAGCAGATCGGCCAGCCGGTGCTTGACCGCCTGGAACGAGCCGATGGCCCGCCCGAACTGGGTCCGCTGGGACACGTACGCCAGCAGGGCGTCCAGGGCATGCGCGGTGCCGCCGACGTGCTCGGCCGCCAACCCCACCCGCCCGGCGTCGAGGACGGCGTCGACGATCTCCGCCGCCTGTCCGGACTCCCCCACCGGTTCGGCGGGCTGCCCCCGGAGACGGACGAGCGCCTGGCGGCGTGTGGGATCGAGGACCGGGCGGGCGATACGGTCGCAGGTCGCACCGTCCGGCTCGCAGGCGAACAGCCGCTCCCCGTCCGGTGCGCGTGCCGCGACCAGCAGCAGCTCGGCACCCTCTCCGTCGGGCACGAAATCGGCCTCGCCGCGCAGCACCCAGCCGCCCGGGCCCCGCTCGGCGGTCACGTCCGCCGGATGCAGGAAACCGGCGACCGTCGCCGTGAGCGCGCCGGTGGCGAGGCCCGGCAGCCAGCGCGCGCAGGCCTGCCGGTCGCCGCCGGCGAGCACGGCATGTCCAGCGAGGACCACCGTGCTGAGCAGCGGGGCGGGGCACAGCGCCCGGCCGCTCTCCTCCAGCGCCACGGCGAGGTCCGTGAAGGTGCCGCCGGCGCCGCCGTACTCCTCGGGCAAAGCCAGTCCGTGCACGCCGATCTCGGCGGCGAGCCGGTGCCAGAGCGCCCGGTCGTGTCCGCGCGGACTCTCCGCCTGCTTGCGGACCTCCTCGATCGCACAGGTCTCGGTGAGCAAGTCCCGGAGAACTGCCCGCAGTTGGCGCTGCTCATCGGTCTCCACCAGAAGCGAGGGATCGGCATCGAGCCGGAACATCCTTTTCTCCTTCCATCGCACCGCCCCAGGGATGCGCGGTCGGGCTCGCGAGGAAGGCCGGCCACGAACGACTCGCGGCCGCCCGCGACGGACGGGCCCTCACGCCGTGAACCGCCCGCCATTGGCGAGCAGCACGGCCCCCACCAGGTTCGCCGCCTCCTCGCTCGCCAGAAACAGGGCGACATCGGCGATCTCCTCCGGCGTCGCGTACGGACGGACGCGTGGATCGGCGAACCCTCGGCGAAGTGCCGCGGGAGTCCGTGCCGCCATGCCGGTCTCGGTCGGTCCCGGCGCCACCGTGTTGACGCGGACACCGAAGGCGATGGCCTCCTTGGCGACGGACTGGCTCAGCGCGTGCGCGCCGGACTTCGAGGCCGCGTAGTGCGGATATCCGGCCTGCGTGTCGAAGGCCGAGGAGGAGCCGACGGTGACGACGGCCCCGGATCGGCGTGGCGCCATGGCCCGCAGGGCGGCGCGCAGTACGTGGAACGTGCCGTCCAGATTGACGCGCATCACGTTCCGCCAGGCCTCGTCGCCGAGTCGGGCCGTCACCTCCGGCGGCCGGTCCGCGACCAGCGCCTCGGCGATCCACTCCTTGGCCGTGGGGTCGTCGACCCCGGCCGCGTGCACCAGGACGTCGAGCCGGCCGTGCCGTCGTACGATCTCGCCGAACGCGGCGTCGACCTGCCTCGGGTCGGCCACGTCGACGGTCAGCGGCTGCGCGCCCGGCAGTTCCTTCGCGACGGATTGCGCCGCGGGTCCGTCGACGTCTGCCGCGAAGACCTCCGCCCCTTGCGCGGCGAGTCGCCGGGCGACCGCCGCCCCGATGCCGGATCCCGCGCCGGTGACGAGCGCGATCCGCCCGTCGAAGCGCCCCGTGTGCTCGCCACCCATACGCGGTCACCACCCCATCCCGGGTAACTGAACTGACTTCATTTTTGTTACTGTCACGCGTATGTCAACAGGCAGGACGAGAGCACTGCGACTGACCCGCTGGGGCGGCCCGCCGATCCTCACCGAGACGGCACGGCCCGTCCCCACGGGCGAAGAGGTCCTGATCCGGGTGGAGGCGGCCGGCCTCTGCCGTTCCGACCTCCACGTGATCGACGCGCGCGAAGACGATCTCCCCTATCGCCTTCCCTTCGCCCTCGGACACGAGGTCGCGGGCCGGGTGCTGGAACGCGGTCCGGCAGCAGGAGGGCCGGCGGTCGGCGAACGCGTGGTCGTCTACGGCCCCTGGGGCTGCGGGAGTTGCGCGCATTGCGCCGCCGGAGCGGAGAACTACTGCGACCGGCGCGCGCTCCTGGATGCCGGGCATGCCGGTACGGGGGCGGGGCTCGGGCGCGACGGCGGGATGGCCGACCTGATGCTCGTGCCGTCCGGTCGGCTGCTGGTCCCGGTGAACGGCCTGGCCGCCGTGCAGGCGGCGCCCCTTTCGGACGCCGGGCTCACCGCGTACCACGCCGTGGCCACCGTCCGGCCCGCCCTGCGCGATGAGGCGAGTGCGAGCGTGGTCGTCCTCGGCGTCGGCGGGCTCGGGCACCTGGCCGTCCAGGTTCTGCGCGCCACGACGAGCGCGCAGGTGCTGGCCGTGGATGTACGGGAGGAGGCCCTCGCCCTGGCCGCCGAGTGCGGTGCGCACTTCACCACCCTGCTGCACCCCGGCACGGCGGCGGCGCTCCGGAAGCGGACGGGCGGGTCCGGGGCGGCGGCGGTGCTCGACTTCGTCGGCGGCCCCTCCACTCTGGGCCTGGCGGTGGACGTGCTGCGGGCGGGCGGGGAGCTGGCCGTGGTGGGCAGCGGCGGCGGGGAGCTGACGGTCCGCAAGCCCGGCGCGCTGCCTCCCGGAACGCGGATCTCGTTGCCCTTCTGGGGGACCCTGCCCGAGCTGGAGGCCGTGGTCGGCCTCGCGCTCCAGGGCTCGCTGAGGGTGCGCGTCGAGCGGTTCGCCCTGTCCGACGCGGCGCGGGCGATCACGCGACTCCGCTCGGGCGAGGTGCGGGGGCGCGTGGTCCTGGTCCCCGACTGACAGGCCCCGGCCCCCGCCCGACAGCACCCCGGCCCCTGCCCGACAACGTCCCGATCCTCGGCCGGCGCGGCCGAAACCCATCTCGTCGCAGCCCGCACCCGCACCCCTATCGACTCCAGAAGTGAGTTCAATTAGTGTCGTGCCCCACACTCGGCAACGTGAAGGCGGTGGGACCCGCTATGGGTGCGGAGACAGTGGATCTGCTGGTGATAGGCGGCGGTATGGCCGGGCTGTCGGCCGCCGCGAGGGTGGCCTCCGAGGGCGGCACCGTGGTCGTGGTGGAGAAGGCGGAACGCACCGGCGGTTCCGCGCGCTTCGCCGGTTTCGTTTGGACGACCCCGAGCGTCGAGGAGATGCGCCGGGTCAATCCGGACGGCGACCCTGAGCTGGCCACCGCCCTGGTGGACGGGTTCGCCGACGGGGTGGCCTGGATCCGGTCGCTCGGCGTGGAGTGCCGGCCGCCGGTGCCCGTACTGGGTTTCGGCCGGGGGCACCAGGTCGACACGAACCACTACCTGGACACGTGCGAGCGACTGATCCGCGACCGGGGCCAGGAGGTGCTGACGGGTACCTCGACCCGCTCACTGATCACGGAGAACGGCGTGGTCAAGGGTGCGGAGTGTGTGCTGCCGGACGGTTCCTCGCGCCGGTTCGGCGCCACCTGGACCCTGCTGGCGAGCGGGGGTTTCCAGGGCGACCGGCACCTGCGCGCGGAGCATGTCCACCCGCACGCCGCGGACATGGGGTTGCGGGCCAACCCGGACAGCCGGGGTGACGGTCTGGCACTCGGGCGTACGGCGGGCGCGGCGTTCGGCCCGAAGGACGCGGGGTTCTACGGGCACCTGATGCCGGCGGGCGTCTCCCTCGCCGATCCGGCACGCTTCGTCGACCTCGCCCTCTACTACAGCGAGCACGCCCTGCTGTTCGACACGACGGGCGAGCGCTTCGTCGACGAGACGGCCGGGGACCATCTGACCACCATGGCGCTGCTCGAACGCCCGGAGGCCCGCGGCCTGCTGGTCGCCGACGCGCGCGTGCACCGCGAGTGGATCAGCGCCTCGTACGTGGAAGGCATCCCCGGCGTGGACAAGTTCCAGCTGTGCCATCGCGCCGGCGCCCGCGCGGCGGTGGCGGACAGCCTGGACGACTTCACGTCGATGCCCGAGGAGTGGGGCTATCCCGGCGCCACGATCAGGGACCGTATCGAGGAGTTCAACGCCGCCATCGGCGCGGGCGGCACCACGACGCCCGGCCGGCTCCTGGACCGCCACCCCCTCGACGAACCACCGTTCTACGTCGTCGAGGCGGCCCCGGCGATCACGTTCACCTTCGGCGGCCTGCCGATCGACGCCCGGGCACACGTCCTGTCCGCAGGATCCGACGGACGGACCCCGGTCCCGGGTCTGCTCGCGGCCGGCGCCGACGCGGGCGGGCTGTACCGGCGCGCGTACGCGGGCGGCCTCGCCCCCGCGCTGGTGTTCGGCCTGGCGGCGGCACGGACCGCGCTCACCGGAACACCGCCGGCCGTCGGCGGCTGAACCCCGTCGCCCGCCGGGCACCGGCGTCCGCCACGACCGCGCGTCACAAATCCCGTGCACGAGGCTTGCCCGCTCGGCACCGGAATGCCTAGCTTACTGAATTGAGTTCACTTTGACTCTGCGGTTCGTGAGGTGATCATGCAGCTCGCACGCCTGGCGCGAACACGCTCTTTTCCGAAGGAGGGGCTGTGAGTCAGTTCCTGCTCGTCCTGGTCAGCGGCGTGGCCAGTGGAGCCGTATACGGTCTCCTGGGCCTCGGGCTGGTCATCATCTACCGGGCCACGGACGTCGTGAACTTCGCGATGGCCTCGCTCGCGACCCTGGGCCTGTACGTGGCGGTCTCACTGCACGACCGCGGTGTGGCGACGCTGCTGGGCGTCCTCGCCGCCGTCGCGATCACCGTGGCGGCGGGCCTGCTGGTCCGGGAGACGGTGATTCGGCCGCTGGGCCAGGGGCAGTTGTTCTCCGCCCTCGTCGTGACGATGGGCGTGTCCCTGGTCGCCGAGAGCACGGCCGGATCGATCTGGGGCGACCAGCCCAGGGCCTTTCCCAACCTGGTCGACGGGTCCGTGCGCTGGTCCGGCGCCGCGGTGCCGGTGCAGAGCCTCCTGACCATCGCCGTCGCCGCCGGGGCCATGGCCCTGGTCGGCTATCTCTTCGCCCGCACCACACTCGGCTCCGCCATGCGCGCCGTGGCCGAGTCCGCCGACACCGCCCGCGTGGTCGGGCTGAGCGCGCAGCGCCTGGCCAGGATCTCCTGGGCCCTGGGCCTCGGCCTCGCCGCGCTCGCCGCCTGTCTGTACGCGCCCCGCGCCGGCCTGGTGCCCACCGCGCTCGTCGCGCCCCTGTTCCGGGCCTTCGCCGGCATCTTCCTGGGCGGTCTGACCAGCATGTACGGCGCCGTCATCGGCGGGCTGACCATCGGCGTCCTGGACAACCTGGCGGCGAACTACGTCTCCGCCAGCTTCCGGGACACGTTCGTGTTCTCGTTCACCGTGCTGGTCCTGCTGATCCGTCCGCAGGGCATGTTCGGCACCCGCACCTTCCAACGGGTCTGAGGAGTCACGTCCATGGTCTTCAACCGTTCCCTCCTGGCGAGGGCCGCCCTCGGCCCGGCGGCCGGTGCGCTGCTCATGGTGGTCATGGCCGCCGGCGCGATCCCCGCGTACCAGATGTACTCGGTGGGGCTCGCGGCCGTGTACACGATCGTCGTGCTGTCGGTCGGCCTGCTCGCCGGCTGGTCCGGCATCTGGTCGGTGGGCCACCCCGCGTTCTTCGCCATCGGCGCCTACTTCGCCGCGTACGGCAGCGGTCACGACTGGTCGCTGGAGGCGGTGGTCCTCGGTGCCGTCGCCACCGGCGCCGCCCTGGGCGCCTTCCTGGGATACGCGGGTGCCCGGTTCTCGATGCTCTACATCGCCCTGCTGACCCTCGCCTTCACCACGGTGACCCTGGAACTGGTCAACCGCTGGAGCGGTGTCACCGGCGGCGACCAGGGAGTGCCGGTGGTCCAGCTGCGCAGCGCGCTCGGTCTGGGCACCGTCCTGGGCGGTGGCACCGGGGCCCAGTACCTCGCGGTCGGGGCCGCCGCCGTCGTCCTCGCGCTGGCCGTGCCGGCCGCCGCCTCGGGGCTGCGGATGCGACTGGTGGCCGCCAAGTCGCACCCGCTGGCCGCCCGTACGATCGGCATCGCGCCGGAGGCCCAGTCCTCGCTGTCGTTCGCCGTGAGCGGGGCGTGCACATGCTTCGCGGGCGTGCTGCTCGGACTGCTCACCGGGTTCGTCAGCCCGGAACCCTTCTCCCTCGCCTTCGGTATCTCGCTGATCGCGGCCTGTGTGCTCGGCGGGGTCGGCACGATCGTCGGCGCGGTGGCCGGCGGGATCTATCTCACCTGGAACCCTTCGCTGTCGTCCGCCGTCGGGCTGCCCCAGCCGGTCGTGCAGGGCATCGTCCTGATCGGAGTGCTCCTCTTCCTGCCCGGTGGAGCCGTACCGTTCCTCGCCAAGCCCGCCCTGCGCGTCCTGCGCCGCCTGCCGCGCCGACCGGACTCCCAGGACCCGTCACCCTCACCAGCACCGGAGGACCTGGCACCGGTTGCGCCCGCGTCCGAGGCCGCGGACGGCGACCCCGTGCTGCTGCACCTGGAGCACGTGTCGGTCTCGTACGGCGGTCTCAAGGCCCTGGAAGACGCCTCGCTGACGCTCCGGCAGAACGAGGTCCTGGCCGTCATCGGTCCCAACGGGGCCGGAAAGACGACCCTGTTGAACGTTCTGTCGGGACTGATCGGCAACGGCCGGGTGAGCGGGACCGCCGACTTCGCCGGGCGCCCCCTCCTCGGGGCCAGGGCCACCGCACGGCGGCGGCTGGGCATCGGCCGCACGTTCCAGCACGCGGAGGTCTTCTCCGAACTGACCGTCGCGGAGAACGTCCTGTGCACCCGCCGCCGTATCACCGTCCGGCATCGGGCCGAGGTCGCGCGGCTGCTGCGTTCCGTCGGTCTGGCGGACGTGGCCGACCGCCGCCCCGCCGAGCTGCCGTTCGGGCTGCGCAAGCGTCTCGACCTGGCCCGTGCCCTGGCCGAGCGACCGAAGCTGCTGATCCTGGACGAGCCGTTCGGTGGCCTCGACACGGCTGAACGCGCCCTGCTGGCAGGGCACATCCGGCGGCTGCACTCCGAAGGCACGGCCGTGGTGGTCATCGACCACGTCCTCGACGACCTCTTCTCCGTCGCCCACCGGGTGCTCGCCTTCGACTTCGGCCGCACGATCGGCGAGGGCACCCCGGACGCCGTGCTGCAGGACCCCAAGGTCCGCTCGTCGTACCTGGGCACCGTCGGCGGCAGGTCCCGGCCACCCGAGCACACGGGCGAACGGAGCATGGTGCGGCTGCACGGGGTCGGTCACGCGTACGGCGGCGTGACCGCCCTGCGCGACATCGAACTCGACGTCCGCCAGGGCGTCGTGCTGGGCATCGCCGGGGCCAACGGGGCGGGCAAGAGCACGCTGGCCGGCATCCTGCACGGCTCGCTCGCACCGACCCGCGGAGGCCGCGAGACGACCGGAACCGTGCGCACCAGCCTGGCGCCCGAGGGCCGGGCCCTGTTCAAGACGCTGTCCCTGCGCGAGAACCTCGAAGTCGCGGCGTACGCGGCGGGCATCACCGGTCCGTCGCTGCGCGAGCGGCTGGAGGAGACGGTGCAGTGGCTGCCGCCCCGGCTGCGCGACCGCATGTCCGCCCCGGCCGGCGCGCTGTCCGGCGGGGAACAGCAGATGCTCGCCATCGCCCGGGCCCTGATCGTCGGCCCGGACGTCCTGATCGTCGACGAACCGGCGCTCGGCCTGGCCCCGGCCCTGGTCGACGAGGTGTACGACCGGCTGGCCGGCCTGGCCCGCGACGGCCTGACGGTCGTCCTGCTCGAACAGCTGCTGAGCCGGGCCATGTCCGTGTGCCACGAGGTGGCCGTACTGCACGAGGGCGTCGTCGCGGCCCACGGGCGGCCGGGCGACCCCGCGTTCGAGGCCCTGGCCGAAGCGGCCTACTTCAACGGCGGCCCGGCAGCCGCCACCACCGCGGCGGCCACCGCCCGCACTTCCTGAGTCAAGTCGAAACCCGTTGTGAACGAGGTGGATTGTGTACCGGACAACAAGAAGGCTCCGCCGTGCCGCGGGAGCGACAGCAGCACTGGCCGTGGTGGCGCTGACCGCCAACGCGTGTGCCGGCCAGAACTCCTCCGGAGCCGCCGGCGGCAGCTCGTCGGAGATCCACATCGGGGCGTGGCTCCCGCTCACCGGTGCCACCGCCACGTACGGCGTGGCCGAGAAGGCGGGCGCCGACGCGTACTTCAAGATGGTCAACGCGCAGGGAGGG
Source organism: Streptomyces sp. NPDC090088 (assembly GCF_044747345.1). Taxonomy (NCBI): domain Bacteria; kingdom Bacillati; phylum Actinomycetota; class Actinomycetes; order Kitasatosporales; family Streptomycetaceae; genus Streptomyces; species Streptomyces sp. NPDC090088. The sequence continues at coordinate 447,885 of NZ_JBIVDZ010000010.1, read as the reverse complement.
ATCAACGGGCGCAAGGTCCTGTGGACCGTCAAGGACAACGCGGCCGACCCGCAGCAGACCGTGCAGATCGCCCGTGAACTGGTCGGCCAGGACAAGGTCGTGGCCATCGTCAACGCGAACGGCACCTCGCAGGCGGAGGCGGCCTTCCCGTTCGTGCTGAACCAGTCCAAGGTCCCCGTCCTCAACGAGGTGGGGGGCGCCGAGAACTGGTACAAGCCGCCGCGCCCGGGGCTGTTCGGCACGCAGACCCTCTACGAGGACCAGGCCGCGGCGGTCGCCGCCTGGGCGGTGCAGGACGGTGCGAAGAAGATCCTCGTCGTGCACAGCGACCCGGCCGCGTTCGTGGACGTGGCCAAGCAGGTCGAGCCCGTCGCGAAGAAGGTGAACCCGTCGGTCGAGGTCGACCGGCTGCCGGTCAAGTACCAGACCACCGACTACACACCCGTGATCAGCAAGGTGAAGTCCGCCGAACCCCAGGCCGTGATCCTGATCCTCACCTCCCCCGAAGCCGCCGCCTTCCTCAAGGAGGCGAAGCTCCAGGGGCTCTCCCTGCCCACGTACGCGTACGCGCCCGTCGCCGCCGAGTCGACGATCTCGCTCGCCAAGGACGCCGCCGAAGGCCTCAAGGCGGTCCAGCTGGTGAAGCCGCCGTCCGACAAGGACCCCGCCGTCCAGGAGTTCCGGACCGCGATGGCCAAGTACGAGCCCGGACAGACCGCCGGCTTCCTCGCCCTGTGGGGCTGGAGCAACGCCAAGGTGTTCGCCCAGATCACCAAGACCATCAAGGGACCCGTCACGTCCCAGGCCATCACCGCCGCCTATCAGAAGGCGTCCAAGGTGGATCCCGGGGTGTCGCCCGTCATGAACTTCAGCACGACCAACCATCTGGGCACCCGCAGCGTGCAGCGCGTCGTCGTCAAGAACGGCGTCTGGACATCCGTCGGCGACTTCTACACACCACCCGCGCGCGACTGAACGCGACGTGTTCCGAGGCCAGGGCCGCGCCCCGGATCGTCTCCGGCCTGCGGTGAGAGCCGCAGGCACACCATGGAGGGACGACGGAAGGTGCCGTCACAAGGACCGACGTGAGCGACGACCGGACGCCGCCGGACGGGAAGGAACTGGCATCGGCCATAGGGAGCGTGCCCAGGGCGGGGAACGGGGCAACCGACCGCGCGCCGGTCGCCTCGGCGTCCGGCAGCGCGTGCGGCGCGTGCCCGTGAAGGACGCGACCACTCACACGCCATGCTGCTCCGTCACGACCGCGGGTGACGGACCGTCGCAGTCGGCCGTTGACTGTGCCGGTCGGACACACCGACCATCGGCGTCGTCCAGCACGCCGGCCGCACGACGCTCCACGGTTCTCCTTCCGATCGATGGTCGGGACTTGGCGGCCGTCATCGGTCCGGTCGAGTCATCGGAATCTGAGGGTTTTGAGCATGTCTTCGAACCTGGTGAAGGCGGCCGAAGGGTTCTGAACCTGAGTAAGGTCGATCGTGGTCCATGCCACCAGCGGCCTGCCGGGGGCATCGACGACCGCGACCCGGAATGCGTAATCCGGCTGGAGCCCGAAGCAGTCCTTGTCGGGGTCCGCACGGGCTGTCGGACAGCCGAACGATCCATCCATCGGCTCATTCGTGGTACCGGTCAACAGTGTCGCCGCCCGGCCACCAACGGTCGCGGTCTCCTCGTCCCGCCAGTTGGCGTGGTACCCGGCCTGCTCATGCAGATATGCCACGTAGTCACTGTAGGTGGCGGGCGGCTTCCCGGGTCTTCCGTTGCCGCCCGGCCGGGAGGCGGGGACCGTGATCGTGAGCGGCGCCATGAAGGAGCGGCTTGTGTACGTACGCAAGGCACACGCACCCGCGGCGGAGACCGATATCCGACGAGCGCGCGTCAACCGCATCCGCCCCCTCCGCCCCCAAGGTCGTGAGATACGACTCTGAAGTCACCGCTTCGGACACGGCAGAGCCACAACGCACACATCGATCCCACTGGCCTCCGTGCCGCACGACGTGATCTGCAAACGACGTGCCCGGCGTACGCACGAACGGCACCGCAGCACGATCACGAAGAGGCCGTACGGACGGCAGAGGCGCTCCGACTGCCCTCCCGGGCCGGGTACCGCAGACGCCCGAGACCAAGGTTCCTGATCGGATGATCGCATCGGGGACGGTGTACGACGGCAGGACCTCGCGGCAGCTCGGGGCCGCCGAAGCCGACGAGCTGTTCCGCAAGCCCCGTTGCCGCAGCCTTTCGTGCTCGCGCGCGTGGAGTCCGGCTCGGGTTCTCCGCCGGGTGACAGCCTCGCGGACACGTTGGGCAGTGCGGGGGCGGACCATGTGATCCCCGCGGAGCCGAGGGTACCGACCGACGGCCCCTCGGCGGCTGTCACGGATAAGAGGTGGTGCGGGCGACATGGGCGTGAAGCAGGCGGGGCGATGATTCGAAACCGTGGCGGGAGTAGGCAGAGATCGCACGGGGGCTGGAGTGCACGGTGACGCGTTCGAGCCCGAGCTCCCGAGCACGATCCAGGACCGCGTCGATGAGCCGGCCGCCCAGGCCGCCCTCGCGTTCGCCGGGAACGACATACACGCACTGCAGATCGCCTGATACCCGTTGCAGGTGGCGCGGGCTGGGCACCCGCGGGAGGACCGCCAGCCAGGCCATGCCGACGATCACCTCATCGCGCACCACGACCATGCAGCGATGCGACGACGCGTTCTCCCTCGCCCACGTGACGAAGTGCCGCACGAACTCCGCACGCCCGGTGACGGGAGCATCCTGGTTCTCCAGGACCCACTGCCACCGGAGTTCAGCGACGACGTCCAGTTCACCGGAGACGGCCGGACGGATGACGACGTTGTTGTCCACCCGCGCATTGTGCGGTCATCCGGCCGCCGCCGTCATCACCGCACCACGGCCTGCATCCCGCGCCCTGGGTGGTCCCCGTTCGAGCCGCCCTCCGGAGTCACTTCACGACGCCTGATCTTCACGAATCAAGCGCGAACTGGCGCCGGTGGAAGTTGCCGGGTCCAGGGTCGCCCGCATGGCTGAGCCCTCCTTTCTGGCCGCCCGCCGAGGCACCACCACGGTGGGCACTCGGCACGGGCCGGGCAGTATGCCCACCGAGAGTCTGGATCCGAAGGCCGGTGCCTCGCAGGTGGACCGGGTGTGTCGGGATCAGTCGGACGCCTGGGCGGTGGCGGCGACGCGGAAGCCGACGGTCGAATAGCGGCCGGACGAATCGCGGCCCTCTCCGCGGTAGACGGCGGTGCAGCTGTTGAGGTTGGCGTACCAGGAGCCGCCGCGGACGGCGTTGACCTGCTGGCCCATCTCCCCGCCATGGGTGGCGGTGATGACCGAGGTGGTCCACTCCCAGCAGTTGCCGCACAGGTCGACGACGCCGTCCGTGCTCGCCCCGCCCGGGTAGGTGGCGACGGGCGTGGTGTAGCCGCCGGTGGCGGTCAGGGCGTCGTAGACGTCGGTGTAGATGAAGCCGGTACGACTGGCGGTGACGTTCCAGCCGGCGACGGTTCCGGTGCTGCCGATGGAGAGGATCTCGGAGATCGGGAAGCTCTGCCCGTACAGGTCGGATCCGGTGGCGGTGTAGGTGGCCGACTCGTCTCCGTGCTCGGCGAGTTCGTAGGCCGCGCAGACCGCGTTGTAGTTGTAGTTGCTGGTCAGGGTGGGGGCGTCGTAGACGGTGCCGGAGTCGTCGCCCCAGGGATAGGTGAGCGCGTCGGGGCTCGAGGCGGCGTTCTCCCATTCGGCTTCGGTGGGCAGGCGGAAGGTCCAGCCGTCGGCGTCCGTCTGGGCGTCGAGCCAGGCGCAGTAGGCCGTGGCGGAGTCGAGGGAGACCGCCAGCACGGGGTGGTCGGCCTTGCCGTCGGGGTAGGTGTCGCCGTCCCAGTAGTCGGGGGTGTCGTGGCCGGTGTCGGTGGCGAAGTCCAGGTACTGGGCGTTGGTGACCTCGTAGACGCCGAGCCAGTAGGCGGTGTCGATGGGCGAGGACTCGCCCGAGCCCGCCGTTCCGGAGAGGTCGGTGGCGAAGACGAAGGACGGGTTGGCGGCGATCGCGGCCAGCTCCTGGCCGGCGACGGTGGCCGTGGTCGCCGTCGCGGCGGCGGCGCGGGGCGGTCGTACGAGGGTGCCCGCAGCGGTGAGGCCGAGCAGGGTGAGGAGGGTTCGTCTCCTGATGTTCGGGGCGGTAGCGCGCATGGCGGCTCCTGAGGATGGTGTGTCGCGTGTCCCTACGCACCGCCGATGGTCCATCAACAGCCCTAATCTGTCGACACTTTGACCGTAACAGTCGCCTGAGTGTCCGCTGTGCCCGGCAAAGGGTCGACAGCAACACCGCCTGGGCCACGCCGAAGGACCTCAGTGTCCGAACAGGCTCAGTGCTTCCTGGATGAAGCCCCTGTACGTCTTCGTCTTCGCATCCAGGTGCTGGCCGCCCGCCAGGATGAGGTTGTGCAGGTAGTAGGCGCCGCTCTGGTCCGGCAGGTACTTCATCGAGAACACGCGGCGGACGATGGACTCGTCGCCGAGTCCCGCCTTCCGGTAGGCGGCGATCGACGCCTCGACCGCCGCTTCACTCTGCGCTGTGGGGTCGTCGAGGTGAGCGGGGTCCTGTGATCCGAGGATCAGGTCCAGGGCCTTGTCGTGCTTGCCGTCCACCAGGCGTGCGTAGCGGAGCGCGACGACCGGGTGCGCCGAGCCCAGCTTGCCGTCGGGAGGCAGCGGATAGTCCAGCAGGTAGTAGTCGGCGGCATCGGGGAGGACGGTGATTCCCCGCAGGAGCTTGCCGTCGGGCAGGTAGGAGCGCGGGCGGTCGCGCCAGCGACCGATCACGACGACCTTGACGTTCTCCTTGAGCAGCTTGGGAATGACGTCCTTGCCCAGCATCAGCTGGTGGTTCGTCGCATCGCGCGGGTATTCGTTGGTGTAGACGGCCTCGAACAGCACAAGGCCGCCGATCTCCTTGAGGTTGTTGCCGGCGCTGGTGAAGGCGTTGCCGCCCGACTGGCTGTAGGCCATCACCACCGGCTTGTCGACGGCGAGGTTGTCGGCGTCCAGTGTCGTGCCGTGGGTGTAGACGGTTCTGACGGCGTTGGCCGTCAGCTCGTCGAGCTTGGGCCGCAGGAGGACGCCGCCGTCGCCGCCGTTCATCAGCGGCACCAGCAGCACGTGGTTCTCGTCGTGGATGGCCCGCTCGAAGCCGAGGGGGACGTCCCAGTACTGAGGTACCGGATCCTTGCCGGGGAGATAGGACAGCACCCCCCTGAAGTGGTGCAGGGGGCCGGGCAGCGCGGCCGGGTTGCCGCGGAATGTCTTGCGCAGTTCGACATAGGGGCCGAGCAGCTTCTCGTACCGGTCGTCGGTGAGCGGCTCGGTCAGCAGTCTCGCCAGGATCTCCAGCCCCGACTGCAGGTTGTTGTCCGGGGTGACGACGGAGACACCGTGCAGCGAGGACCGTAGCCCGGTCAGGCTGTTCTCGTAGTAGATCGCGCCGTAGTCGGCCGGCATGATCATGATGGCCGGCTTGATCCGGGGAAGGCGGTACGTGCTGGCGGGCAGGACCGCGTACCAGACCAGCGGGTGGCCGCCGAGGCTCGCCAGGGCCCGGATGGTCCGGTCGGTGCCGCGCAGGAGGTTCATGGCCTGCGCCCAGGCCGAGCGACCGTGCAGGGCGTTGTAGAGGTCGGTGATGTCGACGAACCGCACGTTCAGCCCCACGGTGGAGCCGGTGACGTCCAGCAGCGGGTGGAGCGCCGGAATCCCCTTCGGGCGGCCGAGGGGGTCGTACGCAGGACCCTTGCGCCAGCCGAGCGGTACGAGCCTGCCGTCTGGCGTGACCGTGAACTCCTGCTGGATGCGGAGCAGCGGGTAGGTCGTGCGGTCCACGTCGACGCTCGCGTCGATCACCAGGCGCAGCCAGGCGGTGTCCGGCGCGAGGTCGACCGTGAACCCCGTGGACCCCACGGGCACCGGCAGGGGCTGACCCGCACCGGCGCCCTGGGCCCGCGTCTCCACCGTGGCCGTCCACTTCTGCAGCAGGAAGTGCGTCCACAGCCGTACGGCGGGGTTGGCGTTGACCACGGTCAACCGCACGGCGTCACCGGGCCCCGTCGGGCTCGGGGCACCGGGCGCACAGGCCGCTGCGATCACCGCCCGCATCCGTCGCCGTCACAACTGCCGCCCCGTCTTGGGGTCGTAGGTGACCTCGACGGCCACCACCTGGTCGGTGGGGAGGACTTCGGTCCACTGGTCGAAGATCTGGTAGGGGTCGGCGGGACGGAAGCCGCCGTCCAGGGGGTCGAAGCCGGTCTCGAAGACCCTTTCGGCGGCGAGGGTGCGGGTGATGTCGGTGTTACGGGCCTGGAGTTCGGCGGCGAGCGCCTGGAGGACCCAGCCGATCGACTTGCCCTGCCAGTCGGCCGGGTCGCCGGACTGCCAGGTGTAGTCCTTGTCCAGGGCCGCGTCGCCTTCGACACGGGCGCTGGACAGCCAGCCCAGGGCGTCGAGTTCATGGCCGGGACGTACCGGCAGCACGGCTTTGACCCAGGAGGCGTTGAGGAACTCGTTGCGCCGCTCGTCGCCGTCGGCCTGGATCAGCCAGCCCAGGGAGCTGCCGGTGGGTGCGGGCGGGGTGTTCTCGGTGATGAGGTAGTCGACCCGGTACTCCAGCTGGTCCTGGGGCGTCGAGGTGGTGGCGCGCGGCGGGTTCACCGCGCCGGTGCGGCTGAAGCGGCTGGTGACCGTGGCACCGCCGACGGGATCGCCGGAGGTGGCCTCCCAGTCGTGCGGCGGCACCGGGTAGCGGCCCACCGAGTCGGCCCCCGGCCATACGGCCGGGGCGGCGCCGGCCGGCGGTGTGTGCTCTTCGCCGGACGTACCCGTGGTGGGCGCCGGGTGCCAGTAGTCCGGCTCGACGAAGTACAGCATCTGGTCGACGTCGAACATGCCGCGGATCAGTTCGGCCGACAGGTGCCGCTTCGCGTCCTGGCCCGGGAACAGGTCGAGCTGGCCGATCAGGTCGGAGAAGACGCTGTGCCGCTCTTCCTTGCGGAGGTCCTCGGAGTCCCGCTGCCGGACCTTGGAGATCAGATCCAGCCGGTCGTGCACCGCCTGCGCGTACGCCGCGCGCTGCACCTTGGCCACCTCGCGCTCGTACACGGCGAGTTCGGCGAGGTACTGCTGCAGTGCGGGGTCCTGCTCCGGTGGCGGCGGCTCCCAGACGAGCGCGAGAGTGAACGCGACGTACGGGCCGCCCCCGAAGTGCACGTTGGTGCAGTTGACACGGAACCGGCCGGACGTGGGGTCCAGTACCTCGTAGGTGGCGAGGAACTTGGCGACCTGGCCGTTGCTGGTCGTCGCGGAGACCTTGCGGATCTCGCTGCCGGGCGCCGTGCTGAGTTTCCAGCCCGGGCCGGGCGGCGGCGCGGAGTACTCGAAGTGGGCGACGACGTACTCGTCCTCCTCGCCCCGCCACAGCCGGTCCCAGCCGTCCTCCTTCACCCAGTCGGCATCCTGGTGCGGGGCGTTCTTGCTGTCCGCGGTCTGCTGGATCGGGTAGTTGTCCGAGTACGTGACGTGCGCCTGGGCGAGGGGGGCGGGTTTGACCGGCTGCTTGAGAGAGGTCAGGTCCGGCGCGGGCACGACATGCACGAGTTCGCCCAGCCCCAGTGCGCGGCCCGGGTCGCCGACGAACACCTGCCAGCTCAACTGGGTGCCGATGTGCTGGAGTTGGACCCCGACCTTGCGCATCTTGCGACGCAGTTCGTAGTTGATGAGCTTGTCGGTGGTGTTCTGCACCACGTACCGGCGGCTTGAGGTGTCGGTGGTCTCGGTGACCGTCTTGAAGGTGGTCTTGAAGTTCCGGGTGATCTCGCTGCCGGCCTTGGAGCTCTGGGTCCGGGAGTGTTTGTGGCTGACCTCGGAGGACTTGTTCGTGGTGTTCTTGGTGCTGTAGCTGGCGCTGACGTCGGCGTGCACGATGCCGACATAGTTGGCACTGGCGTTCGACGTCACGCCCAGCGAGGTCTCGTTGGCGTTGGACTCCTTGACCGCGTCGGCGAGGTCGGTCTGGTCGGTCAGCTCCTCCTCTGTCTTGTGGGTGGACGTCTCGGACTGCTCGGCGGTCCTCTCGACCAGGGTGCGCCGGGTGGAGGTCTCCACCACCTCGACGGTGCCGCCCGGACTCAGCCACAGGTGGCCGACCGGTGTGCCGAGGAAGGTGTCGAACTCGAAGAAGTACTCCCGGAAGAGGTTGACCAGGCCGACCGGCGACAGGATGCCGTCCGTCGGCGGTAGGTTGCCCCACACCGCCAGCGGGGCCAGCGGCGCCAGGGGCCCCTCGCCGAGTGTGAGCCGTCCCGGGCCGTCCCCGCCCAGCGCTCCCTTCGGCAGCGGTGCGCCGAGCGCCGCGGCGGCCCGCGCGGTGGAGGCGTGGCCGAGCCAGCCCGGCAGGGGCTGGTAGACGCCGAACAGCTCGCTCGCGTACGGGACCGTACCCGCGAAGTCGCCGACCGGGCGGCCCGGGCCGGGGCCGGGCGCCGGGGCGGGGGCCGACAGGGTACCGACGTTGTCGCTCGGCCCCGAAGCACTGGTCGCGAAGGGCTTCACCGACCAGGGCCGGCCTGCCTGAGACTGCGTGACGAGCAGCAGTTCACGGTTCTGCTGGGCCTGCGGGGCGACGAAGGAGACCGTCTGGGTGCCCGTCCCGCTCACCGCACGTCCCACGTATTGGCGGCTGATCCCGTCATCGGTCTCCAGGAAGGTACCGGCCAATGCCGGTACGCCGGGGAACAGAGCGGGGTCACGCACATCCGCGTCCGCGGGCAACGCCAGCGCGACCCGCTGCCCCGGCAGCAGGTCGGTCGGCAAAGTCGGTTGGATCGTGTACGACCACACCTGCAGCCAGGACCCCGCCCCCGGTGCGGTGAGCGGAACCCGGCCCGTGAAGGTGACGACGAGTGTCATGACAGTTTCTCCCCCAATTCACACGCACAAACGGTCAATTTGCGCGTAAGTGCAGCCGGCACTCGTTCCGGGTGACCCACCGCCCACCACAAGGAGGAATCGAATATGTGACAATCTCCTAATCGGCCGCACGCCGGAAGGAAGATTGGGCGCGGAGTCACGTTAAAATCGATACCATGAATTGGTATCGATCCGAGAGCATTTCTGCGGATCTCCCTTAAATCTTCATACCCCCTTGGGCCTGCGAAGAACGGGGCATGCACGGGGTGGCTCTCAACCGCCCCGCTGCCTCCGGCACGCGCCCCCTTCAACTTCGGCTGCAGCGTTGGTCAGAGTCATTCGCGACCCTGAATTCCTTGCCGAGGGTGATCCGGCCGCTTTGAGGAGACCGTGACGTATCGGTGCGGGTCCTCACCCCGTTGTCGGACTGGGTGACACCGTGCTGTTCGCCGGCGGGGTGAGGACGACCTGCGGCTGGCCCGCGACTGCGGGCGGTGGGGTCAGGTCCTGGGCAGGAAGATTGGGTGCGGTGGTTTCCTGGACGAGAACCTGGTCGAAATCGACCAGCCCGGTCTTCTCCACGGCTGTGATGTGGTCCAGCACGATGCTGTTGGCCTGGTCGGCCAGAGCGCGCACCAGCGAGTTCCTCGTGGTGGTGAGGACGGCGGCGATCGTGGTGAGGAACTGGCCGTTCGTCGCGCGCACGGTGGTGGCCATGTCGGTGTCGAACTGTTTGCCGTGCTCCGTGTTCAGCCGGGACGTGAAGCCCTGCTGTTGAGGCGAGGGCTGGTCGGGCAGTGCGATGCCCAACTGATCGGCCGCGTCGCGGCAGGCGGCGTCCAACGCGGCGTCTCCGTCGACCAGGTGCTCCCCAGCGCTCCTGACCGCCTTCGTCGTCCCCTTCCGCAACGCCTTCTGACCGACGGGGTACTCCCACAGTCCGGCCGAGCGCACCTTGACCACGAAATCCCGGTCGGCCGCCGTCAGCGGCCCGGTCGCCGGGGTGGCGACGACCCGCTCGGGTGCGCTGCTGACCTTCTGGACTCCGAGCATGGAGGGGTAGAGGAGGGAGCCGAGGGTGATGCTGAGCGCACCGCCCACAAAGAGAGTTCCCGCCGCCGTCCGTGAAACGAGCACCGTGTCTCCTGATCCGGTTTATCGGATCCCGCACACAGGGACGTACGGATGCGCGGCCTCCGCAGATCCTTTTGGGCTCGTCATGGATTGGTAAAAGGATCGGTGATCGGCGAGCGTCTGACGAACCGCCGGTTCACTTGTGTCCGCTCAGCGGCGCGAAGTAGGGCCGTTCGGCCCTATCCACGGCCGGGGTAGGGACTGTTGGGCCCTATCGGGGCCGGGTGCCTCGTGGTCGATCATGGAGCGACGGTCGGAAAGGGCCAGGCCCATTCCCGCACTTCTGGTCCTTCCCGACTCGCCGACGACACCAACTGACGGAAGGACGCCGTTCGGTCGACGGGACATCGCAGTCTCCTAGGTGATCTGCGGGCGGACGAAGACCGGCTGACCGACCTCCGCCGCGGCGGTGAAGTATCCGTCGCGGGCCGGGGCGTCGAGGAAGCGGTCGTCGGAGCGGCGGTCGTAGACCGTCCTGCCGACGTGGCCCAGGTTCTTGGCGCGCGCGAGTTCGCCGACGATGTGCTCCGAGGAGGACATGGGGCGGGGTCGAGAGCGCCCGGGCGAGCGGCAAGGCTCAGGTGCCTTGCTCCGGCGTCGGGGGCAGCGGGTCCAGGACCGGAGGAAGGCATGCGGGTGGCAGGGATCGATGACACCGTCAGCCGCCTTCTCGATCCGGCGCGTTCGTCGGGCGTCACGCCGCTGCGGGCCGCCCAGCAGTTCGCCGGAACACGGCTCGCTGCCACCGCCCGGTAGCCGCGCGCCCCCGACGGCCGGGGCAACGGCGCCTTCGGCCGCTCCTACCGCGCACCGGGAACCCGGCATCGAGCCCCGGGGCTCACTCGTCGTTGACCCAGCGCATCAGTCGGCGCAGCGGGTGGAAGCCGTCGTGGGAGAGGCCCGGGGGCATGCCGCCCGCTCCGCCGAGGGAGACCACGCGCTGTACGCCGGCGCAGGCGAGGGCGTCGCGCAGGTCGGCCTTGCGGCCGGCGGGGTACACGCCGACCGTCTGGGTGGCGACCCCGGCGTGGGCGACGGCGTCGGACAGCGCGGCGACCGGGACTACGTTGACGATCTTGCCGTCGGGGTGGAAGTCCACCGGCTCCGGGGAGCGTACGACCAGGCCGTGGCCGTCGTATCCGCCCCACACCCGGTACTCGGGCGCCAGGGACCGCAGGACGTCGATCTCCTCGCGGAGCCCCGCCGGGACCCGGGGACCGTCGGCGGAGCTGAACTCCCTGGCCACGCCCAGGCGTTCGCAGAGCAGGGCGGCGTAGCGGTCGGCCTCCTCCTCGGTTCCCTCGACGAACTGGAACCGGCTGGCCACGCACGCCTGCTGGTTGAAGAAGGTGGCGTCGGCGGCGCCCGCGTCGGTCGCCTGGGCCAGAGTCTCGGCGGAGGCGAAGGCCTCCCTGCCGATCAGGGAGATGGACGTCTTGGGGTCGAAGGAGACGAGTTCGAACCCGGGACCGACGTACTTCAGGGCGCCCCTGATGGTGGCCTCGCCGCCCCAGGCGACGAGCTTGTCGAAGAACTGCGGGCGGAACAGCACGCTCTCCACCGACTCGTCGCCGCCGCGCCAGTACACGGCGGAGAACGAGCGCACCACGGGATGGCCGGGGGCCACGGCGGCCATGGTGCGCAGGATCGCGGTCGCGGTGAACAGGTCGTTGGAGGGGAGTTTGAGGAGGTTGACGCCCTTGGTGAGGGCCCCGCGGACGACGGTCTGGGCGGCGACGCCCGGGGCGTTGCCGGCGATGATGTGCACCAGGCGGGGCGGGAACGCGCGGGTCGCCGCGATCCGGCCCTCGGGCAGCCGTACCTCGCGCCAGCCGTCCAGTACTTCCGTGCCGCCGAGTTCGTGGTCGATCTGGGCCTGGAGGGCGGGCTCGCGGAAGCTGCGCCACAGGGCGGCGTAGGCGCGTTCGAGCACCTCCTCGGGGAGGGTGCTGACGTGGACCATGCGGTCGAGGGCCTCGGCGAGCAGGCCCTGCCGGTCCGACCTGAGCGCCTCGCCGGTCTCCACCAGCAGGTCGACGATCTCGGCGGCGGGGACGTGGAAGGCGGGGCCGGGTTCCGTGCGGGGCCACACCAGGCGGTCGAGGTCGAGGGTCGGTGCGGTGAAGGCGCCCCGGCCGTGCGGGGTGCGCGGGCTCTCGTCGACCTCGCCGCGGATCACATGGACGACGGCCACGGCGCCGTCGAGTGCGGTGCCGCTCATCCGTGGATCATCCCCCGTACGTAGGAGTCGAGCGTCGCGGCGCAGGTGATCTTGTCGTCGCCGCCGAGTTCGCCGTAGCGCCGGATGTCGGGCAGCACGGCCGGTCCCGGCCTGCCGCAGTCGCAGGGCGAGAAGTCCACGGAGACCTTGTCGCCGCTGATGAGTCCGCCCCAGCGACCGGAGAGGGAGACGTCGAGGAAGGCGAACCGGCCTTCCGTGACGCCGTGTTCGGAGTTCAGGAGCGTCTCGCCGGCTTGGTCGAGGACGAGCGGGATCACCCATGGGGGCACGTGGTAGCGGCCGTTCTCGCAGGCGAGGCAGGAGCCCTGGAGTTCGGTCATGCCGTAGCTGCGCACCCGGCGTACGCCGTCGTAGAAGGCGGCGAACTGCTGCTGGTAGTCGTCGGGCAGCGCGCGGCCCTTGTTGCCGCCGCCGCTGAGCACCAGGGTGTCGGGGTGCAGGCCGCCGTCGGCGACGCCCCGCGCGCGCAGGGCCTGGATCAGGGTGAACTGCTGGTTGTTCATGCCGGCGATCAACAGCGGTTCGTCGCGGTGCGCGAGGATGTCGTCGACGATCGCGGTCAGCGCGGCGTCCAATTCCTGCTCGCGGGCGGCCGACGCGGTCTCGAAGGAGCTGATCTCCCCTGGGGTCGCGGTGCCCTCGGCCATCCGCCGGCGCAACAGGGCGCTGCCCATCAGCTCGGACACCTTCAGCGGGGCCTTGGTGAGCAGCCGGGTCTCCCCCGGGCGCGCGAAGACGTCCGCGTGCCAGCGGAAGCCGTCGATGGAGCGCATCGGGCCGCTCGCCGGGGCCAGCAGGTAGCCGCGGCGGGTGGGTTTCGGGGGCAGCGGGTCGGGCCAGCAGGTGAGGTTCTCCAGGACGGCGTGCAGGAAGTCGAGGTCGTCGGTGTCACAGTTGAGGAAGGAGACCTTTCCCGAGGTGCCGCTGGTGATGTAAGGGCGGTGGCCGGCCGCGGTGATGCGGTCGGTCCACTCGTCGATGTCCGTGACGCCCTCGACGTCGACGTCGCCGGGTTCGACCACGGAGACGGTCGAGTACCAGCGCAGGAGCCGGTCCCACCGGCCGTTCTCGATGAGGGAGACGGGGTACGACTTGTAGCTCGTGTGGGAGAAGAGCAGCGGTACGAGGTCGGGGAGAGCGGTGATCTCGTGGACGCCGGTCTCCTGCGCCCGGGTGCGCAGCAGCGGGATCCGCTCGCGGTGGGCGGTGAAGGCCTCCCGCGCGGCTTCCAGTTGCAACTCCCGCACTTCCTGGGCTGGTTGACGGAATGTGTCGCCGGACCGGACCAGGGCCCGGATCTGTTCGCGTGCGCTGGGCACGGCATCCACCTCATTCGGTCATGACGCGGGGTTCTTGGTGAGATAGGAGGACTCGAGCGCGTCGAGGTCGGCGCGCAGTTCGGCCGGGGTGCCGGCCATCTCGACGCGGCCCCGGCGCAGGACGTAGACGCGGTCGGCGATGCCGAGCACCTTGCGCACGTGCTGTTCGACCAGGAGCGCGCCGAGACCCTGGTCGGCCGCCTCGCGGACCACGCGCAGGAGGCGGTCCACGACGAGGGGGGCAAGGCCGAGGGAGAGTTCGTCGGCGAGCAGCAGCCTGGGCGCGCGGCCCAGGGCTCGGGCCAGGGCGAGCATCTGCTGTTCTCCGCCGGAGAGCATGCCCGCGCCGATCCTGAGCCGTTTTCCGAGTTCCGGGAACAGGGACAGGGCCTGGTCGGTCCGGACCCGGCCGACGCGCAGGTTGTCCGTGGTGTCGAGCCCGCTGAAGACGGCCCGCTCGCCGACGTAGGCGAGGCCTTCGCGGGCGCGGCGGTGCAGGGGTGCCCGGCCGGGGGCGCCCAGCCAGCGCAGTTCGCCGCTCATGGGGGCCAGTTCGCCCGCGAGGACGCGCAGGGTGGTGGTCTTGCCCGCGCCGTTGGGTCCGAGCAGGGCCACGACCTCGCCGGGGCGGACCTCCAGGTCGAGGTCGCGCAGTACCGGCCGGGTGCCGTATCCGGCGGACACGGCACGGGTCTCGATCAGGGGATGTCCGTTGTCGTGCACGGGCGTTCTCCTGTCAGCCGGCCGACGCGGCCGTCAGGATCTTGCGAACGTCGACGAAGGTGGATCCTGACTTCGCCCACTCGATCTTGCCGTCACGGATGGTGAGTTCGGTGGCGGTGGTGTTGTGGATGCGGTTGAGTCCCTTGATCGGCAGTGCCGTCGACGCCTTCCAGTTCAGCGGCGGGGTGAGGCCGCCGGTGCTGATGCCCTGCGCGGTGTTCAGCTCCTTGACGAGGGCCTCGGCCGAGATGGCCGGCAGCTTCTTGACGGCCTCGGTGAAGACCGTGAACGCCACCCAGGTCGTCTCGTTGGCGCCGTTGGAGGTGTCGATGTCCTTGTCGCCGGAGGCGGCCTCGGTGAAGCCCTGCCACGCCTTGTCGGAGACCGGCGGGTAGTAGCCGGTGATCACGGCGCCCTCCAAGGGGCTGCCGCTGCCGCCGGTGCTCGCGGCCAGGTCGGGGGTGAGGTTGCCGACGACGCTGCCGAGTTTCGTCTTCGCCCCGGACTGCACGTACGCCTTGACGAACAGGTCGGAGTGGGTGCCCAGGATGACGCTCACGCAGTCGCTGCCCTGGGTGGCGGCGGCGACCTGCGGAGCGAGGTCGGTGGCCGTGACCGGCACCTTGAGGTCCTTGGGGGCGCTCCCGCCGACGGAGGTCGCGCCGAGGGTGAGGAACTGCGAGACGATGGCCGCCGCCGCGAGGTCGTAGCGGACGCCGGAGATCTTCTTGCAGCCCGACTGCACCAGTTGCCGGCCGTGCGCGGCGAACACCGCGGGCGTGCCGCCGTTGACCGGGTACGACAGGGGGTTGGAGAACTCGGCGGCCGAGACGCCGGTCCCGCCGAGGTAGGGGATGCCGGCCTTCTGGAGGATCGGCATGTAGCGGTCCCCGGCCAGGCTGTAGGAGCCGACGACGGCCACGACCTTGTCGGCGACCGCCTGCTGGGCGCACTTCTCCGCCTCGTCGGGATCGTTCTTCTCGTTGCAGGTGATGACCTTGAGCGGGGCGCCCTTGATGCCGCCGTTGGCGTTGATCCACTTCTCGTAGGCCTGTGCGGTGAGCCGGACGCCGGGCTGGGCGCTGCCCTGGGTGTCCTCCGGGTTCCAGACCATCACCTTGACGGGCGTGCCCTTCAGCGACGAGGTCTCGGCGGAGCTGTCGGAGGCCGACCCTCCCCCGCAGCCGGCGGCGAGCAGGGCTCCGGTGACGGCGAGTGCGCCCGCAGCGGCGGTTCTGTGTCGGCGTGACTGGTTCATGGTTCCTCCGCGAGGGTGCTGGGCCGAGATGCCGAACAGCATGGAGGCGGCGGATTGTTTAGTGAAGTACTCTGGACACAATTATTTAAATAATTACTCTGTCTGTCTGGAGGTGCCACAGATGGACGACATCCTGCGTTTCGCACTGCTGGGACTGGGCCTCGGTGCCCTGTACGCGCTCACCGCGCACGGCATCGTGCTGGTCTACCGGGGTTCCGGCGTGCTCAACCTCGCCCACGGGGCGATCGGCATGGCCGGGGCCTACCTGCAGTGGGAACTGGCCACCCGGCACGGCATGCCGTACTGGCCGGCCGCCGCCTGCGGGGTCGCCGGCTCCGCGCTGCTCGGACTGCTGACCCACCTGCTGGTGATCCGGCCCCTGCGCCGGGCCTCCACGCTGGCCCGACTGGTGGGCACACTGGCGGTGTTCATCGTGCTCACCGCCGTCGCCGTCCAACGGTACGGCGACAGCCTGCAACTGGTGCCGGGCAAGCTGCCGACCCGGCTGCTGACGCTCGCCGGGGCGACGGTCTCCGAGGACCGGCTCTGGCTGCTGGGCATCGCGGTCGCGGTGACCGTGGTCCTCCATCTCGTGTACCTGCACACGCTGTTCGGCCTGGGCACCACCGCGGTCGCCGAGCACGAGGGGGCCGCCGCCGCGCTCGGCTGGTCCCCCGGCCTGGTCGCCGCCGCCAACTGGGCACTGGGCTCGGGACTCGCCGGGCTGACGGCCATCCTGATCGTGCCGGTCATCGGACTGTCGGTGACCGGGCTGACCACCCTGCTGCTGAGCGCGCTGGCCGCCGCCCTGGTCGGCCGGTTCACCTCGTTCCCCGTCACGCTGGCCGGCGGCCTGGGCATCGGGGTCGTGCAGTCGGAGCTGACCCGGTTCGGCTCCGGCGTCACCGGGCTCGCCTCCTCCGTGCCCTTCCTCTGCATCGCTCTCGTGCTGGTGGTCCGCGGCCGGGCACTGCCGCTGCGGGGCACCTTCCTGGACCGGTTGCCCGCGCTGGGCACGGGCCGGGTGCGTCCGGTGCCGCTGGCCGCCGCCGTCGTGGTGGGGCTGGTCCTGGTGGCGGTCTCCTCGCCGCTGTGGGCCGACGCGATCACCAACACGCTGGTGCTCTGCCTGATCATCCTGTCGATCGTCGTGGTGACCGGCTACGCGGGGCAGGTCTCGCTCGCCGCCTACGCCCTCGCCGGGACCGGCGCCTTCATCGCCGGGCACGCGGCGGCCGACTGGGGCTGGCCCTTCGAACTCGCCCTGCTCGCGGGTGTGATGGGGACCGTGCCGATCGGGCTGCTGTTCGCGCTCCCGGCGGTCCGTACCCGCGGGGTGAACCTCGCCATCATCACCCTCGGGCTCGGCACCACCCTGGAGGCGATGGTCTTCCAGAACACCGATCTGTCCACGACACCGGGCAGCGACGGCATCGCGGTCGGCAAGCAGACCCTCTTCGGCATCGCCGTCTCCGGGGTCGACCATCCGCAGCGCTACACCGCCGTGGTCCTGGTGGCCTTCGCCGTCACCGCGCTGGCGGTCGCCAACGTGCGGCGCGGCCGCACGGGCCGCCGACTCGTCGCCGTACGGGCCAACGAACGGGCCGCGGCGGCCCTCGGCATCGACGTCCGCGCGGTCAAGCTCTACGCCTTCGGCCTGTCGGCGGCGATCGCCGCGCTCGCGGGCGTACTGATCGGTTTCCGGTCGACGTCCGTGGTCTTCGCCGACTTCGCGAGCTTCGACTCCATCACCGCGCTCGGACTCGCCGTCATCGGCGGGATCGGCTACCTCGTCGGCCCGCTGTTCGGTGCCACGTTCGCCGCGGGCACGGTCGGCGCCCGCTTCGGGGACCTGCTGCTGCCGGGGTTGAGCGACTGGATGCAGCTGATCGGTGGGATCGTGCTGGTGCTGACGCTGGTCGGGAACCAGGACGGCATCGGGCGCGAAGTCGGCGGGCAGGCCAGGGAACTTGAGCGCAGGCTGCGCCGGGGGCGCCCGGCCGTCCCGCCCGAGCCGAGCGAAGAGGAAGGGGAGCTCCAAGTGACCCGTGCCGCGCAGCTCCCCCTGCGGGTGCGGGAACTGACCGTGCGCTACGGCGGTGTCGTCGCGGTCGACAGGCTCTCCTTCGACGTCGAGCCCGGCCGGGTCGTCGGCCTCATCGGGCCGAACGGCGCCGGCAAGACCTCCGCCATCGACGCCGTCACCGGCTTCACCCGGGCCGCGTCCGGCACCGTGCACCTCGGCGACCGGGACGTGACCCGGATGCCGGTGCACCGGCGGGCCGGGGCCGGGCTGAGCCGGTCCTTCCAGTCGCTGGAGCTGTTCGAGGACATGACCGTCCTGGACAACCTCTACGCCGCCTGCGACCGGCCCGGGCCGTGGGCAGGCCTCACCGACCTGGTGCGCCCCGGCAGTCGGCCGCTGCCCGCCCATGTGCTGGTCGCCGTGCGGGAGTTCGGGCTTCAGGACAGCCTGGACCGGCCGGTGGGCGACTTGTCGTACGGGGAGCGGAGGCTGCTGGCCATCGCCCGCTCGGTGGCGGCGTCGCCGTCCGTGCTCCTCCTCGACGAGCCGGCCGCCGCCCTGTCGGACGACGAGACCCGGGAGCTGGCGCGGCTGGTGCGACGGCTCGCCGACGAGTGGGGCATGGGGGTGCTGCTCGTCGAGCACGACGTCGACATGGTGATGAGTGTCTGCGACGAGATCGTCGTGCTCGACTTCGGTCGCCGGATCTGCGCCGGCACCCCCCAGGAGGTGCGCCGGGACCCGGCGGTGCGGGCGGCCTACCTGGGCGACCTGGAGCCGGAGGCGCTGTCCTGAGGCCGGCTCACGCGTCGCGCAGGTCGGCGACGTAGGGCTGGTGGGCCAGGAGGCCGCCGTCGACGCGCAGGGTGTGGCCGGTGATGAACGCGGACTCGTCGGAGGCGAGGAAGACGACCGCCGCGGCGACGTCCTCCGGCCGCCCCAGGCGCGGGGTGAGGTGGTGGCGCAGCATCGCGTCGCGGATGCCCGCGTGGGCCGAGCCGGAGCTCGCCGGGGTGACGATGAACCCGGGCGCGACGGCGTTGCAGCGGACGCCCTGCTTGCCGTACTGGGTCGCGACGTACTGGGTGAGGTTGATCAGCGCGGCCTTGGACGCCCCGTACGCCGGATTGCGCAGGTCGCCCGCGAGTCCGGCGCCCGAGGAGGTGTTGATGATCGAGCCGCCACCGCGCGCGATCAGGTGCGGTACGGCGGCCTGGATCGCGACCATCGTCCCGCGCAGGTTGATCCGCATGGTGTCGTCCCAGACGGCCGGGTCGGCCTCGGTGACGGCGAGGTCCTGACGGGCCGCCAGCCGGGTGGCCGCCGCGTTGTTGTGCAGGACGTCGAGGCCGCCGTACGTCTCGACGGCCGCCGCCACCATCGCCCGTACGCTGTCGATGTCACCGAGGTCGACGGCGACGGTGATCGCGGAGCCGCCGGCGGCCCGGATCTCCTCCGTGACCACCTTCGCGCCGTCCGGGTCAAGATCGGCCACGACCGTGCGGGCGCCCTCGGCGGCGACGCGGCGGGCGGTGGCCGCACCGATGCCGGAGGCGGCCCCGGTGACGATCGCGATCTTCTCGTCGAGTCGTCCCATGGCACGAACCGCCTTTCTCAGTCGGAGAGTTGGCTGTCGGAGAGTTCACTGCCGACGACGGACACGAAGGACACGCATTCGCCGGGTCCGCCGCCGAGGTTGTGGGTGAGGGCGAGTGAGCGGCCCTCGGCCAGCGTCCGCACGGTGCGCTCCGGCGGTGCCTCGCCGCGCAGTTGGAGCCAGGCCTCGAACATCATGCGCAGGCCGGAGGCGCCGATGGGGTGGCCGAAGGCCTTCAGGCCGCCGTCCGGGTTGACCGGCAGCGAGCCGTCCAGGTCGAAGGCGCCGCTGGTGACGTCCTTCCAGGCCTGGCCGCGCTCGGCGAAGCCGAGGTCCTCCATCAGCACCAGTTCGGTGGGCGTGAAGCAGTCGTGGACCTCGGCGAGGGCGAGTTCGGTACGCGGGTCGGTGACACCCGCCTGCCGGTAGGCCTCCTGGGCGGAGGCGACGACCTCGGGGAAGGTGGTGAAGTCGTACTCCGGGTCGAGCAGGCCGTCCGCCGGGCCGGCCACGAAGGACAGGGCCTTCACGAAGATCGGCTTGTCGGTGTACCGGTAGGCGTCCTCGGCCCGGACCACGATCGCGGCGGCCGAACCGTCCGAGACGCCCGAGCAGTCGAAGACGCCGAGCATGCCGGCCACGATCGGCGCCGACCGGATGCGCTCCAGCGGCACCTCCTTGCGGAACTGGGCACGGGGGTTGCGGGCGCCGTTGACGTGGTTCTTCCAGGCGATGCGGGTGATGACGTCCTTCAACTCGTCCTCCGGCAGGCCGTACTTGGCGGCGTAGGCGGGGGCGAGGAGGGAGAAGTTGGCGGGGGCGGTGATCTCGCCGCGGCTGTCGTCGCCCGCGCCGGGGATCGCGGTGCCGGAGAGGCCGGACATGCCGGAGTCCTTGAGCTTCTCCACGCCGACCGCCATCGCCGTGTCGTAGGCGCCGGAGGCGACCGCGTAGCAGGCGTTGCGCAGTGCCTCGGAGCCGGTCGCGCACATGTTCTCGACGCGGGTGACCGGCTTGTTGGGCAGCCGCAGGGCCCGGCTCAGGGTCAGCCCGGACACGCCGGAGGCCTGGGTGCCGAACCAGAACGCGTCGATGTCGTCGAGGGTGACACCGGCCGAGGCGACGGCCGCGCCGACCGAGTCGACCAGCAGGTCGTCGGCGGACTTGCCCCAGTGCTCGCCGAACGGCGTGCAGCCCATGCCGACGATCGCGACCCGGTCGCGGATTCCGTGCGAGCCCATCAGGCCGTCCCCTCGTTCTCGTCCTCGCCCAGGCGCACCGGGCGGGCCTTCCAGAAGTAGTTGTGGATGCCGGACGCGGTGACCGTGCGCCGGAAGGTCATCTCCACCCGGGCGCCGATGACCGCGTCCGCCTCGGTGGCGTCGGTCAGCTGGCAGCGGAACCGGCCGCCGCCGTCGTAGTCGACGACCACGACCAGCATCGGCGGGCTCGGCGTGTAGGCCAGCCGGTCCACGGTGAAGGTCGCCACCGTGCCCTGTACGGCGTCCATGGGTTCGTCGGTCATGGCGTCGACGGCGTGGCAGGAGGCGCACACCCGGTCCGGCGGCAGCTGGCGGGTGCCGCACTTCTCGCACCGGGCCGCGACGAAGCCGTACTTCCATCCGGTACGACGGTGCGCGGGCGGGGCGTACGGCGGCTCGGGGTCGGGCCGGCGGGGTGGTTCGCGGTCGAGGAGGCCGCGCCAGGAGAGGTAGGTGGCGTACGGCATCGGGGGGCTCCCCGCGGTGATCTGTGCGGCGACGGGGCGCGCGCCGCGGTGCGCCGGGAGGGCGTCGGTGGTGCGCAGCAGCAGGACTCCGGCGCCGTCGCCGAGGACGAGGAGCGCGATCAGCTCGCCGGGGCGGGCGCGGTCGAGGACGTCGGCGAGGAGCAGGCCGGGCTGGGCGGTGCCTGCGTTGCCGATGGTCCCGGTGAGGTCGGCGGTGACCGTCTCGGGCCGTACGCCCGCAGTGCGCCGCACTGTCGCGCAGGCGCGCGCGTGCAGGCCGGAGACGACGAGGTGGTCGATCGCGGTCCGGTCCAGGCCCGCGTGGTCGAGGGCTGCGGTCAGCGCCTGGTCCGCGAGGGAGACGTAGATCTCCTCGGCGAAGCGCTCCTCCCAGACCCGGGAGGCGGGGGCGCCGGGCAGCCGCCAGCGGTCGAGGATCTCGTCGCTGACGGTGTCGTGGGCGAGCAGTTCGGCGAGGACGGGGGTGCCGTTGCGGTGGCCGCCGAAGACGAACGCCGCCGCGCCGTCGCCGCCGGCCACCTCCTCGGCGCCACCGGGCAGGCCGGTGCGCAGGTCGGAGAGGACCGCCAGGGTGGGGACCGGGGAGCGGGCGGCGGTGACCAGCGCGCCGAGGCCGGAGCGTACGGAGCCGGCCATGTCGGCGGCGAGGACGTGCGGGTCCAGGCCGAGGGCCGCGTGCACGGCGGTCGCGTTGGTCTTGTCGAGGTAGGCGGGCGTCGCGGTGGCCAGGAACAGCTGGCCGATGCGCGGGCGCAGGTCGCCGCGGGCCAGGGCCGTGCGGGCGGCCTCCACGGCCATGGACGTGGTGTCCTCGTCGTAGCCGGCCACGGCGCGGGTGCCCTTCGCGGCGGGCGTGCCGAGGGCGGCGGCGACGTCGGCCCGGGCGAGGCGGTGGTACGGCACATGGGCGCCGTATGCGATCAGTCCGGCCATGTCAGCGTCCTCCCTTGGCTGAGTGTTCGAAGACCGCGGCGAGGCCCTGGCCGCCGCCGAGGCACATGGTCTCCAGGCCGTAGCGGGCCTGGCGGCGGTCCAGTTCGCGCAGCAGGGTGGCGAGGATGCGACCGCCGGTGGCGCCCACGGGGTGGCCGAGCGAGATGCCGGAGCCGTTGACGTTGAACCGCTCGAAGTCGGCCTCGGTCAGGGCCCATTCGCGGGTGCAGGCCAGCACCTGGGCGGCGAAGGCCTCGTTGAGTTCGATCAGGTCGATGTCGGCGAGCTTCAGTCCCGCGCGTTCGAGGGCCTTGGCGGTGGCGGGCACCGGGCCGATGCCCATCGTCTCGGGTGGCACGCCGACTACGGCCCAGGAGACCAGGCGACCCAGCGGGCGCAGGCCGAGTTCCGCGGCGCGTTCGGGGTGGGTGACGACGCAGATCGCGGCGCCGTCGTTCTGGCCGCTCGCGTTGCCGGCGGTGACGGTGGCCTCGGGGTCCTGGCGAACCAGTACCGGGCGCAGTCGCGCGAGTTTCTCCAACGAGGAGTCCGGACGCGGGTGTTCGTCGGTGTCGACGACCGTCTCGCCCTTGCGGGTGCGTACGGTGACGGGCACGATCTCGTCGGCGAAACGGCCCTGTTGCTGCGCCGAGATCGCGTTCTGGTGGGAGCGCAGGGCCAGTTGGTCCTGTTCCTCGCGCGGGATGCCGTATGCGCGCCGCAGGTTCTCGGCCGTCTCCAGCATGCCGCCGGGGACCGGGTGGTTGACGCCGCCGGAGGTGACCCGGCCGCGGGCGAGCCGGTCGTGCAGCATGGTGCCGGCGCCGCGTACGCCCCAGCGGGCGTCGGTGGTGTAGAACTCGGCCTGGCTCATGGACTCCACGCCCCCGGCCAGGACCAGGTCGCTCGCGCCGGTCTGCACCTGCATCGCGGCCGTGATGACGGCCTGGAGGCCGGAGCCGCAGCGGCGGTCGAGCTGGAGTCCGGGCACCTCCACGGGCAGTCCGGCGTCGAGGGCGGCGACCCGGCCGATGGCGGGGGCCTCGCCGTTGGGGTAGCACTGGCCGAGGATCACGTCGTCCACGGCCGTGGCCGGGACGCCGGTGCGGTCCAGGACGGCCCGGACGACGGTGGCGGCCAGTTCGGTCGCCGTGACGTCCCGGAACACTCCCCCATAGCCCCCGACCGGGGTACGTATCGGTTCGCAGATGACCGCGTCACGCATCCGTCATGCCTTTCGTCAGCCCGTCTGGTCGTTAGCTCGTCGGCGGGGATCACATGTACCGGCCGCCGGTGACCTCGATCACGGCTCCGGTGACGTAGCTCGCCATACCGGAGGCGAGGAAGAGGACGGTCTGGGCGACCTCGGTGGGTTCGCCCGCGCGGCCCAGCGGGATCTCGGCGAGCTTCGCGTCCCAGGCCGCCCGCGGCATCGCCTCGGTCATGCCGGTGCGGATCAGACCGGGCTGTACGGCGTTCACCCGGATGCCCGCCTTCGCCAGTTCCTTGGCGGCGGCCTTGGTCAGGCCGACGAGTCCGGCCTTGGCGGCGCTGTAGTTGGTCTGCCCGAAGTTGCCGACCTTGCCGGCGATGGAGGAGATGTTGACGATGCTGCCGCCCTGTCCGTGGGCGCGCATCGCCTCGGCCGCGTACCGGGTGCCGTTCCAGGCACCGGTGAGGTGCACGTCGAGGACGGCCCGGAAGTCGGCGACGGGCATCTTGCGCAGGGTCGCGTCCCTCGTGAAACCGGCGTTGTTGACCATCACGCCGACCGGCCCGAAGGCGTCGGCGCAGTGGGCGACCAGCGCGGCCACCTCGTCCTCGTCGGTGACGTCGCAGCGGATGGAGGTGGCCGTCACGCACTCCTTGCCGAGGCGTTCGGCGGCCTGTGCCGCGGCGGCCCCGTCGATGTCGCCGATGACGACGCGAGCGCCGGCGGCACCGAGCACTGCGGCGATCTCGTAGCCGATGCCCTGTGCGCCGCCGGTGACCACGGCGTTTCGGCCCTCCAGCATTCCCATGCGGCCCGCCCCTGACTCGTCGCTATTCCTCTTAAATAGATAACCTATTATGCTGAAACTATCAACCGTGCGACGGGCCGGCCGGACAGGGAGGCAGACCAGGTGGACATCAGTTATCCGCCGCAGACCGAGGCGTTCCGCACCGAGGTCAGGAGCTTCCTCGCCGAGGAGCTGCCACCGGCCTGGAAGGGCATCGGAGCCCTGGACGAGGAACCGGCCCGGGCCTTCGCCCGCGACTGGCGCCGACGGCTCGCCCGGCGCGGCTACCTCTCGCTGACCTGGCCCGAGGAGTACGGCGGCCGTGGCCTGTCCAAGCTCCACCAGGTGGTGCTGATGGAGGAACTGGCGCTGGCGGGTGTGCCGTTCGGGCTGCCCCAGGACACCTTCGGCGTGAAGATGCTGGCGAACACGCTGCTGCGCTGGGGCACGGAGGAACAGAAGCGCCGCTTCCTGCCGCGCGTCCTCAGCGGCGCGGACACCTGGTGCCAGGGCTACTCGGAGCCGGACGCGGGCTCGGACCTGGCCTCCCTCACCACGCGCGCCGTCCGGGAGGGCGACGAATGGGTGATCGACGGCCAGAAGGTGTGGACCTCGGGCGCCCACCACAGTGACTGGATCTTCGTCCTGGCGCGCACGAACCGGGACGCCCCCAAGCACCGGGGCATCTCCTTCCTGCTCGTGCCGCTGGACCAGCCCGGTGTGGAGGTGCGCCCGTTCCGCATGATGAGCGGGCAGCTGCACTTCAACGAGGTCTTCTTCAACGGCGCCCGCACCCGTGCCGGTCTGGTCGTCGGCGGCGTCGACAACGGGTGGGCGGTCGCGCAGAGCCTGCTGGGCGTGGAGCGCGGGGAGGAGGCGGCCACCAACCCCGTGCTGTTCCGGGCGGAGGTGGAGCGCCTGGTCGAGCTGGCCCGCCAGTACGGGAAGGACCGGGATCCGGTGATCCGGCAGCGCATCGCCTGGTGCTGGTCGAAGGTAGAGATCATGCGCTATCTCGGGTACCGGATCCTCACCGGCTGGCTCAAGGGCGCCGAGCCGGGCCCCGAGACGTCGATCGCCAAGCTGTACTGGAGCGAGTACCACACCGAGGTCACCGACCTCGCCATGGACATCATGGGCCTGCACGGTCAGGTGCCGGTGGGGCGGCCACCGCTGCGGACGTATCGCGCCGACGATCCGGGCGCCGCCAACTCCTCGGCGTCCTGGTCGACGACGTATCTGATCGCCCGTTCCGGGACGATCTACGCCGGTACCTCGCAGATCCAGCGGAATATTCTGGCGGAGAAGGTGCTGGGGCTGCCGCGGGAGCCGAGGGCGAGTGCGGGTTAGTCCGCGGAGTGTGGGGCCGTAGGCCGTGGGTCGTCTGCTGCTGCGTCGTGGCTGGTCGCGCAGTTCCCCGCGCCCCTTTCGGGGCGCTGCACTGAGCGCTGTTCGAAGGTTCCTAGCTCGGGCACTGGGCGTGGGCCCGTGCCTGGGCGCCAGCCTGCTTCGAGTTTGCGGGGGCCTACGCCGTCCGGGGCCCAGATGTGGCAGCTGTTCATGACCCAGGCGCTGGAGCGCGGGTCGTTGGCCGACGGGTCGGGGGCGTGGCGGTTGCGGGCGGAGATGGCCGACTGGACGACGGCCGGGCCGAGTGCACGGGCCAGTTCGTGCAGGTGTGTGCAGCCGGAGACCCCTCGGAAGCGTTCCTGGACGGCCCGGTTGTAGCCGGCGGCGACGCTCAGCCCGACCAGGCCGTCGAAGGCGGGGGCGATCAGCGGACACTCGGCGTGCGGGAAGTCCCGCATGCCCGCCTCGGCGGCCGTGATCACCATGTCGGCGAGGCGCACGCGCACCGACAGCACCATCCGGTGGACGACTCCGCCCGGCGGCTCCTCCCACGGCCGTTCGTCACGCAGTTCCGCCTCGACCGAGATCTCGCCGCGGTCCTCCTCGTAGGCGGAGAAGGTGACGGTGCGGCGGTGCAGGGGGATGGCCGCGCGGGTCACGACGCGACCTCGGGAACGGCTTCTCCGAGGGCCGCGAACTCGGGTCTGCGGCGCTCGATGAAGCTGCGCACGCCCTCCCGGTAGTCGGGGGCACGCTTGGCGGTGGCCAGCAGCGCGGCGGCGCTGTCGCGGCTCTCGGTGAAGGTGCGGGCCTGGTCGTCGGCCAGCTGTCGCTTGATGAGGGACATCGCGTACGGGCTGGCGGTGCGGGCCAGTTCGGTCGCGTAGGCGAGCGCCGAGGAGAGCAGGTCCTCGGGTGCGGCCAGCCGGTTGACCAGGCCCATGGCAAGGGCCTCCGTGCCGGTGATCCGGCGCGAGGACAGCAGCAGGTCGGCGGCGTTGCCGTAGCCGACGAGCCGGGGCAGGAGCCAGGACACCCCGTCCTCGGCCACCAGGCCGCGGGCGCTGAACGCGGCGGCGAGCTTCGCCTCGGGCACGGCGAACCGTACGTCGCACATGACCGCCTGGTTGAAGCCGATGCCCGCGCAGGCGCCGTTGATCGCCGCCACCAGGGGTTTGGGGAAGGTCATGGGCCGGGTGCGCGGCGGCAGGCGGTCCGTGGGCCAGGGGCGGGCTCCGGAGGACGCGCCGTCCAGCACGCTCATGTCCATGCCCGGGCAGAAGCTGCGGCCGGCGCCCGTGAGCACCACGGCCCGTACCGCGGGGTCCGCCTCGGCCCGGTCGAACAGCTCGTTGTAGAGCAGTTCCATCTCCAGGGTCCAGGCGTTGTGCCGCTCGGGCCGGTTCAGGGTGAGCAGCAGGACCCCGTCGTCGGTGAGTTCGGTGAGGATCACCGGGGTCGGTTTCTCGGTCATGGGGTCACTCCCGTGAATCCGTCGAGCAAGCTTAATAGATAGATGAATCATCTATATCTCACGGAGGCCGGAAGAGGCCAGACCGCCCCCTCCGACCACCGGTCGATCCACCCTTGACCTGGTACCCTCGATGCACTAAGCAGATTCATTTTGCTATTTACCTGGCGACACACGAGGAGAGTCCACCGTGGCCGAGGCAGCCGCAGCAGAGACGCCGAGCACGCCCGTCCGCGCCCCCGGCCGTATCGGACGCCAGGTACGGGTCCCGAAGACCGCCGAGCTGGTCGCCGGCCACCTGCGCCGGCAGATCGTGCGGGGCGAGCTGCAGCCGGGCGACGCGCTGCCTCCGGAGTCGGGCCTGATGGAGCAGTTCGGCATCTCGCGGCCGACCCTGCGCGAGGCGTTCCGGGTCCTGGAGTCGGAGTCGCTGATCACCGTGCGCCGCGGCGCCCACGGCGGCGCTCGGGTGAGCGCCCCGGACGCGGACGTCGCCGCGCGGTTCGCCGGCCTGATCCTGGAGTACCGCGGCGCCACCCTGGGCGACCTCTACCGCGCGGCCGCTCTTATCGAGCCGCAGTGCGCCCGCCAGCTCGCCGGCAAGCACACGGTGGAGGACATCAAGCGGCTGCGGGACGCGGTCGCCGCCGAGAAGACCGTCCTGGAGGACCCGCTGGGCCTGGTCCACGCCCAGGACGCCTTCCACGCCCTGCTGGTGGAGCTCACCGGCAACCAGACCCTGATCCTGCTGTGCGGCATGCTGCGCAACATCATCGACCGGGCGAACGCCTCGTACACGGCGGGCGCCGCCGACCCCGAGGCCCAGAAGGCCCAGGCCCTCAGGGGCCACCGGGCCCATGTGCGCCTGGTCGGCCTGATCGAGGCCGGCAAGGCGGACGAGGCCGAGAAGCTCTGGCAGCGCCACATCACCGCAGCGGACGACGTGGTGAACGGAGCGGGCCCGAAGACCGTGCTGGAACTCATCGACTGACGCTCCCCGCGGAGTCACGCCACGGCACCCCCTTGCCTCCAAGAAACAGTTAGATAATTATAGGAGGCGTACCGATTAGCTCTGGGGTCCGGAGGCGACGGGCATGGCCGAACAGCGCAAGCGCATCTTCGACTGCGACCAGCACATGTACGAGGAGCGGGACTCCTTCACCCGCTACCTCCCCAAGGAGTTCCTCGGTGCGGCCGTCGCGCCGGTGACGCTGCCGGACGGGCGCGAGGTGATCCTCGCCGGGGACCGGATCGTCGTCTGCCTGGAACCGGAGTTCGGGCAGGTGTACCGGCCCGGTTCGCTCAAGGAGATGCTCAAGGCCATGTCCTCGGGCAACCCCGAGGAGACCTACCAGTTCGAGCCGATGCACGAGTCGTACCAGAACCGCGAGGCCCGGCTGCGGGTCATGGACGAGCAGGGCCTGGACCAGTCGATCATGTACCCGGGCGGCTGGGCCCTGGTCGCCGAGGAGTACGTGAAGGGCGTCGAGCCGCTCTACGCCAACTACCACTCGTTCAACCGGTACATGAACGAGGTGTGGGGCTTCGACCACCAGGGCCGCATCTACGCCCCCGCCCTGCTCTCCCTGCGCGACCTCGACCACGCGGTCAAGGAACTGGAGTACGTCCTGGAACAAGGCGCCCGCTTCATCCTGCTGCCCACCGGGCCGGTGTACGGCCGCTCCCCCGGCGACCCGTACTTCGACCCGTTCTGGAAGCTGGTCAACGACGCCAAGGCGAGCGTCTGCTACCACATCAGCGAGTTCTACTACAACTCGCAGGTGGCGCCCGCGTGGGGCTACGACCCGAACCCGATCCACTTCCGGATGTCGGCCTGGCAGTGGCAGAACACCTACGGCCAGCGCCCGATCGAGGAGACGCTGTCCGCGCTGATCTTCGACAACCTCTTCGGGCGCTTCCCCGACATCAACGTCCTGGTCTCCGAGTTCGGCTCCGAGTGGGTGCCGCACTTCGTCCGGCACATGGACAAGAGCCGGGGCATGGGCCGCAACGGCCCGTGGATCGGTGGTCAGTTGGACGAGCGGCCCAGCCAGGTCTTCCGCAAGCACGTGCGCGTGGTGCCCTACCCGGAGGACGACATCGTGAACGTCGTCCGGCGGCTCGGCCACCACGAGTCCATCGTGATGGGCTCCGACTTCCCGCACGCGGAGGGCCTGGCCGAGCCGGCCGACTTCCGCAAGCTCATCGCCGAGCTCGACGAGTCCGCGCAGGACGACATCATGTTCCACAACGCCCAGCAGCTCATTACCCGCTGAGCCCCGGCCACGAGAGAACCCGCCTGGCGGCGGGCCCGGTCATCGGACCAGGCCCGCCGCCAGGTTCGCGATGTCGGCGATCAGGGCCGTGCCACGCGGGGAGTGGTCATAGCCGGCCAGC
The DNA here is from genome assembly GCF_044747345.1 of Streptomyces sp. NPDC090088. Taxonomy (NCBI): domain Bacteria; kingdom Bacillati; phylum Actinomycetota; class Actinomycetes; order Kitasatosporales; family Streptomycetaceae; genus Streptomyces; species Streptomyces sp. NPDC090088. The sequence continues at coordinate 418,700 of NZ_JBIVDZ010000010.1, read as the reverse complement.
GGGTAGCCGTTGCTCAGGCACGCGAAGGACAGGCCGGACTCCGGGTCCATGAAGCCCAGTTGGTAGGCGGCTCCGGCGCTGCCGAACAGCGCCGGCGAGCCGGTGGACGGCAGGCTGCTTCCCGCGTCGGGTCCGGCCACGGTCACGAACAGCCCCATGCTGGTACGGCGTTCGCCGCCGCCCCCGTAGATCTGCTCGCCGTACGGATGTTCCGTGAGCCGGATGCGGGTGCCCTCCGCGACCGCCTCCGGCTTCCACAGGCCCGAGTGGGTGAGTGCCTGGAAGAACAGGGCGACGTCGGCGGCGGTGGCGACCAGGGCGTGGCTGGGCTCGCCGGCCGCCAGGACCTGCGGGTCGGACAGGTACCAGGGTCCCCAGGGGTCGGGTTCCTGGCCGTCGTCCGTGCGGTCGGTGGCGAGCATCGGGGCGACGCTGCCCGGCTGCCGGTCCACCGGCACCCCGAGTTCGATCGAGGACAGGCCGAGCGGCTGCGTGATCCGTTCGCGCAGGTAGTCGGCGAAGGCCAGGCCAGTGCGCCGCTCGGTGATCTCGGCGATCAGCCAGGCCGCGGAGGTGAGGTGGAACTGGAAGCGGCTGCCCGGCGGGTAGTCCAGCCGCCAGCGCCCGAAGGCGGCGAGCCGCTGCTCGCGGTCGAGCGTCTTGGGGTGGCCGAGCGGCGCGAAGGGGAAGCCCGCGGTGTGGGTGAGCACCTGTTCGACGGTCACCGGCTCCTTCCCGTTCGGCGCGAACTCCGGGATGATCGCGGCCACTTGTTCGCCGGTGTCCAGCAGTCCGTCGCCGATCAGTTTCCAGACGGCGCCCGCGACGATCGACCGTCCGACGGACTGGAGGATGTAGCGGGTGCCGGGGTCCGCGTCGCCGTAGATCTCGAAGGCGACCAGCCGACCGTCGCGGGCGACGGCGACCTGGGCGGAGGGCAGGGGGCCGTCCTCGACCTCCCGGCGGATCCGGCTCAGCAGGACGTCGAGTCGCTGCGGGTCGACGGCGTCAGGCACGTGATTCTCCTTCTTCGTACGGCTCCCGCAGCCGGTGGCGCAGCACCTTGCCGTTCGGGTTGCGGGGCAGCTCGGACACGAACCACCAGCGCACCGGGACCTTGTAACCGGACAGCCGGGCGCGGGTGTGGGCCCGCAACTCCGCCGGGTCCGGCGGGGCTTCGGGGTCGGACGGCACGACGAAGGCGACGACGGTCTGGCCGAGTCGCTCGTCCGGGGCGCCCGTGACGGCCGCGTCCGCGACGTCGGGATGGGCGGTCAGGACTGTCTCGACCTCCAGCGGGTGGACGTTCTCACCGCCGCGGATGATCATGTCGCTGCCCCGGCCGGACAGGTAGACGTACCCGTCGTCCGCCACCCGGCCCAGGTCGCCGCTGTGCAGCCAGCCCTCCGGGTCGACGTGGAAGAAGTGGTCGGCGCGTGCGTGGATCTCGCCGATCCCGTCGGGACCGGCGCCGCGCACCCGCAGCTCCGTGCCGGGGGCGGCCCGTCCGACGGAACGCAGGAGTTCGGTGCGTCCGGCGACGGCCTCGCGATGGTCCTCGGGCGTGAGGACGGTGATCGGCGAACCCTCGGTCTGCCCGAACATGTTGAGCATGCGGACGCCGGGCATGGCCTCGTACGTCCGCCGCAGGGTGTCGGGGCGGACGGGCGCGCCGCCGTACTGCAGGGTCCGCAGGGTCTCGTGGCGGGCCTGTCCGGCCGTGTGCAGGGTCTCCAGCATCGCCGGGACCATGCTGGTGTGGGTGATGCCGAGGTCTCGGAGCAGGGTCCAGCCCTCGACGGTGAAGCGGGGCAGGCCGGTGATCAGGGCGCCGGCGGCGAGGGCGACGGCGATGTTGCCGAGGCCGGCGATGTGGTGGAAGGGCGCGCTGCCGCCGTAGAAGCTGTCGGGGTCGAGCGCGCACAGCCGGCCGTTGACCCGTGCCCGGGCGGCCAGGCGGCGCTGGGTCATGGGGACGGGTTTGGGCCGGCCCGTCGTGCCGGAGGTGTGCAGGACGGTGGTGAGTTGCTGTGGTGCGGCGGTCAGGTCCCGTCCGTGCGAGGGCAGTTCACCGACCAGGCGCAGACGGGACCCGGAGAGACGGACCACCTGATGGGCGAGTTCGGCGAACTCGGGTTGGGCGACGAGGACTTGGGAATCCAGTGCGTCGACCACCGCGGCGATCTCGGGTGCGGTCATGCGGACGCCGAGCGGAGCGAGGGGGTGGCCGGAGCCCGCGCCGCCGATCACCAGCGCGAGGGCGTCGGCGGAGGTGGCGACGAGCGCGGGTACCGGGGTGCCGGGGGCCAGGCCGAGGGTGTCCAGCCAGTCGGCGGCGCCGCCCGCCCGGTCGAGGAGTTCCCGGCCGCTCCAGGTGAGGTCGCCGAAGCGGACGGCGGGGCGGGCATGGTCGTAGGCGCGGCTCACCAGCCCGGTCCAGGTGTCGTCGGTACCGGTCACCGGCTCAGGGCTCCAGGCGGGCCGCCGCGGTTCCGGTGACCACCTCGACGCCGTTCTGGTTGACGGTGCGCAGGGTGAAGCGGGCGACCGGGCCGGCCTCGGTCTCCTCGACCGACTCGACGGTGGCCGTGGCGGTCAGGGTGTCGCCGGGCCAGACCTGGGCCTTGAACCGGACGCCGTAGCGCAGCAGGGCTTCGGCACCGACCCAGTCGGTGAGGACCCGGCCGGTCATGCCCATCGTCAGCATCCCGTGGGCGAACACACCCGGGTAGCCCGCCGTCGCGACGGCGAACCGCTCGTCGGTGTGCAGGGGGTTGAAGTCGCCGGAGGCACCGGCGTACTGCACGATCCGGGTGCGCTTGAGGTCGGCGACGAGGACGCTCTCGCGGGTCTCGCCGACCTTGACGTCGGTGGCGCTCAGGCCGGTCATCGGGCGTCCTTCCGGGTGGCGGGGCCCTCGGGTACGACGGCCACGGTGACGGCACTGACGACGGGTTCGCCGTCGGCGTCCCGGTACTCGGTGATGCGTTCGCTGAACAGCAGCCGGCCGGTGCGGCCCTGCTTCTCCCACTCCCGGCCCAGGACCGTGTGGGCGTGGAGGGTCTCGCCGGCGCGCACCGGGCGGTGGTACTCGAAGTGCTGTTCGGCGTGCAGCCCGCCGCCGCCCTCGGGCATCGTCCCGGGGCCGCCGCCCGACCCGAACCACTCCTCGTCCGGCTTGGGACGCAGGTGGTAGCCGGGGTCGTAGTGGGCGCTCGCCATGGTGAAGGTGGGCGGCGCGAGGGCTCCCTCACCCTGGTAGGCCGGGTTCTCGTCGCCGATGGCGCGGGCGAACATCATGATGTGCCCGGCCTCGACGGGGAACGGCTGACCTGACATCTTCGTTCTCTCCTCGGTCAGTACGGCAGGAACGCGTCGCGGGTGGCGTCCTCGGGGTCGAAGTCCGGCGGCAGCCCCTCGAACTGGGGCTCCCGCTTCTCCGTGAAACTCGCCACGCCCTCACGGAAGTCGGGTGAGCCCGCGAAGAACTCCATGGCGGAGTAGGAGCGGGCGAGGGCGTCGGTGAAGGTGCGGTCGAGATCGCCGTAGACCTGGTGGCGTACGACGGCCATCGCGCGCGGGGAGCAGTTGCGGGCGATGTCTCGGGCGTAGGCGCGGGCGGCGTCGAGCAGGTCGTCCGGTTCGACGACGCGGCTGACCAGGCCGAGAGCCTTCGCCTCGTCGGCGTCGAAGACCCGGCCGGACAGCAGCAGGTCGAGCGCGTTCTCCACGCCGACCACGCGTGGCAGGACGTACGGCAGGTTGTACTCGCCGGCCAGGCCGCGGCGGGTGAAGGCGGTGGTGAAGCGGGCGCCCCGGGCGGCGAAGCGGACGTCGCAGATGAGGGCCTGCACCAGGCCGATGCCGGCGCAGGCGCCGTTGATCGCGGCGATCAGGGGCTTGGGCATGTCCCGCTTCACGTACATGGGCACGCGGGCGTGCAGGCCCAGGGACTGGCCGGGCTGGGAATTCTGCTCCAGGCGCCGCATGTCCATCCCTGGGCAGAAGGCCCGGCCCGCCCCCGTGATGATCACGACGCGGACCGCCGGGTTGCGTGCGGCCTCGTCCAGGAGCGCGAAGAAGCGGTTCTCCATGGGGATGCTCCACGCGTTCCCGCGCTCGGGCCGGTTGAGGGTGAGGGTGGCGACGCCGTCCTCGTCGACCTCGTACAGCACCGGATCGTTCTCGGCGAACTCGTCGGGCATCGCGTCACTCCTCCGTGAGCGGTTCGATGGGGTCGCCGACGCCCGGCCGTTCCCCGGAGATGGTCACCACCACCTGGCCGCGGGCGCAGACGCGGCCGTCGGCGATCACGTCGACGTCGGCGAAGTGCACCCGGCCGCCGCGCCGGACGCAGCGGGCGCGGGCGACGGCCTCCGCGCCCCGGGCGGGCGCGAGGTACTGCACGGACATCGACACGGTGCTGAGCCGGCTCCCCTTGGTGAAGTCGTGCCCGGCGATGACGGCGCCCGCGCCGGCGGTGTCGATGAGCGCGGAGATCACCCCGCCGTGGAAGACGCCCTCGTGGGCGGAGAGTTCCTCGGCGTAGGGCAGCAGCATCTCGACACCGTCCGGGTCCCAGCGCACGATGCGCATCCGGCAGCGCCGGTTGAAGGCGACCCCGCGCTCCCAGCGCACGCGGAACCACTCCCGGCGTTCCCGCTGTTCCTGGTCGGTGAGGGCCCTCGCAGCGACGGTCATGCGCTCGCCTCCGGTCTCGACCCGACGATCGGTCGATATAGTTACATGATTTGGCTAGTTAGGCAATCATGACAGCACCACATTCGGACCCCTGTATGTATTATTTATATAACTCATTCATCTGTGTCGAGGAGGCCCCGCGATGCCGACGACCGCCCTGGCCGGAGTCCGCGTGCTCGACCTGTCCCGCATCCTCGCCGCGCCCCTCGCCACCCAGTTGCTCGCCGACCTGGGCGCCGAGGTCATCAAGATCGAGCGGCCCGGCACGGGCGACGACTCACGCACCTACGGGCCGCCGTTCGCCCCCGGGACGGACACCGCGGCCTTCTACCTCTCCTGCAACCGCAACAAGCGGTCGGTCACCGTCGATCACGCCACCGCCGAGGGACAGGCGATCCTTCGCACGCTCGCGGCCCGCTCCGACGTCCTGGTGGAGAACTTCCGCGCCGGGACCCTCGCCAAGTACGGGCTCGACCACGAGAGCCTGCGCGAGATCAACCCGCGGCTGGTGTACCTGTCCGTCACCGGCTTCGGCCAGAGCGGGCCCTACGCCGAACGGCCCGGATACGACGGCATCTTCCAGGCCATGTCCGGCCTGATGAGCGTCTCCGGGCACCCCGAGGAGCCGATGAAGGTCGGCATCAGCATGGTCGACATCCTCACCGGGCTCTACGCCGCCACGGCGGTACTGGCCGCCCTGCGGCACCGGGACCTCACCGGGGAGGGCCAGTTCATCGACCTCTCCCTGCTGGACTGCGGGCTGGCCTCGCTGTCGCACTTCGCGATGAACTACCTGGTCTCCGGCGAGGTCCCGGAGCGGCGCGGCAACGGCGGCTACGGCGGGATCCCGTCCCAGGCGTTCATGTGCCGGGACAAGCCGCTGTTCCTCGTCGCGGGCAACGACAAGCAGTTCGCCGCCTTCTGCGCGGCGGCCGACCGCACCGACCTCCTCCAGGACCCCCGGTTCGCCACGACCTCCGCCCGGATCGCGTACCGCAAGGAGATCCTCCCGGTGCTCCAGGACATCCTGCGCACCCGGCCCCGCGACGAGTGGCTGGCCGTACTCGACGCCCACGACGTGCCCGCGGGCCCCTACAACGAACTCCCCGAGGTCTTCGCCGACCCGCAGATCCGACACCGCGGCATGCTGGCCGAGGCGGCGGGACTCCCCCTCCTCGCCAACCCGATCCGGCTCTCGGCGACCCCGGTGGAGGGGTACACCCCGCCACCGGAGCTGGGCGAGCACACCGCCGAAGTCCTGGCCGAGCTCGCGGGTGTGACGGAAAGTCAGCTCCACGGTCTGCGGGCCCGGGGAGTCGTCTGAGGTCACCGCGGGTGTGCCCCGCCGTTCCCGCGGGCCCGGGCAACCGGCGATCGCCCCACACGGCACGACGGCAACTGCCACACTTGCGTCGGGCACGTAGACGGTGCCGACCGGGGGAGGCGGAGCATGGACCACGACCGCTCATGGGCGGCACTCGCCAGGGACGTACTCGGGGTGCTGCCGGCGCTCGTCGGCGCGGACGCTCCCCGGATCACGGCGGACATCCACCGCGCGCTCGCCGCCTCGTCCCGCCCCGGCGGAGCCGAGGAACTGCGCCGCGTCCTGTACGCCGACGCCCGGGTGCGCTCCTGGATCCAGTCGCGTCCCGGCCGGGACCAGGAACGGGACACGTCTCCGGGCAACAGCGGGTACCAAGGGCTCGCGGGTGGGGGGTTCGCCGCCGCAGTGCCGGCCCCCCGGTACGTGTGCAGGACCCCCGGGTGCACGAGCACCGACTCCTGGATACGCGGGTTCATGGGCGACCCGGTACCGCGCTGTTCCGTGTGCACCCGCGTGCTCAGCCGTGAGACACAGTGAGGCACGGTGCCGACCTTCTGGAGCGCTGCCGCCGGCAAACTCGTCGAGCGCTGGCTGGCCGCGGGGCTGGCCGCGGCGGTGTACTGGCTGCTCATGCTGCTCGCCTGGGCCGACGGACAGCCGCACCCGAGGCAGGCCCTCGCGGACCGGCTCGATGCGGTGGGCACGATGCGCCCCGGCGAACAGATCACGCTGCTTCTGGTGGCACTGATCGCGCTTGCCGGATCCGGTGCGCTCATCCGGCAGCTGACGCTTCCCGCCCTGCGCTTCATGGAGGGGTACTGGCCCCGGTTCCTGTCCGGAGTGAGCGGCTGGCTGCGGCAGCGGCACAACAGACGACGTGCCGCCGATGCCGCCGCGTGGAGGCCGCTCCAGACACGTCTTGAGGGAGGTCCGTCGGCCGCCGGCCAACCTCCGCTCAGTGCCCGGGAACGCGCCGACCACGCCAGGCTGGAGGCCCGGCTTCGCTGGAGCCCGCGCGACCCGGCGCTGGCCATGCCGACGCGCGTCGGCAACATACTGCGCTCCGCGGAGGCCGAGCCGCAGCACAAGTACGGCCTGGACGCGGTGATCCTGTGGCCGCATCTGTGGACCCTGCTCCCCGAGACCCTCCAACGGGATCTCGCCGTCGCCCGGAACCGGCTGGACGCCACGGTCGCGGCCGGACTGTGGGCGGTGCTCGTGCTGCCCGCGGTGTACTGGACGCCGTGGGCGCTGTCCGCGCTGCTCTTCGTCCTCGGTGCCTGGGGATGGTGGCTCCCACGTGCCTGCCTGGACTACGCGGTCCTGTTGCAGGTCGCGTTCGACCTGCACCGTCAGCAGCTGTACCGCGCCCTGCGCCATCCGCTGCCCGCGACCGCGGCGGACGAACCCCTCGCGGGGCTTCGGCTGACGGCTCACGTGTACCGCGGCTCCGACGACCCCACGCTGGTGTTCGACCCCGGCACCTGAGCCGGACACGGGCCTACGGCCCGAAGTGCACGAAAGGCGCCCACGCGTACGGCTGGGGATGGGACCGGCGTGTCTCCCGGACCGCGAGGTGCAGACCGAGCGCGGGGTCGAAGGCACTGCCGTGCAGAGCCGCCAGCCGGTGGAACTCCGTCGCCACGGCCGCGGAGACGCCGTCGCGTACGGTCCACCGGGTGCCGACGACGTGCGGGAAACCCACGGCCTGCAGCAACCCGGCCAGATGCGTGTGCTCGTCCGCCAGCGCGAGGTGGCCCACCGCGGTCTGGCAGGCCGACAGGAAGGCGAGCTGCGCCTTGTCCAGGGACAGATCTCCCAGGTCGGACAGTCCGAGGCGGCGGCCGCCGGACGCGTAGTCGTGGGGCACCAGACTCGCGCTGTCGGCGATCTCGATGTTCTGGGTGCCGTGTCCGGCGAAGTGGAACCACGCGTGCCGCGGGATCTCCTGGAGGATCCGCTCCTTCGTGGCCTGGGCGCCGAACAGCACGGTGCAGCCGGGGCGGTGTCCCCTGATCCCGGCGACCTCGCCGGGTACCTGGGGCAGGGCGGCGGTGCCAGGGGTTTCCGGTGCCACCACGAGAAGGCCCCCGGCACCCCCGCGTACGGCGTCGGCCCGCCGGGCGGCCGTGGCCAGAGCGCGCAGGGTGGGAGCGTACGAGGACACCACGCGGTCGATGGCACCCGCGCCCGTCGACCCGTCGTACATCGAGCGGTGCTCGCCCGCCGCGTGCAGCGGCAGGAAGGACATCAGGCCGGTCGGGCACCACCAGATCCTCGGCCAGGGCGTGCCCGCGGCAGGCGGCCCGGTCAGACCGAGGGCGTCGAGCACCGGACGTACGGTGGTGTTCCACAGCCAGCGCAGAACTCCCGGAACCGCGACATGCTGGGCCTTGTACAGGTCCTCGGGCGGGCACGCGGGATCCTGGGCTCGCTGGACGCCCCAGAGGAAGGTGCCGGTCTGGCGGACGAGCGTGGCGTGGTCGAGTCTCGGCAGCGGGACGACCGTGACCGCCCCGTCCCGCACGAGCAGCGCGTCGCACCGGAGTCTGCCGGTGTTCACGACGACCACGGTGCGGCCGTCCGCGGCCGCGGCCCACGAGGCGGGCGACGGGTCGTCGGGCGGGGCGGGGAGCAGGAGGCCGCGGCCCTTCTCCAGCAGTTCGAGCGCGCGTACGGGGTCGCCGGCGCCCAGGGCGCCGGCGGCGGCGTCCGCGGCGAGACCGAAGAAGGCGCCGATGTGGCGTTCCCGCGCGTCCCGGCCGCCCCGCGGTGCCGCGGCGCCGACCAGCAGCTCGATTCCCCGCGCGTACGCGCGCTCGGCGGCGGCCCAGTCACCGGTAGTGGCGTGCAGGCGCCCCAGCTGCGCGGCGGCGGAGGCCCGGCTGCTGGGCGAGCGGCCGTCACCGGCCTCGACGACCGAGCGCAGCAGGGTTACGGCTTCCGCGTGCGGGCCGGGCCTGCCGTCGGCGGCGGCCCGCAGGGCCAGGCAACGTGCCAACGCGCAGGCAACGGTCTCGTAGGTGTGCCGACCGGGGGACTCCCGGCCGTACGCGGCCCGTAGCAGGGCCTCCGCCTCAGCGAGGTGGTCGGCCGTGCCCGGCTCGTGCCCACCGGGCTGCTCATGCTCCTGCAGCAGGGTCAACGCCAGGTTGAACGAGGCGAGTTCGTGGGTCTGGCTGTTCGCCGGCGCCGAGGCGAGGATCTCCCTGAAGATGCGGCGCGCCCTGCGCAGGGCCTGCGGGCGGTCGCCGCCGTCATGGCCGCGGACGACCAGGGCGAGGTTGTTGAGCGCGAGTTGCTGGTCCGGCCCGGGCGGCAGGGCTTCGACTGCCGCGTCCAGCACGGCCATGGTCTCGGCGTACGCCTGGTTCCGGCGGTCGGTTCCGATGACGAGGGCGGCCTGGAGCATCAGCCCGTTGCCGAGGTGGAGCAGGGTGATACCGCGCATTCTGCTGCCCGGCGGTGACATTTCCTCCGCCTGCCGAAGCTGTCCGACGGCCTCGGTCAGGTCGGTGGGGTCGCCGGTCAGCTCGTAGCGTGCGATCAGGATGCGTCCCAGGCTGTTCAGCAGATCGGGGACGACCGTGCCGGTCGCGGACGCTCCGTCGATGGCCTGGCGGGCGTGTTCGAGGGCCTGTTGCAGGACGGACTCGTCGCCGGTGGCGAGGTGGCGCTCGTAGAGCGTGTCCGCGAGGTCGCTCTGGTGGGCGGTGCGACCGGAGTGGCCCGCCGGCAACGTCCCGACGGCGGCGGCGAGGGCGTCCTGCGCGGCGTCGAGGTCGGCGGTGGTCCCGGTGTGCCGGGCACGCAGCATGAGCAGTCTGCCGTAGGCCGCGAGGACCGCCTCGCGGCCGTCCTGCTCGGGGAATCCGGTGACCGCGATGCGCGCGCTGTCGATCGCCTCGTCGAGCACGTCGAGGTCGTGCCCGTACACGTAGTGGTCGGCGAGGACGTTCGCCGCGGTCGAGTGGACGTAGGGCGCCGCGGCACTCCACGGCAGCAGCGCACGGATCGCCTCCCGGCACGCGGCCGCCGCCTCCGGCAGGCGGTTGTCCACCCCGGCCGAGGTACGGGTACGGAGGATGTCCGCGCGCTGGGTCAGCAACCGGGTGCGCTGCGGATCCCCGGCCACGACCCTGCGCAGCGCCTCCGCGTTCGCCTCCTCCGCTGCCTCCAGGTCCCGGAGGTCGCCCGTAGCGTCGTACCGGTCGAGGTGGGCGGTGCAGAGGTTGTGGGCATGCGTGTGGCCGAACAGGTCCTCGGCGGGACCGGCGGCCACGGCCTCCGTGAGGACCGCGACCGCCTTGTCCAGGCGCCACAGCTCCCCGGGATCGAAGGCGTACCTGCGCCGGAGCGCGGTGCCGAGCAGCCCGAGGGCGTCGTGTCGTCGCGTCCCGTTCCGGGGCCACTCGTCGAGCGCCCGGGTGAGCAGCTCGGCCGCCTGGTCGAGCGGGACGGGGCCGGCGGACGCCCCGCTCTCCATCAGTTGCTCGGCGTCGGCCACCGTCCGCGACACGCGGAGGATGGCGTCGTGCGCGGGGGCGTCCAGCATGGCGAGTGCGTGCGCGACGTGCGTGGGAACCTCTCGCGGCAGCACACGGGCGACCTTGCCGAACAGGGTGAGGGCCAACTGTGCGTCCTCGCCGGCGACTTCCTCGACGGCGAGGGCCCGGTACTCGTAGAGCCAGGCGACCGCGGCGACGCCCTCGGGGGTGGGTCGCTCGGAAACGGCCCGTGCGGCCTCCGCTGTCGCCTCCTCGGTGAGGACGGCTGCGGTCTCCCCCGCCCGGAACCGCGCCAGCCGCTCGTGTACCCGGGCGAGCGCCGTGACCGGATCGAGCACCCCGTCGTGCCCGGAAGGATCGGACATGGCGTTCAGTCGTTCATCTCCCAGATCCCGAAGGGCAGTTCGTCCCCGAACCGCCATAACCTGCTGTCCGGTCCGGTCAGCATCTGCTCCAGGTCGGGGATCCAGTCGCGCAGCGCCTGATGCGTCGACGGGCGCCACGCCCACAGGAAGTCGATCATGTCGTCGGTGACCATCTCCAGCTTCTGGTCGTCACCGCCGCCCCCGCGGAAGCGGTTCATGAAGCGTTCCTGGGCCGCCGCGTCGCCCGTCTGCTGGAACCACACGACGGCGTTCATCGTCAGCATCTGGCTCACGTACTCGACCAGTGCGAGCAGGTTCTGCGGTGTCGGCTCCTTCCCCACCGCGAACAGCACCCCGTGGTAGAAGTCGGGGAACAGCGGAGGGATGTCGCGGCCCACGGTCCCGCGCGGCGCGACGGCGGGCTCGAACTCCTCTTCGTCGATGTCCGGGTAGTAGTGTCCCGCGGTCTGCCCATGGGGCCCTGGTGCCGACGACATCATCTTGCGTACGACGGTCACCAGGAGCCACACCAGTCCGATGACAACGAGCAGCACAAGGAAATCCATCGCCTGTCCCCCTGACGCGACGAATACGGTTCACTCACTATGAGGCACTACGTCCCCCTGACGTACACCACTTCGACGTAATTGCCCCCGCTCCCGGGAATCCCACGAGGACAGCCGCCCTCACCCGAGCAGCGTCCGGCCACCCTCCAGCATCAGGGTCGCCCCGGTCAGATAGGCCATGTCGTCGCTGACCAGTGCGGCCACCGCTCGGCCGATGTCCTGTTCCGGGTCGCCCATGCGCCCCAGCGGGATGCCGGCCAGTACGCGTTCGGCCTTGTCCGGGTGGGTGGCGAGGAAGTCCTCCGCCGCCGGGCTCAGGGCGGCCGGGCAGACGACGTTCACCCGGATCCCGTAGGGGCCCCACTCCCGTGCGGCCACCCGGCTCAGCCCTCTGATCGCCTCCTTGGCCATCGCGTAGGCGGCGAAGGTCGCCTCGCCCTGCACGGCGGCCGAGGAGCCGAGGTTCACCACGCTGCCCCGGCTGGCCTTGAGGTGGGGCAGCGCGGCCCGCATGGCGTGGAAGGTGGCCAACGGGCCGCTGCGGTAGGTCAGTTGCAGGTCGTCGCAAGAGGTCTCGGCGAGGGGGCGTTGTACGGAACTCTGCGCGTTGTTGACGAGCACGTGCAGGCCGCCGAACTCCCGTACCGTCTCGGCGATCATGTACTCGACGTCGTCGCGCACGCCTACGTCCCCGACCACGGTGCGGACCCGCCCGCCGCGCTCGGCGATCTCCCGGGCGGTGTCCTTCAGGGTGGTCTCGGTGCGACCGCTGATCACCACCGCCGCGCCCTCCGCGGCCAGTGCCAGCGCGATGCCCCGGCCGACCCCCTGCCCGCCGCCGGTGACCAGCGCGGTCCTGCCTGCCAGCCGTGCCATCACGTCTCCTTCCAGAAGGCCGCCCAGGAGGGGAAGGCCGTCGGCAGGGCCGGACGTCCGGCACCCTGCCAGCCTTCGAAGCCGACCGCCTGCGGGCGTTCGGTCACGTCCGCCGCGTACCAGTGCTGTTCGCGGCGCCGGGAGAAGTACCATTCGCCGTCCACGCGCGCGTAGTCGTCGAGGTAGCGGATGGCCATGACGATCCACCGCTCCCCCACCTCGTGCTCGGCCCGGCAGTACACGGACCCGGTGGCGGTGTCCCGGCCGGTGAACTCGACGCGGTGGCCGCAGATCTGGTGGACCGAGCGGTGGAAGCCCCGGACCAGCGGCTCGATGTACGACCGCAGGGCGTCCCGTCCCCGCCCGTGGCGGCCCATGTCGACGTCGGGGCGGAAGCAGCCCACCCAGGCGTCGAGATCGCGTCCGTCCACGGCGAGGGCGTAGCGGACGGGGAGTTGCTGGATCGCGAGCTGGGACTCGATACGGTCGAGGCGGTCGTCCGGGGTGCTCATGGGCGTGGTTCCTTCGGCAGACCGAGCACCTGTTCGCCGATGATGTTCCGCTGGATCTCGCTCGATCCGCCGTAGATCGTCTCCGCGAGGGAGAGCAGGAAGGAGCGCTGGCGCGCGTCCAGGCCGTAGTCCGCGCCGACGATCTGGCCCGCCGGTCCGGCCAGCTCCATGGCCAGGTGGCCGAGTTCCTGGTGGCGGGTGGAGGCGTAGAGCTTGGCGGTGGTGGCCTGGGCGCCCGGGGTGCGGCCCGCGACGAGTTCGGCGACGGTGCGCAGGTTGGTGGTGCGCATGATGCGGACCGAGATCCACGCGTCCGCGATGCGGCGGCGCAGCATGGGGTCGTCCAGTGCGCCCCGCTCCCGGGCCAGGCCGATCAGTGCCTCGGCCTCCCGCTCGAAGGTGAGCTGCTGGGGCAGCAGGGTGGCGCCGCGCTCGATGCCGAGCGTGGCCATGGCGGTGCGCCAGCCCTGGCCGACCTCGCCGACGACCATGTCCGCGCCGGTGCGCGCACCGGACAGGAACACCTCGGCGAACTCCTCCTGCCCGGCCAGGTTGCGGATGGGCCGGATCTCCACGCCCGGCTGGTCGGCCGGGACGAGCAGCATGGTCAGGCCCTTGTGGCGGCGGGAGTCCGGGTCGGTGCGGGTGAGGACGTAGAGCCAGTCGGCGTGCACGCCGAAGGACGTCCACACCTTCTGCCCGTCGACCACCCACTCCTCGCCGTCGCGCTCGGCCCGGGTGCGCACGGACGCCAGGTCGGAACCCGCGCCGGGTTCGCTGAAGCCCTGGCCCCACAGCTCCTCCACCGCGAGGATCGGCGGCAGGAAGCGCTTCTTCTGGTCCTCGGTGCCGGCCTGGAGCAGCATCGGGCCGAGCAGGTCGAGGGCGTTGCCGGTGGCCCGGTAGGGGGCGTCGGCGCGCGCGTACTCGTACTCGAAGACGATCTCCTCAAGGAGGCCGAGCCCCCGGCCGCCGTACTCCCGCGGCCAGCCGACGCCCAGCCAGTTGCCGGCGGACAGCTCACGGTCCCAGGCGAGCCGGACCTCCCAGGCCGCGCCGTCCACGGGGCCGCCCACGCCCCGGTGTGCGGCGAACTCCCCCACGAGGTGGTCCGCCAGCCAGTCCCGCAGTTCGTCGCGGAAGTCGCGCACGGCGGGCCCGAAGTCCATCTCCATGCCAGCTCCTTTGCAGGTGATCGGATGCCAGTGATCAGGTGCCGACCATCAGATGCCTGCGATCGGGGCCCAGTGATCGAATGCCGGTGGTCGGATGCCGCTGCTCAGATGCCGAGGCGGGTGGCGAGCAGTTCCCGGTGGTAGGACGGTGGGCCGAGCAGCGTCTCGGAGCTCTTGGCCCGCTTGAAGTAGAGGTGGGCGGGGTGTTCCCAGGTGAAGCCGATGCCGCCGTGGATCTGGATCGCGTCGCCGGCGACCCGGGTGAACGCCTCCGAACAGAAGGTCTGGGCCAGGGCCGCCGAGACGGCGGTCCCGGTCTCGTCCCCGGCCTCCAGCGCCCACAGTCCGGCGTAGCAGGCCGAACGGGCCGACTCGATCTCCACGAGCATGTCGGCGCACTTGTGCTTGATCCCCTGGAAGGTTCCGATGGGTCGCCCGTACTGCTCGCGGATCTTCGCGTAGGCCACGGCCGAGTCCAGCGCGGCGGCGGCTCCCCCGACCTGTTCGGCGGCCAGCAGTACGGAGGCGGTGGCGAGGGTGCGCTCCAGGACCGGCCACGCGGTGCCCTCGGTGCCGAGCAGCCGGGCGGGGGTGCCGGCGAACTCCACGCGGGCCTGTTTTCGGGTCTCGTCGAGGGTGGCGAGGGGGGTGCGGGTCAGGCCCGGCGCGCCCGCGTCGACGGCGAAGAGGCTGATGCCGCCGGGGGTGCGGGCGGCGACCAGCAGCAGGTCGGCGACGTGGCCGTCGGGGACGTAGGTCTTCGTCCCGGTCAGCCGCCAGCCGGTGGCCGTCTCCTGGGCGGTGAGGCGGATGCCGGGCGCGTCCCAGCGGCCGGTGTCCTCGGTGAGCGCCAGGGTGGCCACGGTGTCGCCGGTGGCGATGCCGGGCAGCAGGTCGCGCCGGGCCCGCTCGTCGGGGCAGCGCAGGAGTGCCTCTGCGGCGAGGGCGACGGTGGCGTACAGGGGTGCGCAGAGCAGCGCGCGGCCCGCTTCCTCGAAGACGACGCCGAGGTCGACGTAGCCGAAGCCGGAGCCGCCGTACTCCTCGGGGACGGCGAGGCCCTGCACGCCGAGTTCGCCGGCCAGCCGCCGCCAGACGGCCGGGTCGTGGCCGCGCGGGTCGGCAGCCAGTCGGCGCACGGCAGCCTCGTCGGAGTGCCTGGCCAGGAACGAGCGGACGACCGTGCGCAGTTCGTTCTGTTCGTCGCTGAAGGTGAGATCCATGCTTGTCGCGCACCTCTCGATACAGTTAGATAATTATAGTATCCGCACTGATTACACCAGGAGGGTGACGTGACCGATCCCTACGCGCCGTTCACGGCTCTGACCTTCGAGCGGCCCGCGCCCGGCGTGCTGCGCGTCGTACTCGACGCTCCGCCGGTGAACGCCGTGGACCCGCGGATGCACGGTGAACTGGCCGATGTCTGGCGGGTGATCGACCGCGACGAGCAGACCCGCGCGGTGCTGGTCCAGGGGGCCGGCCGGGCCTTCTCGGCCGGCGGGACCTTCGACTCCATCGAGGCGATGACCGAGGACTACGGGGTGCGGGCCCGGGTGATGCGCGAGGCCCGGGACATGGTGTACGGGGTGATCAACTGCTCCAAGCCGGTGGTCTCCGCGATCCATGGTCCGGCCGTCGGCGCGGGTCTGGTCGTCGGCATGCTGGCGGACGTCTCCGTCGCCGCCCGCAACGCGAAGATCGTCGACGGGCACACCCGCCTCGGGGTCGCGGCCGGGGACCACGCCGCGATCTGCTGGCCGCTGCTGTGCGGGATGGCCAAGGCCAAGTACTACCTGCTGACCTGCGAGACGCTCACCGGCGAGGAGGCCGAGCGGATCGGCCTGGTCTCGAAGTGCGTGGCCGACGAGGACGTGCACACCGAGGGCCTGCGGGTGGCGACCGCCCTGGCCGCCGGTCCGGCCGGTGCCATCAGCTGGACCAAGCGGTCCCTCAACCACTGGTACCGCACGGCTCAGCCGATCTTCGAGGCCTCCCTCGGCCTGGAGTTCTTCGGGTTCGGCGGGCACGAGGTGGTCGAGGGTCTGGCCGCCCACCGCGAGAAGCGCACGCCGGACTTCGAGGGCGTGGCCGCCAAGCACCCGCTCGATCTGTGACCCCGCCCGCCGCCCCGCGTATCGCCTATCGCTATCGCTATCGCCTATCGCGCATGGAGAGGAATCCCGGTATGACACCGCAACGCGCTGAAGTCGCGCCCCTGGTCCGTGGGCTGACGTACGAGGAGATGCCCGTGGGGCAGGTCTTCCGGACCGCCCGGCGCACCGTGACCGAGACCGACCTGGTCAACTTCGTCACCTGGGGCGGCTTCACCGAGCCGCTGTTCTGGGACGCCTCGCACGCCGCGGACGGCGGCTACACCGGGCGCCTCGTCCCCGGCGCGCTCACGTACTGTCTCGCCGAGGGACTGGTGCTGCAGACGAACGTGCTGCACGGCACGGGGCTGGCCTTCCTGCACATGGAGTTGGACGTGCTGGGCCCGGTGTACGTCGGCGACACGCTGTACGCCGTCGTGGAGACCACCGCCTGCCGCCCGTCCGCCAAGCCCGGCCGGGGCGTGGTGACCAGCCGCGTCACCGTCCGCAACCAGCGCGACGAGGAGGTGCTCGTCTACACGCCGGTGCGGCTGATCCGCGGCAAGGACTACGAGGCCTACTACGGGGCTCAGAGCGGCTGAGGCCGGGAGGGGGCCGGCACCAGGGTCAGCCCGGGTGTCCGGCCGGTTTCGGGGACCTGGTGCGCGCCGCCGCCTCCGAAGGCTTCGCCGTGCACCCAGTCGGACGGCATCTCGGGGCACGGGGGCCGCTCGTGGTCCGGGACCGCCATCGCGTACAGGCGGGTGTAGCGGAACTTGGCCTCCACGTTGTCCAGCACCGACCAGTACTCGTAGCCACACACGTCCACGCCCTGGGCGACGACTCCGGCGAGCCAGGTCAGCCGGGCGCGGAGCAGGGCGCGGCGGCGGGCGTCGTCGGCGTGGCCGGTCTCGTCGACCAGGTCGAGGTCGCCCATGCCGTTGTCGACGACCGCCAGCGGTGGCAGCAGGTCGCCGTAGAGGTCGTGGAGTCCGGCGACGGCGTCGGCGAGGCCCTCGGGGAGGATGGGCCAGCCGTACGCGGTCGTCTCGACGTCGTCGAAGGGGATGACCGCGAAACCGAGGCCCATCAGCAGGCTGTTCACCTCGTTCAGGGGGCCCAGGCACTTTCCGGCGGGCAGGGCGCGCGGCAGGTTCTCCGGAGCGGTGACGCGGAACGGCGTGTGCCAGGACAGGCCGAGGACGTCCTGCGCGGTGGCGATGGTCTCCAGGTCGCCGGGGTGGACGCAGCCGGTGGCCTCGACGGGGGCGATGTCGTCCTCGGTCACCATGTGCTCGCCGAGCAGCAGCGGGTCGAGGAAGAGACGGTTGGCCCAGTTCTCCAGCCGGGCCAGGGCGATCCGGTCGAAGGGGTCGTCGGTGGCCGCGTAGCCGCCGGCGAGGGTGACCGTCGTGCCGATCCTGCCGTGTGCGCCGGCCGCGCGCAGCGCCTGCGTCGCCAGTCCGCTGCCGAGCAGAAGGTGGTGCACGGAGCGCAGTCCCGCCCGGCCGATGGCGCGGTTCGGCGGGTACAGTCCGGCCACGTGGTCGGCGAGCGTAGGGCTCGCGAGGTCGGTGGAGGTGATCCAGCCGTCCACCCGGTCGCCGAAGCGGCGCCCCATCTCGGCGGCGTAGGCGGCGAAGTGCTGGGCGGTGTCCCTGGCGAGCCAGCCGCCGGCCTCCTCCAGCCAGGGTGGCAGTGTCAGGTGCAGCAGGGTGAGACGGGGCCGCAGGCCTCGCGCGAGCAGGCTGTCGAGGGCCCGGTCGCAGCGGTCCAGGGCGTCCCGGTCCCAGGTGCCGGGGCCGTCGGGCTGGAGCAGCGGCCAGCCGGCGACCACCCGGTGGGTGCCCGGGGCGGAGGCGACCAGTTGGTGGATGTCGTCGGTCCACCGCCCGAAGTGCCCGCCCCGTTCCGGCTCGGGCGGCGGCGGGGCCGCGAGGATGTCGGCGGTGGCGACGCCCCAGTCGACACCGCGCAAGGACTCGTGCAGCAGACCACCGCTCATCGTGACCGTCCAAGCGATGAATGGTTTAACGCATTCAGCTGAATGCCCGCCGTCCGGACGCTAACACCTCGGGCGGGGCACGACAATGTTTCGGCCGGATTTCATCTTGCCGCGAGAAGGGCGGCGGCCCGTCCAGGACCAGGTCACCTGGGCTCCCAGCGGGCCCCGCTCGAACGCCGGGTCACGCCGCCCTCCTTCGAAGCGCGTTCCGCGCACGCGCGGCCCGGCCGCCGCCCTACTCGGATCTACTCTCCGAGCGGACGGAACTCCTCGTCCCGCCACCACGGATAGACGGGTGGCAGATCCGTGCTCACCCGGCCCGGGAACCGCGGCGGGCGCTTGGCGAGGAAGGACTCCACACCCTCCCTCGGGTCGGGGCCGCCGCCGATCTGGCTCATGATCCGCGAGTCGAGCCGGTGGGCGGCCATCGGCTGCGGTTCGCCGAGCATCCGCCACATCATCTGCCGGGACAGCGCGACCGAGACCGGCGCGGTGTTCTCGGCGATCTCCCGCGCCAGCGCGTATGCCGCGGGCAGCAGCTCCTCGGGCGGGTGCACCGAGCGGACCAAGCCGGCCGCCAGCGCCTCGTCGGGCCCGAAGAGCCGCCCGGTGGCCACCCACTCCATGGCCCGCTGCATGCCCACCGCACGCGGCAGGAACCAGCTCGCCGCGGATTCCGGCACGATGCCGCGCCGGGCGAAGACGAAGCCGAACTTCGCCGTCGTCGAGGCCAGCCGGATGTCCATGGGCAGGGTCATGCTGGCCCCGACCCCGGCCGCCGGCCCGTTGACCGCCGCGATCACCGGCTTGGTGCTGGCGAAGATCCGCAGCGCCACCCGGCCCCCGCTGTCCCGGTGCCGGGCACCGGCCTTGCGGTGGTCGAAGGAGGAGCCGCCGGTACTGACGTCGGCACCCGCGCAGAATCCCCGGCCGGCGCCGGTCACGACGATCACGCGGACGTCGTCGTCGGCGTCGGCCGCGTCGAGGACGTCGAGGAGGTCCTGCATCATCCGCGGGTCGAAGGCATTGAGCTTCTCGGGCCGGTCGAGGGTGACGGTGAGGATCCGGTCCGCCACCTCGGCCCGTACGGTCTCGTACCGCTGCTGCGCCATGCGCGTCCTCCGCCACCCGTCGACCGGTTCTCATTGAGCTTAATTAGTTATAGCATTCAACTCTACTTACTCGTTAGTGATCTGCGGCGGTGGAGATGACGGAGCTGACCGATCTGCTGGTGACGGCCGTCGGGCCGGTCCGGCTGGTGGAGTTGAACCGGCCCGGGCAGCTGAACGCCATGAGCGAGGAACTGCACACCGGGCTCGCCGGTCTGTGGGACGACCTGGCGGCCGACCCGGAGGCGCGGGCCGTCGTGGTCACCGGGCGCGGGCGGGCCTTCAGCGCCGGGGGCAACTTCGAGATCATGACCCGGGTCCAGCGCGACGCCGCCTTCCGGGAGCAGCAGGTCGAGGAGGCACGCCGGATCATCACCGGCATGCTCCGCTGCCCGCTGCCGGTGATCGCGGCCGTCAACGGCCCCGCCGTGGGCCTCGGTTGCAGCCTGGCCCTGCTCAGCGACCTGGTATTGGTCGCCGACGACGCCTACCTCGCCGACCCGCACGTCCAGGTGGGGCTGGTGGCGGGTGACGGCGGCGCGTTCGTGCTGCCGTCGCTGGTCGGCGCGGTCCGGGCGAAGGAGCTGCTGTTCCTCGGCGAGCGGGTGAGCGCTGAAGACGCGGTCCGCCTCGGCATCGCCAACCGTGCCGTGCCGAAGGACAAGCTCCGGGACGAGGCCATGGACCTGGCCGGACGGCTGGCCGCGCTGCCCGCGCAGGCGCTGCGTGAGACCAAGCGGGCGGTGAACCGGCACCTGGAGCAGGCGCTGGACACCGTGATGGAGCCTGC
This sequence comes from Streptomyces sp. NPDC090088, assembly GCF_044747345.1. Classification (NCBI taxonomy): domain Bacteria; kingdom Bacillati; phylum Actinomycetota; class Actinomycetes; order Kitasatosporales; family Streptomycetaceae; genus Streptomyces; species Streptomyces sp. NPDC090088. The sequence continues at coordinate 398,679 of NZ_JBIVDZ010000010.1, read as the reverse complement.
CCTGCTCGCGGAACGGGACTCCATGCACGCGCCGGACCACATCGCCGCCGTCGAGCGGATCATCGCCGCGCGCGGCCGTCGCTGAACCGGAGAGGAGGACACGGTCATGGACTTCGCGTTCAGCGCGGAGCAGGAGGAACTGCGCCGCACCGTACGGGCGTTTCTCGCGGACACCTCGCCCGAGTCCGAGGTACGACGCCTCATGGAGACACCCGAGGGCTTCGACCGGGACCTGTGGCGCCGGATGGGCGGCGAACTCGGACTGCAGGGGCTGGCCGTCCCCGAGGAGTACGGCGGCGCCGGCTGCGGTCCCGTCGAAGTGGGCGCCGCACTGGAGGAGATGGGCCGCGCCCTGCTCTGCGCCCCGTACCTGTCCTCGACCGTACTGGCCACCACCACGCTGCTGCGCTCGGCCGACGAGGAGGCCCGCAAGCGCCTGCTGCCGGGCCTGGCCTCCGGCGAACTGGTCGCGACGCTGGCCCTGACCGAGGACTCCGCCCGCTGGGACGCGGCCGGGGTCGCGCTCACCGCCCGCGAGAGTGCGGGAAGTTGGCGGCTGACCGGGCACAAGACGTTCGTACTCGACGGAGCCACCGCCGACATCGTGCTCACCGTGGCCCGGACCGCCGACGACGGCATCGGGGTGTTCGTGGTGGACGGCGACGCGGCCGGGCTCACCCGGGAAGCGCTGCCCACGATGGACCCGACCCGCCGCCAGGCACGCCTGGACTACCACGAGGTACCGGCCGAGCGGCTGCGCACTCGCGGCGACGGCTGGGACCTGGTCGCCGAGGTGCTCGACCGGGCCGCGGTGGCACTGGCCGCCGAGCAGGTCGGAGTGGCCTCCCGCGCCCTCGACATGGCGGTGGAGTACGCCAAGGTGCGGCACCAGTTCGGGCGGCCGATCGGCTCCTTCCAGGCCGTGAAGCACCTGCTGGCCGACGTGCTCCTGGAGGTGGAGTCGGCGCGTGCCGCCGCGCACTTCGCGCTGCTCGCGGCCGAACAGGAGGACCCGCGGCTGCCGGCCGTGGCAAGCCTCGCCAAGGCCTTCTGCTCGGATGCCTGCCTCCAGGCGACGGGCCAGAACATCCAGGTGCACGGCGGTATCGGCTTCACCTGGGAACACCCCGCCCACCTGTATCTCAAGCGGGCGAAGACATCACAGCTGCTGTTCGGCGACCCCGCGTACCACCGCGAACTGCTGGCACAGCGCATCGGCATGGACGCGGTCGAAGGAGCGGCATGAAGGTCGACGGCAAGCTCAACGTGTGGAGCACCGCGGAAGTGGTCGAGGAGGCCCGGCACCACGAGAAGACCGGCTACGACGGCCTGTGGGCGTCCGAGTCCAAGCACGACCCCTTCCTGCCCCTGCTGCTGGCCGCCGAGCACACCGGCCGGCTGGAGGTCGGCACGGCCATCGCGGTCGCGTTCGCCCGCTCACCCATGCAACTCGCCTACACCGCGCACGACTTGCAGAGCTACTCCGGCGGCCGTTTCGTCCTCGGCCTCGGCAGTCAGATCAAGCCGCACATCGAGCGCCGGTTCGCCATGCCGTGGAGCCGGCCGGCGGCCCGGATGCGGGAGTACGTGAGCGCGCTGCGCGCCATCTGGGCCGCCTGGAACGAGGACGAACGGCTCGACTTCCGGGGCGACTTCTACACGCACACGCTGATGTCCCCGTTCTTCTCTCCCCCGCCCGCCGTAGGCGGTGCGCCGAAGGTGTTCGTGGCCGCCGTCGGCGAGGCGATGACCCGGGTGGCGGGCGAGGTGGCGGACGGACTGCTCGCGCACGGTTTCACCACGGAGCGCTACCTGCGCGAGGTCACCCTCCCCACCGTCGAGGCGGGTCTCGCGAAGTCGGGCCGTAACCGCGCCGACTTCGCCCTCTCCCACCTGTTGCTGACCGCCACCGGCCGGACGGAGGAGGAGATGGCCCGCGCGGTGGCGGGCACCCGGCAGCAGATCGCCTTCTACGGCAGCACCCCCGCCTACCGCGGTGTCCTGGAACTGCACGGCTGGGGCGAACTCGGCGACGAACTGCACGCGTTGTCGACGTCCCGGCGCGAGGACAAGTGGGAGGCGATGACCGCTCTCGTCGACGACGAGGTCCTCGACACCTTCGCCGTGGTGGCGGAGCCGGACCGGGTGGCGGGCGAGATCCGCGGGCGGTACGGGGCCCTGGTCGACCGGGTGTCCTTCTACACCGCCTACGAGATAGACGCCGAGGTGTGGGAACCGATCGTGCGGGAGCTGCGCACCGCTTGACGAGGCCGTGGAGCCGGTCAGCCGAGCAGGTCCAGGACCGTCGTCATGGACCTGCTCTGCAGCAGGTAGTCCTCGGCCTCCTGGAGGTGGATCCGCCACAGGTCCTCCGCGGCCTCGGACCGGTGGGCGGCCACCAGGTCGACGAGCGCGACATGGGCACGGAAGCCGCGGCGGTTGGCGCGGACGTTCTCCGGGCTGCCGGCGTCGAGGTCGACATGGGACCAGTTGGCCTGGTCGATGATGTGCCGGACCATGCCGTTGAGCACGCCGAGGGTCTGGTTGCCGGCGAGTTCGACGACGAGGGCGTGGAACTCCATGTGGGCGCGGATGAAGGCCGAGGGGTCGTCCATGAGCCCCTCGGCCTCGGCGACGGCCGCCCGCAGCCGTGCCAGGTCCTCGTCCGTGCGCCGCTCGGCGAGCAGGCCGGCGCACGGCGCCTCGATCACCGTACGGGCGTCGTAGACGTCCTTGAGGGTCGTGCCCCGGTATTCGAGGACCACCCCGGCGTACCGGGCCGCCACCGTGCCCTCCGGGATCTGGACCCGCGCCCCGCCCCGGGCGCCCCTGCGCACGTTGATCAGGGACTCCGACTCCAGCACCCGGAACGCCTCGCGCAGCGTCGGCCGGGACACGGCGAACTGCTCCATGAGGGCGGTCTCGGACGGCAGCGACTCACCTTCGGCCAGCTCACCGCGGACGATCATCCGGCGCAGCCTGGCGGCCACCAGCTCGGCCATCTTGGGCACCCGTACCGGTGTGTGCGTCAACGTGCCCACCTCCGCCCTCAGTGAGTGTGCTCCGGCACGAAGTACGGCAGGGTGATGTCGTCCGTGAGCGGCCGGAAGTCCGCACGCACCCGCATGCCGATGACGACGGTCTCCGGGTCGCCGGCGTCAACGTGGGACAGCAGGGTGCCGCCCTCGTCCAGGTCGATCACGGCGAGCGCAAAGGGGGTGTCGAAGCCGGGGCCGGGCGCGCGGTGCACCACCGTCACGGAGTAGACCGTGCCCCGGCCTGCGCTCGGCGCGTACCGCCAGTCCCGGGACAGGCAGCCGGGGCACGCGGGTTCGGGGGTGAAGAAGCGCAGGCCGCAGGCCGGGCAGTGCGGGATCACCAGTTCGCCGCGCCGGGCGGCGGCCCAGAAGGGCTCGGACAGGGCGGTGGGCACGGGCACCGGGCGACCGGTCATCGCAGCCTCCCGAGGACGCTCATCTCGTAGTGCTGGGCGCCTGAACCGGCGTTGCCGACGACCGCGAGCTCGGCGCCGTCGACCTGGTGCACGGCGGTGCCGCGCAACTGCCGTACGGCCTCGACGACTTTGAGGGTCATCTGCTGGGTTCCGTTCCACGCGTACGCGAGGCAGCCACCGTCCGGGTTGACCGGGTGCTTGCCGCCGACGGCGAGGGCACCGGAGGCGGCCAGCGGGCCGCCCTCGCCCTCGCCACAGAGACCGAGGATCTCCAACTGGCGGATGATCTCGAACGAGTTGGGGTCGTAGAGGGAGAACACGTCCACGTCGTGCGGCCCAATGCCGGCCATCCCGTAGGCGCGGGTGGCCGCGTCCCGGCCGAGCTGTCCGACCTCGCGGTGCAGCGCGGGGTTGGCGTAGGCGGCCTGGTGGTACTCCATTCCGCCACCGAGGACGGCGACGGGTGGGCGCGGGAGGTCCCGAGCGCGTTCGGCGGTGGTGACCACGAGCGCGGCGCCGCCCTCCCCCACGATGCAGCAGTCGAGGAGGTGGAAGGGCGTGGCGACCATGCGGGAGGCGAGCACGTCGTCGGCGGTGTAGGGGCCGCGCCCGTACATCATCGCCTCAGGGTTGGTGGTGCCGTTGTTGCGGATGGTCGCGGCGACCTCGGCGAGCTGGCGGGAGGTGGTGCCGTACTCGTGCATGTGCCGGGCGGCCACCAGCGCGAACTGGGCGACGACATAGCTGCCCCAGACGTCCGCGAACTCCAGCGGCACCCCGGCGCCGACCGGGCCGGTCCCGCGCGAGACCAGTTTGCAGCCGCCGACCACGACGGTGTCGGCGTATCCGGCGCGGATCGCCGCCGCGGCCTTGAGCAGGCCGCGCGAACCGGCGTTGTCCAGCATCGAGTCACTGGTCCAGCGCAGGTCGCGGCCGAGGAGCCGGGCCCAGGAGCTGCCCTCGCCGGGTACGCCGCCGGGGCCGGGCCAGTCGACCTGGGCGCCGTCGACGTCGGCGGGGGTGAGCCCGGCGTCCGCGATCGCGCCGGTGACCGCTTCGAGGGCGAGGTCCATGGCGTCGCGGTGTGGCAGGGACAGCGCCTGTTCGGTGGCGTGGACGCCGACGACGACGGGCCGCCGGTCGGTCGCGGTCACCGTCCCGCGCCGAGCTGCTCGCCGCCGGGGTAGCCGCCTCCGCCGAAGCGCTCGTCAAGGGCGTCGTAGTCCTTGGCGTGGTCCTTGGTGCGCGGCAGCGTATCGACGAACTCCACCGTCTTGGGCTTCTTGTACGAGGCGATGCGCGCCCGGCAGTGCTCGATCAGGTCCTCGGGGGTGACCGGGTCCGCGTCCGGGTGGAGGACGACGACGGCCTTGACGTCCTGCGCCCAGCGCTCGTTGGGGACGCCGATGACGGCCGCCTCCCTGACCGCCGGGTGCGCCTCGACGCAGTTCTCCACCTCGGCCGGGAAGATGTTCTCGGCGGCGGACTTGAGCATCCGGGTCGTGGTGCCGAGGAAGCTGATCGTGCCGTCGGCCTCGCGGCGGCCCAGGTCGGTGGTGTGCCACCAGCCGAAGCGGAAGCGCTGTTCGTTGGTCTCGGGGCGGTTCCAGTACCCGAGGTGGACGAGGTCGCCGCGGACGCAGATCTCGCCGACCTCGCACTCCTGCCCGGCCGAGTCGAGGATGCGGACGGCGGTGAAGGGACCGGGGCGGCCCGCGTTGCCGAGTCCGCTGTCGCCGTACGCGCCGGTCACGGCGAAGCCGGTCACCTCGGTCTGCCCGTAGCCGCGGCCCTCGCCGCCGCCGTTGCGGGTGAAGCGGCTGGTGTCGGTGGGCACGGTGCCCTGCCACAGCGGGGCGGCGACGCTCGCCCGCAGGTGGGACAGGTCGTGGCCGGCCTCGCGGTTCAGCTCGACCAGCTGGGCGATGGTCGGGGGCATCAGGTAGGCGTGGGTGCACCGTTCAGCCGCCAGCAGCGGGAGCAGTTCCTCGGCGACCACGCGTCGCACGATGACGTTCTTGCCGCCGTGCACGAAGGCCGGGATGCCCCAGAACTGGTAGTTGCCGATGTGGAACATCGGGCCCGCGCCGAGGAAGGCGGTCTCCCGGCCGATGTCGCCCATCCAGGCGGCACTGACGCCCATGGCAAGGAGGTTGCGGTGCGAGAGCATCGAGCCGGACTGCCGTCCGCTGATCGCCGCGGTGTAGATGACCAGGAGCGCGGAGTCGGGGTCGACGTCGGCGGCCGCGTCCCCGGGCGCGCCGGAGGCGAGGAACGACTCGTAGGTGCTGGGTCCCTCGGCATCGTGCCGCAGCCACAACGCCCGGTGGCTGTCGCCGATTTCGGCCCGCGCCTTGCCGACTGTGTCGCCGATCTCCGCGTCCTGCCAGACGATGACCCGGGGGTCGAAGTCCTTGATGGCGAAGGCCATTTCCGGGGCGGCCCAGCGCCAGTAGCCGGGGCAGACCATGGCGCCGATCTTGGCGGCGGCGCCGAGCAGCTCCCAGATACGGAAGGAGTTCTGCCCCAGCCACAGGATCCGGTCGCCGGGTCCGACCCCGGCATCCGTCAGGGCGTGGGCGAGGCGGTTGGTGCGCTCGTCCAGCTGCGGCCAGGTGAGCCGGACTTCGCCGTCCACCAGGGCGACTTGGTCCGGGTAGGACCGCCGGTGCTCGCGGATGAGGTCGCCGAACGTCAGGCGGCGGGCGGAATCCATCTGAAATCGCTCCTGTGAGGTGTCGTCAGACTCGGGCCGTTCCGGGTGCGGTTGTACGTCGACCGTGACCACGGGTGCCTCCTCGCGCGCCTCGACCATCGACCTCCACGTGACTAAATAGCTAACCTATTCAGCGAAGACAGTCAATAAAGAAAGCCCCAATCACAGACCCAGCGAGCGACCCACGATCTCCTGCATGATCTCCGAAGTGCCGCCGAACACCCGCTGCACCCGGCTGTCCCGCCAGATGCGGGCGATCTCGTACTCGTTGACGTAGCCGTAGCCGCCGAACAGCTGCATGCAGCGGTCGATCACCTCCCAGCAGGTCTCCGTGGTCCAGTACTTGGCCGCGGCGGCCTCGTCGGCGGTCAACTGCCTCTGGACCAGCGCCATCGTGCAGCCGTCGACGTAGACCCGGGCGGCGGAGAGCCGGGCCCTGATGTCCGCGAGCGCGAACCGGTTGGCCTGGAACTGCCCGATCGGCCGGCCGAAGGCGGTGCGGTCCTTGGCGTACTCCAGCGTCACCTCGAAGGCACGCTCGGCCGAGGCCAGCGCGGAGACGGCGATGGCGAGCCGTTCGGTGGGGAGGTTGCCCATCATGTGGTAGAAACCGCGCCCCTCCTCCCCGATCAGGTTCTCGGCCGGGACCCGGACCCCGTGGAAGAAGAGTTCGGCGGTGTCCTGGGCCTTCATGCCGACCTTGTCCAGCTTGCGGCCCCGCTCGAAGCCCTCCGCGCCGCGCTCGACGACGATCAGGCTGATGCCCTTGTGCCCGGCGGCCGGGTCGGTCTTGCAGGCGACGACGACCAGGTCGGCCAGGATGCCGTTGGTGATGAAGGTCTTGGAGCCGTCGATCACCCACTCGTCGCCGTCCCGGCGGGCGGTGGTGCGGATGCCCTTGAGGTCGGATCCGGCGGCCGGTTCGGAGAGGGCGAGCGCGCAGATGGTCTCGCCGCTGGTCACGCCGGGGAGCCAGCGGGCCTTCTGCTCACGGGTGGTCAGCCGCGTCAGGTACGGCGGGATGACGTCGTTCTGCAGCCCGAGCCCGATGCCGACCGAGCCGGTGGCCGCCATCTCCTCGGCCATGATGGCGTTGTAGCGGAAGTCCCGGATCCCCTGCCCGCCGTACTCCTCCGGGAACTCCCAGCCGACGAGCCCGGCCTTGCCCGCGGCGGTCCAGGCGGCCCGGCTCACCTGTCCGTCCCGCTCCCACTGTTCGGCGTACGGGGCGCATTCCCGCAGGTAGTAGGAGCGGGCCAGGTCCCGGAACTGGCCGTGCTCCTCGGTGAAGATCTCTCGGCGCATCCTCGGCTCCCCACTCAGGCATCTCGCTTATTCAGCTGAAGTAGTTATACGATAGCGCTGATTCCGATCCAGGCCAGGGAGGGCGCGTGAGCGTACGGGAGAAGGTGGCGCTCGTCACCGGGGCGGGCCGCGGCATCGGCGAGGCGATCGCCGACGCGCTGGCCGCGCACGGAGCCGCGGTCGCCGTCTGCGACGTGGACGCGGAGGCCGCCGCCGAGGTCGCCGCCTCCCTCGCCGAACGGCACGGCGTCCGCACCGCGGGAGTCGGCGCGGACATCTCCGACAGCGCGGCCGTGCGGACGGCCGTCGAGCAGGTGACCGCCACGCTCGGGCCGGTGGACGTGCTGGTCAACAACGCGGCCGTCGACGTCATCGGCCGCTTCGTCGACAGCGACGAGGAGACCTGGGACCGGATCATCGCCGTCAACCTGCGCGGCACGATCACGGTGACCCGGGCCGTCCTCGACCCGATGATCGAGCGCGGCGGCGGCCGGATCGTCCACATCGCCTCGGACGCAGGCCGGGTCGGCTCCTCCGGCGAGGTGGTGTACTCCGCGACCAAGGGCGGCGTGATCGCCTTCGGCAAGGCCCTCGCCCGCGAGGTCGCCCGGCACGGCATCACCGTCAACTGCGTCTGCCCCGGCCCCACCGACACCGCGCTGCTCGGCCAGGTCGCCGAGTACAGCCGGAAGATGTACGACGCCACCGTGCGGGCGATCCCACTGCGCCGGGTCGCCCGGCCGGACGAGATCGCCGGTGTGGTCGCCTTCCTCGCCTCCGACGACGCCGCCTACATGACCGGGCAGACGCTCTCGGTCAGCGGTGGCCTGACGATGGTGTGAGGTGAGCGACGTGCTGCGCGTCGAAGTACGCGACCGGGTGGCCGTGTTCACCCTGGACCGGCCGGAACGGCTCAACGCCGTCGGCACCGAGACCGTCGGGCTGCTGCGGGACGCGCTGGCCCGGGTGCGCGAGGACGACGACGTACGCGCCCTGGTGCTGACCGGTGCGGGCCGGGCCTTCTCGGCCGGTGCCGACCTGGGCGAGATCGAGTCGTTCACCACTCCCTGGCAGTTCCGGGCCTTCGTGGGGCGGCTGACGGAGACGTACGCGCTGCTGGCTGACTTCCCCAAGCCGTCGGTGGCGGCGATCCACGGGTTCGCGTTCGGCGGCGGTCTGGAACTCGCGCTCGCCTGCGACCTGCGGGTGGCGGAGCGCGGGACCCGCCTGGGGCTGCCGGAGATGAAGCTCGGCGTGCTGCCGGGCGCGGGCGGCACCCAGCGGCTGCCGCGGCTGCTGCCGCCCGCGATCGCCAAGCAGATGATCCTCACCGGCGAGCCCCTCGACGCCGAACGGGCCCACGCACTCGGCCTGCTCAACGAGCTGACCGAGCCGGGCGGGGCGCTCAAGGCCGCCGAGGCGCTGGCGGCCCGGCTCGCCGCCGGAGCCCCTCTCGCACTCGCCGCAGGGAAGCGTCTGATCGACCGCGGCCTCGGCATGGACCTGACGGCGGCCGTCGCCTACGAGCGGGAGACCGTCTCGGTGCTGTTCGCCACCGAGGACCGCGCCGAGGGGCTACGGGCCTTCCGCGACCGGCGTCCCGGGGAGTTCCGCGGTGTCTGACCGACCAGGGAGGTGGGCCGTGCGGCCACTGGAGGGCTTTTCCGTCGTCGAGCTCGGCATGTGGGTGGCCGCTCCGGCAGCCGCCACCATGCTGGCGGACTGGGGCGCGGACGTGATCAAGGTGGAGGCGCCGGCCGGTGACCCCAACCGGTACACGCTGCGCCATGTCGGCCAGGACATCGACAGCGCTCCCCCGTTCGAGACGGACAACCGGGGCAAGCGCAGCGTGGTACTCGACCTCAGGTCCGAGGACGGCAAGGCCGCCCTTGAGCAACTGCTCGCCCGCGCCGACGTGTTCGTCACCAACCTCCGCCCGGGCGCCCTGGAGCGGCTCGGTCTCGGCCCCGACGGGATCCGCACCCGCCACCCCCGTCTCGTCGTCGGCACGCTGACGGGGTACGGCTGGACCGGCGCCGAGCGCGACCGGGCCGGGTACGACGTCTCCGCCTTCTGGGCCCGGCCCGGCATCGCCGCCATGCTCAATCCGGCCGGCGAGCCCCCGCCCGGCATCCGCCCCGGCCTCGGCGACCGCACCGCCGCCGCCAACCTGGTGGCCGGTGTCCTGGCCGCGCTGCTGCGCCGGGCACGCACCGGCGAGGGCGGCGTGGTGGACGTGTCGCTGCTGCGCTCCGGGGCGTACGCCAACGGCAACGACCTGGCCCTGCAGAACTTCTTCGGCAAGCGCGGCCGGACCCGGCCCCGCACCGAGCACGAGTCCCCGCTCTACAACTGCTACCGGACCGCCGACGGCCGCTGGTTCTGGCTGGTCGGCCTGGAGGGCAACCGGCACTGGCCCGGGGTGGTCAAGGCGCTCGGCCGGGAGGACCTGGCCCAGGACGAGCGGTTCGCCACCGGCAAGGCCCGGCGCGGCCACGTACGTGAGCTGATCGCCGTCTTCGACGAGGAGTTCGCGCGGCGGCCCCTGGCGGAGTGGGCGGAGCGGTTCGACGCCGAAGAGGTGTGGTGGGCGCCCGTGCAGACCCTCGCCGAGGTGGCGGCCGACCCGCAGGCCGAGGCGGTCGGGGCGTTCGTGGAGCAGCCCGGCATGGGTGACGCGCCGCCGCTGCGGACCGTGGCCACGCCGGTCGCCTTCTGGGGCGTGGACGACAAACCGCGCGCCGGCGCACCGGCGCTGGGCGAGCACACCGACGAAGTACTCGACGAGCTGGGCGGAACAGGGAGGTAGGGCGTGGGCATCCTGGACGACAAGGTCGCCATCGTGACCGGCGGGGGCCGGGGTCTTGGCCGGGCGCACTGTCTGGCGCTCGCCGAGGCCGGGGCCACCGTGGTGGTCAACGACCTCGGCTCCGGCATCCACGGCGAGCGGACCGGCGACTCCCCCGCCGACGAGGTCGCCGCCGAGATCACCAAGCTCGGCGGCCGGGCGGTCGCCAACCATGCCTCGGTCACCGACTGGGGGGCGACCGAGGCCATGGTGGCGGACACCGTCGCCGAGTTCGGGCGGCTGGACGTCGTCGTGAACAACGCCGGGATCGTGCGCGACCGCATGCTGTTCTCGATGAGCGAGGCCGAGTTCGACGCGGTGATCGCCGTGCACCTGAAGGGTACGTTCGCACTGACCCGGCACGCCTGCGCGTACTGGCGGGAGGCCGCCAAGCGGCGCGAGCCGGTCGCCGGCCGCATCATCAACACCACTTCCGGCACGGGCCTGTTCGGCAACCAGGGCCAGTCCAACTACGGCGCCGCGAAGGCGGGCATCGCCGGGCTCACGATCCTCACCGCGCTGGAGATGCGCCGCTACGGCGTCACCGCGAACGCCATCTCGCCCATCGCGGCCACCCGGATGACGGAAGGCCTGGAGGTCGGCACCGACCTCCGGGCCACCGACGGCTTCGACCCGCGCGACCCGGCCAACGCCTCCGGTGTCGTCGTCTATCTGGCCTCCGACGCCGCGTCCTGGCTGACCGGGCAGGTGCTGCGCATCGAGGGCAACCGGCTCAACCGGCTGGAGGGCTGGACGGTCTCCGGCGTGTACCCGAGCCGTTCCGGCGAGGCTCTCACTCCCGAGGAACTCATCGACGCCGTACCGCGGTTGTACGGCGCGGCGCCCGCCGGCCGGGCCACCGGAGCCGGTCAGTGAAGGCTCAGGACGCCGCTGCCCTGGCCCTGCGCGCGACTCTCGGCCCGATGCTCGTCGCCCACGGCTGGAACAAGGTCGCCGGTCCGGGCGGGCTGAAGGGCACGACGGGCTGGTTCGAGGCGCTGGGGCTATGGCCCGCCGCCCTGCACGCCCGGATGGCGGCGGGCACGGAGCTGGCCGCGGGGGTGGGCATCACGCTGGGCGTGGCCAACCCGCTCCCCGCCGCGGCGGCCGTCGGCCTGATGACCGTGGCGGCCCGCACCGACCACCGCGGCAAGGGCTTCTTCGTCTTCAAGGGCGGCTGGGAGTACGTGGGCGTGGTGGGCGGCGCGGCCGTGGCACTGGCCGCGCTCGGCAACGGCCGGTACTCCGTGGACGGCCTGACGGGACGTCAACGCTCGGGATCCGGATGCGCGTTGCTCGCCGCCGGACTGGGCGTGGCGAGCGCCGCCGCACTGCTCGCGGCCTGCTACCGACCCGAAGAGAAGCCGGACGAAAAGCCGCACGACACAGACAAGTAGCGAGCGAGGGAGGCGACATGGACGCGGAGGACTTCACCGCGGTGCTGTCGGAGGTCCGGCGGTTCGTCCGGGAACGCGTCGTGCCGCTGGAGGCGGAGATCGACGAGAAGGACGAGATGCCTGCGGACATCCGGGAGTCGGCGAAGAAGATGGGGCTCTTCGGCTTCGCCCTGCCGGAGGAGTACGGCGGCCTCGGGCTGTCGATGTACGAGGAGGCCCAGCTGATGTTCGAGCTGGGCTACACCACGCCGTCGCTGCGCTCGATGTTCGGTACCAACAACGGCATCGCCGGGCACGTCCTGATGGTCGGCGGCACCGCGGGGCAGAAGGCCGAGTGGCTGCCGAGGATCGCGTCCGGCGAGGTGCTGGCCTCCTTCGCCCTCACCGAGCCGGACGCCGGGTCGGACCCGTCGACGCTGACCACCCGGGCGCACCTGGACGGCGACACGTGGGTGGTCAACGGGACCAAGCGGTACATCACCAACGCCCCGCTCGCCGACGTCTTCATGGTCTTCGCCCGCACCGACCCGGACGCTCCGCGTACCCGGGGCATCTCCACCTTCCTGGTCCCGGCCGGCACCCCGGGCCTGACGGTGGCGCCCCGGGACCACAAGATGGGCCAGTTCGGCGCGTGGACGGCCGACGTGTACTTCGACGACGTGCGGGTGCCGGCCGAGGCCCTCGTCGGCGGCGAGGCCGGCCTGAACCGGGGCTTCAGCACGGCGATGGGCTGCATCGCGCACGGACGCGTGCACATCTCGGCCCTGTGCGTCGGCATGGCCGAGCGGCTGGTCGACGAGTCGGTGGAGTACGCCCGTACCCGCAGGCAGTCCGGGAAGCCGATCGGGTCCTTCCAGCTGGTCCAGGGGCTGATCGCCGACTCGATGACCGACTACTACGCCGGCCGCGCCACCGTCCTGGAGGCCGCCCGCGGCTTCGACGCCGGCACGGACACCAAGATCGGCCCGTCCTGCACGAAGTACTTCGCCAGCGAGATGGTGTGGCGGGTCGCCGACCGGGCGGTGCAGATCCACGGCGGTGCGGGCTACATGCGCGGGGTCGCCGTCGAGCGCTTCTACCGGGACGCCCGGCTCTTCCGCATCTACGAGGGCACCAGCCAGATCCAGCAGGTGATCATCGCGCGGGCACTGCTGGGCGACGCGACTCGCGGTTGACGCGACACGAGGTTGAATCGAACACCAACTCGCCTTTTTTTCAAGGAGTTTGCGATAACCTCCGGGGCACCGACACTCGTCGCGCACGCCTCATCCGTCACGCGGAAACCCGGAACTGAACCTTTCCATGTCTGCTCCACATCTCGACCGGTCGCACGCGCGCGCCTACGCCGCCCTCGGCCTGGAAGCACCGCCCCCGGTCCCGCTCCGCACCGGCGATCCCGTCCGGGTGGGGCCCTACGCCCTCGTGTCGGTCCTCGGCAGCGGCGGGATGGGCCGGGTCTACCTGGGCCGCGACACCCAGGGCGGGCCGGGCCCGGCCGCCGTCAAGGTGATCCGCCCCGAGTACGCGGAGGACCCGAAGTTCCGCCGGCGCTTCGAGCGGGAGGTCGGCGCGCTGGGCCGGGTCCGGGGAGCGCACACCGTACGGCTGATGGGGAGCGGGCACGAGGGGAACCTGCTGTGGGTGGCCACCGAGTACATACCGGGGCCCACACTGGAGGAGGCCGTCGACGGGCGCGGGCCGCTCGACGCGGCCGCGGGCTGGCGGCTCATGGCGGACCTGGGCCGGGCGGTCGAAGCCATCTGGCGGGCGGGGATCGTGCACCGCGACCTCAAGCCGTCCAATGTGATCCTCGCCGCGGACGGCGCCCGGGTCATCGACTTCGGCATCGCCCATGCCGCCGACGCCACGTCCATCACCACGACCGGACAGCACGTGGGCACGGTCGCCTTCATGTCGCCGGAGCAGGTGCGGGGCCACGAGGTGACCGCCGCGTCCGACGTCTTCACCCTGGCGTCCACGCTGACGTACGCGCTCACCGGTGCGGCGCCGTTCGGTGAGGGCACCGGCGTCGACGTGCTGCACCGGGTGGCCTTCGACCCGCCGCGCGAGGAGCTGCTCGCCAAGGTGGCGGACCTCGACCCGGACCTCGCCGCGTACCTGCGGCAATGCCTGTACAAGGACCCCGAGTCACGTCCGGCACCGGACGCGGTGTTCCGGACGGCGATCGGCCACCAGCTGGCGGCGCCCCCGGACGACGGCGGTCGAGGAACTGCCCGGCCCGCTCCGTCCGGCCCGCCGGGCGAACCCGCCCGGCGGCCCGCCGCCTTCGCCCGGCCGTCCGGGCCCGACGCGTCCGGTCCCGCGGCCGTGGCACCAGCGGGGGAACCGGTCACCGACCCGCCCGGCCCCGGACTCCCCCGCAGCCGCCGGGGCCGGGGCCGGGACATCGTGCTGGCCGCCGCCGTGGCCGCGCTGGTCACCGGAGGTCTCACCATGGCGCTGCTGGACCGGGGCGGCGACTCCCCCGCGTCCGCCGCGCCGGCGTCGCCGTCCGTGACGACGTTGTCGGACAGTCCGCGCGCCGACTCCGGCCTCGAACCGAGTACGGTGTCCGCCACACCCCGGGCCTCGGCATCCCGCTCCGCCGCCGTCTCCGCCACCACCGCCGCCCCGGACTCCGCCGCGGCCGAGACGCACGATCCCAGGACGCTCGACATCCGCTCCGCCGCCTGCCGGACCGCCTTCGCCCCAGGAGCGCACGGGGGCTGTGTCGCCGCCCTCCAGTACCTCCTCGGCGGATACGGCTACCTCGTACCGGTCGACGGCGACTTCGAGGCACGGACCCTCGCCGCCCTGAAGGTCTTCCAGACGTCGGCCGGACTCGCGGCCGACGGCAGCGTCGGCTCGGAGACCAAGGCGATGCTGTACAGCAGGCCGCGCGGCGCCGTCCGCAGCGGCACGCTGACGGTGACCGAGACCGTCAACGGCGTCGCGACCGCGCGCTGCCTGGACGCCGACACCGGTACGGCGACCCTGAAGCAGCAGACCGTACAGATCTGGGAGTGCACCGGCGCGCCCCACCAGCAGTGGGCGCTCTACCCGCTGCCGGGCCGGGACGCGCAGTACGTCGCCGTCAACCGGAGCACGCACCGCTGCCTGGAGGCGGATGCCGCCGGTGTCGGCCAGAACGGCCACGGCATCCACAGCACCGCCTGCGACGGGCTCGCCGTGCAGCGGTGGAGCCTGGGCAGCTCCGGAGTCCCCGGCGCCCAGGCCCTGGTGAGCGTGCCGGACGGCTTCTGTCTGGACGCGGAGGCCGCCACCTCGGGCCAGGACGGCCAGCGCGTCCAGGCGTGGAGCTGCGCCGGCAACGGCAACCAGGCCTGGCACTGGGGCTGACGGCCGGCCGGTTCAGATCCCCAGCCGGTCCAGCAGCCGCTCGTGGTAGACCGCCGGTCCCCCGAAGAGCAGCTGCGAGGACTTGGCCCGCCGGAAGTACAGGTGGGCGGGGTGCTCCCAGGTGAAGCCGATGCCGCCGTGCACCTGGATGTTCTCCATGGCCACGCTCAGGTACGCCCGGGAGCAGCAGGCGTGGGCGACGGCCGCCGCCACCGGGAAGTCCGCGGCACCCTCGGCGGCCAGCAGCGCCGCCTCCCGTGCGGCCGCCTCCGCGAGTTCGACCTGGACGAGCATGTCGGCGCACTTGTGCTTGACCGCCTGGAAGGAGCCGATGGGCCGGCCGAACTGCTGTCGGGTGCGGGCGTACTCCGTACTCGTCTCCAGGCACCGGCGTGCCCCGCCGGCCTGCTCGGCGGCGAGCGCGACCGTGGCGGTGTCGAGCACGTCGGCCATGAGGCGCCCACCGGCTCCCTGCACGCCGACGAGGGTCGCCGGCACGGTGTCGAGGGTCAGGCGGGCCATCGCCCGGGTGGCGTCCAGGGTCTCCATCGGCTCGGCCGCCACGCCGACGGCCGCGCGGTCCACCGCGAAGAGGGAGGGTCCGGCGACCGTGCGGGCCACGACCAGGAGCAGATCCGCCGTCGTACCGTCGATGACGAAGCACTTGCGGCCGGTCAGCCGCCATCCGCCGGCCTCGTCCGGTACGGCGCGGGTGGAGATGAGGACGGGGTCCCAGGAGCCGTGGTCCTCGGCGACGGCGAGGGTGGCCGTCGTGGTCCCGGCCGCGATGCCGGGCAGGTGGCGGGCGCAGGCCTCCCGGTCGCCCGAGGCCAGCAGGGCCTGGGCGGCCAGCACGACGGTGGCGAAGAAGGGTGCGCAGAACAGGGCGCGGCCCATCTCCTCCAGGACGACGCCGAGTTCGACCGGCCCGAAGCCGTCGCCGCCGTACTCCTCGGGGATGGCGAGCGCGGGCAGGCGCAGCTGGTCGGCGGCCTGGGCCCACACGTCGGGGTCGAAGCGCGGTTCGCTCTCCATGAGCTTGCGTACGGCGTCCTCGGGCGACTTGGTGTCGAGGAACTCCCTTACGGCCGAGCGCAGTTCGCTCAGCTCCCGGTCGTCGGCGGTCATGCGCGCACCTCCTTGGGCAGGCCGAGGACGCGTTCGGCGAGGATGTTCTTCATGATCTCCTCGGTGCCGCCGAGGATGCGCAGGGCCGGGGTGGCGAGGAGCAGTTCGGTCCAGGCGTACGTGCCCCACTGGCCGGTGTCCGCGATCGCGCGCGGTCCGAGCACGTCGGCGACGAAGTGGGCGGCCCGGGTGAGGTTCTGACCGTACATCAGCTTGGACACGGACATCTCGGGGCCGGGTGTCGCCCCGGCGCGGAGCCTGCGCAGGGCCCGGTTGTTGAGGTGCTGGGTGGCCATGGCGTCCACGAGGAGTTCGGCGAGCCGGCCGCGCAGGGCGCGGTCGTCCCAGGTCCAGGTGGCCCGCATGAGCGCCGAGAGCCGGTCCGGGGAGAGTGCGGCGGCGACCGGTCCCGCGCCCTCGCTGCCGACGGTGGCGCGTTCGTTCATGAGGGTGGTCAGGGCGACGGTCCAGCCGCCGTCGACCTCGCCGAGGCGGTGGTCGTCGGGGACGCGGACGTCGGTGAGGAAGACCTCGTTGAAGTCGGCGCCGCCGGTCATCTGCCGCAAGGGGCGGACCTCGACGCCCGGGGCGTCCATGGGGACGAGGAAGGCGCTGATGCCCTGGTGCTTCGGGGCGTCCGGGTCGGTCCGGGTGAGGGCGAGCCCGATGCTGCTGTGCTGGGCGACGGACGTCCACACCTTCTGCCCGTTCAGCACCCACTCGTCGCCCTCGCGGACCGCCTTGGTGGCCACGCTCGCCAGGTCGGAGCCCGCGCCGGGTTCGCTGAACAGCTGGCAGGCGATGGCGTCGCCGCGGTACATCGCGGGCAGCCAGCGTTCCTTGATCGGGGGCTGGGCGTGGGCCAGGATCGTCGGGCCGATCATGCCGAGGCCGATCACACTGAGCACGCCGTTGTCGGGGACGGTGTACTCGGACTCGATGGCGTCGTAGAGCAGGTCGTGGACGGGGGTCAGGCCCCGGCCGCCGTACTCGGGCGGGCCGGTGATCCAGCCGAGGCCGTTCTCGTGGCGGACGCGTTGCCAGGCTCTGGCCCGGTCCACCTCCTCCCGCTCCTCCTCGGGCGGCAGGCTGCTGAAGTAGGCCATCGAGTCGTCGCCCTCGCCCCAGGTGAAGGCGGTGCGGTCGGGGGCCTTCGTCGCGTGCGCGTCGAGGAAGCCGCGCACCTCGGCGGCGAAGTCCTGCGTGTCTTGGTCCATTGAGGGCTCCGGTCAGGTGGACAGGATCGTCACGGCCGACACGCCCGGCGCGCCGTACAGGTGGGTGTAGCCGACTCGCGGGGTGCCGGGGATCTGCCGGGATCCGGCGGTGCCGCGCAGTTGGAGGACGATCTCGTGGATCTGGCGCAGTCCGGACGCGCCGATGGGTTCGCCGTTGCCGAGCAGGCCGCCGTCGGTGTTGACCGGAAGCCGGCCGCCGATCTCGGTGGCCCCCTCGGCGATCAGGCGTTCCTGCTCGCCGTCCTTGCAGAGGCCGTTCTCGGCCATGTGGATGATCTCCGATCCGGCGTCGGTGTCCTGGAGCTGGGCGACGTCGACGTCCTCGGGGCCGATGCCCGCGTGTTCGTACGCCTCCCGGGAGGCGTCCACGGTCGGGCTCTCCACCGCGTCCCCGACCGGGAAGGAGGGGCTCTGCACCTCGAAGGCGCCGAGCCGGCGGCTGCGCAGGGCGGTGGCGCGGATCCGTACCGGCGTCGAGGTGTACTTGTGGGCCTGGTCGGCGCGGCACAGCACGACGGCCGCCGCGCCCTCGTCCGGTCCGCAGTACATGTACTGCCGGAGCGGGTGGTTGAGCACCGGCGAGGCGAGGATCTCCTCCTCCGACAGGGGGGTGCGGCGCCACGCCTTGTCGTTGGCGGCGGCGTTGCGGAAGTTCTTCGCGGCCACCCGGGCGAGCGTCCGCTCGCCGATGCCGTGGTCGTGCATATAGCGGTTGATCTTCATGCCGAAGAAGTGGGTGGTGAGGAAGAGCCCGGTCTGTCCGTACCAGGTGGGGATGCCGGCCACGGACGGGTCGGCGGCGAACGCGCCGCGCGGGTGCTTGTCCATGCCGATGGCGATGGTCAGGTCGTGTTCGCCGGTCTCGATGGCCCGGGCGGCCAGTGCCACCGCCGTACCGGCCGTGGCGCAGCCGTTGAACACCCCGCGCAGCGGCACGCCGGTCAGGCCGAGGCGGGCCACGATCGCGTCGGGGTTGGCCACCTCGTAGCTGCCGATGTAGCCGCCCTGGATCTGCGGCCAGGTCACGCCCGCGTCGGCGAGCGCGAGGCGGACGGCGTCCGCACCCATGTCCATGGCGGGCTTCCCGGGGAACCTGCCGAACGGGTGGAGTCCTACCCCGATGACGACTGCCTCGGTCACGATGTCCTCTCCTCGTCCGGGGCGAACGCGAACGTGACGACCTCGGTGCCGTCCTCGCGCACGGTGTACGGCACGAGGGTCAGCCGCATGGCCTGGCCGATCCTGAGCCGCGCCGGGTCGGGTTCGGTGAGGCGGGCCTCGACGAGCAGTTCGCCGGGCAGTTCGACGTATCCGACGGTGTACGGCTCGAAGCCTTCGGGGCCGTCGTAGGGCGGGGCGGGCGGCCGGAAGTTCTGGGTGGTGTACGTCCACAGGGTGCCGCGGTCGGCGAGCAGCCGTTCCTTCGTGTCCGTGCCGGCGCAGCGCACGCAGTCCGGGGCGGCGGGGAAGCTCACCAGTCCGCAGGCGGAGCAGTCGGATCCGATCAGGCGCGGCGTGTCGCCCGCCGTGAACAGGCCTTCGGCGACCGGGATCTGTCGGGTCGTCATGCCGGGCATCTCAGGCGCCCTTCCGGTTGCCGAGCGCGTCCGCGTTGGGGGCCGCCTTGGCCACCAGGTTGGGGACGGCGGAGGTCAGCTCGTCCTGGGTCCAGCGGGATGCGGCGCTCGCCGTGGGACCGCCCACCCAGCCCTCCAGGACGGTGACGCGGTTGCCGACGACGCCGAAGACGCGGCCGGTGACCTCGCGGGAGGCGGCGGAGCCGAGCCACACCACCAGCGGGGAGATGGCCTCGGGGGTGAGGTCCTGGCTGGTCGCGGCCTCCCGCATCATCTCGATGTCGTCGGTCAGCCGGGTGAGCGCGGTCGGCGCGATGGCGTTCACCGTCACGCCGTAGCGGGCGAGTTCGGCCGCCGCGATGACGGTCAGGCTCGCGATGCCCGCTTTGGCCGAGCCGTAGTTGGACTGGCCGGGGTTGCCGAAGACACCGGAGGGGGACGTCGTGTTGATCACGCGGGCGTCGTTGCTCCGGCCGGCCTTGGCCCGCTCGCGCCAGTGGGCCGCGGCGTGGTGCAGGGTGGCGAAGCTGCCCTTGAGATGGACGGCGATCACGCTGTCCCAGTCCCGCTCGGTCATCGACACGATCATCCGGTCGCGGAGGATCCCGGCGTTGTTGACCAGCACGTCCAGCCCGCCGTAGGTGTCCACGGCCTGCCGGACGAGGCGGCCGGCTCCCTCCCAGGACGCGATGTCGTCCGTGTTGGCGACCGCCTCGCCGCCGGCGGCGACGATCTCGTCCACCACGGCCTGCGCGGGCCCCGCCGAGGCGCCCGCCCCGTCCCGTCCCCCGCCGAGGTCGTTGACCACGACCCTGGCTCCCTGCGCGGCGAAGGCCAGGGCGTGCGCCCGGCCGATGCCGTTACCGGCGCCGGTGACGACCACCACCCGGCCGTCGACCACTGCTTCCGACATTCTCAACTCCTCGGTGACGAAGACGAATCGGCCTCGGCGAGCAGCACCCGCGGGTCCTCGCTGCCGCATGCGCAGCGACCGCTTGCCACGCGCCCCTGGATACCGAGCGCGGTTTCGGCCAGCGGCGAGGTGCGCAACTCCCCCGCGGCCACGTGCAGTTCCCCGTCCCGCTCGCCGACGCGCCACTCGGCGGCGTTGACGTGCGCGCCGGCGCGCTCGGGGCACTCAAGGGCGAGGGCCGGACCGACGGCGGCCAGCACACACGCGGGCACCCCCGCACCGCGCAGCACCGGTACGGCGGCGGGCCGGGCCAGCACGACCCGCGTCGGGCGGAACATCTCGCCGATGTCGGCGGTGCCGGACAGCCCTTCCAGCGTCTCCGCGGACAGGCCGATCACCGCGTCGGGGTGGAGTTCGCGGTGGAAGACCGTGGTGCGGCGGTGGTCCCAGCCCATGGCTTCGGCGATGCCGTAGGTCACCCGCAGGGTGCACAGGGCGCCGATCACCGCCTGGCCCCAGAAACCCTCGAAGCCCGACGCGGTCAGCAGGGCCCGTTGCCCGGGTGCCAGGCCGTGCCCGCGCAGCCGCTCGGTGGCCCAGGCCGTGTCACGGGCGAGTTCCGCCCAGGTGAGTCCGGTCTCCCGGACGCCGTCGGGGGTGGGGAAGCGGACGAGATAGGCGAGTTCGGGCCGTTGCAGTTCCCGGGCGTGGGCGAGGGTGTCGGCGCGGGCCATCAGCTCTTCACCACCCGGGGGAACTTGGCGACGCTGGTCATGGTCTGCAGCAACTCCTCTTCGGTGCGCAGGTCGAGCACCGGTTTGACCCCGGTCCGCTCCCGCACGGCCTCGATCAGCCGCCCGGCCAGCGCGTCGGGATCGCCGGTGAGGTGGGGGTCGTAGCCGACCCGGAGGCGGAGTTCGTCGACCTCGCGTCCCTTCCGGACGATCTGGAACACCCCGGCGACCGTCTCCGGCTGGTCCTCCACCGCCTGCCAGATGTCCCGCAGTACGACCGCCCGGCCGCGCACCACGGTCTCGTCGCCGCGCCGGCCTGCCACCCACATCCGGGCGTGGGTGCGCCCGCAGCCGCAGGTGTCGCGGGAGAGGCGGACCAGGTCCTCGCTGCGGTAGCGGATGAGGGGTGCGGCGCGGTTGTCGAGGTCGGTGGCGACGAGTTCTCCGAGGTCGCCGTCGGCGGCGTCGTGCCAGCCGTCCTCCGTGACCTCGACGCACTCGGGGAAGACGGTGTCCTCCCACAGGTGGAAGCCGTCGTGCTCACGGCACTCCCAGGCCGTGCCGGTGTCGGCGGCGCTGGTGTACTCGTAGACGTCGATGCCCCAGTCGTCGCGGATCCGGGCGCGCATCCTGCGGCTGAGCGGCTGGCCGGCGCAGGAGGCGCCCTTGAGGGACGAGAACGCCTCCCGCAGGTCCGTGCTCTCGGCCAGCCGTTCCAACTCCACCATCTGCGGATACATCATCTGGAGGTAGGCGGGGCGGTAGGTGCGCAGGGCGTCGACGACCTCCTGCATCCTGCCCATCCAGGTGTCCACCTCGATGACCACGGCGCCCAGCGCCTGGTAGCCGGCGTCCATGAGGTTGCGGAAGGTGCCGGGCGGGCTGAGCACCCGGTCCCCCGGCCGGAGTCCGAGCTCCCACAGGTCCCGCACCTGTGCGGTGACCAGGGGCGGGGCGCCCTGCCAGATCTCGGCGAAGAACTCCGGGTCGCCGGTGGTGCCCGAGCTGGAGGAGACGGAGGTCAGTTCCTCGACGGGGACGCAGAGCAGCCCCCCGAAGGGGTCGCCGGTACGGGCCCGGTGGGCGCGGACCATGTCCTTGGTGATGAACGGCACCCGGTCCCGGAAGTCCTCCAGGCAGCGGATGTCTCGGGGGTGCACCCCGTGCCCGTCCCACAGCTCGCGGTAGAAGGCGGAGCGGCCGTAGGCGTACTCGACGAGCTCCAGGACCTGTTCCTCCTGCCGCGCCTCCAGGTGGTCGCGCGGCATGGTCTCCACCAGCGGCTCGAAGTACCTGTCAGCGGTGTCCCGATCACCGGCCATGGCGCCTCCTCGCGGCTCAGCTGCCCAGATCTTCCAGCTATCAGCGCAATCAGTCAACCAATTCGACTGATTAAGCGATCGGGCGCGATCTCGACCCCGTTCACGTCTTCCCTCCGCACGCTCCCCCACCTAAAATAGCTAACTGATTGCATCCATTCAGTCGAAGGAGCGCCATGCCCAAGCTCTGGGTCAACTCAGGGGACTCCCATGTGATGGAACCCGCCGACCTGTGGACCGAGGCGCTGCCGCCCCGGCTGGCCGCCCGGGCGCCGCGCAGCGAGCGCGGCGAGAAGTACGAGGTGCTCTACATCGACGACCAGCGCGTCGACCGCCAGCTCGGCGACTTCATGGACGCCATGCGACCGCCGGGCGCCTGGGACCTCAAGGTCCGGCTCAAGGACCTCGACCAGGAGGGCGTGTGGGGCCAGCTGGCCTTCCCCTCCATGGGATTCTGGCTCGTCTCCATCACCGACCGCGAGCTCGCCCGGGAGACCGTGCGCGCCTGGAACGACTGGGCCTACGACGAGGTCCTGTGCAGGA
Source organism: Streptomyces sp. NPDC090088 (assembly GCF_044747345.1). Classification (NCBI taxonomy): domain Bacteria; kingdom Bacillati; phylum Actinomycetota; class Actinomycetes; order Kitasatosporales; family Streptomycetaceae; genus Streptomyces; species Streptomyces sp. NPDC090088. Next base: position 376,147 of record NZ_JBIVDZ010000010.1, on the reverse strand, counting down.
ACAAGCGCGTCATCACCCCCGCCTGCGTCTCGACCGCGAACATCGAGGACGCGGTCAAGGAGGTGGAACGGGTCGCCGAACTCGGCTTCCAGGCGGTGTTCCTGCCCTGCTCGACCCGGCCCGGCGAGGAGTACGCGCTCGACCGCTGGGAGCCGTTGTGGACGGCGGTGGAGCGGGCCGGCCTGGTGCTCGGCTTCCACATCGGCACCGGCGCCGAGACCGTCGTCTTCCGCGGTCCGGGCGGCGCGGTGGTCAACTACATGGAGACCACCTATCCGGGCATGCGGGTGATCTCCCACATGGTCGCGGGCGGCGCCCTGGACCGGCATCCGAACCTGCGGATGCTCATCGCGGAGGGCGGCGCGGGCTGGGTGCCGGCCATCGGCGACCGCATGGACGAGGCCTACCGCCAGCACGGCATGTTCGTCCGCCCGAAGCTGAGCCGGCTGCCCAGCGAGATCATCAGGCAGCAGGTCTACGCCTCCTTCCAGCACGACAAGAGCTCGGTCGAGATCGTCGAGTCCACCGGCTACCGGAACGTGATGTGGGGCGACGACTACCCCCACCTGGAGGGCACCTACGGCCACACCCAGTCCACGCTCCACGACCTGTTCGACGGAGTGCCGGACGACATCCGCGACCGGGTCACCCGCGGCACGTTCAACGAGCTGTTCCGCCTGCCGGAGCAGACTCCCCAGGAGGCGGCCGTCTGAGCGGCAGCACCCCCGGGACCGCTCCCCCCTACCCCGAGGACCTGGAGCGGCCGGGACTCGTGCGGACAGGCCGGTCGACGTTCGTCCGGCCGGTGCGGCCCGAGGACGCCGACCGGCTGGTCGCCTTCGTCGCCGGTCTGTCCCGGCAGACCCTCGCCTACCGCTCCCTGGGGCCCGTGGTCCGGGTGCGCGACGACGTCATCCGGCGCGGCGCGCACGTGGACTACCTCAACGAGCTGGCGCTGGTCGCCCTTGCGGGGGACGACATCGCGGGGCTCGTGCGCTACGTCCGCGACCCTCGGGAACCGGAGCACGCCGAGGTCACGTTCACCATCCGGGACGACCACCAGAGCGAGGGCTTCGGCCGGCTGCTCCTGGAGCACATCGCGGCGGCGGCCCGCGCCCGTGGCATCCGGGTCCTGGAGGCCGACGTCCTCGCGGACAACACCCGGATGATCAACGTGTTCCTCGGCTCCGGCTTCCGGGTCGAGGCCGGGCCGCCCGGCCAGATCATCCACTTCGAGATCGCCGTCGACCCGCAGGCCCAGGCCCTGGCCCGGGCCGAGCGCCGCGAGCAGACCGCGGTACGGCGCTCCCTGCGGCCCCTGCTCGAACCGCGGTCGGTCGCGGTGATCGGCGCCAACCGCGAGCCGCTGACCATCGGCCACGAGATCGTGGCCAACCTGCGGCGCGGCGGCTTCACCGGCGGCGTCTTCCCGGTCAACCCGCACGCCGGACAGGTCGCCGGGGCACGGGCGTACGCGGATGTCCGCGACCTGCCCGAGGCACCGGACCTGGCCCTGGTCGCCGTCCGGGCCGAGGCCGTGCCCGAAGTCGTACGGGACTGCGCCGAGGCCGGGGTCAAGGCGGTGGTCGTCGTCTCCAGCGGCTTCGGCGAGACCGGTCCGGCCGGCCGGGCCGCGGAGCGCGAACTTGCCCGGTTCGCGCGGGCGTCCGGGATGCGGCTGGTGGGCCCGAACTGCATGGGCGTGGTCAACACGACGCCGGCCGCGCGGCTCGCCGCGACCTTCTCCCCCGCCCTGCCGACGCCCGGCCGGGTGGCGATGTCCAGCCAGTCGGGGCCGCTCGGGCTCGCCGTGCTCGACCATGCCCGCAGGCTCGGGCTCGGCTTCTCCGGCTTCGTGTCGGTCGGCCACGCCGTGGACGTGTCGACCAACGACCTGCTCCGGTGGTGGGAGGAGGACCCCGCCACCTCCGTGATCCTGCTGCACGTCGAGACGTTCGGAAATCCGCGCCGCTTCGCCCGCATCGCCCGCCGCGTCGCACCCCGCAAGCCGATCATCGCCGTCCACCCGGGCGGCCCGGCGGACTCGGCGGTGAGTTCGCTGTTCGCCCAGTCCGGGGTGATCCGCACCCGCGGTCTGCAGGAACTGTTCGACGTGGCCCTGCTCCTCTCCCACCAGCCCCCGCCACCCGGTGACCGCGTCGCGGTGATCACCAACGCGGGTGGCCCGGCGGCGCTGACGGTCGGCGCCTGCACGGCGAACGGCCTGCGCGTGCCCCCGCTCGGCGAGCGCACCCGGCAGCGGCTGGGCCGCGTTCTCGCGCCCGGCGCCGAGATCGGCAACCCCGTCGACCTCACCCCGACGGCGACCGCCGCCCACTACCGGCAGGCCCTGGACGCAGCCCTCGCCGACGACGGCATCGACGCCGCGATCGTCCTGTTCATGCCGCCGCTCGCGGACAAGCCCGACGAGGTGGCGTCGGCCATCCTCGACGCGGCCGCGACGGTGCCCGAGAAGCCGGTGGTGACCAGCTTCCTGGGCAGCGCGGGCATCACCGGCCCGCTGCGCCGGGACGGGCTGGCCGTACCGTCGTACACCTTCCCGGAGGCGGCCGCCGCCTCGCTCGGGCATGCGGCGGCCTACCAGGCCTGGCGCTCCACCGCCGCGGGCGTCGTCCCGGACCTGCCGGGGTGCGACGTCGACCGGGCGCGTTCCCTGCTCACCGGAATCAGCGAAGGCACCAGTACGGCGGCCGAACTGCTCGCCGCCTACGGCATCCCCGTCCACGACCCCGGCCCGGTCCCGGGTCCGCGTCCGGGTCCGGGTCCGGGTCCCGACGCGTTCCTGTCCGTCGGCTCCGATCCGGTCTTCGGCCCGGTCATCTCCTTCGGCCTCACCGGCGGCTACGCCGACCTGATGGCGGACGTCGCCCACCGGGTCACCCCGCTCAGCGACCGCGACGCACGGGAGATGGTCCGCTCGCTGCGGGCGGCTCCGCTGCTGGAGGGCAGGGCGGGCGCACCCGGCGTGGACCTGGCCGCCCTGGAGGAGACGGTGCTGCGGCTGTCGGCGATGGTCGAGGACCTCCCCGAGATAGCGGCCCTCGACCTGCGTCCCGTACGACTGCTGCCGCCCGGCGCCGGGATCGCGGTGACCCACGCGACGGTCCGCCTGGCGCACGACACCCCTGGAGGTTCCCGGTGAAGGTGGGCATCTACTTCGACCTGCGCAATCCCCCACCCTGGCAACAGAACTGGTCCCGGCTGTACGGCTTCGCGCTGGAGATGTGCGAGGAGGCGGACCGGCTCGGCCTGGACTCGGTGTGGTTCTCCGAGCACCACGGCTTCGAGGACGGCTACCTCCCCCAGCCCCTCACGATGGCCGCCGCTGCCGCCGCCCGCAGCCGCCGGCTGCGCCTGGGCACCGCCGTCGTGGCCGCGCCGCTGCACGCCGCCCCCGAGATCGCCGAACAGGCCGCCCTCGTGGACATCCTGAGCGACGGCCGCCTGGACCTCGGGCTCGGCACCGGCTACCGGGTCCCGGAGTACCGGCTGTACGGCGCGGACCTCGGCAAGCGCTACACCACGACTGATCAACGAGTACGGGAGATACGGGAGTTGTGGGCCTCCGGCCGGGTCACCCCCGTCCCGCTCCAGGACCCGCTGCCGATCTGGCTCGGCTATCAGGGCCCGCAGGGTGCCCGGCGGGCCGGGCGTCTCGGCACGGGTCTGCTCTCGCTCGACCCGGCGCTCCTCGCGCCGTACCGCGAGGGGCTGGCCGAGAGCGGGTACGACGGGGCGGCGGCCCGGATGCAGGGCTCGTTCACCACCTTCGTCACCGAGGACCCGGAGGCCGACTGGCCCGTGGTGCGCAGACACCTCTCGTACCAGTGGGACAGCTATCGCCGCTACATGGTGGAGGGCACCGACCGGCCCGAGCCCCGCCCCATCGACCCCGACCGGTGGCGGGAGACGGGGCTCGCCGCGACCGGCGTCGGCCAGTTCCTCTACGGCACGCCGGAGACCGTCGCCGAGGCCGTCAGGTCGTACGTGAAGGGCCTGCCGGCCGAAGGGGTCTTCCTGTGGGCGTCCCTGGCCGGGATGCCGGAGGACATGGTGGCCCGCCAGGTCCGGCTGATCGCGGGAACGCTGCGGCCGTTGCTGGCCGATGTCTGACGTTCCTTCGCTTTGACGTTCTGATGTGTTCCGGCGTTCTGATACGAGGAGCTGTGCGATGTCGACAAGATCCGGTGCCACGCAGGCGGCGGCCTCGGAGTTCCAGGAACCGCCGCGCACGCCGGGCGGCGTCGCCCTGTGCGGTGCCTGTCGCGGCGCCGGCTCCTGCCGCCTGGGAGTCGAGCGGGAGCGGCTCGACGAGGACGGGGTGGCCTGGTTCGACCTCAGCTGCCCACCGGACCAGGAGGGCGGCCCGAACGTCGCGCACGGCGGCTGGACGGCGGCCGTGCTGGACGACTGCCTCGGCCATCTTCCGCTGCTGCACCGGGTGTTGAGTGTCACGGCCGAGCTGACCGTGAGCTTCGTCAAGCCGGTGCCGGTGCGGCACCCGCTGCGCGTGCGGGCCTGGGTCGAGCGGCGGGAGGGCTCCCGCTGGTACATCGCGGGCGAGCTGGTGCTGCTGCCGACGCGCGCGGTACTGGCCCGGGCCTCCGGGATCTGGGTCACCCGGGACCAGGGCCACTTCGCACGGCACGAGCGCTGGCTCGCGGAGCAGGCGGAGGCTCAGTAGCCGCGCAGGCCCATGGTGCGGGCGATGCCGTTGCGCTGGATCTGGCTGGTGCCGCCGGAGATGGTGGCGACGATCGACTCCCGGTAGCGGAAGCTCATCACGCTCTCCGTGGAGAAGCCGTGCCCCGCGCACACCTGCATGCCGAGCCGGGCGGCGGCCACATAGGTCTCCGACCCCTTCAGCTTGGCCATCGAGCCCTCCCGGGTGCAGGGCCTGCCCTGGGCGAGCAGCCAGGCCGCGCGGTAGGCCAGCAGCCGGGCCGAGTCGATCTCGGTCTGCAGGTCGGCCATGGCGTGGGCGAGGACCTGGAAGTTGCCGATCGGACGTCCGAAGGCGTGCCGGGTGCGGGCGTACTCCAGCATCTCGTCCAAGGTGGCCTGGGCGGCGCCGAGATACCCGCCGCTGATGATCACCTTTTCCAGTTCGATGTTGGAGAGCATCACCTTCCAGCCCTCGTCGCGGGGGCCGACGAGGTTCTCCTTGGGCACCCGGACGTCGTTGAGGAACACCTCGTTGGTGCCCAGGATGTGCCGGGCCAGGGTCGGCGTCCGGCGCACCTCGACGCCCTCCGTGGTCGGGTCGACGAGGAGCAGGCTGATCCCGCCGTGCTTGGGTTCGCGGGGCCCGGTGCGGACATAGGTCGCGATGGTGGTGTGGGGCAGCCCGGCCCCGGTGCACCAGGCCTTCTGGCCGCGCACCAGGAAGTGGTCGCCGTGGTCCTCGGCGCTGGTGCGCAGCGCCGCCGCGTCGGACCCGCTGTCCGGCTCGCTGAGGCCGACGGCCAGCCGGTGGCGGCCGGTCATCACCTGCTCACGGATGAAGCGGCGCTGCTCCTCGTCCCCCCACCGGAACACGGTGATGCCGGGGATGAGCACCCCGATGTAGCACATGGCCACGTCGAAACTGGCCCGCCCGAGTTCCTCGGCTATGAGGATGAGCTCCAGCGGTCCACCGCCGTCACCGCCCTCCTCCTCGCCGAAGGGCAGCGAGAACCAGCCGAGGTCGGCCATGCCGCGGAACAGCTCGGGCGGTACGACGCCTTGCTCGTCCCACTCCTTGGCCTTCTCCGCGGGGCACACGTCGGCGACGAACTGCCGTGCCGTCGCGCGCAACAGATCCTGCTCGTCGGTCAGTCCGAAGTCCACGGCCACCCCTGAGAACGATCAGCGAATTCATCTACCTAATTTCACTATGTTAGTTGATTCAGGTCGGGACACATAGAGGTCATCGCCGGCGGGCGGGCACAAGGGGCTGGCCCCAGGTGCGGGTGGTGGTGATCGATGCCGGATGAGGCAGTGCCGCCGTCCACCGCCGGCGGCAGGCGGTGGACGGCGGCGGTACCGCGGGGCCCTGGGTGTGTCAGATGCGGTCGCGCAGCCGCCTCTCGCGGCCGTAGAGGCCGACGACGAGCAGGATCAGTCCGCCGGTGATCATGTCCTGGGAGGCCGAGGACAGCTGGTTGGCGCTGAGGAGCAGGGCGACCACCGACAGCACGAGCGCGCCGAGCACCGTACGCCAGTAGTCGCCGCGACCGCCGAACATGGTGCCGCCGACGATGACCGCCGCCAGGGACTGGAAGAGGTAGGGGTCGCCGATGGTGACGTTGCCCGAGCCCGAGTAGCCCGCGAGGAGGATGCCCACGCAGGTGGCCAGTACCGCGCTGGCGACGTAGGCGTAGATCCAGGTGCGGTTGACCCGTACCAGGGCGAGCCGGGCGGCGGGCTGGTTGACGCCGGTCAGGTAGAGGTTCCGGCCGGCGCGGGTGCGGGTGAGCACCAGGCCGATGACGATCGCCACCACCGCCCAGATGACGACCACCGGCGGGATGCCGATGCCGAAGGTGGTGCCGTTGGCGGCCGTCAGCCTGCCCAGCCACGCCGGGGCGACCCCGGTGGCGGAGCCGTTGATCCACTTGAGCACCAGACCGGACAGCAGCGCGCTGACGCCCAGCGTCACGATGAGCGGCTCGACCTTGAAGCGGTACGACAGCACTCCGTTGAGGAGGCCGCCGAGCACGCCGACGGCCAGCGCGACCGCCACCGCGGCCCCGGTGGACCAGTGGTCGGTGCCGCACAGTTCGGCGATGATGACGTTGCCGGCCGAGATGAACGCGGCGATCGAGAAGTCGATGCCGCCCACCAGGACGACGATGGTCTGTCCGGCGCCCGCGAGGCCCAGCAGCGAGGCGTTGACGAGGATGGCGTAGAGCACGCGCTGCGAGCCGAAGCCTTCGATGGTGCTCAGGCCGTAGACGTACAGCGCCGCCAGGGCGAGGAGTTGGAACAGGGGGAACCGGCGCTGCCACTCGGTGAGGGTGTGCAGCAGGGGCGTCCCGCCCGCTCCTGTCGCCGGGTCCGCGACCGCGGTGTCTGTGGTCATGCGACGGCCCTCCTGCGGGCGTTGGTCAACACGGCGCCCACGACCACGGCGAAGAGCAGCATGGCGCCGTAGATCGCGGTGGACCACAGGGTGGACACCTTCACCACGTTGAGCAGGTTGTTGATCAGGTAGATGCTCGCCGCGCCGAGCAGCGAGCCCTGGAGGGAGCCCCGGCCGCCGGCCAGCGAGGTGCCGCCGAGGGCCACGGCGGCGATGGCGAGCAGGGTGTACTGCGCGGACATGCTGGCCGCGCCCTCGCTGATGAGGGACATCAGGGCGATTCCGGCGATGCCCGCGTAGAGGCCGCCGAGGGAGTACGCGGCGATGCGGACCTTCGGCACGTTCACTCCGGCGGAGAAGGCGGTGGCGTCGTCGCCGCCGACCGCGTACAGCGCCTTGAGGAACGGCGTCCGGGACAGGCCCCACCAGATCAGCAGCGGGGCGCCGATGGTCAGCAGCGCGCCGGGGACGGGGCCGAAGGAACCGGCCAGGTCCTTGGTCCACGAGGTGCTGCCGGAGGGTACGGTGTCGCCCTGTACCTGGGTGGCCAGGCCGCCGATGACGATGTTGGCGCAGAGCGTGGCCACCACCGGCTGGAAGCGCAGTACGGCCACGAGGACGCCGTTGACCGCGCCGATCGCCGCGCCGATCGCCAGGCAGACGGGGATCACGACGAAGGGCGAGGTCAGGCCGTTGGGCAGCAGGTTCGCCACGATGACGATGTCGATCAGGGTCAGCAGCGGGCCGATCGAGATGTCGATGCCGCCGCCGCCCGAGAGGATCGCCGGGGTGCTGGCCATCGCCGCCACGGCCAGCGGTGCGAAGGACGCGAGCACCGCCGCCCAGTTGTCGTAGGCCAGGAACGCCGGCTGCAGGGCGGTGTTGACCACGAGCAGGAGCAGCGCGAGGAGTCCGGCGAACGCGTACGGGCGCTTGCCGAGCTGGCTCCGCAGGAAGTCGAGGGCATTCATGCGTCACCATCCGGGGAGGCGGAGCCGGCGACCGATGAGGTGACCGTGCGGCCGAAGAACGCGGCGACCAGGGACTGGCGGGACAGGGACGGGCGGTCGAGGGTGGTGGAGTGCGAGCCCTCGCGGAAGACGAGGACGCGGTCCATGAGCTCGATGTGCTCGTCGACCTCCGTCGAGAGCATGACGACCGCGACACCGCGCGCCGTCAGCTCGTCCAGGAGCGCGTAGATGTCGCGCTTGGCGCCGATGTCCACGCCCCGGGTGGGGTCGTTGAGCAGGAGCACGTCCGGGCGGCGGGCGAGCCAGCGGGCGATGACGACCTTCTGCTGGTTGCCGCCGGACAGGGTGGTGATGGGGTCGGACTCGCGGCCCATCCGGACCTTGAGGCCGGACCGGTACTCCGCGAAGCGGCCCAGCGCGGAGGCCCGTGACAGCAGCCCGAAACGGGTGTCCTTGTCCTGGGTGGCGGCCGAGAAGTTCTCCCGGACGGAGAGCGTCCCGAACAGCGCCTCGCCGCGCCGGTCACGCGGTACATACCCGATGCCGGCCGCCGCCGCCCGCTGCTCGGAGCGGATCTCGGTCTCGCCGCCCACCTCCACGCGCGCGACGGACCCGGCACCCGAGGGACCGTGCCACAGCGCCTTGATGAAGGCGTCCTGACCGTGGCCCTCAAGGCCGGCCAGGCCGACCATCTCCCCGGCCCGCAGCTCGAAGTCGACCGGGTCGGCGTCCGGCCGGAGCCTGACCCCGCGTACCCGCAGCAGTACCGGCGCGTCGGCGGCGGGGCCGCTGCGGTGGGCGAGCGTGCCGCCCTCGGGGATGTCGGTGAGGTGTTCGGCGCCGGTCATCAGGCGCACCAGCTCGGCCGTGGTGGCTTCGTCGGCGTCGAGGGTGGCCACCGACTCGCCCGAGCGCAGCACGGACACCCGGTCGGAGATCGCGTCGACCTCGTCCATGCGGTGGGAGACGAACAGCACGGCCATGCCGGCCGCCTTGCGCCGGGCGATGGCCTCGAAGAGCCGGTCCCGGGTGGCCACGTCGAGCGCGCTGGTGGCCTCGTCCAGGATCAGCACCCGGGGCTCGCGGACCAGCGCGCGGGCGATGCCGCAGGCCTGCCGGTCGCTCAGCGAGAGCTGTTCGACCGGGGTGTCCAGGTCGGGCGCCGCGCCGAGCAGTTCGCCCAGTACGGCGCCGGCCCTGGCCCGCTTGTCCGCCTCGGAGATCCGCCGCCGGAAGACGCCGTCGGCACCGAGCCAGACGTTCTCCAGCACGGAGCGGGGGCCGACCACCAGAACCTCCTGGTAGACGGCCATCACCCCGGCGGCGATCGCTGCCGCCGGGCCGCCGAGGCGGACCGCACGGCCGCCGACCTGGTAGCCGCCGGAGTCCGGGGCGTGCACCCCGGTGAGAATCTTGACCAGGGTGCTCTTCCCGGACCCGTTCTCGCCCATCAGGGCATGGACCTCGCCGGCCAGAAGCCGGAGCGAACAGGACCGCAGGGCCCTGGTCGCTCCGAACGACTTGGCGAGACCGGTGACTTCGAGGGCCACCTGGCTCTGCTCGCTCAACGTACTTGCTCCCTACGAGCCGAAGAAGCCGTCGATGTAGCTCGTCTCCGCGAATGTCTGGCCGACATCGCCCACCGTGATGGTGGAGGCGTCGCCGGTCTTGAAACTCGACTTCGAGAACTTCGACAGGTTGTCGCTCGTGACGAGCGGCGGGTTGATGACGATGTCCGAGGCCTTGACCCCGTCACCGTCGAGCATGTGCTTGGCCACCTGGACGACGGCCTTGGCCAGTCCGTCGGCCGGGTTGTACAGGCCGACGCCCTTGTAGCTGCTCTCGTTGGCCGCCCAGTACGCGACGCCGCCCTTGGTGAGGCCGTTGTCGGCGACCGGCGCCACGGTGACGTTGGACTTCTGGAAGGCCGAGATGATGCCGGTGGTCATCGGGCCGCCCTCCAGGACGCCGCCGATGGTCTTGGTCGGGTTCGCCGCCAGGTACTGCTGGACCTTGGTCTGCGCGGTGGTGGGCGAGAAGTCGGTGTAGATCGAGTCGTCCAGCGTGATGCCGGAGCACTTCGCCAGCGCGGCCTTGGCGCCGTTGAAGGTGTCGGTGTCGATCGGCACGCCCTTGATGCCGTGCACGCCGAGGATCGCGCCCTTCCCGCCCATCGACTTCGCCAGGGCGGCGGCCTGCGCCTCGCCCGCCGCGAAGGCGTTGGGCACGACGTTGACGGTGTTGGCGTCGGCCACGTTGTTCAGCACCGAGATCGACGGGATGCCGGCCTTGGCGGCCTTGTCGACGACCGACTCGAAACCGGCGGCCAGCGGCTGGTAGATGATCAGGTCGACCTTGTCGGTGATCAGCTGGTTGAACTGCGAGATCTGGTTGGTGACCTCGTTGGTGGACACCAGGTCGATGACCTTGTAGCCCTGTGCCTTGAGGTACTTCTGCAGCGCGGTGTTGATCAGCGTCTGGTAGGGGTTCACCAGCTGGGACTCGGAGATGCCGACGGTGATCGTGCCGGACTTCTTGCCCTCCCAGTTCGCCCACGCGCTCTTCTGCACGGTGCCGGAGTAGCCGCTGTACGCCGCTTCGTACTCCGAGCCCAGGGCCTTGATCAGACCGGCCGAGTCGTTGAACTTCGCCGCCGGGACGGTCCCGCAGGACGAGGACGAGGAGTCGGAGCCGGCACTCGTGCTGTCGGTGCTCTTCTTGCTGCAGCCCGCCGCGGTGACGGTGAGCAGGACCGCGGCACAGAGAGCGCCCGAGATCCGGACTGTGCGGTTGCGGTGCGTCGTGGCGGTGGCCGCGGTCGCTGGTCTTGCGGTCATCGTGGGGACTCTCCTTTGAGCCTGTGCGAGTCGGCGCCGGGGTCATGGAGCGAAACGGCCCGACTAAATTGCACGGCAGCGTAAGAAGTGCCCGAAACGACGTACAAGGTCCGCAGTCATCGAGCCTGGGGATGGGAGGTATACCGGCCCGGTGCACACCCCCCGCCCGGCGCGGGCCGAACCCGCCGTCCCGCGCCACGGAGAACGCCGCTCTCGTTGCGATCGCGAACGCCGGCGTCGACGTCCGTGAGGCTCCTTCGCTACTCCTGGGATCGGCCGCGGAGCGTCGCGAGGGCCAGCAGTGCCGAGAACAGTGCGGCCGAGCCGCAGACCACGAAGCCGACCGAGTAACCGTGGCCGAGGGCTTCCAGGGCGAGCGGATGCAGTTCGGCCAGCTTCGGTGACGCCGCCGAGGCGCCGTTCACCGCGAGGGGGCCGCCCTCTTCCAGTACGGCCGTGCCCGCGCCCTTCAGTGCCTGCGGCAGCGCGGAGTCGTTCAGGGAGTCGGAGAAGCCGCTTGCCGCGCGGCTCAGGGCAACCGCGCCGATGACGGCCGGGCCGAGGGTGAAGCCGAAGTCCCGCAGCAGGTTGGTGGTGGCGCTCGCCATGCCGGCCAGGTGCACCGGCACGGTGTTGACGGCCGTCGCCGTGATCGACGAGACGGTGATCGCGAAGCCGAGGCCGACCAGACCGAGCGGCAGGATCAGCGAGGTGAAGGCGGTGTCGGTGATCGGCAGCGTGGCCGCCCAGTAGTCGCCGGCCGCGATCAGCAGCAGCCCCGCGCCCAGCAGCAGTCCCGGCGCGACGGTTCTGAGCAGCCGTTCCGTCAGCGGCAGCATCACCAGGGTCATGCCGTTGAGCAGGACGAAGGCCATGGCCGTCCGCATCGGCGCCTGGTCCTGCACCGGGCCGAGCCGGATGCTCACGGAGTAGGCGGTGCCCAAGAAGGCGAACATCCCCACCACGGCCACGACCGAGGCCACCGCGAAGGCGCGGTTGCGGAACAGGTCGAGGCGGAGGAGCGGGGACTTGGCGCGCTTCTCGGCGAGGACGAAGGCGGCGAGAAACACTGCCGCCAGGACGAAGGCGATGACGATCGAGGGCGAACCCCAACCGTCCGTGGGGCCCTGGATGATGGCGTAGAGCAGGGAGAACAGGCCCAGACCGATGGTCAGTTGGCCCGCCAGGTCCAGTGACCGTCCTTCGGGGGCACTGGAGTCGACGACGAAGAGGGAACTGACGACGGCACTGACCGCGGCCACGGCGAAGACCACGACGAAGGACCACCGCCACGAGCCGTAGGTGGCGGTGACGCCCCCGAGCAGGGGGGCGAGGAACCCGCCGGTGGAGAGCAGGGCGGCCCACATCGCGATGACCCGGGCCCGTTGCGCGGGCGAAGTGGTGCCGGCGGCCAGGATGGCCAGCGAGGTCGGGAACAGGCACGCGGCACCCAGGCCCGCCAGGGCCTGTCCGGCCCAGAGCTGGTGGACGCCGGAGGCGGTGGCGCTGACCAGCTCGCCCACGGCCAGCAGCGCGGCGCCGCCGATCAGCAGCCGCTTGCGGCCGAAGAGGTCGCCGAGCAGGCCGAAGGTCAGCTCCAGTACGGCGACCGGCAGCAGGAAGGCGTCGGAGATCCAGGTGAGCTGCGAGCCGACCGGGTGCAGGTCGGACTGGAACAGCCCGTTGAGGGTGGCCGGTATGGCCAGACCGATCTGGGCGAGGCAGACGGCGAGGAGACCGGCGACCAGCGTGCCGGTGGTCAGACCGCGGCCGACGGCCGTTCTGGTGGAAGGTTCGGTCGTCATGGACACAGCGCCTCCTGAGGTGTGCGAGCCGGGGATGAGGTGAGGGTGATTCGGGATCAGCGGGTACCGGTCAGCCGGCCCGGCCGGTAGTCCGTGAAGGCGGCGCCGCCGAGGTCCAGTCGCTCCGCGCTGTGCTGGAGTTCGGCGCTGGTGGCGGAGTTGTCCCAGCGTCCGGTGTCCAGCCGGTGTTCCACGGCGTGCAGCCCGGCGACGACTTCGGCGGTGGTGAAGTTGCAGTGGCTCTGGCGTGCCACATAGGCCTGTCGCAGCAGCGCGGAGTCGCCGGCCCCGCGCACCCGGCCGGCGAAGGCCGACTCCTGCTCGACGGGTACGAGTTGGTCGGCGGTGGTGTGGAGGTCGAGGAGCGGCACGGCCAGTGACTGTCCGGCCGTGGAGGTCCGCTTCAGATGAGCCACCGCGGCCGGGTCGGCCGAGACGTCCGCACCGCGGGTGAGCCGGTTCAGGTCCGTGCGCAGGTCGAGCCCGGCGTCGCGGTAGAGCGCCTTGACCTGCTTGGCATGGCTGGACTTGTGCAGCAGGCCGGCGTAGTCGACGCCCTTGTTCCAGGATGTGTTGCCGCCGGCGGACTGCTCCACCGACCAGCGCGCCGGGACGATGAAGCCGAGCAGGCCCTGGGCCAGCCATGCGTACTGCTGCTGCTCCTGGCCCGCGAAGTCGTCGGGCGCGGACGGCTGTTGGCCCGGAGCCCAGTCGGTCAGGTTGAGGAAGGCGGCGGCCAGGGCGATGCGGGCGCGTCCCGTGGGGGTCTGCTGTGCCGTCTCCACGGCCTGGGTGAGCCGGTCGGCCAGCGCGCCGGCGTCGGCCTGGCCGTCCAGGTTCACGAGCTTGTCGGCGTCGGCCGGGTCGAAGAACGTGGCCAGGGTGTACTCGGCGTCCAGCTGGTAGTTGTCCAGGTCCACGCCGCCCGCGACCAGGCCGCACAGACCGAGTGAGCCGTCGACGCGTCCCGCGCCGTCGCGGGCGATCTGGGCGTTGACGAGGCCGCCCATGGACTGACCCACGGAGATGACCCGGGTCGGCGCGCCGACCTGCCGGCGGAACGCGGTGAGCGTGGCGAACTGGTCCCGCTCGGCCGAGTCGAGCGCCCACATCGAGCCGTTCGGGTCGTAGGAGGAGCCGACGAGGGCGTAGCCGGCGTCCAGCAGGGCCTGGCGCGCCGCGGCCGACGGGGCGTCGGCCGCGGTGGTCGGTCCGAAGCCGTGGCTGAAGAGCAGCAGGGTGCCGTTCCACCGTGCGGGTTTGTCCGCGATCCAGGTGGCACCGTCGGACAGGGTGCCGGAGTAGTGATCGGCGGTCGTGGCCTGGGCACCGGTGGCCGGTCCGATCAGGGTGGTCGCGAGGGCGGTCGCACAGGCGGCGGCAAAGGTCGAGAAACGGGGTCGGGACATGACGGCGGCTCCGCGAATCGAGGGGGATCGAGGGGGGGATCGAGGGGGACCGAGTGGGGGCGCGAGCGGAAGAGCGCTGCGAATGTAGGGCTCTTTTTTCATCGCCGTCAATGGACTGCCCAATATTGAGTCAGGCGGTGACGCGTTCCGGGCGCACGGGTTCGGGCGCGGATCAGTCCGGCGTCAGGGTGTCGAGCGGCCGGCCAGGCCGCGGAAGACGGTCTCCGCCGCGGCGGCGGGCCAGTCCCCCGGCAGATGCTCGGCGGGCAGATGCGGGTCCCGTCGTACCAGGTCACACCAGTCGGTGTGCGGCAGGAGCCGGACCGCGAGTGCGTCACCGGAGACCGCCGCGGGCAGCGGGTCGGTGCGGTCCCAGCGCTCCAGCGGCGCCCGGTACCGCGCGCCGCTGACCGGCACGTCGAAGGCCTGCTCCGGTACCTCGCGGACGTCGGCGCGGGCCGGGCCCACCCACAGGCCGTTCCGCAGAGGGCCGAAGCCCGCCCGCATCAGCCGGGAGCGCAGGTCGTGCCGTTCACGGCTTAACGCCTCGGGCAGCGAGAAGCCGACCATCGTCCACCGGCCGTCCCAGTCCCGGTTCACCGCACCGGTGCGCCAGACGCGGTCCCTGCCGTCGGCGCTCCAGCAGACCGCGTCCGACCATCCGGTTCAAGGTGGTCCGCACCGGCGCCACCCGGATCATCACCGCGTTCCGTTGTCGTTGAGCCCCCTGTGCGGGCAGGTTCTATTCGGGGAGCCGTTCCAGCGTCTCCGAGATCCCCGCCAGGCCGGCCACGTCGATCAAGGCCTGCGCGAGCACGGAGCGGGGCTCGCGGGCCGGGAGGACCAGGCCGATGCGCTCGGTGCGGACGGGCCGGACCAGGGGTACGGCGCGCATGCCTGCGGGGACTCCGAAGACATGGAGCCAGGCGTGCGGTACGACGCTGGCCCAGTGTCCGGCTCTGACCTGTGCGAACAGGGACGCGATGGAGTCGGTCTCGACTCGCGGTGTCACGGTCACTCCCACGGTTTCGAACACGGCGTCGAGCACTTGGCGGCCCTGCATCATGGGGTGCAGCAGGCACAGGGGGTACTGGGCGGCCTCCTCCCAGGAGATCTCGGCGGGACCGGAGCCGGGGGCGGTGCGCTGGGTCAGCAGGACATAGCGTTCCTGGTAGAGCGGCAGGAACGTGAAGTCGTCCGCGGCGACCGAGCTGTGGTAGGTGACGGCGGCGTCGAGTTCGTACGCGCGCAGCCGGTTCACGATGTCCACGGCCTGCAGATCGGCGAAGACCTGGACGGTCGTCAGCGGGTTGGCCGCGCAGAACGGCTGGGTCAGCAGTGCGACGGCCGTGGACGCGGTCGGGACGGTGCCGATGCGGAGCCGGCCGGTGAGTCCGGCTCGCAGTGCCTGGATCTCGCTCTGCATCGCGTCACGGTCGGCGAGGATGCGCTGAGCCCACAGGACGACCCGCTCGCCCTCCGGTGTGAGGCCGTCGAATCGGCGTCCTCGCTGGACGAGCGGGATGCCGAGTTCGTCCTCCAGCTTGCGGATGCCCTCGGACAGGGTCGGCTGGGAGACGTAGCAGGCCTGGGCCGCCTTCGCGAAGTGGCGGGCGCGGGCGAGGGCGACGAGGTATTCGAGTTGGCGCAGCAGCACGCCTCAATGATCCCCCGCGGCCCGCCGTGCGGCGCCGGTCACGCGGCCGTGATCGGCGGCGCCTGTCAGCCGATCGGAACTACCGCTTTGACCTGCCCGGAAGCACTGCCGAAGAGTGGGCGGGAACAGTGGGCGGGGTGTGCCTGACCCGCGCGGGTCCCAGGGGCGTGGTGTGCGATGCGGGATGTCGGCGAACCGGATGAGGCCGAGCTGTCGGTGACGGCTCCCAAGACGTGGGCGACCGGTGCGCCCGCCGTCGTGCACGCCTTGCGGTACGCCCTTGGGCAGACCTCGCCGAAGCGCACCGCGCTGACCCTGCTGAACATCAACCAGACCAAGGGCTTCGACTGCCCGGGCTGTGCCTGGCCGGAGCCCGGGCCCGACCATCGCCACCGCAACGAGTACTGCGAGAACGGCGCCAAGCACATCGGTGACGAGGCCACCTCCCGCCGGGCGACCGCGGACTTCTTCCGGCAGTACTCGGTGGACGAGCTGAGCCGGAAGTCGGACTACTGGCTCAACCAGCAGGGCCGGCTGACCGAACCGATGGTGCTGCGCGAGGGCGCGACCCACTACGAGCCGATCGGCTGGGACGACGCCCTGGGCCTGCTCGCCGACGAGCTGCACGCCCTGGACCACCCGGACGAGGCGCTCTTCTACACCTCGGGGCGGCTGGCGAACGAACCGGCCTTCCTGCTCCAGCTGTTCGCGCGGGCCTTCGGTACCAACAACCTGCCGGACTGCTCCAACATGTGCCACGAGTCCAGTGGTTCGGCGCTGAACGAGACCCTGGGCATCGGCAAGGGCAGCGTCAGCCTGGACGACCTGTACGACTCCGACCTCGTCTTCGTGGTGGGGCAGAACCCCGGCACCAACCACCCGCGCATGCTGTCGGCGCTGGAGGAGACCAAGCGGCGCGGCGGGCGTGTCGTCGCCGTCAATCCGCTGCCCGAGGCGGGACTGCTCCGCTTCAAGCACCCGCAGAAGGCACGCGGGATCATCGGCCGCGGCACGGACATCGCCGACCAGTTCCTGCAGATACGGCCCGGCGGCGACCTGGCCCTGTTCCAGGCGCTGAACCTGCTGCTCCTGGAGGCCGAGGAGAAGGAGCCGGGCACCGTCCTGGACCGGGACTTCATCGAGGCGCACACCACCGGCTACGACGCCTTCGCCGAGCGCATCCGGGAGACGTCCTGGGACGCCGTCCTGGAGGCCACCGGCCTGAGCCGGGACGAGATCGAGCAGGTGCACGAGCGGGTGCTGGCCAGCCGCGGTGTCATCGTCTGCTGGGCGATGGGGCTGACCCAGCACAAGCACGGCGTGCCGACCATTCGCGAGGTCGTGAACTTCCTTCTGCTGCGCGGCAACATCGGCCGCCGGGGCGCGGGCGTGTGTCCGGTCCGGGGGCACAGCAACGTGCAGGGCGACCGGACCATGGGCATCTGGGAACGCATGCCCCAGCCCTTCCTCGACCGGCTGGGACGGGAGTTCCGTTTCACCGCGCCGACCCAGCACGGCCTGGACTCCGTCGACTCCATCCGGGCCATGCTCGACGGACGTGCCAAGCTGTTCGTCGGAGTCGCGGGCAATTTCGTGCGGGCGTCGCCCGACAGCGAGGCCACCGAGCGGGCGTTGCGCAACTGCCGTCTGACGGCGCACATTTCGACGAAGCTCAACCGCTCCCACGCGGTGTGCGGACGCACCGCGCTGATCCTGCCGACGCTGGGGCGCAGCGACCGTGACGTCCAGGCCGGCGGCGAGCAGTTCATGACCGTCGAGGACTCGATGAGCGAGGTCCACGCGACCCGCGGCCGGCTCGCCCCGGCCTCCCCGCACCTGCTCAGCGAGGTGTCGATCATCAGCCGGCTGGCCCGCCGGGTCCTGGGCTCCGGACCGGACATCCCCTGGGCGGACTTCGAGGCCGACTACGACCTCGTCCGCGACCGTATCGCCCGAGTCGTCGACGGCTTCGGGGACTTCAACGAGCGGGTACGGCGTCCGGGCGGCTTCCGGCTGCCCAACCCGGTCAACGAGAAGGTGTTCCGCACCCCCGCCGGGAAGGCCGTCTTCACCGTCAACGACTTCACGATGCTGCAGGCACCGCCGGGCCACCTGGTGCTGCAGACGCTGCGCTCGCACGACCAGTGGAACACCATCCCGTACGCGATGGACGACCGATACCGGGGCATCAAGGGCGGCCGGCGTGTCGTCCTCGTCAACCGCGCCGACCTCATGGATCAGGGCCTCGACGACGGCGGTCTCGTCGACCTCGTCAGCGTCTGGACCGACGGCTCCGAGCGCCGCGCCGACGCCTTCCGTGTGGTCGCCTACCCGACGCCCCGGGGCTCGGCGGCCGCCTACTACCCGGAGACCAACGTCCTGGTGCCGCTCGACAGCGTCGCGGACATCAGCAACACGCCCACGTCGAAGAGCGTGATCGTCCGCCTGGAACGGGCCGCCGACCCGACACCGGCGTAGCTCCTGCCCCGCCGGCGTCCACAGACGTCTCCTTGTCACGTCGGCACCAATCCCACCCTCTCGGGACTCATGTCCCGCAAAGAGAACAGTGATCTTGCCGAACGCCCCTTTCCCGCTGCCATATTCGAAAGCCCCTTCGGAGGTGGCAGTGACGCAAGAGGCAGCAACATCGCGGGCCCGGCAGGCTCCGGCGCGTGCGTTCGACCGGACCGTCGAACGCATCGCCGACCTGGACGCCCGTCGGGCGCTGGCGGTGGCTCCGGGCGGGCCGAGAAGACGCGGGGAGTTCGGCGCGAGGGAGCGGATCGAACGGCTCCTGGACCCGGGCTCCTTCACCGAGACCGGTCTGTTCGTCCGGGCCAGAGCCGCCGCGGACGACGTCCGCCGGCCCTACGGCGACGGGGTGGTCACCGGACACGGCACGGTCGACGGCCGCCCGGTCTGCGTCTTCGCGCAGGACTCCACGGTCTTCGGCGGCAGCATGGGCGAGGCCTTCGGGGAGAAGACCGTCGCGCTGATGGACCTCGCCCTGAAGACCGGCTGTCCGGTCGTCGGGCTCAACGACGGCGGTGGCGCCCGCATCCAGGAGGGCGTCGCCTCACTGGCCCTCTACGCGGAGCTGGTCCGCCGCAACGTGCAGGCGTCCGGCGTGATCCCGCAGATCTCGGTGGTCCTCGGCCCGTGCGCGGGCGGAGCCGCCTACTCCCCGGCCATCACCGACTTCACCGTGATGGTGGACGGCGCCTCGCACATGTTCGTCACCGGGCCGGACGTCATCGAGGCGGTGACCGGCGAGCGCACCACCGCCGAGGAACTGGGCGGCGCCCGGGCCAGCAACACCGTCAACGGCAACGCCCACTTCCTCGCCGCCGACGAGGAGGACGCCCTGGAGACCGTACGCGACCTGCTGTCGTACCTGCCGGCGAACAACCTGGAACGTCCCCCGCAGTACGCCCCGCCGGCCGCCGTTCCGGACGGCGCACAGCTCGATCTCGTCGTCCCGGACCGGCTCGGGCAGGCCTACGACATGCGCGACATCCTGCGTGCGGTGGTCGACGACGGTGAACTGCTGGAGATCCAGGAGCTGTTCGCGCCGAACATCATCTGCGCGCTGGCCCGCGTCGAGGGCTGTTCCGTCGGTGTCGTCGCCAACCAGCCGCTGCGCGCCGCGGGTGTCCTCGACATCGACGCCTCCGAGAAGGCGGCGCGCTTCGTACGGTTCTGCGACGCGTTCGGCATCCCGCTGCTCACCTTCGCCGACGTGCCCGGCTATCTCTCCGGCGTCCGCCAGGAGCAGGCCGGGATCATCCGGCGCGGTGCCAAACTGCTCTACGCCTACGCCGAGGCGACCGTGCCGAAGGTCACCGTGGTGGTGCGCAAGGCGTACGGGGGCGGGTACGCGGTGATGGGCTCCAAGCACCTGGGCGCCGACATCAACCTCGCCTGGCCCACCGCCCGCATCGCCGTCATGGGCGCCGAGGGGGCGGTGGGGTTGCTGCACCGGCGTGAACTGGCCGCCGCCGCCGATCCCGAGGGGCTGCGCGCCTCGCTGATCTCCGCGTACGAGAGCACCCACGGCACCCCCTATCTCGCCGCCGAGCGCGGCTATGTGGACGCGGTCATCGCCCCGCGGGACACCCGCGGCCATGTCTGCCGGGCCCTGCGTGCACTGCGCGGCAAGCGCGCCCCGATGCCGGAGCGCCGGCACGGCAACATCCCGCTCTGAACCGGTCCGAACAGTCCGAACAGTCCGAACAGTCCGAACGGAAACCGAACAGTCTCTACGGACCGACCGTTCCGACCGGACCGACCGGACCGACCGCTCCGGCCTGCCGGCCGACTCCGTGACGTGAGGAGCCATCCCCGATGCACAGTCGCCCCCAGCCCGCGATCCCGTACCGAACCCTGCCTGAGTACGTACGGCACTGGGCCCGAATCGCTCCCGATCACCGGGCGTTCACCTTCGTCGACCATCCGGGCCCGCACTCGCGCGGTGTCCACCGCACCCTCACCTGGAAGCGCCTGGACACCCGGGTGCGGGCGCTGGCCGCCCGGCTCGCCGAGGAGGCCGGGCCCGGGGAGCGGGTCGCGCTGCTGTGCCCGCAGGGGATGGAGTACGTCACCGCGTTTCTCGCGACACCGGCCGCCGGTCTGGTCGCCGTACCGCTGTACCCGCCCGGTCTGCGCGGGCACGACGACCGGCTGGCGGCCGTCCTCGCGGACGCGCGTCCGGCGGTCGTCGTGACGACGAGCCCGTTGCTCCGCGAGGTACGGGCCTTCTGCGCGGACATCCCCGTGCGGATCGTCGTCGCGGACGAGGTGCCCGACGCCGCCGGGGACCGGCCGCCCGCCGCGCCCGACGAGACGGCGATCGCCTATCTGCAGTACACCTCCGGCTCCACCCGCACTCCGGCGGGCGTGGAGATCACCCATGCGAACGTCGTCGCCAACGCCCGTCAGGCGCTGGGCGCCTACGGTGCCGACACGCGTTCGGTGACCCTCGTGGGCTGGCTGCCGCTCTACCACGACATGGGGCTCGTGCTGAGTGTCGCCGCCCCGGTCGTGCGGGGGCTGCTCTCGGTGGTCATGGATCCGGGCGCGTTCCTGCAGTCGCCCGTGCGCTGGCTGCGGCTGCTCGCGGCGCATCCGCGCGCGCTGAGCGCCGCGCCCAACTTCGCCTACGACTACTGCGCCGCCGCCGTCACCGAGGCGGAGAAGGCGGACCTGCGGCTGGACGGCGTCGTCGCCCTGCTCAACGGCAGCGAGCCGGTCCGCCCGGGCACGGCCGACCGTTTCCACGCCGCCTTCGCCGCGCAGGGGCTCGCCCCGGAGACCCACTGTCCGTCGTACGGGCTCGCGGAGGCCACCGTCTTCGTCAGTGCCGCCCGGCCCGGTCAGCCGCTCCGCCGGTTCGCGCTCGACCGCGCCGCCCTCGCGGGCGGAAAGGCGCTCGCCGCGCGCCCCGACGACCCCGGGGCCGTGCTGCTGACCGGCTGCGGGACCCCGGCGGGCCAGCGGATCCGCGTCGCCGACCCCGTCTCCCACGCCCTGCTGTCGGAGGGCGAGATCGGTGAGATCTGGGTGCAGGGCCCCAACGTGGGGCGCGGCTACTGGAACCAGGAGGAGCAGTCCCGGCGCGTCTTCGGCGCCAGGTTCGCCGGCGCCGGGGAGGCCCCGGGTGACTGGCTGCGCACGGGGGATCTGGGGACCGTGCTGGAAGGGCAGTTGGTGGTCACCGGACGGCTGAAGGACCTGATCGTCGTCGACGGCCGCAACCACTATCCGCAGGACCTGGAGGCCACGGCCCAGGACGCGCATCCGGCCGTACGCCGCGACCGCCTCGCCGCCTTCGGTGTGCCCGGGGTGCAGGGCGACTCCGGTGAACGGGTGGTCGTCGTGGCGGAGCACACGCGGGCCACGAACCTGGCCGAGATCGACGTACCGGACCTCGGTCGGGCCGTGCGCGCGGCGGTGTCCTCCCGGCACGGGCTCAGACTCGCCGACGTCGTCCTGGTCCCGCCGGGCGCGGTGCCCCGTACGTCCAGTGGCAAGGTGTCGCGGGCGCTGACCCGGGCACGGTACCTGGCGGGCAGCTACGCCGCGGAGAACGCGCGATGAGGGCCGTCGAGGCGCACGCGCTGCGCCGGGTGATCGCCGAACGGCTGGCCGTGTGGACCGGCACGGCCGTCGAGGACGTCCCGATGGACCGGCCGCTGGCGGACCTCGGCATGTCCTCGCGGGACGCGGTCGTCCTGGCCGGGGAGCTGTCCCGCGCGCTGGGCCGGGAGCTGCCCGTGACGCTGCTGTGGGAGGCGGCCACCGGCGACGCCCTGGTGGCGCGTCTGTGCGAGACCGGGGCCGAGGAGGTCGCTCCCCCGGTGCGGCCAGGGCTGTCGGACGAGCCCGTCGCGGTCATCGGCGTCGGCTGCCGGCTCCCCGGGGGCGTGCACGGGCCGGACGACTACTGGCGGCTGCTGAGCGACGGCGTCGACGCCGTCCGGCGGGTCCCCGAGGACCGGTGGCGCGACTTCACCGCGTTCCCGCCCGCCGACGCGCCCGTGTACGGCGGCTACCTCGACGACATCGCCGGGTTCGACGCGGACTTCTTCCGCATCACCCCGCGCGAGGCCGCGGTCATGGATCCGCAGCAGCGGATGCTCCTGGAGGTCGTCCACGAGACCCTCGACCACGCCGCCGTTCCGGCCGCCTCCCTGGCCGGCACGCGGACCGGCGTCTTCGTCGGTGTCTCGGCCCCCGAATACGGCCGGCTCACCGGCGCCGAGGCGGGCGCCGTCGATCCGTGGGCCCCCGCCGGGGCGGCGCTCAGTGTCACCGCGGGGCGGCTGGCCTATGTGCTGGACACCCGCGGGCCGAGCATGGCCGTCGACACCGCGTGTTCCTCCTCGCTGGTCGCGGTGCACCAGGCGTGCGTCAGCCTGCGTACGGGCGAGAGCGACACGGCGATCGCCGCCGGGGTCAACCTGCTGCTCTCCCCCACCGTGTCCGTCGCGTTCCAGCGGGCGGGCGCTCTATCGCCGGACGGGCGGTGCAAGCCGTTCTCCGCGGCGGCGGACGGCATCGGGCGCGGCGAGGGCTGCGCGGCCGTACTCCTGAAGCGGCTGTCCGACGCCGAGCGGGACAGCGACCGCGTCCTCGCCGTCGTCCGGGCCACGGCCGTCAACTCCGACGGCCGCTCCAACGGCCTCCTGGCGCCCAACCCGGCCGCTCAGAAGGCGCTTCTGACCGCCGCCTACACGCGGGCCGGGCTCCACCCGGCGGACGTCGACTACGTCGAGGCGCACGGCACCGGTACCCCGCTCGGCGACCCGATCGAGGCGGGCGCGCTCGGCGCGGTGCTCGGCCCGGGCCGCGACCCCGACCAGCCGCTGCTGCTCGGCTCCGCCAAGGGCAACCTCGGCCACCTGGAGAGCGCCGCGGGCATCGCGGGGCTGGTGAAGACGGTGCTCGCCCTGCACCACGACACCGTCCCACCGTCCCTGCACTGCGCCGAGGGCAGCGCTCTGGACGACGCCCGGCTGCGCGTGGTCACCGAGTCCGAGCCGTGGCCGCGCTACAGCGGCACGGCCACCGCCGGGGTCTCCGGCTTCGGATTCGGCGGCACCAACGCCCATGCGGTGCTGGAGGAATGGCACCCCCCGGGGCCGCCGCCGCACCCGGCCGACGACCCGGCCGCCCGCCTCCACCTTCTCTCCGACCTCGACGCCGGACGACTCCGGGACACCGCGGGCCGGCTCGCCGCCTGGCTCCGTACCCCCCGGGGGAGCGCCGCGCACTCCGCGGACGTGGCGCGCACCCTCGCCGGGCGGGCCGGTCGCGGACCCGTCCGCGCCGCCGTCGCCGCCCGCGACCACGGCGAACTCGCCGACGCGCTGGAGGCGTTGGCCCAGGACCGAGGCCATCCACGGGTCGCGTCCGGCGACCGCGACCGCGTCGGGCGCGGCCCGGTGTGGGTGTTCTCCGGGTACGGCGGCCAGTGGACCGGCATGGGGCGCCGGCTGCTGGCCGAGGAGCCCGCCTTCGCCGCCGCCGTGGAGAAGGTAGACGCCCAACTGGCCACGGAGTGCGGCTTCTCCCTGTACGACCATCTGGCGTCCGGGGGTGACCTCGAACGTCTGGAGGTCGCCCAGCCCGTCCTGTTCGGCCTCCAGGTCGCGCTCGCCGAGCTGTGGCGCGCGCACGGTGTCGAACCCGCCGCCGTCATCGGCCACTCCATGGGCGAGGTGGCCGCCGCGGTCTGCGCCGGGGCCCTGGACCTCTCCGACGCGGCACGGGTGGTCGCCGCACGGGCCCGGCTGCTCAGCCGGCTGCACGGTGGCGCCATGGCCGTCGTGGACCTCGACGACGGCGAACTCGGCTCCTTGCGACGGGACTTCCCCAACGTGTACGTCGCCGTGCACTCCTCACCCGGCCAGAAGGTGGTCACCGGCGAGGAGCGCGAGGTGGCCCGGCTGGTACGGCGGCTGGAGCACGAGGGCCGGGCCGCCCGGGTCATGCGGGTGGTGGGCGCCGGTCACTCTCCCCAGGTCGACCCGCTGCTGCCGGAGTTGGCCCGGGCCCTGGCCGATGTACGGGGCGGACGGCCGCGGGTGCCCGTCTACTCGACCGTCCTGGACGACCCGCGCGGCGCGTGTGTCTTCGACGCCGCCCACTGGGCCGAGAACCTGCGCCGGCCGGTGCGTCTGGACCGGGCCGTCGCCGCGGCCGCGGCCGACGGGTACACCGCCTTCGTCGAGATCTCCCCGCACCCCGTGCTGGCCCATGCCCTCACCGACAACGTGCCCGGCGCGCTCGCCCTCGGCACCCTGCGCCGCGACGCCGACGACTCCGCCGCGTTCCTGACCCGGGTGGGCGCCCTGTACGCCGGGGGCGGGCGGCTGCCGATGCCGTCGGGTCGCGTCATCGACCTGCCCGCGCCGCGCTGGCGGCACGTCCGCCACTGGTGGACGGACGGGCGCGCGACCACGGCGGACGACGCGCCGCCGGTGCCCGCTCAAGAGCACTCCACGCCCGAGGACACCTCGGTCCGCGGGCGCCTGTGCCACCACATCGCCGTCGTCACCGGCCACCCGCGGCACCGCGTCACCCCCGCCACCGCCCTGGCCGACCTCGGCCTGGACTCGCTGATGGCCGTCCGCGTCCGCACCGCCCTGCAACGCGAGTTCGGCACCGAGGTGGCCCTGCGCGACCTGTTCGGCGCCGCCACGGTGCAGGACGCGGCCGACCGCATCCACCAGTCGCTCCCCACCGGGGACAACTCCCCGCTGCGACCGCTGCGCGTCGCCGGTTCCGGGGCCCCGCTCTTCCTCGTGCACGCCGCCGGCGGTACGACCGACGTCTACCGCGCACTCGTCGAACGCCTCGGTGACGAACGCCCCGTGTACGGGCTCGAACGGCTCGAAGAGGCACCCACGGTGACGGAGAAGGCACGCCGGTACGCCGAGACCATCGCCGCCGCCCACCCCGACGGGCCCTGCCTGCTGGGCGGTTGGTCCTTCGGCGGCTTCGTCGCCCAGGAGACGGCACGCCAACTGACCGCCGCCGGGCGGGAGGTGGAGCTGGTCGTCCTCCTCGACTCCGTACGGCCCCTCCCCCTGCCCGGCCGCACACCGGCCGACCGGATCCGCGCCCACTTCACCGGCTTCGCCGAGCACGTCGCCGACGTCTACGGGGCCCGGCTGGACCTGCCGTACGACGACCTCGTCGCGACGCAGGACGAGGCCGCGCGCGTCGACGCCGTCCTCGGGGCCCTGCGCGAGGTCGCCGACGTGCCGCCGGCCGCTCTGGAGCACCAGCGCTCCTCCTACCTGGACCTGCGGATCGGCGAGGCCCACGAGCCGGGCGGCTACGACGGCCGGGTGGTCCTGTTCCGGGCCACCGAGCCCGCACCGCACACCGTGCACGACCCGGCGTACGAACGGGACGACGAGGCGCTGGGCTGGGACGAGGTGTGCCCGCGCCTGACGGTCGTACCGGTCGAGGGCCACCACCTGTCACTGCTCGACCCGCCGCAGGTCGACGGGATCGCCACCCGTCTGCGGCGGGAGGCCGCCGAGCAGACCCGCTGAGCAACCCGAACAACGAGGAGCCGCCATGTACCCCCGCACCCCCGCAGTGTCCCGGCGCGCGGTCACCAGGGCCGCCGCAGCCGCGTCGCTGGCCGTGCTGTTCGGCGCCACGGCCACCACCCGCGCGCGGGCGGCGACCCGGCTCGGACCGCGCACCCTGGACGTGTCGGTGTCCTCCGCCGCCCTGGGCCGCAGCGCGCCGGTACGGCTGATCCTGCCGTCGTCCTTCGACACCCAGCCCGGCCGGACGTACCCCGTCCTGTACCTGCTGCACGGCGCCCACGACGACTACACCTCCTGGACCCGCGAGACGGACATCGAGGCCTTCACCGCGGACCGGGACCTGATCGTGGCGATGCCGGACGCGGGCCCCACCGGCATTCCCACCGTGTGGCGCAGCGGCACCGACTACGAGACCTTCCAGGTGAAGGAAGTCCCGGCGCTGCTCGCCCGCGACTACCGGGCCTCCGGTGTCCGGGCCGTCGCCGGGGTCTCCACCGGCGGATACGGCGCCATGGCACACGCGGCCCGCCACCCCGGGATGTTCACGGCGGCGGCCTCCTACAGCGGCATCCTCGACACCGTCGCACCCGGCGTACCCCCGATCTTCGACGCCATCGTGGCCCGCGAGAACCTGGCGTTCCTCTCCGTCTGGGGCAACCCGGTACTGAACTTCCTCACCTGGCGCGACTTCAACCCGCGGGCCCGCGCCGCGGGGCTGCCCGGCACCGGCCTGTACGTCTCCAACGGCAGCGGGGTGATCGGCGGCGACGGCGACGTGTACCCCGAGGCGCTGGAGAGCGCCCTGTGGCCCTCCGCGCACAGCTTCACCGACACCCTCGCCCGGCTCGGCATTCCCGTCACCACCCACTACTACACCGGCGGGGAGCACAGCTGGGCCTACTGGAAGCGGGAGTTCACCGCGTCCTGGCCGCTGCTCGCCCGTGCGCTGGGAGTCCCGGAGTGACGGCCGTGCCGTCGGGGCACGGAACGGAGCGCAGGAACCGCTCGTCCAACACTGGACATCCCGCTCGCCCCACCGGGCACAGTGTGGGCGTGAACCGGTTCCGGGTGAAAGGAGTGTCCGCGATGGCCGTCCCAACCCCCCACGACGGTCCCACCGGCACGGCACCGCCCCGTGTCCCGGCCGATCTGGCCGAGTTGCTGCGCGCCCAGCTCGAAGAGGTCGCCGACGAGGTGGAGGAGGAGGTCCGCAACCAGGTTCCGGAGTACGCGGGACCGGCCGACGGGATCTACCGCCGCAACCTGCGGGCCGGGGTCGTGACGGCGCTGACCCTGTTCGTCGACCACATCACCGACTCCCCCGGCCGGGTGGACGCCATCGCGGCGACGTACTACGAACTCGGCCGCGCCGTCGCCCTGGAGGGCCGCAGCCTCGACGCGCTGCAGTCCGCGGTGCGCATCGGAGGGCTGCACGCCTGGCGGCTGGTGGGCCGTACGGCGGAGGAACTCGGCCTGGACTCCCCGGTCGTCGCCGCGCTGGGCGAGCTCGCGTTCCGCACCGTGCACGAGGTGGCCGAGGCGGCCGCGGCCGGGTACGCGGAGGGTCAGCTGCGCAGCGCGGACGAGGTGGAGCGGCGCCGCGGACGGCTGCTCGACCTGCTGCTGCGCGACCAGCCGGCCTCCCCGCAGACCGTCCGGGAACTGGCGCACGGCGCGCGGTGGCCGCTGCCCCAGTACGTCACCGTGGTCGCGCTCGCCGCCGCGCCGGACCAACGCGACGAGGACCGGCCCCTGGTGGGGTCCGACGCGCTCGTGGACATGGAGTCACGGCCACCGCGGATACTGCTGCCGGACCCCGACGGCTCCGGCCGCTTCGGCGGACGGGCGTTCGCCCTCGCCCTGCGGGGCCGCCCGGCCGCGATCGGCCCGGCGGTTCCCCTCGCCGAGGCCGCGCAGTCGTTACGCTGGGCCGTCCGCGCCCTGGGGCTGATGGGGCGCGGCATCCTGCCCCGGCAGGGCGTGCTGCGGTGTGCCGACCACCTGTCCACCCTCCTGCTGCACAGCGACGAATCCCTGCTGGCGCAGTTGCAGTCACGGGCTCTGACACCGCTCGACGCGGTCTCCGAGGGGCAGCGCGCACGGCTCGCCGAGACCCTGCTGGCCTGGCTGCTCAGCGGGAGCAACGTGGCCGACGCCGCCGCCCGGCTCCACGTCCACCCGCAGACGGTCCGCTACCGCCTGCGCCAACTGGAAAAGCTCTTCGGCGACGCGCTTCAGGACCCCGGCACCCGCCTGGACCTCATTCTGGCCCTACGGGCCGAAGCACTGCGGAACCAGGAAAACCTCACCCCGTGACTACCTTTTCCCGAGGTTTTTCCGACTCACCTGGGCAACAAAAAGCGAAGAACTTCTGAATCACCGTTCATAACACCCCGTCAGTGAACGCGAATACGTTCGGGACCGTCCTTTTCCGCAGGCGCGTCACGCGCCCGAACCGCAAAGGATCCCCATGCGTATCCGCTTGTGCCTCGCCGCGCTCTCGCTGGTCGGCGGGGCCGGACTGGCCTCCCTCTCGACCTCCACGGCGACCGCCGCCACCTGTACGGACATCGACGTCGTCGCGGCCCGCGGGACCTTCGAGCCGGGCACCCTCGGCACGATCGTCGGCGACCCGGTGTATTCCGCCCTGCAGAAGAAACTGACGGGCAAGAACCTGTCCGGCTACAAGGTGGACTATCCCGCGGACCTTTCCCTCACCTCGGCCGCGCAGGGCAACGCGGACCTGGTGAACCACGTCACGAGCCAGGCCGCCGCCTGCCCGAACCAGCGGTTCGTTCTCGTGGGCTATTCGCAGGGCGCGAACGTCGTCGACAACTCGATCGGAATCAGCAGTGCCGGCGCGCTCGTCGGCAGCCCCATCGTGGCCACGATTCCCGACGCGCTCGAACCGCGGGTCGCCGCGGTGCTCCTGTTCGGCAACCCGATCCGGGCCCTCGGCAAGAGCGTCACCGGTACCTACCAGAGCCGCACCATCGACTTCTGCGCCCAGGGCGACCCCGTCTGCGAGAACGGCGGGGACGACGTCCTCGCGCACCTCGGCTACACGGCCGACGCCGACGCGGCGGCCGCGTTCGCCGCGGGCAAGGTCTGAGTACGGCGGGCCACGACCGTGGGGCCCGGGAGGATTCCTCCCGGGCCCCACCGCTGTGCGTGCCGGTGCTACTCGGGGTCTTCGGCGAAGCGCGCGAGGGTGCCGGAGACTGGTTCGGGCCGTCCGTCGTTCTGTACGGGCGCGGCGGTGAGTACGTCGAGGTGCTGGTAGCCGTCGGCGACCACCGGGTGCAGGTCGGCCGGGATGCGGCCGGCGAGCAGTCCGTCGCCCGCGAGCACGGTGAGCGTCGGGTCGGCGGTCAGCCCCTGCGGATGCACGACGAGCTGCTTCACCTGCGGCGAGGTCGCCAGTTCGAGGTCGGTGATCAGCTTGGTGGGGAAGTACTGCTCGGTGAAGTCCAGCGGCTGCTCGGCCAGGCTGCGGGCCAGTTCGTGGATGTCGGTGACCTCCTTGTCCGCGTCCGTGAAGGGCGTGCCGTCGGCCGACCTGTAGCCGGGGTCGTCGGCGGCGCCGACCCGGTCGTAGTCGCGCCAGGTGTACAGCGGCCCGTGCGGCAGGGCAGGGATGGCCTTGTACTCGACGCCGAACAACTCCGGTTGTTTCGTACCGCCGTTGGCCGCGGGGAAGTTCTTGTCGGCGATCGGCCCGCCGTCGAAGAAGCCGACGCTGCTCTGCAGGAACGCCAGCGGTTCGGAGTTGTCGTCCATCAGGGCGCCGAGCACCGCCGCGTTGGTGAGCCGGAAGTCCTTCACCGCGGGTGAGCCGGTGAGGAAGGTGGCGGCGTCCTTGGAGAACAGGAAGCGGTTGGTCGCCTCGATGTCGGTGTTGGAGGGCAGGTAGCCAGGCAGGTCGGCCTCACCGCCCGGATCCTGTACGGTGCCGAGGCCGGCGATGGCCAGCAGGTTCATGGTCTCGGGGTTGAGCAGGACGGGGGCGGACAGCGTCCGCGACAGCACTCCGCTGTCGAGTCCGGCCTGCACGACGCCGTAACCGAGGCCGACGTCGGGCAGGCCGGTGTCGTCCGGGATGCTGCCGCTGAGGTCGCCCAGCGAGGTGGAGACGGTGGTGTCGAGGGCGAAGTAGCCGGCGCACTGGTTGTACCCGGCGTCGCTCGTGGTGGCGGGGTCGCCGTCGAAGTCCGCGGTGGCGAAGTAGCCGGTGATCACCCCGCCGAGCGAGTGCCCGCCGCACAGCACCTTCCGCTTGCGCACCCCCTGGTCGGGCAGTTCGGCGGCGAGCAGGTCGTACTGGTCCCGGACGGTCTGCCCGATGCCGAGCCGCGCCATCCACCCCAGCCGGTCGTTGCCGACGTACCCGGCGAAGGTGCGACCCCCGACCTGCTTGCCCCGGTAGTAGTAGTCGACGGCGGTGTGCTGGTCGCCGGAGGTGATCCCGGTGTGGTCCTCCAGACAGTTGGAGCGCCGGTCCAGCGCCCAGAACTCGATGTGCCGGCCCTGCTCGGCGGCGCGCGCCACGGTGTCGCGGGCGACGCTGTCGAACGCTCCGGCTCCTTCCAGGATGCCCGGCTGGGCGACGAGGATCCGGTCGGCGTCGGCCGACGCCGCGGGTCCGTCGGTGGCGCGGTAGCGCAGGTACGACAGCCAGTCGCAGGCCGCCGGACGGGGCCCGAAGGAGGCCGGCAGCGGCACCTTGACCCGCACCACCGACTCGCTCACGCCGTCGACCGGACCCGACGACGCCACGGCCGTCTCGGTCCGCGCGCCCGCCCCGTGTGCCTGCGGGGCGGCTGCGGTGAACGCCCCGGTGGTCAGCAACACCGCCAGAGCGGCGCTCTGCCACGTTCTTCCTCTGCTGCGGCTCGTGTTCATAGGCCGGACCGTAGGGCCGCGAGGACCGCGCGCTCGGGCCGTGCTCACAAGAACGCAGCAACCGAAGGCTTCCTTGTCACCAGCGGCGAAGCCATCGGTGAGCTGTCAGCGCGGTGACAAAGACCGGTCTCGTTTCGTCACTCCAGGGCAGAGCCACGGTGCCGTGCCGCACCCAAGAATCCCTGGTACCAGCCGGCCACATCCGCGGTGAAGGGAGCGACGGTGGGACGTGCGCGCTTGTTCGCGCTGCTGGGGCTGCTGACGCTGACCGGTTTCGTCACGACGCTCGACAACACGGTGGTCAACGTGGCGCTCCCGACCGTGCAGCGTGAACTGGACCTGACGGTCGCGGACCTGGAGTGGGTGGCGAGCAGCTATGTGCTCGGCTTCGGCGCGCTGCTGCTGCCCGCGGGGCGGCTGACGGATCTGTTCGGCCGCCGCTCGGTGGTGGCCACGGGGATCGTGGTCTTCACGGCGGCCTCGGCCGCGGCGGCGCTCGCCGACAGCGGGGGCACGCTCATCGCGGCGCGGACGGTGCAGGGTGTGGGCGCCGCGCTGGTCGTTCCGGCCTCGCTCGCCGTCGTGGCCGCGGATCTGCCGGCGCACCGCCGGTCCACGGCCGTCGGACTGTGGACGGCGGCCCTGGCGGTGGCACTCGCGCTCGGCCCGGTGGTCGGCGGGTTCGTCACCCAACGGTGGTCCTGGGACTGGGTGTTCGCGCTCAACGTGCCCTTCGGCCTGCTGACGCTGCTGCTGGTGCCCGCGATCCCGGCCGGCTCCACGGGATCGGCGCGCGGCGGACTGGACCTGGCGGGCGTGGGCTGGTCCGTCCTGTCGTTGTACCTCCTGACCTACGGGCTGGTGCGCGGTGGCGAGCACGGTTTCACCGCCGCCCCCGTACTCGTCTGTCTGGGCGTCGCCGCGGTCGCCGCCTGGGTGTTCGTGGTCGTCGAGGTCAGGGCCGAGCGACCGCTGGTCGACCTGCGGCTGCTGCGCGACCGCTTCCTCGGCGGCGGGGTGCTCGCGCAGATGCTGTGGGGCGTCGGCGTCAACGGCGTGTTCTTCTTCACGGCCCTCTACCTCCAGCGCGTCCTCGGCTTCTCGCCCACCGGGGCGGGCCTGGCCTTCCTGCCGCTGGCGGCTGCGCTGCTGCTGTGCACGCCGCTCTCCGAGCGTGCCGCGCGGACCCTGGGCGCGCATGTGTCGATCGCCGCGGGGCTGGGGCTGGTGGCACTCGGGCTGCTGTACGTGTCGGGGACGGGGCTGCGGGCTGGCTACTGGGACGTGCAGCCGGGGCTGCTGCTGATCGGGGCGGGCTCGGCGCTCACCACTCCCCTGACGGTGCGTTCGCTCATCCGGGTACCGCAGGACCGTACGGGCATGGCCACCGGCCTCCTCAGCGCGGCCCGCGAGGTGTCGGGGGTCTTCGGCGTGGTCCTGGTGGGGGTGGTGCTCACCCGTCGCGAGGCCTCCGCACTGCGCGCCGGCGCGGAACCACGCGGAGCGTTCCTGGAGGGCTACCACCTCGGCCTGCGCCTCGCGGCGTGCTGCGTCCTGACCGGCGCGCTGGTCGCCCTCCTCACCCTGCACCGCCGCGGCCGCCACCGTCGGACGGTGGCGCGGGGGCGGCTGCGGGTGGCCGGGAGCGGCCGGAAACCACAGGTCGTCCCACCGTCCGAACTCCTGCGTGGCGAGATCCTCGGCGAGTGAGGCGACGCGACCGCTGCCGGGGGCGAGGGGAGCGGCCGTACTGATCGGTGCGGCCCTCAACCTTGCCGACTCCGGGTCGCGGGGCCGCCCGAACAGGGTCGGAACGTGTACGCGAGGACGTGCTCGGCGGCGCATTCCGCGCCCTCTTCGGCGTCCCGGTGCAGGACACTACGGGTCACTCGGCGTCTGGACCTCCGTCGCGGATGCCTGGGCTCGGTAGGCGGCGAGAAGCCGACGCAGCGCGTCGATGCCCTCCTTGGTGCGCGCCGGTCCGTCAGAGGTGACCTGATGGAATACCAGGCCTTCGAGGGCCGCGAAGACGATCTCCGTCATCTCCTCGGGCACGTCGAAGCAGGCCAGCGCCTCGCGGACGGCATCGCGGTAGGCGTCGTAGAGCGTGTCGACGTGGCGGCGCAGTTCCGGGCGCCGGTTCGATTCGAGCTTGAGTTCGTACTGGAAGGCCTGCACATCGGGGTCGGCCGCGATGAAGTCGGCCAGGGTCGCGGCGAAGTCCTCCAGTCTGCCGCTGGCGGGAACCAGCGAGGACGTGTCGATGCTGCGCGTGACGCACCACCGTAGGGCCTCTTCGAGCAGGGTGTCGCGTGAACCGAAGTGGTGGGCGACCAGTCCGTGCGTGACGCCGGCTTCGGCGGCGACGGACCGGTAGGTCAGTTTCCGCAGGCCGCCCTGGGCCACCACGCTGACGGCCGCGGCCAGGAGCGCGTCGCGCCCTTCGCCGTAGCCGGGCCTGATGTCCCGGCCCACCTCACCGTCCTGTTCCGACGCGGCGGTCACGTACCCCTCCTGTGCCTGTGTGATCCTCCGACCCCAATCTATCCTATTGACAAGTTATCCAGATGGATAGATTCTCGCTGTGCCGTACGCCCTCTATCCACTGGAGTCCCCATGGCCGTCCCCGAAGGATTGAGCACCACCCCGTTCGCTCCCCGCTACGCCGACCGTGTCGAGGAGTGGATCGAGGTCTACGGCAACGCGGTTCCGCTGGCCATCGGCGACCCGGCCGAGGAGTACGAGGCCGTCCGCACCGCCGTCGGCGCCTCGGAGTACTCGATGCTCTACAAGTGGCACGTCGAGGGCGAGCAGGCCGTCGCCACCGTCGACGCCGCCTTCTCACGGAGTGTCAGCGGGCTCGGCGCCGGGCGAATCGCGTACGGGGTCGTGGTCGACGCGGACGGCATGATGCTCGACGACGTGACCGTGGCCGTCCTCGCGCCCGGCCATGTGGTCGTCACCGGCGGCAACCCCACCACCCAGCAGGCGCTGGCCGCCCACGCCCCCGCCGGCACGACGGTCACCGAGCGCCGCGACGAGTACGCCGTCCTCACCCTGCAGGGCCCGCGCAGCCGCGCCGTCCTGCGGCGCCTCACCCACGCCGACGTCTCCAACGAGGCCTTCCCCTATTACACCTTCCTCCAGGACACCCTCGTCGCGGGCATCCCGGCGCAGGTCAGCCGGCTCGGCTTCACGGCCGAACTCGGCTACGAGATCCAGGTCGGGCGGAAGCGCGCGCTGGAGCTCTGGGACGCGGTCCTCGAAGCCGGGGCGGACCTCGGCATCCGGGCCTTCGGCGCGCTCGCCCTGCTGACCTGCCGCACCGAGGCCGGGATGATCATGGGTGAGCTGGAGTACGACCACACGGTCACGCCGTTCGAGTGCCGGATGGGCTGGGCACTGGACTTCGACAAGGGACCCTTCCAGGGCCGGGACGCGCTGCTGGCCAAGAAGGACAGGGTGACCGGACGTGTCGTCAGCGTCGTCGTGGACGCCGCACCGGAGGCCGCCGAGGGCGCCCGGCTGGAGCTGGACGGCCGGGACGTCGGCTACGTGACGATGGCGATGCCTTCCCCGGTTCTCGACGGCGCCACCCTCGGGCTGGCCCGCGTGCACCGCGACGCCGTGAAGTCCGGCACCGCACTGACCGCGGTCGCCGCCGACGGCTCCACGGCGAGCGCCACGGTCCGGCCCACGCCCGTGTACGACCCCGAGCGCGCCCGCGTACGGGCCTGAACCAGGAGGCCAGAGCCATGCAGCGCTACATCGTGACCATGAGCTGCCCCGACCAGCCGGGCATCGTGCACGCGCTCTCCGCGGGGATCAACGAGAGCAAGGGCAACATCCTGGAGAGCGCGCAGTTCTCCGATCCCGGCACCGGGACCTTCACCGTACGCGTGCTCCTGGAGACCCCGCGGGCCGATGCCGAAGGCCTGCGGGACGGGCTTGCCCTGCGTCTGGCCCGCTTCGACCCCGTACTGTCCCTGCGGCCCGAGGAGCAGCGCCGGCGGGTGCTGCTGATGGTGTCGAGGTTCGACCACTGCCTCGTCGACCTGCTCTACCGCTGGGACCTGGGCGAACTTCCCGTCGACATCCCGCTCGTCGTGTCCAACCACCCCGACCTGGCCCCCGTCGCGGAGCGGTACGGGATCCCGTTCGTCCACCTCCCCGTCACCCGTGACTCCAAGCCGGAGGCGGAGGCCGAGCTGCTGCGGCTGGTGGCTGAGCACCGGGTCGACTTCGTGGTGCTCGCCCGGTACATGCAGGTCCTCTCCGACGACCTGTGCCGCAAGCTGTCCGGCCGGGTCATCAACATCCACCATTCCTTCCTGCCCGGCTTCAAGGGCGCCAGGCCCTACCACCAGGCTCACGAACGGGGCGTCAAACTCATCGGCGCCACCGCCCACTTCGTCACCGCCGACCTGGACGAGGGTCCGATCATCGAGCAGGACGTCGTCCGCGTCGGACACCGCCACACCGCGCCGGAGCTCGTCTCGATCGGCCGGGACGTCGAGCGGATCGTCCTGGCCCGGGCGGTTCGGCTGCACGCGGAGGACCGCGTCGTCCTCACCGGCTCCCGCACCGTCGTCTTCTCCTGACGACCGCGCCGGGAAGCCCCTACCGAGAGGCCCGTACGACATGACCACCGCGACACTGCTCGACGGCAAGGCCGCGGCAGCCGGCATCAAACGTGAACTCGCCGAGCGAGTCGCGGCGTTGAAGCTCCGAGGCATCACCCCCGGCCTGGGCACCGTTCTGGTCGGCGACGATCCCGCCAGCCACTCCTACGTCGGCGGAAAGCACCGTGACTGCGCCCGGGTCGGCATCGCGTCGATCCGGGTGGAGTTGCCCGCCACCGCCGTCCAGGCCGACGTCGAGGCCGCCGTGCTCCGGCTCAACGCCGATCCGGCCTGCACCGGGTTCATCGTCCAACTGCCGCTGCCCGCCCACATCGACACCCATGCGGTCCTGGAGCTCATCGATCCGGCCAAGGACGCCGACGGGCTCCACCCGGCCAATCTGGGCCGCCTGGTCCTGGGCATTCCGGGGGCGCTGCCCTGCACCCCGCGCGGCATCATCGACCTGCTGCGGCGCAACCAGGTGCCCATCACCGGGCGGCAGTTCTGTGTCATCGGCTGCGGTATCACCGTGGGCCGCCCGCTCGGCCTGATGCTGACCCGCAGCACCGAGCACGCGACCGTGACCCTGTGCCACGAGGCGACCCAGGACACCGCGGCCCACGCCCGGGTCGCCGACGTGGTCGTGGCCGCGGCCGGCGTGGCCCATCTGGTCCAGCCGGACTGGATCAAGCCGGGCGCCACGGTCCTGTCCGTGGGCATCACCCGGACCGTGGAGGGCATCCTCGGCGACGTCCACCCGGACGTCGACCAGGTCGCCGGCTCACTCGCGCCGCCGGTCGGCGGGGTGGGACCGATGACCCGCGCCATGCTGCTGACCAACATCGTCGAGGCCGCCGAACGCGGTTCGTCATGACGCACGGCTTCACCTCCCGGGCCGACGCACGACGGCGGCGCCGCTAGGCACGACCGGCGTAGCGCCCGTAGCACTCCACCGGGTCCCCTTCGTAACTCCACGGCCAGGGCGTCACCAGCCCGTCGACGGCGGAGAAGACCGGGCCCGCCTCACGCATGCGGCCCGCCCTGCTCAAGGCGTAGGCGAGCAGCCCCAGATCGGCCACCGCGGCCGCGTGGCGCAGCCGGCCAGGGGGCATCCCATGGGCCAGGGCCTGGTCCAGCCATCGCGCGGTGTGCGGTTGCGCCCAGTACTGGCCGATCCCCAGCGCCCGCGTTCCGCCGGCGTCCAGGTCCCGGTGGTACTGCCGGACCGCGGCGGCCAACGGCAGGCACGACGTCGGCGCGCCCGGCGGCATGACCGCGACGACGTCGTCGAGGAAATCCCGCAGCGCGGCCTGGCTTCCCTGCTCCTCCGGGGAGAGGTAGCCCAGGATCTGCAGATGCGCCTCTCTGTGCCATGGGTCGCGGGCGTGGATCTCCTTCCAGATGGGGGTGAGTTCAGAGGTCGGCCGCCGGAGAATCCGTACCGCCGCCAGCGCTCCCACCCAGGGGGTCGGATCGCCCGGGCGGATCTCGGCGGCGCGGCGGCAGGTCGCCAGGGCGCCCCACGGATCGGTGGCCAGCTCCGACCAGGCGGCCAGGACCAGCGCGTCCGGATCGCTCGGCCGACGCTCACGCCAGGCCCGGGCCAGCGCGGGCACCGCGTGAGCGAGGACGCCGACCCGGTGCGAACGGCGGTCCCAGTCGTCTCCCGTGTCCCTCAGCAACCGCTCCACCTGGGCGACGGCGAGATCCTGCGGACCGATGCCGCGCGTGGCGGCGACACCTCTCAGCACCCGGCCCAGCGGAACGTCGTCGAGTTCGGGGGCGAGGCGGGGTTCGTGTGCTCTGCGGCTGAAGAGTGCCATGGCCGGGTCAGCGTCTTTCGTGGGTGGCTGGGCCACGCTCGTGGGTGATGTCCAGCATGCGGAATCTCCGAATATCTTATTTGAGGCCAAACGATATGATGGGTGCGGAGCAGTCGTCACGGTTCACGGACCCCGAGGCCGGTTCGTGAACCCAGGAAGGAGCCCACCGTGCGCGCACTCGTCATCCAGCACGACCACGCGACCGACCCCGGCCCCGTCGGGGCCCGGCTCGTGGAGCGCGGATACGATCTGACCGCCATGACGGTGGTGCCCGAAGAGCACTACCTCACGCCCGACGTGACCTTCGACTTCCCCTCCCCCGACGGCTGGGACCTGGTCGTGTCGCTCGGCGCCCCCTGGTCGGTGTACGACGAGTCGGCGATCGGCACCTGGATCGGCGGCGAACTGGCTCTCCTCCGCAAGGCCCACCACTCGGGCGTCCCGATACTCGGCGTCTGCTTCGGCGCACAGGCCCTGACCACCGCGCTCGGCGGCTCGGTCACGGCATCGCCGCGCCCCGAGATCGGCTGGGTCGAGGTCGACACCGACGATCCAGCGATCGTGGGCCCCGGCCCGTGGTTCCAGTGGCACTACGACCGCTGCCTGCCGCCGCCCGGGGCCCAGGAACTGGCCCGGAACTCGGTGTGCACCCAGGCGTTCCGGCTCGGACGCAGCCTGGGCGTGCAGTTCCACCCCGAGATCACGGCCGAGACGGTCCGCCTGTGGCTGGCGCTCGACGGTACGGAGCAGTGCCTGCGCCAGGGCGTGGATCCCGGCGAACTGGTTGCCCGGACGCGGGAGTTGGAGGAAACGGCCCGGACGAACGCCCGCCGCCTGGTCGACGGGTTCCTCGACCGGGTGGCACTCGCGGCGGACTGACCGGTTCCCGGGGGAGCGGGAACCGGTCGGCCACACCGGGGGGACGGAACTCTCAGCCCCGGGCCGTCGCCCCGTCGCGGGTCACGCGGGCGGCGACGACGCCGAGGATCAGCACCGCCGGAACCGTGGCCTGGAGCCAGATGGCCGTGGTCCGGTCGCCGCCGATGAGCGTGGTGAAGTTCTCGACGATCAGCCAGATGGCACCCGCGATGCCGAGCGCGCCCAGGACAGGGGCGATCAGCGTGTTCCACGGG
The DNA here is from genome assembly GCF_044747345.1 of Streptomyces sp. NPDC090088. Taxonomy (NCBI): domain Bacteria; kingdom Bacillati; phylum Actinomycetota; class Actinomycetes; order Kitasatosporales; family Streptomycetaceae; genus Streptomyces; species Streptomyces sp. NPDC090088. The sequence goes on along the minus strand of NZ_JBIVDZ010000010.1, from coordinate 337,837 downwards.
CGGGTGTCAGCGCCGGAGCGGCGGAAGAACATGACCACGGACACCGAGGTCAGGAAGTACAGCAGCATGATGCCGAGCACCGCCACACCGCTGAACCAGGAGAAGAGGGTCAGCACCGGGTCCTTGCCCAGGATCGCGAACGGCATCACCAGCAGCACGGAGATCGCGGTCTGCGCCAGGCCGGCCGCCCAGGGCGAGTGCCGCCGGTTGATCGCGGTCAGGCCGTGCGGCAGCAGCCCTTCGCGGCCGAGGGAGAAGAGATAGCGGTTGGCGGAGTTGTGGAAGGCCAGGATGCCGGCGAAGAGAGAGGTGGCCAGCAGGATCGGCAGCACGTCGTTCGCCCAGCCACCGAACACGTCGGCGATCGGCGCGAAGACGAACGAGGTGGCGTCCCCGCTCCGCAGCGCCCTGCCCGCGTCGGCGGTGGCCCGGGACGCACCGTGCGCGGAGATCAGCATCCAGGACACGAAGGCGAAGAAGCCGGTGACCACGGCGACCGACAGATAGGTGGCCCGGGGAACGGTCTTGCGGGGCTCGCGGGCCTCCTCGCCGTAGATCGCGGTGGCCTCGAAACCGAACATCGACGCCACGGCGAACATCAGCGCCACCCCCGGAGCGCCCTTGAGCGCGGCGGACGGTGAGAAGCTGTCCGTGAAGCCGAGCCCGGCGGGCCCGCCGCCCTTGACGAGAGTCACGAAGGCGAAGGCGATCAGGATGCTGAACTCCGCCAGCACGAAGACCGCGAGGATCCTGGCACCCATTTCGATGCCGGATGCGCCGAGAACCTGGACGATCACCATGGTGACCAGGGTCCAGACCCACCAGGCGACATGGACGCCACCGTAGTACTCGACCAGGCCGCTCACCGTGGCGCCGTACAGCCCGTACATGGCGGCCTGGACCGCACAGTAGGCGAAGAGGGCGACACCGGCGCTGCCCGAACCGGCATGGCGGCCGAGCCCCTTGCCGATGTAGGTGTAGAAGGCTCCGGCGTCCACGACATGCCGGCCCATCGCGACGAATCCCACAGAGAAGAGCAGGACGACGAGGCCGGCCGCGAGGTAGGCGGCCGGGACGCCGGCACCGTTGCCGATGCCGACGGCGATGGGCACGGCTCCGGCGATACCCGTCAGTGGCGCCTGGGCGGAGAGAACGAAGAAGAGAATGCCCAGGACACCGAGAGAGTCGGGCTTGAGCCTGCCTGCCATGGATGCGTCTTGAGCGGTTTGTGTGGAGACCGCGGTCTGACTGTCCACTCGAATCACCTACCGGGGACGGAGAGGGGCGGGATTTCGTTTTAGGCCAAACGAGTTGCCTCATGCTGGGCGGGAACTATCCGTTTGGCAAGGGGTTTGGCCCACATCCGTTCGGCGATTCCCCTCCGGAGCCACGACGCACGCCGCGCGACGGCCACGTGCGCACGCCCCGGCAGCCGGACACGGAACCGGACACGGAAAAGGGACGACGGCCCGGAGGCCGGGCGGCACGCGTGATGGCGCGCCGGCCGACGGACCGGGCGTCGCCGGCGATCGCGGCCCGGCTACCCGCGCACCGTGATGGCCTGCAGCGGGCAGACCTCGGCCGCCTCGTACAGCTCCTCGGCGTTCACCTCGTCCACGTCGGCCGTGTACACGTCGGTCGCATGCGCCCGCAGGGACAGGCGTCCGTCGTCGTCCAGCGCGAACAGCTCGGGGGCGGCATAGACGCACTGGCCGTGGTCCTGGCACTTGTCGAGGTCGACTTCGACCTTCATGGCAGCTCCTGTTCTCTCGCGGGGAGGGGGAAATCAGCGGAAGCGGACGGGGAGGTGGGTGATGGTGCGCAGGAACTCGGTGTGCGCGTAGGCGGGTTCACCGGCGAGTTCGACACCGGCGAACCGTTCGGTGATCGAGCTGAAGACGACGTCGGCCTCGGCGCGGGCCAGGACCTGGCCGGCACAACCGTGCATGCCGGAGCCGAAGGCGAGGTGCTGGGCGGCGGCGACCGGGCGGGTGTGGTCGAAGGTGTCGGGGTCGGCGAAGACCTCGGGATCACGGTTGGCGGAGGCGATGAGCAGGGCGAGGGCCTCTCCCGCGGGTACGGTCGTGTCGCCGACGACCGTGTCCCGGGTGGCCAGGCGGACCACCATCGACTCCGGGGTGTCGATGCGCAGGATCTCGTTGATGATGCCGGGCCGCGCCCCGGGCTCGTCGCGGTACGCGGCGAACAGCTCGGGCTTCTGGGTCATCAGCCAGATGCCGTGATTGATGAGGTGCTTGACGTCGAGGTGGCCGACGGCGAAGAACAGGAAGATCGTGTGGACGACCTCCTCCTCGGTCATCCGCCCCTCGCTCCGCGCGGCGACGAAGGCGTCGATCAGGCCCTCGCCCGGGCGGGCACGCTTGTCGGCCACGAGCCGGCGGATGTGTTCGGCGAACCAGGCGAGGGCCTCCGCCGTACCCGTCGCCTCCTCCTCGTTGCCGCCGGGGCCGAGGCTGAGCCCGATCTCGTAGGTCTTGCGCTGAATGGCGAGCATGTCGGTCGGTTCGATGCCGAAGATGTGACAGACGGTGTCGAAGGTGCACTTCAGAGCGAGCCCGTCGGCCACGTCCAGGACGCCGTCGCCCTTCTCGACCTCGTCGAGTACGGCGGCCACGGAGGTCCGCATCACCTCGGCCCACCCCTCGACCGCCTTGGGCGTGAACCACCGGTTGGTGATCCGGCGCAGCCGGGTGTGGTCGGGGGCGTCCTTGCCGAGCATCGTGTCGTGGATCGGGTCGGCGGGCCCGAAGTCGAGCTGTTGCACGCTCAGCGTGGGGTTGCGGATCAGCCGGGCGACGTCCTCGTAGCGGGAGACGACGTAGAGGCCGGTCGAGTGCCGGTGGACGGGATGCTGTTTCCGCAGCCGTGCGTAGTAGGGGTACGGGTTCGCGCGGAAGCCGGGGTCGCGGAAGGGCAGCAGATCCTCGGTCGCGGACGCGGGTCCGGCGGCGGTCACGGTCATGTCGTGGCACTCCTCGTAGGGGATGCGAGCGAGAAGAGGCGAGAAGGGGCCACCCCGGAACGGGCGGACGGCGGCCCTACCCCGCGAGAATTATCCACTCGGATAGTTTCGTCAATACTTCGCGCCGCCGCAGTCGACTCTTTACTTGTTCGGAATCAAACGAGCCCCCGCCGCTGAGCGACGAGGACCCCTTCCGACCTGCTATTTCGTACGGTCCAAGGCGAGTGGGACTACTCCCCCTCTTCCCTCTTCCGGGTGAGCAGGGACCGCAGTTCCTTCAGCGCGGCCTCGGTGACCTCCGGCTCACCGAGGACCAGCTGGTGCAGTACCAGCCCTTCGAGCGCCGCGAAGACCAGCCGGGTCAGGGCAGGGGCGGCTCCTTCGGGCAGCATGCGGGACAACTCCCGCTCCGTGGCCTCGAAGTACTCGTTGTACAGCGCGCGGATCTGCGAGAGCAGCTCGGGCCTGCGCCGCGATTCGAGCATGAGCTCGTACTGGAACAGTTGCATGTCCGGGTCACGGGTGACCATGTCCGACAGCCCCGCCGCGAAGTCCGCGACGTCGCCCGTGCCCGGTTCCAGCGCGCTCGTGCTCGCGCTGGTGCGCACCGCATGGGTGAGGGCAGCCTCGATCAACGCGTCCCGCGAGCCGAAGTGGTGCACCACCAGACCGTGCGTGACACCCGCCTCCTGCGCGACGGCACGGTAGGTGAGCTTGCGCAGGCCGCCCCGGGCCACCACCCTGACGGCCGCGTTGAGCAGCGCCTCACGACCGGTCCCGTAGTCCACCCGCTTACGCGGCTCGGCGGCAGGCACCCTGGAGGAATCGCTCATGAGCGCGACCCTACCCGCACTTCGAACGACACAAGGCGGCCCGTACGGGGCCGCGCGCGGGGTGCCCATCGACGTACGTCCTCTACCGGTTGCCGCGGGATTCCCCGTCGGCGTCCGGGCCCCGGGACACGCGGGCACAGCGGGTCCGCCCGCCTCAGCGGAACGGAAGGCGCCGGTCCTGTCGTCTCACTCCCGACTCCCGCACTCACCGCGGGTGCCGATCCCCCGCCGGAACACGACTCGACCGAAGGGCGCACCGATGGCCGCACCGACCCCGGCACCGGACGGCCTCCCGGCCGGATCGGTGCCGCCCGAACTCGTCGGCCGGTTACGGCGGCAACTCGCCTTCGTGGCCGATGAGGTGGAGAACGAGGTCCGAAGACAGGTACCCGAGTACGCACAGACGGAAGGCGCCCTGGAAGGCCGGCTGCGCACCGGTGTGGTGGAGGCCCTGACCTTCTTCGTCGAACACGTCGCCGGCCCGGGCGAGGAGCGGGCGGCGATCAAGGCGACGTACTACGAGCTGGGACGGAGCACCGCTGCTGCGGGCCGGAGCCTGGAGGCGTTCCAGTCCGCGCTACGGGTCGGCGGTCTGCACGCCTGGCGCCTGATGGGTCGGACGGCGAAGGATCTGGGGCTCGACTCGGCGCTCCTGTCAGCCCTGGGCGAGCTCGCCTTCCGCACCCTCCATGAAGCCGCGGAGGCCGCCGCCGCCGGATACGGGGAAGCCCGGCTGCGGGACTCCGGGGAGTGGGAGCCACGTCGCCGACAGCTGCTCGCGCTGCTGCTCGGTGAGCGGCCCGCGCCGCCGGACCGCGTACGGGAACTGGCCCACGGCGCGCGGTGGGCCGTACCGGAACAGGTCGCGGTTGTGGTGTTCACGACCGATCCCACCGATGTGGAGCACGCCCCGCGGACACCTGCGGGAGCCCTGGCCGATCCGGACGCGCACCCACCCCGGCTGCTGCTGCCCGCCCCCGACGGCTCCGACCGCTTCGACGACCGGGACCTCGCCCTGGCATTGGGTGACCGTCCCGCGGTGCTCGGCCCCACTGTTCCGCTCGCGCAGGCCGCGCAGTCGCTGCGCTGGGCCAGGCGCGCCCTGGACCTTGCGGAGCGCGGCCTCCTGCCCGGCCAGGGGCTGTTGCGATGCGCCGAGCATCTCCCGGCGCTGTTGCTGCGCAGCGACGAGCCGCTCCTGGCCCACCTCGCGGCCCATGCCCTCGCTCCGCTGGAGGCGGTGCCGGAAGCACACCGCGACCGGCTGAGGGAGACCCTGCTGGCCTGGCTGCTCGGCGGGAGCAACGTCCCCGACACGGCGGCCCGGCTGCACGTTCACCCGCAGACCGTCCGCTACCGGCTGCGGCAGCTGGAGCAACTCTTCGGCGACGGACTGCACACGCCGGAGACACGGCTGGCGCTCGTCCTCGCACTGCAGGCCGACCCCACCGGCTGATCCTTCTGCGGGCGCCTCCCGATCTCCACGTCACCGGGTCGGCGCGGCGTTCCCCAGTGAAGTCAGGCCGGATTCGACGAGCTTGGCCGCGCGGCGGACGTCGGCGGTCACCGCCTCCTGGATCTGTGGCGGCGTGTGGGCGCCGTCCAGATGTCTCCCGAGGCTCTGGAACTGGATCGACCACAGTCCGAGCAGAGCGGTTGCCGCGATCTGCGGTTCCGGGTCGTCCGGACTTCCATGGGTGCGCTGGGCCAGCGCCTCGGCCGCGACGGCGACCAGCCGGTCGGTCATGTCCCGGTGGTAGGCCCTCAGTGAGGGCGCGGACCTGGTCAGCGCGCCGAAGCGCCTGATCATGGCGGTGGCGTGGACGGGGTCGTCCTGCGCGGCGATCCAGGAGGTCATGGCGCGCAACTCGCCGGAGAGGATCCGCAGTACGGCCTCGACCGGAGTGTGGTCCGGGTCGGCCAGGCCGGCACGCAGGGCGGCCATCGTGGTCTCGCCCCGGTCCAGGATGAGCGATTCCTTGGTGGGGAAGTAGTTGAAGACCGTCTTCTCCGAGACTCCGCAGGCCTGGGCGATCTCTGCCACGCGGACAGCGTCGAAGCCGCGCTCCAGGAACATGCCGGTCGCGGTGTCGGACAGGCGTTGCCGCAACTGGCGCTTCTTCCGCTCCCGCAAGCCGTCCGCCTCGGGCTCCGCGGCCTCCGGGTGCCAGGCCGTCCAGTCCACCGTGCTCATGGCGCCAGCGTAGTACAGCAGCAGAATATTTACTGCTACTGTAATTTTTCAGTGGCTGTATTTTCCTGCTTCCTCGTGACCGCTACAGGAGCACCATGAGCGCCATCCACATCGTCCGCGACTACCCGCACTCCCCCGCCAAGGTCTGGCACGCCGTCACCGACCCCGGGCTCATACCGCTGTGGACCGCGACCGGAGCCGGGGCGCGCCCGGAAGGTTTCACCACCACCGTCGGCGCCCGGTTCCAGTTCATCGCCAAGCCCAAGCCCGGCTGGAGCGGCATCGTCGACTGCGTTGTCCTCGAAGTGGACGAGCCCCGGCTGCTGCGCTACTCGTGGACCGACCCCGGCGGTAGCGAGACCACCGAGGTCGCCTACCGCATCGAACCCCATGGCAAGGGAACGCGATTCACCTACGACCACACGGGCTTCACGGGTGTGGGCGGGTTTCTGATGACCCAGGTCCTGGGCCACGTCCGGAGGAGGATGCTGAGTGCCGGCCTGCCCGCCGTACTCGACGACCTGGACAAGGACTGACCGGAACAGCCACCCGCCGTCCTCAACCTGCCGCCCTGAGCAGCGACTCGACGAGCCCGCGTGCCCGCCGTGCGGGCCCGTCGGCGCCGAGTGACTGCACGGAGGCGTAAACCCCCTCCATGACAAGGAAGATCTGGTCCGCGAGGACGTCCGACGGAGCGAGTTCGCCGATCTGCCCGCGGACCCACGCCTTGGTCCCGACGGCCAGCGTGTGCGCCTTCACCGACGCGTCCGGCAGTTCGGCCATCGCCATCAGGAAGGGGCAGCCCCGGCAGTACTCGGGTTGCACCTGCTCGACGAGCGCGTCGAACAGCGACAGGATCCGGTCGTCGGGCGAGCCTTCGGCCGTCACGTCGAGGAACCACTGCTTGTAGAGCCCACTGGCGCGTTCGACGTACGCGGCGACGAGATCGTCCTTCGACGCGAACAGGCGGTAGAGGGTCGTGGGCGCCACACCGGCCGCCGCGGCGACGGTGTCGACGCCGGTGCCCTTGATGCCGTGCCAGTAGAAGAGGTCGTGCGTCACCGTCAGGATGTGTTCCCGCGTCTCCTGGGCAGTGCGTCTCATGGACCCGTAGCCTACTTGTTAGGGAACCATCCCTAACAAGTAGGGAGTTCGCATGATCGTCGTGACTGGCGCGACCGGAAACGTAGGGCGCGAGGTGGTCCGCCTGCTGGTCGACGGGGGTGAGCAGGTGAGGGCCCTCACCAGGGATCCGGCTACGGCGACGGTGCCGCCCGGCGCCGAGGCCGTGGCCGGGGACCTGACCGACCCGTCGTCCCTGGCGCCGGTACTGGCCGGCGCGGAGGCGTTATTCCTGCTGAGCGGCTACGCACCGGAGGTCTTCGCCGAGGCGCAGAAGGCCGGCGTACGTCGCGTCGTACTGATGTCCGGCGGCTCGGCCGAGACCGGTGACCGGACCAACGCCGTCGCCCGCTACATGATCGACACCGAGGACGCGCTGCGTGCGTCCGGGCTCGCGTGGACCATGGTCCGCCCGCGCATGTTCATGACGAACACGTTCCAGTGGCTGCCGATGATCAACGCCGGTGCGGTGCGGGCGCCTTGGCCGGATGTTCCCGCCGCCGTCGTCGACCCGGCCGACATCGCCGCCGTCGCCGCGAAAGCGCTGGTCTCGGCGGACCACGAGGGCCGCGTGTACCCGGTGACCGGCCCGGAGGCGCTGCGTCCGGGAGACCGGGTCCGTATCCTCGGCGAGGTACTCGGCCGCGAGATCCGCTACGAGGCCCAGCCCGACGACGAGGCCCGCGCGGAGATGCTCGCCCAGATGCCCGAGCAGTACGTCGACGCGTTCTTCAGCTTCTACTCCGGCGGAAAGCTGGACGAGGCAACCGTGTTCCCGTCCGTCGAGGAGGTCACCGGCCGGCCGCCCCGCACCTTCGCGGACTGGGCCCGGGCCAACGCGGCGCGATTCCGCTGAGCAGGCTGGTCGTCGCGGTCCGCCGGCCCGGCGGACCGACGCGCAGGCAGTGTTCTACGAGCCGCTGACACCGGAACCGCGGGTGGGTCAGTCGGTGACCTGGACGACGGTGGTGGCTCCGGCGGGCACGGTGGGTGTCGCGTAGGTGTAGGTGACGCCGTTGACGGTCTTGGTGCGGGCCTGCTGGGGGACGCCGTTGACGGTGAGCTCCTTGTGCGTGCCGGGGAAGCGGGCCTCCCAGGTGTAGGCGCCCTGCCGGGAGTTGTTGGTCAGGGTGGTCTTCGTCGCGCCGTCGTGGCGCACGTTGACCGTGCCGGTGCCGATGGGCACGTCCGCCACCTGGAGCCACTTCATCCCCGAGGGCAGCCGGGACTGGGTGGTCACCTGGTGGTCCGCGGCGTTCGGGGTGATGCCCATCAGGCCCTCGACGGTCTGGCTCACCAGGGTGAAGGACACCTCGGGGTAGTCCCCGTTGGGGCCCTGCCTCGCGTTGACGTGCTGCTGTTCGCGCTCGCCGTAGATCTTCTTCATCCACCACCAGGCGGTGTCGGCTCGGTTGTTGCGGAAGAACATGTCGGGCAGGTATGTCGTGGACTCGATGTTGGGCGAGCCGTCCGGGCCCAGCTCCTGCGCCTGGATGTAGTCGAGGTAGGCGTCGTTGCGCGGGCCCGGGTCGATGATCTGCTTCATCGGCATGAAGACGCTGTTCTCCTTCCCCCAGCCGGTGACCGGGGTGCCGGAGAGGGTGTAGGCGCGGACCATGGCGGCGCCGCTGCCGGTGCCGCTCCAGGTGTCGTTGAAGTAGGCCTTCAGGTCGGCGGCCTTGCGGTCGTACTTCTTCGCCAGCGTGGTGTCGCCCTTGCCGCGCGCGAGCACGGCCATCGCCAGGTAGGCCTGGTATTCGGAGGCGATGCCGTCGCCGGCCTCGGCGAGCCCGTCGCCGTCCTGCTCGTTGTAGCTGGCCGCGCCGGAGAAGATGCCCTTGCCGGTGCCTTCGGCGACCTTGACCTTCGCGTTGGGCACGGCGCTGTCGTGCAGGTCGATGAAGTCCTCGGTGGCGTGCCGGTAGAAGTCCCACAGCACCGGGTCGTCGACGTATCCGCGGTCCCCCGTCCACAGGTAGGCCTGGGCCGCCTTCTCGACGAGTTCGAAGGTGGCCGGGACCTCGCGCACGAAGTCGTCCGGGCCGCGGTAGTCGATGCTGAGATACGTCCGGGCGTCGAAGTTGAGGGACCACACGGGGAAGTACTTGTGCTCGGCGGTCGCCGACGCCGCGTACGAGCGGAGCATCGTCTCGTTCTCGGTGTCCAGGCCGATGAGGTGGGCGCCGGTGAGCTGGTGGGTCATGTCACGGGAGTAGTAGGCGCTGCGGTTGGCGTATCCGGCCCAGTAGGTGGGCCCGTACGGCGCGGTGCCGGTGCCGCTGGTGTGGTTCTCGTCGGCGTTGACCGGGCCCACCGTGCCGGGCAGCTGCACCCAGCTGTTCGCCTTCCGCTCGGCCCAGTCGAACATCGCCACGACCTCCGGGTCGGACGAGGCGACCTTCGGGTCCGCGGGCGCGGCCGGGGAGATCATCAGGTCGTCCGCGTTGACCCATGCGGTGCCGGAACCGAAGACGATCTCCAGCCGGTCGCCTGCCTTCAGGTCGACGCGACTGATGGTGTAGCGGGCGTAGGCGCGGCGCTCCGGCAGTTCGACCGTACCGACGGTCTCGCCGTTGCGCCGGACCGTGTACGTACCGCCGGTCCCGGCGCTGCCGATCCACGCGGAGAAGTCGTAACTGCCGTCGCGGGGAGCGGTCAGAGTCTGGCTGGCCCACTTCCCCGCACCGGCGTCGAGATAGAGAAAACGGCTGCCGCTGTGGACGTTCCCTTCACCGACCCCGGCACCGGAGCTGAAGGTCCAGCCCACCCCGCCATTCTCGAAACCCGGGTCCGACAGCGCGAGTTGGGGGGCGGTGGCACCGGTGCCGGACGCGGAGACCGCTCCTCGACCGGGCGCCGCCACGGCCGACAGTGCGGGGGTCGTCGACATGAGGAGGGCCACGGCGGTGAGCAGCACGAGCCTTGAGGGCTTCATCGGAACTCCCGGTCTTCGGTGACGTCGGGTGGGGCGGCCGAGTGGCGGCAAGCTAGCAGGGGCCGATGAGGCGGTTCAATGGTCATGCAGAAGATACGTGCAAGTCATGCACCTTATCTTCCGACAGAAGGAGATGACTTTTCTGAAAGTTTTCTATCACTCCCTGCAAGTGCTACTGACCGCTTGCCAGCTTCCAGCCGCGTCACGCCTTCGTCGTGGATGACCGTCCGCGCAGGACCCGTGAGGCGGTCGAGCGGGCCATGGCGGAGTTGGTCTCCAACCCGTGCTTCCCCGGCGGAATGCATGAGCTGGGCTTCGTTCGTCGGGATCAACGCTGGTGATCCGCGCGAGCACCGCGCCGTCGAAGAAGGAGTGACCCGGCCCTCGGGTCCGCGGTCACGGACTCCCCCGACGGCCCCAGTCCCCTCAGTCCCGAACCCTGCGCAGATATCGGGTGAGGGTTCGGCCGGGAATCGATCCGGAGGGAATGCGGCCGACGGGGACCCCGCCCATGGCCTCGTAGAAGGGCTCGGCGTTCGGGTCCGCGTCGATGGTGAACCGGGTGAATCCCAAGGCCTGGGCGGTCTCGACGGCATGGGTGAACAACAGACGGCCGACGCCCTTCCCGATCGCGCGCGGGTCGACGAACATCATGCCCAACACGCCCTGCGGCGGGTCACCTTCCAAGGTCGTGAAGCCCACGATTCCGTCGACTCGCTCTGCCACGGTCGTTCGGCGGGTGCCGAGTTCCGCGTCGGTGAGCGTCAACTCCGCACGGCACAGGGCGAGAAACTCAGCGTCGTATCCCCAGTGAGCCTTGGAACGCAGCGCAAGCTCGGACAAGAACCCTGCTTCCCCGGATCGCGCGGACCGGATCGAGATGGTCACTCAGCACCTCCACAGACCCTTTGTCGTCATCCCATGATCCAGGCGAGCGGCTTCCGGGAACAGACGGCCCCACCGGACAAGCCCCGCGAGGACGCGTGCGGCAAGCGCGAGCGTCCCGAGACGAGGACCGGCAGGGCACGTCGATGACGGGTTCGGTCAGTGGGGTGTGGTGCGCAGGTCGATGCCGCGGAGGTGGGCGTCGGCGGTCACGAGCCGGGTCGCCATGCGTGACAGCAGCTGCCGGTCGGTTCCGGGAAGCGGCTCGGCACACTTCTCGATGCGCTCGGCGAACTCGGTGGCGACCTGCTCGGCGAGTTGTCGGCCCGCATCGGTGATCGACACCTGGAACGAGCGGCGGTCGGTCTCGCTGGCCGTGCGGGTGACGAGTCCGCGGCGCTGGGCGCGGTCCACCAGGCCGCTGATCGAGGACTTGTCGAGGCAGAGGTGCCGGCCGAGCTGGTTCATGGTCGGCTTCCGGTCCCGCAGGATCCCGAGCAGCCGCGTCTGCACGACCGACAGGTCGTGCCGCCCCGCGACCTCCGTCAGGGCGCTGTGCACCAGGAACGACAGTTGGGCCAGGGCATCGACCAGCCCGAGGTCCTCGACCGCGGGCGACATGTCAGGGGATGACGTCATGTCCCGATCCTACTTGCGAAGGTACGTGGCACCTACTATTTTGATTTGCGTCACGAACTAAATCCTTCGCGGCACACACTAAATCCTTCGCTGCACGTACCAAGACCGAGGAGAACGGCCATGGAGATCCGCGCCGCCGTCGTCAGCTCGTTCGACAAGCCGCCCCGCTACGAGCCGTTCGACCTGCCCGCCCCGTCCGACGAGGACCAGGCGCTGGTCGACGTCCTGGCGGTGGGCCTGCACCCGAGGGTGCGTACCGGCGCATCGGGCAGCCACTACACGAGCACCGGGAAGCTGCCGATGGTGCCCGGTGTCGACGGGGTCGGCCGAGGCGAGGACGGCCGGCTGCTGTACTTCGTCGCCGACGACGACGTGGTCGGCCCGATGGCCACCCGGACCGTCATCGACCGCCGCCGCAGCGTCCCGCTGCCCGACGACGCGGACGTCGTGAAGATCGCCGCGGCCATGAACCCGGCGATGTCGTCCTGGGTGGCGCTGCGCCGCCGCGTCCCGATCGAGACCGGGCAGTCGGTGCTGATCCTCGGCGCGACCGGCAACGCCGGACAGATGGCCGTCCAGGTCGCCAAGCGCCTCGGGGCCGGCCGGGTCGTCGGCGCCGGCCGCGACCGGGCCCGGCTGGCCGCCCTGCCGGGAATCGGCGCGGACGCGACCGTCGCGCTCACCGACGACGCCGACGCCACCGCCGCGGCGCTGGCCGCCGCCGCCGCCGCCGAGGTCGACCTGGTCCTCGACTACCTGTGGGGCAGGCCCGCCGGGGACGCGATCATGGCACTGCTGCGGGCCCGCGCCGACCGCGGGCGCGCCCTGAACTGGATCCAGATCGGCGCCGTGGCCGGTCCCACCATCGAACTCCCGTCGGTCGCCCTGCGCTCGGCGAACCTACGGCTGCAGGGCAACGGCCAGGGCGCGGTGTCGACCAGGACCTACCTGGAGGAACTCCCGGCGCTCGTCGAGGAGATCGAGAGCGGCGGCCTCGCCGTCACCGCCCGGCCGGTACCCCTCGCCGAGGTCGAAACCGCCTGGACCGCACCCGAGGCCCCGGGCGTGCGCACCGTCCTGGTGCCCTGACCCCGGCAACGCCCCGCCAGCGGGTACTCGTCCGCCCCGACGGATACGTCGCCGCCGTGGTCGACACCGCCGACCTCGACGCCCTCGCGACCGAGCCGCACGCGGTCGGCATCCGCCCCGTCTCCGTGGAGAAGCGGCTCGCGACCGCCCGGCGCGAACCGCAGTCGCCGACCCGCCAGGTCCAGCGCGACCTGCACAATGTCCGCCGACACGGCGGGATCAGCGCCATCGCGGCCCGCTCGAACCCGCGCAGGGCTCCGTACCGAAGGCATCCTGCAGCTTCGGCAGCATCTACGGGTCAGAACGTCCCGCACGCCTACCCCTTGGCTCATGCGACCCCTGGATCACGGGCATCCGCCCTGCGGATGCCCTGCGGTCCGTCCGGCACCGGCACCGGCACCGGCACCGGCGCCGGTGGATCGGCAGGACACCGACAGATATGTCATGTTCACGCCTTGACGGTCTTGGTATAGACCTTTAGCTTTCACGGTGTCAGGTCATCCTGACGTGCGTCCAGTCGGCCTCCGCCACACGTACGTGTCCTTTCCGGAAAGGCTCCCCCACCCCCCATGGCTGCTCGCTCCTCCCTCCTCACCACCGCGTTACGCGGCACTCCTCTCATGGCTCTGCTGGCCCTGCTGCTCATCCCGTCGACCGCCGCACCGGCGACAGCCGCGACCACGGCAGCAGCGACCACGGCAGCGGCCGCGACCGGCCCGGTCACCGGCCTCGCCGGCAAGTGCCTCGACGTCGCCGGTGCCAACTCCGCCGACGGCACCCCGGTGCAGCTCTACGACTGCAACGGCACCGCCGCCCAGCAGTGGACCCTCGGTGCCGACAACACCCTGCGCGCCCTGGGCAAATGCCTCGACGTCACCGCCAACTCCACCGCCGACGGCGCCAAGGTCCAGCTGTGGTCCTGCACGGGCGGCGCCAACCAGCGATGGACCGTCACCGCCGCCCACGACATCGTCAACCCGGCGGCGAACAAGTGCCTCGACGTCACCGACCGGTCCTCCGCCAACGGCGCCCGGATCCAGATCTGGAGCTGCACCGGCTCCGACAACCAGAAGTGGAACGCTCCCGCTCCGGCGGATCAGAGCGGCGAACAGTGCTGGGCCACGCACTACGGCCCCCAGCCACCCGGCGCCCTGACCGCCAGCGGCGAGGTCTTCGACAACAACGCCGACACGGTCGCCACCTCCCTCTCCCGGCAGCCTCAACTGCCCTTCGGCACGCTGGTCCAGGTCACCAACATCGCCAACGGCCGCTCCCTGACCGTGCGGGTCAACGACCGCGGCACGTTCGTCCAGACCCCGCAGGAACCCAAGTGCCTCGATCTGACCGACGGCGCGTTCAGCAGGCTCGGCGGCGTTCTCGACCCCGACGCCGGACACATCGTCGTGACCCAGAAGGTCCTCGGCTGAGTCGGCACCGCAACAGGCCCGGTCACGCTCCCCCACCCCCCTCGGCTCGCGACAGGAGCAGCTCCCCCATGCGTCCTTCTCTCCTCATGTCCCGGCTCCGCGGGCGCTCCGCCCTCGGCCGCCTCGCCATCGGCGTCGTCCTCGCCGCCGTCCTGTCCGCCGTGTTCGCCGTCGCCCCGGCCCAGGCGGCGACCGGCCGGATCACCGGGCTGGCCGGCAAGTGCGTCGACGCGGCCGGCGCGAGCAGCGCCAACGGAACGGCCGTGCAGCTCTACGACTGCAACGGCACCGGCGCCCAGAGCTGGTCCGACAACGGCGACGGCACTCTGCGCGTCCTCGGTAAGTGTCTCGACGTGGTCGACCGCGGCACGGCCGACGGAGCCCCCGTCCAGCTCTGGGACTGTTCCGGCGGAGCGAACCAGCAGTGGGTCGTCACCGCCGCCCACGACATCGTCAACCCGGCCGCCGACAAGTGCCTCGACGTGACGGGCAACAACAGCGCCAACGGAACCCGGCTGCAGATCTGGACGTGCACCGGGGGCGCCAACCAGAAGTGGAACGCCCCGGCCGGTAGTGGTGGCGGTACCCCGTCCGGGTTCGTCGTCAGCGAGGCGCAGTTCAACCGGATGTTCCCGAACCGGAACGGCTTCTACACCTACCAGGGCCTGACCGCCGCGCTCAGCGCGTACCCCGGCTTCGCCAACACCGGCAGCGACACCGTCAAGAAGCAGGAGGCCGCCGCCTTCCTCGCCAACGTCAGCCACGAGACCGGCGGACTGGTGTACGTCGTCGAGCAGAACACCGCCAACTACCCGACGTACTGCGACTGGAGCCAGTCCTACGGCTGCCCGGCCGGCCAGGCCGCCTACTACGGCCGGGGCCCGATCCAGCTCAGCTGGAACTTCAACTACAAGGCGGCCGGCGACGCGCTCGGCATCGACCTCCTCAACAACCCCTGGCTGGTCCAGAACGACTCGGCCGTGGCCTGGAAGACCGGCCTGTGGTACTGGAACACCCAGACCGGCCCCGGCACGATGACGCCCCACAACGCCATGGTCAACGGTGCGGGCTTCGGCCAGACCGTCCGCTCCATCAACGGCTCCCTGGAATGCGACGGCCGCAACCCGGCCCAGGTCCAGAGCCGCGTCGACGCCTACCAGCGCTTCACCTCGATCCTCGGCGTGTCCCCGGGCGGCGACCTGTACTGCTGATCACTTCCGAGCCGCCCCGCACGGTCGGGCAGCCGAACATCAGGCCCGAGGCGGAGCACTAGCGTGGACGGATGGCGACTGTGAACCTGCGTCATTCCGTCCGCGCGATCATCCTCGACGAGGACGACCGCGTCCTTCTCTGCCGGTTCGCCATCCCCAAGCCGGCGGGAACCGTGGTGTGGGCAGCTCCCGGCGGCGGGATCGAGCCGGGCGAGACGCCGTATGCCGCCCTCCGTCGTGAACTGCGTGAGGAGATCGGTCTAGCGCTCAGGGCCGATCCGCCGCATGTCTGGCACCAGGAGGTCGTGGCGCCCGATCACGCCGAGGGCTACGACGGGGTCGTCAACGACTACTTCCTCGTACGCACGGTCCATTTCCGTCCGCGCGGGACACTGACCGACGACCAGCTCGCCGCGGAGAACATCAGCGAACTGAAGTGGTGGCACCCTGACGAGGTCGTCTCCTATGCCGGTCCCGACCTGTTCTCCCCGCGCGACCTCGCAACCCCCTTGACGGCACTGATCACCTCCGGCGTTCCGGCCGCACCGGTGCGGCTCGGGCTGTGAACGGGCGGTTTCGCGGGGCCGGGGATCGGGGGCCGACGGCTCACGCGTCGCGGAGTCGGAGGGCGAGCAGGCCGGCGAGGAGTGCGGCGGCGGCCCAGGCGGCGAGGACGCCGAGACCTGCCCAGGGGCCGATGGGCAGGTCGGGCCGACTGGTGGTGGCCTGGACGGCGAGGCCTGCGGTCATGGGTCCGATCTGCTGAAGGCGGCGGTGCCAGCCGGGGTCGGTGACGACGGCGGCGAGAATCGGGAAGAGGTAGAGCAGGCCGAGGACGGTCCCGATCGCGGTGGCGGAGTCCCGGACGGCGGTGGCGATGCCCAGGCCGAGCAGGGCGATGAGGGCGAGGTAGAGCACCGACCCGACGACGGCCCGCAGTACCGGGCCGTCGGCCAGGGACAGTGCGGGCAGGCCGTGGTCGGGGCCGACGCCGTTGCCGGGCAGGATGCTCCGCCCGGCGAGGAAGGACGCGAGTACCGCCACGGTTCCGGCGGCCAGCACCAGACCGGTGAGCACGGCCGCCTTGGCCGCCAGGACGTGCGGCCGCCGGGGGATCGCGGCGAGGCTCACCCGGATCGTGCCGGTGCTGTACTCGTCGGCGACGGCGACCACCGCCAGGACGGCGACGGCCGTCTGGCCCAGCTGGACGCCGCCGAGGCAGATCCTGACGGGGTCGAGGTCGCAGCCGGTGGCGCGGCAGGTGCTGGCCGCCGCCGTGGCCGCGCTCGCGACGGTCGTCAGGGCGATGGTGCCCAGCAGCAGCCAGATCGTGCCGGACAGAGTGCGCACCTTGGTCCATTCGGCGTGCAACGCCTCGCGCGGGCTCATGCGTCCCTCCGGCGCAGCCGGTGGACGGCGAGGCCGAGGGCGAGCACTGCGTAACCGCACAGGACGGTGAAGCCGGCCCAGGGTGCGAGGGGGAAGTAGCCGTTGGACGGTGTGTAGGGGCCGTCGACCTGCGGGTACTGCGGGGCGGTCTGTTGGACGGCGAAGGCGGCCGCCGGGGTGACGCGCAGCAGCCATTGCGCGGCTGCCGTCGGTACCGCGGACGTGACCGCCAGGAAGTAGGGGAGGACGACCGCCACGACGACGGCGGTGACGACCGCGGCGCTGCGCCGCAGCAGGGCGCCGAGCGCGAGGGCGAGAACGGCGGTGAGGGCGAGGACTCCCGCGGTTCCGGCGATCACCTGCGCGGTCGTGAGTGCCGTGAGCGGGGGGATCCGCGCTCCGTTGGCGCGCAGGATCCGGCTGGAGACCGGGACGGCGAGTCCGGCGGCGAGGAGCCCGGCGGCGAAGGTGACCGCGCCGGTCACGAGGGCCTTCGCGGCCAGGACCCGGCCCCGGCGCGGGTGTGCGGCCAGGGTGGTGCGGATGAGCGGCCGGCGGTACTCGCTGGTGATGAAGAGGGTGGCCACGACGATCATCGGGATCAGACCGGCGAACCCGCCGATGAGGGCGCGCTGGATCTGTGTCCCGGGGTCCGGCCGGGGTGCGATGTCGCCGGAGCCGGTCACCGTGAACGTACCGCCGGACCGGGTGAAGCCGGCCGCGCGGTGGTGGCGGTCCCAGTCGGTGTCCGAGGCCCCGCCGACGGTGTCGCCGCGCCAGGAGCCCGATTCCCGCCCCCGCAGGCCGACTTGGTCGAAGACCCCACTGGCCTGGGTGAAGTGGCGGGCCGATCCGCTGCCGAGCCCCTGCTCGATCTGGACGTCGAAGGGCGAGGTGACGAACAGCCCGACCTCGACCGTCGCAGGCAGTTCGGGCAGCGTTGCCGTGCCGACCGTGGTCCACCGGGAGCCGTCGTCCGACTCGGCGCCGGTGAGCGTGGCGCCGGAGCGGGTCAGCCGCAGCCAGCGCGGAGAGGACGCGGAGACGAGGGTGTGAGGGCTGCCGGCCGTGTCGTGGGTGTAGTCGTACTGCATCCGCACGCCGTGGCCGCCGGTGACCATGACGGCGGCGTACCGCGAGCCGGGCGTGGTGCCGTCCTTGATGATGATCCCGGCCTTGGACCAGGGTTCGACGCCGGGGACGATGGCGTCGGAGTCGGACCGCGGGTAGGTGATGATGCCGGTCAGCGAGGTCACGCGGGCGACGATGCCGCCGTCGCCGGTCAGGGACTTGTGCACGAGGGTGAACTTGTCGAGGACCTGTTCGCCGTCCGGTCCCACCGTCTCGGCGGGACTGGTGCAGGTCCGGCCCGGGGCGGCGTCGCAGACCGACTTCGAGGCCGCCGCGGCGAGCACCCCGAACACCAGGGTGACCAGTACGGCGGCGGCCAGGCCGAGGCGCCAGGCGGGCACGGTACGGAACTTGGTCCACTCCGCCCGGAGCAGCCGCGCGAAACCGTCCCGCTCCGCCGCGTCCACCGCGGTACCGGTGTCGACGGTGGCGGTCATCGGGTCCTCCGGACGGAGGCGGAGGTGAACTGGGCGGCCTCGCGGGTGAGGTCGAAGTACGCCTCTTCGAGGGTGGCCCGCTCCGTGGTGACCTCGGCGAACGGGACCGCGTGCGCGTGCAGGAGCGACACGACGGTCTCGGCGGTCGGTCCGGACGCGGTCAGGACGTCGTGACCGAGGACGGTCACGGCGGCACCGGCCCGTTCCAGTACGGCGGCCGCCGCGTCCGGCGCCGAACTGCGCAGCCGCACCCGTCCGTCGGACGCGGCGGCGATCAGCTCGCCCAGGCCCGTGTCCGCGAGGACGCGGCCGCGCCCGACGATCACCACATGGGTGGCCACGTCCTGGAGTTCACTCATGAGATGGCTGGAGACCAGTACGGCGCGGCCCTGCCCGGCGAGTTCGGCCAGTAGCCCGCGGATCCACACGATGCCCTCGGGGTCGAGGCCGTTGAACGGCTCGTCGAGGAGGATCACGGCGGGGTCGCCGAGCAACGCGGCGGCGATGCCCAGCCGTTGCCGCATGCCCAGCGAGTAGCCGCCGGCCCGGCGGCGTCCCGCCGTGGACAGCCCGACCTGGTCGAGGACCTGGTCGACCCGGCGGGCGGTCAGATTCTGGGAGTGGGCCAGCCACAGCAGGTGGTCCCGGCCGCTGCGGCCGGGGTGCAGCGCCGAGGCGTCCAGCAGCGATCCGACGTGGCGCAGCGGGTGCCGCAGCCGACGGTAGGGCCGCCCGCCGACCAGGGCGCTGCCCGCGTCGGGGGCGTCCAGGCCGAGGATGACCCGCATCGTGGTGGACTTCCCAGAGCCGTTGGGGCCGAGGAACCCGGTGACGTGCCCGGCCGTCACGGTGAAGGACATGCCGTGCAGGGCCACCGACCGGCCGTAGCGCTTGTGCAGTTCGGCGACTTCGATGGGTGGTGGAGTCATGACCGACGTTCTAGGCAGCGGGCAGTAACACGGACGGAACCGCCGCTGTCATGTCGTTGTTAGGTCGGACCGGTCATCCTGGAGACCGCACCGGGGGAGGCACCCAGGGGGCGGGCACCTGCGGGGGGGGAGGGCAGGAATGAAGGGCACATCACGTCTGGGACTGCGGGGCCACGGCATCCGGCTGCGGTTCACCGTCCTGTACATGGCCCTGTTCCTGCTCTCCGGTGCCGCCCTGCTGGGCATCACCATCGCGGTGTTCGTGCGCAACACCAAGGCCACGGTGCCGTTCGACGGGCGGCGGTCGCCGGCCGCGGAGCGGCACATCGCGGCCCTGCAGGCCCAGGTGCACCAGTTGCAGGACCAGCAGCTGCGGCAGCTGCTCATGGGGGCGGCGGTCGCGCTGGTCGTGATGGCCGTGGTGTCGCCGCTGCTCGGCCGTACGGTCGCGGGCCGGATGCTGCGGCCGTTGCGGACGATCACCGCGGCGACGCGCCGGATCACCGCCGACGACCTGCACCGGCGGTTGGCCGTCGCGGCTCCGCACGACGAGGTGAAGGACCTCGCCGACACCATCGACGGACTGCTGGAGCGCCTGGAGGCCGCGTTCGACGCACAGCGGCTGTTCGCCGCCAACGCCTCCCACGAACTGCGCACCCCGCTGGCCACCATGCGCGCCGCGCTGGACGTGGCCATGGCCAAGCCCGGTCCCGTTCCCGCCTCGACCACCGCCCTGTCCGACCGGCTGCGCGCCGAACTCGACCAGATCGACCGCCTGCTCGACGGACTGCTCACCCTGGCCCGCACGCAGCACGGCACACCGCAGGACCTCGCCGAGGTTCCGCTGGCCCGTCTGGTGTCCGACGCCCTCGACGTCCGCGCCGCCGATGTCGCCGTGATCGAACTGACCGTCGACAGCCGGCTCGACGACCGGGTGTGGATCCGCGGCAGCCGGGCGCTGCTGGCCCTGATGGTCGACAACCTGATCGACAACGCCGTCGCCCACAACCACCCGGGCGGCTGGATCCGGGTCGGGGTGGCCGGCGACGAGGCCGATGCCCGGCTGCTCGTCGAGACCGGGGGAAGCGTGCTCGACCGCGAGCAGGTCGGCCGGCTGGCACGGCCGTTCCACCGGCTCGGTGTCGACCGTACCGGCGGCGCGCACGGCTCCGGTCTCGGTCTGTCGATCGTCTCCGCCGTCGCCGCCACCCATGGCGGAAGCCTCGACCTGCACGCCCGGCCCGAGGGAGGGCTGCGCGTCACCGTCACGCTGCCCCGCTCGGCCGTACCCGCCGGATCGTCACGATGAGGGTGCTCGTGGTCGAGGACGCCCGGGCGCTGGCCGCGATCGTGGCCGAGGGCCTGCGCGACCAGGGCATGGCGGTGGACCTCGCGTACGACGGCCTGGACGCCGCGGCGAAACTCGACCTCAACGCCTACGACGTCGTCGTCCTCGACCGCGATCTGCCAGGGATCCACGGCGACGCGCTCTGCCGGCTGATCACCGAGCGCCATCAGCGGGCCATGGTGCTCATGCTCACCGCGGCCGACACCCCCGCCGATCGCGTCGCGGGCCTGTCCGTGGGCGCCGACGACTACCTCACCAAACCCTTCCACTTCCCCGAACTCGTCCTGCGCATCCACGCCCTGGCCCGCCGCCAGCCCGCCGCCCGGGCCCGCACGCTGCGCGCGGCAGGCATCGAACTCGACCCGATCCGCCGCACCGCCACCCGCGACGGCGAACTCCTCGAACTGTCGGTCAAGGAGTTCGCCCTCCTCGAAGCGCTGCTCCGCGCCAGCCCCGCCCACCTCAGCACCGAGGATCTGCTCGAACAGGTCTGGGACGAACACGCCGACCCGTTCACCAACACCGTCACGGTCACCGTCGGACGGCTGCGCCGCAAACTCGGCCAACCCCCCGTCATCAGCACCACACCCGGCGTCGGTTACCGCATCACACCACGCTGACGCGGTACCGCGGGACGCCCTACAACCAAGGCACGATCCGGCGAGTCTCATCTCATAACGGGTGGAGGCGCAGATGACCGAGCGCGACGCTGGGTGGGAGGTGCCGACGGCGAGCCGGGCTCGCGGCGGGGCCGGTCGCGTAGCCGCGCTGCTGCGGATCCGTCCGGAATCGTGGCTGCTGGCCCCTCGGTGGACCGCGGCCCGCATGACCGGCGCGGGCTTCCTGATGTTCGCCACCGTTGCCGGGATCACGGGATGGAAGGCCGGCCAGGAGTACCGGCTGCTGTCGGACCTCCGGCACCACGGCCGGCGGATCGACGCGACCGTGGTCAAGATCAGCGGCCGGTCGGAAGAGGACTGGGTGAGCGCCGTGACCGGGCGCTACGACACAGGGTCCGGAGCGGTGGAAATCTACATCGATGTCCCGTCCACGTCGGCGACCGATCCGGGACCGGGAAGCCGGATACCTGTCGTGTTCAACCCGTCGCACCCCACCGAGGTCCGCCACATCGCCTACCTCGACGGACGCGACGCCGACGGAAACCGAGAGGCATCGATCGGCACCGGCCTCCTCGCGGCGGGCTTCCTGGTGGGCACCGTCACCGTGGTGGTGCGCACGAATCGGCAGACACGGGCGGTTGAACCGGGCAGCTGACACTACGGCCGGCGGGGGCTCGATGATCAGATACGTTCACCATCGGCTGATGGACGCCGCTATGGCGGTGTGCGCCAGCGGCCTTCGGGGTACGCGGGATACCTCCCGTGGACGACCCCGGAATGATCCGGCCCATCGACCGCTCCTTCCGCCACAACCTGGTCAGCAAGTCCTTCCACTACATGCCCCTGGTGCCGGGCCCTGGACTGGCTGATCCGGGCCGGCATCGCGGCGCGCTGGGAGAAGAAGCACGGCGTGCTGCTGTGGCGGGGGTATGTGCCGGACAGGCCGTGGGAGCTCTCGTACTCCAGCTCTGAGGCTGCTGTTCAGCGGTGATCGTTCAGTCGCGCTGTACGACGATCATGGCCATGTCGTCGTTGAGCCGGCCGTCGGCGTAGGCCCGGACGTCCGCGGCGAGCCGTTCGACGAGCGGGCCGGGCGCCTTGTCCGCCCAGACCGCGGCGCGCTCGGCGAGCGGATAGAAGTCGCCGGCCGCGTTCCGGGCCTCGCTGACGCCGTCGGTGTACAGGACCAGCCGGTCGCCGTGCTCGAACGGGAAGGTGGCCGGCAGGTAGCAGCCGTCCGCGCTGTCCGTGTCGGCGGGCCCGACACCCAGGCCGAGCGGCGGCGACGGTTCGGGGACCGTCAGCAGGCGTGCCGTCCTGGTACGCCCTGCCAGCAGGAGGGGCGGCGGGTGCCCGCAGCTGATCAGGTGCAGCACGGGCGCGCCGTCCGGGATGTCGATGACGGCGGCGGTCACGAAACGCTCGGCGGCGTCCTCCTCAGGTTCCGCGAACTCCGCGAGTCCCCACCGGACGGCGTCCTCGATGTAGGCGACCAGTTCCGGCAACGGGATCCGGCGGTGTGCGGCGGCGCGGAAGGCGCCCAGCACGATCGCCGTGTCGCTGATCGAGGGAAGTCCCTTGCCGCGGACGTCCCCGATGAGGATCCGGGTGGAGCCGGGGATCCGCGCGGCGGCGTACAGGTCGCCGCCGATGGCCGCGTCCGCCTCGGCGCTGCGGTAGTGCGAGGCGAGGGTGACGGGGCCGGCCCGCTGCGGCAACGGCCGCAGTACGACGCGCTGTGCCGCGTCGGACACCGAGCGCACCCGGGCCAGCTCCCGTTCACGCCGGTCCCGTAGGCCGGTGAAGAGGACGAAGAACGCGCAGACGGCGAGGAGCGCGGAGAGCTCGACGAGGACGCTCTCGGTGGTCAGCGTCCGCCGCTCCACGCCCGCGACGACCAGTGCGAGGACCGCCAGCGTCCCGATCAGGGCGGTGGTGCGCGGCCCGGTGCCGACCGCGGTGACCGCCACGGCGACCACGAGAAGGTGGGCGAGGTGGATGTCCGGCGGCAGGAACCCGTCGGCCACCGGGATCGCGATGATCAGCAGGACGGGTCCGGCCAGCCACAGCGGCCCCGGCGCGGAATGCCGCCACGCCCGCAAGGTGTCGACCACAGGCGTCGTGATGATCGCAACGTTCACGTCCTGCTCCGTACTCGTCGTTCTCCCCCACCATTAGCACATGGCGACGCGTCTCCCATTCCCGGGCGCGGCCTCCTGTGAGCGTGCGGCTGCGCTCGGTGGCGTCGGCGGGGTGGGACGCGCGCCCCTCGGATCGTGACGGTCCCGGATCCGAGGGGCGCGCGTCGGGTCACTTCAGGTGCCGGGTGAAGAACTGCGCCGCGGCGTCCCCCGCGAACTGCGGGACGCCGGTGTGGCCGCCCATGTTGGCGTGCAGGGACTTCTCCTTGGAGCCGAAGGCGTCGAAGAGGTCCAGGGACGCCTGCCGGTCGTTCCCCTCGTCGTCCCACTGCAGCAGGACGTGCAGCGGAATGGTGAACTGCCGGGCCTCCTCGAACATGGCGCGCGGCACGAAGCTCCCGGCGAAGAGAGCGGCGGCCGCGATGCGCGGCTCGACGACGGCGAGGCGGACGCCGATGGAGATCAGTCCCCCCGAGTACCCGACCGGGCCGCCGGTCTCCGGCAGCGACAGGAGGGCGTCAAGGGCGGTCCGCCATTCCGGGACCGCCTTGTCGACGAGCGGGAGGACGAGTGCGTCGATGATCTCGTCGCTGACCGGCTCGCCGGATTCCACGGCCCGGCGCAGGTCGGCGCGGGACTGCTCGACGGCGGCCCAGCGGGGCCGGTCACCGCTCCCGGGGAGCTCGATGGTGGCTGCGGCGAAGCCGTCCGCCGCGGCCCGCCTGGCCCGCGCCGCCAGTCGGGGGTACATCCTGCGCACCCCGAGTGGGGGGTGGCCGAGCAGGATCAGCGGGACCGGCGCGGACGCGACCGCCGATGCGGGTGTCCACAGGATGCCGGGGATCTCGCCGAGGGTGAACTCACGTTCGCGGACACCGTCGTCGAGATGCTGTTCGGAAGTGAAGTGAAGGGCCGAGGGAAGGTCCATGGTGGTGCCTTTCGGGAGCGCTCGTGAAATGGCGCTCCCGGACGACCTGTCGCCCGACCGTGACCCCGGAGGGAAGCACCCATGTCGATTCGTTCACGGGTACCACCTCCTCGTTCTCTCGCACGGCCTCCGGAAAGGTAGCAACGACCAACACGGTCCGCCAACGGGTTTTCGCGGAGGCTCAACGATCCGTGGGGACGGGGCTGTCGTGGGCCGGGTCCAGGCCGGTCATCAGCTCCGCGAAGGCCTGGGCGGCCGTCGGGGAGGTGAAGAGGCGGTCGAGGCGGGCCCGGGCCAGGTTGCGCAGGAACGGGCCGGAGTCCGTGTCGTCGCCGGCGTCGTGGACCGTGCGGGTCAGCCAGTGGGAGAACTCCTGGTCGTTCCAGACGCGGCGCAGGCAGCGCTGAGAGTAGGTGCGCAGTCCGGTGTCGTCGTGGTCGCGGACGTGGTCGCGGACCGCGCGGGCGAAGAGATCGGCGTCGTACAGGGCGAGGTTCATGCCCTTGCCGCCCATCGGGGACACGATGTGGGCGGCGTCCCCGACCAGGAACAGGCGGCCGTACTGCATGGGGTCGTGGACCAGGCTGCGCAGCCGGAAGGTCTCGCGGTCGGTGATCGGGCCGGCGGGGAGGCCGGGGTCGGCGAGCCTGGTGCGCAGCGCGTCCCAGACCCGCCGGTCGGGCCAGGCGTCGGGGTGGTCGTCGGGCGGGCACTGGAGGTAGTAGCGGCTGCTGTGCGGTCCGCGGGGGAAGTGCGCGGCGAAGCCCTGTCGGCTGACGGCGAGCAGGGGGTGGGCGGGGGGCGGGGCGTCCGCGAGGACGGTGAGCCAGCCGATGCCGTGGTCGAGGGCGTGGGCGGTGAGGACGCCGTCGGGGACGGCGGTGCGGGTGACGCCGTGATCACCGTCGCAGCCGGCGACGAAGGCGCAGGTGATCGCGTGCGCGGTGCCGTCGGCGGAGCGGTAGCGGACGGTCGGGTGGTCGCCGGTGAGGTCGTGCAGGGAGACGCCGGCCACCTCGTAGCGCACATCGCCGCCGTCGGCGAGGTGGGCGGCGGTGAGCTTCTGGACCAGGACCTGCTGGGGACAGAGCCGGGCCCCGGGGCCTTCGGAGCCGTCACTGTCGTCGACGAGCCGGCTCTCGCCGTCCACCCGGAACTCCAGGATGCCGTCGTGCGGCGGACCGGCCAGCACCAGGTCGGCCAGCCCCCAGGACTCGAACATCCGCACGGCGCGGCTCTCCACGATGCCGGCCCGCTGCCGCTGCGCCACGTACTCCTGGCTGCGGCTCTCCAGGACCACACAGTCGACGCCGGATCTGCGCAGCAGATTGGCGACGGTCAGCCCGGCCGGACCGGCGCCGATCACCACGACCGTCGTGGACTCCGGTGTCTCATCCAACTCGCGCTCCCCCATGGCCACTTGGCGCCTCCGCACGTCAGCCTAGCCGGATCCGGCGGATGGCGAGGCGGCGTGCTCCGGATCGGGGCGGCGCCGTCGGGCCCGCGCCGGCCACGCGGCTTGCCGGACGGCCGGCACCCTCCCGACCCCGGCAGTTCAATGGCTGTTACACGGATCACTGTGCCGTCGGCCGGTGGCGGGTGAGATGATCACAGGGTGGGGACGGGAAGCACTCGTTCGGCGCCGGACGCGCCGACCCGCCACGCCGCGATCCGGCGTTCCTGACCATCGAGTCGCCCTTCCGCGTCCCCGGAAGAAGGGGAAGAAGAGTGTCCGTGTTCCAGCGCATCCTGGTGGCCGTCGATCCCAGCCCCGCCCGCCACTCCGCCGTGCGGCTGACCGGCGAGCTGGCGCAGCTGGCGAACGCCGAGGTCCGCGTCATACACGTCATCGCCTCCGCCGCCTCCATCGCCGCGGTCGTCCCCCTGGAGGAGGACACCGAGGCCCAGGCCGTTCTCGACGAGGCGCTGACGGCGCTGCGCGAGCAGGGGGTCAAGGCCGAGGGGACCCTCGTCCGGGGGCTCACCACGCAGGTCGCGGCCGCCATCTCCGAGACGGCGGAGGAGTTCGGCGCCGATCTCATCGTCCTGAGCCCCCACCACCGGGGTGCCGTGGAGGCGCTGTTCGACCCGCGCGTCAGCGACGCCGTCGCGCACCACACCAACACGGCGATCCTGCTCGCCCCGGAAGGCAACCAGGAGGCCTGACCGGCCAAGCCACCACCACCTGGGGGGCCCGCCGCGGACGTCCGATCCGCGGCGGGCCCCCGGGCGTTCGGCGGTACGCCGATGCGGCCTCCGCGCGTCACTTCTCAAGGCCGAACGCCCGGCGGAACTCCTTTCAACGCCGTAGCACCGGAGACGAAGAACCTCCTACCGGCGCCGCCAGGGCAGGGCTTCGCGCTCGTCGCTGTCGGCGTCCATGCGCTGGAGGGCGGCGTTGATCGCCTCGCCGATCTCGGCGAACTGGGTCACCTGCTCCGCGGTGAGGGCGTCGAAGACACCTCGGCGGACCGCTTCCACATGGCCGGGCGCCTCGCGCTCCAGGAGGCGTACGCCCTCCTCGGTGAGCACGGCGAGCTGGTTGCGCCGGCTGGCGGGGTCCTCACGGCGGTCGACGTACCCGGCCTCCTGGAGACGGGTCACGGCGTGCGTGAGGCGGCTTCGGGTGATCTTGAGGCGTTCGGCCAACTCGGACATGGTGAGCGAGTACTCCTCGACCGACGACAGGTTGGCCAGCAGGGTGTAGTCCGCGTGCGTCATCCCCGCGTCGCGGCGCAACTGCCGGTTCAGGTGGTCGGACAGGTGGGTGGAGAACTGGACGTAGGCGAGCCACGCCCGTCGTTCCTCGGGGGTCAGCCAGCGGGGCGTCGTCGCGGTCATGGCCCCACCTTAACGATCCACGTTTGAATGTTCACACCTTGACCGGGGGTCTGCTCATCCAAGCCGTGGATGAGCCGGATACGGGATTCGGATCGCGTGAGGGATGGCGACCGGGCCGACGGACGCCCCATAGTCGTCCGTACCCCGCACGTCGCTGTCCGGACCAGCCGCCGGTGCGCGGGTTCCTCCCCGCATGCCGTGCGCCTTCCGTGGCGTCCCCGACGGCATGCCCACTCCGCTCGTTCGCCGTCCCTGGAGTCGCCATGCCCGGTTCCGTGCCCCCGTCCGCCGTCGTGGCGGAAGACGCCGCCGCGTCACCCGTCGCCGTGTCGGGACCCGCGCATCTGCTGCGGGTGACCCTGCTGATGGCGGGCAGCTGTCTGCCGATCCTCGGCGCGGTGCTGATCGCGCCGGTGCTGCCGAAGATGCAGGACGCCTTCGCGTCCGTACCCGGCGCCAAGGCGCTGGTGCCGCTCGCACTGACCGTGCCGGCGCTGGCGCTGGCGCTGCTGGCGCCGTTCGCCGGGGTGATCGTGGACCGGCTGGGCCGTAAGCGCCTGCTGGTCGTGGCGACCCTGCTGTACGCCGTGTTCGGCACCGCCCCGCTGTGGCTGGACTCCCTCGGCGCGATCATCGCCAGCCGTGCGCTGGTCGGTGTCGCCGAGGCCGCGATCATGACCTGCTGCACCACGCTGATCGGCGACTACTACTCCGGGCAGCGGCGGGTGAAGTACCTCGCCCTGCAGACCATGTGCGCCTCCGCCTCGGCCACCGTCTTCTTCGTGCTCGGCGGCGCGGCCGGGTCGGCGGGCTGGCGGGTGCCGTTCTGGGTGTACGCGGTGAGTCTCGTCCTCGCGCCGCTGATGGCCTCCGCGCTGCCGAGCCCGGCGACCGGCGGTACGTCCGCGGCGGGCGGCTCCGCCGGGCGCCGACGCTCGTTCCCCTGGCGGCAGTTGGGCGGGATCTGCGCCCTCACCTTCTTCGGGGCGATGGTGTTCTACACCGTGCCGGTCGAGATGTCGTACCTGCTCGACGACCTCGGGGTGAAGAACTCCGGCGTGATCGGGCTGGCCACAGCTCTCGCGAGTGCCGCCACGGTGGGCGGTGCGGTGACCTTCGCGCGGCTGAAGAGGTCCCCCGATCCGATGCTGCCCGCCGTGCTCGGCGTCTGCGCGGTCGGGTTCGGGGTGATGTTCCTGGCGGGGAGCGCTCCGTTGCTGGTCGTCGGGGCGGTCGTCAACTGTGTGGGTACGGGGATGCTGCTGCCGGCGCTGCTCACCAGCGCGATGTCGCGGCTGGCGTTCGAGGACCGGGGGCGGGGGACGGGGCTGTGGATGGCCGCGTTCTTCGGTGGGGAGTTCGTGTGTCCGCTGGTGCTGCTGGGAGGGGAGTCGGGGGTCGGCTCGCTCGCCGGTGCCGTGGGGTTGCTCGGGGTGGCCTGTGCGGTGGTGGCGGGTGCGTTGTTCGTTGCGCGGAGGCGGGCGGGGGCGGTGGATTCCAGGCCGTTGCCTGAGCAGTTGGCGTAGGACGGGAGGCGCCTATGGATGTGCCGCAGTCGTATCGATGGCGACTGCGGCGCCGTGGGGGCTGATCGCGCAGTTCCCCGCGCCCCTAAAGGGGCGCTTTGGGGGCCGGTGTCAGTGTCGCGCCGATCTCTGCTGCCTTTTCTCTGAGCCAGATGTGGGCGGCGTCCTGGGCGTGGACGGGGTGCCACCACATGGCTTCCTGGACGGGGACGGCCTCGAAGGGGCAGGGAAGGACGCGTACGGCGGCGGAGGGGGCGACCTTGCGGATGAGGCGTTCCTGGATCATCGCGACGCGGCGGGTGCCCTCGACCATGTACGGGAGCAGTTGGAAGGTCTGTACGGAGACCTCCACCCGGGGGCTGATGCCGAGCATGCTGAGCTGGCGGGCGGCGGGGGCGTCGTACGGGCGCTGGTAGACCGCCCAGGGCAGTTGCGCCAGGTGGTCCAGGGTGAGGGAGGTGCCGACCTCGGGGTTGTCGTCGGCGACCATGCACAGCCAGCGGTCCTGGTGGAGGTCGACGGCGGGGAAGCCGTCGATGATGCCGTGCGGGAGCAGCAGTCCGTCGATGGTGCTCAGGGTGGTGGCGGGGTTCTCCTCGACGTTCGGCGGGGTGTGCCGGAAGGTGAGGCGGATGCCCGGTGCCTCGCGGTGCAGGGCGCGCGCGAGGGGGGCGCCGAAGACGGCCGCGCCGTAGTCGGAGGCGAGCAGGGTGAACTCGCGGGTCTCCGCCGCCGGGTCGAAGTCGGGCTGGCTGGAGAAGACACGGTCCAGCAGGTCGCAGGCGGTGGCGCTGCGGTCGCGCAGGGAGGCGCCGAGCGGGGTCAGCTCGTAGGTGTTGCCGGCGCGGGCGAGCAGTTCGTCGTCGAAATGACGGCGCAGCCGGGCCAGCGCCGCGCTCATGGCGGGCTGGCTCAGTCCGACGCGTTCGCCGGCGCGGGTGACGTTGCGTTCCTCCAGCAGCGCGCGCAGGGCGACGACCAGGTTGAGGTCGAGTCGGGAGAGGTTCACCGGGTACCGCCTAGCCAGTCGAGGGCCGTCCAGAGCCATCCATGCCGTCGATTCGGCACATCCACAGGATCTATTTCCGTGATCCGCCGAACAGGGCCACAGTAGACCGCAACCCCGCTGGAGGAAATCTGATGGCAACGCTCGCGCAACCTGCCGGCCCGTTCGCGCTCGGCACGTTCTCCGTCCCGGGCCGGGAACCGTTCCCCGGTCTGCTGGCCCGGGAACAGGTGCTCGACCTGGGCAGAGCGCTGGACTGGGCGCCGACCGGCCTGCGTGCCGTGGTGGAACGGTGGGAGGAGGCCCTCCCCGTGCTGCACGCCCTCGCCGACGACGTGACCCTGGACTGGCGGCCGCTGGAGGGTCTGCGGGTGCACGCGCCGGTCGAGCCCCGGCAGATCTTCCAGTCCGGCGCCAACTACCGGCAGCACGTGATCGACCTGGAGGTCGCCCACCGCTCCCCCGACGACCCGCGCACGGTCGAGGAGGCCCGGGCGGAGATCGCCGCGGTGATGGACCGGCGGGCGGCCGAGGACCTGCCGTACGTCTTCGTCGGGCTGCCGACGACGATCTCCGGGCCGTACGACGATGTCGTGCTCCCCGACTGGGCCGAGCAGCCGGACTGGGAGCTGGAGCTGGCGGCCGTCATCGCCCGGCCCGCGTACCGGGTGCCGGTCGAGGAGGCCCTGGAGTACGTCGCCGGATACACGATCGCCAACGACCTCACCGACCGCGCGACCGTCTTCCGCCGGGACATGAAGGCCATCGGCACGGACTGGCTGCGCTGCAAGAACGCGCCGGGGTTCACCCCGCTCGGGCCGTGGCTGGTGCCGGCGGCCTCGATCGCCGACCCGGGTGATCTGCGGGTGACGCTGAAGCTGAACGGCGACACCATGCAGGACGAGTCGACGAAGGACATGCTCTTCGGGATCGCGCGGCTGGTGTCGTACATCTCGCGGACGGCCCGGCTGCTGCCCGGGGACCTGGTGCTGACGGGCAGCCCGGCCGGGAACGGCATCCACTGGGGGCGGCTGCTGCGGGACGGCGACGTGATGGAGGGGTCCGTGACCGGGCTCGGTGCGCAGCGCACCCGCTGTGTGAAGGAGTCGGAGTGAACCGGCTGGATCCGGAGGGCGCGATCGCCGAGGCCGCCAAGGCGTACTCGAACTGGGGGCGTTGGGGCGCGGACGACGTGCTCGGCACCCTGAACTTCCTGGACGAGGCCAAGCGGCGCGAGGGGGCCGCGCTGGTGCGGCGGGGGGTCAGCTTCTCCCTGTCGCAGGCCTTCGACATGGACGGCCCGCAGAAGGGCTGGCGGCGCCGGACCAACCCGGTGCACACCATGCTGGACACCGGTACCGACGCGGCCCTCGGCAACCAGGGCTTCCCGCACGGCATCGGCGGCGCCGACGACGTGATCGCGATGCCGTTGCAGTGCTCCACCCAGTGGGACGGGCTCGGGCACATCTTCGACCACGGCAAGGCCTGGAACGGTCGGGACGCGGCGCGCACGGTCACCTCCGACGGCGACCTCGTCACCGGCATCGAGCACATGGCGCCGTATGTCGCGGGGCGCGGGGTGCTGCTCGATGTGGGCCGAGTGGTGGGCACCGACGGGGAGTTGGCGGACGGGTTCGCCATCACCGAGGCGCATCTGACGGCTACCGCCGAGGCCCACGGGGTGACCGTCGGCCGCGGGGACATCGTCCTCGTGCGCACCGGGCGGCTCGCCCGGGCCCGGCGGGAGGGCTGGGGCGAGTACGCGGGCGGGCCCGCGCCGGGGCTGTCGTTCACGACCGCCGGATGGCTGCACGGCACCGAGATCGCCGCGATCGCCACCGACACCTGGGGGTTCGAGGTGCGGCCGAACGAGTTCGAGAACGCCTTCCAGCCGCTGCACCAGGTCGCCATCCCCAACATGGGTCTGCTGATCGGCGAGATGTGGGACCTCGACGCGCTCGCCGCGGACTGCGCGGCCGACGGCGCGTACGCGTTCTGGCTGACCGCCGCTCCCCTGCCCATCACCGGGGCGGTCGGTTCGCCCGTCAACCCCATCGCCGTCAAGTAGCCCCGCACGGCCGCTGTCTCCCCCCTCTTGGCCCCTGCCCCGCGTCGGCGCGGGCCACAGAGCCGCATCCACGCCGCCCGAAGTCGCGCGGCCCAACCCCGGGAGGTATCCCCCGACATGGCTGACCGCCTCACCCCTACCGTCCTCGTCGTCGGCGGAGGCACCTCCGGTAACGCCCTGACGGTCCTGCTGCGCCGGGCCGGGATCGCCGTCGATCTCGTCGAGGCGAGCCCCGACTGGAAGGCCGCCGCCGGCTCCGGCATCACCCTGCAGGGCAACGCGCTGCGGGTGCTGCGCGAGGTCGGCGTCCTGGAGGACGTCGAGAAGGACGGGTACGCGGCCGACGGGGTCGCCGTCCTCGCCCCCGACGGCACGGTGATCCACGCCCACGAGGAACTCCGCACCGGCGGAGACCAGTTGCCCGCCCACATCGGCATGCGGCGGCCCAGACTCCAGCAGCACCTGATCGACCGGGTGCGCGCCTCGGGCGCCGGCGTCCGGCTCGGCACCACCGCCACCGCGTTCGAGCAGGACGGCCAGGGGGTGGACGTCACCTTCTCCGACGGCACGAGCCGCCGGTACGACCTGGTGGCCGGCGCCGACGGCCTGCACTCCGCGACCCGCCGGATGATCGGCATCACCGACGAGCCGGAGCCCGTCGGCATGGGCATCTGGCGGGCCCCCGCGCCCCGCCCGGCCGGCGTCTCCCGCACCGAGATGATCTACGGCGGGCGCTGTTTCATAGCCGGCTACTGCCCGACCGGCGAGGACACGGTCTACACCTACCTCGTCGAACCGGCCCGCGACCGCGCCACCATCGACCCGGCCTCGTACGCGGACGAGATGCGGGCGCTCAGCGAGGGCTACGGCGGCGCGTGGAAGGAACTGCGCGAGGCGTTCACCGATCCCTCGGTCGTCAACTACACGTGGTTCGACCGGCATTTGGTGGAGGGGCCGTGGCACCGCGGCCGGGTGGTGCTGGTCGGCGACGCCGCGCACGCCTGCCCGCCCACCTTCGCCCAGGGCGCGGCGATGTCCCTGGAGGACGTCCTGGTCCTGGCGGAGCTGCTGACCGGCCTGGACGGCTGGGAGGCCGAGTCCCTCGACCGGGCGCTCACCGGCTACCACGCCCGGCGGCTGCCCCGGGTGCGCCTGGTCGTCGACGCCTCCTGCCAACTCACCGACTGGATGCTCGAAGGCCGGCGCGACGCGGACGTGCCCGGGCTGATGGGCCGTACGCTCACCGCTCTCAAGGAACTGCCGTGACCGACCCCGGGTCGACACCGACCATCGACGTGCACGCCCATCTTCTGCTCCCGGACGTGGAGGAGGCCGTCGCCGGGCGGCCGGGGCTGGCCGAGGCCCGCGCCCTGGACGCCCGCCGCAACGGACCGGCCGCGCTGGCGGTGAACGGGCCGATGGTCGGGCAGCGGGTGCCCCGGCTGACGGATGTCGCCGTGCGGCTGGCCGCGATGGACGCGCAGGGCGTGGACGTACAGCTGGTCAGCCCTTCGCCGTCGCACTACCACTACTGGGCGGACGCGCAACTGGCCGACCGCGTCTGCCGGTTGGCGAACGAGGGCACCGCCGGGCACTGTGCGAAGGCCCCCGACCGGCTGTACGGCCTCGGGCTGGTCCCGCTCCAGCACCCGGAGCTGGCGGCGGAGTTGCTGGACGCCGCGCTGGCGCAGGGGCTGCGGGGCGTGGAGATCTCCTCGCACGCGCCCGGCCGTGAGCTGTCGGACCCGGCCTACGAGCCGCTCTGGGCCCGGGCGGAGGAGACGGGGGCGCTGGTCTTCCTGCACCCGTTCGGCTGCACGCTCGACGAGCGTCTGGACCGGTGGTACCTGTCCAACACGGTCGGCCAGCCCACCGAGAACGCCGTCGCCCTCTCGCACCTGATCTTCTCGGGTGTCCTGGACCGCCATCCAGGGCTGAAGCTGATCGCCGCGCACGGCGGCGGCTATCTGCCGACCCACCTGGGCCGCTCCGACCACGCCTGGCGCACCCGCCCCGACGCCCGGGACTGCGCGCGGGAGCCGAGCAGCTACCTGAAGCAGCTGTACTTCGACTCCCTCGTCCACGACCCGCACGTACTGCGGGAGTTGGTGCGGGTCGCGGGCGCGGACCGGGTGCTGCTCGGCTCCGACTTCCCGTTCGACATGGGCACCGAGGACCCGCTGGGCGCACTGCGGGCGGCCGGCCTGCCCGACCCCGACTTCCATGCCGTCCGCGGCGCCACCGCCGCCGTACTCCTGAACCTCTCCTGAGGAGGAACCCCCATGGGCAACCGTCTGCTCACCCACCTCCGGCACGTCGACCTCGCCGTGCCCGACTACGACAAGCAGCTGGACTTCTACGCCGGCGTCTGGGGTCTCACCAAGGTCGCCGAGGACTCGGGCATCTCCTTCCTGGCCGCCGAGGGCTCGCCCGAGCAGTACGTCGTCCGGCTGCGCAGGGCCGACGAGAAGCGGCTCGACCTGGTGTCCTACGGCGCCGCCTCCACCGCGGACGTCGACACCCTCGCCGAGCGACTCCTCGCGGGCGGCGTGCGGTTGATCTCCCAGCCGGGCAAGGTCGACACCCCCGGGGCCGGTTACGGCTTCCGGTTCTTCGACGTGGACGGCCGCACCATCGAGGTCTCCGCGGACGTCGAGGTACGGCAGCACCGCAGGATCGAGGAGAAGGAGTCGATCCCGGTCAAGCTGTCGCACGTCGTGCTCAACTCGCCGGACCTGGACCGGACCCGCGCCTGGTACGAGGAGCACCTCGGCTTCCGGCTCTCCGACACCCTGAGCTCGCCGCACATGGGCGAGGTCATGCACTTCATGCGGATCTCCGACCAGCACCACTCGATGGCGATCGCGAAGGGCCCGCACACCTCGCTGCACCACGTGTCCTTCGAGATGCGCGGCATCGACGAATACATGCGCGGCTCGGGCCGGGTGATCCGGGCCGGCTTCAAGAAGGTCTGGGGTCCGGGCCGGCACATGGCCGGTGACAACACCTTCACCTACTTCCTCGACCCGCACGGCAACACGGTCGAGTACACGACCGAGCTGGAGCTCCTCGACGAGGACACCTGGCACCCGAGCGTCTACGACTTCTCCAAGCCCGAGGTCACCGACCAGTGGGGCACCGCGAACCCGATGAACGAACTGGTCGCCAAGGAGTCGTTCAACGACGTCGACCGCGGTGTCTTCGTGGCCCCGCCGGTCTGACCTCCCCGAGTTCCGGGGGCGCGGCGATCCCCTGTCACCGCCCTGACCGCCCGCCGCGCCCCCGGGTCCCCGCCACCCGCTCTCCCGACGACAGGACCTCCCATGCGTTTCGCCACGTACGAGTACCGCTCCCGACGCCAGGTGGCCGTCGTCGACACGGACGGCACGCTGTATCCGCTCCCGGGTGTCGGCTCGCTGGCCGCGCTGCTCGGGGCGTGCGGAGGGCTGCCCGAACTCCTGGAGGCGGGTGCGGCGATGCTCGACGTCCCGGCCGGGCCGGACGTGTCGGAGGTACGGCTGCTCCCGCCGCTGGAACCGCCCACCGTGCGGGACTTCGTGACCTTCGAGGAGCATGTCGAGGGCGTACGGCGCTCCATCGACGGCGACGCGGGCGTGCCGGAGCAGTGGTACGCGGCGCCGACCTTCTACTTCACCAACCCCTACGCGGTGTACGGCCCGCACGACGACATCCCCGTGCCGCCCGGTTCGCGGGTGCTGGACTTCGAGCTCGAGGTCGCCGCGGTGATCGGCACGGAGGGCCGCGACCTCACCCCGGAGCAGGCCCGCGAGCACATCGTCGGCTACACCGTCTTCAACGACTGGTCCGCCCGCGACCTGCAGTCCGCCGAGATGAAGGTGAACCTCGGCCCCTGCAAGGGCAAGGACACCGCCACCACGCTGGGCCCGTACCTGGTCACCGCCGACGAGTTCGAGAAGTACCGGGACCCGGACGGCTTCCTGCGGCTCGCGCTCACCGCCTCGGTGAACGGCGAGGTGGTCGGCGAGGACCTGCTGTCCAACATGAGCTGGACCTTCGAGGAGATGGTCGCCTACGCCTCGCGCGGCACCTGGGTGCGCCCCGGCGACGTGCTCGGCTCGGGCACCTGCGGCAACGGCGGCTGCCTGGCCGAGCTGTGGGGGGTGCGGGGCAGGCAGGACCCGCCGCCGCTGAAACCCGGCGACACCGTCACCCTCACCGTCGAGGGCATCGGCAGCGTCTCCAACACGGTGGCCGCCGGGGCCGATCCGCTCCCGCTGCCGGCCGCCCGGCGCCGTACCCGGGAGCGGCCGTGACCCGACGGTCGACCCGGACCTCGTCAACGCCGGCAAGGAGACCGTGACCGTCCTGCCGGGCGCCTCCTTCTTCGACTCGGCGCTGTCCTTCGGGATGATCCGGGGCGGGCGCATCGACACGGCCGTCCTCGGCGCCATGCAGGTCTCCGCCCGCGGCGACCTCCCCAAAGGGAGTGCACCCTGCCGCTGATCGGCGAGCACTGCGTCCACCGGATCATCACCGACCTCGGCGTCCTGGACGTGACCGCCGAGGGACTGGTGCTCGTGGAGTGCGCGCCGGGGGTGACGGCCGACGAGATCGCGGACCGTACGGACGCGCCGGTGCTCCGGGGGTCGTAGCCCGCGAACGCCCGACTCCGCTACGAGAGCGGCATGACCTTGCGGTAGGCGAACACGACGACCGCCGCGACCGCGACATGCATCAGGAGCAGCGCGCCGACGCCGATCGCGCCGCCGTTGTCGTAGAGCAGGAAGTCGGGCACGAAGGACACCACGACGACGGCCGGCACCAGCCACCGCACCAGCGCCTCGGGGTCCGTCGCCGCCTTGCGGACGACGGCCCAGCCGAGGGCGCCTATCAGCGTGCCGACCGCCGTGAGGAAGATGTACGACCCGGCCTTCAGCGGCTGGAAGTCGTCCGGCGCGCCGGCGGCTAGGGCGATGAGCGAGATCACGGTGTTGACGATCGAGGCCACCACGATCGCGGCGAGGACACCTCCCGCCACGACGAGCGGGCCACGGCGGACGGCGACTGCCTCAGAGGTAACGGACACGGCGAACTCCAGGGGAGGGCATGGGGGGGACACGCCCGGAAGGGGCGCGCGCTTGAAGAATCAAACGGAGACGGGGACCAGTCTCGCCCAGCCCATTTGAAGTCTCAAGCTTTTGCCCCTGTCGGTCTCCTGTCGGCCAGTGCCCGCTGTGCGGGATCGCGGCCGGCTCCACGCCGTTCGCCGCGAGTTCGGGAAGGTAGGACAGGTCGGACAGGTCGGACAGGCCGGCCATCGACTCGAAGATCCCGCGTACCGCCTGCTGCGGCACCTTGTGCCGCAGGCTTACCACGACCAGTTGACGGCCACCTGCCGCCGGGCCGGGTTCACCCCCGACGTACGTGGCCCAACTGGCCCTGGGGACAGTGCGCGGGACCGCCTTCCGGACGCTCACGGACCGTGCCGGCATCGTCGAGCCGGCGCTGGTGTGCCGGAGCGGTGCGCAGGAGCCGCAGGTGGCGGAGATCCCGCGCATCGCGGCCGGGTAGGGCGGTCAGGCGCCGACGTACTGTGCGAGGTGCTCGGCGGTGAGGGTGGCGCGGGCGGCGACGAGGTCGGCCGGGGTGCCCTCGAAGACGATCCGGCCGCCGTCGTGTCCGGCGCCGGGGCCGAGGTCGATGATCCAGTCGGCGTGGGCCATGACCGCCTGGTGGTGCTCGACGACGATGACCGACTTGCCGGAGTCGACCAACCGGTCGAGCAGGCCGAGGAGTTGCTCGACGTCGGCGAGGTGCAGACCGGCGGTCGGCTCGTCGAGGACGTAGACGCCGCCCTTGTCGGCCATGTGCGTGGCCAGCTTGAGGCGCTGGCGCTCGCCGCCGGAGAGGGTGGTGAGGGGCTGGCCGATGGTGAGGTAGCCGAGGCCGACGTCGGTGAGCCGCTGGAGGATGCGGTGGGCGGCCGGGATGTGCGCCTCGCCCGCGGCGAAGAACTCCTCGGCCTCGGCCACCGGCATCGCCAGCACCTCACTGATGTCGCGGCCGCCGAGACGGTATTCGAGGACGGACGCCTCGAACCGCTTCCCGTCGCACTCCTCGCAGGTGGTGGCGACGCCGGCCATCATCGCCAGGTCGGTGTAGATCACGCCGGCACCGTTGCAGGTGGGGCAGGCGCCCTCGGAGTTGGAGCTGAACAGGGCGGGCTTGACGCCGTTCTCCTTGGCGAAGGCCTTGCGGATCGGTTCGAGCAGTCCGGTGTAGGTGGCCGGGTTGCTGCGCCGGGAGCCGCGGATGGCGCCCTGGTCGACGGAGATCACTCCGGCGCCGGCCGGGATCGAGCCGTGCACCAGGGAGCTCTTGCCGGAGCCCGCGACGCCGGTCACGACGGCCAGGACGCCGAGCGGGATGTCGACGTCGACGCCCTGGAGGTTGTGGGTGGCCGCGCCCCGGATCTCCAGCGCTCCGCTGGGCTTGCGGACGCTCCCCTTGAGGGCGGCCCGGTCGTCGAAGTGACGGCCGGTGATGGTGCCGCCGGTCCGCAGGCCTTCGACGGTGCCCTCGAAGCAGACGGTGCCGCCGCCCGCGCCGGCGCCGGGACCGAGGTCGACGACGTGGTCGGCGATCGCGATGACCTCCGGCTTGTGCTCCACGACGAGGACCGTGTTGCCCTTGTCGCGCAGCCGCAGCAGGAGGCCGTTCATGCGCTGGATGTCGTGCGGGTGCAGGCCGGTGGTGGGCTCGTCGAAGACATAGGTGACGTCGGTGAGCGAGGAGCCGAGGTGGCGGATCATCTTGGTGCGCTGCGCCTCGCCGCCGGAGAGGGTGCCGGCGGGGCGGTCGAGGGAGAGATAGCCGAGGCCGATCTCCACGAACGAGTCGAGGGTGTGCCGGAGCGTCTCCAGGAGGGGCGCCACCGAGGGCTCGTCCAGACCCTTGACCCAGGCGGCCAGGTCGCTGATCTGCATCGCGCAGGCGTCGGCGATGCTGATCCCGTCGATCTTCGAGGAGCGGGCACCCTCGCTGAGGCGGGTGCCGTCGCAGTCGGGGCAGGTGGCGAAGGTGACCGCCCGCTCCACGAACTCGCGGATGTGCGGCTGCATCGACTCCTTGTCCTTGGAGAGCATCGACTTCTGGATGCGCGGGATCAGACCCTCGTAGGTCATGTTGATCCCGGCGATCTTCATCCGGGTCGGCTCGCGGTGCAGGAAGTCCCGCAGCTCCTTCTTCGTGAACTTGCTGATCGGCTTGTCCGGGTCGTAGAAGCCGGACTCGGCGTAGAGGCGGGAGTTCCAGCCGCCGCCCTTGTAGCCGGGGACGGTGATCGCGCCCTCGTTGAGGGACAGGTTCTCGTCGTAGAGCTGGGCGAGATCGAGGTCGGTGACGGCGCCGCGGCCCTCGCAGCGCGGGCACATGCCGCCGGTGATGCTGAAGCTGCGGCGTTCCCTGACCTTCTGCCCGGCGCGTTCGACGGTGACGGCGCCCGCCCCGCTGATGGAGGCGATGTTGAAGGAGAACGCCTTGGGCGAGCCGATGTGCGGCGTGCCGAGGCGGCTGAAGAGGATCCGCAGCAGGGCATTGGCGTCGGTGGCGGTGCCGACGGTGGAGCGGGGGTCGCCGCCCATCCGCTGCTGGTCGACGATGATCGCGGTGGTGAGGCCGTCGAGGACGTCGACCTCGGGGCGGGCCAGGTTCGGCATGAAGCCCTGGACGAAGGCGGGATAGGTCTCGTTGATCAGCCGCTGCGACTCGGCGGCGATGGTGTCGAACACCAGGGAGCTCTTGCCCGAGCCGGAGACGCCGGTGAAGACGGTCAGCCGGCGCTTGGGGATCTCGATGCTGACGTCCCTGAGGTTGTTCTCGCGCGCGCCGTGCACGCGGATCAGGCCGTGGCTGTCGGCCACATGCGGCTCGGACGTCTGCGTCTCGGTCTTTCTGGCCATGCTCAAACCCACTCCAAATGCCGCGCGAGGCCTCCGTCGATGGCCGCCACGCTAGCCGGGCGGCACCGCGAACGCTTCTCCATTCCTGACGGGATCGCCTACGGGCACGACGCGCCCGCCCGGCCGGGGGTGGCTAGGCTGGCCCTGCCGGGGAAGGGCGGTGCCATGGATACCGAGTCCCTGATCAGGGCCGCGATCGAGGAGCACTGGCGGGCGTCGGAGCGCGGGGACGTCGCCGCCGAGCACGCCGTCTACACCAGCGACGCGATCCTGGACTACCCGCAGTCGGGCGAGCGTTTCCGGGGCCGCGAGACGATCGCGGCGCAACGCGGTGGGCACCCGGCCGACCGGCACTTCACCGTGCTGCGCATCACCGGCCACGCACAGGTGTGGGTGAGCGAATGCGTGATCACGTACGACGGCGAGCCGTCGTACTCGGTGAGCGTCATGGAGTTCGCCGGTCGGCAGGTGGTGCACGAGACCCAGTACTTCGCCGGCCCCTTCGGCGCACCCGCGTCGCGGGCCGCGCTCGCCGAGCCGATGCCGGGGCGCACCATCGCGGAAGCCTGACTTCCGGCTCCACCACGCCCCGGGACCGACGACCTGGTCGCTCTACGGCGTCCGCTCAGCCGAACCACCGGGTGAGGGCCGTTTCGAGCGGGCCGCCGTCGGCCGTGGACCAGGCGACATAGCCGTCGGGCCTGATCAGCAGGGCCTCGGCGCCCGCCACGTCCTCGTCGGTCTTCGCCGCGACGTGCTCGACCCGGTCGGACCGGTGGCCCACGGACCGCTGCCTGCCGTCGAGCGAGAGCAGCAGGCCCCGGCCGGAGTGCATCAGCCGGCTCACCCGGGTCGGGCCGGACTCGGTGGTCAGCTCCAGGTCGATCATCCGGGGGCCGACACCGGGATACCGGGTGTCGAGGCCGGACATCACGCCCGAGAGGTGGCGGTTGGTGTCGGGCAGGCGCAGCAGTTCGGTCGTGAGGGCACGGACCGCCGCGATCTCCTCGTCCTGGCCGGGATTCATGAGCACGGCCTGGGCCCGGGTGTGCTCCAGCACCCGTGCCGCGACCGGGTGCCGCTCGTCGTGATAGCTGTCCAGCAGGCCGGCCGGTGCCCAGCCGCGTACCTCCGCGGCCAGCTTCCAGCCCAGGTTGACCGCGTCCTGGACGCCCAGATTCACGCCCTGGCCGCCGATCGGGGCGTGGATGTGCGCGGCGTCCCCGGCGAAGAACACCCGCTCCTCGCGGTACCGCTCGACCTGCCGGACGGCGTCGGTGAACCGGGACGCGGCCGACAACTCGCCCAGTTCGGTCTCCCGGCCGTACACGGCGTGCAGCACCTCGCGCACCTCCTCGGGGGTGACGGGTGCCCGGCGGTCCGGGCCGTCGCCGGAGAGCCTGCCGAAGATGAGCCGGTGACGGTCGCCGTCGAGGGGAGGAGGTGCGGGATGCTGAATTGACTTCCGTTCCCCGGGCTAAAGCCAAGGGATTCCTACCACGGTCGGCTGACCGTCTCGGTGGGTTCCTGCTTCACTGCGCTGGGCCGGTACGAGTACTGGTCTTACCTGCGCTCCGCAGGCTGACACCGCCAGTCCGGCGGCCTTGGCGACGTTGATCGCCGCGTTGATGTCCCGATCGAGGACGGCCCCGCAAGCCCCGCATTCCCACACACGAACGTGCAGGGGCTTGGGGCCGTCCTTGACGCCACACTGCGAGCAGACCTGAGAGGTCGGCTCGAACC
Source organism: Streptomyces sp. NPDC090088 (assembly GCF_044747345.1). Taxonomy (NCBI): domain Bacteria; kingdom Bacillati; phylum Actinomycetota; class Actinomycetes; order Kitasatosporales; family Streptomycetaceae; genus Streptomyces; species Streptomyces sp. NPDC090088. The sequence continues at coordinate 296,469 of NZ_JBIVDZ010000010.1, read as the reverse complement.
GCCCGATGCGGCGGAAGCTGCGGCCGAACTTCGCGGCCTTGTACTCCAGCATCGTCACGAACGCGGACCATCCCGCGTCGTGGACGGACTTGGCCAAGCGCGAGAGCTGGTGGTGGAACTCGCGCCGTGCGTCGGTCACCTGCGCGTGAGCGCGGGCGACCTTGATGCGGGCCTTGTCCCTGTTCTTCGATCCCTCGACCTTGCGGGACAGGCGACGCTGCTCCCTCTTGAGTTTCTTCTCGGCCCGGCGCAGGAAGCGCGGAGCGTCGGTCTTCGTGCCGTCGGGAAGCTCTTGTAAGCGGGGCCCTGGTCGCTCGCGTTCTTGCGCCACTTCACCTCGGCCCAGAACATCTGGCCGTCCCACTCGCCGCCCCGCATCAGGGCTGCCACATCGCGCTGCGCGAGGTGGCCCATACCTGGACCGGAACTGCCTGGTTTGCCGAGGGTGATATTGCCGACTGCTTCGGGAGCCTCGATCATCAGATCCTGCTCCCAATTCTTGGCGAGAAGATCCGAGACAAGCTTTTTCTTCGGCTGGTGCGCAACATGCTGACAGCCGGATACCTGGAAGACTGGAGATGGGGAGCCAAACTCTCCGGAGCATCGCAAGGCGGTGTGGCCTCGCCGGTCCTGTCCAACATCTACCTGCACAAGCTGGACGAGTTCGTCGAGAAGGTCTCGTTCCGGAATACGCCCGAGGGGAACGCCGGGCACTCGACCTCGAATACCTCGCGGTGGCCAATGTGCTGGCAAGGGCACGCCGGCGCGGTGACCGGGCCGAAGCCCGCAGACTGCGTCAGCAGATGCACAGTTTGCCAAGCTCCGATCCAGGCGATCAGGGCTTCAGGCGGCTGCGCCATGTCCGCCATGCAGATGACCACCTGCTCGGGTTCACCGGGCCGAAGGCCGAAGCCGAGGAGATCAAACAGCGGTTGGCAGATTTCCTGCGTGATGAACTCAGGCTGGAACTCTCCCAGAGTAAAACGCTGATCACCCATGCTCGCACCCAGGCGGCGCGGTTCCTCGGCTACGAGATCACAACCCAGCAGAACAGCAGCAAAGTCACCCGCAGCCGTCGTGCGGTCAACGGGCAGATCGCGTTGCGCGTCCCGCTGGACGTACTCAAGGTCAAATATTCCCCCTACCTTGCACACGGGAAACCCGCGAAGCAACCGGCCCTGATGAACAGCGACGACCACGCAATCGTCTCCACCTTCGGGATCGTCTACCGGCTGCACCGCTTGCGGTGGGTCATGGAGACCTCGATGCTCAAGGCCCTGGCAGGCAAGCACCGTTCAACAGTGTCGAAGATGACAGCGAAATACAAGGTCACCGTCGAGACACCGACCGGACCCCGAATCGCCTTCGAGGCCCGCATCGAACGGAAGAGCAGGAAACCACTGGTAGCACGGTTCGGTGGGATTCCACTCCAGCGGCAAGAGACGGCGGAACTCTCCGACCGTCAGCCGGTGCGAGTGGACTATCCACAGAAGGAGCTCATTTCAAGGCTCCTGGCGGATACCTGCGAGATCTGCGGAAGCAAGGGCAACGTGCAAGTGCATCACGTCCGCGCGCTAAGGGCTGTCCCGTAACCCCTGATCGGGAGCCGCGTAGCGCCCCTTCGTCCTAGATCCGCGTTGGGTGGGAGGCGGAGGAGCAGCGCACAGGAGAGGCTTCGCTCACTCAACGCCATCTCGTGACTGCGCTGGTCCCAGACCTCTACGATCGCCCAAGCCGCAGCAGGGAGTGTCAGCGAGATGGGGGGCGCGGTTTTGGGTGCACTCAAACGGGCGTTTTGGGCGGTCGACCGCTATTTGTCGGGCGATCGGCCTCCCATACGGCCACGCGGGCGGTTCCTGCGTCATCCGGTGCTCTGCGGACTCGCCGGCGCCGTCTTTTCCGGTGGCCTCTGCGCTTCGACGATTGGAAGGGTGGATCTGCAGGTCGCCCTTTTGACCTTGGCGATGGGTATTTTTTGGGGTCTCCTCGTCATAGGCGAACGGAAGCGTTTGGATCACTACGGCTACCCGTGGAGGAAGGGGAGCGACGACTGAAGTATTGCCTCGGCGCCCCTGGCCAGGGGTGAGATGATCTTGATGTAGCTGGTGTGATCACGGCGTCGAAGCCGTCCTGGATAGCCCCGTTCAGCGGGCTGAGCCCGCGCTGTTTCGGCAAGCCGGTGGCCGTAGTGCGTCGTGAGATCGCGAAGGATTCGCGGCGCGGGCGGCCGTGGGGCCTGCCGTTGGAGGACAGGGTTCTTCTGGTCACGGCTTACTGGCGCACGAACCTGACCATGCGCCAACTGGCCCCGCTGTTCGGGGTGTCCAAGTCGGCGGCGGACCGGATCATAGATCGCGTTGGGCCCTTGCTTGCCCTCCAGCTCCGCAAGCGGTTCGCGAAGGGCACCGTGCTCATCGTGGACGGCACCCTGGTGCCCACCCGCGACCACACCGTCGCCGAGCAGTCCAAGAACTACCGGTACTCCACCAACCATCAGGTCGTCATCGACGCCGACACCCGCCTCGTCGTGGTGGTCGGCCAGCCCCTGCCCGGAAACCGCAACGCCTGCAAGGCGTGGGAGGAGTCCGGAGCGAAGGCCGCCGTCGGCCGCGCCACCGTGATCGCCGACGGCGGCTATCCGGGCACCGGGCTCGTGATGCCCCACCGCCGCCGCAGGGGCGGGGAGTTGCCCGACTGGAAGCAGGCCCACAACAAGTCCCACAAGCAGGTCCGCGCTCGCGTCGAACACGTCTTCGCCCGCATGAAGACCTGGAAGCTGTCCGGGCCGCTTTGCGGCGTCCTTGACTGGGGAAAATTCTGACGGCGGCCTCGGCTTGGGTGACGTCGAAGGATCTTGGTGCGGTTGAGTCCGTGTGGAAGCTTGGCGCGAGGGCTGGGGCAGGCGCCCTGGACTGTTGCCTCTGAGCACGCGAGTCAGATTCTTAAGTTGGCTGTGCCCTCACCAGGCCGGGGTCGTTTGGCGATGACGGTCTCCGAGGGGGTGGCTTTATGGATGTGCTGGTCGAGAGAGTCGCTGGACTTGACGTGTCCAAGGGCGATGTGAAGGCCTGCGTCCGGGGGCCGATCTCTCAGGGTTCACGACGCTATCGGGATGAGGTCCGCACTTTCACCACGATGACCAGGTCACTGCTGTTGCTGTCGGACTGGCTGGCCGAGCAGGACGTCCAGCTGGTGGTCATGGAGGCAACAGCGGACTACTGGAAACCCGTGTTCTACCTGCTTGAGGAACGGTTCGAGGTCTGGCTGGTCAACGCCCGGGACATCAAGCGGGTGCCAGGCCGCAAGACCGACGTCTCCGACGCCCGTTGGATCGCCCAGGTGGCCCAGCACGGGCTGGTCTCTCCGTCCTTCGTGCCACCACCGCTCATTCGTCGTCTTCGTGACCTCACCCGGCAACGCACCAGCCTGGTCCGAGAGCGTTCCCGCGCGCTGAACCGGCTGGAGAAGGTACTCGAGGACGCGGGCATCAAGACCTCGCTCGTGCTGACCAAGACGCTGAGTATGTCCTCCCGCGCCATGTTCGAAGCACTCATCGCCGGTGAGCGTGACCCGGTGGTGCTGGCCGATCTGGCCGTCGGGAAGGCCCGCTCGAAGATGACGGACCTCCGCGAGGCCCTGACCGGCCGCTTCGAAGACCACCACGCCTTCTTGACGTCTCAGGCCCTGGCCCACATCGACGCCATCGATACGCAGATCGCCGCGTTCGATCAGCGGATCGATGCCGAGACCGCGCCCTTGCGCCGACAGCGCGATCTCCTGGTCACCATCCCCGGTATCTCCACCCGCCTCTCACAGGTACTGATCGCTGAGACGGGCGCCGACATGACACGCTTCTCCACCGCAGCCGCTCTGGCGAGCTGGAGTGGCGTGGCTCCCGGAAACAACCAGTCAGCGGGGCGAAGTTACTCAGGCACCACGACGCACGGCAACGTCTGGCTGAAGGGCGCCCTCGGCGACGCGGCTGCCGCCGCGGCCCACACCAAGGGCACCTACCTCAACGCCCACTATCGCCGGCTGATCAGACGCATGGGCAAGAAGCGCGCACTCGTCGCGGTCATGCACAAGATCGTTATCGCCGCATGGCACATGCTCACTAACGACACCGACTACCAGGACCTTGGACCCAGCCACTGGCAACAGCATCCGCACCAGGTCAAGCGCCGGCAGCAACGGCTCATCGCCGAGCTAAGCGCCCTCGGGGTCGATACATCCGGCCTCGCAACCGCTTGACCTCCCACACCCCCAGCCCTACAGCCGGGGCAATCAACCATGCCCTCGTACGGCCATTTTCGAGTCAGATCCTCCGCGACTGCCGCCTCAAAGGCGACGGCGTGCACCACGCCATGCTCGGCATCGCAAGACTGCACAACCTCGCCCTCGCCGGGTGAGCCGCGCCCGCCCACGGAAACGGCCCTCGTGTCCCACACTCCGAAGATCATTTGCGGGACAGCCCTTAGCCGACCTCGCACATGCCGGATGGCAGACCTCCGACTGGGCGCGCGTCATGCTGCATCGGCGTCGCAAAACTGTCGTGGCATGCGATACCTGCCACGACCGAATCTACTCAGAACGGCCTGCCAAACCATTCACGCCGTAATCATTGGAGAGCCGGATGACAGGGAAACCGTCATGTCCGGTTCGGCGGGAGGCCGCGCGGAAAAGGACTCGCCTCGGTGAGAACCTCGCTGCGCGGCCCGCCCATCCGCCTGGCTGCACGGCTTCCGACGGGCGGCTCGCACCGCGCCGCTTCCCACCTCGTCAACGATCACCTCGCTACGCTACGTGATCGGCTGACGGACCCCCCATACCCTTCTGGCTGGCACAGGACCCGGCGAACGTATGTGGTCACGGCACTAGCCGCGGTCTCCCACCGCAACCACCTTCACTCATCAGCGTTCTGAAAGTGCACCGGCGCGCTCACCCCGGCCGCGCACAGTGCTCGGGCGGACTCGGCGGCCAGTCCCGCCGCCCAGCCGCCGGGGGCGGCGTTGGCTACGGTGGCGTTCTCCCGTTCCCCGGCCGATGACGGCGAGTGTCGTACGGCCCGCCGCCATCGGCTGATACTGCCGTCGGGTCCTACTGGGCGCCCTCCTTCACCAACCGCCACTGCTGGCAGTTGTAGCCGGTGTTCGACCACTGGTCGGCGATCGCGCCGTCCGCCGTGGAGTTCTGGTAAATCTCCAGGAGCCGGCCGCTGTTGACGTTGGTCCAGTAGCCGTAGCCGGAGTCGGTCGGGTTCATGGTCCATCGCTGCGAGGCGGACCCGTTGGACGAGTTCTGCACGACCGCGGCACCGTTCGCCGTGGACGCCCCGCTCACGGTCAGCAGCTTGGCGCTGTTGAGGTTGGTGAGTGTGTAGCCGCCCGAGGCGGACGCAGCGATCCGCCAGACCTGGGTCGGGTCGCCGGTGTCGCCCCACTGCCCCGTCGGGGCGCCTTCGGTCGTCAGAGCCGACGTGGTCTCCAGGTACTTACCGCTGGTGCGGTTGACCAGCTTGAACTCCCCGTCCGCGGCCACGCCCGACTGGTAGACGTCGATGGCGTCGAGTTCCGCGTACGTGCCGTTGTAGCCGAAGGTGATCGTGTTATTCCCCGCGTTGAGGTTCGCGGTGAACTGTGCCCAGCCGTAGCGGTTCCAGTCGACGGTGGCCGGATAGCTGAGGGTGGTGGCGGTACCCCCGTTCACGCTCACAGTGTGGGTGCTGGTGGCGCCGGTCCCGTTGTCGTAACGGACGTTGACCGTGTAGGTCCCGGCTGTGGGGACGTTTACATGGGTGAAGGAGACCTTGCTGTCGGAGTAGTTGATGTTGCCCACCTTGCTGCCCGAGTCCGCGTCGATCTGGGAGACCAGCGTGGTGTGCGTGAGCGTGGCCCGCTCGGCCTCGTAGTGGTGCGCGTTGAGCGGGATCGATCCGACCCGGATGTCGTTGTAGGTGGTGGTCCGGTTCTCCACGTCGGTGGCCTGGAACAGTGTGTTCCCGTCCACGCTGGTGTCGAAGGCCTGGGCGAAGCCGGCGAAGTAGCCGCCCTGGGTATCGCTCGCGTCGTAGGTCACCGCGTAGGGCAGCCGTTCCCATGGCCCCTGGCCGAGGTTGTAGTTGACCATGAAGTTCTGACCGCCGCTGATGTTTCCGGAGGAGTCCAGTCCCCATTTCGAGGAGACGATGACCATGCCGTTCGGACCGCCCGCCGGGACCCACTTCACGAAGGGCGAGGATCCGATGCCCCGGCCGTTGGCGAGCTTGATCGGCGTGCCGAGGTCGTTGGCGGTCCAGGTGATGCCGTCGTCGGAGAACTTGTAGTAGACGACCGCTGTGTTGAGTGACTGCGAGGGACGGTTGACGACCTCGTAGACCGCCATGTACTTCCCGTTCGGCAGCGCGGTCACCGTGATCATGCCGGGTCTGTCGCTGCTGTTCGGGATCGCGGCGACGTTGCCCTCCGCGCCCCAGGTGGCTCCGCCGTCCGTCGACACGTGATAGGAGACCGCCTGCAGAACGCCGTTGGCCTTCTGCCGCTCGTCCGAGAAGTAGCAGACCAGGTCCCCGGCCGCGTCCAGGCCGAGCGACGGCTCCCACACCGTGGTCGTGGTGGAGGTCGGGCTCGGGTCGTAGACGGCCGGTCCGCCGCTGTCCACGGTGCTCAGGTAGGACCAGGTCACGCCGTGATCGGTGCTCTTGTAGACCACCAGCCGGCTGCTGGACTTGTCCGACGGCATGATGTTACCCGCCAGCAGAATCGTTCCAGCAGCGAGGCCGCCGGTGGCCTGGGGTACCTCGTACAGGAACGGCTGCGAGGTCTTGATCAGCGTGGAGAACGTGTTCCCGGGCACCACGTCGCTCAGGTGCGTCCAGGTCGCCCCGTTGTCGTCACTGGAGTAGATCGGGTACACCTGCTTGCCGTTGACCCAGACCAGCTGGTCGTAGGTCACCAGGATGCGGCCGTTGCTGGAGCCGCCGTGCTTCAACACGATGATCTTCGCATAGGTGGTGCCGGCGGGGTCGAAGGAACTCCCGGCGGCGGGTGAGTACACCAGGGAACCGTTTCCGGTGGTCACGGCCCACGAGGCGCCGGGCACCGCGACCAGAGCCACGCAGGACACGAGAAGGAGGAGCCACCGCAGGGCGGCGCGCCCCCGGGGCAGAGAGGAACGTTCAGACAGGCGCATACGAGTCCTCATCAGAGGGTGGGGTGGGTGGGCGCGGCCTCGCGGAGCGCTCCGCGGGCGCGGACGACGGCCGACAGCGCGCGGCGCCGGACCGGAAGCGGCGCGGGGGCGAGGATCACCCGACCACCACGCTTGGTTCCATCGTTGTACTCAGGTGTCCCGTGAGCGTCAATAGATCTGCGCGACCCGGTCCGATCAGTCGCCCATGACGACAACACGGCCACCCCCGGCAACCGGCCGCAGCCCAACGGCACCGGTCCACCGCCCGTCCACCACGCCGTCAACCCACCGCAGAACTCGGCCAGGCAAGCGGCACTCCAGCCCGACCCGCCCCGAACCTCTGGGCGGAACGGGCGACACGCGCGGTCTGACTCAGCCCGCAGGCGGCGTGGCCCGGGTGGTGCTGGTGCTCTCCCTGACAACAAGCTCCCAGCCACAGCGGATGTCGCGCGGCGGGGCGGTGCTGTCGGAGGTCATGCGTTCGACCAGGGCGGACACCGCCTGCCGCGCCATGCCGGCGTAGTCCGGTCGGACGGTGGTCAGGGTCGGGATGGTGAAACGCCCTTCGTCGATGCCGTCGAAACCGGCCAGGGCGAAGTCGTCCGGTGCGTGCAGGCCGCGGTCGTGGGCGGCGCGCAGGGCGCCGATGGCCAGGACGTCGGCGAAGCAGTACAGCGCCTCGGGCCGCTCGCCCCGCGTGAAGATCTCGGCGGCGGCGCGGGCTCCGGCTTCTTTGCTGTAGTGAGCGCCGGGGACAGCCGGGGCCAAGGCCTCGTCGAAGGCCAGTCCCCGCTCGGACAGCGCTTCCCGGTACCCCTTCAGGCGCTGCACCGCGGTGGCCGTGGCATGGGGGGCGTGGTCCTGGCGACCGATCACCGCGATCCGACGGAAGCCCTGGTCCAGGAGGTGGCCGGTGAGCGCTCGGGAGGCGGCGGCGTTGTCGATCGCGACATGATCGACCGCGACGTGTCCGAAGACGGCGTCGGGCTCGCGCTCGCCCAGCAGCACGATCGGCATGGACCTGGTGCGCTGGCCGAGTGCCTCCCCAGGAAGGGCCAGCGGCGACATGATGACCCCTTCGATGAGCGGATCACGCAGATGCTCGGCGGCGCCGAGTTCCGCTCCCGCCTCGCCTCCGGTGTCCTCGATCAGCAGGGTGTAGCCGGCCTGCCGGGCCGCGCCGATCATCGCGGTGGCAACCTCTGCGAAATAGGGGTTGCCCAGGTCCGGCACGGCCAGCGCGATCACCTGGGAGTGTCCGGTGCGCAACCTGCGGGCCGACAGGTTGGGGCGGTAACCGATCTCCTCGATCGCCTGGTGCACCCGCGCGGCGGTCCGGGCGGACACCCTGTTCTCGACGCCGCGGAGCACGTTGGACACCGTCTTGATCGACACCCCTGCCCGCGCCGCGACATCGTGCAAGGTGGGCTGGGCCATCTGATCCTCCGGACTCGTTCTCGGTCGTGGTCGCCGTGGTGGCGCAGTCGCCCGTGACTCGGCACGGCCCCGGCGGCCGCTGTCCGTCCAGGCCCGCCGCCTCAAGGTACCGCCCCCCGGGTCACCCCGAGCCCGGATGTTTCGGCAGGAGGTCGTTCAGGTGTCGATAGCCCATTGACGTGGCCGCCAGAGCAAGAGTACAACGTTGGAACCTGATAAGCCGACCGACGCTCCCCACCGGGCCCGGGCGGCAGAATCCGCAGGCACGGGCCGTACTCCGGCACTGGCCGGGGCCGCTTCTTCGTCCCTGAAGCTTCGCCAGTACCCGTGCCGTGCGCACTCGTTGCCGCACACCCTGCGGCAACGAACTGCGCGCGGGCCACTCCCCCACTGAACACACGTCACACGCACCCGTACGCCCGCCTGCCCAGCTGAGGTCAGCGGCGGCCAAAGGAGACCCGCATGTCATCCAACAGTTCCAGCCGCAGAGCTGCGGCACCTGCCGCCGGTACATCCCGCCGTTCCCTGCTGCGGCTGCTCGGCGCGGCCGGGATCGGAGCCGCCGCCACCGGCGCCCTCAGCGGCTGCGCTCCCGGCACCTCGGCGGCCCCGAAGTCCCTCGGCTCGACCGCACCCGCGAACGCGAAGGGCACCGCCACCCTCTGGTTCCGCGACGACGATCTCCTGAAGGTGTTCCGCGGTGTAGTGCCCTCGTTCAACAAGAAGTACCCGCACGTGACCGTGAAGCTCGTCGGCGTCGACATCGACACCAAGCTGCCCCCGGCGCTGATCTCCGGTGCCGGCGTACCGGACGGCTCGTTCTTCGGTGACGGCAGCGTGCTGGGCCAGGCCGAGCACCTGACCGACCTCACCTCGCAGCTGGCGAAGTACCGCGCCGACACCGTGCAGTACAAGCTGGACAGCAACACCAGCGACGGCCGCCTGGTCGGCATCCCCTGGGACACCGACCCGGGCCTGCTCTACTACCGCGAGGACATCCTGGCCGGCGCCAAGGTCGACCCCGCCCAGCTCACCTCGTACGACGCCCTGCTGGACGCCGCCCGGGAGATCAAGGGCCGCGACCCCAAGGCCCGTCCGATCCCGCTGGAGCAGGATCCGAACCTGGCCACGCAGTGGCTGATGATGCTGGTCAACCAGCAGCAGGGCACCGGCCTGGTCGATGCCGAGGGCAAGCTCACGCTCGACACCGATGCCTTCCGGACCGCGCTGACCTGGATCAAGAAGGTCGTGGACGAGGGCCTGGGCGCCCGCAGCAAGTTCGCGGGCACCACCCAGATCGCGCAGGCCGACGGCGGCACGGTCTCCCTGGTCCCGTGGGCGATCTGGTACAACTTCCTGGTCCAGGGCACTTTCAAGAAGAGCACCGGCAAATGGCGGGTGACGCAGCTGCCCGCGTGGACGCCGGGCGGGGCGCGCTCGGGTGTCATGGGCGGCAGCTCCTTCGTCATCCCCGCCAAGGCGGCCAACCCGGATCTGGCCTGGCTCTTCTACGAGCACGCGGTCTACAGCCCGGAGGGCTACCGGGCCGTGTTCGGCAGTAACAGCGTCTACCCCAACGGCCTGAACACCGCGCTGCCGTCGGTGAAGTCCGCGCTCGACTCCGCCACCGCGCTCTTCAAGCCGCTACCCGGCCTCGGCAACGAGTCCCTGTGGGAGGTCGGCACCAAGGCCTCCCTCGCCATCCCGGCGGGATACCGCATCCCGGCCTGGTTCAACCAGGCCGCCACCACGTACCTCGGCGCGAACCTGCAGAAGCTGATGGACGGGAAGATGAGCGTCGACGAGGTCGTCAAGAAGTCCGCGTCCGACATCCAGACCAACCTCATCGACCGGGCCTGACCGCCATGGCGAACCTGACGTGGAACACGCGGGTGCCGGAGGCCGGTGCCCGCCTCCCGGCACCGCGTGGCCGACGCACTGGCGTCCGCTCGGTCCGAGCCCGCCGGGAAGGCTGGTGGGGACTCGGACTGATCGCGCCGTTCCTGCTGCTCTTCGCCGCCTTCACGGCATACCCCCTCGTCTACGCCCTGGAGCTCAGCTTCAGCAACTGGCACGGCGCGGGCGCGCTGCGCTGGGTGGGCTGGTCGAACTACAGCTACCTGCTGGGGGACCCCGGCTTCTGGTCCTCGCTCGGCAACACCGGGCTGATGTGGCTCCTGATCGTGCCCGCCCAGACCCTCGGCGGGGTCGCGGTCGCCAGCCTCCTGACCCGCTCGCGGCTCAGGTTCAAGAAGGCCCTGCGCACCGTCGTCGTCCTGCCCTACGTGACACCGCTCGCCGCGATGGCCCAGGCCTTCCTCCTCATCTTCGACGACCAGTTCGGCCTGCTGAACCGGATACTCGGCGCGCTCGGCGGCCCCCAGATCGGCTGGCTGACCACGACCGCCTGGGCGAAGCCGGCCATCGCCCTCTTCATCCTGTGGAAGACCAGCGGCTACGCGCTGATCATCATGCTGGCCGCGGTGCAGGGCATCCCGCCGGAGGTGTACGAGGCGTCGGCCCTCGACGGGGCCGGCCCGCTGCGCACCTTCTTCTCCGTCACGCTCCCGCTCGTGCGCCGCGCCGTCGGCTTCTTCCTCGTGATCTCCACCCTCGGTGTCTCCCAGATGTTCCTGGAGCCGTTCATGATGACCAAGGGCGGTCCGTACAACTCCTCGACCACCTCGGGCCTGTACCTCTACCAGCACATCTCGGCCTCCGACCTCGGCACGGGCGCGGCGAACTCCTTCCTCCTGGTGGTCCTCGTCCTCCTGCTGTCACTGGTCGCGGTCCGTGTCCTGCGCTCCCGGGAGGACTGAGCCGATGACCTCCATCCTGACCCGCCGCACGCCCGCCGTCGCCACTCCCGCGCCGGCCACCACTCCCGCGCACGCCACCGCCCCCGTGCCGGCCACCGGATCCGGCCCGCGCCTCGTCCGCACCGTGCTCGGCTATGCCTGCATGCTGCTCACCGCGGTCGCCTTCCTGCTCCCGATCGTCTGGATGGTCGCCTCCTCATTCAAGACGGGCACGAGCATCCTGAACGACCCCCTCGGCTTCGACCCCGCCACGGCAACCTGGCGCAACTGGACCGGGATGTTCGGCAACACGCCGATCCTGCGCGCCCTGCTCAACACCGGCATCGTGGTCGCCGGCAAGGGCGGGCTGCTGCTCGTCTTCAGCCCACTGGCCGGCTACGGATTCGCGAAGTTCGACTTCCCCTTCAAGAGCGCCCTGTTCGGGCTGGTGCTGCTCACCCTGATGCTGCCGACGCTGGTGCTCATCATCCCGCTGCTGCTGGAGATGAGCCAGCTGAACTGGATCAACTCCTTCCAGGCTCTGATCCTGCCCGGCTCGGTCGACGCCTTCAGCGTGTTCTGGATGCGGCAGGCCATCAGCGAGATCCCCGACGAACTGCTGGACGCCGCGCGGATCGACGGCTGCGGACCACTGCGCGCCTTCTGGTCGGTGGTGGTCCCCGTACTGCGCCCCGCCCTCGCCGGCCTCGCCGTACTGTCCCTGTTCACCATCTACAACGACCTGGTCTGGCCGATCGTCGCCATCAACGACCAGCGGCACGAGACGCTCGCCGTCCTCCTCGCGGGCCTGTCCTCGAACGTCAGCGGCGCGCAGGCCGGCGTCAGCAGCGCCGACATGTGGGGCCAGCTGATGGCCGCCTGCACCTTCGCGACCATCCCGACCGTGCTGCTCTTCATGGTCCTGCAGCGCCACTTCATCCGCGGCCTGCTCGCCGGCAGCAGTCGCTGACCACCCGCGCCCGTCCGCCTGCCCGCCCCCCCCATCGCCGAAGGAATGGCTCCGAACGTGACCACACGGCAGCACGCTCACCTCACCGTCCATCCCCTGTTCGACGTCGGCGAGATCGATCCGCGCGTCTTCGGCAGCTTCGTGGAACACATGGGCCGCTGCGTCTACTCGGGGGTCTACGAACCCGGCCACCCCACCTCCGACGAAGCCGGCTTCCGCGGCGACGTCGCCGCCCTGGTCCGCGAACTCGGCGTCAGCATCGTCCGCTACCCGGGGGGCAACTTCGTCTCCGGCTACGACTGGCGCGACGGCATCGGTCCGGTCGCCGACCGCCCGACCCGCCTCGACCTCGCCTGGCGCTCCCTGGAGCCGAACCTGGTCGGCATCGACGAGTTCCTGCCCTGGACGCGCAGAAACGGCATCGAGCCCATGATGGCCGTCAACCTCGGCACCGCCGGGCCGAAGGAAGCCGCCGCACTGGTCGAGTACTGCAATCTCCCCGACGGCACCACCCTCGCGCGCGAGCGCGCCGCCAACGGGAACCCCGCCCCCCACGCGGTACGGACCTGGTGTCTGGGCAACGAGATGGACGGCCCCTGGCAGATCGGCCATACCACGGCCGCCGAGTACGGCCGCCGCGCCGCCGAGGCCGGCAAGGCCATGCGCCTGGTCGACCCCGGCATCGAACTGGTCGCCTGCGGCTCCTCGTTCCGTCACATGCCGACCTTCGGCGCCTGGGAGGCGACGGTGGCCGAGCTCACGCTGGACGTCGCCGACTACATGTCCATGCATGCCTACTACGACGGCACCGCCGACCGCCGGGACTACCTCGCCTCCGGACGACGCCTGGAACGCTTCATCACGGACGTCACCAACACCTGCGACGCCGTCAGCGCCAGACTGGGCTCCGAACGCCGCATGATGATCTCGCTCGACGAGTGGAACGTGTGGTCGTCGGCAGCCACCGCCTCGCCCGTCGGCGAGGGCCAGAACCACGAGATCAGCCACGCGCCCCGGATCACCGAAGACCCCTACCGGGCCCTGGACGCCGTCGTCCTCGGTGACTTGATCATCGGGATCCTCAACCACGCCGATCGAGTCAAGATCGGCTGCCTCTCTCTTCTCGTCAATGTCAGCGCGCCGATCGTCACGGAGCCGGGTGGCGGTGCGAGCAAGCAGGCGATCTTCCATCCGTTCGCCGCCGCCGCACAGGCCGCCCGCGGACAGGCCCTGCGCACCAGGCTCTCCGCGCCTCTGTTCGAGACTCCCTCCTACGGCGCCGTCCCCCAGGTGGCGACCGCTGTCACCCACGACCAGGAAGGCGGTCGGGCGGCGGTCTTCGCCACCAACCGGGGCAGCGAACCCGTCGAACTCACCATCGCCCACGCCGCTTTCGCCGCCTTCGACGTCAAAGCCGCGCACACCCTCACCGCGGCCGACCCCCGCGACCCCCGCGACCTCGCGCTGGAACCCCTTCAGCAGATCCACTCCGGCGAACGGGTCTCGACCCTGCTCCTGCCGCCCGAGTCCTGGACTTTCGCCGAAGTCGTCGCCCGAGTCTGATCCCGTCCGCCACGCCCGTCCCTCCCCCCGTCACGCCTGTGTACGAAAGGCCGTCATGCCCCACCCGCCCGTCGCTCCCGCCCGTTTCACCCTCGACCCCGCGTTCACGGTCGGCACGGTGGACCCGCGCCTGTTCGGCTCCTTCGTGGAGCACCTGGGACGCTGCGTCTACACCGGCATCTACGAACCGGGCCATCCCACCGCCGACGAGGCAGGACTGCGCACCGACGTCCTTGACCTGGTCCGGGAGCTGGGAGTGACCACGATCCGCTACCCGGGCGGGAACTTCGTCTCGGGCTACAGGTGGGAGGACAGCGTCGGTCCGGTGGAGCTGCGGCCTCGCCGGCTCGATCTGGCCTGGCGCGCGACCGAGACCAACGCCTTCGGCCTGTCGGAGTTCATGGGCTTCCTGCGCAAGCTCGGTCACGACGGGGAACCGATGATGGCGGTCAACCTCGGCACCCGCGGGGTGGCGGAAGCCGTCGAACTGCTGGAGTACGCCAACCATCCCGCCGGCACCGCGCTGTCCGACCTGCGCGCGGCGCACGGCGACAAGGACCCGTTCAGGATCAGGCTCTGGTGCCTGGGCAACGAGATGGACGGCCCCTGGCAGATCGGCCACAAGAGCGCCGAGGACTACGGCAAACTGGCCGCCGCCACCGCCCGCGCGATGCGCATGATCGACAAGGATGTGCAGCTGGTCGCCTGCGGCAGCTCCAGCCAGAGCATGCCGACCTTCGGCGCGTGGGAGTCGACCGTGCTGGAGCACACCTACGACCTCGTCGACTACATCTCCATGCACGCCTACTACGAGGAGACCGGTGGCGATCGCGACTCCTTCCTCGCCTCGGCCGTGGACATGGAGGCGTTCATCGAGAACGTGGTGGCCACCTGCGACCACGTGGGCGCTCGGCTGAAGTCCAAGAAGAAGATCAACATCTCCTTCGACGAGTGGAACGTCTGGTACCTGTCCCGCTTCCAGCAGGACTTCGACGAGAACCCGCCCGACTGGCCCGAGGCGCCGCGGCAGCTGGAGGACAGCTACTCGGTCACCGACGCGGTGGTCTTCGGCTCGATGCTGATCGCCCTGCTGCGTCACGCCGACCGTGTCTCGGTCGCCTGCCTGGCCCAGCTGGTCAACGTCATCGCCCCGATCATGACCGAGCCGGGCGGCCCCGCCTGGCGGCAGACCACCTTCTTCCCGTTCGCGCAGGCGTCACGGTACGGCCGCGGCCGAGTGCTGCGGGTCGATCCGCGAAGCCCCGTACAGACAACCGCCAAGTACGGAGAGGTACCGCTGCTGCACGCGACGGCGGTACTGGACGAGACCAGCGGAGCGGTGACCGTGTTCGCCGTCAATCGCAGCCAGAGCCGGTCGCTGCCGCTGGAGGTCGCATTGCGCGGCACCGGCGTTACCCGGGTCACCGAGCACAGCGTGCTGACGGACGCGGACCCGGACGCCCGCAACACCCTGACCGAACCCGACCGGGTCGTCCCGCATCCGGCCACGGGTACCGCCATCTACGGCGAGGTGCTCCGCTGTGAGCTCGCACCACTCTCCTGGAACATGATCCGGCTGCTGCCGGACCGTGACTGAGGACCGTGGCGTCGCGGACCCGGTAGCGCCGGGCAACGTGGCCTCTCCGCGCATGTGAACGCTCTGAATGCCGAACAGAAAGGCGATCCGGTGGTGAACGCCAAGACCAGCGAACACACCCATACCGACACCCACGTCGTCGGAGTCGACTACGGGACGCTGTCCGGGCGGGCCGTGGTGGTCCGGGTCGCCGACGGCGCCGAGCTGGCCTCCGCCGAGCACCCGTACACCCACGCCGTCCTCGACCGGCGGCTTCCCGACGGGACCCCGCTGCCGCCCGACTGGGCGCTCCAGGTGCCCGCCGACTACATCGACGTACTGCGCATCGCCGTACCCGAGGCGCTGGCCCGCTCCGGTGTGCGACCGGAGCAGGTCGTCGGTATCGGCACCGACTTCACCGCCTGCACGGTCCTGCCGGTCCTCGCCGACGGCACCCCCCTGTGCGAACTGCCCGGGCTCGCCGGCCGCCCGCACGCCTACGTCAAACTCTGGCGCCACCACGCCGCCCAGCCCCAGGCCGACCGCATCACCGCACTGGCCGAGGAACGGAAGGAGCCCTGGCTCGCGCGGTACGGCGGGAAGATCTCCTCGGAGTGGGAGTTCGCCAAGGCTCTCCAACTGCTGGAAGAGGACCCCGAACTCTATGAGTTGACCGACCGCTGGATCGAGGCCGCGGACTGGATCGTCTGGCGTCTGTCCGACACGTACGTCCGCAACGCCTGCACCGCCGGTTACAAGGGTCAGCTCCAGGACGGCCGCTACCCCTCCGTCGACTACCTGGCGGCGCTCAATCCCGCCTTCGCCGGCTTCGTGATCGACAAACTGGACCATCCGGTCGGTCGACTCGGCGACCGGGCCGGTGCGTTGACGGCGGAGGCGGCGGCGTGGACGGGCCTGCCCGAAGGCATTGCCGTGTGCGTCGGGAATGTCGACGCCCATGTGACGGCGCCCGCGGCCACCGCGGTGGAGCCGGGCCGGATGGTCGCCATCATGGGCACCTCCACCTGCCATGTGATGAGCAGCGACCAGTGGGCCGAAGTGCCGGGCATGTGCGGGGTCGTCGACGGCGGCATCCTGCCGGGGTTGTGGGGCTACGAGGCGGGACAGAGCGGCGTCGGCGACATCTTCGGCTGGTTCGCGCGCACCGGGTTCCCGGCGTCGTACGCCGAGGAGGCCGCCACGCTCGGCCGCGACCCGCACGAGCACCTCACGGCCCTGGCCGCCGAACAGCGGGTGGGCGAGCACGGGTTGATCGCCCTGGACTGGCAGAGCGGCAACCGTTCCGTGCTCGTCGACCACGACCTCAGCGGTGTCCTGGTCGGACTGACCCTCTCCACCCGTCCCGAGGACGTCTACCGCGCCCTGTTGGAGGCCACCGCCTTCGGCACCCGCACCATCATCGAGGCGTTCGAGGCATCCGGGGTGCCGGTGCGCGAGCTGATCATCGCGGGCGGGCTGACGAAGAACGCCCTGCTGATGCAGATCTACGCCGACGTCACCCGCCTGCCCCTCGGTGTCATCGACTCGGCGCAGGGCCCCGCCCTCGGCGCGGCGATGCACGCGGCGGTCGCGGCCGGCGCGCACCCGGACATCCGGGCCGCGGCCCGCTCCATGGGCAAGGCCCGGCCGGCCGTCTACCAGCCCGACCCCGACCGGGTCGCCGCCTACGACCGCCTCTACGCCGAGTACCGCCTGCTGCACGACTACTTCGGGCGCGGCACCAACGAGGTCATGCACCGCCTGCGCGGCATCCGCGCCCAAGCTTCGTCCGTCTGAGCGCCGCCTCCAACCCGGCGGACTCCCCCGAAAGGCATGAATCCTCATGGAAACCCACACCACGCCCTATCCGGAGCGGGAGATCTGGTTCCTCACCGGCAGTCAGGGACTGTACGGCGAGGACGTCCTGCGCCAGGTGGCCGAACAGTCCAGGGCCATCTGCGAGATGCTCGACGGCAACGCGAAGATCCCGGTCCGGATCGTGTGGAAGCCGGTCCTCACCGACGCCGAGTCGATCCGCAGACTGTGCCAGGAGGCGAGCGCCTCCGGCGGCTGCGTCGGGGTGATCGCGTGGATGCACACCTTCTCCCCGGCCAAGATGTGGATCGCGGGACTCACCGCCCTGGACCAGCCCCTGCTGCACCTGCACACCCAGCGCAACCTGTCGCTGCCCTGGCCGAGCATCGACATGGACTTCATGAACCTCAACCAGGCAGCCCACGGCGACCGCGAGTTCGGGCACATCGAGTCCCGCGTCGGCGTCCACCGCAAGATCGTCGCCGGTCACGCCACCGACCCGCGGGTCGTCGGGCGCATCGCCGCCTGGGCCCGCGCCGCCGTCGGCCGCCATGCCTCCCGCACCCTGCGGCTCGCGCGATTCGGCGACAACATGCGCGACGTGGCCGTGACCGAGGGCGACAAGGTGGAGGCCCAGCTGCGGTTCGGTTTCTCCGTCAACACCTACGCCGTCAACGACCTGGTGACCGTGGTCGACGAGGTCGAGGACAAGGCGGCGGCCACACTCGCCGCCGAGTACCTGGAGTCGTACGACGTGGTGCCCGCCCTGCGCTCCGACGGCGTCCGCCATGACTCGCTGCTGTACGCGGCCCGCATCGAACTCGGCCTGCGCGCCTTCCTCACCGAGGGCGGCTTTACCGCTTTCACCACCAATTTCGAGGACCTCGGCGGCCTGCGCCAGCTGCCCGGTATCGCCGTCCAGCGGCTGATGGCCGACGGCTACGGCTTCGGCGGCGAGGGCGACTGGAAGACCTCGGCGCTGCTGCGCACGATGAAGGTCATGGGCGCAGGCCTCCCCGGCGGCACCACCTTCATGGAGGACTACACCTACCACCTCGGCCCCGGCGAGCCCCGCATTCTCGGCGCCCACATGCTGGAGGTCTGCCCCTCGGTCGCGGCCGAGCGCCCCAGCTGCGAGATCCACCCCCTGTCCATCGGCGGCCGCGAGGACCCGGTACGCCTGGTCTTCAACGCCGCCCCGGGCCCCGCCGTGGTCGTCGGCCTCTCCGACCTCGGCGACCGCTTCCGGCTGACCGCCAACACCGTCGACGTCGTCACCCCCGGCGGCCCCCTGCACCGGCTGCCAGTGGCCAGGGCCGTGTGGAAGCCACGCCCCTCTCTCGCGGAGTCCGCCGAGAGCTGGCTGTTGGCCGGCGCCCCGCACCACACAGTGCTCAGCTCCGCCGTGGACACCGAGACCCTGACCGACTACGCCGCCATGGCCGGCGTAGAACTGCTCACCATCGACGAGACCACCAGCACCGGGCAGCTCGCCAAGGAGATCCGCTGGAACGCCGCCTACCACCGGCTCGCCCAAGCCCTGTGACACCCGTGATCCACATGCAAGGAGACCAGCGATGACCGCGCGAGTCCGTGACGGCCTGCGGCAAGAGGTACTGGACGCCAACCTGGCCATCCCCCAGGTCGGACTGGCGACGCTGACCTGGGGCAATGCGAGCGGCATCGACCGCGAGGCGGGAGTCTTCGTCATCAAGCCCTCCGGCGTGCCCTACGAGGACCTCACGATCGACCACCTGGTGACCGTCCGGCTGTCCGACGGCGCGGTGGTCGACGGCGGCCTGCGCCCCTCCACCGACACCGAGGCCCACCGCTGCCTCTACCTGGCGTTCCCGTCCGTCGGCGGGGTCACCCACACCCACTCCACCCACGCGGTGGCCTTCGCCCAAGCTCGCCGTGACATACCGGTCCTGGGCACCACCCACGCCGACACCTTCAACGGGCCCGTCCTGTGCACCCCGGATCTCACCGCCGACCAGTGCGCGAAGGACTACGAGTACAACACCGGCCGCGTGATCGTCGACATGCTGGAGAGCGACGACCGGAGGGCGGCCGAGGTCCCGGCCGCCCTCGTCGCGGGCCACGGCCCCTTCACCTGGGGCGCCACCGCCCAGAAGTCCCTGGAACACGCCATCATCTGCGAGGCCGTGGCCGACATCGCCCTCAGCACCCTCGCCCTCTCCCCGACGGCCCCACCCCCCGCACACCTCCTGGCCCGCCACTACACCCGCAAGCACGGCCCTGATGCCTACTACGGCAACTAGGGTCAATCCCGTGACTCTGTTGGTGATCTTGGCAGGGTAATGACGGCGGTCGCCGGCAGCGCATCCTCGGAGACGCGCAACAAGTCGGTGGATGGGTAGCCAGTCGCCGCCCGACGCAGGTGCGTCGTCGCGGTCCAGGCCTGGTGATGAAACGGGCCTTAGAACCAGTCACTCCTGTTTGCCTTGGCGGACCTCGACGATTGGCAGCATGGTGATGGTGGGGGAGGCCGAGTTCCCGTGGTGTGGGGCCTGCGGGTGTGGGGATGTCGATGAGCCGGGCGAGGAGCGCGTCGATGGCGGATTGGCCGTCGTCGACCGCGGCGCGTTCGTCCTCCTCGATGCATGTATCTTTCGGGAACAGGCTGGGAACCCGTCGGGCCGCCAGACCCGCCGTCCGCCCGTCAGACCACGGCGGGCGGTGTCTCCCACAGCAGCGGGAACACGACCTCGACGCTGGTGCCCTTGCCCGGTGTGCTGTCCAGCTCCACGTGGGCATGGTGAGCCTCGGCGATGGCGGCGACGATGGACAGTCCCAGACCGCTGCCACCGCTGGCGCGGCTGCGACCCTTGTCAGCTCGGTAGAAGCGGTCGAAAACATGCGGCAGGGCGGGTCCGGGGATGCCCGGGCCGGCGTCCTGGACTCGTAGTCTCGCCTCGTCGCCGGACACCGTCAGTCCGACCGCGCAGTGCGTGCCGGGCGGGGTGTGCATCCGGACGTTGACCAGCAGATTGCCCAGCAGGCCGCGCAGTTGGGCGTCGTCGCCCAGTACCAGGGCTCCCGGTTCGACGTGGGTCTCCAAGCGTCGCTCCATGTCGGCGACGGCGGCGTCCCGGCAGGATTCGGCGACCAGTCGGCTCAGGTCCACGGGTTCCAGGTCCGCCGGGTCCTCCTCGTCGAAGCGGGCGAGCATGAGGAGTGCCTCGACCAGGCGGGTCATGCGCTGGGTTTCGGACAGGACACGGGCCATCGCCTCGTCGACGGCCGCCGTGTCCGGCAGGGCACCACGCTGGTAGAGCTCTGCGTAGCCGCGCAGGGACTGCAAAGGGGTCCGCAGTTCGTGGGAGGCGTCGGCGACGAACTGGCGCATCCGGTCCTCCGACCGCTCCCGGGCAGACAGGGCAGCCCGGACCTGATCGACCATCCCGTTCAAGGCGGTGGCGAGGCGGCCGACCTCGGTGGTGGGTGAGGTCACAGCCTCGGGCAGATGCTGGACCAGGTCTCCGGCCGCGACGGCGTCGGCCATGGCGGCGGCCCGTTCCAGGGGTCGTAGCTCACGGCGCACGAGAGCCGTGGTCGCCAGTGCCACCGTGCACAGCCCCAGCAGTTCTGCGGTCACGATCGCCACCGGGTCGGTGCCGCTCGCCAGCCAGGTCAGCGCGACGGCGGCGATGGCGGCCGCGCACAGGGCGGTGACCAGCGCGCTGATGCGAGTCCGTAGCGGCCAGCGGCGGACGCGCCCGCTCACCCGAGTTCCCCGATGCTGTAGCCGACACCTCGCCGGGTGTGGATCAGACCGGGCCCCAGGGCGTCGATCTTGCGGCGCAGATAGCTGATGTAGGTCGCGACCACCGTGTCGTCGCCGTTGAAGTTGTAGGACCAGACGTGCTCCAGGAGCCGGGCGCGCGGTACGACCCGGCCGCTGTGCAGCATGAGGTAGCGCAGCAGGCGGAACTCGGTGGGCGAGAGGTCGACTGTCGTGCCTGCGCGGGACACCACGTGGCGGGCGGTGTCGAGTTCGAGGTCGGCGACACGCAGTACAGGATCGGTGGCCGGAGCGCTGCGGGTGCGGCGGAGCACGGCGCTGACGCGGGCGGCAACCTCGTCGAGGCCGAAGGGTTTGGTGATGTAGTCGTCACCGCCCTCGGTCAGTCCTCTGACGACGTCCTTGCGGGTGTCGCGGGCGGTGAGGAAGACGATCCCATGGGGCAGTCCGTCCGCGCGCAGGCGCCGCATCACCTCGAAACCGTCGCCGTCCGGCAGCATCACGTCCAGCAGGATCAGATCGGGCAGGAAGTCGCGGGCGGTGGCCAGAGCCTCGTGCACGGTGGCCGCCGTACGCACCTCGTAGCCGATGAACCCCAGGAACCGGCCGACGGTGTCGAGGATGGCCGGTTCGTCGTCGACCACCAGCAGCCGGCCCCGGACGGCTTCGGCGGTGCCGGAAGCCGCGGGGGGCGGGGTCACGGGGGGTTCGTCAGCCATCCGGCGTTCCTGTCCTGTCCTGCGTCTCTCATCGGTTCCCGCCGTGCGGCTCTCCTCGATCATGTCCGATCCTGCCGGGGCGCCTCCATGGGAGTTGCATGTGAATCTCAACCGACTGGCAGCTTTTCATGGGGACCGGGCTCGGGGCGCTCCTAGCGTGGAGACCTTCCCTCCTTTCCCCGTCCTTCGGGAGTCTGTGCGTGTCCACGCTCTTGTACCGGCTCGGCCGTTTCTCCTATCGCCGCAAAGGGATCGTTCTCGCCGCCTGGTTGGCCGTGCTGCTCGCGGCCGTGGCGGCGGCGGTGGGGCTGATGAAGCCGTTCACGTCATCCACCACCATTCCCGGCACCGAGGCGCAGCGCGCGCTGGACGTCATGCAGAGCAACTTCCCGACCGACGACCACCTCGCCGGGACGATGGTGCTCCAGGCACCGGCCGGGGCGAAGGTCACGGCGGGCGCTCCCGCAGCGGCCGTGAGGAAGGCCGTCGCCGCGGCCGAGGGCGTGCCGGGTGTGCGGTCGGCGACCGCGCCCTCGGTACGCACCGGGACGGTCTCGCCCGACGGGCGCACTGGCATCGTCCAGCTCACCTTCGCCGTGGAGAAGACGGACAAGATCGCCGAGGCCACCCAGGCCCGGATGGGGAAGGTGGCGGAGCAGGCCCGGGGTGTTGGGCTGACCGTGGAGCTGGGCGGTGACGCCTTCCCCGGCACCGCAGTGCAGGCGTTCGGCCCCGGTGAGGCAGCCGGCATGGTGATCGCCCTGGCCATTCTGATCTTCGTCTTCCGTTCGCTGCGGACAGCAGTCGTGCCGATGGCCACCGCACTCGTCGGTGTCGCCGTCGGTGTGCTCGGCCTGATGGCCATGACCAGCGTGGTCACCATGGACAGTACGTCGATCGTCCTCGCGGTGATGCTGGGCATGGCCGTCGGCATCGACTACGCGCTGTTCATCGTCTCCCGGCACCAGACCCAGGTCCGCGACGGAATGGATCCGGAGGAGTCCGCCGGGCTCGCCACCGGCACGGCGGGCGGAGCGGTGGTCTTCGCCGGTGCCACGGTTCTGATCGCGCTGGCCGCGCTGGCCGTGGTGGACATTCCCTTCCTCACGGTCATGGGCCTGGGCGCGGCCGCCACGGTGGCCGTCTCCGTGGTGATCGCGGTCACCCTGCTGCCGGCGGTGCTGGGTCTGCTGGGCCGGCGGATCGTGGCCAGCAGGGTGCCCGTGCTGCGTCGCTCCGCCGAGCGGTCCCGCCAGAAGGCCTCCGGCAGGCCGACCGCGGGCACCCGCTGGGCGGCGCTGGCGGCACGGCGTCGCTGGACCGTTCTGACCGTGAGCGTCCTGGGACTGGGCCTGCTGACCGTGCCGGTCACCGATCTGCAGCTCGGCCTCGGCGGCGGGAAGGACCCGGACACCTCGGCGGCCCGTGCCCAGAAACTCGTCGACGAGGGCTTCGGCCCGGGTTACAGCGGCAAGCTGGTCGTCCTGGTGCAGGGCACGGGTAGTCAGGTGGGAGCCGCCGCCGGCGAGATCTCCACCACCGTGCGGAAGCTGCCCGGCGTCACGTCGGTGGCCCCCGCGGTCACCTCGCGGTCCGGTGCCGCAGCGCTGGTGACGGTCACCCCGGCCGACGGCCCGGCGACCGAGAACACCAAGCGGGTGCTGACGGAGATCCGGGACGCCCGCGGCGCGGTCCAGGAGCGTACCGGCACGCGGATCGACGTGACCGGTTCGACGGCGGTCAACATCGACGTCGCCGACAAGCTCTCCGCCGCCCTGCCGGTCTACTGCCTGCTGGTGATGGGCCTGGCCCTGCTCCTGCTGGTGGTGGTCTTCCGGGCGATCGCCGTGCCCGTGAAGGCGGCGCTCGGCTTCCTGTTCTCGGTCGGGGCGTCGCTCGGTTCGATGGTCGCGGTCTTCCAGTGGGGCTGGCTGTCCGGCCTGCTCGGCATCAAGTCCACCGGGCCGGTGCTGAGCTTCCTGCCCATACTGCTGGTGGGCATCCTGTTCGGCCTGGCGATGGACTACGAGGTGTTCCTGGTCTCGCGGATGCGCGAGGAGTACGCGCACGGCGCCGCCCCGACCGACGCGATGGTCCGAGGCTTCGGGCACAGTGCGAAGGTGGTCACCGCCGCCGCCCTCATCATGATCGCGGTCTTCGGCTCCTTCCTCTTCGCGGACCTTCAGGTCACCAAGGGCATGGGCTTCGCGTTGGGCATTGGCGTGCTGCTGGACGCGTTCGTCGTCCGCATGGCGTTGGTGCCCGCCGTCATGGCGATCCTCGGCGAGCGGGCCTGGTGGCTGCCCAGCTTCCTCCGGCGGACACTCCCAGACGTGGACGTCGAGGGCGAACGTCTCACGCGCCGGCTGACCGCCGCACGAATGCCCTCCGGACCATCCGGACCAGTGCCGGACCGGACACCCACCGGTGCGACGAACTGACCACGCGCGGCCCACTCGGCCCCATCCATCGCACCGTGCCGGACGCCAACGTCCGGCACGGTGCGATGGTTCACCCGGTAAAGGGGTACGACCTCGCCCGGGCCGAGAGCACCTCGCAGGTAGCCCCGCCTGGCACATCCACACCCGACCGAACAGGCATGCCACCGGCGAATGAACCTGACCGTGCCCGGAACACCACCGTCCAGCATCCGCCCCGCGCATCTGAACTGCCCCGCAACAAGGACATAGGACCTAAGCGAGGGAGGAATCCAGCATTAGACGGTTCGAGGCGGGAAGATTCGCTCGCCGTTCTCCGTCCTCGTGATGCCGATGGCCTCGATCGGACAGGACTCGGCGACTTCCAGGACCAGTTCGGAGGCCGGGAGGGTCCCGGACCGGGCGCGGCCCTGGCCGCTCTCGTCGAGTTCGAACTCCTCGGGTGCGGAGGCCGCGCACAGCCCGGTCCGGACGCAGACCCGTTTGTCGACGGCGACCGTCCACCGTTCGGTCATCACCGGGCTCCCTCGATGACGAGCGGCAGGGTCTTCCAGCCGCGGACGGTCGAGGTCTGGGCCAGTTCGGCGTGGTCCCAGTCCACGTCCCAGCCGGGGAACCGCGCGAGGATCTCCTCGGCGGCGATCCTGCCCTCCAGCCGGGCCAGCGCGGCGCCCAGGCAGTAGTGGGCGCCGACGCCGAAGCTCATGTGCTGGGTGACCCGGTGGATGTCGAAGCGGTCCGGGTCGTCGAAGCGCCGGGGGTCACGGTTGGCGGCAGCCTGGATGAACAGGATGGCGCTGCCGGCCGGGACCGTGCGGTCGTACAGCTCGACGTCCTTGGTGACGTGGCGCGCGGTGAACGGTCCGGTCGGCTCGAAACGCAGGATCTCCTCGATGGCGTTGGGGACGAGCGAGGGGTCGGCCGCCAGCTCGCGGCGCGCCTCCGGGTAGCGGGCCATCAGGGCACCGAACCAGCCGATGAGCCGGCCGGTCGTCTCGTTGCCGGCCCCGGCGACCACCGAGCAGTAGGTCAGGACCTCCTCGTCGGTGAGGGTGCGGGTGACGCCGTTCTCGTCCTCGAACCCGGCGGTCATCAGCTCGGTCATGAGGTCGTCGGACGGGTGCTGCTTGCGCCACTCGATGTAGTCCTTGAAGGCGTCCGTGCTGAGGATGTCCTCGTGGTTGATCCTTCCGCCGCCCTCGGTGCCGAGCGTGTCGTCGGTGTAGTCGCGGATGGCGGGCTGGTCGGCCTCCGGTATGCCCAGCAGCATGCCGATCACCCGCATCGGCATCTCGGCGCCGACCGCCTCGACGAGGTCGAACCGCTCGGCGCCGGCGACCGGTTCGAGCGCGCGCCGGCAGAAGGCCCGTACGCGGGGCTCCAGGGTGGCGATCCGGCGCGGGGTGAACACCCGGGCGAGCAGGCGGCGGTGGATGTCGTGGACGGGCGGGTCCTCGAAGATGAGGGTGCCGGGCGGGAGTTCGATGTCCGCCTGGATGATTTCGAGGATGTCGCCGCGGGCGGACGAGTAGGTCTGCCAGTCCGCGAGGCCGCGCTGGACGTCGGAGTGGCGGCTGACGGCATAGAAGTCGTGCCGGTCGTTGTAGTAAAGGGGCGCTTCCTCGCGCAGCCGTGCGTAGAGGGGGTAGGGGTCGCGGGCGAGGGCGGGGTCGAAGGGGTCCCAGTAGATCGTGTCTGCGGTAGTCACGTACACGCCTCCTACTTGAGCAGGGCGCCGGCGTCGATCGGCAGGGTGACGCCGGTGACGAAACGGGACTCGTCAGAGGCGAGGAAGAGCACGGCGTTGCTGATGTCCAGCGCCTCCACCCACGGGGTGGGCAGCACGTGCATGCTCTGGGAGACCGCCGCGAAGTCGTCGGCGGTGGGGTTCTCCAGGTCGGGGCGGAACATCCGGTAGGTGCCCTCGTGCATCACCATCGGCGTGTTCACCTGGGTGGGGTGCAGCGTGTTGACCCGGATGCCGTGCGGCCCCAGCTCCCCCGCCAGCGTGCGCATCAGGCCCACCACGCCGTGCTTGGCGGCGATGTAGTGGCCGATGTTGGCGTAGCCCTTGAGGCCGCCGACCGAGCTGGTCAGGACGACCGAGCCGCCCCGGCCGCCCGCGACGATGTGCGGGGTGGACACCTTGGTGGACAGCCACACGCCGGTCAGGTTGACGTCGATCATGTCGCGCCAGGTCTTCTCCCCCATGGCGTCGAGCGTGGCTCCGTCGCTGCCGAGGCCCGCGTTGGCCACGACGATGTCCAGACGGCCGAATTCGGCGACACCGTCGTCCACGGCGGTCTTGAGTGCGTCGTGGTCGCGGACGTCCGCCTGCACGGCGTGGATGCGCCGCCCGAGCTTCTGCACCTGGTTGACGGTCTCTTCCAGGTCCTCGGGCGTAGACATGGGAAAGGTGACGCCGTCGAGCTGCTTGCACACGTCGACGGCGATGATGTCGGCGCCTTCTTCGGCCAGCCGTACGGCATGGCTGCGGCCCTGGCCGCGAGCGGCGCCGGTGATGAAGGCGACCTTGCCTTCGACTCGTCCGGGCATGACTACCTCGTTTCCTTGGGTGGGTTGAGGTGGAGAGTGGTGGGGCGGCGGTGGCAGCGGCGGGAAGGCCCGGTCACCGGTCGGTGCGTCAGCGGTCTCACAGGGCGAGCGCGAGGAGGAGCAGGAGCACAGCGGCCAGGGCGATGGCCGGCGACGCGAGGCGTTGGGGACGCTCGTGTCTACGCGGTCGATGAGTACGGCTGCCGGGGGCTCGGCAGGCCCGCTGGCGGACGTCCGGCTGGCTCTCCCAGCAAGTTGCCGGGCCGTACGTCGTCGACACAGGTGCCGGTCAACAGCCGTGGATCCTCGACGCCCAGAGCGCGGGTATCCGTAGAGCGAGCCATCGGCGTGGCCCCCCTTTCGCGCTGAACGAGTGTTTAACACGAGCGCTGAACAACTGTTTAACAGCGCGAGCCCGGGCCGTCAAGGACAATGAGCGGCATGACTGCGCCTCGCCGCATGGGCACCGAGAACTCCAAGACGCGCCAGGTCCTGCTCGACGTCGCCGAGCGGCTGATGCTGGAGGAGGGCTACGCCTCCGTGGGCATCCGCCGGGTGGCCCGCGAGGCCGAGGTGGCACCGGCACTGGTGCTGTACTACTTCCGCACGCTGGACGACCTGTTCCTCGCGATGCTGCGACGGCGCGGCGAGCACGAGATGGAGCGGGTCACCCGCCTGCTGGACGGCCCACAGCCGCTGCACACCCTCTGGCGGATCGCCAGCCACCCGGGCAACGCGCTGACCACGGAGTTCGCCGCCCTGGCCAACCACCGCAAGGCGATCCGCACCGAACTCGCCGCCTTCGCCGACCGCTACCGCGAGGCACAACTGGCGGCCCTCACCCGACGACTCACGGAAACCGGCGTCGAACTGCCACCCGAAGCATCCCCGGCCGTACTGCTCATGCTGACGAACGCCCTCGGCCGGATCATCATGATGGAGAACACGATGGGCATGACGACCCGTCACGCCGAGGCCCTCAACTTCGTGGAGCAGTTCCTCCAGCGCTACGAGGGGACCACCACGGACACTTGAGACACCGCGCCCACAACGCGCGATCGAGAGACCGACCCCGGGAGGGGTCGACTCTTACCAACTGGTCGGCTTTCGCTTCGACGTTAGGCCTGCACGAGAAGGCCAGGAAGTGCACGATCGAACTTCGTAATCAGAGCGTTACATCTTCAGTCAGCCGTCGAAGACGACACGCCAAATTTCGACCGTGTAGTAGATTTTTGAGCTGGGTGCCGTCGAGGAGAGTGAGCACACCGTGGGCCAGGCAAAGGCACGGGGGCCGTACGCGAAGACACCGGCCCGCAGGGCCGAGATCGTACGAGCGGCGCGCGACAGCTTCGCCGAGCGCGGCTACGCCAACGCCTCCCTGCGCGAC
Organism: Streptomyces sp. NPDC090088; assembly: GCF_044747345.1. Taxonomy (NCBI): domain Bacteria; kingdom Bacillati; phylum Actinomycetota; class Actinomycetes; order Kitasatosporales; family Streptomycetaceae; genus Streptomyces; species Streptomyces sp. NPDC090088. The sequence goes on along the minus strand of NZ_JBIVDZ010000010.1, from coordinate 268,256 downwards.
ATCGCGGAGCGGGCCGGCATCACCCACGCCGGCCTCCTGCACCACTTCCACAACAAGGACGAACTCCTCGCCGAGGTGCTCGCCGACCGCGACTCCGAGGACTGGCAACAGGGCGTGGACGAGGTCGACAGCACCGAACGCCTCGGCTCGTACCTCGCCGAGCTGATCCGGCACCACCAGAAGGCCCCCGAGCTGATGCGGCTGTGGATCGAGCTCGCGGCGGCGGCCTCACGCCCGGACCACCCCGCGCACACGTACTTCGTCGACCGCTACGAACGCAGCCGCGCCCAGTTCTCAGACGGGTTCCCGGACGAGGCCGCACGCTTCACGCTCCGCCAGGGCGTCTCCCCCGAGAGCGCCGCAGTCCTCTTCCAAGCCGTGCTCAACGGACTCCAGCTGCAGTGGATCCTCGACCAGGAACTCGACATCGTCGGACCGGTCACCGACTTCGTACGACTGCTGTTCGAGGGCAACAGCCAGGCGCCCTAGCAGGATTGAGGTCCAGTCGGCCAGTCATTCGCCAACCGCGACGACATCACCCCCTCCATCGCCCTCCCAACCAGACAGCTCAACTCCCATGCCGCCCGAGTCCGGAGCAGACCCGCACCGCCAACCCGCCGACTACGACGCCGATATGGGTACACCGTTCAAGAAACGCAGCACTAGGCGACGATCCGGCGCGCAGCCTCGGTCAGCGCCGCGCGGTGCGCGGCGAGTACGGCAGGGTCGTAGGGATCACCGTCCATGACCATGCGGGAGATCTGCGGCGCGGCGAAGTACCAGCCGACGAGGCCAAGCAGCGCGAGGACCAGGCTGCGGGCATCAAGGGAGTCGGCCACAACCCCCAACTCCTGGGCCGCACGGATGGCTTCGGTCTTGCTCTGGTAATAGGCGGTGCGAGACTGCTGGTCCGGTACGTCCGAGGCGCCGTACCTGAACCCCTCGGCCACCATGAGACGGATCAGGTCCGGATGGGCCACGTGGTAGTCGAAGAGCTCACCCACGTATTCGGCGACGCGGTCAGGGTCGATCGAGACGGCTTCGGCGAGCTTCCTGAGCTCACTCATGAGGACGACCGCGAACAGTTGCTCCTTACTGCCGAAGTAGCGGTAGATCAGCGACTTGTTGGCCTGCGCCCGTTCCGCGATCCGCTCCATGCGCGCGCCACCGATCCCCACCTCGGCGAACTCGGCGACCGCGGCATCGAAGATACGGGCTTTCGTGGCATCGGAGTCGTACGGCATAGCCACCAATGTAACGCTTCGGTTGACAACGTGTTCGAGGCACCCCAGGATGGCAATGTAACCGAAGCGTTGCAAAGGGGGCGCGGGAGCGAGCGGAAGATGGGCCGACCACGGGCCGACCGGCTCCCCGCGCCGTGCTGCACGATGTGAGGAAAGACCAATGAACGACGACTTCCGGCAAGCACCGCTCGCCGGCCGCACAGCCCTGGTCACCGGCGCCTCCGGCGGCATCGGATCGGCCACCGCCCTGCGCCTGGCCGAGGCGGGAGCCCGGATCGCCCTCGCCTGCAGCGGCCACCGCGAGGACGCCGAGGCAACCGCGGAGGCCATCAACTCCCACCACGGCGCGGGAAGGGCAGCCGTACTGCAGGCCGACCTGGCCGACCCTGAGGCCGCGGTCGCCCTGGTCGCGGACAGCAAGCGTCTGTTCGGCCCGGTCGACGTGCTCTTCGCCGGGGCCGGGATCGGCGCGCGGACCGCCTGGCGCGATCTCGATGCCGACACCTGGGACGTGACCATGGCCGTCAATGTCCGCGCACCGTTCCTGCTGGCACAGGCGGTCATCCCGGACATGACAGAACGCCACTGGGGACGCATCCTGTTCGTGTCATCGGTCGCTGCCCTAAACGGCGGCATCATCGGCCCGCACTACGCCGCGAGCAAAGCAGCCCTGCACGGCCTCACGCACTCCCTCGCCGCGAGCACGGCCGGTGACGGCGTCACGGTCAACGCGCTGGCGCCGGCGCTCATCGGCGGCACCCGCATCCTGCCCGCCGGCACCGGCGAGGACGGGAAACTCCCCGCACCCATCCCCGTCGGCCGCCTGGGCGAACCCCGCGAAGTCGCCGACATGGCCGTCTCCATGCTGACGAACGCCTATCTCACCAACAAGGTGATCACTCTCGACGGCGGCCTCTACCCGAACTGAGGCCTCCCCCGCCACCTCCCACGCACCAGGAAGCCGAATCGCCATGACAAGTGCCGCATCCCCTGTCCTCACCCTGAACAACGGCGTCACCATGCCACAACTCGGCCTGGGAACCTGGCCATTGAAGGGCACCGACGCACAGCACGCAGTCTCCGCGGCCCTCACCGACGGCTACCGCCTCATCGACACCGCCGCCGTATACGGCAACGAGGACGCCGTGGGGCGTGGGATCCGGGAATCCGGCCTCGACCGACAGGACGTCTTCGTCACCACCAAACTGCATGGCGTCAGCCACGGCTACGACCACGCGCTGCGCGCCCTCGACGCCTCCCTCGCCGAACTCGGCCTCGACTACGTCGACCTCTTCCTCATCCACTGGCCGCTCCCCGCACAGGACCTGTACGTCCCCACCTGGCGGGCGTTCGCCAAGGCGCTGGCCGACGGACACGCGCGGGCGATCGGGGTGTCCAACTTCAAGCCGTCCCACCTCGACCGGCTCATCGACGAGACCGGCACCGTGCCCGCGGTCAACCAGATCCAGCTCTCGCCCCTGACCGCTCAGGCCGGACTGCGCCAATACCACCGAGGCCACGGCATCCTGACGCAGTCGTGGAGTCCACTGGGCAAAGGCACCGATCTGCTCGTCCATCCCGTGATCACCGGTCTGGCCGCGAAGTACGGCAGGACCGCCGGCCAGATCGTCCTGCGCTGGCACATCGAACTCGGCCTCTCGGCCGTCCCCAAGTCCGGCAACACCGAACGCATCAAGGGCAACATCGACATCTTCGACTTCACGCTCGCCCCGCACGAAGTGGAGGCGATCACGGCACTGGACACGGGCGCCCATCAGCCTGCGGACTCCGACGCCGTCCAGCCCGGTCTCAAAGGCTCCGGACCCCGCTGACCCCTCATCTGACATGACGCGCGTCGGGCCAAGCCCCTGGCCGCCCAGATGTGCATGCCACGCCCGTTCGACACGACACCCCACCCGACGACATGTAACGCTCTGGTTACGAAGTCGAACGAATGCCTTCCCGATCGCCCGCGTGCGGTCTATTTTCCAGCGAAAACAAACCACCTGGTAGATGTTGGTACGGCGGTTCATCACCTGCAGGCCCATCACGGTCAACACCCAGGAAGGCAGCCGACATGCCGCATTCGCTCCGGGTTTCTCCGGGATGGACCGCTGCGGTGATTCCTGCGACCGCTACCACCGGTACCGCGAGACACGCGGCCGCTCGCCGACGCCGGCCTCGCCGTCTGTCGCGTCGGTGTCGAGTGGGCGCGGATCGAGCCACTCCCGGGGCTGATCCAGCGGGCCGGCCCGGCCCGCTACCGGTGCGTGATCGAGACAACCGTCGAACTCGGCCTGAGACGACTACGAGGGGGCGCCAGGAGCCGAAGCTCAGCCTGGCCGAGGCCGTCCTGGAGACGTTCGAGCGGCATCCCCGCCCCAGCCTGCCCAACCTGGCCCGTCCGGGCGGGACCACCCGCCGCAACCGCATTCTCACCGCCTCTCCACCGGAAGGACTCACCGTGCAGATACCCGTACCCGACGTCTCGTCCCGCTCCCTCACCGAGCTGATCTCACTGTCCGGGCGGCGTGCCGTGGTGACCGGCGCGGCCCGCGGCCTGGGCCGGGCCATCGCCGAACGTCTGGTGGAGGCGGGCGCGGACGTGCTCATCGCGGACATCGACGCCGAACTCGCCACCGCCGTCGCCGGGGACCTCGGCTGCCGCGGTCAGGGCCGGGCGCTCGCCGCGCAGCTGAACGTCACGGACGCGGAGAGCGTCGTCCAGGCCGCCGACCTCGCGGTCCGGGAACTCGGGGGGCTCGACGTCTGGGTCAACAACGCCGGGATCTTCCCCGCCGTTCCCGCGCTGGAGATGCCCGAGAAGACCTGGGACGAGGTGTTCGCCGTGAACGCGCGCGGTGTCTTCCTGGGCTCCCGGGAGGCCGCACGCCGGATGAGCGAAGCCGGGCACGGAGGCGTCATCGTCAACGTCGTCTCCACCGCAGGGTTCCGGGGCGTCGGCCCCGGGCTCGCCGCATATGTCGGGTCCAAGCACGCCGCGCGTGGCCTGACCCGTCAACTTGCCCTGGAGTTCGCTCCGTTCGGGGTGCGGGTGCTGGGGGTCGCGCCGACGTTCGTGCCGACCGAGGGAAACCTGGCGGCGGCCGCGGCCGCCGGCGTCCCGATGGACGCGGAGACCTTCAAGTCCGTGATGCAGCCGGGCCCGCTCGGCCGGCTGGGCGTGCCCGACGACATCGCCCGTGTGGTGCTGTTCTGCGCGAGCGACCTCTCGGCCTTCATGACCGGCAGCACCCTGCTCGCCGACGCCGGCGAAACGGCCTGACCCCGCCACACCGTACCGGCCGCCGCCCCGCGACGACGTCCAGGACCCCATGCTCCCTCCCGCCCCGCCCCCTCACCTATTCCCCGGTCCTGTTCGCCGCCCCGCAGGACGACCAGATCGGCGACCTGTTCGACGTACGCCGAGCGGTCAGGTTGTCGCAGGGGGACCGGGCGGCAGGTGGACGGTCATGATCAGGTCGCAGGTATCGGTGCCGGCACCGCGGTAGGTGTGCGCGGCGTCTCCGTCGAACGTGGCGGTCTGGCCGGCTTCCAGGGTGTGTTCGGTGCCGTCGACCACCAGGGTCATCCGGCCGGAGGTGACGCTGACGGTTTCCGTGACTCCGGCCTGGTGGGGGTGGCTGGGATACTCCTCGCCGGGTTCCAGTCGCCAGCGCCAGACCTCGACGGGGGCCGGGCCCGAGGTCGTCAGCATGAGCCGGGCCTCACTGCCGCGTTCCCCGGTCCACAGCGGTACCACCGCGTCCGCGGTCGCCACCCGCACGCGGCCTTCCGACGGTCCCTGCATCAGGGCGGACACCGAGATGCCGAGGGTGTCGGCCAGCCGGACCAGCGTGGCCAGGTTCGGGTTGCCCTGGGCCTTCTCCAGGGCAACCAGGGCCCCCTTGCTGACCTGGGCGCGGCGGCCGAGCTCCTCCAGGGACAGGCCCGCGCGGATGCGGGCGGCCCGGACGTTGTGCGCGACCGTCCGCAGGGCTGCGCCCGTCTCCACCATCGATCTCCCTCTTCTCCACTCGGTCATTGCAATGCACTATGCGGTCGGTTGGTTGACAAGAAGCGGTCGTTCCGTTGTACGGTGCAGTCGTTCCAATGATAGTAAGGGATACGCCGTGATCGCTCTGCTGTTGGCCCTGGGCAGCTCACTCGCCTACGGGTGCGCCGACTTCCTCGGCGGCCTCGGCGCCCGCAAGGCCCACGTGCTGCGCACCGTGATGATCGCCGCTCCGGCGTCTCTCGCGGTCGAACTGCTGCTGTGGCCGGTGCTCGGCGCCTCGTTCAGCACCGGTGCCCTGGCCTGGGGCGCCGCCTCAGGCGTGGCCTCCGCCGCCGCGTTCGCCCTGCTCTACCGCACCCTGGCGATCGGCCCGATGAACGTGCTGTCGCCCGTGACCGCGCTGGTCTCCGCCGCGCTGCCCGTCGGTGTGGGCCTGCTGCAGGGCGACCGTCTGGCCGTCACCGGACTGGTGGGGCTGCCGCTCGCGCTGGTGGCGGTCGTCCTGGTCAGCGCCGGGCACGGAGCCGGTGCGACGCGTCCCTCGCGTACGGCGCTGCTGCTGGCCCTCGGTGCGGGCGCCGCCATCGCGCTTCAGCTGGTCTTCCTGCACCAGGCGCCGCCGGACAGCGGGGTGGCACCGCTGATCATGGGCCGGGCGGTCTCCTCTGCCATCACCCTGGCCGCGGCGGGGGCGATCCGACGCAGACTGGGCTCGGAGCGGCCCGCGTACGCGCTGTCCGCGCTGGCCGGCGTGCTCGACTCCGTGGCGAACCTGCTGTTCCTGCTCGCGGCCCGCAGCGGGGACCTCACCGTCGTCGCCGTGATCGTCGCCCTCTACCCGGCCGGCACGGTCCTGCTCGCCCGGACCGTCCTCGCCGAACGCGTCCACCGCAGCCAGCTCGTCGGTCTCGGCACCGCCGCCGTCGCCGTCGGCCTCCTCGCACTGACCTGACCAGAACCCCCGCGCCAGCGCACCGCCCCCGCAGGAGGACGCATGCTCATCCACCCCTGGGACACCAGCCTCGACGAAGCCGAATGGCAGACCTGGATCGCCGAAGGCCACGACTTCGGACAGCTCACTGTCAACGGTCCGCCCGGTCACCCGCCCGTCGCAGTGCCCACCCACTTCGCGAGCGATGAGAACCAGCTGCTGATCCACCTCGCCCGGCCCAACCCGGTCTGGACAGCCATTGAGGACGACCCGAACATCCTCTTCACCGTTCTCGGCGACTACGCCTTCATCCCCGGCCCCTGGCGCGCCAAGGCCGGCACCCCGCCCACCGACGGCGTCCCCACCAGCTACTACACGGCCGTCCAATTCACCTGCCGCGCTCACATCGTCGACGACCCGCAGGCCAAGGCCGAACTCCTGCGCCGCCAGCTCGCCCACTTCCAGCCCGACGGCGACCACGCCCCCGTCGACGTCGACCAACCGCCCTACGGCCGGATGCTCCCGGGTATCCGTGGCCTGCGCCTGGAGATCATCGAGGCACGGGCCAAGTTCAAGTACGACGACCACAAGCCCGTCGAGCACCGCACCGGTGTGGCCGACCGCCTCACCGCACGCGCCCAGAACCTGGACGTGCCCGCGGCGCACCAGCAGCGCCGCCGCCTGGACCGCGTCGGTATCTGGAAGTCCTGACCCTCCGCCACGACAGCACCTGCAGCACGCAGACAGGAACGGAAACCCCGATCATGCCCGCCTTCCGTATCGCCCCCGCCGTCGCGGACGCCTTCCCCGACACGCTCATCGCCCTGGTCACCGCCACCGGCCTGCGTGGCCACGAGCCCTGGCCCCACACCACCATCGCTCTGGAGGACCTGGAGCGACAGTTCGCCGAGGGTATGTGGCAGCCCGCAGACGAGACCGATCCCCGCATCGAGGCCTGGCACACCGCCTACCGCTCCTTCGGCACCAACCCCCGCCGCATCCGCCCCAGCGTCGACGCGCTCGGCCGCCGCCTCGCCAAAAAGGGCACGCTGCCGCGCATCAACCCTGCCGTCGACTCCTACAACACCGTCTCCGTCCGCCACGGCCTGCCCTCCGGCGCCTTCGACCTCGACCAGGTCACCGGCGACGTCGACATCCGCCATGCCGACGGCACCGAATCCTTCACCCCGCTCGGTGAACCCGCCACCGTCGAGAACCCCAGGCCGGGCGAGATCATCTACGCCGACACCACCGGGGTCCTGACCCGTCACTGGAACCACCGCGACGCCCACCGCACCCGCGTCACCGAGGACTCCACCCACGTGACCTTCGTCCTCGAAACCCTCCACGCCGACCGGGACGGCGCCCTTCTCGAGATCGCGACGAAGGAGCTGCGGGCCCTGCTCGCCCCGCACGCCGACCGGACAGCCGTGCACCACCTCAGCCCGGCACAACCCCAGGCCACCGCCTGAGACCCCGCTCGGCCCGAGCGGACAACCCCGGGCCCGACGGTCGCCGCGCCCTCGGCCGGGCGGTGCTGTTCCCTGCCTTCGGCCACCCGACCGTGACGGCCGGGGCACACACCGGCCGCACCTGATCCGGGGACGTACCGTGCCGCACCCGAGCACTCCGCCCTCCCGGCCCGACAAGCACGATCCGCGCGTCCGACGCGACCCGACTCTGGCTTCAAGGCCTGGTTGATCTCCCGGGGTTCGATCACACTGCCGCTTCGGCGGCGCCTCGCCAACGCTCAGCGTGCGGCCAAGTTCCTGGACGGTGATCCCTGCGTGCTGCACGTTGCCCACCCGGGGCTCCTCTCACATCCGCAGCACGAGCTCGCCGAGCGGCAGTTCGGCGGGCAGGACTTCGGCGCGCCGATCGCGTTCGCGCTCGACGCCGGGCACGACACCCGCGACGCCTTCGTCGACACCATGCGGCTCATCACCTCGGCGGTGTCGCATCGCGGACCCAGCGGCGGCTCCGGACAGGTCATGCCCACCGGGTGACGCACAGGACGGGTTCAGGAGCGCCGGGCCGCTTCGTCGGCGGCACCGTGCCGGTCGCCGTACTTCTCGCCCAGGCCGCGGTAGCGCCACATGGCCGCGGCGGAGAGCCAGGAGAGGGCGAATATGGCGACGACGATGTAGCCGAGCAGTTCGAAGTGGTCGGCCAGGGAGGCGTAGGCGGCGATCGGTCCCCCGGCTCCGGTGGCGTCGGCGACGAGTCCCGCGACGTAGACACTGGCGATGAACGCGGCCACGGCCACGGTCATACCGGTGGTGGCGATGTTGTAGTAGAGCCTGCGGGCGGGGCTGCGGTAGGCCCAGGAGTACAGGCGTGTCATCAGCATGCTGTCGGCCGTGTCGAAGGCGCTCATTCCCGCGGCGAACAGCAGCGGGAGAGAGAGGACGGCGAGGGTGGGCAGGCCGGAGCCGTGGGTGGCGGCGCTGGCGGACAGGGCGAGCAGAGTGATCTCGCTGGCGGTCTCCAGGCCGAGGCCGAAGAGGATGCCGACCGGGTACATGTGCCAGGACGAACGGATCAGCCCGCGGGCACGGCGGCCGAGGATCCGGTTCATCAGGCCGCGGTTGAGCAGCTGCAGTTCGAGCTCATCCTGGTCGAGCCCGCCCTTCGTCATGCGCCGCCACAGGCCGACCACGCCGTTCAGCACCATCAGGTTGAGGACGGCGACGAGCAGCAGGAACAGCATGGCGACCACCTGCGAGACCAGACCGCCGACGTGACGGAAGGTGTCGATGCCCGAGCCGGCGGCGCCCGCCGCGAGTGCCACGACGAAGGCGAGGGCGAGGACCACGGTGGAGTGGCCCATGGCGAAGAAGAAGCCCACGCCGACGGGTCTGCGCCCGCGCTGCATCATCAGTCTGGTGGTGTCGTCGATGGCGGCGATGTGGTCGGCGTCGAAGGCGTGCCGCATTCCGAGGGTGTAGGCGAGGGTCCCGGCTCCGGCGAAGGCACCGGCGCCTGCCGGGCCACTGGCGTAGGCGAGGTACAGGCTCCATCCGATGATGTGCAGGGCGGTGATGACGCCGACGATGCCCGTGATGCGCAGCCGTTCTGCGCGGGTCCATCGGCCGGCGGTGATGGTCGTTGTGGTCACACTCACGTCCTTGGCGGGGGGGGGCACCGCGCGGTGCCGTCGTTGTCCGGAGAGGGGGCGGGCCGCACCCGCCGGCCGAAGCCATGCGCGGGTGCGGCCCTGGTGGGCGGTACGGAACCGGCGTCCTGATACGCCGGGCCGCGGAGCGGGTCACGCCGCGAGCAGGGCCCGCATCTCGTCCTCGGCGACCAGACCGTGATCGACCAGTACCTGTTCGAGCGCGGCGAGCCAGTGCTCGTAGTACTGCCAGCTGCCCTGTTCGGCCGTGGGGGCGGCCTCCCATGCGCCGATGGCGGCGATGAGCTGCTGCTGGAAGGCGTCCCACGGGTAGTGGCCGAACTCCGAGAGGGCGACGGCGACGCCGAACGCGCGGCGCTGCCAGTCGGCGTCGAAGGTGGGGGCGTTCGTGTCGGTGACGCAGCTTTCGTGCAGGGGTGTGGTGGGGGCGGAAGCCTCCATGGGGATCCCCAATCTCTGGTCGTGGCTTCTGTGATGCGGGCGCGGTTCAGGCGGCAGGTGCGGGAACAGCGGCGATGCCGATCATCGATTCGGTGGTGACCAGGGACGCGAGTTCCTCCTCGGTCATGCCGTCGGTTCCGGCAGGCCGCTCCGGGACGACGAACCAGCGGGAGTGGCCGCTGCTGTCCCACACCCGCAGCTCGACGGACGGTTCGAGGTCCAGGCCCATCTCCCCCAGCACCACACGGGGCTCCCGGGCCGCGCGGGCACGGAAGGTCGGGTCCTTGTACCAGTACGGCGGCAGGCCGAGCACGGGCCAGGGGAAGCAGGAACACAGGGTGCAGATCACCAGGTTGTGCACCCCGGGGACGTTGGCCACGGCTTGCAGGTGCTCGCCTTCGGCGCCGTCCATGCCGATGGGAAGGTCGAGTTCGGCGACGGCGGCCGGCGTGTCCTTCACGAGCCGTTCGGCGAACTCCGGGTCGGTCCAGGCACGGGCGACGATCTTGGCGCCGTTGAGCGGCGTCATGTCGGCCTCGAAGTAGCCGAGCACCTTGTCGACGGTGGCGTCGGTGATCACGCCCTTCTCGATGAGCAGGGCTTCCAGCGCCCGTACGCGGGCGGCACTGCGGGCTTCGCGGTCCTCGGGGTATCCGAACTGAACGGTCACTGCTGTTCCTCCGTGGCGTGGGTGAGGTAGGCCTGGTAGAGCTCGCCGTAGAGCACGGCTCCGGGCTCGGCGAGTTCCCCCCAGATGTCGGCGGGTTCGAAGCGGACCGCGTAGACGGGCATGGGTTCCCCGATGCCGTCCGGGCCGGTGGAGCAGAAGTAGCCGTAGTCGCCTTCGAAGACACGCTCCACGGTGCCGGTACGACCGCGCAGGTTGCCCGGCAGCCGGGTGTGTTCGGTGGGCGGCACGTCCTTGACGGTCACCCGGTCACCGACCTCGAAGGCCGGGGACTCGGCCGGGCCCTGGCGGGGGGAGTCACCCTCGCGCAGATAGCGGATGACCTGGTCGTCGACGCGTTCGTCCCCGCCCTCGGGCAGGGCGAGTCCCGGATCCCGGAGGTACTCCGCGGCCTTCGCCTCCAGCTCCTCCTCCGTGACGTAGCCCTGGGAGAGGAAGAATCCGCTGATGCCGCCGAGCCACTTCTCGTAGTAGCGGTACTGGAAGTAGGCGAAGGGGTGCATCGCCTCGGCGCCCTTGCGCAGGTCCGCCCAGGTCCAGACCGACGAGAAGGCCGTCGGCACGTCCTCGATGGGGTACTCGGGCACCGCGTCGCCGAGATGGGCACTCAGGCCCATCATCGCCACATGGATGCCGAAGATGCGCTGCTCCCAGTCCTCGACGAAGACGCGGGGCTCGTAGGTGACGGGCCCGAGGTTCTCCAGGCCGCCCAGGTGGTGCTGCAGTTTCATGACTGTCCTTCCGGGGCCGGCTCCGCGGCCGCGCGTGTGGTCATCGCGGCTCCCCAGTACTCCGAGGCGATGCCGAACACAGCGCCCAGGACCATGGACAGCGCCGCGACGAGCGCCGGGTTGTTGATGGAAGCGGTGGTGATGCCGTGGCCGGTGGCGGCCACGGTGCCCACCGTGGAGGCGAAGCCCCACACGATCGCCGGGATCTTCGAGAGCAGGCCGACCTTGGACGCCTGCACCATGGCGGCGCTTCCGACACCCACGGCGACGGCCGCCACGGCGGTGCCACCGCCCAGGGCGTGGATGACCAGCAGGGTCAGTGAGGCGATGGCGATGCCGGTGAGGTTCGAGGCGATCGAGCTCACCATGCCGCCCGTGCCGGCTCCGAGAATGAAGAACGAGGCCCAGGCGATGAAAATTACCCAGACCGGAACGGTCAGGACGGTTGAGGTCATCAACGTGGCGACCCCGCCGAGTACGCCGATACTGATGGACAAAGCATCCAGCTGACGCATGGCCAAACACTCCTCTGACACCGAGTTCTCACGTCGGCGGAATTCGTGCCCGAACAGGGGCAGGTGACGGTTTCCCCACCAAGGGCAGGAACCAAGGACAGGAGAGGATAGAGGTGTCCAGGCACGGGGAAATTCGTATCTCTGCGACCCCCGCTGCCGCCTGAGCCCTCACAGAACACCATCGACCGCGGATACCTTCGGCGCCGATTGTGTCGGCTATGGCGCGGTGAGACATCAACAGGTTCCAGCCGCTTTGTTTCGCGCGAATTAACGAGAGCTGAAGAAATCATTTCCCGGATTGACGTTCGCAGCCTTGTGAGCTAAACGCAGAAAAAGCCACCCGGGGCCTGCCGGTGAGGCCTAGGGAAGCTGCGAAATCAATATGGGGTAATGGAACTGTCAGGTCTTGACGCGGTTATGGTTTCGACTATTTGCTCGGCTCCACGTTCGCGCTTGGAGGGGTTCGGGGCCAAGGACCGCAACGGACAGACGAGCCACAATTTCGGACATGCGGGGAAGCCCCGCACCCCCGGGAGGAGAACGGACCATGAACCGGAGCATCGAGGTGGCGGACAACGGCACCGAACGGACGATGGTCTTCGTGCTGTACGACAAGGTGACGCTGCAGGACGTGGCGGCGCCGCTGGAGATCTTCGCCCGGGCCAACGACTTCGGGGCCCGCTACCGGGTCCTGCTGGTCTCGCCCACAGGACAGCCGGTCGGGACGACCGCGTTCACCCGGCTGAGCGCCGACATCCCGGTGGCGGACGCCCCCGACTCCATCGACACCCTCTTCGTACCGGGCGGTGTACCGGCCGACTTCACCTTCGCCCCGGGTACGCATGACATCCCGGAGGAATTGACCCCGGACACGGTCTCCGAGGCCCTGACGGCAGTCCGCGAACTGGCGCCCCGGGCGTCGCGGATCGCCTCCGTCTGCACGGGGGCGTTCGTGCTGGCCGCCCTCGGGATGCTGGACGGACGCCGAGCGACGACCCACTGGGCACACTGCGCACGGCTCGCCCGGGAATACCCCCGCGTCCAGGTGGATCCCGACGCCCTCTTCGTCCAGGACGGCCCCTTCGTCACCGGCGCCGGCATCAGCGCGGGCACCGACCTGGCCCTGGCCATCGTCGAGAACGACTACGGAACCGACGTCGCCCGCAGGGTCGCCCGGTGGATGGTCGTCTTCCTTCAGCGTCCGGGCGGCCAGGCCCAGTTCAGCGTCTGGTCCCAGGCGGGCGCTCCCACCACACGCGGCCTGCGCCAGATCCTGGACGCGGTGGTCCTCGAACCCGCCGCGGACCACTCGACCACCGCCATGGCCGCTCGCGCCGCCGTGAGCGAACGCCACCTGGCGCGGATGTTCCACGACGAGGTAGGCATGACACCGGCCCGCTACGTGGAACACACCCGGCTGGAGGCGGCCAAGCTTCTGCTGGTGACCGGCGACGAAAGCCAGGAGTTCGTCGCACGGCATGTCGGCTTCGGCTCCCCGGAGACGATGAGACGGATCTTCCGCCGCAACCTCGGAGTCTCACCAGGCAGCTACCGCAGCCGGTTCCGCACCACCGGTATCGACCACCAGAAGCCGGACCAGGAGCAGGAGCAGGAGCGCTGATGGCCCGGCCCCGACCGACCACGCGTCGGCGCGGGTGCCGCGTCAGGCTTGGGCCTGTCGAGCGTTCCCGGCGGGGACATCCGAGCGACGAGTTCTTCTGCCAGGCGGAAATCGTATGGCCCGCGCCAGTCGGATCCGGTCGAATCCTCCGCACCTCGTCTCGACGCACCTCTCCTCGACGCCCAGGAGTCACCATGGCCGCTGGTTCCACACCCCTGATCTTCGTACACGGCTACTGGCACGGGTCGTGGTGCTGGAGTGAGGTCATCTCCCGCGTGGCTGCCATGGGCCGCCCCGCGGCAGCGGTGGACATGGCGGGACACGGGCTTCGCGCCGTCAGACCGCAGTGCCTCACCAGACGCCCGCTCGCTCCTGAGGCTCTGGCGGCCGAGGTGTCCCCCGTGGCCACGGTGGATCTCGATCAGGCCGGCGATCTGCTCGTCTCGCAGATCAAGGAGGCAGGCCGCGGCGGCCCGGTGACGGTGGTGGCCCACAGCATGGGCGGCACCGTGCTCACCCGGGCCGCGCAGCTCGTGCCCGAACTCGTGGCGCACGCGGTGTACCTCAGCGCCTTCATGCCGGCGTCAGACGCCCCCGCCCTCGCCTACGTCCAGATGCCCGAGAACGAGGGCGAACTGGTCGCTCCGTCCGTCCGGGCCGACCCCGCCGTGATCGGCGCCCTGCGCCTCGACCTCGCCTCCGACGATCCCGACTACCGCCGGCAACTGCGCGACGCGTTCTTCGGCGACGTCGACCCGGCCGTCGCCGACGCCGCGCTCGGCCTGCTGACCCCCGACGCCCCGCTCGGTATCGCGCTCGGAGCCACCGCCGTGACCCGCGACGGCTGGGGGTGGGTGCCCCGCACCTACATCACCTGTGCGCAGGACATGGCAGTTCGGCCCGCCCTCCAACAGAGGTTCATCCGTGACGCGGACGCCGCCTTCCCGGACAACCCGACCTCCGTGGTAGCGCTCGACTCCTCGCACTCGCCATTCCTGTCGATGCCCGCACAGGTGGCCGACATCGTCGCGAAGCTGGGCTGACCAGTCGTCACCGACCGATGGGGCGCGGTCGCGACCAGCCGTAGTCGAGTGCCGGGAGCCGGATCGGAACGTCCGCGGGCGAAGTGACGCGCGTTAGCCGTGCCGTCCTCGCGGTCTCCGGAATCACGTCCGGTGCGCCGATGCGGGCAGACGGACTCGCGGGCTGCCGCGCACAGAAGACGCGGCAGCCCGGGCGAGCGGGGCGGTCCGGTCGACTTTGCCGGAAACTGTTGACGCAAGTATGTATGGAGATACATTAATACCTGTCGGCGAGGTTGCCGACCCGACCCGGAGGTCCGTATGTCGCTGCGCCTGGCACTCCTGGCACTGCTGGCCGCCCGCCCGATGACGGGCTTCGACGCCATGCGGCAGTTCGACGCCTCGGTCGGTTACCTCTGGCACGCGCCGCACACGCAGATCTACCCCGAGCTGCGCAAGCTGGAGTCCACGGGCCTCGTGCAGAGCGAGGAGGTTCCTCGGGGGGAGCACGCGAAAAAGCGCCGGTACAGCCTCACCGAAGCAGGCCGGGACCAGCTGCGGGCCTGGATGGACGAGGTCGAGGAGCCACGGCGCGAGCGGGACCCGCAGCGGCTGCGGGCCGCCTACTTCGAGTGGGCCCGGCCGCAAGCGGCTCGTGCCCAGTTGGAGGCGCACGCACGCTTCTACGAGGAGGCGCTGGCGTCCTACGAGAAGCAGCGTGATGACATCCTCGCGCGCCGCGTCCCCCTGCTCGTGGCCCGCCTGGACCGGACCCCGCCGAGTGAGCAGGCGGCGGTCGTGGAGTTCAAGGCGTTCGCCTACAGCGGTCTCATCGCTCGTGCCCGCGCCGAGGTGGAGTGGGCCCTGGAGGGGCTGCGACTGCTGGAGCGGCTCCATCAGGACCGGTCCGAGGAAGACCCCGGAGAACGGACCGGAACCTGACCGCGCGCTCCGTGCGGGCGGTGTTCGCTGTCGTGAGGAGACGGAGATGTCGATGAACGCGGATCGGACGAGCATCAGGCAATTGGTGGAGAACTGGGCACTGTGGCGGGACGCCGGAGCCTGGGACCGC
This sequence comes from Streptomyces sp. NPDC090088, assembly GCF_044747345.1. Classification (NCBI taxonomy): domain Bacteria; kingdom Bacillati; phylum Actinomycetota; class Actinomycetes; order Kitasatosporales; family Streptomycetaceae; genus Streptomyces; species Streptomyces sp. NPDC090088. Next base: position 252,837 of record NZ_JBIVDZ010000010.1, on the reverse strand, counting down.
TTCGCCACCGTATGGCATCCGGACGGCTGGATGAGCTCCACCTGGTTCCAGGGTCCCGCCGCCGATTTCATCGCCGCCAGCGAGCAGGGCTTCGACAACGGCGTCAGCATCCTGCACTTCCTGGGCGGCCACACTTCGGATGTGATGGGGGCGCGCGCGATCGCGCAGACGAAGATGACGATCAGTCAACGAGCCGAGGTCGACGGTGTGCAGGTGGACGTCGTGTGCACCGGGCGCTTCTACGACTTCCTGTCGCGGGACGACGCGGGCGATTGGACGGTCGTCCGTCGGCAGCCCATCTACGAGAAGGACCGTCTCGACGTCGTCGACCCGGCGGCCTCCCTCAAGCTCGACCCCGAACTGCTCGGCCGGTTCCCCGTCGGCTACCGCCACCTCGGTTACGTTCAGACGAAGGTCGGATTCACGGTGAAGCCCGGGCTGCCGGGCCTGGTCGGTGAGGCCGTGGAGCGGCTCTACAGGGAAGGCGCCGCCTGGCTGGCGGGCTCCGAGCGAGCGGGAGAACCCCGATGACCGGCACCACGGCGGACGCGGCTCCGCGCGGGTATCCCCTCAACGCCTGGTACGCGGCGGCCTGGGACACCGAGGTCGGCCGTACTCTCCTCCCCCGCACGATCTGCGAACGCCCGGTCGTCCTGTACCGCACGGCCGACGGCGCGCCGGTCGCCCTGGCCGACGCCTGCTGGCACCGCCTCGTTCCGCTGTCCATGGGTCGCCTCGACGGTGACAACCTGGTGTGCGGCTACCACGGTCTGAGGTACGGCCCCAACGGGCGTTGCACCGGGATGCCCGCACAGGAGACGCTCAACCCCTCGGCGGCGGTCACCGCCTACCCGATCGTCGAGCGGCACCGCTTCGTCTGGATCTGGCCCGGCGACCCGGCCCTGGCCGACCCGGCGCTCGTCCCCGACCTGCACTGGAACGACGATCCGGAGTGGACGGGCGACGGCGAGCACATCCAGCTGGACTGCGACTACCGCCTGGTCGTGGACAACCTCATGGACCTCACGCACGAACAGTTCCTGCACTCCGACAGCCTCGCCAACGACGAACTCTCCGAAGCCGAACCGGACGTGGAGCACGACGAGGACTCCGTCACCCTCACCCGCTGGATGCATGGCATCGAGGCGCCTCCATTCCTGGCCATGCAGTTGAAGCGGAAGGCTCCGGAGTACCGCGGGCCGGTCGACCGGTGGCAGATCATCCGCTTCGCCGCGCCTTCGACGGTCACCATCGACGTCGGTGTGGCACCCGCCGGCTCGGGAGCACCCGAGGGGGACCGCAGCGCGGGCGTCAACGGCCACGTCCTCAACACCGTCACACCGGCCTCCGCGGGCGCCTGCCACTACTTCTGGGCGTTCACCCGCAACTACCACCTGGGCGACCAGGGCCTGACCAACCTCCTGCGGCAGAGCGTGTCCCACGTCTTCGGCCAGGACTCGGACATGCTGAACGCGCAGCAGCGGGCCATCGAGGCCAACCCCGACCACGAGTTCTACAACCTCAACATCGACGCCGGCGGCATGTGGGCCAGGCGCGTCATCGACGCCAAGGTCGCCGCCGAACAGGGCCGCGAACGCACCCACCCCGCCACGCTCGCCTCCGTCGCCGCCACGACGCGTCGGTCGGCGTGAAGCGCACAGCGGCCGTGACGGCCGTGCGTGAAGTGGCACCGGACATCGCTCTGATCACGCTGAGTCCGCCGGAACCGGCCCCGACTCCACCGCCCGGCAGCCATCTGGACGTGACCGTGCGCCTGCCGTCCGGCGACGACACCCGCTCGTACTCCGTCGTGGACCTCGGTCACGACGACGGGCTCCTGCGGATGGCCGTACGCCGACAGCCGGAGGGCCGGGGCGGATCCCTGTGGATGCACACGCTGAAACCGGGTGACGCACTCGAAGTCACCGGCCCTCTCGACGAGTTCCGGCCCACCCCGGGTCGAGCCCCCGGCGTGCTGCTCGCCGCGGGCATCGGCATCACTCCCGTCCTCGGACTGGCCCGGGCCCTGCGGACCAGGGGCAGCGACTACCGGATCGTGTACGCGGGCCGCTCCCGCGACCGCATGGCGTTCACGACGGAGCTGGAGTCCGCCCACCCCGGCCTGGTCACCCTCGCCGAGTCCGCGCGCGGAGCGCGTGTCGATCCCGCCGAGGTGGTCGCCGGCGTTCCGGGCGGCGGCGTGCTCTACGTCTGCGGACCGATGGGCCTGCTCAGTGACGTCCGCCGGGCCTGGCAGCAGGACGGCCGGCCGCCCGGGGACCTGAGGTTCGAGACCTTCGGCACGAGCGGCAGCCACCCCGCCCGCCCCTACCGGGTCACGGTGCCCCGCCACGGCGTGACCGTCGAGGTCCCAGCCGGCACGAGCATGCTCGACGCCCTCCAGGAGGCGGGCGTCGAGGTCCTGTACGACTGTCTGCGCGGCGAATGCGGACTGTGCCGCGTCCGCGTCCTGGAGGCCCAGGGCACGATCGACCACCGCGATGTGTTCCTCTCCGCACGGCAGCGCGCCGAGGGCGACCAGATGTGCGCCTGCGTGTCCCGGATCGTCGGACCCGAGGCCGTCATCGACTGCTGAGTGCTCACCCGTCGGGGGGCGGACGCCGCCTCACCCACTCCGGCACTCCTGGTCCGGAAGGAACCACTGTGCCAGGCCCGACCAGGAAGGGAACGCCCATGGACTTCACTGTCGAGACCGCCACCGACGCGGTCGTCGAGAGTTTCCGCAACACCAAGGACCAGCGGCTGCGGGATGTGCTGGAGAGTCTGACCCGTCACCTCCACGATTTCGTCCGGGACGTCGAACCCACGGTGGAGGAGTGGGAGGAGGCGATCGACTTCCTCACCGCCGTCGGCCAGAAGTGCGACGACACCCGCCAGGAGTTCGTCCTGCTCTCCGACGTCCTGGGCGTCTCCATGCTCGTGGAGACCCTCAACGGGACCGAGGACGGCACCGAGAGCACAGTCCTCGGCCCCTTCCACATGACCGAGTCCCCGCACCGCGAACTCGGCGACACCATCGACCTGCTGGGCGGCCGGGCGTGCGTGGTCTCCGGGCGGGTCCGCACGGCGGACGGCACCCCGCTGCCAGGAGCCCGGCTCGACGTCTGGCAATGCAACGAGGAGGGCTTCTACGACGTCCAGCAGCCCGACGTCCAGCCGCCGGGAAACGGGCGCGGGCTGTTCCAGACGGACGACGAGGGCCGCTACTGGTTCCGGACCGTCGTGCCCTCCCACTACCCGATCCCCACCGACGGTCCCGTCGGCCGCCTCCTCGGCGCCACCGGCCGCCACCCGTTCCGCCCCGCTCATATCCACTTCATCGCGCAGGCGGAGAACCGGCTCCCGGTCACCACGCATGTGTTCGTCGCCGACAGCCCCTACATCGACTCCGACGCCGTCTTCGCCGTGAAGAGCGGCCTGATCACAGAGTTCTCCGAATCATTCGACGAACAGGACGCCGAACGCCTCGGCGTGGCCGTGCCCTTCGTGCACGCTCGCTTCGACATCGTGCTGGCGCCGGCGAGTTCCCGATGAGCTTCGTCTACGAGGCCCTGCCCATGCGGGTCGTCTTCGGGAGCGGCAGCCTGCGTCAGCTTCCGGAGGAGGCCGAGCGGTTGGGTCTGCGCCGACTGCTGGTGCTGTCCACGCCCGGTCAGCGCGCCCTGGCCGAAGAGGCGGCCGCCCTCCTCGGCGACGCGTGCGCCGGGACCTTCACCGAGGCCCGGATGCACGTACCGGTCGAGGTGGCCGAGGCGGCCCGGGCGGCCGCGCGAGCCGCCGACGCGGACGGCTGCGTGGCCATGGGCGGCGGCTCGACCGTCGGACTGGGCAAGGCGGTCGCCCTGGACACGGGCCTGGCCGTGATCTGCGTCCCCACCACCTACGCCGGGTCGGAGATGACCCCGGTGTGGGGAGTGACCGAGAACGGGCGCAAACGCACCGGCCGGGACCGCGCGGTCTTGCCCCGCAGCGTCGTCTACGACCCCGAGCTCACCGTCCGCCTCCCCCTGGACGTGTCGATCACGAGCGGCTTCAACGCCGTCGCCCACGCGGTCGAGGCTCTGTACGCCCCCGATGCGTCCCCGGTCGTCTCCGCGATGGCCGAGGAAGCGGTGCGCTCAATGGGTACGGCGCTGCCCGCGCTCGCCGCCGACCCGCTGGACATCGAGCGCCGTGCCGACGCCCTGCGCGGTGCCTGGCTCTGCGGGGCCTGCCTGGGCGCGACGACCATGTCCCTGCACCACAAGCTCTGCCACATCCTCGGCGGCACCTTCGACCTGCCCCACGCCGCCACCCACACCGTCCTGCTCCCGTACGTGGCGGCCTTCAACCTACCGGCGGCGCCGGCGGCGCAGCAGTCCCTTCGCAGAGCCCTGGCCACCGACGACGTGCCCGAGCACCTCGCCCGCACGTCCGCCGCCCTGGGCGCACCACGCTCCCTGTCGGAAGTGGGTCTGTCGGAAGGCGACTTGGACGAGGTCATCCACCAGGCGGTGTCGCAGCCGTACGCCAATCCGAGGCCGATCATCGAGCCGGCGCTCCGATCCCTGCTCACCGAGGCGCTCAGGGGGAGCCTTGCCGCCTGACACCGCGAGGGCCGGCCATCCGTGGCCGGCCCCGCGCGCCCTGCCCTTCCTCGGGCCGCCGACGGTCCCGGTGGACGACGTCGTCAGCGGTCGGCGACGGCGTCCAGCGCCGCGGCGCGGCCGGTGGTGAGTGCGGTGGCCAGACCGCCGGCATAGCCGCCGGCGCTGACGCCGCCGATGTCGGCCCCCACGGCGTAGAGGCCGGGGATGGGTTCGGCGCGGTGATCGCGCGGGTCGGTGATCCAGCGGGCCGACATCGGTGCCGTACTGCCGGAGCGGCGCAGGACCCTCAGGTTGTCGTCCACGGCCAGGCCGCCGGTGGTGAACGTGATCGCGGCCTGGACGTGGATAGCGGTGAACGGGCCGTGCGCCAGACGTGTGCCCGCCCCGGTACGTGGAATGTCGAGTTGCTCCGGCGCACCCGCCGCCATCGCCCGCGCGTAGTCGCGGAGTGTCGTGCCGGCCACCGATCGCGGTACGCCGTGCTCGGCGATCCGCTGGGCCAGTTCGTCCAGTGTGTCCGCCCGCACGACGGTACCGCCGGCCTTCTCCGCGCGTTCCGCGAGCACGGTGGGTGTCACCGTCATGGCGTCCGCGCTCGGCTGGGCGCCGAGTTCGGCGTCGAACACGTAGAAGCCGACCCCGCCGGGCTGTCGGGCCAGTGCGTGGTTGACGTTCTCCTCGAAGGCGCCGGCCGTCTCGTCGACGAAGCGGCGTCCTGCCATGTTCAGTGCGACGGAGCGGCTCCCGTAGTACTGCGCCAGCTCGGCGAACGTCTCGGCGGTGTGGCGGGCCGGGGGTGCGGGCAGGGCGTGGCCGTAGAAGCCGCCGAGGCCGGCGCTGGTACCGGCGCCCACGGAGATGGCGGCGGCCAGGCCGTCGCCCGTGCTGAAGGCGTTGGCCCGGTGCGCGAGGTGGGCGGCGTCGAGGCCCGCATAGCGGGCGAGCAGCTCGGGGCTGCCCTGAAAGCCTCCGGTGGCGAGGATGACGACGTCGCATCGAAGGGCGGTGACGGCGCCGGTGTCGTCCACGACGTGGACGCCCTCGATCCGGCCGTCCTCGATCCAGAGGCGGTCCAGCGCGGTGTCGTACCTGATCTCGGCGCCGAGTCGTCTGATCTCGTCACGGGCGAGGCCGAGGTACTGATCGGGAGAGAAGTGCCAGCCGTCGTAGCGGTCCAGCTGGCGCGGCAGCCGGCGGAGTTCGACGCCGAGTGAGGTGAGCCAGTCGGCTGCCGCGGGCAGGGTCTCGTGCACCAGCGTCTGCAGCAGTTCGTCGCCGTTCGGTGCCGCGGCGCGGAAGCGCTCCAGCTCGCCGAAGGCGATCAGCATGCCGTTGGACAGCGCCGCCGAGCCGCCTGCCCGACCGCTCTTCTCCAGCAGGGTGACGTCGGCGCCGGCCTGCAGTGCGGTGACCGCTGCTGTCAGGCCGCCCATGCCCGCGCCGGCCACGACCACGTGTTTTCTCATCAGGACAGTTCCTCCAAGGACTTTTCGCGGGTCTCTTCGCTCCGGGTCGCTGTGCCGACGCGCCGGTTGCTCCTGGTGGCCGGAGCCGGTGCTCGCTCCGGCCTCGGCGAAGCGAGGCCGAGGGCTCACGCGATGGTGTTCTCCAGCGTGCCCAGGCCCGTGATGGTGGCGGTCATGACGTCTCCGTCCAGGAGGTAGGCGCCCCCGTGCGCGGCGGCGGTGCCGGCCGGGGTGCCCGTCAGCACGAGGTCGCCCGGCTGCAGCGTGATGTACTGGGACAGCGCGGCGATCTGCTCGGCCAGGTCGACGATCATCAGTGAGGTGCGGGAGTCCTGCCGGACCTGGCCGTTGACGGCCAGGGTCAGGCCGAGGTCGCCCGGCTCGGGGACGAACCGGGCCGGTACGACCGAGGGACCGAGCGGGGTGCAGCCGTCGGCGTTCTTGGTGGCGGTCCAGTCGATGCCGAAGATCGGGTGCCGCAGCCGGTCCTCGTCCCGGACGGACACGTCGTTGGCGATCGTGTACCCGGCCACGTGGGACAGGGCGTCCTCGACGCCGACGCGCCTGGCGGCACGGCCGATGACGGCGGCGAGTTCGATCTCCCAGTCCAGCCTGGTCACGCCCGCGGGACGGTTGACCACCGCCCGGTGCCCGCTGAGGACGGTCGCGGGAGAGAGAAAGTGGAAGGCGCGCTTCTCGAAATCGGTGTTGCCCATTTCGGCGACGTGGTCGGTGTAGTTCGCGCCGGCGCACCAGATCGCGGGTCGGTCGACCGCGGGCGGGAGGAAGTCGGCGCTCGCCGCCGGGACCGCCGAGCCGGCGGCGGCCCCGGTGTCGAGGGCGGCGGCCACCGAGTCGACCAGCGGCTCCCACTCCCCCAGCGCCTGTTCGAAGGTCGCCGGAGCGCTGTCGCCGAGCAGATCACTCAACAGGTGCACGGTGTCGTCCTGGACGACGCCCAGCACGGGCCCGCCTTCGTGCAGGACGCGGGCCATTCCGAACGCGGCCATCGGGTCTCTCCTCATCGGGTGCGGAGTCGGGTGGTGGTGGCCTCGTCCACGATCAGGTCGCCGTCGAGGGGGCCGGCGAGCGCGACGCCGTAGTGTTCGCGGGCGGCCTCGGCCGTCACATAGCCGGCACGCACATCGCGCACCACGTCGTCCACGGGTCGCTCGTGCGGCGGGCCGTAGCCGCCTCCGCCACCGGTCTCGACCACGATCCGGTCACCGGCCCCGACCGGCCGGGAGTCGACCTTGCCGTTGCGGAACGCGATCGGTTCCCCGTCCGCGGTGAGCAGGGAGATCCGGTTGGGCAGGGCGTCGCCGCCGCCGTCGATGCCCCATGGAGCGCTGCGGGTGCGTTCCATGAACGTGTTCAGCCGGACCGGGGTGTCCGTGCGTATCTCGTACACCGTGCCGAGCCCCCCGCGGTGCCTGCCGGGGCCTCCGGAGTCGGGGCGCAGCGCGTACCGTTCCACGAGCAGGGACGGGTACTTGGCCTCGCTGACCTCGACCGGTGTGTTGTGGGTGTCGCCGTCGTTGATGCAGATGGTGGCGTTCTCACCGTCCTTGGCAGCGGTGGCTCCCCAACCTCCGCCCTGGGCGCCGCCGTTGTAGAGGAACAGCCGGCCACTGGCGGGATCGGTGCCGTACAGATTGAGCACGGCGAGGTCGGCGTGGTGGCCGGCGATGGTGCCTCCGGGCACGGCTTGGGCCAAGGCGCGGAAGACGCAGTCGATGATGGTCATCGGGTAGGTCATCCACCACCGCATCGCGGCGGGTTTGGTGGCGCTGACGACCAGTCCGGGCGGCAGCACGATCCGCACCGGCCGCAGCGAGCCCTCGTTGACCGGGTACTCGTGCGGCGACGTGAGGAACTTGAAGGCGACCTGCGCGGCGGACCGGCCGGCGGTCGCGCCGGAGTTGAAGTAACCGGCGACCTGGGGGCTGACCCCGCTCAGGTCGATGGTCATCAGGTCACCCTCGATGACGACCCTGACCTTGATGGGGACCGGTTTTCCGAGGGTCACCCCGTCGTCGTCCATGGTGGTCTCAGCGACGTACTCGCCGTCGGGGATCGCCTCCACCGCGTGGCGGGCGAGGGCCTCACCGCGTTCGTAGATCAGTTCGAAGCCGTGGGTGACGACATCGGCGCCGTACCGCTCGATGAGCTCGGTCAGGCGTCGTTCACCGGTGCGGATCGCCGCGATCTGGGCCCGGAGATCACCCAGGGCGAGGTCGGCGAAGCGGACGTTGGTCCTGATGATGCGGGTGAGTTCGTCGTCCTGCACACCGCGCTTGAAGATCTTGACGATGGGGACCTGCAGACCCTCGGAGTAGATGTCCTGGGTGGTCCCGCCCAGCACGCCGCCGACGTCCAGCCAGTGGGCCATGGACGACGCGAAGGCCACGATCTCGCCGTCGGCGAAGATCGGGACGGTGAAGATCATGTGGTTGAGGTGACTGCCCATGATGTAGGCGTCGTTGGTGAGCAGGATGTCGCCCGGTTCGATGCCGTCGTACCCGTAGTGCTCGATCTTGGCCTTGATCGCCTGGGACAGGCCTCCGACGAACATGGGAAGGCCGAGGCCGATGGAGACGGTGTCGCCGTTGCGGTCGAACAGGCCGACGGTGAAGTCCTGGGCCTCGTAGATGATCGCGTTGTAGGCGGTGCGGCGGAGGTTGGTCTTCATCTCGTCGGTGATGGCGACCAGGTTGGCGCGAAGGATCTCCAGGGTGACCGGGTCCACCTGGACAGGGGGCGTGGTGGTCATCGGGTTCCGCCGATCGTCAGGAGCAGGTTGCCGTAGGCGTCGACCTCGCAGCGGTCGCCCTCGCGCAACAGGGTGGTCGTGGTGTCCTCCGCGATGGCTGCCGGACCGGTGATCACGTTGCCCGCCAGGAGGTGCGCGCGCGAGAACACCGGGCAGTCCCGGACGGGAGCATCGGGTCGCAGGATCATCGGCCGGGTGCCGGCCCGGGCGGCGGCGGGGGGTTCGAGGTCACCGGTCCCGATCTTCGCGGGTTCCGGCCGGGACACCGAACGGATCAGGGAGACGCGCAGGGTCACGATCTCCGCGGGCTCCTCCGGGGCGCCGTGCGCGAATCGCTGCTGGTGAGCGAGGTCGAACGCCGTCTTGAGCGCGGCGAGCCCGTCCGTGGTGTCCAGTGGCGGAACCTCCAGCGTGAGGGAGTGCTCCTGCCCCACGTAGCGCATGTCGGCCTGGCGGAGGAACAGCAGTCCGCCGTCCTCGGGATCGTCCACGGCCGCCAGACACTCCTGTTCCAGTTCGCGGAACCGGCTGTCCAACGTGGCGGAGTCGATGTCGTCGAGCCGGTTCACCTGGGTGCGGACGGCGTCGTGGCGCAGGTCGGCCATCAGCATGCCCAGTGCGGAGAACACCGAGGGGATCTGCGGTACGACGACCTGGGTGATGCCGAGTTCACGGGCGACCAGCGAGATGTGCAGCGGTCCGTTGCCACCGTAGGCGAAGAGTGCGAACTCCCGCGGGTCGAGGCCGCGTTCGGTGGTCACCGCGCGCACCGCGTTCGCCATCGACGCCGCCGCGATCGCCAGGATGCCCGACGCCGTGCGGGCCGTGTCGAGACCGACCTCGTCTCCGACCCGTGCCACGGCGGCCTGCGCGGCGGCGCCGTCCAGCCGCAGCCCCCCGGACAGAGTGCCGTTCCTCGGCAGCAGACCGAGTGCCACGGCGGCGTCGGTCACGGTGGCTTCGGTGCCGCCCTGGCCGTAGCACGCCGGCCCCGGGAAGGCACCGGCGCTGCGCGGCCCGACATGCAGACCACCCGCCGAGTCGATCCACGCGGTACTGCCGCCGCCGGTGCCGACCTCGACGATGTCGAGGCACGGGATCTGGATCGGCAGGCCCTCGGCGTAGCCGCCGACGAAGTACTCGGCCGCCTGGGGGAAGGTCAGGTCCCGGATCACGGACGCCTTCGCCGTGGTACCGCCCATGTCGAACGCGATGGCGTCCCGCAGGCCCAGGGTGCGGCACACCTCGATGGTGCCGACGACCCCGCCCGCGGGACCGGACTCCATCATGTGCACACACTGCTCGCGGACGGTCTCGACGTCCGAGAGGCCCCCGCCGGACTGCATGATCAGCAGCGGTCCGGGCGCGCCGGCGTCGGTCAGCCGCTGCGACAGCCGGGTGAGGTAGTCGCTCACCACCGGGCCGACGTAGGCGTTGGCGACGGTCGTCGAGGTGCGCTCGAACTCGCGGTACTCGCGCGTGAGCTGGTGGGACAGGGTGATGTAGGCGTCCGGGCAGTGCTCGGCGAGGATCTCCCCGAGCCGGCGCTCGTGTTCGGGATTGCGGTAGCCGTGCAGCAGGCACACCGCGATGGCATCGGCCCCGCTGCGCCGGACGCGCTCGGCCACCCGGCGGGCGGCGTCCTCGTCCAGCGGCCGGTGCACGCGCCCGTCCGCGCGCATCCGCTCCGGCACCTCGAACACCCTCTGCCGCGGCAGCAGAGGCCGGTGCTGCCGGAAGCCGAGATCGAACGCCTCCGGCCGGTTGACCCGGCCGATCTCGTAGACGTCGCGGAACCCCTCGGTGGTGACGAGAGCGACGTGGGCGCCCTTGCGTTCGGTCAGCGCGTTGATCACCACGGTGCTCCCGTGCACGACCATCGCGGCGTTCGCGACATCGGTACCGCACGCGGTGAAGCCGGCGAGGATGCCCTCGATCAGATCGTGCGGGGTGCTCAGCGTCTTGCCGATGACCGTGCTGCCTCGTTCGTCGTCGTACACCACGACATCGGTGAACGTCCCCCCGATGTCGACAGCGGCGCGGGTACTCATGGAACTCCTCTGCGTACTAGATGTCGCGGCGTCAGCCGCAACGGTGGTGGGACAGCACTTCCTTCACCCATCGCGACCAGACGGACTCGGCGGACCGCCGGGCGGCGTCCGGGTCGGCGGGATCGATCAGCGCGACGATCCGGAGGTCGGCGATGACATGAGGGTCGGGGGAAGGCCGGTCCACGACCAGAATCCGATCGTTTTCCATTTCCAGGACAGCCCGTGCCACCTCTTCGCTGCCGGTCCCGGTCAGACGCGCATCCAATTCGGTCAGAAAGAGCGCCCCGACCGACTGCCCATTGAGGACTTCTAGGATTCGTGTTCGCACATCCTGGGCCATGCCGAAATAAAAGCCGGTTCCTGCATATGCGTCAATTGAATGCTGTTCATGCCCGAAATGCAGCCCGTGCATCAACCGCCCGTCACAGCACTCAGCAATTGCTCACGAAGCCAGCTTCTTGCCGGGTCCTGGGCGAGCCGGGGGTTCCAGACCATGTCGATGCCGAGCGGAGGCACGGAGACGGGGAGCGAGAAGGACCGGACAAGCCCGGCCTCCTCGAACCGCAGCGCGATACGCCTCTGGACCACGGCGACGGCACCGGAGGAGGCCACGGCCCACGGGATGCTCAGAAAGTCGTTGCAGCGGGCCTGCACAAGGCGGTCGATGCCGAGCGAGTCCATGACCGAGTAGGGCGAGATCCGCATGTCCGCCCACTCGAACACGACATGCGGCAGCGTACGCAGATGCTCGACGGTGATCTCACCGGTCACCGCCCTGTTGTCCGATGCCACGACCGCGACCCATTCGTCGTTGTACAGGCGTTCCCTGGGCAGCGAGGTCGCGAGCGCGTCCGGCAGCAGCACGAGATCCACGTCGGGGTGGGCGGACAGATCCTCGGTGATGTGCGGGCCGGCGACGAACTGCAGGGACACCCCAGGGGCGCACTCGGCGAGCAGGGAGAGCAGCGGGCCCAGCACCACGGCGGTGGTCGATGACGAGGCCGAGACGCGGAACCGCCGTCGGGAGGTCTCCGGCACGAACCCCGGCCAGTCCAGCACCTCGCGGGACAGCCCGTGGAGCAACCGTCGCAGCGGTCCCAGCAGGACACGCCCCCGCGGGGTGAGCTCAAGGGCCGGGCCGACCCGCGTCAGCAGATCGTCGCCGATGAGCCGGCGGCACCTGTTCAGGCTGTGGCTCATCGCCGGCTGGGTCAGGCCGACCCGCGTCGCCGCCCGCGTCACGCTGCGCTCCTCCAGCAGCACCTGAAGGTGCACGAGCAGGTTGAGATCGACGCGCGACAACTTCGCGATCTCGGTTGTGTCCTCGCCCTCTGTCCAGGACCGCAACACCATGACTCACCTCATCCGCCCATCGGGGCGCGTCGCGATGCGAGTTCCCATGGCCGATTCATCCGGGGGTGCGTGCGGCATTTCCGCGTCGGCCGTCCGTCCGGGCGGAAATCACGCATCCCGTGCCCTCAGAACATCACGCTCATGTTCTTGCTGAGAACCACCGACTGGTCGAGCAGAATCCGGCGCCGGCTGATCCGCAGGCCGTCCGGAGTACGACGGAACCGGTCGGTACGGCCGCAGACGAACGAGTCCTGCTCGTCCTCCAGGCGGTTGCGGTGGATGAGGAGGTACGAGGACACCGTGAACTCCCCGGCCTCCGGGTCCTCCTCGCTGACGACGACATTGGTGACCACATGGCGGACCCGGGCAACCGGGTCGTCGGTCCATGCCTTGCCGCTGGCGATCTTGGCGATCCGCTCCGCCAGGAAGGGCTTGTCGTCGTGGATCAGGGCCAGCGCGTCGTCGTGCTCGATCGTTTCCGGGTCCCGCCGGGAGTGGTTGCGCCGGATCGGCATGTAGTAGCAGAGATCGTCGGTGAACAGCGCCAGCCACGCCTCGTAGTCGTGCCGGGCCAGGAGGTCCGCCTCGCGGTAGAGGAACTGCTCGATCTCGTACTGGAGCAGCAGCCGTTCCACCGTGACGCCTGGAGCGGTCTCGGGCAGGGTGGTCATGCGATCACCGCCTTCGCGGATCCGGTGACGGGGGCTTCCCCGGTGGTCGGCTCGGCCGGGTGCGGGACGGCCATCAACTCGGACCAGCGCCGGTAGAAGCCTCGCTGGTTGATCTCGCTGTAGACGGTGTCGACGGTGCCGGGGAACTCGGGGAAGCCCTTGTTCGGACCCCGGCCGGCGCCCATGCCGTAGTGCAGGGGCAGCTTGGCGGTGATGAAGCCGTCGTTGCTGTTGGTGCTGTAGTTCCACTGTTCGGAGTCGTCCTGCTCCCAGGTGCCGGACGCGCTGAAGTGGCGCTGGTAGTCGAGCAGCAGGGCGCGGCGCACAGCGGGCGGGGCGCTGTTGGGCAGGAGCGACCAGGAGTGGACTTCCATGGAGTCCGGTCCCTTCGGGTGCCAGACGCGCAGGTGCCAGCGGTTGAACAGCAGGGACAGGTTGGGGAAGCAGGTGCCGTGGATGAAGACGGCGTCCGTGGTGCGGGCCCGCCCCAGCCGCTGCGCCGCGCGCTCCCAGAAGGCGCCCATCCAGTCCTCGACCTCAGGGGAGAAGCCCTGCGACTGCCAGTACGGGTAGGCCGCGTAGCCGCCCAGGCCGTGGCCGCCGTCGACGCCGGCCTGGAAGCCGCGCTCGGGCGGGCGGATCCCCTTGGAGTGCGGCGCCTCGGCGATGAAAGCGGACAGGTGGGTGGAGGCGGCATGGTACATGTCGCCGGCGAACTGTTCGGCCGCGAGCTTCCAGTTGCCCTGCATCCTCCACCGGTGCACGCCGGTGGCGACCGAGCAGCCTTCCTCGTCCGGGTCGACGAGCACGTCGAGGTAGTAGGTGAAGTCACCCAGGTACTCGACCAGTGGCGGGATCTCGGGGTCCCATGTGGCGAAGATGAGGCCCTTGTAGGTCTCCACGCGCGGTGCTGTGGCGAGTCCCCACGCGCTGTGATCCAGTCCTTCGCCGTACGCGGCCGTCTCGTCCGGGACCGACAGCAGACTTCCGTCGGTGGCGTAGGCCCACCCGTGGTACGAACAGGTGAACGCCTTGGCGTTGCCGGAGTCGTAGCGGCACACCCGCATTCCGCGGTGACGGCAGGAGTTGAGCAGTACCTTGTACGAACCGTCCTTCTGCCGGACGACGATGACCGGGTCGGTTCCCATGTAGGTGCTGTGGAAGTCGCCGGGCTTGTGGAACTGGCTCTCATGGGCCAGGAACAGCCAGCTGCGGGCGAAGACCCTGCCTATTTCCTGCCGGTACAGGACAGGGTCGGAGAAGATGGACCGGTCGATCTGTGTTTCGTCGTCGTCGGCGAATGCTCTGCCTCGTTGCAGGCTCATGCCGTTCTCCGTTCGGTGTACGTCCGGGAGGGGGCTCGGGGAAAGCTCCCAGTGTGTGCGGCTCTGGGCGGGGGGGGCGGCACCGATCGCGCCAGTGTCAGACGACACCGGCCTCGGCCGCCAGCGACTGTTCCGGTGGTTTGAACGCCTTCGCGGATTTCGCGAGCGCACGGAGGTTCGTGTCCGGCGAAACCAGCTCCGCGGCCGTCACCGGCGCGGCGGTCTCGATGAGCGTGCGGACCGTCCGGAGATCCTTCGGCCGGTCCAGGGCGGCGGCCGCGGTGACCCGGCCGTCCCGCAGCCAGCAGCCGAGGAAGGAGTCGGGGGTGGCGTCCGCGCGCAGCACGAAGGTGTCACCGGCGGCGAAGCGGCCGTACATCTGCAGGGTGCGGCCGTACTGGTGGGAGTAGAAGTACGGCAGATCCGTGTGCTCCCGGTCGGTCGCCCCCGCCATGACGGCACCGGCAACGGCACCCTGCTTCTGCGCGTTGTCCCAGTGCTCGATGCGGCCGGGTCCGGCCAGGTGGGGGTTGGGCTGGCGTGCGACATCACCGGCGGCGAAGATCCACGGATCACTGGTGCGGCACTGGAGGTCGACGATCACACCCTGGTCGCAGGCGACTCCGGCACGCTCGGCGAGGGTGGTGTCCGGGCGTACGCCCACCCCCACCACCACGGTGGCCGCGGGCAGGACTTCGCCGGTCGACAGCCGGACGCCGTCGACCGCTTCGACGCCGGTGAACTCCAGGACCGACAGTCCGCAGCGGATGCTGACACCCTGGCTGGCATGCAGCCCGGTCACGCGAGCGGCCAGTTCCGGGCCCAGCGGACGTTCCAGCGGCAGGGGCGCCTGCTCGACGACCGTGACCTCCAGCCCCGCCTCGCGGGCCACGGCGGCGATCTCCAGTCCGATGAACCCGCCGCCGACCACCACCACGGGACCACCGCACGCGAGCCGCGCGGACAGTTCCCGCCCGTCCTGCGCGTCACGCAGGGTGAGCACGCCGGACAGCTGGACACCGGACACCTCCGGCAACAGGGCCCGGGCCCCGGTCGCCAGCAGGACGCGGTCGGCCCGCAGTGTGCGGCCGTCGTCCAGTACGACCAGGCGCTGCGCGGCGTCGAGGGCCAGCACCCGCGTGCCCAGCAGCAGATCGATGTCCCGCTCGGTGTAGACCCCCGCCGGCACGATCGGCACGACGAACTGCGCCTCTCCGGCGAGGAGCGCCTTGGACAACGGCGGTCGCTCGTAGGGAAGTTCGCCGCCGGCGTCGACCACGCTCACCCGGCCGGCGAACCCGTGGTCGCGCAGGGCGAGCGCGGCGGCGACCCCCGCCGCGCTGCCCCCGACGATCACGTGATGCTCCGTGCTGTCCCGCATGCGCTCCTCCTCTTCGGTACCGGACGCCGTGCAGACGCGGCCACGCCCGTAGTGCTGTCCTGCTGATGCTGCTGTCAGGCGGTCGTCCCGCGCCCCGCCGCCGCGGTGAAGCGCTGTTCGAGGGACCCGATGCCCTCGATGTGGGTGGTGAGGGTGTCGCCGGGTGCGAGGTATCGCGGTGGCGTGCGGCCCATACCGACGCCGGCGGGGGTGCCGGTGAGGATGACGTCGCCGGGTCGGAAGGTGAGGACCTGGGAGAGGCGGGCGATCAGGGTGGGGATGGGGAATATGAGGTCGCGGGTGTTGCCGTCCTGGACC
This sequence comes from Streptomyces sp. NPDC090088, assembly GCF_044747345.1. NCBI lineage: Bacteria > Bacillati > Actinomycetota > Actinomycetes > Kitasatosporales > Streptomycetaceae > Streptomyces > Streptomyces sp. NPDC090088. Next base: position 236,889 of record NZ_JBIVDZ010000010.1, on the reverse strand, counting down.
GTCTCACCGTTGACCTGGGTGGTCAGACGCAGGCCGGCCGGGTCGGGGAGCTCGTCCGGGGTGACGAGCCAGGGGCCGAGCGGGGTGAACCCGGCGTGCGACTTGCCGAGACTGAACTGCGGGGCGGGACCGGACATCTGCAGCACACGTTCGGAGATGTCCTGGGCGACGGTGTAGCCGGCGATGTGGTCCCACGCCTCCGCCTCGGTGATGTGCGAGGCGGTCCTGCCGAGGACGACCGCGAGTTCCACCTCCCAGTCCACGTCGCCCTCGGGGAGCCGGACCGTGGTGTAGGGGCCGGTGAGCGAGGACGCGAACTTGGTGAACACCGGGGGCAGTCCCTCGGGCACGGCATAGCCGGTCTCGGTGGCGTGGTCACGGTAGTTCAGACCGACGGCGACCAGCTGTGAGGGTGCCGGGACCGGGGAGCCGAGATCCTCACGGTCGTAGAGGCGGCCCTCGGGCAGGTCCGCCTCCCGTGCCCAGGCCCGGAAATCGGACCACTGGGCGTAGATCGCCTGCGGGTCGGGGGCGAAACGGCCCTCACTCGCGTCGGCGACATCGACGGCTCTGGCTCCGGTGACCAGATGGAGTCGTCCTGCCAGGTTGGCGAGGTGCATCAGGATTCCTTCAATGGTTCGTGGTCATACGGCCGGTCTGGCCGGCGGGGATCAGGGTGAGGGCGCCGGTGCTCGCCGACGGGTTCCCGATCAGACGGCGGTACGTGCCTCGGCCAGATCGAGCGCGATATCGGTGATCATGTCTTCCTGGCCGCCGACCATTCCGCGTCGGCCGACCTCGACGAGGATCGCGCGGGTGTCGACGCCGTACCGATGGGCGGCCGTCTCCGCATGACGCAGGAAGCTGGAATAGACGCCCGCGTAGCCGAGGGTGAGCGTCTCGCGGTCCACCCGCACCTCGCGGTCCTGCAACGGTCGTACGACGTCGTCGGCGGCGTCCATGAGCGGGAAGAGGTCGCAGCCGTGGTCCCAGCCCATCAGGTCGGCGACCGCGATGAACGCCTCCAGGGGGCAGTTGCCCGCGCCCGCGCCCTGCCCGGCGAGCGAGGCGTCCACACGGGTGACGCCGTTCTCGACGGCGACCACGGTGTTGGCGACGCCCAGGGCCAGGTTGTGGTGGGCGTGGATGCCGAGTTCGGTGGCTGGGTCGAGTACGTCGCGGTAGGCGCGGAAGCGGTCGCGGACGCCGTCCATGGTGAGCCGGCCGCCGGAATCGGTGACGTACACGCAGTGGGCGCCGTAGGACTCCATCAGCTTGGCCTGGCGGGCGAGTTCGGCCGGTTCGGCCATGTGGGACATCATCAGGAAACCGGCGACGTCCATGCCCAGCTCGCGCGCGGCGGCGATGTGCTGGGCGGCGATGTCGGCCTCGGTGCAGTGGGTGGCGATCCGGACCGAGGCGATGCCCAGGGCGTGCGCCCGCCGCAGGTCGTGCAGGGTGCCGATGCCGGGGAGCAGGAGGGTGGTGGGCACCGCGTGGTGGGTGGCCTCGGTGACGGCCTCGATCCACTCCCAGTCGGTGTGGGCGCCGACGCCGTAGTTGATGCTGGAGCCGGACAGGCCGTCGCCGTGGGCGATCTCGATCGCGGACACGCCGGCGGCGTCGAGGGCGGCGGCGATGGTCCGGGCCTGGTCGACGGTGTAGCGATGCCGAAGGGCGTGCATGCCGTCCCGCAGGGTGACGTCCTGGACGTACAGACGGCTCATCGTGCTGCCCCTTCGGTGGCGACGGGGGTCCCCCCGCTCGGGCGAAGCCGGGAGTGGGGGAAGGCGGCCATGCGTTCCGCGGTGCGCAGTGCGGCCGAGGTCATGATGTCGAGGTTCCCGGCGTAGGCCGGGAGGTAGTGCGCGGCGCCCTCCACTTCGAGGAACACCGACACCTTGGCGGCCCCGCCGGACCGGGCGGCGGCCGGCAGCAGGGATCGCAGCGGGTCGTCGGCGGCTACCTTCTCGAACTGCACCCTCTGCTTGAGCCGGTAGCCCGGCACATATGCCTGGACGCGGCCGACCATCTCCTCGACGGACACCGTGACGGCCTCGGTGTCGCAGTCGGAGACGAGGCAGTACACGGTGTCCCGCATGATCAGCGGGGGCTCGGCGGGGTTGAGGACGATGATGGCCTTGCCCTTCGCGGCCCCGCCGACCCGCTCGATCGCCGAGGACGTGGTCTCGGTGAACTCGTCGATGTTGGCCCGGGTGCCCGGCCCGGCCGAGCGCGAGGCGATGGACGCGACGATCTCGCCGTAGTGCACCGGCGCGGCGGCGTTGACCGCGGCCACGATGGGAATGGTGGCCTGGCCGCCGCAGGTGACCATGTTGACGTTCGGTGCGCCGAGATGTGCGTCGCCGTTGACCGGCGGCACCACGTACGGGCCGATGGCGGCCGGGGTGAGGTCGACCAGAGTCCGGCCCAGCGGGCGCAGCACCTCCTCGTGGCGGCGGTGGGCGCCGGCGGAGGTCGCGTCGAACACGATGTCCACGTCGGCGAACTCGTCCAGTCTCACGAGCCCGTCCACTCCTTCGTGGGTCGTGGCGACCTTCAGCCGGCGGGCGCGGGCCAGACCGTCGGAGTCCGGGTCGATACCCGCCATCGCGACGATCTCCAGGCTCTCCGACAGCCGGAGCAGCTTGATCATGAGGTCGGTGCCGATGTTGCCCGACCCGATGACCGCGACCCTGGTGCGGGGGTGTGTCTCTCCGCTCACCGGTTCTCTCCTTCCGTGGCGAACCCGACCCGTACGGAGCCCAGGTTGGAGATACGGGCTTCGAACACGTCGCCCGGGGCAGCGGGGACCATCGGTCCCAGAGCACCGGTCAGTACGAGATCGCCCGCCCGCAGGGGGTCCCCCAGCCCGGCGAGGGTCGAGGCCAGCCAGACGGCCGCGTTGAGGGGGCCGCCGAGGCAGTCGGCACCGGTGCCCTCGGAGACCGCCTCTCCGTGACGGATCATGGTCATCCGCACCGATCGGAGATTCAGGCCGGTCAGGGGTACCGGGGTCGAGCCCAGGACGTAGCAGCCGCTCGACGCGTTGTCCGCGATGGTGTCGACGATGGAGATGTCCCAGTCCCGCACCCGGCTGTCGACGATCTCCAGGGCGGGCAGGGCGAAGTCGACCGCGCGCAGCACGTCCACGACGGTGCATTCGCGATGCGGCAGGTCGCTGCCGAGCACGAGCGCGACCTCGGCCTCCACCCTGGGCTGAAGCAGCCGTCCGGCAGGCACCGTGTCCCCCTCGGCCACGGCCATGTCCGCGAACAGCGCGCCGAAGTCCGGCTGGTCCACGCCGAGCTGCCGCTGTACGGCCGGGGAGGTCAGGCCGATCTTCCGGCCGACGAGCCGGCGGCCGGCTGCCACGCCGCGCCGGACGTTCGCCTGCTGCACGGCGTAGGCGCTTTCGATGTCGCCGTCGTCGAGGAGTGTGCGCACCGGCGGGCAGGGCGTTCCGGTGGCCGTGGCCTCCACGAGGGCGTCAGCCGCCTTGGTCACGGCCGCGGGAGGGGCGTCTGGTCGGGCGCGGGCGGGGAGGGGCGGCACGGGTTACCTCCAGAGGGGAGACGGGGCGCGGGTGCTTGTCGGGGCCACCCGTGTGATGTCTTCGGTATAGACACCGCCGCCCCGGCGGGACAGTTTTTGTTCCGTGCGCCGGAACAGCACCGCCTCCGACGCCTGTATTTACTCGCGCCGAAGAGTGACGTAACCTCACGCTCATCTAGAGCGATCGCTCTAGAGGATCGCTCCAAGCGGCCTCGAATGGCCTCGCATGACTGCCCTGCGACGAAGGAAGGTGGTCACCATGGCCGACCGCGCCACGATGCCGCGGAACGGCTCGTCGTCCGTGCTCTGGAAGGCGTTCGACGTGCTGGAGACCTTCAGCCAGCACAAGCGCTTCCTCACGCTGAGTGAGGTGGCACGCCTGTCCGGCCTCCCGAAGTCGACCGTTCACCGGGTACTGGGCATGCTTGTGGAGGTCGGAGCCGTCGAACAGCAGGAGAACGGTTTCCGCATCGGGCTGCGCATGCTGTCGGTGGCGTCCTGCTCCCCGGAGGGGCTGATACGGGACGCGGCCATGCCGCACCTCCTCGACCTGCACAAGGCGGTGGGCCGGACGATCCACCTGGCGGTACTGCAGGGAACCGACGTCCTGTACCTGGAGAAGCTGTACGCCCGCAATACCCAGTCCAGCCCCACCGACATAGGGGTCCGCCTGCCGGCTCACTGCACCGGCGTCGGAAAGGCGCTGCTGGCCCACGCTCCCGCGGAGACCCTGGACGCCCTCTGCGCCCGGCCGCTGCCCACGCTCACCCCGCACTCACTGCGGGTTCCGGCCGTCCTCCGCAGGCATCTCGACCGCGTCCGGTCGACCGGCGTCGCATTCGATCACGGTGAGGCGTCCGTCGGCCTGTCCTGTGTGGCCCGGCCGGTTCTCGTCGCGGGCCGCGCCGTCGCGTCGGTCTCGATCGGCTTCCGCAGTGACGAGCAGGCCGACCCGGCGCTGACAGGCGTTCTGGCGCGGACCACGACGGCTGTCGCCCGGTCGCTGATCACGCGGCGCGACTACCATCAGTACCCCTCGACACCGATCTGAGGCGGGAACGATGCGTGAAGCCGGCCCGGACTGCAAGAAGTCCGCCCGCGAGGCGTTCATGGACGCCGGCGAGCGCCTCATGGGCAGGCAGGGGTACCACGCCACATCGGTGACCACACTGTGCAGGACGTCCGGCTATCCCACCGGTTCCCTGTATCACCACTTCGGTAGCAAGGCCGGACTCCTGTCGGCCATTCTCGAACGCGGTACCGACCGTATGCGGCGGGCGCTCCGGGACATCGATGTCCCGGACGGTTCATCGACAGAATGGCTCGATGCCCACTTCGACGCCATTCTCTCGACGATCGAGCGGCATCCCGACTTCACCCGGCTGACCGTACTCATCCTCCTCGAAGAGGGTTTCGACCCCGAGGTCGAAAGAAGCGTGGTGTCGTTCCGCGAACACATGACCGAGAACATGTTCGACGTCGTGCACAAAGCGCTGAACGAACACGGAGCCGGAGTGCCGGAAACCGTGACGCGCGAGTTGTCCGACATGACGGTCGCCCTGCTGATGGGAACGCTCACCCTCTCCGTCACCGACATGCGCCGACTCGTGACGCGGTTCCTGCGCCTGCTGGTCGACGGCACCGAGCAACTCGCGCCGCGCTGACACCAGGGCCCGGCGACACGTCCCCGGGCGCCGCTCCCGCCCTTCAGCCACCTGCCGGTCGGCCACCGGTTCCTGATCGGCGTGCGCCTCGGCGGCCTCTCCCGGCGTGCCTCGCGGCCGACCCGGCCGGTCTCTTCCTGCCGTTCGTGGCCCAGCGGGCCGACCGGCCTGCCGCGGGGACGTCGTCCCGTGAGGTCCCCGGTGCCGTGCCGCGGATCGATCCGAGTTTCCGTTCCGGCTTCCGGAACTCCTGATGGCCGCAGACGGCAGACCACCGCAAGATTTCTTCCGTCCGCAACACGGAAGTCACGGACGCTCGGTAAGGCCCTCACCCGTTCGTGAGTCCGACCGACCGAGGCCCGAGTCCACGGACCAGGGCGTGAGTTCTTCCCAGCAGGATAAGGAGCACACCATGATCGATGTCGAATCGATCGACACGGGCGGCGGCTCCCTCGATGCCCGCATCTTCTCGGATCCCGACGTCTACCAGCTCGAACTCGAGCGGGTATTCGGCCGTACCTGGCTCTTCCTCGCACACGAGACCCAGCTGCCGGGCAAGGGAAGCTTCGTCCAGACGTACATGGGCGAGGATCCCGTCCTGGTGGTACGGCAGCGTGACGGTTCCATCAAGGCGTTCCTCAACCAGTGCAGGCACCGGGGAATGCGCATCTGCCGCTCGGACTCGGGCACGGCGAAGACCTTCACCTGCAGCTACCACGGCTGGTCCTACGACCTCGAAGGCGCTCTCGTCTCCGTTCCGCTGGAGGACCACGCCTACCGCAACGGGATCGACAAGTCGCGCTGGGGCACCCTGCGCGTACCGCGTATCGCGGTCCACCAGGGCTTCGTTTTCGGTACCTGGTCGGAGGACGTACCGGAGTTCGAGGAATTCCTCGGTGACATGAAGTACTACTTCGACGGCACGGCCGGGCGCTACGAGGGCGGGGTCGAGTTCCTCGGAAGCGCCACGAAGTGGGTGATCGACTCCAACTGGAAGTTCGCCGCGGAGCAGTTCGCGGGCGACTTCTACCATGCCCAGAGTGTCCACTCCTCCGTCGGTATGGCGCTGTTCACCGACCCGGCACACCAGTCGTTCATGGCCAGCCTCCCGTCGGAGGGGCGCCAGTTCGGCGGGAACGGCCACGGCACCGGCAACGCCCTGACGCCCGACGGGCCCAATCCCTTCCTGGGCCCGGAGTTCTCCGCGTGGTACGCCACCCAGGCCGACGACATCAGGGAACGCCTCGGCGAGGAGCGGCGCCTCAACATGTGGGGACACGCCACGGTCTTCCCGAACTTCTCCTATCTCGGCATGTTCCACACCATGCGGGTGTGGCACCCCCGCGGCCCGGGACAGACCGAGGTCTGGGCGTGGACCGTGGTGCCGAAGAACGCTCCCGACGAGGTCAAGGCCGCGGTACGGCGCAGGAGCGCGTACGCCTTCAGCCCCGCCGGGATCTTCGAGACGGACGACGGGGAGACCTGGACCGAGATCCAGAGCGTGCTGCGGGGCTGGAAGGCCCGGCAGAACACCTTCAACGCCACGATGGGGCTCGGCTGTGAGCAGCGGGACCTTGACGGATACCCCGGAGTCACCGACGACCTCTACAGCGAGATGGCCTCGCGTGGCTTCTACCGCCGCTGGCAGGACCTGATGCTCGGCAGGTCCTGGGACGAGATCGCCGAGGCGGACACCCGTGTCGCGGCACGACCGCAGGAGGTGCGCACCGTATGACCACCTCGACGCCCGTCTCCGCGATGTACCGCGTCGCACCCGAACTGCAGGTGCTGGTCGAACAGTTCTACGCGGCCGAGGCCGAACTGCTCGACGATCACCGGTACGACGAGTGGATCGAGCTGTTCACCGACGACGCCGAGTACTGGATCCCCAGCCGGACCACGCTGCCCATCAGGGAACGCCGGCGCCAGATCGCGGCCCGTGACGAGAACGCCATCGCCGACGACGACATGGACATGCTGCGCGGCCGGGTCAGGCGCGTCACGTCCGGGATCCAGTGGTCGGAGGAGCCTCCCTCCCGGACCCGCCGGCTTCTCACCGGTGTCCGGGTCCGCGAGCAGGACGGCGGTGAGCTGCGGACGCGGACCAACTTCTACGTCTACCGCAGCCGTCTCGAACGTCACCAGGACTGGTTCGTCGGTGAGCGCTTCGACGTGCTGCGGCCGGCCGCGGGCACGTATCCGTTCCGGATCGCCGACCGCAGGATCGTCTTCGACCAGACCACCCTGCTCTCCCCCAGCATCAGTGTCTTCTTCTAGCGCAGGACCGAACATGACTGTCGAATCCCCGGTGACGACCGACGCCAGATGGGTGCCCGCGTGCACCGTCGCCGACCTGGCGGAGGATGAGGGACTGCGGATCGGGACCACTCCCCCGATCGCGGTGTTCCTCACCGACGACCAGATCTTCTGCGTCGACGACACCTGTACCCACGAGACCTTTCCGCTGTCGGAGGGCTGGGTGGAGAACTGCGTCGTCGAGTGCACCCTGCACAGCGCCAAGTTCGATCTGCGAACCGGCGCGGTGCTCAGCCCGCCCGCGAGCAGGGCGGTGCGCACGCACCCCGTCCGTGTCGAGGACGGCACGGTCTTCGTCCAGCTGCCCGGCGGCTACGCCCCGGCGGTGGAAGGGCAGGAGCACCATGGGCTTTCTTGACGGCCGCTCGGTCCTGCTCACCGGCGGGGGCTCCGGTCTCGGCCGCGCCATCGTCGAGCGCTTCGTCGCCGAGGGCGCCCGGCTCACCGTTCTGGACCGCTCGGAGGACAAGCTCGCGGGGCTGCGCCAGGACTTCGGGGCCGCGGTGCGCACGGTGCGCGGCGATGTGACGTCCTACGAGGACAACGAGGCGGCGGTGTCCGCCGCGCTGGACGCGTTCGGTTCGCTGGACGTGTTCATCGGCAACGTGGGGCTCTGGGACTTCGGCAGTTCACTCGCCGCGACCGACCCGGAGCAGTTGTCCCAGGCGTTCGACGAACTGTTCGCCGTCAACGTCAAGGGCTACCTGCTCGGCGCCAAGGCCTCCCACACGGCTCTGCGCGAGACCCGGGGCAGCATGATCTTCACGCTGTCCAACGCCGCGTTCTACCCCGTCGGCGGCGGCCCCCTCTACGTCACGTCCAAGCACGCCGGGGTCGGCCTGGTCAGGCAGCTCGCCTACGAACTCGCCCCCGAGATCCGGGTCAACGCGGTCGCACCCGGTGGCATGGCGACCGACCTTCGCGGGCCCAGCTCCCTCGGCCAGCAGGACACCAGCATCTCCGAGGCCCTTCCGATCGACGAGATCGTGCGGACCCACGGCGCGCTCCAGCGTGCCGTGGACCCTCGCGACTACGTCGGCTTCTACCTGCTGCTGGCCTCCGCGCAGGATGCGTTGACCGCCACCGGCACGGTCATCGACATCAGCTCCCTGGGCGTCCCCAGGCGCAATCCCGAATCCTCCCTCTGAACCGTCAGGAGACCCGTTACCCATGACAAGCGCAGCCATCTCCGCCGATGCGAGCAGTCGGTTCATCACCGCGGGCAAGGCCCGCGTCCATCTCCACGAACTGGGTGAGGGCTCTCCGGTCGTGCTCCTGCACGGCGCGGGTCCCGGTGCCACCGGGTGGAGCAACTTCGAACCCAACATCGGTGCCCTGTCCGAGCGCCACCGCGTCATCGTTCCCGACATGCCGGGCTGGGGCAAGAGCGACTCGGCGAGGCTGTCAGGCGATCCCGTGGACACCCTGCTCCGCCTGCTCGACGAACTCGGCATCGAGCGGGCGGCCCTGGTCGGCAACTCGATGGGCGGTATGACCTCCCTGCGATTCGCGGTGGAGTACCCCGACCGCGTCAGCCATGTCGTGACGATGGGCGCGCCGTGCCCCGGCAACAACATGTTCACGCCGGGTGGCGGGTTCACGGAAGGGCTGAGGGTGCTCCGGGCCGGCTACGAGAACCCCAGCCCCGAGAACATCAAGCGGATGGTGCAGATCATGTGCTTCGATCCGGCCCTGGCGACGGACGAGCTGGCGAAGCGGCGCTCGGCCGCGGCGCACGAGCACCCCGAGCACCTTCAGTACTACCTGGAGGACCAGGTCGTTCCGGGAGGCAGGGAGTTCCACGCCCTCGGTGCCCGGATCTCCGAGATCACCGCGCCGCTGCTCGCGATCCACGGACGGGACGACCGGGTGATGCCCTTCGAGGCCAGCCTGCGGCTCGTGTCCAGCGTGCCGAACTCGCGCCTGCTCCTGCTGAACAGGTGCGGGCACTGGACCCAGATCGAGCACGCCGCAGAGTTCAACCGCGTGGTCGCCCAGTTCGTCGAGAACAGCTGAACCTCCCCAGCGAAAGGCAGGACGAGTCATGAGCACCCTGGTCAAGGCGCTGGGATACATAGTGGTCCGGGGCCCTCTCGACGAGTGGCGAACCTTCGGCACCGAGGTCCTCGGCATTCAGCCGGTCGAGGGCACCACCGTCCCGGACACCCTGTTCTTCCGGACGGACGACCGGAGTTACCGGATCGTCGTCGTCGACGGTGAGCCCGGTGCCGACGCGCTGCAGGCTCTCGGCCTGGAAACGGCCTCCGAGGAGGACCTCGACCAACTGGTGGCCGAGCTGGGCGTCCGAGGCCACAAGACCGTGGAGAATCCCGAGCTGGCCCAGCGGCGCGCGGTGCGCCGACTGGTGACGGTCGACGACCCGGACGGCAACACCCTTGAGCTCTACTACGGGCAGACCCAGGACCACTCCCGGTTCGTGTCGCCGACCGGTGTGGAGTTCGTCGCGGGGGACGACATGGGGGTCGGCCACGCGTTCATCGCCTCGCTGGATCCGGGGGCCGCGGCCGTCTTCTACCGCGAGGCCCTCGGTTTCCGGCTGACGGACACCGTCAAGGTCGGCGGCGAGCTGGCCTACTTCCTGCACTGCAACCCCCGCCACCACTCCGTCGCCCTCGCCTCGGTGCCCGGCCTTCAGGGGCTCGCTCACCTGATGCTGGAGGTCGGCAGCCTTGAGGACGTCGGCCGGGCACTGGACGCGGTGAAGGCCGGGAAGGCCCCGCTCGGCCTGGAACTCGGTGAGCACTCCAACGACCACATGATCTCGTTCTACGTGGTCACCCCCTCCGGGTTCCAGATCGAGTACGGCTGGCACGGCCGGGTGGTCGACGAGGACTGGACCGTCAACCACTACACGGCGATCAGCAACTGGGGTCACCAGTTCCCGGACGGCAGGTTCTTCCCGTCCGAGCGCCCGCTCTGACTCCTGCCGCGGCCCGTCGAGCGGCATCACTCAGCGGTGGCGTCGGTTCACGACGCCACCGCTTCGCAAAGGGGCCGGACCAGACGTCCACGCGGCGCGCGTACTCGGCACATCTGCGTTCCGGGAGCCGATGCCCGACGCCCGCACGGCGCGGTCTCTCGGTGAAGGGTGCACCCATCAGCCAGACCTGCGGCATGGCGGACGTGGCGCGGGACAGAGAACCAGGTAGGAGCCATGCACACCAACGGAACTTCCCCGTCGGCGGCCACCGGTGAGGCCGAGTACGTACCGGTTCTGATCGTCGGCTCGGGACCGGCGGGGTTGACCACCGCACTGTCCCTGGCCCGGCAGGGAATCCGCAGCGTGATCGTCACCCGGCACGCCACGCAGGCGCACACCCCGCGGGCCCACATCACCAACCAGCGAACCGTGGAGATCCTGGCCGACCTCGGGGTCGAGGCGGAAGTGAGCGCGGCCGGCTACGTGCTCGAGGAATTCCCCAACAACCCCTTCATGCTCACCTTCGCGGGACCGGAGGCCGCCCGCTGCACCGCGTGGGGCGGCGGGCTCAAGGACCAGTCGCGCTACCGCTCGGCGAGCCGGCACCTGCCGCTGGACCTGTCGCAGCACCTGCTCGAACCCATCCTGGCGAAGGCCGCCGTCGACACCGGGCTGGTCGACCTCCGCTACCGCCATGAGTTCCTCTCGCTGGATCAGGACGAGACCGGCGTCCGTGCGGCGATCCAGGAGCGGCGTTCAGGACGCGAGTACGTGGTGCACTGCGAGTACCTGGTCGGTGCCGACGGGGCCCGCAGCAAGGTGATGCAGCAGATCGGCCTCCAGCTGCACGGGTTGCGCGACCTGGCCACCAACTGCACCGCGTGGCTGGACGTGGACCTGACCCCCTACACCGCGCATCGTCCGGCGGCGATCTACTGGGCCGTCGACCTGTCGCTCCCGTCCTGGACCATGGTCCACCCGTGGCACCAGTGGGTCGCCAACTGGGGCATCAAGCCTGGCCATGTCCCGGACAAGGACGAGGTGATCGCCAAGGTCCGGGAGTCGGTCGGCGACCCGCACATCGAGGTCGGCGTCCGGTCCATCGGAACCTGGACGATCAACCAGGTCGCCGCCGATCAGTACTCCGTCGGCCGCGTCTTCTGCATGGGCGACGCGGTGCACCAGCACTCGCCCGCCAACGGCCTGGGAAGCAACACGTCGATCGCCGACGGCTACAACCTGGCCTGGAAGCTGGCGTACGTCCTCACCGGCGTGGCCGGGCCCGCCCTGCTGGAGACCTATTCGCCCGAGCGTGCCCCCGTGGGACGGCAGATCGTGGACCGCACTCTGCAGTCCGGCGCGGACCTGCTCACCCTGGGGACCGCGCTGGACATCGATGCGGCGGGGCCCGAGAGCCGGATCTGGGAACGGATCCGTTCGCTGCACGACGCCACCCCGGAGGCCGCGAAGCGGCGGGACAAGGTGGCCGCCATGATGCGGCTGCTGGACTACAACTTCAACGCCCATGGCGTCGAGCTCGGTTACCGTTACGACGTCGTACGGCCCGAGGTCGGGCGCGATGACGATGTCGACGACCGCCGGACGAGCGACGACCTCACCTACGTTCCCTCCACGGCGCTCGGCGAGCATCTCCCGCACGCCTCCGTCGAGTTCAGCCGGCGGCGGCTGTCGACCGTGGACCTCGTCGGCCACGGCAGGTTCACCGTCGTCACCGGCCGCGGGGGCGAGGAATGGGTGGCCGCGGCCGACGAGGCCCGACGGCGATTCGGGATACCGCTCACGGTCCGGGTGATCGGCACCGCGGACGGATACCAGGACGTGCTCGGCGAGTGGGAACGCGTGCGCGGGATCGACGACGACGGCTGCCTCCTGGTACGGCCCGACGGCCACATCGCGTGGCGCGCCCAGTCGAACCCCGGCGGTCAGGCACTGCTCGACGCGATCGCGATCGTTCTCGGCCGGGCCCAGGGAGCCGGCGGGACGGAACCGGTGTCCGCCGTCGGGCACGGTACGAAGGATGCGGACCCGCGCGCGGCAGAGCCCGTGGACGCCCTGGCTGATTGACCGATCCGCAGCCCGGCGCATCCGTCGATCTGCACGCGGTGTCCGGACCGACGAGCCGGCCGGGGAACTCCGATGACGCCGCAGGCAAGCCCTCGCAGCCGAGCTGTGGGTCTTCCCGTCCCTCCCGAACGTGGCGGGAAGACGCGCGGTGGCATCGGGCAAGGGCGGACGGCCGAATGCGAGTTCCCTCTCCGGGAATATTGGTTGACGCATCAACGTTGTCAGGGAAAGTCGTTACTGCTTCTGACACCGCCGCCCCGGAGGTCCCCCATGACCGACCACACGACCCTCGTAGAACGACGGGCTGACCGCGTCCACACCAAGCGCCCCCTCGGGCCCAACGGCCAGGTCGACGACCACGCCATGATCATCGCACCGGACAACTTCCGGCTGACCGACCCCTTCCTGGTCCTGATGGAGGACTGGTTCTCCAGCCCCGGCTTCGAGTGGCACCCGCACCGTGGGATCGAGACGGTGACGATGGTGCTGGACGGTGTCCTGGAACACGGTGACAGTCTGGGACACGCCGGGGCCCTGGAACCGGGTGACGTGCAATGGATGACCGCCGGTCGCGGGATCATCCACCGTGAGCTGGCCTTCCGCAACGAGCACGCGCACACGCTCCAGCTGTGGGTGAATCTCCCGGCCGCCGACAAGCTCGTCGAAACCCGTTATCAGGACCTGCGGCAGGGCGCGCACGCCGTGCACACCGAGCCGGGGGTGCGGGTACAGGTCGTCTCCGGGACCACGGGAGCCGCGGTCGGCCCCGCCCTCAACCATCACCCGATAACCGGCCTGATCCTCGATCTGGATCCGAACACCAGGTACGCCCAGTTGCTCCCCGGGGACGCCCGCTCCTTCGCCTATGTCCTGGACGGCCGGGCCGAGATCGGCCGTCAGCCCGTGGAGCAGGGCCAGGTCGCCTGGTCCGATCCCGTCTCGGCGGCAGGTTCCGGCAGTGCCCTCACGGTTCGCACGCCCGAGGGTGACCAACGGACCCGGATCCTGGTCTTCGCCGGCCGCCCGTTGGGCGAACCGGTCGTCGCGGGCGGCCCGTTCGTGATGAACTCCCACGCCGAGATCGAGCAGGCCTTCCGTGACTACAACTCCGGCAGGTTCGGCACGGTCCCCCGCGCCGCGCGTCTGACCACACGCTGAGGCGGCCGAACCCGGCGGACGGGAGTCCGCCGGAGACTCCGACCGCCCGTCCGTCGTGAAGCCCCTGGCCGAAGCCGCTGAGGACTGCGGCACGTCCAGGGGCGCTGGGATCGGACCGTGCGCCGAACGGCCGGCGCACGGTCCGATCATGTCCGCGGCAGGGCTCGCACCGGAACGCCGTTGCGTCGTGCGCGACGGCGGCGCCGTCCGGCTGTTCCGCGTCGGGGAGGGAAGAGGCCGGCCGACGAGGTGCGGGCTCCCGAGGGATGCGACGCGCGGCCCGTCGTCACAGCCAGGGCGGGAGTTCGGGCAGCGGCTTGCCGGAGACGGTGCGTAGCGACGGAGAGGTTCCGCGGCCCGTGAGCCATCGGGCCAGGGCGTCGGCGGAGCCCTCCACCGGGTCGTACGGCGCGCCGGGCCGGTCGGGGGCCGCCGGCCGGCCGGTGAGCCGGACGGTGACATCGATCCCCTGGGCGGTGCGCCGGCGTGTGCGGGCGTCGTCGATCAGCGCGCCCAGGAAGTCCTCGGGGAAATCGGCGAACTCTCCGCCGGTGGGCAGGTCGCAGGCGTGGATCCACACCTCTCGGGCGCGCAGCCAGGGGATGGTGCTCGCCGGCACCGTGCGGCCCTGGGCGGTGACGACCTCGGCCTGCCACACGGTGTCCGTGAACCCGCCGAGGTCGGCGGCGAGCCGCTCCTGTTCCGCCTCCACGAACGCGCGCAGCCGTGCGACGGGCCAGGTCGCGCCTTCCTCGATCTCCTCGGCGCGTGCCTCGGGGCTCGGGTACATGGGCGTGGGTTCCCCGGTGGCGGCCCAGTGGGTGAGCCTGCCGAGGGCCCGCGCGTTGTGGCCGAGGTGGGAAAGCAGGTGCCTGCCGGTCCAGCCCGGCAGGCGGCTGGGGCCTTCCAGCTCCTCGTCGCGGTTCAGCTTGAGCTGGGCGAGGAAGTACTGGTGGCCCCCAGCCATCCAGCGCAGGCTCTGCGCGGCTGTCGGGCTCACGCCGGCTCGCTTCGCCGCACCGGGTTGGACAGGGTGCCGATCCCGTCGATGGCGGTGGCGAGGGTCTGGCCGTGCCCGAGGTAGCGCGGGGGCTTGCGGGCGTGCCCCACTCCGCCGGTGGTGCCGGTGGCGATGAGGTCGCCGGGGTTGAGGGTGATCAGGGTCGAGATGTAGGCGACCAGATCGGCGGGCGCGAACACCAGGTCGGCGATGGTGGACTTCTGCACCACGTCCCCGTCGACCTCGCAGCTGATCGCGGCGTCGGCCGCCAGTTCGTCCGGGGTGACCAGGCAGGGGCCCAGGGGCGTGCTGGCTTCCCAGGTCTTGCCCTGCAGCCATTGAGTGGTGCGGTACTGCCAGTCGCGCATCGTCACGTCGTTCATGACGGTGTATCCGCCGATCGCGGCCTGCGCGGCGGCCCGGTCCGCCCGGCGCACGCGCTGCCCGACCACCACGACCAGCTCGGCCTCCCAGTCCACCGCGTCGGACTCGGGCGGCAGCTCCACCGTGTCGTACGGGCCGATGAGCACCTCGGGGAACTTGGCGAAGAGGGTCGGGTGCTCGGGCAGGTCGCGGCCCATCTCGGTGATGTGCGTGCGGTAGTTGAGCCCGACACAGACGATCTTGCCGGGGTGGGGGACGACCGGCGCCAGCCGGGTGGGCTCGACGTGTATGACCTCGCCCTCCGCGGCCCGCGCGTACGATTCCCAGTCGGGCCTGCTCAGCAGAGCGCCCACGTCTCCGGGGCCGAGGTCGACGTACCCGTCGCCCGCGACGCGGGCGACGTGCAGGCCGTCCTCCAGGCGCAGGGTCGCCAGTTTCATGCGGTCGGTCCTTCCTGACGGGAGCGGTCCAGGTGCAGCCGCTCGGCAATGGGGGCGTCGGTGAACCGGAACAGGTCCAGGCCGCTCTCCGACGCGAGAGTGAGCGGCACCCACGACGGGACGACGAACAGGTCGCCGCGCTCCACGGTCCACGGGTGGTCACCGACGGTCACCTCGCCGGTGCCGTCGAAGACCTGGAAGACCGACGAGCCGACTTCCCGCAGGGTGCCGGTCTGCGTGTCCGGGGCGAGCCGGTGGAACTCGGCGCGTACCGTCGGCAGCACGTCGCCGCCCGTGGTGGGGTTGGTGTAGCGGACGGCGGCGTGACCGGGCTCGACGGTCGCGGCGTACCCCTCGGCCTCCAGGGCGAGTTGGTCGCCGAGCGCGCGGTCGGTGTACTCCCAGCGGTAGGCCAGCAGCGGCGTGGCCGGTGTGGGAGCGAGGTGGGTCAGCGGGCGCAGCCCGGGGTGGCCCCACAGTCGCTCGGCCTGCGAGCGGGCGGGCGCCTCGCGGGTGTCGACCTCGTCGGCGCCGTATTCGAAGAACGTGGCGTCCGCGAAGTACTGGAACGGGATGTCGAGGCCGTCGATCCAGGCCATCGGCCGGTCGCTGCGGTTGTGGTGGCCGTGCCAGTGCCAGCCGGCCTGCGGCAGGAAGTCGCCCCGCCGCATCGCCACCGGGTCGCCGTTGACGACCGTCCACACGCCCTCGCCCTCGACCACGAACCGGAAGGCGTTCTGGGTGTGGCGGTGGACCGGGGCGTCCTCCCGCGGATTGAGGTACTGGATGGCCGCCCACAGTGTGGGGGTGGCGAACGGACGCCCGCCCAGGCCCGGGTTGGCCAGGGCGATGGCCCGGCGCTCGCCGCCGCGGCCGACGGGCACCAGGTGCCCGGCCTGCTCCGCCATGGGCAGCAGGTTCTTCCACTGCCACAGGTGCGGCAGCGCCTTGGAGACCGGCTCGGCGGGCATCAGTTCGCCGATCTCGGTCCACAGCGGGATGAGTGACTCCGACTCGAAGCCCCGGTAGAGGGCCTCCAGCTGCGGGGTGCGCTCGGGCTGGCCGGGCGTGTCCTTGGCCGTGACCCGCCCGGGGGAAGGAAGGGGGTTCATGCCTGTGCTCCCAGAGTGCAGAACCGGACAGGCGCAGTGCCTCGTATCCGCAAGCCTGCCCATTGTTCCGCAGAGCAGGATAGGATTTTCTGCTGTGAAGAATGAGCCCCCCTATCCCATCGCGTCGGTCGACCATGCGCTGCACCTGGCGACGCTGCTGCAGCAGGAGGGGCCGTTGCGGGTGAGCGACGCCGCGGGGCGCCTGGGTGTCTCGCCGTCCACCGCGCACCGCCTGCTGGCCATGCTGGTCTACCGCGACTTCGCCGAGCAACTGCCGGACCGGCGCTACCAGGCCGGTGACGTGCTGCGGACCGTCGCGGCGTCCTCGGTTCCGGTCGCGCTGCTCCGAGAGGCGGCCCTCCCCCACCTGCGCCGCCTGGTGGCCGAGGTCGAGGAGTCGGTCAACTTCATCGTGCTGGTCGGCACCGAGGCGCGCATCATCGCCACCGCCGAGTGCTCCCAGGTCCTGCGGGTCGGCAGCCGGGCCGGCCGCTCCCTGCCCGCCCACCTCACCTCGGGCGGCAAGGTCCTCCTCGCCGCCCTCCCGTCGACGGAGCTCGCCGCCCGCTACGCGGACCACGAGGAGGTGGATCCGCCCCGGCTGCGGCGCGAGCTCGCGCTCGTCCGCAAGCGCGGCTTCGCCATCAACGACCAGCGCACCGAGACCGGTCTCACCGCCGTCGCCGTGGCCGTCCGCGAGGGCGACGACCCCGTGGGCGCCGTGGCCATCGCGATGCCCAGCGCCCGGTTCAAGCGGGACCTGCTCCCCGGCTGGGCCACCACCCTGCACCGCACGGCCTCCGCCATCCAGCGCTCACTCGGCTAGGGCATCGCCAGGCGGTTTCGCGGTGCCGCCCGGACGCCAGGCGACATCCGCCCGCGGAGCCTTCCTGAGCGGCAGCCCGGGCTCGCCGCTGGGCGTCCGGCCAAGCCGAACACCTGCCGGAGCGCCACACCGAGCACATGGCTGATCCCGCGGGCCAGTCCGTCGCAGGCCAGGCACCGCCGACCTGGAGCACCCGGGATTCGCAGGCCGACCCGCCGCCGTGCTCGGTGCGTGTTCCGGTCGGCGGCCTGCGACGGCGGGGCCGACTGCTGTGTGGGTGACGCCCTCGGCGGCGGTCCCGGCACCGGCTCGGGCGTCGACGAACCGGACCGCACCCATTCAACAAGCTGAGAAACACGCGGTTATGGTCAAGGCCGGACAAGGACATTGACAGGATCCATATCACCTATACAAACGGCACGATTGTCGCGTGTTACATCGGGATGAATAATACTGGGCATGACCGAGAGCACTTGTTCGGCAAACAAGGGTCTCGTGCGAATTCCGGTGCGCAATACACACAGGCGGTAACTCTGATGGAATTCCCCGTCCAGCAGACCACCTCGCAGTCGGAACTGCCGATGCTAGAAATCTTCGAACCCTCCTATATGGGGGTACTCCGGTACGAAGTCGTCGGACAGTTGCGAGAGCAGGATCCTCCGCTCGCCATCGACCCTCTCGGCCAAGTGCACCTGCTCAGGTATGCGGATGTTCGTGCCGCCCTTGAGGATTCCGAGCGCTTCCGTGCGATCGAGACCGGAGCGGCACTCGCCCTGGGCATGACGGAGGGGCCGTTCTACGACTTCGAGAACAACGTGGTCCTCACCCAGAACCCGCCCCGGCACACGCGGGTGCGCAGGTGCGCGGCACGGTTCTTCCAGGGACGCCGCATCCAGGCCCTGGAGCAGTCCATCCGAGACGCCTGCGACGAGTTGATCGACGCTCTCCCCGAAGGCGAGCCGTTCGACTTCGGGGAGGAATTCGTCTTCAAACTCCCGGTCGGCGTCATCATGCGGATGCTGCACCTCCCGGCCGAGGACGAAGCAAAAATCCGGCAGTGGTCCCCGCGGACGCTACCGGTGGGCCCGAGGGACCAGGAGTCGGCGGACGAGGCGAACGCGCACATGCGCGAGTACGCCGAGGCGGTGATCGCCGAGCGCCGTGCCCAGCCGCTCGACGACGACATCATCACCGACCTCGTGCGAGCGCAGGCCGAGGGAGAACTCAGCGAGGATGATCTCTGGGCCCTGGTCGTCGCTCTGAGGCTGGCCGGGCACGAGACGACGACGAGCACGCTGTCCACCGGCAGGGTGGCCCTCCTGCGCCACCCTGAGCAGATGGAACAGCTGCGCCGCGACCGGAGTCTGCTCAGACGCGGTCGACGAGCTGCTGCGCTTCGAGCCGGCCCAGAACGCCGTTGGCCGCATCCTGAGCGAGGACGTCGAATTCTACGGAACGACGATCGCGGCGGGCTCCTACGTCGCGCTCAACCAGGCCTCGGCGAACCACGACCCTCGCGTCTTCCAGGATCCCGAGCGCCTGGACATCACCCGGTCGAATGCCCGCGAGCACATCACGTTCGGGGGCGGTGCTCACCGGTGCATCGGCGCGCCTTTGGCTCAGTTCGAGATACCGATCGCTTTTGATCGACTTTTCGACCGGCTGGGGCCGATCGAGCTCGCGGGCGGGCCGCAGTACGCGCATGCCTTCTTCCGCGGATTCTCTTCCCTGCCGCTGGTGGCCACACGTTCGCCGAAATAACGGCCGTCACACGGAAGCAATTCATCCGGACGCCCCACCTGGACGAGGTGAGATCCCGTGAACAACACGGACGACGCGGTACGCCTTCGCCTGCGGGTCGCCGCACGGCGGACGGAGGCGGAAGGAGTTGTGATTCTGGACTTCCGCGACCCTGCCGACGCCGACCTCCCGCAGTGGTCGCCGGGCGCGCACATCGACCTTCAGCTGCCGACGGGTGTGACACGCCAGTACTCGCTGTGCGGCGACCCGGCTGACCGCTCGATGTGGCGGATCGGCGTGCTGCTGGATGCCGGGGGCCGCGGTGGCTCCGCCCACGTGCACAAGACCCTCCACCCGGACATGGTCATCGACGCCGTCGGTCCTCGCAACCACTTCGAACTGCTGCCGTCGCGCCGTTGTCTCTTCATCGCCGGCGGAATCGGTATCGCGCCGATCCTGCCGATGCTGACCGCGGCGGACCGGATCGGCACCGATCGGGAACTGCGCTACGGCGGGCGAAGCCGTCGGTCGATGGCATTTCTGGAGCCGCTGGAGGCAGTGACCGGCAAATCGAGTGACCTTGTATCCGCAAGACGAGGTAGGTCTACCCGATCTCGACCGGATTCTCGCCGAACCACGGGCGGACACGCTGATCTACTGCTGCGGTCCCGAATCGCTGCTCAAGGCGGTCGAGGAGCGTTGCCGGAGCTGGCCCGCGGGCTCGTTGCACGTGGAGCGGTTCGCGCCGAAGGAAGGGACGCCCGTCCTGAACGGCTCGTTCGATGTGGAGCTCGCGACCCGCGGCCTGACCCTCACCGTGCCGCCCGACCGGTCGATCCTCGATGCGGTCGAGGAGGCAGGCGTAAGCGTCCTGACTTCGTGTCGCGAGGGAACCTGCGGGAGCTGCGAGACCGGAGTTCTGGCCGGGGAGGTCGACCACCAGGACTCTTTGCTCGGTCCCGAGGAGCAGGCAGCCAATGACGTCGTCTTCATCCGTGTCTCGCGTGCGGTCGGCGCCGGACTCGTGCTCGACCTCTGAGGACGCCTGCTCACTCGTTCCGGATGCCACCAGACGTCTGGCACCGCCCGAACACCGTAAGTCACAGGAACACGGGGCTCTTCAGCACACCGCCAAGGGACGACCAGGCCTCAGGGAGAGATCATGACTCAGCCCCACTCGCGCACCGCACAGATCGTCGGCGAGGTACCCGTCTGGGTGGCCGAACTCTACTCGAGCATGGACAGCCTGAACTCCGAAGCGGTCCTCGCGCACCTCAGCGATGACTGCCGCATCCGCTTCGGCAACGGCGAACCGATGGTCGGCCACGAGGAGTTCCTCGCCGGAACGGGAGCCTTCCAGCAGGCGGTGCGCGGCATGCGCCACCACTTCAACCAGGTCTGGCAGTGCGGCGACTCGGCCGTGCTGGTCACCGACGTCGACTACATCCGTCACGACGACAGCGTGGTGACCCTGCCGGCCATCACGGTGCTGCATCGGCAGCCCGATGGACTGGTCGACGACATGCAGGTCGTCATCGATCTCACGCCGGTCTTCGGCGACTGACCGGGGCGCCCAAGCCACTCGGACGTCCATGCCGAATGCGGTCACTCTCTTTGGCGGACACGGATCATCTCCGAGCTGAAGCCCCCGCTCGAGACGTCCGCGCGTGACGTATCGCCGGGGCATGGGAGCAGGCACCGAAATGGGCCGACTGACGAGAAAATCGCCTTCATCAGTGAAACAGAAGCCGGATTCGGTCGGGCCGCGGCCGGATACTCGCCGCGAAACGGGCTCCCGTGTTCGGCTGTGACATCAACGACGACAGCGCGGCCGAGACCGCGAAAATCGTGGAAGCGGTTAGGGAATCAGTGCGATCCCCGGCGCCCGCCGACCTGTCCACGAGGAGGGGCCTGGGAGGGAATCGCACCCGGCGCCGCGGCCTTCGGGGGATCGACTCGCTCTTCACCCTCCGCGACGAACTCGACATTCCGCGTCTCTGCACGCGGGTCGCCTGGCCGCATCTGATCGCGCGGTGGCGGGGCCGTTCTGGACGTCGCCTCCGTGACCGCAGATCGCGGCGCGCGGTGGCTGCCGACGGCACCGCACGGCGCTACCGAGGGCGGAGTACTGGCGATGAGTAAGCACCTGTGCGCGGCCGCCGCACCGCATCCGGGCCAACACCATCGCCTCGGCCTAACCCGCGCATCCGTCACCGCGCCCTTCAGCGACGCCCCGGACGGCTCCAGGGCCCCGTGGGAGGAGCGCACCACGGGCCGGCGGGGTCGGGGAGCCGCAGGACGTCGCCTGGGTGGCCGCCTCCCTCTGGTCGACGGCGGTGACAACGCGGTGTCGCCCTGAGGCATGTGACCTGGGCACCGAGGTGAGAAAGCGCGCCGCGCGGACCGACCGACCCCGGGCTTCCTCCGGGCTGCCGCACCTTCGAGTAGGAGCCATGAGGGCCAGGCCCTCTCCGGAGCCCGGATTGCGTACCGCTTTGGGGAGTGTGCCCGAACGGAACCTCATCGAACTCTCTGGACCGAGAGTCCAACAGCGCACCAACGGAAAGAAAAGTGGCTCGAACGATGACGAATTCGATCTCCCTGAAAAGACTGGACCGCGGAACGCTCATCGCGTGTTGTCTCGCCGTCGCGGTGGCACAGCTGTCCCTTACCCTCCCCGCGCCGATCAGCGGGAGCGTCCAGGCCGCGTTCGGGGCGTCGGGCTCCCAGGTGGCGTGGGTGGCCTCCGCCTTCATCCTCCCCACCGCCATCCTGGAGTTGAACTTCGGTGTGGTGGGCGACATGTTCGGCCGCAAGCGCCTTCTGGTGCTCGGTGGATTCACCCTCGCACTGGGTGAACTGCTCAGCGCCCTCTCGCAGAACATCACCACGCTGTGGATCGGTCAGGCGCTCGCCGGCGTCGGCGCCGCCGCGCTCTTCCCCACTTCCCTGGCGGTGATCGCGGCCGGCACGCCCGATCAGAAGGACCGTGCGAAGGCCGTCTCGATCTGGGCATTGAGCATCTCCGTGGCGTCGGCGGCAGGCCCCCTGTCCTCCGGCGTCCTCGCGACCGTCGCCGATTTCCGCTGGGCTTTCGTGCCGCCGGTGGCGCTCGGCCTGGCCACGGGCATCACGTGCTGGGTCCTCGTCACCGATTCCAAGGAGCCCGAGGGCCGCTCCATTGACTGGCCCGGCCAGGTCAGTGTCGCCGTCGGCCTCACGGCCCTGCTCTGGGGCGTCGTCGAGGGCGGTGACCGCGGCTGGACCAGTCCCGCGATCCTGGGCGCGCTGGCTTTGGCCGCGGTGGCGCTCGTCTCCTTCGTCGTCGCCGAGAAGCGTGCCGCCTCACCCATGTTCAACCTGGACCTGCTGAGGATCCCGTCGTTCTCGGCCGCGGCCGTCGTCGCCCTGGCCGGTATGTTCGGCTTCATCGGCACCGGTTACTGCGTCTCGATCCGACTCGGCGCCGTGATGCATCTGAGTGCGCTGCGCGCCAGTCTGCCGCTGGTGATCCTTCAGCTCATACCACTCATGCTGGCGCCAGTACTCAGCAAGATGCTCACTCGTGTCGAACCGCGCTGGCTGCTGATGGGCGGCCTTCTACCGATGGCCGCGGGACAGTTCTGGATCGCCGCGCTCCCCATCACCTCCACCTCCCTCGCGGCGTTCATCGGCCCCGTGCTGTTGCTCGGCATCGGCTTCATCTGCGTTGTGACCTCCCTGACCGCCGCCGCCGTGAACGCCGTACCCATCGAGATGACCGGCATGGCCAGCGGTGCCACCAGCCTGGTGCGCGAGTTCGGGCAGGGACTCGGCCCCGCCGTGATCAGCTCGGTCGCGATGAGCGTCGCCTCCTCGGCGCTGGCGGGCCGACTGAGCGGCAAGGACGCCGGCGTGGAGGCCGCGGCCGGACCACTCGCCGTGGTCAATGCCGGCAGCGACAGCGCCCGGGCCGCGGCTCAGAGCGCACTGGCCCATGGCATGGCCGTGGGCCTTGTGATCTGCGGCTGTGCCTCCCTGCTGGGCGCGTTGGTCACCCTCGTCCTGGTCCGCAAGAACACCGCCCGTTCGGCGATCGGCACGGACGGGACGTTGGCGCAGGCCGCGCCCGCGTAGCCGGTGATCCGCCGGAGACGAGGGCCGGGGCCGAGGCACCGGCCCTCGTCACGTGCTTGGCGACCCGAGGTCCGCGGCGGCCACGCCCCCGCACTCCCCGGGCAGAGTCCGGCGCGTTGCGGCCACGCGGCCCTGCCCGCCGTCTGCCGCACATCAGCCCTGTCGGGAGCCCGACGGCCAGCTCGGTATCACGTGGTGCCGTCCGGCAGGGCCTGCTCGGTCCAGATGCATTTGCCGTCACGCAGATAGCGAGCTCCCCAGCGCCTGGAGAGGGCGGAGACGAGTTGCAGGCCCCGGCCGCCCTCATCCGTGTCGCCGGCACGCCGGATACGCGGGGTGGTGGCACTACCGTCGTAGACCTCGCAAATCAGCGAACGGCTGCGCAGCAGACGGAGTCGAACGGGACCGCTGGCATGACGGATCGCGTTGCCGACCAGTTCGCTGGCCAGCAATTCGGTGGTCATGGTGAGTTCGTCCAGGCCCCAGTCGGAAAGTTGTGTGCGAACGTATTCGCGTGCCTGCCCGGCTGCCCGGGGATCGTCCGGAAGGCTGTACGAAGCGATGTTACCGGCGGATGTGCCCCGGGTTCGGGCGATGAGCAGTGCCGCATCGTCGCTGGTCCGCCGGTCGTCGGGCAGCAGGGCCGAGACGACCTTGTCGCACAGGTCGTCAAGCCTGCCGACGTCGTCGTCCGGGCTCCCGGCCGGGAAATAAGAGTTCCGGGCCACGAACTTCGCCAGGGCCCGGCTCAGCTGAGCCAGTCCTTGGTCGATGTCCCTGGTCGCGGACTCGACGAGGCCGTCGGTGCAGAACACGAGCAGACTCCCCTCCGGCAAGTGGAGTTCTTGCACGTCGAAGGGGGGTTCGGCGGCGCCCAGAGGCGGGTTCACGGCGACGTCGGGCCGGTGGACACTGCCGTCGGGATGGACGACTATCGGTGGGGGCTGACCGGCCAGGGAGAGCGAGCAGGTCCGGGTGACCGGGTCGAAGACGGCGTACAGGCATGTGGCGTAGTAGTCGTCGCCCAGATCATCGACGAGTGCGCTCAGACGGCTGAGCAGTTCGCCCGGATCCATTTCCAGATCAGCGAGAGTGTGAACCGCCGTGCGCAGCCGTCCCATGGTCGCGGCCTCGGCGATGCCGTGTCCCATGACGTCACCGATGACCATGGCGGCCCGATCGCCGGAGAGCGGAATCAGGTCGTACCAGTCCCCTCCCACCTCGTCGCCCGAGCCCGCGGGCAGATAGCGGGCCGCGGCGGAGACGGCGGGCAGTGAGGGCAGCGCCTTGGGGAGCAGACCACGCTGAAGTTCCTGCGCCCGGGCGTGCTCCGCGTCGTACAGCCGAGCCCGTTCCAGGGCCTGGGCCACCAGAGCACTCAGGGCGGTCAGCAGCGTGCGTTCCTCATCGCTGAAGGAGCGCGGTCGCACGAAGGAAATGGCGCAGCTGCCGATCGCGCGCCCGGATACGACGAGTGGGAGAAACGCCACGGCATGCATAGGGGACGCGGCTACATAGTGCTCAGCCATCGGGTAATTCTTGAGAAACTCAGATCTCGATTCCATGAAGCTTGGAATACGGTTCCGGAACGCGTCGGACAGCACGGGATTGCCTTCCTCCGACTCCTCGTCGAGGCGGCTCAGAAACTCCTTCGGGTATCCGACGGAGCCGACCAGGCGCCCGGTGCCCCTTTCCAGCGCCACCACCAGCAGCCCGTCGGCGCCGAACGTCGGCATGACGTGCTTCTCGACCGCTTCGACCACGTCCCTCGACGTCACGGATTCGGCAAGCGCCACCGCCAGTTCGCCCATGCGGGCGGTCCGCTCTGCCGCGATCCGATCGGCGTCCGTACCCCCGGCTTCGCTCAGCCGCTGATCGGTGACGTCGGCGAAGGAAACTGTCAGTCCGCCGCACCGTTCCGGCACAAGCCGCACCTGGTAGAGGCGCTGATCCGTCGGCCAGCGCACATCGAAGCCGATCGGCCGGCCTTCGGCGCGAGCCCTCCTGCACTGGCCCTCGAAACCGTGCGCCTGACTTGCGGGGACTTCCCACAGCACGCTCCCGAGCGACGCCTGCCCCGCGTCGAGGATGCGCTCGGCCTCTTCGTTGATGAAAGTGATCCGCCAGTCGTCGTCGACTGCCAGCAGGCCGTCCCTCATGTCGCGAAAGGCGCGGACGACCGGATCCCGCGGAATCTCGGTACCGGGGGTCGTGCGGTCGGCAAGGCCTTCCCAATGGCCCAGAACCCATTCCGCCACGGATCGAAGAAATAGCCTCTTCGCGCGGTTCGGCTCACCGGGCCGTGCCGTAAGCACCGAAAGCACGCCTACGGGGCCCTCGGCACCGGGTACCGGCACCGCCGCGACGCCGGAGGCACCGATCCCCAGGCTGTCCTCGGCAAGCCAGACGTAGCCATCGCGGGCGGCGCGCGCCGGTGCGACGTCGTCACCCACCCGCACACGCTCCCACGCTCCGGCGATCTCTGGGGTAAGTCCACTGGACGCCACCAGGTGGAAGAGGTCCGAGCCCGCGGCACGCCGGTGCAGCAGGCCGCCCAGACCGCCCAGGTCCGCCGTCACCTGCTGGAGGGCGAGTGCCAAAACGTCGGTATTCGACAGCCCCTCGGCCGCGGCGGCGAGCACGCCCCATCGTGCTGAACCAACCCGCTGGGCGCTGCTCCCGCCCCCGGAGATACCAGCCGACACGACGCCTCCCACTTTCCGCGAGGAACTGTCATCGTCAACGGTAATTCGTGATGCACCCGCAAGCTGTCCGGGCAGCGTCGGCGCATTGCCTGCCCGCACTATGCGATGGCCTCGTCGAACTCGTCCTGGTCGAGGGCGCGGCGGGGCAGGGGAGTCGGACGGCTCCGGTCATGACACAGGCCGTCCAGTACGACGGTCAACTAGCGCTTCCACAGATCCGGGGCGACCGTCCGGCTGTGCTCGGTGACGGCTCCAAGCATGAGCCGGATGAGGGGCAGGTCGGTGGCAGAGAGGCATCACGACATCGCGCTGGTCGATGAGTCCGGCGAACTGCTGGCCAAGCGGCGGATCAGCGATGACGCGGCCGGTTACCGGATGCTGCTGGAACTCCTGGCCGAACACGGTGACAGCCCTGGGTCGCCGATACCGGTGGCCATCGAGACCAGCCGAGGCCTGCTCGTCGCAGCCCTGCGGGCCGGCTGCCGCAAGGTTTTCGCAGTCAACCCGCTTGCCGCCTCCCGCTACCGCGACGGCGTGCCCCATAAGAAGTCAGTCCCGGGCGACGCCCTCGTGCTGGCCAACATCCTCCGCACCGACATGGCTGTGCACCGACCGCTGCCAGCAGACTCCGACCAGATCCAGGCCATCGCGGTGCTGGCTCGGGCTCAGCAGGACGCCGTCTGGAACCGGCAGCGGATCGGCAACCAGATCCGCTCCCTGCTGCGCGAGTACTACCTTTTGCCGCGAAAACACCCGAGGCCGCCACGGAGACCGCCCAAATCGTCAACGGACTCCCCGCCGATGCGGCAGGGAGTCCGTTGATCACAGCGCAGGGGGCGCTGGTCAGCTCTGGTTGAGCTTCGCCAGTTCCGCCTGGTACCACGCGCCGAGTTCCTTGAGGATCGCCGCGTGCGGGGAGGCCCAGTCGAGCATCCACTCGGCGTTCATGGCGTTCGTCGTGTTGGGCACACTGCCGGCCTGGATCATGCGCTGGATCGCCAGGTCGTGCGCCTCCTTGCTGGTTCCGCCGACCGCGTCCGCGGGGAACGTGGTCTTGAGCCCCTCGGCCTGCATGTCCACGACCGGGTAGGCCAGGCAGATCTCAGTCCACAGGCCGCACATGACGAAACGGCGGCGACCGGTGGCCAGTACCGCACGACGGAAGGTGTCGTCGTCCCACGCGTTCATCGTCGATCGGTCGATCACCGGAACGTCCGGAACCTCTTGGCGCAGTTCCGGCAGCATGGGGTGGTTGTAACCGGCCTTGACCGCGACGGTGCTCAGGACGACCGGGATCCCCACCCTCACCGCGTACTTGGCCAGCAGTCTGGCATTGAGCATCATCACCTTGGTGTCCATGGAGCGGACCGCACTGAGCATCTCCGGCTGGTAGTCGATGAACACCAGCGCGGAGTTGGTCTCCCTGAACAACTGCTCCCCCACACGCCCCTTCGACGCCGCGGCGGCCGACGGAGCCGCGGCGACCGAGGCCGTCATGGCGGCGGCCACCCCGCCGGTGGCCGCGATCACACCGCGGCGACTGATCTGCTTGCTCATCAGAGTCTCCTCGCAAACCCTCTGGCGCCGCGACCTACTTGGCCGCGGGCTCCAAACCAATCGCGGTCGCATGACCCAACACATCATGTGACGCATCAACTAAGTTAGCGCACTTTGATGACACGTCAAGCTCTTCCGGGGGGCTACGGATCTCGGCATAGCCGCGACCGAGGCCGCCGCAATCACGACGACACCCGAACGGCCCGAAGAGCAGTCCAGGTCAGGGGCTCGCGGGTCGGGCAACCTGCAGCCACACCCCCACCTCGCGACCGATCGACACATCCGCACATTCACTTGACATGTCATCAATCTTCTAGAACTGTACATACCGCATCCGCGCCCGTGAGCGGCTACCGCGCGGCGCGGATGTCACGGACACCATGGCGCGTCCCCGTGGCCTCGTCGCGGGTTCCACCTGACGGAACCCGCGACGAGGCAGGCCGAGATCCACGGGAAAGCTCTGCTCGGCGACAACTACCTGACGATGGACCTGTGATGACCACACCGACGACCCACAGCCCCTACGACGCCACGCAATTCCGCCACGTCCTCGGACACATACCGACCAGTGTCGCCATCGTGACCGCGATGCCCCACGGACGACCGGTCGGCGTCACCGTCGGCTCCTTCAGCTCGGTCTCGCTCGACCCGCCGCTGGTCAACTTCTTCATCGACCGTTCCTCACGGACGTGGCCCCGGCTCAACGAGTCGAGCACCTTCGCCGTCAACGTGCTGGGCGCGGACCACGCCGAGCTGTGCCGGGCCTTCTCCCGGCGCGGTGCGGACCGCTTCGAGGGCGTCGCGTGGAAGCCGTCCGACGCCGGCAACCCGGTGCTGGAGGACGCGACAGTCACTCTCGACTGCAGCCACTACAAGATCGACACCCTCGGCGACCACATCCAGGTCGTCGGCAGAGTCGACTCGATGCGACTGCGGACCGGCGAGCTTCCCCTGGTCTTCTACCGCGGAGGCTTCGTGGACTTCGGCGCGGCATGAGCGCCGTCCCGAAGTCAGGAACAACAGGAACAACAGGAACAACAGGAACAAGGTGATCCAGAACACGCGCCGCGCGCCATCGGACCGGGCCGACACCGAGACGGCCGTCCGTCGGGCGCGCACCGCTGTTCCGGGGACGCCCGAGCGATGAGGCGCACCCTACTCCCCGGCGAGTGAGACACAGGCTCCCCCAGCCCGCGTGACCTCGGCGAGGCCCGGGCCCGCACCGGCAGCCTTCGCGGACTCCGTCCACCGACGCCCGTCCATGTATGACAGGAGCATGACAGGGCCACGCCTTCCGGTCTTCAGGCCGATGGCCGGGGTCGTCAGCGGGTGACGACCCCGGGCGTCCCGGATCCGGCGGCAGGATCCCGGATCACGCCCTGACGGGTGCCATTGCCTCGCCGCCGCCGATGCGGGGGCAGCGGCCGGGCTTGAGGGCGGCCAGTTCGCGGATCACGTCGTCCACGAAGTCGTAGTGCGGGGCTGTCGACGGTGAGGCCGATCTTCTCACTGGCCTCCTCCAGCGGGACGTCGCCCTGGGGTCCCTTCTCCCAGCAGGGCCGGTACTCGCGCAGGGCGTCCTGGGAGTTGCGACGGACATGGAAGGCGCCGCCGGCCCCGACAATGGCGTCCTCCGCGCGACCGTGGCCGTGCTCGGCGTCAGGAGTGCGGTAGCAGTCGACGTAGCGCGCGAAGCAGTCGATCGTCATGAAGAGGTTGTTGACGAAGAAGCCGTCGCCGTAGCGGCCTGCCTGTTGGCGCACACTTTCACGGGCATCTCCCATTCGATTCCCGCCCCTATGACGCCGATCACTTTTCGTTGATGTGTCAACTAGTGGGAGTATTGTTGATGCATCAACCAAAGGCCGTCGAGGCAAGGCGATGACGACGCCCCGGCCATAGCGACTTCATGAGATTGACCAGAGGAGAACACGATCATGTCCACGTCCCTCACCCGACGGTCCGCCATCACCGCGGGCCTGGCCCTCGGCGCATCGCTGGCGGTGTCCAGCGCATCGTCGGCGCAGGCGGCGACAGGCCGCTCGGCCTGTGCCCCCGTCTCAGCGGGTATCACCCGGCTGCAGTGGACCGGTATCGCCCTCAGCAGCAGGCAGTACCCGGCCATGAAGGAGTTCACCGAGAAGGCCCTCGGGCTGACAGCGGTCTCCACCTCGGAGGAGTTCAGCGTCTTCGCCCTGCCCAATGGCAACTTGTTCGAGCTCTACGGGCCGAAGGCTCCCCAGTACCCGTGGCGCACCAGCACCACATCGACAGCGGTCGGCTTCGACTCCAGCAGCCTGCCCACGGCCGAGGCGGCGCTGTCACACCACGGCGCTCGGTGGGTCTCCCGTATCTATGAGTTCCCCGGGGCGGGAGCCGGAGGGACCGACTACCGGTTCCGCTTCTTCCGCGCCCCCGACGACCGCGTCTACGGCGTCGCCCAGAGCAACTTCGACCCCCACCAGCCCGTGGCCGCCGGCGCCACGGGCTCGGCCGGGATCAACAAGCTCCAGTGGACCGGCATCGACCTGACCGCCGGCCAGTACATCAGGATGAGGGAGTTCACCGACCGGGGGCTGGGGCTGAACGCACTCAGCACGGTGACCGAGTTCACCGTCTTCGGAACCGAGAACGGAAACCTGTTCGAGCTCTACGGGCCCAAGGCTCCTCAGTACCCCTGGAGGACCAGCCACAAGTCCATCGCCATGGGATTCAACACCATCGATCTGGACGCGGCCATGCGCCACCTGGAGCGACACGGCGCGAAGTGGGTCTCTGGCGTCTATGTGGTCCCCGGTGCCGGAGCGGGAGGCACCGACTACCGGTTCCGCCTCTTCCGCGCCCCCGACAACCGCGTCTACGGCGTCGCCCAGAGCAACGCCACCAGCTGACGCCCTGGCAGGCCCCGGCGATCGTCGCGGCGACCACCCGGGTCGCCGCGACCGCGCCGCCGCACGACGCGGACTCAACGGTCTGTCAGAGTGTGACGACGATCTTCCCTGAGTCGGTGTTCGATTCCAGTTCCCGGAAGGCATCCTGGATGCGGTCCAGACCCTTGAAGACCTGCCTGATCACCGACCGGAGTGAACCGTCGCCCAGGCCCGCCGCCAGGAACCGGTTGACCCTGCGTCGCCCCTCCGGGGTGCTGTTGAGGACTGTGCCGGCATGGCCGCCTACGGTCAACGGCCAGTTCAGGGGCATCAGCATGGGGCGGTCATCGAGGAACCCGTAAGCGACCACCGTGCCTCCCGGGACGGCGCCCTGGCCGCATCGGCGAGCCCAGTACCGCCCACGGCGTCGAAGACGAGTTCGACTCCCGTCCCGCCGGTGATCCGCGGGGCCTCCTGGACCACGTCCTGCTGCTCGGAGACGATCGCCTCGGCCGCACCGGCCTCCAGAAGCGCACGCCGCTTGTCCTCGGTCCGGGTGACCGCGATGGGGACGGCCCCCGTACGGCGGACGATCTGGATCGTGGCAGAGCCGACCCCTCCGGAGGCTGCCGTGATCAGCACATGGCCGCCCGAGCGCAGCTCGCCCGACTCCAGCAGCTCCCCTGGGGGGTTCACGAGTGCGTGTGACGTGCGGCGACAAGAAGCCCTGAAGATCGTTCCCCGTCGGCTTCACATGAGGTCGCCCACCGCGAGTGCGAACGAGCAACGCCCCGGGGGTCCGCTACATGCTCTGCTCGACCTCCAGCATGCGGGGGTGAGCGTCGCCGAGAAGGGCCTGGAGTCGAGGTGTCGCGAGAGCGTCGAGGTTGGAATGCGCCATGCATCGGTCGTACGTCCTCTTCGCGGTGGCCAGGCTCTCGGGAGTGGACCCGTGTATGCCTACGCCGGGGCGGATTTCGGGATGACGGTGTCGGACGGTGAGGATCTCGGCTGCGATGAGGAAACTCTGGAACGCGAAGAAGATTGAACGACGGCACCCGGTGATCGCGGTTTCCGCCTCGTTTTCCGGGTGGAAGGGCCGGAAGCGGCAACCGTTCTCCCCAGCCCATGGCTGGCTGGGCCGGGGAGAACGGTGGACTGCCATGGGCGGTTCAAGTCCCCGTCGAAGGGCCCGCCGGCGGTCAGCTTCTGGCGTTCTCTGGGCAATCGCGTAGTTGCGAGCGCCGTGCTTGGGCAGCACTGTCTCTGCCGTCATGAGGCTCGCACTGTCGAACCCGACTGCTGTCGACGTGATGCCGGTGCGCCAAG
Source organism: Streptomyces sp. NPDC090088 (assembly GCF_044747345.1). Classification (NCBI taxonomy): domain Bacteria; kingdom Bacillati; phylum Actinomycetota; class Actinomycetes; order Kitasatosporales; family Streptomycetaceae; genus Streptomyces; species Streptomyces sp. NPDC090088. The sequence goes on along the minus strand of NZ_JBIVDZ010000010.1, from coordinate 205,091 downwards.
GGTACGGGGAGCCTTCGGCCCGTAGAACTCGAACTGGCTGCCCTTCGACGCACTGAATACGGAGAACTCCTTCGAGCTCCCGGCCAGTTTCAGGGCCAGGCCCTTCTCGGCGAACGCCTTCATGGCCGGATACCGCTTGCTGGACAAGCACGACGCCGGCCCACTGCGGTCGGGTGATACCGGCGCCCTCGGTGTGAAGTGACTGGCTGATCTGGATAGTCAGGCTGCCGATGCCGAGAGTGCAGGTGCGCTGGGCGTGCTTGAGGGCTCGTTCGTTTTGGCCGGCACTGTGGCGACGTCGCCACAGTGCCGGCCTGGAAGAGCACGTGTCCGGCCGGGCCTGCGCTCGGGATCATCACCAGGTGACAGGCCCCGGCGGCCGGCGTTCGACGGACGGATCACCGGTTATGCCGGGCTGGGTTCCATCTCGCGGCGCAGGACAGGGAGGACTTCTTCGCCGACGAGGTCGATCGTCTGGTGGAGGGTGGTTTCGGGCACACCGCCGAAGTCGAGGCCGAAGAGCTGCCGCTGGAAGGAGCCGAAGGCGTCTCGGGTGGCTAGGACCTTGTCGACTACCTGCGCGGGGCTGCCGACAGTGAGGCCGGTCTTCTCGCTGGCCTCCTTGAGCGGGACGTCGCCCTGGGGTCCCTTCAGCCAGTAGGGCTCGTATTCGCGCAGCGCGTCCTGGGAGTTGCGGCGGACGTAGAAGGCGCCGCCGGCCCCGACGATGGCGTCCTCGGGACGGCCGTGGCCGTGCTCGGCGTAGAGGGTGCGGTAGTAGTCGACGTAGCGGGCGAAGTAGTCGATCGTCATGAAGAGGTTGTTGACGAAGAAGCCGTCGCCGTAGCGGGCTGCCTGCTGGGCGATCTCGGGAGAGCGGATGGAGCCGTGCCAGACAAAGGGCGGGGTGCCGTCGAGCGGACGGGGGGTGGCCGTGAACTCCCGCAGGGGTGTGCGGAAGCGCCCGGACCAGGTGACGACATCCTCGTCCCACAGCCGGCGCAGCAGGGCGTAGTTCTCGATCGCGAGGGGGATGCCGTCCTCGATGCGCTTGCCGAACCAGGGGTAGACCTCGGGAGTGTTGCCGCGGCCGAGCATCAGGTCCAGGCGGCCGTCGGCGAGGTGCTGGACGGTGGCGTACTCCTCGGCCAGGCGGACCGGGTCGTTGGTGGTGATCAGCGTCACCGACGTGGACAGAGTGATGCGCGAGGTGAGCGCGGCGATGTGAGCGAGGACCGTAGGGGTACTGCTCGACAGGAACGGCTTGTTGTGGTGCTCACCGAGGGCGAACACGTCGAAGCCGGCCTCCTCGGCATGAACGGCGAGACGAGTGATCGCCTTGAAACGTTCGTTCTCGGTGGGGGTGCGGCCGGAGACAGCGTCGGTGACGACGTCTCCGACTCCGAAGATCCCGAATTCCATGAGGGAGCTTTCTCGATGAGGGCCCGCCCGGTGCCCGGCCAGGACGAGGGGTCCTGGCGGATGCGAGAGGCTGGACCGACGGGTCAGGGTGTGTCAGGAAGAGCAAGACCGCGGCGAGGGCGATCGGACCGACGCGGGAACGGCACCCTTGTCAGCCAGCTTCGGCAAGTCCGCTCGCGCGACGGCGAGGACCGAGAGGATGACGGCGACGACGTTCACGGCGGCACTCCGAGGGGCTTCTTTCTTGATGCATCAACCGTACACCTCAATGGTTGATGCATCAACGACAGGTGTCGGCGGCGCGACGCCCACCCCGACAGGGAGGTTGACGGCATCCGCGCGGAGACCTCACCGACCCACTCACCGCATCGAGCGAGACCGCACAGGAGCACCTGCCCGGAGCGCACCCGGTCAAGGCACTGAACCACGCGGGCCACCACGACCCGACCGCCGACGACTCATCACCCGGCTGGCCGCACAGCACCAGCATCATGGTTGACACATCCTCTACCCACCCCTAATTTAGGTGATGCATCAATCATTGCTGTGTGAGCCGCCAGGGGGACGTCCACACAACCCAATCATCAGAGGTACTTGTGAACGTCACTTTGTGGACTGTCGCGGCTCTGCTCGCTCTCATTTTCCTGGCCGCCGGCGCCGCAAAGCTCGCCCAGCCGAAGGAAAAGCTCCTCGCTTCTCCGTCCATGGGCTGGGCCGAGGACTTCCCGTCCGGGCTGATCAAGACGATCGGACTCCTGGAGATTCTCGCCGCGATCGGGCTGATTCTGCCCGCGGCGGTGGACATCGCCCCCAATCTGGTTCCGCTGGCCGCGTCCGGCCTGGCGCTGACCATGTTCGGCGCCACGATCATGCACAGCCGACGCGGGGAGACCCAGTCAGCCGTCGTGACTGTGGCCCTCCTCGCCCTGTCCGTCTTTGTGGCCTACGGGAGATTCGGACCGCACTCCTTCTGACCGCGACCGGAGCGGAAGAGATCCATTCGTGGCACACGGGCCACGTGGGTGAAGCGGAACAGACGACAGCCCAGGCTCACCACAACCGTATCCAGGAGTCCCGTTCTCCCTCGGCGCCTCCCCCACCCAGCACCTTCACCACACTTCCTGAACCTTCGTTCAGGACAGCCCAACCAGGAATACAGACAAGGAAGACTTGTATGACCAGGATCGGCATCATTCTCGGTAGCACCCGCCCCAACCGCAACGGCGAGCAGGTGGCCAAGTGGGTCTACGACATCGCCTCCACCCGCAGCGACGCCGAGTTCGAGCTCGTCGACCTGCGTGACTTCCCGCTGCCGCACCTGGACGAGCCGCTGCCCCCGACGATGGGCCAGTACCAGGGCGAGCACACCAAGAAGTGGGCGGAGAAGATCGCTTCCTTCGACGGATTCGTCTTCGTCACCCCGGAGTACAACCACAGCACCTCCGGCGTGCTCAAGAACGCCATCGACTACCTCTACAACGAGTGGAACAACAAGGCGGTCGGCTTCGTGTCGTACGGCGGCGTCGGTGGCGCCCGGGCCGTGGAACACCTGCGACTGATCGTGGGTGAACTGCAGATGGCCGACGTCCGCCAGCAGGTGACACTGTCGCTGGTGACCGAGTTCGAGAACTTCAGGGTCTTCAAGCCCGGCGACTACAGCGTCCAGGGACTCGGCACCCTGATCGACCAGGTCGTTGCCTGGAGTGGGGCCTTGGCACCGCTCCGCGCCTCCGCCGCCTGAGCCACCGATCACACTATCTGCGGATGCCGGGTCCACTACGACCCGGCATCCGTGTTTCGGAGTCGTGGCGAACCCTCAGACGGGCAGGGCACAGCAAAGTGCTCATGTCGCCAATGGCAAACCCGCATCACTTTGATGAAGCATCAACTACGTTTACAATTCTGACATGGACGAAACGGTGCGGTGGTTGACGACAGATGAGCAGCACGCGTGGCGCGGCTTTCTTCGGTTGTCCGAGAAGCTCGAGGGCCGTTTGGGGCAGCTGTTGCAAACGGAGTCCAACGTGTCGCCCGCGGACTTCTCGGTACTGGTTCAGTTGACGGATGTTCCAGAGGGAAGACTGCGATATCAAGATCTAGCCCGCGCGCTGGAATGGGAGAAGAGCAGGACTTCTCATCACATCGCGAGAATGGCCGGGCGAGGGCTGGTCGTGCGGGAAGAGTGTCCTCAAGACGGGCGTAGCGCCTTCGTGGTGATCACTGAGGCTGGACGTGCGACGATCAGGGCCGCCGCCCCGCGCCATGTCGAGTCGGTACGCGAACTGTTCCTCGACCATGTCACGCCGGCAGAGCTCCGGATGTTGGCCGAGATCTCTGATCGAGTCGTGAGCAAGCTGGACGAACCCCTGTCCTGACCCGGGAAGGCAGCCGGGCAGAGAGAGCGGTGATGCACGCTTCAGGTGTACGACGCCCGCTCGGTGCCAGACGGTACGTGCCGCCCTTGGGCAGCCTGTACCGGTTCTGAGCGAGTGCATCACGTGCCCGGTCCGAGGGGCGCGGCCCAGGCCGGGTCGCCGGGCCCGCGAGTGTCGGGGATCGAGGAGTTCGGTCCGCGCTCGGCCCCAGCAGGACTCCATCGGCGCGCTGGCCGCGCGGTCACCGATCGAGCCCGTCGAGGCCACCCATGGGAACTGGACCCCATGGTCAGAACCCCTGGTCGCCGCATCACGCGCATCCCCCACCGGGTCGCCGAAGAACACACCCGCCAGATGAATCATGCCCGTCACCCCGTGCCGATCACGGGTCCCGGACAGCGCGCCAGTGCCGAGCACGGTCACCGATCGACTGCGACCGCGGCCGGTGCCGACGACCTCGACGCCGCACGGGGATCTACCTGAACAGGGTCCACCGGCCTGTGGCACCCGGGGCAGCTCAGGGCATGTCGCAGCGGTGAGCACTCCAGGGAGATGCCGTTGGCGCCGAAGACCATGCGGCGCTCGCGGGCGATGGCGAGCGCCTCACGGACGTTGTTCAGCTTGCCGACGCTGACCTGCTCGGGCCAGATGCGGCCCTGGCCCTTCAGCCACCCCAAGTGGACGGTGAGCAGGGCGGAGCGGCCCCATGACACCGCCATGTCGGCCGGCTTCTTCTGCGTGAGCCGGAAGACGCTGATCGGCCTGCCGAACTGCACCCGCGAGTCGGTGTATTCGAGCGCCGCCTGGAGGCAGTCACTCCGCGACCTCGGCGACGAGCGGTTCGCCATCTCCGGCACCGCGGCCCGCTTCGCCGCCGAACTGGCCCGCTCCGACCTGGCGCACGGCCTTGACCGGCCACCGGTGACCGCCTTCGAGCAGAGCGCCGCTCCCCCGTTCAAGCACCTGGGGGTGAAGCGGTGGTGATCACCGGCGAGGGGCGCGTCCTGGCCGCGAACACACCCGTCCTGGGCAGCCGGCGCGATGGCACGCGACCTCCTCGACGAGAGCACCGCGGCCTAACGGGCGGCAGTGCGGGTCCCCGCAGTCGACTGGAGCGTCGTCCGAGCGGGCCCCTCTGCCACGGACTGAGCCTCCCGGCGAAGGGCCGCCGGGTCCCTCGTCCGCCGACTGATCGACGTCAGTCACGTTCGGCTGGAGCCTTCCTCTACCGGCGCATCAGCGCACACAGAAAATGAGTATGTTGACATAGGTGTTCCTTCATATCTAATCTGTTGACGTGTCCGATATCAGCGAGACTCGTCAGAGTCGGAGCACCGAGCGTGTGGCCCAAGGCCTCGCCGCGTATGTGCCTGCGCTGAGCCGGTCGATTGAGCGGTACTTGGACAGCCGACTGCCCTACCCAAGGCCCCCGGAGCGCCAGCTGGCGTTGCTTCGGTATGTCGCCGAACACGACGGAGCCACGGTCCACGAGGCGGCCGACGCACTGGTGATGAAACCGAACAACGTCAGCGCACTCGTGACGCGACTGACCGAAGCGGGCCTGCTTGAGCGCCATCAGGACGAGACCGACAAGCGGGTGGCCCATCTGCACGTGACGGCCAAGGCCTGTCAGCGGATCAGCGAAGCCGACACCGTTGCGACGCACCGGCTCTCGTCCGCGTTGCGCACGCTCACCGACGGCGACCTCGACGCCCTCGGCTCGGCGCTCGGCGCCCTCCGCGCGCTTGCCGAGCGGCTGCACGACCACGACGTCTGATCGGGCCCTCCGCACCCGCACGCTCGGCGCCCTTCTCGCTGCCGCGGCGAGGACTGGGCGTGCTCTCCACCCACCACTTCCGCGCCGCGAACGGCGCCGTATGTCCCAAGGACCTCACCCATGTCTGTCTCCCCCGTCTCCGCAGCACGCCCACCTGCATCCGCCCCGCGCCCCTCCAGTCGCCGCGCCAATCCGTGGCTGACGCTGGTCGCCGTCGCCTTCGGCCTGTTCATGGTCGGCCTCGACGGTTCCGTCGTCTCGATCGCCAACCCCGCGATCGGCCGGGGCCTCGACGCCACCACTGCCGAGCTGCAGTGGGTCACCAACTCCTATTTGCTCGCCCTCGCCGCCACCCTGATTCTCGGTGGCAAGCTCGGCGACCGCCTGGGCCGCCGTACCCTCTACCTCGTCGGAGTCGTGGGGTTCACCGCTGCCTCCGTCGCGATCGGGCTGGTCGGCTCGATCGAAGGTGTCATCGCCTTCCGTGCCGCACAGGGCCTGTTCGGCGCGATGCTCATGCCGAACACCCTGGCGCTGCTGCGCGCGGTGTTCCCGCCGAGGAAGTTCGGCATGGCGGTCGGCATCTGGGCGATGATCTCCTCGGTCTCCACCGCGCTCGGACCGATCGTCGGCGGGCTGCTCGTCGAGCACGTCGACTGGGAATCGGTCTTCTACATCAACGCCCCTGTCGGAGTCTTCGCGTTGGTCTTCGGTCTCGCCGTGCTGCCCGAGTCCAGGAACGAGGCGGCCGCGGGTGAGAGGTTCGACGTTCTCGGTGTGCTGCTGCTCGCGGTCGGTCTGCTCGCCGTCGTTCTGGGTGTCGTCAAGGGCGAAACGTGGGGCTGGACCTCGAGCGCAACCCTCGGTTCGATCGCAGGAGGTGTCGTCGTCCTGGTCCTCTTCGGCTGGTACGAGACGCGCGTCGGGCACCCTCTGCTGCCCATGCGGCTGTTCCGCAGCCCGGCGCTGACGATCGGTACGTTCGTCACCGCCCTGAACTTCTTCATCCTGCTCGGCGTGATCTTCTTCGTCATGATGTACATGCAGAACGTGCGCGGGTTCACCCCGGTCCAAGCCGGCGTACGCACGTTGCCGCTCAGCCTCGTCTCCATGCTGGCCTCGCCGCTCGGCGCGAAGCTCACCGAGAAGTTCGGCCCCCGTGTGACCATGCCACTCGGCATGCTGCTGCAGGCCGGCGCGGCGTTCACGATGCTGGCCTGGGGCGCCGACTCCTCGTACAACGTCATGTGGCCGCCGTTCGTCGCCCTCGGCCTCGGTGGCGGCATGGTGATGTCCGCGTCCTCCGACGCGATCGTGGGCAGCGCCCCCGTCCAGGACGGCGGTGTCGCGGGTGGCCTGCAGGCCACCTCGCTGCAGATCGGCGGCGCGCTCGGTACCTCGGTGCTCGTGTCGATCATCAGCAGCCGTGTCGGCTCCACGCTCACCGGCTCCCTCACCGACGCGGGCGTGCCGGACGCGGCCGCGGTCCGCCTCACCGAGGCCAAGGACGCGGTCGCGATGGGGATCAGCCCGGTCACCGGCGCCATGCCCGCACAGCTCAGGGCGGCCGTGACGGAGGGCAGCCAGACCGCGTTCATGAACGGTGTCCACACCGCCGTCCTCGTCACCGGGATCCTCGCCGTTGCCAGCGCCGTCCTCGCGGTGCTCGGCCTGGGCGGCCGCAATGACGAGAAGGCAGCGAGCCAGGTCGTCGCGTCTGGTGCACCGGCAGCGGACACCCCGGCCCAGCCTCTCGCCGCGGTCGGCCAGGCGCCGTCCGCGATCGTGGTGGACGAGGTCCCCTCCCCCGGCAGCGTCATGGACAACGGAAGTGCCCGCAGCGCCGAGTCGGCATCCGCACCGCAGCCGCCGTCACCCTGATCTCGCCGACCGGCACGGCGGCCGGCCGCCGTGCCGGTCGTCGCCGGCCGCGGCCTTGAGCTCTCCCGGGAGCTGACACCCGAAGACACGACAGGGTGATCGGTGGCCTCGCGGTGGCGCGCCGAAGACGGCCGCCCGACGCGAGTGCGGCCGCCTGTACGGCTCCGCCGGGACATCGCCCGCCGGGTTCCGCCGCACCGCTGCATCGCAGGCAGCGGTCAGCCGCGGGCACCCGCGCGGGTGTTCAGCGTGCGACCGAGTGCGTGCGCCTCACGCAGGAGGAGTGCGCCGAGTTCAGGTCTGCGTTCGGCGCGGAACCTGGTCTCCACTCCCGTCACGGTCAACGCCCAGGCGGGCTGCCCGGCGGCGTCGAACACGGCTGCCGCCATGCCCCAGCTGCCTTCCACGACGAGTCCGGGGTTCACGGAGTAGCCGTCGGTCCGGGTCTGCGTGATCCGCTCCCGTACGGCTTCCGGCGCGTGTGCCGGACCCCAACGGTCGACCAGGTCGCTGCGTGCCAGATAGGTGTCGATCTCGGTGTCGTCAAGGAACGACAACACGGCCAGGCCCGCCGATACGACACCTAGCGGGAAGCGCGCGCCCTCGTACAGTACGAAGGAGCGGATCGGGAAGTCCCCGTCCTCGCGCAGCAGGCACACCGTCTCGTCCCCCCGTCGGGCTGAGAAGAACGCGCTCTCTCCCGTCAAGGCAGCGAGCCGGTGCACGCTCTCACGTGCGTGGCGGGTGATGTCGTAGCGAATGCCGGCCACCCCGCCGAGCAGATACAGCTCGGGGCCGAGGAACCAGCGTCCACTGCGTCGATCGCGGTCGACGAACCCCTCCTCGGCCAACGAGACGAGCAGTCGGTGCGCGGTCGGTCTCGGCAGGTTCGTCGCTCTCGCCAGTTGGGCGGTGCCGGCGCCGGCCTCGTTGACCCCCGACAGCGCGCGAAGCAGGGCGCCGATCCTGCCGACGAGGTGAGCTGCTGGGGGTGTGTCCATGCCCTCATCGTACGTTCACTGAGTGAACGCCGTATCCGGTGACAGCTCACTCGTCAGCCGGTTTCCCTACTCAAATCCGCTTTTCCTTGCGTGGGAAGAATGCACAGACGTTGACTGTAGCGCTCGGACAATGAACGCGTCAGATGGGAGGTGGGCGAGTTGATCAAGCTGCGTACGGTTGCGGAAGAGGCCCTGGCCGGAGTGCTGACGGATGGAATGACGATCGCCGTCGGCGGGTTCGGTCTCAGTGGCGTCCCGTACGACCTCATCGAGGTGGTACGGGACAGTGGCGTCACGGGGCTGACCGTCGTGTCCAACAACATGGGGGTCGACGGCAAGGGACTCGGCCTGCTGCTGGAGAACCGGCAGGTGGTCAAGGTGATCGCTTCCTACGTCGGCGAGAACAAGCTGTTCGCCCGTCAGTACCTGGACAAGGTTCTCGACGTGGAGTTCTCGCCGCAGGGCACGCTCGCCGAGCGCATGCGCGCCGGCGGGGCGGGTATCCCGGCCTTCTACACGAGGGCGGGCGTGGGCACGCCCGTCGCCGAGGGCAAGCCGCACGCCGAGTTCGACGGACACCTTCATGTCCAGGAGCGGGGTATCGTCGCCGACCTCGCACTCGTGCACGCCCACACCGCTGACGAGGCGGGCAACCTGACCTACCGGGCCGCCGCGCGCAACTTCAACCCGCTCGTGGCCACGTGCGGGCGGGTGACCGTCGCCGAGGCCGAGCACCTCAGCGACGGGTTCATCGACCCGGAACTGGTCACCACCCCCGGCATCTACGTCAACCGCCTGGTGGTCGCGCGCGAGCGCACCAAGGAAATCGAGCAGCGTACGGTCCGCCCCCGCGTGACCGTCGAAGCCTAGGAGCGAGGACCATGCCCCGGACACGCGATGAGATGGCCGCGATCGCGGCCGCCGAACTCAACGACGGCGACTACGCAAATCTCGGCATCGGCATCCCGACCCTCGTGGCCAACCACATCCCCGACGGGATCTGGGTGACCTTGCAGAGCGAGAACGGCATCCTCGGCCTCGGCCCGTTTCCCTGGGAGGGAGAGGAGGACGCCGACGTCATCAACGCGGGCAAGCAGACGGTCACCGTCGAACCCGGTGCGAGCTACTTCGACTCCGCGACGTCCTTCGGCATGATCCGCGGCGGCCACATCGACATCGCCGTCCTGGGCGCGCTGCAGGTGAGCGCCAAGGGCGACCTCGCGAACTGGACCATCCCCGGTGCCCTCGTGAAGGGCATGGGCGGGGCCATGGACCTCGTAGTGGGGGCGCGCAGGATCGTGGTGCTCACCGACCACGTCGCGAAGGACGGAAGCCCGAAGATCGTCGAGGAGTGCACGCTGCCGCTGACCGCTGCCGGCGTGGTCGACCGCATCATCACGGATCTCGCCACCATCGATGTGAGCCCGGACGGCCTGCGTCTGAGGGCACTCGCCCCGGGTGTCACCGAGGAGGAGGTCCGGGCGAAGACCGGCGCCCCGCTGCAGCTGTCCGCAGCGACAGGAATCGGGAGCACCTCAAGAATGGCGTGATCACGGATGGCGCTGTCGAGGAAGACCGCGGGAGGGCGGGGGCGCGGCCGGAGGGGCTACGGGTGTGTCCTGATGAGACACACCTGGTGGACCGAGGCCATCAGCCCCCAGGAAGACGATCTCGCTGTCGTTCACGTCGCCGTCCTGGAGGAATCTCCGAGCGAGAGGTCGCCGGGCCGCGAGCGGAGGCGTTTTGCGGCGTGGACACCGAGACGGGGGAAGTCGAAGTTCATGTCGTTGGCGGGCCAGTCCTGCATGACGTGGCCGTTGCCCCTCAGGACGATGCGCATGGATTCTTCGACGTCCGCGAAGGCCGCGGGCACGATGACCGGACCCACGGCGGGCGGTGTCGATGGAGCCCACGTCGTCGGCGACCGTGCCAGCCGGCGGTGAGACCGGCCTCAGGCGAGGGGAAGCACGCCGAGCCCCCGATCACTGCGGCCAGTTCGAGTTCCGAGTCGGACTGGCCGCCGATCGGGGGCAGCAACACGTCGGCACACCCTGCCGTCGGCCCGGAGCAACGCCGGGAAGGCGCGACCCCGGTGGGAGAAGGTGGCCGATGCCGAAGGCGTCCTGGCGATGGCCGGTGGCCTCGTGCACGTCCTTGGTGCCGTGCGACAGGGTTGTCCTCTGCGGGCCGTCAGGTCGTGATGGCACCGACCCGGCCCCGAGTTCTTTCATGCGCGGCATGTAGGCGCGGCGAACGGGATGCTCCGCGTGCCCGCCGAGCGAAGAGCGATGACGTGGGGCAGGAACGGGTGCGCCTCGGCGGAGGTCAGCCGTGTACAGGCGGTGCCCGTTGCGAAGCGGGCACCGCCTGTCAGCGGTCCAGATCCCGGCCGACGTGACGTCGCCCGTGGCGTGACCCGTAGCCCGTGCGGACCAGCGGCTCTGGTGATCAGTGCTGCTGCCGGTCAGGCGGCGGCTCATTCACGAGGAGACCGCGCGCAGGGCGTCGCTGAGGGACTTCGCGCCGCCGTGGGCGGTCATCCCGCCGTCGACCGGGATCTCGGCGCCGGTGATGAACGAGGCCTCGTCGCTGAGGAGGAAGGCGACCAGCGGGGCGACCTCCTCGACGGTGCCGGTGCGGCCCAGCGGGGTCTCGGCCACGCTCGCGTCGCGGAACGCCGGTGCCGCCGAGGCGGTCATCGGCGTCTCGATGTATCCGGGATGCACGGTGTTGACGCGGATGCCCCGGGGTCCCAGCTCCATGCTGGCGGCCTTCGCCAGTCCGCGCAGGGCCCACTTGCTCGCCGTGTAGGCCACCGGGTAGTGCCCGGTCAGAGCGGCCACCGAGCCGACCACCACGATCGAGCCGCCATCGCTCATCAGGGGGATGAGCGCCTGGATGCCGAGCAGCGCCCCGGTCACGTTCACCTCCGAGACCCGGGCCAGGTCGGCCGGGTCCAGGTCGTCCAGCCGCGCGCGCCACGTGATGCCGGCGTTGGCGACCAGCCCGTCGGCCCGCCCGAAGCGGCCGCGCAGGTCGCCGGCGAGCGCGGCCCAGCCCTCGGCGTCGGTGACGTCGAGTTGCCGGTACTCCGCGCCGCCGAGGTCCTCGGCCGGCTCCGGTGTGACGTCGCAGCCGACCACGGTGGCGCCCTCGGCGGCCAGCAGCCGGGCCTCGGCGGCACCCTGTCCACGCCCCGCGCCGGTCACGACGACGACCTTGCCCGCGACCCGCCCGCTCACGACGTGCGCTCCCTGATCCGGGGCCGCGGCCGGGCCGGACGGACGGGCGGCAGTTCGGCGCCGGCCACGACCTGGTTGCGGACGGTGCCGATGCCCTCGACGGTCAGCTCCACCACGTCACCGGGCCGCAACGGCGGCGGAGACAGCTCGCCGTTGCGCCCCCACAGCTCGGCCAGGCAGCCGCCGTTGCCCGTGGTGCCCGACCCGAGCAGGTCGCCGGCGCGCACCCAGGTGTTACGGGAGGCGTAGGAGAGGAGTTCCTCGAACGTCCAGCCCATGTTGGACAGCAGGTCTTCGCCGGTCAGCTCCCCGTTGACCGAGACCCGCATGTTGAGCGCGAGGAAGCCCTCGGCGTCCCGGTAGGGCTCGAGTTCGTCGGCGGTGACCAGCCACGGTCCCAGGGTGGTCGCGAAGTCCTTGCCCTTGGCGGGCCCGAGGGTGACCTTCATCTCCCGGGCCTGGAGGTCGCGGGCCGACCAGTCGTTGAGCACGGTGTACCCGAAGATGTGGTCGGGGGCCTGCTCCGGGGTGAGCGAGGCGCCGTCGGCTCCGACGACGACGGCGACCTCCAGCTCGTAGTCGAGCCGCTCCGTCCCCGACGGCGTCGGCACGTCGTCGTACGGGCCGACGGCGGCGTAGGGGTTGGTGAAGTAGAACGTCGGGGCCTCGAACCACTCGGCGACGACGTCGGGCTTGCCGGTAGTCCCCTGCATCATGCCCTCGACGTGTTCTTCGAACGCACAGAAGTCCCGGATCGTCGGCGGGGTGAGCGGCGGCAGCAACCGCACGCTGCTGAGCGGGACGGGTGGTGTCGACAGCGCCGCAGTCCCCGCCTCCAGCGCGGCCGGCAGACCGGCGCGGACCAGGTCCAGCACTGTCAGCTCCGGCGGCAGGGCGTGCAGCCCGTGTTCGCCGACGACGCCGGCGGCGACGGTGCCGTTTTCCTCCCAGGTGGCGAACCGCATGATGTGGATCCTCTTTTCGTGTTACTTGATCGCGAGTGGATTGACCGGTGCGCCGACGGCGCCGGTCACGGGCAGCGGGGCCGCGGCCAGGAAGAACTCCCAGACGCCGTCGGCGGCGCAGTCGGCCGCGAGCGCGTCGAGGTCCCACATCTCGCCGAGGAACAGGCCGATGTGCGGGATGACCACCTGGTGCAGCGGCTGGAAGGCGATGTCGAACTCGTTCGGTCGCACCTCGACGCCCCAGGTGTCGGTGGCGATTCCGGCGATCTCGCTGTCGTGCAGCCAGTCGGCGGTGGTGAAGGACAGGCCGGGTGCCGGGCCGCCCGCGTAGTCGCCCCAGCCGGTGCCGGCCGCCAGCGACCGCCGGGCGCGGCTGAGGTGTCCGGTGCGCACGCACACCAGGTCGCCGCGCCGCACCCGGGCCGTCTCGCCCTGGGCGGCGATCGTGGCCGCCAGGTGCTCGGCGGTGATGGCGAAGCCGTCCGGCAGTTCGCCGTCGGTGCCGTGTTCGTGCCCGAGCGCGCGGCCGACGTCGAGCAGGACGCCGCGGCCGGCGATCCGGTCGGCGACCGTCTCGATGCCGGTGACCCGGTCTCCGTGGCTGCTGACGATGTCGCCGGCGCGACGGCCGTTGTACGCCGTGCCGTGGTCGAAGATGTGGCCGAGACCGTCCCACTGCGTGGATGCCTGCAGCGGCATGGTGATCATGTCGTCGGCGCCGCCATGGCCGTGCGGGAACCCCTGGATGCCGCGCTCGGCGTCCAGGCCGGTGTCGAGCATCGTGTGCACGGGGTTCATCCGCCGCCGCCAGCCCTTCTGCGGGCCCTCGGCGTTGAACTGCTGCGACAGCGAGAAGCTGACTCCCCGACGGACAAGGGCGGCGCCTTCCCGGCGCTTGTCCTCGGTGAGGAAGTTCAGCGTGCCGAGAATGTCGTCGGCACCCCACCGGCCCGAGTTGGACAGGCGCTTGGCGGCGGCGGCGATGGCTCCTTCTGGGTCGGTGCGGTCGAGTTCGGCCCGGACGGGCGCGGCCCGGTGGGATTCAGGCATCTCATCTCCTCTGGGGGTACGGCGGATGTCAACAGGCCGGCCCTGCCGCGCGGCGCGTTGGCGAGCAGGGCAAGGGCGTCGCACCGGTGATGGTGTGAGCGCAAGGGCGCCTGACTCGATCACCGGTGGTCGTCCTCGGGCCGACGGTCCTGCGGGTCGGGGACAGGCGGCTGTCAGTAGGGGGACTTCAGGGAGACGAGGGCACGGCCCCGCAGATCGTTCATCTCCGCCGTGGGGGCGCCGCGCATGAGCATGTCGCTGAGTTCGATGCTCGTCTCGACGACGAAGCGGGCGCGGTCGAAGCGCCGCTTCATGAACCGCTTCAGAGCTTCCTCCACGGTTCCGTCGGCACCGAACTCCTGGCCGAGCACGGCCGCGTCCTCGATGGCCATCCCACCGCCCGAGGCGAGGAGGGCCGTGGTGGCGTGCGCCGCGTCCCCGATGATCAGGACCCGCCCCCGGTACCAGGGGTCGGGAGCCAGCAGCCAGTCGTAGTCGTTGACGATGATCCGCGCGTCCTCGGTGAGGCGCTCCCGCATCGCCCTGAGGAGTGGCGCGGAGAAGGCCTCAAGGTGTTCCGCGATGACGCGACGGGCCGCTTCGGGCGTGAAACGGCCGGGCTTGGTCGGGTACTCCCGGCCGGTGGCGAGGTAGATACTGCCGTCCCGGAGCCGCGCCGTCACGTTCAGGATGACTCCGGAGTGGTAAAAGCCGAGTTGGCCGACGTCCGGGACGTCATCGACGACCCAGCGGAACATCGTCGTGCCCGTGTACTGGGGGACGACCGCGTCGCCGAACACCAGGTTCCGGGTCACCGAGCGGATGCCGTCCGCGCCGATCACCAGGTCGTAGGTGCGCTCGGATCCGTCCGTGAGTGTCGCCGTCACCGAGTCGGGGTGCTGGGTCAGGCCGGTGATGCTCATGCCGGTCCGCACCACGGCCCCGGCCGCCTCGGCGCCCTCGCGCAGCACCCGCGCGAGGGCGGTGCGACGGATGACCACGGCCTGGGGCAGCCCGGAGTCCGGCGCGGGCGGCATGGGCGCTGTCGGTACGAGGTTCCCCGCCGTGTCGAAGTGGCGGAACATGTCCTGCTGGGTACGGGCGAGGCCCGATTCGAGGAATTGGTCGAACAGCCCCAGTTCGGCCAGGGCGTCGATGGCACGGTTCTGGATCGTGATGGCCGCGCCGGCCGGCTCGCCGTGCAGTTCGAGTACCTCGCAGGAGACGCCCTGGCGGCCCAGGGCGGTCGCCGCCGTCAGGCCGGCGATGCCGCCGCCGACGATCAGTGCGTTGTTGATGGTGGGCATGGACGTTTCCTGTTCGTGGGACCGGTGGAATGGATCGGCGGGAAAGACGGACCGGGGCATCGCCGGGGAGTGGACCCGCGCCGAGACGGCGAGCGCCGGCTACGCGGTCGCCGGTTCGGTGTCGGTTCGCTGCAGCAGCCGGGAGGCGTTTCCCCCTGCGATGGCCACGGCGTCAGTCGTGTCGAGACCGGCGGCCTCCAGCCGGTCGAGAGGGTCGAGCACTCCCATGTCGAACGGGTAGTCGCTGCCGAGCAGTACCCGGTCGCCTCCGACCGCGTCGACCAGTGCGCGCAACCCGGCCGGCGTGTACACGAGCGAGTCGAACCACAGACGCCGCAGGTAGGAACTGGGCGGATGGGCGCAGGTGTGCGCGTCGGGCCGCGCATGCCAGGCATGGTCGGACCGGCCCAGGTAGGTGGGCAGGTATCCGCCGCCGTGCACCGAGACGATGTCGAGGCCGGGATGCCGGTCGAGCAGCCCGGAGAAGATGAGGCGGGAGAGCGCCACCGCGGTCTCGACCGGGTTGCCCACCGTGTTGGCGAGGTAGTAGTCGGCCAGCCGTTCTCCGAGGCTGCAGCCCCAGGGGTGGATGACCACCAGGGCGCCCAGCTCCTCGGCACGGGTCCAGAAGCCGGCGAGAGCCGGGGCGTCGAGCTCGTGCTCCCCCGCGCGGCTGCTGATCTGCACTCCACGCAGCCCCAGCTCCTTGACGCACTGCTCCAACTGGTGAACGGCGAGATCGGGATGGTGCAGAGCGACCGTGCCGACGCCGATCAGCCGGTCCGGGCGGACACCCGTGAGGGCGGCGATGCCCTGGTTCGTGGCGACGACGTAGTCGTCGGCCAGGTCGGCGTCGGTCCACTCGTGCGACGACGGCATGGGGGCGACGAGCTGGACGTCGACCCGGGCGGCGTCCATCGCCTCCAGCCGGCGGTCCACGTCGGTGAGCAGGGGCCCGAGCTGCGACAGCTGGTCGCGGTTCACCTCGGTGGCGGCAGCCCCGAACCACCGGGCGTCCCGCTGCCGCTCGTCCGCCAGGCCCGGATACCGACCCAGGAGGGCCTCCGCGGCCGGCACCACGGCGTGTGCGTGCACGTCGACGGTGCGGGCGCCGTTCTCGGTCACCTGTTCTTCCAGAGGCCGAAGTGGGGCTTGCGGCCGCCCGGGTCCTCGTCGACGCACAGGTTGCGCTGGCGGCCGAGGCCGGTGATCTCGGCGTCGATGATGTCACCGTCCTGCAGGAAGCGCCCGTGGTGGGCGCCGTTTCCGGGCGGGGAGCCCATGCAGACGACGTCGCCGGGCGTCAGTCGGACCCGCTCGGAGGCGTAGGTGATGACCTGTGCGGGACCGAAGACGAAGTCGTCGACGGCCCAGTCCTGCCTGACCTGGCCGTTGACCGACAGTTTGATCCGCATGGTGTCGTCGATGTCGACGAACTGCGCCGGGACGATGAAGGGGCCGGCCGGCTTGAACGTCGGCTGGTGCTTGCTGATCCAGTCGTAGTCCCACGGGATGTCCGTGCGGCGGAAGATGTCGGGGGAGCCGAGGTCGTTGACGATCGTGTATCCGGCGATCAGCCCCTGCGCCTCGTCCGGCGTCAGGAGGCGGCCGGTTCCGCCGAGGACGACGCCGAGTTCCAGCTCCCAGTCCGGCTGCTCGCCCAGCACCGGCAGGACGACGTCGTCGTGCGCGCCGGCCAGCGACGAGTGGAGGCCCGCCCAGACGAAGGGTGTGCCCTCTCGCGCACGCTGCTCCATCATCGCGTAGTTGCGGGCGAAGAAGTCCTCGTCGCTCTCCCCCGGGCGCCGGTTGTGCTGGTTGAACTTGTTCTTCGTCAGCATCTGCGCGACGTGCGTCTTGTAGTTCGCGCCCGACATCAGCAGGTTCGGGTGGCTCAGCGGCGGCAGCGGGCGGAGGTCCTCCAGCCGCAACGTCGTGCCTGCCGGGGCGGCGGCGACGTCGCCCAGCACGGCGAAGTTGCGCTCCCAGTCGTCGAAGACCTCGTGCAGGTCCCGGAACCGGTCCGACAGGTCGACCACCGATCCGTCGGGGTGCACCAGGGCGGGGAAGGCGCGGCCCTCCTGTTCGAAGGTGCCGAGCGCGAAGGTGCCACTGCGCAGGCCGGTCGCGGGGTCGAGCTCGGCGGCGGGCCGGGCCGTGCCGGATGTCTCGGTGCTCATGTCTCAAGGTCTCCGATGGTCAGGCCCTGCAGGCGGCCGATGTACTGCTGGACGAACGGCATGCTGAAGCTGCCGGCCAGGCGCAGGGCGAAGTGGTAGAGAACAAAGGGGTGAATACCGAACTCGAACAGCGCGCGGACGTCGGCCTCGGCCAGTGCCGTGCGCTCCTGCTCGGTCAGATCCCGGCCGTCCAGGACGGCGTCGGGGTCGGTCCGGAACCGCTCGGCGAGTTCGCCGTCACGGGTGACCTCCCACATCAGGTGGCTGGTCGCGTACCGGCTCATCGGACCACCGCCGCGGTGCGCGCCGGGACGGTGTCCCACGCCAGGAATCCGGTGGACGGGGCAACGGTGCTGGCGACCTTCTCGGCGTAGTCGGGCGCGCTGCCGCCGACCGCTCCCAGCGCGAAGACGTAGTCGAGGAAGCCGGGTGTGCCGCTTCCCACGGCGGTCAGCTTCTCGTACGTGCTCTCGGCGACCAGGCTCTCGGTGTCTCCCCGGGTGATCCGGTCCCACACGCTCAGGTCCCACGGATGATCCGGCTGCTGTGTGAACGCCGCCATCTGCGGGGAGCCGATGGCGTTGGACAGATGTCCGCTGGCGATGACCGCCACTCGCAGGTCGGCCGGGTGGGCCTCGATCATCTCCACGACCGCCGCGCCGAGGTCGTAGAAGCGCCGGCCCGGCGGCACCGGCGGCGCCATGACGTTGGTGAAGATCGGTACGACGGGGAGGTCCTGCTCGGGCCGCAGGAAGCCCAGCGGCACCGTGAACCCGTGGTCGAGCGTGAAGTCGTCGCTGTAGGAGAAGTCGATGCCCCGCCGGAGCCCCTGACGCAGCAGGTGACGGGCCACGTCCCCCTCAAGGGCGGTGTCGTAGGAGTCGACACCGAACAACTCCAGCTCATGCGGGAACGGGCCGCTCGCCCGCACCGCCTTGCCGATCGAGAAGGTGGGCATGTTGTTGTAGAACCACTGGTTGAAGTGGTCTCCGGACACCACGACGAGCACATCGGGGCGCGCCTCTGCGAGACGGGCCCGCAGGGCGTCGAAGTGGCCGGCCACCCGCCGCAACGGCTCCGGCGCCTCAGCGCCGCGGGCCAAGGCCCTGGGCAGGGTCGGGTCGTGCGGTACGCACAACACCTGGACGACGGTGGACATGCTCGCCTCGTCTCTCATCACGGCATCTGAGACGCCGTGATGTCGTCAGGTCGATTGCGCGCGGTCAGATGGCACGCGCAGGCAGGGGCACACCGCGCTGCCGTCTCACCCCGACGGGGCCGACCAGGACTGCGGTGTCCCCTTCATGGTGAGGGTCACGCGCGTTACGGCCAAGTGTCCGCTTGGTATCGCAAGCATGGAAATGATCAATGCCTGGCGGGTGCCATTCGCTCCGGAGTGCCGTTATGGTCACGTAATGAGGGCAGCATCATCACCGGCGTGAATGCCCCCGCGGCAAAGAATGGAGCGGAGCACGATGGAGCGAGGGCATCCCCGAGCAGGTTCCCCGGCCAGACCCGAGAGGGTGTACTCGGCCACTCCCCAGCCACGCACGACCATCAGCAGCCAGGACCTGGTGTCGCTGCCGGTGCTGCGCGCACTGCTGCGCGCACGCAACGTCACCCGCGCCGGCGAGGACATCGGTCTGACCCAGTCGGCCACCAGCAACGCACTCGCCCGATTGCGACGGCGCTTCGGTGACGACCTCCTGGTACGTGTGGGCAGGGAGTACGAACTCACCCCGCTCGCACAGGGCCTGCTGGAGCGAACCGATCAGGCATTTGACGCATTGGAACGGGTATTCGAGGACCCCTTCGATCCCGCGACCAGCACGCGGGAGTTCGTCCTGGCGTTGTCCGACTACTCCCTGACCATCCTGAGCGGCCCGCTGGTTCCCCTGACCCGGAGCGAGGCGCCGGGCGTTCGACTGGGTTTCCAGCATCTGAACCGACGGGACGACCGGGATGACGCCGACCTCGCGGACCTCCTGCGTTCGTCGGACGGCGTGATCCTGCCGCCGGACTACGTCCGTGGCTACCCCAGCATCCGACTGCTGCACGACTCCTGGGTCTGCGTCGTCGGCAGCGAAGCGCCGGTCGGGGACGCGGTGACCGTCGACCACATGGCGAACCTGCCATGGGTCTCAACATTCGGACCGTCGCTCAGAACGAGTGCACCCCCCGTACGGCAGCTGCGCGCCCTCGGCATGGAGCCGCACATCGAGGTCTCCGTGGACAGCTTCCTGGCGGCCCCCTCTCTGGTGGCCGGCACCAACCGGATCGCCTTCATCCCGAAGCGGCTGACACCACACCTCCCGGACCTCCCGGGGGTCCGGGTGCTACCCAGTCCCCTCAACAGAAACGAGCACCTGCTGTCGCTCTTCTGGGATTCGAGCGAAACCAACGACCCGGGCCATCGGTGGTTCCGCGAGACCCTCCTACGGGCCGCGGCAGAGGCCATGGAGACGCCGCCGAGCGGGACGGCCGACTGAAGCGCCGCGAGTGCAGCGCCCGGACATGGCGGCCGGCACCCGCGTGCACCGACGTCCGGCACGGGCCGGACGGCACGGGCGGGGTCGCCGCGGACGTCGCAGGCGGCCGCCTGGCCGACAGCTGGTGGCGTGCTCCGGGCGACTGCGTGGCCGATGCAGTCGGGCGGTGCGTCAGCGCGCGCCAGGCCCGCGGGGTCCTGGCTGGGCATGGGGAAGCACCAGTCACAGCCGTGGATCGTGTCGGACGAACCGCGGTCGCAGGCCGGGCCGTTGTTGCCCGAGCCGGCGCCAAAGCCGGTGAAGGGGCGGCCGAGGGTGCCCGACCGGCAGGCCTTGTGCGGCATCCGGCCCGCGACCGCCGAGCAGGGACAACCGCACGGTACCGGTCCGGCACTTTCCGCTGGGCCGTCGAGCGGGTCGTCGAGCGGACCATCTCCTGGCTGCATGGTTTCCGCCGCCTGCGTACCCGCAGGGAACGACGCGACGACATCCACGAAGCCTTCCTCGGACCCGCCGTCCGCCTGATCACCTCATCAACGGATGCCTCGCCGAAACCTGCCTCACCTTGACGACATGACGGCGGCAACGTCAGGAGTTCACGATGCTCCCAGATGCCTTGCCTCCAGGCCGTTCCCCGTGGATGTACTGGTCGACCCAGGCGCTGATGATGTGGGCGGCCCGCTGCGCTTGCCCGCGTACGGTCAGGAAGTGGTCTGCGCCTTCCAACGCGACAAAGCTCCGCGGGTGTCGTGCCTCGTTGAAGATCTCGCCGGCGTTGGAGATGTCGACGGTGGTGTCGACGGGTGAGTGCAGGACAAGGAGCGGCAGGTTCAACTCGCTTATCCGGTCGCGCAGCTGAGCACTGCGGACGTCTTCGACGAAGGCGCGCTTCAGGACCAGGGTCCTCCCGCCGACAAACCATTCATGCGCGCCTTCACTGAGAACGCGGTCCATGACGGCGTCGTACTGTTTCTCGACGTGGCTGGGGTCGACGGGCGCCCCGATCGTGGCGACCGCGCGGACTCCTGTTGCCTCGGCCGCGGCGGCGAGCGCGGCGGCACCTCCCCATGAATGCCCCACCAGCAGGCCTGCCGGAGTCCCCCGCTCGGCCATCAGAGTGGCCGCACCGACCGTGTCCTGGACCTTGACGGTGAAGGAACCGTCCCCCCAGTCCCCGTCGGAGTCTCCGATCCCGAGGTTGTCGTAGCGCAGCATTCCGATTCCCTCGTGTGCCAGTTGCTTGCTGACACGCGACGCGGCCGGCGAGTCCTTGCCGAGGGTGAATCCGTGCACGAAGATTCCCCAGCCTCGGATCTCGCCGTCTGGCAGGTCGATCACTCCGGCCAGTTCGGGGCCGACGATGCTCCGGAATCTCACTTTTTCGGTCATTTGTGATCACCTAGGTGTGGCTGTTCTTGGGACAGGGGGAGACGGTGAACGAACCGGCTGATGTCACATGTGTGCTCTGACCAGGAAAGAAGAAGTGAGTGCCGTAACGGACGCTGTCGGCGCGTCAGATCAGCGGTCCCTGGACGGAGGTCGGCTTGGCGGCGAGCAGCGCGATGATCTCTTCCGCGAGGTGCGGGCCGATCTGGCCCCAGCCGTCCTTGTAACCGTAGACGCCGGCCAGGGTCCGGGCGTCGTAGTCGCCGTTCATCACCTCGATGTCGGTGGCTGTGACGAGTGCCGGGTGGGCGACGCCGAGCGCTGCCGAGACCTTCAGCAGTTCCCTGCGCAGGGTACGCAGGTAGACAGCCGCCCTGGTGGCCTTCGACGTCGGGTCGAGGCCGCGGGCCAGCCGCGGGTTCTGGGTGGCGACACCGGTGGGGCACCTGTCGGTGTGACACTTCTGCGACTGGATGCAGCCGATCGACAGCATCGCCTCACGGCCCACGTTGATCATGTCGGCACCCAGGGCGAACGCGACCGCGGCGTTCTCGGGCAGGCCGAGCTTGCCCGAGCCGATGAAGGTCAGCTCGTCGGTCAGCCCCAGCTCGGCGAAGGTGCCGTAGACCCGGGAGAAGCCCATCCGGAACGGCAGCGACACCGAGTCGGTGAACATCAACGGCGCCGCCCCGGTGCCGCCCTCACCTCCGTCGACGGTCACGAAGTCGACTCCGCGGTCTCCAGCCGCCATCAGCGTGGCCAGTTCCTGCCAGAAGTCCAACTCTCCCACCGCGCTCTTGATCCCGACCGGCAGACCGGTCTCGGTGGCGAGCAGTTCGACGAAGTCGAGCATCGAGTCGACGTCGCCGAAGGCGGTGTGGCGCGACGGGGAGGCGCAGTCCTCGCCGAGCGGGATGCCGCGGATCTCGGCGATCTCCGGGGTCACCTTGGCGCCCGGCAGCATCCCACCCAGCCCGGGCTTGGCGCCCTGGGAGAGCTTGATCTCTATCGCCTTGACCGGGGCCCCCGCGACCAGGTCCTTGAGCTTGTCGAGGTTGAAGCTGCCGTCGTCGTTACGGCAGCCGAAGTACGAAGTGCCGATCTGCAGGACGAGGTCTCCGCCGTTGCGGTGGTACGGCGAGAGCCCGCCCTCGCCCGTGTTGTGCATCGTGCCCGCCAGCGCCGCCCCTTTGTTGAGCGCCGTGATCGCCGCACCGGAGAGCGATCCGAAGCTCATCGCCGAGATGTTCACCACGCTCGCCGGCCGGAACGCCTTGGCGCGCCCGCGCGGCCCGCCCAGCACCTTCGCTGAGGGCAGTGGAGCCTGCGGGTCGTGCGCGTCCGGCAGCGCTCCCGCGAACGTACGCTGTTTCAGGTACGCGTGCCCCTGCATGTGTTCGACGTCGTTGTCGGTTCCGAACCCGAAGTAGTTGTTCTCCTCCTTCGCCGACGCGTAGATCCAGGTGCGCTGGTCACGACTGAACGGACGCTCCTCGTCGTTGGAGGTCACGATGTACTGCCGCAGCTCCGGCCCGATCGTCTCCAACAGGTACCGGGCGTGCCCGATCACCGGGTAATTCCGGAGCAACGCGTGCTTCTTCTGGACGAGGTCATAGGTAGCCACCAGCGCCAAGGCCGTCGAAGTGGCCGCGGCGATGCTCCGGACGCGCATAAGGGTTTCTCTCCTCGATACTCGACTCCATCGCCCTGCGATGAACGTCATCGTGCCGTGCCGGACGTTGGGCGGCGGGCACGACCAAGCGGACCGACGGCCTGCCGGGCCTCTTCGCGGGCGTTCGTCTTGAACGGGCCGCAGCGCAAGACACCTTCGCCGTCAGAAGGCATGCGGCCCGGACCGTCCCCAGGACACCAGGACAGCCATGGCGAGGAGGGCCACAGCCACGACCGCCGACTGCTCCTCCCCGCGTCGGATGTGCGTGATCGTGGCGCCGAACATGGTCAGTGTCAGACCGGACGCGGCCAGCGGAACCAGATCGGGGGCGACGTTGACCGCCGCGGGCAGGATCAAGCCGATCGCGGCGAGAAGCTCCAGGAGTCCGATCGTCTTGATCAGCCCGGACGGGAAGTCCTCGACCCAGCCCATGGACGGGAAGGCGAGAAGCTTCTCCTTCGGCTGCGCGACCTCCACGGCACCGGCAGCGAGGAAAACGAGAGCGAGCGGGGCCGCGACAGCCCACAGGGCGACGTTCACAGACACCTCTGTTATCGGGTTGCGCGGATACCTGCCCGGCAGCCCCTCAGGAAGATGATTGAACCAGCATCTAAATTAGGCGAAAATAGATGATGCGTCAACCGCTTGCTTGACGGGAACTCCGCACGGGCCGAACCCTTCGACCAGAGGTCCGCCACCACGAAGCCTCCACCGCGGACCCCCTTCCCGAGATCACGAGACCCCCACACGACTCAAGGCCATGGCCGCACACGCTCCGGACGGAACTCCCGCACGATCCCCACGGGGGCAGGAAGCGAGTCGGCGAGATCCTCGCGGGCGCCGCGGGTCACTTGCGGAGCAGGCGCGCCAGGACGGCGTCGCCCACCTCACGAGTCGCAACGGCACGCAAGGCGTGCCCCCGCCAGAGGCACCCCTCTGCCAGTTCCCGTCCTTATGACGCTGATCACCTTTTATCCGCATGTTGACCATGGGGCATATTGATGATGCATCATCAAAGGATTTCGGAGTCGGCTGCGCCTTCCTTCATGCAGTGGCACTCCCCCTGGGCGCAGCAACTCGGGGCGACCAAATGACGCGGCCCTGAAGCGATGAGCACCATCCCCCGAGCCGCCGGCCCTCCACGCGCCCGGGTCTTCTCCGCCGGACGGCGAGGTTCCCGTGTCCGGCCGCCGCCATCGGCCTCGCGTCACAGCGCCTGGCCCGCCGGGCGGTCGCGCGCACCGGTCACGTGGACCCGGCGTTCTCCGGGACCCGCTGTTGAGGGTGTGGGCCCGCACCCACAGGTGTTCGCGCGACGCCCTCTCAGAGTGTGACGACAATCTTCCCGGATACCGTGTTCGACTCAAGTTCCCGGAAGGCGTCCTGGATCCGGTCCAGTCCCTTGAAAACCTTGCCGATCACCGGCCGGAGTGAACCGTCGCCCAGGCCCGCCGCCAGGAACCGGTTGACCCTGCGTCGCCCCTCCGGGGTGCTGTTGAGCACCGTGTTGGCATGGCCACGTACAGTCAACGGCCAGTTCACGGGCATCAGCATGGGGCGGGTGTCGAGGAACCCATAGGCGACGACCGTGCCACCCAGGACGGCAGCCCTGGCCACGTCGGCGAGTCCAGGACCACCCACGGCGTCGAAGACCAGTTCCACTCCGTTCCCGCCGGTGATCCGCCGCGCCTCCTCGACCACGTCCTGCGTCTCCGAGACGATCACCTCGGCCGCACCGGCCTCCAGAAGCAGCCGCCGCTTGCCTTCGGTCCGGGTGACCGCGATGGGGAAGGCCCCCGTGCGGCGGGCGATCTGGATCGCGGCGGAGCCGACCCCTCCGGAGGCTGCCGTGATCAGCACATGGTCGCCCGAGCGCAATCCGCCCGACTCAAGCAGTCCCCCGTATGCCGTGGAGTAGTTGAACCAGGCGGCCGCCGCTGTCGTCGCGTCGACCGTATCGGGCCGTGCGATCACCGCGGCGACAGGCAGGGCGACGCGATCGGCGAAGACCCCCTGGGCACTGATCTGGATGCCCGGTCCGGTGAACACCGGATCGCCGACCGCGAATTCAGTGACATCCTCACCGACCGCTTCGACGACACCGGCTGCTTCCAGTCCGAGCCGGGAACCGGGCAACGTGGGCTGTTCATAGAACATGCCCGAACGGAACAGGACGTCGGCACGGCTGAGGCCCACCGCCTCGACGCGGATGAGCACCTCTCCCCTGCCGGCCACAGGAGGCTCCAATGCCTCGATGCGGAGCACCTCGGGTCCGCCGGTCCGGTCGAAAAGCACAGTACGGGTGGAAAACTTGGTCATACACAGGAGGCTAGGCACCCGGGACAGAACGATCCATGGTCCAGGATCTTGTCTGCATAGCAGTTCGTCTTGGCGCCGCTCTACGTCGCACGTGCGGGAAGGTCAGATGAGTTGACGGCCTCTCGCGCGGTACAGACCAGGCGCTATCCCGTAATCCCGTTTGAAGGCCCTGGCGAACGCGAACTCCGACGCGTACCCGACGCGCTCGGCGATCGTCTGCAGTGGGGCGTGGTCCTGGAGCAGCAGGCGTCCGGCTTGTGTCATCCGCCACCAGGTCAGGTAGGCGACCGGAGGCGAGCCCACCATCGTGGTGAAGCGCTGGGCGAAGACAGCGCGGGACAGTCCGCTTTCGGCCGCCAGTTTCTCCACGGTCCAGGAGAGTGCCGGCTGCCTGTGAATGGCCTGCAGCGCCGCACCCACGGCCGGGTCGCGCAACGCCGCCGCCCAGCCGCGGTCCAACTCGCTGCCGGGCCGTTCCCGCAGCCACCAGGCACGCAGTATGTACAGCAGGACAGTGTCCAGGAGTCCGGCGACGATCGTGTCCCATCCGATCTCCGCCTCCTCCAGTTCGATGGCGAGCAGCTCTACGGCCGCTCCCAGGGACCGGGGGACCCCGAGATCTCGCCGCAGATGAATCACCGGCGGCAACTGGGCGAACAGAGGGTGCGCGCGGGACAGGTCGAGTGGAATGGTGCCCGTCATGATCACCGCGTCGATTCCGTCCGTGTGCCACGTGGTGGGCGGCCAGTGCGGCTCCACGCCGTCGGGCACAGGCATGACGTCCCGCCATTCCATACCGCCGTCACCGGCCAGAGCGTGCTCCTGACCATGAGGCAGGAGCACGATGTCGCCCGGCGCCAGCGTCAGGAGCGAAGCATCCCCCGGTGCCTGGCCTCCCGCCCCTGCAGCGCCCGGCATCAGCTCGGCCGAGCCTTGCAGAACGACGTGAAAGCGAGCACTGCTGGAGCGATACCAGCGCAAGCCCCACGGCTGTGTGAGAGCTCGGGCCACCGCCGATGGCCGACCGGTGCGCACCGCGGCGATGACTTCACTGAGGATGTCCATTTCCGCAGCGTATGCCGTCGAACCAGCCTCGCGCCCTTGTGAGGTGCGGCGTCCGCAAGGTCCAGGCGGGCGAGAAGTCACCCAGCCGACCGCACGGCCGGACAGGCTTCCGGCCGACCGCCGGGGACGTCCGGATCAGCCGCAGGACGTCGCTGGAACGGCCCGATCCGCCGCCGCACAGAGCGGTGCTGCACATTTCCGCCGACTGGCGGCGACGGCACCTGCCGGTTTGTCCGCGCGGCCGCTTGGCACGACTCCCCCGAGTACGGTGCGTGTGACCGCGCGGCTGGTACGCGATGGGCAGGGGAGGAACGGGCCGCGGGGCGCGGAGCCCGACCCGAAGGCGCGGACGCTCGGCGGTGCTTGCGCCTGACTCAGGCAGAGGGCCGGGCCCCCGGACCGGATGGGTCGGCCGGGAGCGTCCCGCCACCAGAGTGGCGTGACGCTCCCGGCGCTTTCGGTGCCGGTTACCGGGTCCCGGTCACCGCTGTCAGGACGCTGTCCCGGTACGGCGTCAGACTGATCGGCCCCATCAGCCCGGTGTTCTGCCAGTCCGGTATCTGGTAGTTGCTGTCACCGGACGCGCGAACGGCGTTGAACAGCGTCGTGGCGACCTTGACCACGATGGTGTTGCTGCCCGCCCTGAGCGAGTTGCCGAGGTCGACTCGGTCGCGGCCGGACTGGTTGACCGTCACCGGCTTCCCGTTCACCGTCACGGTGGCCGTGTCGAGGACCTTGCCGAGCGAGAGGTAGGCACCATCGGTGTTCTTCCACGTCGCGGGCAGGTCGACCGTGGTGGTGTAGACACCGATGCCGGAGGACTTGCTCAGGTCGACCGGCGTGCTGATCTCCCGCCACGACGGCAGGGTTCCGTCTCCCTTCGCGGTCAGCGTCTGCTGCGGCTGGTCGGTCTTGACCGTCGTGTACTGGTTCGCGCCGGGCGTCCAGGTCTGGGCGTCGAGCGTCCAGGTGTCCAGCCGCCGGCCGGGGGCCAGGCCGTCCACATCGGCGGTACGGGTGGTGCCGTCGCTCAGCTTCGCGGTCACGCGACCGTCCTGGGT
Source organism: Streptomyces sp. NPDC090088 (assembly GCF_044747345.1). Classification (NCBI taxonomy): domain Bacteria; kingdom Bacillati; phylum Actinomycetota; class Actinomycetes; order Kitasatosporales; family Streptomycetaceae; genus Streptomyces; species Streptomyces sp. NPDC090088. Next base: position 177,899 of record NZ_JBIVDZ010000010.1, on the reverse strand, counting down.
GGTGCGCACCGTCAACCTGCCTCCCTCGGCGGAGACGACGTCACCGTTGCTGCTCACCGCGTGCAGGGACGGGGCCGTACCGAGTCCGGCCTTCTGGTTCGCCAGGGCGAGGACGACCTTGTCGTAGGGCGCGATCCGCACCCGCACCTTCACCCCCTCGGGCGTGGCCGTGTAGTTCGCGACCGGCTCGATCCGGCCGGTCCACGTGTTCAGCGTGTACGGCAGGCCCGTGCCGCTGAGCGTGAGATCGGTCTCGACCGTGGACGCGGACCGGTTGTAGACGAAGTCGTACGTGGCGTTCTCTGCCTGACGGCGCACGAGCCCCAGTGCGGACGTCGGCTTCTCCGGTGCCACGTACGGGCGGACACCGGCCGATGCCAATGCTGCCGGCAGGTCCTTCTCGGCCGCGACGCTCCGGACGGACCGCTGGGACAGCAGCTTGCCGACCAGGCCGGGGAGCTGGTCGGCGTCGGGGTTCGCGCCCGGCGTGGTGCTCGGTGCGTCACCGACGACGAAGATCCGCATGCCCTGGCGCGCGAGCTTGAGCAGGTGCTTGGCACTGTCGACCGAGAGCGTGCTCTGGTTGTTGAGGACGAGCGCCTTCCCGGTGGCCTTCCCCGTCCTGAAGCCGCCGTCGGAGTCGGCCTGCGCCCCGTCCAGGAACCCCGGGGCTATGTAGTCGTAGGTGTACCCCGCCGACGCGGTGGCCGAGTCGTCGCCGAGCAGGTGCTGCGGGATACCGGCCAGCACACGGTCGGAGTTCCCGATGTCGTTGTAGTAGACCCCCAGGTCCACGACGTCGCGGCCCTGCCGCAGGACCAGCTGGGTCCGGCTCAGGTTGTCGTTGACGTTCTTGTAGTCCGGCCAGCTGGCCTGGCGCGGACCGAACTCGTCATTCACGTTGAGGGCGCCGAAGATGTCCCAGGGGTGATAGCCGGGCCAGGAGCCGTCGCGGCCACTGGTGCCCACACCCGCGGGGGCGTCCCGGTAGGCGTAGCCGTGCCACACCACCTGGTTCACACCGCCCGCGTAGCCCTTGTAGACGCTGTCGAGCAGACCGTTGGAGTACTTTCCGCCGACCTGCGTCCCGTCGCCGCCCTGGCCGTAGAGGCCGGGCACCTGCGGACCGGCGACGGAGGAACGGTAGTTGCCGAGGAACACCGCGCAGCACTCCGAGGAGACCACGTTCTCACCGCTGACGTGCGCGCCGGACGCGAGTGCGCGGAAGCCCTGCTCCGGTCCGACGGTGCCGAGGAAGTTCCCCATGCCCAGGGACTCGCCCTCGGGCACACCCGCCTGGGCCGACGCCACGCCTCCGGCGATCGGAAGGCCGTAGGGCTGCACCCGGAACTCCAGCCCGTGGCCGCGCGCCCAGCGCTGCATCGGGGCCACATAGCGGTCGCTGTACAGGTCGCTGACCGTTTCGCGGTAGTCCTCCCGGACCATCGCGCCGGTGTCGCCCAGGTCGAAGGCCGCCTTCTGATCGCCCTGTTGCCCCACGCCGAGCAGAGCGGGCAGGAGCTTCGTCGGGTCGTATCCGCGACGGCTCTTGAACTCGTTCAGGAACTTCCAGGTCCACTTCTGGGTGCTGCCCATTTCGAGGGAGTCCTCGAAGACGGCGCCGCGGCCGATCCTGCGGAGATTGGCACGCACCGTGGGGGTCAGGATGCTGTCGTCCCAGAACCGGGTCTGGATCTGCACACCGCCCCGGCTGAGGTGGTCCGGGACGTAGTTCGGCTGAGTGGCGGTGTAGCCGCCCTTCTGCGCGATGAGCCCCGAGGCCGTCTGCTGGATGTCGATCAGTACCCACGGGTTCCCGTTGCCGGTGGGGAAGGAGTAGTCCAGCCCGCCGTCGGTGACCTTGCCGGTCACGTCCCGGATCGACGACGGATCGAGCTTGACCGGGCTCGTCCCGCCGGCGGCGCAGGCCGTCGCGCACTGGGCCACGAGTGTCCTGAGCCGAGTGACGCGAGCCACGTCGACGACCGCCTCCGGGGCTGCGTGAGCGGACGTGAGCGCGGAGACCGACAGGTCGCCGCAGGCGGCGGTCCGGTCTCCGAGCCCCTTGACCACGACCTTCTCGGCCGTCGCTCCGGCGCCCACCGTCACAGTGTCGCCCGGTGCGAATCCGCCGAGGCTCTGCACGTGGAGGACCTTGTCGCCCGGGGACGACGGCGCGCACAGCTGCGCGGTGACCGACGGGGGCGCGGTGGTCGGCGCGGGCAGTGCGCCACTGCGCGAGGCTCCGGCGGCGACGAACTCCCGCCCGTAGATCAGCTGCTGCTCGGCCTGCTTCTGGTTGAAGCTGTTCAGTGTCGGCACGGTGGCGGGATACTGCGGGCCGAGGTTCTGGTCGACCTGCAAACCCAGCTTGGCGGCCTCGTCGGTGATCACCTCCATCTTGTGGGCCCACAGCGGCGTACCCCAGCCGTACTTGGCGAGGAACGCGTTGCTCTGGTTGCCGGCCCCCGGCACCACGAACGGCGAGACCTCGACGCCGCCACCACCACCGGCGGCGATGTCGCGCAGTTCCCTGCGAAGTTCGTCGTCGTCGGTGTACGCCAGTGGCATCCACCACCTGTAGAGCGGCCGCACGCTCTTCGGAGGGTCCGCGAAGGTGGTCGGGGACAACGTCGCCCCGGCGTCGGCGGCCTGCCCGTCGAACCGCGTGGCCGCCGACAGGGGGCTCTCGGGCCCGGCGGACGCGACGGCGGGAATGAGTGTGGCCCCCAGGGCCAGGGCCCCGGTGGCGGCGAGCGCCGCACGCCGGGCGGCCGGTCTGTGACGCCGTGGTCTTGCTGCGTTCATGTACACCTCGATTGAAAGGATTCAAATGAAGCGAGTGTCACAGTAAAGACAAAGCGTTCGAACAGACAATGGGTGTGCACGGGGCACTTTTTCGAACCTCGCGATGCCCCACAGCGTGGATCTTGAGGGCCTGAGATCCACGGATCTTATGGTCAGCGTGTCCGACAGGGGTGACGGCTGACCGCGGTGCGGCGCGAGAGTCCACGCACGCCGCGTACCCTCACCTGCATCCGTTCGGCGCACGCCCCGCCAGATCGCAACAGGGAGCCATTGAAACGTTTTTATCCAGACCGTGCGTCCACGCGCCGTCCCGACATCAACAAGACGTCATCACAAGGGAGTTGCAGCGCACGCAGTCCTGCCGGGACAGCCACCGGGGCACCGCCTCCCCTCACTTTCCTGGCCCCGGATCGAGGCGGCATGGGCGCGGCCGATCCCCCGCCAGGAGTGGGTGGACTCGTACCGCTACCAGTTCGCGTACATGGTGTACGGACTCGGCCTGGCCTGCTACCACCACCTGCCCGCCGCCCCCGCGGCGGTGAAGCCCGCCTTCGAACTGATCATCGCGAAGATGCTGCGGCGCGAGGTGTAGGGCTACTGGAAGGAGACCAGCCGCAGCGGCCCCTTCCTCGACCCGGACCTCACCGAGCCGCGCGAGGGCTGGACCGACCCCGTGGCTCGCGAGAACAACATGTACAGCAGTCACCTGTATGTGATGACCGGCCTGCACGCGGCCCTCTTCGACGGCGACCGCTACGACGCCCCCGGCGCCCTCACCTTCGATTGGAAGCCGCCCTGCCACGGCTTCGGCCCCGAGACGTACAGCTACTCACGCTCCCCCTCGGAGAGGCCAGGCGGAGAACGCCTGGCTCGGCGTGGCCTGCGAACCGAACTGCGTCTTCATCGTCTGCAACCAGTTCCCGCTCCTCGGCTTCCGGTTCGAGGGCCTGCGGCCCGGAACGAACCGCGCGAGGGAGGCCGCCGACTCCTACCGGGCGGCCTGGGCGCGGGCCCAGGTGCCGTGGTTCGCCCCCGGTCCACACCATGGCCACTGCGACGACACCGCAGTCGGTCTCGCGACCCCGCCGGGACATGTTGCGGGCGACTACGGACAGGGGGCAACCACCGGGCAACCACCTTCCGCCCGCAGGAGGGCGGTTGACTCTCACCACCAACTGACGGCCCATCAACCCCGCCGTCCATCCATGCCACCGACGGATCGAGCGAACTACAAGGAGCCGAGACAGTCGTCTTGTGGGACCGCCCGCGCGCCTTCCTGCAAGAGCCCGGTGCCTCGACAGAGAATCACCGCCGCCGAGCGGGTCCTGGTCGCCTTCCTCTGGATCACCGAAGCCGCTCCTCGGCTCATGGCGCGACGCACACCATGGCATCGACGGACCGCTCGCTCCCGTCGGCTGTCAGTCACGGACGTCAGGCTCTGGGCGCCCCGTCGCGACGCGCAGTGACTCGAAGACCACGGCCGTCTCCAGCCCGTCTGCCCACCGGACGCGCAACTCGCCTCCTACGCAGGACACTTCAGTGACAACACCGATGAGCGGAGAAGTCTCGGTGCCCCCGCCCAGGGCTGCCAGCGCGACGAACACCGCGGTCCCGTGGACCTCCGCCGACAACCGGGGCATCCGGACCGGCGCCTCGTAGGCCGTCCCCTCCGGGGCGCTCACCTCGTCCGCCTCGGCCCAGCCGAACAGCCCGACCAGGTCGGAACGATGCGTCTGGCTGGCCCAGCCGGTGAGCGTGAGCCGCGCCCCGTACGGGGCGCCGAGCACGCGATGGATCCGCAGCTCATGACGCCCTCGCGCCACTGTGACGCTCTCGACACGCAGCCCCGGCACCATCGGTGGTCCGGAGGCGAACACGGGCCGATGCCAGGACGCCGCCCAGCCCCATCCGTCTCCCTGCCCGGCACCCAGCGGATGGATGCGCCGCCGTACGCTCGCCGAGCCCGCGACCTCCACGGACAGGTGGTTGTCCGCGGTGTCGGTCTGCGATGTGGGGCCCGTGTGCGTGGAGTACGCCTCACGGCCGTACAACGGGTCGGCCTCCGCCGCGGACTCCCCGTCGTGTGGCCGAACGCGGTCGCTGCCGTGGTTGTGCAGGCGCACGATTCCGTCGGCCCCGGTCGACTGCACGAGCAGCCCGGGCGCGGGCAGGGCGAGCACCTGGTCGGGGCCCTCGCTCGGCGCCGACTCCTCGGTCGCCGTCCACAACGGGTGGTCCTCCGGCGCGAGCAGCGCCACGAAGGCCTTCGACGCCCAGTACGGGGACGCGGGGCCGGAGTAGGTCTGCACCGAGCCGGAGTGCGGGCCGTGCCATCCCAGCTTGAGGAGCCCGTCGTCCGCCACACCGCCCCTGTCGAGGAAGTAGCGCAGGCTTCCGCTGATCAGGCGGCGGGACGTGCCCGGGGACAACGGGGTCTGTCCCGTGACGGCTCCCACGCCGACCGCCGCCGAGGCCCCGAACCGGTAGGTCAGCGAACGCCCGAAGTGGATCGGTGCCCCGTCGGCGCCGAAGAGCAGGGAGAACCCCTCCAAATGCTTGTGCAGACGCGGCCCCAACCGGTCCAGCAGTTCCGCGTCACCCGAGAGATAGGCGTTGAGCATCGGATACAGGTGGAACGCCCAGCCGTTGTAGTGGTCGAAGGCCCGCCCATCGCCGTCCGAGTACCAGCCGTCTCCGCGGTACCAGGCCTCCAACAGGTCCAGCGCACGTTCTCTGGCTCGCTCCGTCACCGGGTCGCCCCGGCCGACCGACTCCAGGAACGACGCCACCGTGAAGGGGAAGAGGTACCAGTTGTTCGGTGCGGGCGTGTACGTGAGCGCGTCGCGCATCCACTTCTCGGCGCGATCCTGTACATCGCTGTCCAGTCGGTCCCACAGCCAGGGTCTGGTCAGGGAGAGGCCCAGGGCGACCGACGCCGACTCGACCATCGGCTGCCCCTGGACATGGTGGTCGAGGATCAGCGGCCACGACTCGGTGTCGTCCCGGCCAGGAGTGCCGGTACCCGCGGCGAGGCCGGCCGCGTATCGCTCCAGCCATCCGTGCGGGTCCTTGCCGTCAGCGCCCGCGACCCGGAAGGAAGCCGCCAGGAAGGTCCGTGCGTAGCCCTCCAGACCGTCCGATCTCAGCCCGGACTTGGAGGGCTGACCCGGCAGATGGAGCAGGGCGCGGCCCGGGGTTGCCCATCTCCACGCGGCGTCGAGCAACCCATCGGCCACGGCCTCCCAATGTGCGCGGGTGTAACCCGTGTGCGGGCTCACTTCGCGGTTCTCAGGGGGAAGTTCGAACGGGATGCTCATGCCTGGAATGCCAGCCTTTCACGTCGTACGGGATGGGCGAATCCGTCGCCGGCGGCCCAGCGGGCCACCTCGCTGACGGCCATGTCGGAGAGCCGCTCCCATTCGTTGCCCTGGGAGCCGGCGAGGTGCGGGGTGAGTAGAACGTCGGTGCAGCCCCACAGGGGGTGGTCGGCCGGCAGGGCATCGGGCTCCGTCACGTCCAGAACCGCCCGGATACAGCCCGCGCTCACCGCGTCCATGAGCGCGTCCTGGTCGACGACGGCGCCGCGCGCCGTATTGATCAGCACTGCTCCGGGCCTCATCATCCCCAGGAGTTCCCGGCTCACCAGCCCGCGAGTGGCGGGAAGCAGTGGGGCGTGGATGCTCAACAGGTCGCTGCGGGCGAAGAGTTCGGGCAGTTCCACCCGTTCCACGCCAAGCTCTGCGACCTCGGCCTCGGTGATGTACGGGTCGTACAGCAGCACCTCGTGGTCGAACGGCCGTAGGAGCTCAATGACGCGTCGGCCGATCAGGGAAGCTGACAGGATGCCCACCGTGCTGCGGTAGTTGCCCACGTCGTACGGGACGCCCAGCCAGTGGCCGCGCTGCCGGGTGCGCCGGAAGTCGCGGGCGCGCTCCAGGACTTGCTTGCCGTGCAGCAGGATCATGCCCAGCGTGTACTCCGCGACCGGCAGCGCATTGGCCGCGGCCGCCGAAGACACCTCGACGCCACGGTCCCAGCAGGCATCGGTGACATGCCCCTGTACCGAGCCGGCCGCGTGCACCACGGCCTTGAGCCGGGGGGCTGACGCGAGAACGCTCTCGTCCAGCCGCGGGCACCCCCAGCTGGTGACGAGTATCTCTACATCGGCGAGTACGTCTCTCGCCCGATCGCTCGACAGGTCGTCGAGGGCCGGCAGCGGCGCCAGATCGCACACCTCCCTGAGCGCCGCCAGTGACCTCGACCGGAAGACGGCTGCCGCCGCCGCGGCCGACATGGACAACGCCGTTCTGGGCTTGTTCATTTGAGTGCTCCAGCCATCGGGCATGACCTCCGGAAGGTGAAGCGGCCCGGGCCCGCTGTCAGCCGTTCGCCGCCGGGGAAGACGATGGTCGCGGCGGAGGTGGGCGGAACCTCGACGCTGATGCGCAAGCTGTCCCCCTCGACGCTCCAGTCGACGGCGATGGTGCCGCGTGGACTGTCGAAGGTGCCGCGCGCCCACTGGACCGAGGAATCGGGTATCGGGGCGACGACGAAGGACTCCCAGGCCACGGACGACTCCTCCTGCCGAAGGCCCAGGGTGTGGGTGTACAGGAAGTGGGTGACCGCTCCCTTGCTGTAGTGGTTCAGCGAGGCGTGCGCCTGGCCCTTCGCGTCGACGCCCTCCCACTCCTCCCAGACGGTGGTCGCACCCCGGTCCAGCATCCCCAGCCACGACGGATAGGTGCGCTGCAGCAGAAGGCGGTAGGCGAGTTCGGGATAGCCGGCGTCGGCCAGGACGGGCAGCAGGTACGCGGTGGAGAGGAACCCGGTGGACAGGTGGTCCCCGGCCGCGCGGACGAGTTCGGCCAGTCGTGCGGCCACCGCGTCACGCAGCGTCTCCGGGGCAAGACCGAAGGCGATCGCGCGGACGTAGCTCGCCTGGGTGTCGACGGTGGTGTGCCCCTTGTCGTCGAGGAACTCCGTCCGCCAGGCGTCCTTCACCCGCTCCGCCAGTTCGGCGTACCGGGCCGCGTCCTCCGGTCGGCCGAGGATCTCGGCGATCTCGGCGAGATCGGCAGTGGAGCGGTAGAGGAACGCCGTGCCCACCTCGCCGTTGTCGGTCTTGCGCCAGGCGCCCGGCTCGGAGTCCGTCACCGAGCCGTCCGGAGCCAGAGGTTTCGGCTCGCACCACTCGCCCCAGTGGAAGGAGCCGTCCCAGACGAACTCCTCGTGCGGGAGCGGCTCCGCCGAGCGCTCGACTCGCGAAGGGTGCCGCGCGCTGCGGGCGGTGGCGAGGGCCCACTCGACCCAACGGACCATCGCGTCCCAGTTCTGGTCGAGCACCTCTCGGTCACCATAGGTGCGGTAGAGCACCCGGGGGACCTCCACGATCGCGTCGCCCCATCCGGCCGAGCCCGTCATGGTGTCCAGGCGCTCGCCGGGGTGGTGCTTGGTCCGCCGCCCGTCGGGGGAGAAGTTGGCGATCCGTCCGTCGTCGAGCTGGTCGTCGCGCACGGAGCGCAGCCACTTGCGGCTGAACCCGTGGATGTCGTAGAGCAGTGCGGCAGTCGGGGCGAAGACCTGGTAGTCCCCCGTCCAGCCGATGCGCTCGCGGGTCGGACAGTCGGTGGGCACGTCCACCGCATTGCCGCGAAAGCTCCAGCGAGCGACCTCGTGCAGCGCGTTGAGGTCCTGGTTCGCGCAGGTGAAGGAGCTGGTGGGCCGCAGATCGGTATGGACGACATGCATGGTGAGGCTCGCCGCCTCCAGGGGCACATCGCCTCGCTCGATTCGGGCGTAGCGAAACCCGTGCACCGTGTGGCGGGGTGCGAAGGTCTCTCCCTCGGCTCCCGAGGAGATCACCTCGTCGTGTTGCACGAACACCGTCATCGGTTCGCCAGGTGCCTGGATGTCGAGGTGGGAGGTCGTCAGGTCACCCGTGTCGGGGTCGAGGTGCTCACCGTAGTCGATCACGGTACGCGTGCCGGCGGGGCCGAGGTCGGACAGCGCTATCCAACCGGAGGCGTTCTGGCCGAAGTCGGCTATCCAGGCTCCGCCCGGCAGTCGGGTCAGCGAGACTGCGCCCCGGTCCTCGATACGGCGCACCGGCGGCGCCGGGGACCAGTCGACAGGGGGTGCGGTGACCACGTCCACGAGGACCGGCTGCCACTCCCCAACCGGCGCGCGGAAATCTATGACCTGACCATCCATCAGGTCGGCCTGGATGACGGGTCCCGAACCGGACGACCAGTGCTCATCGGTCCTGACGAGCCCGCGTGAGCCGTCCGTCTCTTCTATGTGCAGTTCCAGGCGAGCCGCCAGGCGCTCCCCCCAGCCGGCGGGTTTGCGGAACGCGCCCACCTGACCGCGGTACCACCCGTCGGACAGGACGATCTCGATGGTGTTCGGGCCGGGGCGGACGAACGACGTGACGTCGTCGGCCTGGGCGTACAGCGTGCGGTCGTACGAGGTCGACCCGGGTGCGAGCTCGGTGGTGCCGGCCCGTTCCCCGTTCACGAAGACCTCGTAGACGCCCAGGGCCGTGGCGTACAGGCGGGCTCGGACCGCTCCCGAACTGGTGAACGTACGACGCAGAACGTGCGCCGGTCGTGTCCCAGGCGGGCGGTGAGCGACCTCGGGGTCGCCGGCCGGGGTGATCCAGCGTGCCGTCCATTCCTCGTCGAGCAGTCCGGCCTCGAAGGCATGCCACGTGCTCCACGCCGACGCCTCTGTGAGGGCGCGGGAGCGGACGCGCCAACGCACCCGCTCGCCACTCCGCAGCGCGAGCACCGGCCAGTCCACGAGCAGATGGTCGGCGACACGGACGGACTCGACGGGCCGCCCGTGGATACGGATCTCCAGCTCGTATTCGTTCCGCGCCACACCGGTCGCGGGGGGCTTCCACGAGAGCCGGGGTCGGCTGCCGGACGTCGGGAACCGGTCTCCCCCGAAGTCGATCGCGAGGTCGTACGGAGCGTTGTCTGTCATTTCTCCTCATCTCGATGGGTCGTCACGGGGTTGCCGCGTACGGGTCCCGGTGGTCCGGCAAGACTTCTGGGACCTCGGTCGTGGGTCGTGCTCCCGATCTCCACGACGCCCGGGCGCGAGAACGGCGACCCGAAACGGATGACCGGAGCAGGGTCGTGCACGGTCAGGTCGGGAAAGCACCGCGTGCTCGCGAGGCGGGCGTCGGAGATGGACGCGGCGCCGATCACTCCGATACAGACCGGCTTCACACGAGGGGCTCCAACTCGCGCAGGTAGGCGAAGCTCTTCTCGACCGGGTCGAGGATGTCGCCGTCGAAGTCGTCCAGTTCGACCACACGCAGTGCGTTCGGTGCCGCGGTCAGGATGTCCCTGACCGGGATGACACCGTCGCCGACCGCGACCTGTGCCTTGTTGTTCAGGGTCGCGTCCCCGTCCTTGACGTGAAGTATCTTGACCCGGTCGCCGAGCCGGGTGAGCAGGGCCGGCACATCGGCGCCGCCTACGGCGGCCCAGTACGTGTCCACTTCAAGGGCCACTCGGTCCGCGAGGTGGTCCGCCAGTATCTCCAGCCCGTGCACGCCGCCCACTTTGGTCTCGAGCTCGAAGTGGTGATTGTGGTAGCCGACCGTGAGCCCGTGGTCCGCGGCCTCGGCCGCGGCGCTGTTCAGCTCGTGTGCGAGCGTCTTGATGCCGTCGGTCGACTGCCACTGTTCCCGCCTGGTCATCGGGACGACGACGGTGCTGACGCCAAGGCGCCGGGCCGTGGCGAAGGCGGAGGCGAAAGCGCGGTCGTCTCGAAGTAGAGCGAAGTGCGCGGTGGGCACGGCGAGGCCGTACTCGGGCAGGGTTTCGGCCAGGCGGTCCGCGAACTCGGCCGTACGAAAAGCCTCGACCTTCGTATAGCCGATCTGCGCTATGCGGGCCAGCGTGCCCTCGAAGTCCTCGACGAGCTTCGCGCGGACTGTGTAGAGCTGCAGGGATAGGTTGTCCTTCAACATCTCTTCTCCTCATCGACGGGCTGACGCATCGCCGGGCTCAGTGCCCCTGGGCCTGCCAGGGGCCGGAGTCCGGGTCCGCTGCGCCAAGCGCCATCACTGCGATGTCGGCTGACCCGACACCGGCTCCACATGGCCGGGAGTGATGCCGGCTTCGCCGAACGCGTCCACGGCGACCCAGTAGTCCGCACCCGCGTTGAGGGAACGCAGGTCGAGCTCCGTGCGGTCGTGGACCAGCCAGCTGTGGTAAAGCTTCTCGGGGTGGCGTCCGTAGCGGACGTTGTAGCCGGTGGCTCGGGCGGCGGCGTCCCATTCGATCCGGGCGGTGCGTCCGTCCGCCCGCGAGGCCCTGGCGCGGACGGGACGCGGAGCGTCGCTGTCACCTTCACCGAAGACCCGAACGCCGCTGACAGCGAAGAACCCATCGAACGGCATACGCCCGCCGGTGACGCGAACGAACCTGACCCGCAGCGGTGCTTCGAGCACGACGAAAGCGTGCGGAGCGTCGGTACCCGTGCCGACGGAGTCGTGGACGACCGTCCACTCCATCCCGTCGCGCGACATCTCGACGACGATCTCCGTGGGCTGCCGGCCCGGGTAGATGCCGCGCCAGGAGTGACCGGAGTGACCGGGATCGGCTCCGTCGGGTGCGGGGGGAGCGGTGGCGCCGAGTCGGTGGTCCGCCAGATTGATCTGCACGGCGTGTACGGTCTTGTCCGCTCCCAGGTCGACGGTCAGGTGTTCCCCGGACCTGCGGTGGGCCGCCGTCCACCAGGTGCGGACGTCCTCGTCGACAGCCGATGCAGGCTGGTGGCCGGAAGCCGAGGACGAGGCTGTGGCGACCGCCCGGTAGGAAAGCAGCATCCAGGGCGGCGGCGTCCAGGGATCGAACGGCCCGTCCGGAACGGCGAAGGGGTAGTCGGCGAAGTTCTGGTTGCAGAAGAGCACGCCGTCGTCGTCGAACCCGGCGGGGAAGAGGGCGATGCGCCGTTCGAACCGCTCGTTGACCGCTATCCGCATGGTCGCCGCGTGCCACCAGTTCCCGTGTCGGTCCTGGAAGGTGCTGCCGTGCCCGGCTCCGGTGATGAATCCTCCGGGCTTGGAGGAGAACGGGCTGTCGGGCGAGTACTCGAAGGGCCCGAGCGGAGCCGAGGCCGTGTAGTAGCCGTCCGCGTAGGTGTTGAACTGCGTACCGGGCGCCGAGTACTGGAGGTAGTAGGTGCCCTGGTGTCTGGTCATCCACGCGCCCTCGATGTACGGGGCGGGGGGCACCTCCGGTCCGGCCGGGGGAGGTTCGGCGACGTGGTCCTCTCCCACCTGCTCCCAGCCGTGGGCGGTGGTGTCGGACGCGATCAACGGCACCGGTTCGCCGACCTGGCGGAAGGTGTCCGACAGGCGCACGCCGTACAGGGGCGTCTTGTCGTCACACCCCCAGTAGAGGTACACCGCACCGTCGTCGTCCTGGAACAGGTTCGGGTCCCAGAACGGGAAGGTGCCGGGTGTGACCTCGCTGAAATCGTCGGACAACGGAGCGACACTTCGGAAGAAGGGGCAGTTGTCCTGCTTCCTGGAGGCACTGATGCAGAGCGCTCCGTCAACTTCCCGGACGTCCGGCGCATAGTCCAGGACCGGCAGCTTCGAGGTCGCGTGGTACTCCCACCTCAGCAGGTCCTCCGAGTGCCAGAACCCCGCTGACATGGACGCGAACATGTAGAAGCGGTCACGGTAGAGGACGATGGACGGATCCGCCCCCTCACGGTGGACGGACCGTCTCGGCTCCCGGTTCTTCCCGCTACCGACGGGGGTGGTGAAGTGGATGTCCTGGTAGCGGTAGGCAAGGTCGAGGGGGTTGCACATCACGCGTTTCGACAGGCGCATGGGGTTCGGCTCCTGGAGTCAGCGACGTCGGCTGACGGGTACGTCGGATGTCGGTGCCGGTTCGGGTGAGGTCCCCCAAGTTCCGCAGGACACGCCCCCCCGGAACTTGGGGCACAGGTGCTTCGGTCAGTCCTGCGGGGGCTGAGTGGATTCCCGGACGATCAACCGTGTGGCCAGTTCGACATGGTGAGAATCGATCTCTTCGCCGGCAGCCAGGCGCAGCGCGGTGCGCAGGGCCAACGCGCCCATCTCGGGGATCGGCTGGCGGACGGTTGTCAGCGGTGGGACCATCTGGTGGGCCAGCAACGTGTCGTCGAAGCCGACGACACTGAGGTCGTCCGGCACGCGCACTCCGCGCCGCCGAGCGGCCTCGATGACTCCGACGGCGAGCGTGTCGGAGGCGGCGAACACCGCGGTGGGAGCCGGCTCCGTATCCAGCAGGTCACCACCGTGCTTGATGCCTTCCGCCATGTCGAATGACGTGCCGAAGCGGATCAGCTCGTCGGAAACCGGATTGCCGGCTGCGTCCATGGCGCTACGAAACCCGTGGAGTCTGGCCTGGACGCAGGCGAGATTCTGACGTCCGCCGAGATAGGCGATGCGGCGGTGGCCGAGACCGAGCAGATGCTCGGTCGCCTCGTAGCCGCCCGTAAAGTTGGTCGAACCGACGCTGGCAACCGAGGCATCGGGACGGGACTCCGGATCGATCAGCACCAGCGGTAGCCGTGCCCGGCGCAGGGCGTCGACGATGGGACGGGCCAGGGGGTCGGCGGTGGAGGCGACGACCGCGCGCCGACCTACCGCGGTCAGGTCACGTGCCCACGAGGTCGGGTCGACGTTCGGGTCGTGTTCGGTCCGTCTGCTGGCGACCACCGCGACGCCTTCGAGGGCGGCGGCGTCGATGACACCCCGGAGGACCTCGGCGGTGTAGACGCTGAACTGCCCCATGCCCAGGAACAGTTCGACAGTCGGGTACACGCGCAGGTCATCCCGGAATCCACCGTAGTTGTGGCGGCGCAGCGCGTCCTGGATCTCCTCACGTTTCTGCTGGCCCACATCGGGGCGCCCGTTGATGACCTTGGAAACGGTGGCTACCGAGACACCGGCGGACTCAGCGATCTGCGCAAGGGTCACGCGCTTGGAATCGGATGCCATGACTCTCCCTGAGGACACGGTTGCGGGTCAACTATCCGCGTTGCGGGACACCGTAGCACCATATCAGCGAAATTATTTTCGTAACCCCACTCGCTCCGCAGCTGCAGATACACAGCGGAAATCTGGATGTACCAGAGTCTTGACGGGCATCTGCGACGCGCCTAGCGTTCACCGCCAACGCAACTTAGGAAATAAATTTCGCGGCGTTGGGGCTCTCTTTCGGTCTGTCTATGACCGTGGCCTCCTGCGCAATGCCGCCGTCGCCGACCCATGAGGGGCAGATCCAAGATGACGCGATTCCACACGTCGGGCGTGGCCAGATCGGCCACCCGCGCAGAACTCTCCCGGCGCGGTTTCCTCGGCGCCGTCGGTGGCGGGCTGGCCGTCACCACGCTGGCCGCGTGCGGGTCGGGCGGGAGCAGCTCGTCGGGCGGCGGCTCCGAGGTCGTCTTCATGAACCAGTCCCGCGGCCAGGCGGTGGCCCTCGCCGGGTTGGCGAAGGAGTACACCAAGCAGACCGGCGTGAAGATCAGGATCGACGACGTCGGCCCTGCCGACTTCCTGACCAAGCTCCAGTCGAGCTCCCAGGCGCGCAACATGCCGGACCTGTACTCGGCGGTGGACGCCCAGTCCATGGCGCCCTTCTACAAGGCCGGCTGGGCGATGGACCTGACCAGCCAGATGAAGGCCGGCTGGGAGGACACCTTCCGCCCGGCCACGCTGAAGACCACCACGTTCGTGGCGGACAATCCACACGGCGTGAAGCCGGGCATCTACAGCGCCCACTGGGAGACCCCGGCCCTGGGGATCTTCGCCAGCAGCGCGAAGTGGAAGGCCGCAGGGCTGGACCCGGACCAGCCCCCGACCACCATGGGCGAGTTCATCGAGCAGCTGCAGAAGATCAAGAAGTCCGGGACGGGCGCCTTCTGGTTCGCGAGCAGCCTCGCCAACCAGCTGCTCCAGACATACGCCTCCAACTACCTGACCGACGACGAGATCAACGCCACCTTCACCGGCAAGTCCAGCTGGAAGAGCGAGGGCTGGCGCAAGACCATGCAGCTCCTGGTCGATCTGCGCGATGCCAAGGTGATCTCCACGGGGGCGCTTCCGTCCGGCAACGGCGACAACACGAACGTGGAGAAGGCCTTCTTCAACACCCAGGGCGTGGCGGCCATCTTCGACGGCACCGCGGCCGTCGGCGTGGCCCGCGCGACGGCCCCGAACTTCACGGACTTCCGCTCCTTCGCGCTGCCCAAGGCCGACGACGCCACGCAGACATCGCGCCTGGTGGCCGGTGCCGCCAAGGGCGCCGCGGTCAACCCCCGCAGCAAGAACGCGGCCAAGGCACTGAAGTTCCTCCAGTGGCTGACCGCCCCGGCCCAGCAGCAGGTCTTCGCACAGAAGGTCCCCCTCATCCCCTCCGCGCGGGCGGTCTCCGAGAAGGACATCCCCCAGCAGCTGGCCGGTATCGCCGCGGAGACCTCCGATGTCCAGCTCGTCCCGAACGCGATGGCACTGCAGGTCGTCGCCGCCCTGCAGAAGGGCGCTCAGGCGATCATGCTCAAGGAGCGCACGGTCGACCAGTTGCTCGGCGACCTCGACGCGGCGCAGAAGAGCGTCTAGTGCGGCGCCGTAGTCGGGTGCTGGCCGCCTATGTCTTCCTGGCGCCGGCACTGGTCATGATCGGCCTGTTCACGCTCGTCCCGTTCGTCCAGGGCATTCTGCTGAGCTTCCAGTCCTGGGACGGGGTGAGCGTGGACACGCCGTTCGTCGGGCTCGCCAACTACCAGTGGGTGATGCACGACAGCGAGTTCTGGGGCTCGATGAAGAACGCCGCCGTCTTCGGTGTCGTCGGTCTGGTCGTGGCCAACGCGGTGTCGATGGGCATGGCGCTCGCCGTGCACCGGGCCCGCCGCGGCCGGGCGTTCTTCCGTACCGTCTACTACCTGCCCGGGGTTTTCTCCACGGTCGTGGTGGGCGTGATGTTCTCGTGGTTCCTCGACCCGAACATCGGGATCGTCAACCAGGCACTGAAGACCCTCGGCCTCGACGGCCTTCAGCACAACTGGCTGGGCGACCCCAAGTGGTCCCTGATCGCGGTGGCCGCTGTGTTCGTCTGGTACCACTGGGGATTCGGCTTCATCCTCTTCCTGGCAGGCCGGCAGGACGTGCCCAAGGAGCTGTACGAGGCCGCGTCACTGGACGGGGCGCGGGGCTGGGCCCAGTTCCGTCACATCACCTGGCCGGGAATGTCCCATGTCACCGGCATCGTCAGCGTGCTGACCCTGCTCAGCGGTCTGCAGATCTTCGGCACGGTCCAGGTGCTGACCAACGGCGGCCCCGCCGGCCATACCGAGGTCCCCACGCTGCACATCTACCAACAGGCCTTCCAGTTCAACGAGTACGGCCGCGCGGCCGCGATGTCCGTCATCTTCGGCGCGTGCCTGGTCGTCCTCGCCTGCGTCCAGCTGTGGGTCTCCCGCAGGCTCGGCGGCAGCACGGACTCCCGCGCGGAGAAGGGAAGTCGACAGTGAACACTCTGCTCGACGCGGCACCGGAGTCCAAAGCGGCGCCGAAGCCCACGCCGGGCGGTCAGCGCCGACGCCGCCTGCGCGGACCGCGGGTCGCGCTGTACGCCCTGCTGGTCGCCGGAGCGCTGGAAGCACTGGTACCGGTGCTCTGGGTGGTGAGTGGATCCCTCCAGAGTTCCGAGCAGTTGTACAAGGGAACCAACCCGATCCCCCACCCCTTCGAATGGGGCAACTTCGCTACCGCGTGGAACGAGGGCGGGTTCAGCCAGTACCTCCCCAACAGCCTCCTCTACACAGGGGCCGCGGTCGCCGGCATCCTCGTCATCTCCAGTCTCGCCGGTTACGCGCTGGCGCGCATCGAGTTCCCGGGGCGAAACGCGATCGTGGCAGCCGTCCTGGTCATCATGATCATCCCGCTGCCGGCGTCGTTCATCGCCCAGTACAAGCTCATGATCGCGCTCGGCCTGGCCAACACCCGCATCGGCTACATCCTGGTACTCATCGCGGGCGGGCTGCCGATCTCCATCCTGATCATGCGCGGGTTCTTCGCCAGCCAGCCCAAGGAACTGGAGGAGGCCGCCGCCATCGACGGCGCCTCCCTGCTCGGCACCTTCTGGCGGATCATCCTGCCTCTGGCCAAACCGGGCCTGGTCGCGGTGGCCGTCATCCAGGCCATGCACGTCTGGAACGAGTACCTCATGGCCCTGGTGCTGTTCAACGACAGCTCCCTGATGCCCGTGCAGCGCGGTCTCACCAACTTCGTCTCCGCGGAGACCCCGCAACAGCAGATCCTGCTCGCCGCCTCCGTCATCGCGGTGCTGCCGATCGTCGTCTTCTACGCGATCGCACAGCGGAACATCGTCAGCGGACTCTCCGCAGGCGCGCTCAAGTGACCGGCCAATGCCCATTATTGGAGCCGCATTGATCATCCGAGTTCGCAGTTTCCGTTCCCTCCTCGCGAGAGCCACCGCGGCCTGCGCGGTCGCCCTCGCTCTCACCCTGCCCGGCGGTCAGGCCCCGGCCGCCGCCGACTCGTCCACGGCCGGTGCCGCGGCGGGATCGAGCCGCATACCGGTGGACATCAAGGAATTGCCGGTCCCTCCGACCGTCCCGGCCGACGGGGTCTGCACCCACCCCACGGGCTGTGTCTCGGCCAACTGGAGCGGGATGGGAACGCCCGGCTTCAGCTGGAACCCCAAGTACGTCTACCTGGGCCTCAACTACGCCGGGGCGCCCTCATCGGGTCCGGCGAGCATCTACACCGGCAACCAGGTCCTGGCCGTCCGCACCGACGGCGGCACATTCCCGAACGGTGAGGCGTGGAAGTGCATCACCTGCGGAGTGTCCTACGGCTCCGACATCGACACCAGCCAGCTCATCTACCCGCCCGCCCATGAACTGGCCGACCGCAAGCGCGTCCTGGTGGGCAACGGCATCCTGGAGTGCGGCAGCGGCAAGACGACCTACGCCGCCACCGACCCTCGCTGCACTCCGGCGAACACCCGTATCGCCCCCATCTACTGGAACGACAAGCCGCTGGCAGCCCCCAACGGCGACGGCACCACCAACGGGCGCGAATGGCGGCTGAGCCCCGACGGGGTGCACCTGCTGTGGGACGACCTCGATCTGAAGAACCTGACCGAGCTTCCCCTGGTCGGCCGGCTCGCCTACGACGCACAGAACCAGCGCTACAACCTCGTCAACATCTCGGTCCTGATGAACACCGCGGCCGAATACCAGCCGCTTGTCGTCGAGTCCGGCAACCAGCTGCGGCTCAACCACGCCGGCATGGTCGGCGAACCGCGCGGTTTCACCAGCGACGGACAGTCCACTCTCGGCATCCAGACCCTGGAGTCGGACAACGTCGACGGCTGGGCGACGAACCTGAGCACCGGCCGCTCGGTCCCCGTCACCCGCCACGCCCATTACGCCGACCCGCTCGCGATGTCCCCCAACGGCAAGTGGCTCCTCGCCGGTGAGGTCAACGGCTCGGGCCGGATGGACTTCATCTCAGGTATGCCGGGCATCCCGCCCCTCACCGACCAGCTCTCCACCACCGGTTACATCTCCGGCATCCGCAACGACCACAACCGCCGCAATTTCCTGCCCTGGCTCGTCGATCCCAAGACCGGCAACGGCTTCCAGATCAACGCCGGGGCCGACCTGAACTGGAACCTCGCCGCCGACCCGGTGTGGCTGGCCGACAGCACCGCCGCGGTCTACGTCGAGAACCTCGCCTGCGGCGCCAATCCGACACCGCACGCCTGCGCGGACTCCACCGAGCCCGGAGGCCGCAACAGCCGGCTCATGATCGCCCGCTTCCGGACGCTGACGCCCAGCGTGGCCACTCCCCCCGCCCCGACCTCCGACACCACCTGGGGCATCCCCTACACCCCGGGCATGGCCCTGCCCCAGGCGCAGCCGGTGCCCACCGGCACCTACACCCTGCGAGGACAGGCCAAGGGCTCGGCCACCGTCCAGATCACCGACAACAGCGCGGGCACCCGGATTCTCAGCATCGCCGTGGACTACAACGGCTACAGCGACGACGGCACGAACATCATCGACGGTACCGAGCGGGTGGAACGCACCTCCAACACCACGCTCGGCTGCGCGCCCGGCACCGCCCAGGAGCTCAGCTGTGTGACCTGGACCGAGGACCTGACACTGTCCGGCCGACACACCGGTACCAAGCTCACCGGGCCCGACGGCTTCACCCTCGGCCCGCGCACGATCATCGGCGGCAACTTCAAGGCCGTCGGCACCCTCACCACGACCATCGACGGAACCACGTACACGCAGCCGCCCGCCAACTTCTGACCGGCACGCGGCTGCCACCAGCCGGGTGGGTGTGCGGAACCTGAACCGCACACCCACCCCCCACGGAACCGAACCCGGTGACCTGCTACTGCGGCCGGGTGAACTCCCGTCCGGCCCCAGCCAGAAGGTTGATTCCGTGCCTCACCGCACAGTCACCACACCCCGAATACGTTTCGCCGAACACTGTGCCCTGTGGGACGTGTTCGAAATCGAGATGGACGGGCCGTCGGACGGGAATCCGTTCATCGACATCGAACTCGCCGCGATCTTCAGCGACGGGCGGCGCGAACTCCGCGCCGGCGGCTTCTACGACGGAGACGGAACGTACCGGATCCGGTTCATGCCCGATACCGAGGGGCCCTGGACCTTCGCCACGACGTCCACGGCTGCGACTCTCGACGGGCTGTCCGGCCGTTTCGTGGCCGAGCCCGCCGCACCCGGCCAGCACGGTCCCGTGCGCGTGGCGGACCGCCACCACTTCGCGTACGCCGACGGCAACCGCTACCTGCCGGTCGGCACCACCGCATACGCCTGGACACATCAGGAGGAGCACCTGAGGGCCGCGACGCGACGGACACTGGCCGCCAGCGGCTTCAACAAGGTGCGGATGTGCCTGCTGCCCAAGTCGTACACGTACAACACCGACGAGCCCGAGCTGTACCCCTTTCCCGGTTCTCCGGCGGACGGCTGGGACACCACACGGTTCGACCTTCGGTTCTTCCGACGCTTCGAGAACGAGGTGCGCGCCCTCCGGCACCTGAGGATCGAGGCGGACATCATCCTCTTCCACCCCTACGACCGGTGGGGCTTCGCCGAGCTGGGCCGTGAGGCAGACGACCGGCTGACCCGCTATGCGGTGCGCCGGCTCTCGGCCCTGTCCAACGTGTGGTGGTCGATGGCGAACGAGTACGACCTGGTGAAGGCCAAGACGGAGGCCGACTGGGAACGGCTGGCCGGCATCGTCGTCCAGGAGGATCCGTTCGACCACCTCACCTCGATCCACAACTACGACGAGTTCTACGACCACACCCGGCCGTGGATCACACACTGCAGCGTCCAGCGCACAGACCCCTATCGCACAGCGGAGAACACCGACGTCTGGCGCAAGCAGTGGGACAAGCCTGTCGTGGTCGACGAGTGCGGCTACGAAGGCGACATCGACCACGGCTGGGGGAATCTCACAGGTGAGGAGCTGGTACGACGCTGCTGGGAGGGGGCGGTTCGTGGCGGGTACGTCCAGCACGGCGAGGCCTATCTCAACGACGCCGAGGAACTCTGGTGGTCCAAGGGCGGCGTGCTGACCGGCACCAGCTGGGAACGCATCGCGTTCCTGCACCGACTCGTCCGTGAGTCCCCCACCGGCGTGCTCGACCCCCTCCACACCGGACTGAGGGGGCCCGCCCCGCGCGGCGGAGTGCGGGACACGTACGAACTCACCTACTTCGGCTTCAACCGTCCGAGCTTCCAGGTCATCAGCCTGCCCTCCGAAGGCCGCTTCGCCATCGACGTGATCGACACCTGGGCCATGACGATGGACCGGGTATGCGTGACGACGGACCCCCGTGTGCGCGTGCGGCTACCGGGCCGCCCGTACATGGCGATCCGCATGACGCGCCTGCCTGACGCCGTCGGGACCCCGCTCGCACCCGCCGTCCTCGTCCCGCTCGCCGAGGATCGTGCCAGTGGATCTCGCCCATGAGCTTCCGGTAGACGTCCAGGAAGCGGAGGTTCTCCCACCTCGTAGATGTCGTTGTACGGGCCGGGCAGGCAGGAGGGGTTGCGGACGCCCTTCCGCACCGATGTGCAGAGGTGGTTGTCCTGTTCCCGGGCCAGCTTGTGAAGTTCGAACAGAATGGCGGGAACGAGTTCGGGGTGATTGATCGCGCGGTGGTAGCGCTCGAGGGCGCTCTCCCAACAGATCTTCCGGTCATGTCCACGTTTCTCACGCGCCCCAAGGGTCCCCGCGCAGGTGCCGGTCGAAGAACCGCTCGACCAGGCCGGGGGTGAGGGTGACCTCCCGCTCGCGGCTGCCTGCTGCGCCCCGCGATGAGAGCAGGGTGGCCTGGTGCGGTGATTCGGCGTTCTCCCAGGCGGCTGTGTTGAGGAAGCCGTGGTCGACGCCGTGGACCAGGAGGAGATGGGTTTCGGCGTCGGCGGCCACCAGCGCGTCGAAGAGCCTGCGGGCCTGGGCGGGACCGATGACCAGGTCGGCGTCGCCGTGCAGCAGCAGGGTCGGCGGGGCGCCGGAGCAGACCTGGTGGACGGGGCTGGCGTCGCGGGCGAGGTCGGGCAGGTCGGCCGGGCGACCGCCCAGCAGGCCCCAGGACGGGTCGTCGGGGTCCTGGTCGCTGAGGATGCCGCCGGGGAGCGCGTCCTCGGACAGAGACAGCAGGTCGGTGGAGGGGTAGCCCGCGGCCACCGCCCGGACCGGGGGTGCGTCGGTGCGGTCCGGGCGGGCCCCGGCGAAGCCCGCGAGCACCGCGAGGTGGGCTCCCGACGAACTGCCCCACAGGCCGATCGCGTCCGTGTCCAGGCCGTGTTCCGGTGCGAGGCGGCGCAGATGGCGCAGCGCGGCGGTCACGTCGTCGAGCTGGGCGGGCCAGACGGCGACCGTGCTCGGCCGGTAGTCGATGTCGACCATCGCGTAACCGCGCTGCGCGAACAGGCGGGTGAGGTTCGGTCCGACTCCCCGACGCTGCATCCTCCACCCTCCCCCGGGCAACCACACGATGACCGGTGCGGGTGCGAAGGAACGCGGAGGCAGGTAGAGGTCCATGCGCAGCTCGATCTCGCCCTCGGTCCCGGCCACCCGTGCGAACACCATGTCCCGGATCACGCGGACACGTGGCGGGGGGAGAGTGGCGGGGGGCCTGGGCGTTTTGCTGAGACCCTCCATGAAACGCTGGGTGACTTTGGCGTTGTGCGCCCGTACCGCGGCCTCGTCGTGGTGTGCGGCCGAGGCCGCGGACGGGTCGTTCATCAGCGCTCCTTTACGTCGCTGCCCGAGTTCACCGGCGTCAGCGGCAGAAGCCGTCTGCGCTTCTCGGCCCGGTGTGCGTCGAGCTGCTGCCGGTAGTGCGGTGCGAGCCTGTCCTCGGTCCACTCGGTCTCGTGGTCCAGCGTGACGTCGACACCGGTGACGCCGGGCAGGGCGGACAGACGTATCCGCGTCTCGTTGACGAATGTGGTCAGGAGCATGCAGGTGGGGTCGGTGAGGGTGATGCCCACACCGATCCGCCGGCCGTCCGGGCCACTGTCGCCCAACCGGATCTCACTGATCATTCCCATGTCGTCCATGCCGGCCGGGACACCGGCGACGGTGCTGCACGGGTCGATGATCCCGTTGAGCACCTCGCGCACCCGGGCCTCGGTGACGTCGCTCATCACACCGCCCCCGCGAGCTCCACGTGGCCGCCCCAGGCAGGCGCCAGCTCGTCGGTGTCGAACTCGTCGCCGGCGATCGACGCCCGCAGTTCGTCCTCGTCGATGCCGTGCAGGCGCAGGAAGTTGCGACCGAGGATGTTCTTCTTCGTTTCGAGGGTCAGCGGCTCCATGCCCTCCTCCTCGATCAGGTCCTGCGGCATCTCGAAGTTCCAGAACGCCTCGATCAGCGGGCGCGGGTGGACCGCGAGGCAGCCGGTGCCCCAGATGATGCGCTGCGCTCCGTTGTTCGCTTCGAGGAAAGCCCCCATCGCCCTGGCGAAGCGGCGCGGGGCGGTGCGCACCAGGGAGGCGGTCACCTCCAGGTTGACCACGACGTTCGGGGTGGTGTCCATCAGCAGCGCCGTCTCCTCGACGAACGCCAGGCCACCGTGCACGATCTCGAAGGTCAGGTCCGGGAAGGCCTGTGCGGCGGCCTCGACGTCGTCCACTCGCAGGGAGCCCGCCGGTCCCGGGCCGACCGGGAGTGCCTTGTGGATCCCGACGACCTTGACGCCCCGTTCCAAGGCGCGCTCGTACACCGGGAAGGCCGTCTTGGGATCGCCCATGTCCAGGCCGGTAATCCGGCCGTCGATCATGTCGTAGGGGTAGAACTTCAGCGCGTTCACCTGGTATTCGTCGACCAGCTCGTCGACCCGCTCCACCGCGCCGGGCCGTAGCGGAGACACCGCTCCGTACACGAACACCCGGTTCGGCCAGCGCTTGCGCATCGCCACGCCGGTGGCCAGCGGAGAGCCACCGTCGTGGAAGAAGTGGTAGATCGGTGTGTCGTGGTAGACGATGATGTCCGACTGGCTCTCCGCCAGGATCGCCCGGCCGAGAACCTCGGGGCCGGCCCCGTGGTCCATCCACATCGACTTCTCGATGGTGTATTCCGAACCGCCCCATTTGCTGTGCAGCTGGTGCATGTGTTCGCCGACCATGCGGCCCACCTGCTCCTCGTCGACGCAGTTCTCGGGCAGGAAGTTGTAGTCGTGCGCCACACCTTCGACCACGAGAGTGTCATCGATCACTGTCGTCTCCTTCGACGAATCGTCCTTCGGGATACTTGATGTCGTCCGTACCGTTCAGGCCAGCAGCGCTGCGATGCTCTTCAGCGCCTGCACCGCGAGACGGTCGTCGGTGGCTCCGTCCGCGCCGCCGACACCGATACCGCCGATGACCTCCCCGTCATCCGTGGTGATCGGATGTCCGCCGGGGATCGCCAGCAGTTCGCTGTCGATCAGGTGGGGGTCCTTGGCGAACTCCGCGAACCTGGTGGTCGACAGATGTATGACCGCCGCCGTGTAAGCCTTGCGGCGTGACGTCTCCACGCCCATCGGTCCGGCGCCGTCGTCCTGGAGCAGCACCTTGACGACACCGCTGCTGTTGACCACGGTGGCGCACATCCGCAGGCCCTCGGCCCGCGCGGCCTCCAGAACGGCCTCCGCCGCACGGTGTGCGATGCCGTAGCTCAGGGGTTCCCTCATGTCGTCCTTCTCGCCCTTCTCTTCCTTGGCCGGGCGAGCTCGCACGCCCGGCGCACGGTCAGGGGCTCAGAACATGGTGTTGTCGTTGCCCGACTTCTCCGGGATCGGCTGGATGACGTCCCAGTGCTCGACGACCTTGCCGTCGCAGACGCGGAAGATGTCGAGGACGGCGGAACCGCGGTCGTCCGGGGACAGCTTGAAGTGGTGGTGGAACGCCACGTACTCGCCGTCGGCGATGACTCGCTTCACGTCGAAGTTGACGTCCGGGTTCGCGTCGAAGACCGCCGCGAACTGCTCCTTGCCGGCCGCGATGCCGCTGTGGGACTGCGGGTTGTGCTGGTGGAACGGGTCCGCTGCGTAACGTTCCAGGGCCGTGACGTCGCGGCCGTGGATCATCTCGTCGAACAGGGCCTGCACGACCCGCTTGCTCTCGGCGCCGGAGGCGTCGGCCGACTGGTCGGCCGGGGCGCTCAGCGTGGAGTGCATGTCGTTGCCGTTGACCGAGCTGTCCGGCACGTTCTGCATGACGTCCCAGTGCTCGACGATCTTCCCGTCCTGGATCCGGAAGATGTCGACCACCATCTGGCTGATGCCCGGCTCGAGTTCGGCGTGCGAGTGAAGCAGGACCAGGTCGCCCTCGGCGACGGCCCGGACCACGTTGTAACTGAGGTTCGGGTAGCGGCCCCTGAAGCCGGTCACGAACCCGCGCAGCGCAGCGGTGCCGTTGGGTGCATGAGGGTTGTGCTGGATGTACTCGTCCCCGATGTACTTGTCGATGACATCGAGATTGCCGTGGCTGAACAGCTCGTTGTAGAAGTGAAGGACCATCTCTTTGTTCTCGGTGGACATGACTACCGCCTTTCTTGCTGCTTCACATGGGGAAGGGGGCTGAGAACATGGTGTTGTCGTCGGCCGAAGCGAAGAACGCCTCGGCTCCGGAGGCCTCGGTGACGGCCCGCTTCACGCCGCGGCCCGACGGGCGCCGGCAGCTCTTCGGGTACGGCTCGCGATGGTGAGCATGGGGTGCCCTGTCTTCGTGAAGGGACTCCCTCGCGGCGCCGCACCTCGGCATGGCCGAGTCGGCACCGGGGGCAGTTACCACTTGTGCGTAACCCCATGATGGGTGACCATCGGAAGAGACGTAAGGAGGCACTTTCATGTCAGCCACGAACAGCGGTGTGCCCGTGCCCGACCCTCTCGGCAAGGACTGCCCGATCCGCGAGGTGCTCGACCGGATCGGCGACAAGTGGAGCAGCCTGGTCGTCATGCGGCTCGGGCAGCGCACCCACCGGTTCAACGAACTGCACCGCGAGATCGACGGGATCAGCCAGCGGATGCTGACCCTGACCCTGCGCCAGCTGGTCCGTGACGGCCTGGTCAGCCGCACGGCCTACGCCACGGTGCCACCGCGCGTCGACTACGAACTCACCGAACTGGGCCGCACCTTGATCGCCCCGATCACCGCGCTCCACGAATGGGCCGTGGCACACCGCGACGACATCCGCCAGGCCCGCGTCGACCACGACCGCACTGCGGCTGCGGAGCCCGACTACCTGCCGGCGCCGGCCTGATCAGGGCCATCGCGACGGATGACGTAGGCGGTGCGGGACAGACCGCCGCCCGGATCCGGTCATTCGCGCGTTACCGAGGTCGGCTGCCGCTCCCTACCGTCGGTTCCGTCGTCGTCGCACAGCGCGCGGTGACGCAGAGCAGAAGGCGGCCCCCGCATGAGCATGTTCGTCCTCCTCCACGGCGCATGGCACGGCGGCTGGGCCTGGCAGCGGGTCGCCCCCGCCCTGCGCGCCGCCGGTCACGAGGTGCACACCCCCACCCTCACCGGCCTCAGTGACCGCGCCCATCTGCTGAGCCCTCAGGTAGGGCTGGCCACGCACGTCCAGGACGTCGTCGCGCTGCTGGAGGCGCACGATGCCCGTGATGTCGTCCTCGTGGGGCACAGCTACGCGGGCCAGGTCGTCACGGGGGTCGCGGACCGCGTACCGGACCGGCTGTCGACGCGGGTCCATCTCGACGCGTTCGTGGGGGGCGACGGCGACGCCGCGATCGATCTGCTCCCCCCGGAGGTCGCCGGGCACTACCGAGAGTCCGTGGCCCGGTCCGGGTTCGGCTGGCTCATCCCGGTACGGCCGCTGGAACGGCTGGGCGTCTCCGAGCAGGCCGACGTGGACTGGCTCACCCCCCGGCTGACCCCGCACCCCTGGCTGACCTACACCGAGCCCCTCCGGCTGGACGGCAAGGCCAAGCTGGTCCCGGGCGCGTTCATCGAGTGCGTGGACTGGATGCGGGTCTTCACCAGGCAGGCCAGACGTGCCGCGGCCCGCGGCTGGCCGGTGCACGAGATCTCCACCGGCCACGAGGCCATGGTCACCGCCCCGGACGAGCTGGCCGCCCTGCTGCTGGAGATCGCAGCCCGCTGACCCCTGAAAGGGAAACCCGATGGAATTCCTGGTCCGTACCGAGATCCTGCTGCCCGCCGACACACCTGACGACGTCCGGGAACGGCTGCGAACGAACGAGCGCGAGCGCGCCATGGAGCTGCGCGCGGCGGGTGTCCTCAAGCGGCTCTGGCGCGTCCCTGGCCGCAACGCCACCATCGGC
The DNA here is from genome assembly GCF_044747345.1 of Streptomyces sp. NPDC090088. Lineage (NCBI taxonomy): Bacteria > Bacillati > Actinomycetota > Actinomycetes > Kitasatosporales > Streptomycetaceae > Streptomyces > Streptomyces sp. NPDC090088. Next base: position 151,200 of record NZ_JBIVDZ010000010.1, on the reverse strand, counting down.
CTGTACGAGGCCGCGGACCCGGCGGCTCTGCACGACGCCCTGTCCTCGCTTCCCATGTGGAAGTGGATGGACGTCACGGTGGAGGCACTCGCCACCCACCCTCAGGAGCGGTGACCGCCGGTTCCGGGGCCTCGGCGGGCACGGTCAGAGTTTCAGCAGGCGCTCCGCGTTCAGGTGACAGATCTTCGCCCGGTCGGCCTCGCTGATCGGGGCGTTCTCGATGAAGGCGACGGCCTCGTCGTTCTCCTCCATGGGGTAGTCCGTGGAGAACATGATGCGGTCCGCGCCCAGGGCGAGCATGCTGCCCAGCAGGGGCGCCTGCGCACACACCCCGCTCGTGGTGATCATGATGTTCTCGCGGATGTAGTCCGAGGGCCGCTTCTTGCCGAGCTTGATCCCGCGGCGGTCGGCGAACCGCCAGCGGGTGTCGAGCCGCCAGAGCATGCCGGGCAGGCTCTCGCCCATGTGCCCGAGGATCAGTGTGGCGTCGGGGAAGCGGTCGAAGACGCCGGAGAAGACGATGCGCAGGGCGTGTGTGGCGGTCTCCACACCCCAGCTCCAGATCGGGCCGATGAGCTCCTCGTGACCGCGCAGGTTGTGCCAGGTGTCGAAGGAGTTGGCCGGGTGCAGATAGAGGGGGACACCGAGAGCTTCGGCCCGTTCCCACAGGGGGAAGAACTTCTCCGCGTCCAGGTACTCGCCGTGCGTGTGGCCGTTGACGAGCGCGCCGCGCAGGCCCAGCTCATTGACCGCGCGGTCCAGTTCGGACACGGCCGCCTCCGGGTCCTGCAGGGGCAGGGCGGCGAATCCCGCGAATCGTCCTGGATGCCTGGCCACGATCTCGGCGAGGAAGTCGTTGGTGAGGGCCGCGTTGCGCACCGCCGTGGCGGTGTCCTTCTCCGCCTGGACACCCGGGGAGACGAGCGAGAGCACCTCGACGTCGATGCCGTACTGGTCCATCTGGGGCAGCCGGACCTCGGTGAAGTCGAGTAGCAACCGCAGCGAGCTCTGCCAGTAGTCAGGTGCGAACAGGGCAGCACCTGGCAGGCTGTAGTGCTCCATGGCGGCGGTGGTGAAGTGCTCTTCGAGAGCGATCTTGCGCATGCTGGTTCCGGTTGCCTTTCGTGAGGCGGCGAAGGCCCGGGCCGCTCACAGGGCCGGGCGCCGCCGTGGGGGTCAGGAGGGTCAGACGGCGGAATCGGGACGGAGGAGGACCGCGGGCGGGACGTGCGACCGGGTCCGTGGGCGGCCGCCGCCAGGCGGGACGCGGACGGCGGCCAGCGCTGCGAGCGCGCCGATGGCGGCGAAGATGTAGAAGCTCCATTTCAGATCGAGTCCGGAAGCCAGGATCCGGCCGCCGAGCGAGGGCCCCACGACGGCGCCGAGCCGGCCCACGGACAGTGCCCAGCCCGTCGCCGGGGTTGTGGCGGGTGCGCGCAGGGGGGCGGGGTCTGCTTTCACAGGCGGTGTCCTTCGGGGAAGGCCCTCAGCACCGAGGGCCGCTCGGTCTGCTCATGTCGTGATGTCGGGGTACGGCAACCGGATGTGCCCCATGCGCTCGGCGTAGGCCCGCTGGTACTCCAGGGGGCCGTGGTCGCGTTCGAACAGGGCGATGAAGAGGGTGAGCGTGAGGAACGGATGGGCGCCCAGCTCGAAGAGGGCGACATGGTCGTGGCGGCGCAGCGCGTCGCGCTCGTCCTCGGTGAAGGACAGCCAGGTGGTCCGCTCGGCGTCGGTGCAGTTGAGCAGCTTTCCGGCCGTCTCGGCCTCCCACCACGCGACGGTGTTGTCGGGAGTGGTGCGGTAGCGCTCGACCAGTTCGGGGTCGCGGTCGACGGTGTAGAGGAACTTGTTCAGGAGGTACTTGCTCACCGGGTCACCTCCGCCGTGCGCGGCGTGCCGCCGGGATACCAGGTGAAGTACGCCTCCATGGTGTGGAACAGGTCGAGGGTGTCGACGTGGTCGGCCTTCGTCCCCTCGCCCGCCACGCCCATCATCAGCATGAAGTCCATGAACCCGTGAGTGGCGTTGCCCGGGGCGTGCAGGCTGTCGAGGGTCACCTCGGCCAGGCAGCCCTCGATGTCGCCCGAGGCGATCCACTCCACCGCCCTGCGGTCGAACTCCGGGTCGGGTCCGTGCTCACCGAACTGGCGCGGACCGCCCAGCTCCAGCGACAGATGCCCGGTGCCGATGACGGCGACCCTCTTGTCGCTCTCCCAGGACTCGACCATCTCCCGGATGGCCCGGCCCAGTTGGACGAAACGGCGCGGTTGCGGCAGCGGCGGTGCGAAGATGTTGGTGTAGACGGGCACGATCGGCAGGTCGGCCTCGGGGCGCAGCGTGATGATCGGGCACGTGATGCTGTGGTCGATGCGCAGCTCGTTGGAGAAAGCCAGGTCGAAGTCGCGGTCCAGGCCGTCGCGCAGCAGGTGCGCGGCGAGGTCCTCCTCGCCCTTGAGCAGCATCCTGGGCAGGCCGAACTCGCGTTCCTCGTTGTACCAGTTGGCGTCGAACGACGGCGCCTTGCCGATCAGGAACTGCGGCATGTTGTCCAGCCACAGCTGATGGAAGTGGTCGCTGCCGATCATCACCAGGACGTCGGGTTCCGCGGCCGTCAGGGTCGCGCGGAAGCGCTCGATCTTTGCCACCCACTCGTCGGCGAACGCCGGGCGGTCCTCGCCGGTGGCGGTGCTGGTGCGGTAGTAGAAAGGGTGGTGGGTGGACGCGATGACCGCGGCCAGTTCAGCCATGACGACCTCCGTCGGTGTCGTGGGAGGCAAGGGGGTCCGGCCGATACGGGTCCGGGGCGACGGGCCGGTTGTTGAGGTCCACCGAGAGGAAGACCTCGTTCGCCACCGGGTGGCGCAGTTCCTCCGCCAGTTGCCCGATCAGCCCGGCGGTGCGGGCCAGCAGCGCGAAGCCGCGCAGCAGTTCCAGGGGCAGTCCGAGGTCGGCCAGGGCCGCGCCGCAGACGCCGGCGCCGTTGAGCGGCAGCTTCCGGCCCAGCACCCGCGGGTGGACCCGGCCGATCGCGGCGAACAGGGACAGATGCGGTCCGAGCAGCTCTTCCTCGGCGGCGATCCGCAGCAGCCGCGGGGTGCGGGGGTCGCCTTCCTTGTGCACGTGGTGTCCCAGGCCGGGGACGAACCGGCGGGCCGCGCGCTGTGCCCGTACGGTCTCCAGGGCGACGGCGTCCCAGCCGGCGTCGTCGGCGGGCAGCGGGCCGTCCGCCCCGGTGAGGACTTCGTGGAGGAACCGGCCGCAGTCCTCCGTGACCCCGAGGAAGCGGGAGCCGCCGCCTAGGAGCCCGGCGGCGAGGGCGCCCTGCACGGAGTCCGGGGCGGACAGGTAGGTCAGCCGGGTGACGATCGCCGTCGGGGTGAAGCCGTGGTCGGCCAGCGCCGCGAGCACCGCCTCGAACACCCGGGTCTCCCCCGGAGTGGGCCGCCGCTGGGCGGCCAGCCAGAACGCCAGCTCGCCGAAGCCGATCTCGCCCATCACGTCCCGGGCCAGGTCGGTCCCGAGCAGGGTGATCGTCGTGGGGGTGGAGGCGCCGAGTGCGGTCGGATACGCCGGGGGTTCGATCAGGTCCCGGTCGTCGGTCTCATCGGTCACGGTCGTCCTCCCGTGGAGCGGTGAGCCAGGCACGGACGTCGGTGCCGTGCTCGTCGAGTGCGGGCGGGGGGAGCCGGTAGGTCGGCGGTGTCCTGGACAGCCGGATGGGATTGCGGACTGTCGGGACGGCGCCGTCGCCGGACGTGACAACGGGGTCCAGGCCCAGGTCCTCGGCGAGCCGGACACCACCGGCGACGGTGTTGATCGGCCCGCAGGGCAGCCCGGCTCCGGTGAGGATGCCGAACCAGTCCTGTGCGCTCTTCGTCGACAGCGCCTCCAGCAGCAGGGGGCGCAGTTCCTCGCGGTGGTCGTTGCGCTTGCCGACGGTGTCGAAGCGTGGGTCGTCGGCGAGGTGCGGGCGGCCGATCGCCACCGCCAGCTTGCGGAACTGGCACGTCGTTGCCGGCCACGACGATCAGCTCGCCGTCGCCGGTGCGCAGCGGCTCGTAGGGGAACAGGCTCAGATGCGCGTTGCCCATCCGGGTGGGGACGACGTCTCCGGCGACATAGGCGGAGGTCTGGTTGACCAGTGCGGAGAGCGCCGTGGACAGGAGATCGGTCTCCACGTGCTGGCCCTCGCCGGTCAGGTCGCGGTGGTGCAGCGCGGAGAGGATGCCGATGGCCGAGTGCAGGCCGGTCATGACGTCGAAGACGGAGATGCCGGCCCGGAACGGTGGCCCGTCCGGTGCGCCGGTCAGACTCATCAGTCCGGACATCCCCTGCACCAGCAGGTCGTAGCCGGGCAGCTTCGCCCCGGCGCCGGTGCCGAAGCCGCTGATCGAGCAGTAGATGACCGTCTCGTTGCGGCCTCGGACGGTGTCGTGGTCAAGCCCGTAGCGTGTCAGACCGCCGGGCTTGAAGTTCTGGATGAACACATCGGCCCGTGCCGACAGTTCGTGCGCGAGGGCGAGGTCGCCGGAGTCCTTCAGGTCCAGGGTGATCGATCGCTTGTTCCGGTTGACGGCCAGGTAGTAGGTGGCGACCCCATCGCGCGTCGGGGGGACCCAGCTGCGGGTGTCGTCCCCTCCAGGTCCCTCCACCTTGATCACCTCGGCGCCCAGGTCGGCGAGCAGCATGGTGGCGTACGGGCCGGCCAGCACCCTGGAGAAGTCGGCCACGACAAGCCCGCTCAATGGACCTGCGGACGGTGATGCGGCGCTCACGGAGGCATCTCCCTGTGTGACGCGGACGGCTGTCGGCATCACCGTGCACGGGAGGCAGGGGTCGGGGGCAGCCGCTTCGCGCAAGCCGCGCGGCCGATCCGCGCAAGGCCGGGCCCCGCTGACGGCGTCGGACACCCTCAACGCCGCTCGCGGCCCCGGGCGGCACCAAGGGTGACGGCGGGGAACTCACCGAACCGGTCGCGGTAGGCGCGCGCGAAACGGCTGGGATTGTTGAACCCCCAGTACGCGGCGACATCGGCGACGGAGCCTACGCCCTGCGCGAGATCGTCATGTGCGCGGTCGAGCCGTACCCGGCGCACGAACTGCATCGGGCTGATCTGATACCGGTCTCGGAAGGCGTACTGCAGACTGCGCGCGCTCATCCCGGACAACCGGGCCAGGTCGGCCACCGTGTAGCCGCGGTCGGGCGCCCGCTCTATCTCCTCGACGACCCGGTCCAGCGCACCACGTGGTGCGGAACGCGGCGGGCCGGTCAGCAGTTGTTCGGTGTAGGAGTGCGGCTGGGAGAGCAACAGGCCGGTGACCAGGCTGCGTTCCAGGAGTTCCTGGTGGTGCCCGTACACGGGGCCGCCGGGGACGTCGACCGACCGCAGCAGGGCGGACAGGATCGCCATCCACCGGTGCCCCGGGCCGTCGTCGACGGGAAACGCCAGGTGGAAGTCGATGGGCTTGACGACCGGCCGGCCCAGCAGGGCGGACAGCTCCTCCTCGACCCGGTTGCGGGTGATCTTGATGGACAACTGGGTGGCGTCCGCGTCCCACCGAGGCAGCGAGGTGTGCAGGCCGGGGCTGAAGACCGTCGCCACCCGGGGCGAGGCCACGGCCTCCTGGTCGCCGCACCGGGAGACGACCTGGCCGGCCAGGGCGATGTTCACGTGGTACGAGGGCAACTCGCCGGGGTCGACGCTGACCGTTGTCCCCGGCCGGACGTAGCCAATGGTGGTGAGCGCGAGGTGAACCGCGCTGATCCGTGGCTGCGCCGCCGCCGGCCGACGCTGGAGCACCTCGATGCGCGCCGGGTAGAAGTGCCGGTTCAGAGTGTCCCGGAACAGGCCGAAGTCGGAGACGGTGACCTCGTTCGGCGCGTCGCGGAATGCCTGGACAGGCAGGTCGGGTCCGGCGGGACGGGACGGTCGGCCCTGCTCACCGTTCATGTGCCACCTCTTCGCTGCCCCGCGGGTCGACGTGATCAGCTCCGGACGGCGCCGCGGCTGCCTGCTGTGTACCCCTTCTCCCGTCCACGGTCCACGTCACGGACGCGACAGGAATCCCATGACCCGGTCGTCGGTGCGAAGGGAATGCGCGAACCGGCCGCGGCCGTGCGCGAAGCGTCTCGGTACGCCGTGCGCCCGTTCCTACTGTCCTTGACATGGCGCGAGTCACGGACATGAGGAACACATGATGACGGGGACGGACGAAGTGGCGGACGAGCGGCTGCACGCCGACGTGGCGGTGATCGGCTACGGCCCCGTGGGCCGGCTGCTCGCCCTGCTGCTGGGCCGGCGTGGCAAGCGGGTCGTGGCGATCGAACGGCAACCCCAGGCGTACCCGTTGCCCCGGGCGGTGCACTTCGACGACGAGGTCGGACGCATTCTCCAGTCGGTCGGGATCCCGCCGGACACCATCACCGACGTCGTCACCCCGTACCGGGAGTTCTACGAATGGCGGGCCGCCGACCGGCGGCCGCTGCTGCGCATGGACTGGCGCGGCCTCGGGCCGTCGGGCTGGCACGTCAGCCACTTCTTCCACCAGCCGGCTCTGGAGGCGCTCCTCGACGCGCGGGTCGAACTCCTGGAAACGGTCACGGTGTTGCGTGGCTGGGAGGCCGAGACCCACGTCGAGCAGGACGACGGCGTCCGCGTGGAACTGCGGTCGGCGGCCGACGAGCGGCGCACGGTCACCGCCCGCTACGTCGTCGGCACCGACGGGGCGAACAGTCTCGTCCGGTCGTGGATCGGCTCCGCCCTGACCGACCTCGGCTACTTCCACGACTGGCTGGTCGTGGACCTGCTGATGCTCGCCCCGCTGGAGGACTTCGACTTCTCCCCCGCTGCCTGGCAGCTGTGCGACCCCCAGCGGCCCACCACCCTGGTGCCGGGCGGCCCCGGAAGACGGCGGTTCGAGTTCATGCGTCTGCCGAGCGAGACGGCCGACGAACTCAACGACGAGGAGACCACATGGCGGCTGCTCAAGCCGTGGGGCATCACTCCACAGACCGCCACGCTCGAACGGCACGCCGTCTACACCTTCCAGGCCCGCTGGTGCGACACCTGGCGCAAGGGGCGACTGCTGCTCGCCGGTGACGCCGCACATCTCATGCCGCCGTTCGCCGGCCAGGGCATGTGCAGCGGTCTGCGCGACGCCGTCAACCTCGCCTGGAAGCTGGAACTGGTCCTCGACGGGCGCGCCGACGACGGCATCCTCGACAGCTACGGGCCCGAACGCGCCGAACACGTCCGTCACTTCATCCAGTCCTCGATGGAGTTGGGGGAAGTCATCTGCCTTGCCGACCCGGCCGCCGCGGCGGAGCGGGACAGGGCGATGCAGGCCGACCTCGCGGCCGGTGTCGAGCAGCCACCGCGACCGCTGCCGCGTCTGGGGGCCGGCCTGCGCCGTGACGACGCCGGCGGCGGCCTGCTGTCCGTCCAGGCCGAGTTGGACGACGGAACCCGGCGCGGGCTGTTCGACGACATCGTCGGCCCCGGCGGCGCGCTGCTGCTGGCAGCCCCTCACCTGCGCGAGGGGCTGCGCCCGCAGGACACCGCACTGCTGTCCGACCTCGACTGGAAGATCGTCACCCTGGACGCCGAGCCCGGTGCGGGGCGGGTCGTGGACATCACCGGCACCTACACGGCGTGGCTGGGCCAGTTCCACGCGGTCGCCGCTCTGATCCGCCCCGACTTCTACGTCTACGGCACCGCCGCCGACGCCGAGGACCTCACCGCGTTGCTCCAGCACCTCGGTGCCGCTCTGCACGCGCCTGCCTCCCCATCTCGATGAGCAACGGCGAACGGGCCGCGGACCTGCGTCTGGTACGCGCCCGGCACAACGTGGTCAACTCCCTCCTGCGCTACCTGCGCGCCGTCGACGACCACGACATGGACGGCGTGCTCGCCGAACTGCGGGACGCGAGGGTCGACTTCGGTGGTGCGGAGCTCCACGGCGTCGAGGAGCTGACAGAGGCCTACCGGGCCGCCTTCGCCGCGGGCGGCCGCACTTACCACCTGCTGCACGAGGTCGAGGTCGAGGTCGCCGTCCACGGCCCCGGCGTGGTGGGCCGGGCGGCGTACCAGAGGTGGTCCCTCGACGCCGATCCGCCGGTCCTCACCGCGCTCGGCCGGTACCACGCCGTGTTCATCACCGAGGGCCGCGAACTGCGCCTGCTCCGGCTGACCGTCGGGCGGAACTGGCAGCGGCGCAGCTGAAGCCGTCCGGCACGTCAGTCCGTGATGTCCGCACGGTTGTCGAACAGGGCCAGGCCGGCGGCCGTGTTGGAGGCGGGCACGTGGTAGGCGGTGTGCACCGTGCGGACCCGTTCGTTCAGGGCGCCACGCATGATGAGCCACATGATCAGCTCGATGCCCTCGGAACCGGCCTCACGGATGTAGTCCTCACGGCTGAGCGAGGCGAGTTTCACCGGGTCGTCGGCGATGGCGTCGAAGAACATGCGGTCGAAGTCGGGGTTGACGAACCCGGCCCGGGCACCGGCCAGTTGGTGGGACATGCCACCGGTGCCGAGGACACCGACCGTCGCCGCCCCCCGGTACGACGCGATGGCACGGCCCAGCGCCCGGCCCAGGGCGTAGCACCGGGCGGCGGTCGGTTGGGGGTACTGGATGACATTGACCAGCAGAGGGACGACCGGACACGGCCAGGCGTCGCCGGGTTCCGGGGTCCACACCGACAGGGGGACGGTGAAGCCGTGGTCGACGTCGAGTTCCTGGAAGACGGTGAGGTCGAAGCCGTCGTCCATGAGCCGCTCCAGGAGGTGGAAGGAGAACTCGGGAGCGCCGACGACGTCGGGCACCGGGCGGCGCCCGAAGCCCTCGTCCGCCACCTTGTACCGCTCCGCGGTGCCGAGGGCGAAGGTGGGCACGATGTCGAGGTCGACGCCATTGGCGTGATCGTTGTAGATCAGGATCGCCACGTCCGGTGTGTGCCGGGCCAGCCAGTCACGGGCCGGCCCATAGCCCTCGAAGAGCGGTGCCCACCCGGGATCGGTCGTCCTGCCGCGGTCCATCGCGGCCCCGATGGACGGCACGTGCGACGTGGCCAGTCCCCAGATCACCTCAGACATCGGTACGTCCTCCGGCCAGCATCGCCGCCTTGAACTCGGCCTCGGACATGCCCGTGAAGACGCCGCCGAGATACTGCATGGACAGCCCGTCCACCATGGCGAGCTTGTAGACGTAGAAGATGCTGCCCCCGAGGCCGAGCATCGCCCGCCAGTCCCGCTCCAGGACCGCTCGGGTCTGGTCGTCCGACAGAGCGAACCGCCGGCAGTAGGCGTCCTCGTCGGTCAGGAAGTCCTCGCGGGCCCTCGTCTCCCGCAGGGACATGAAGAGCTTGTTCATCTGGTGCCCCCGACGGCTGGTGGGACCGTCGAAGACATACGTCCACGGCGGCTCCAGCCTGCTCCGGCTTGTCATGCGGTGCTCCCTGGCTCGGGCTGCGCGCCGGCGCGTGGCCGGGCGGTCGATTCCGACGGTAGATCGCGACCGCCCGTGGGCCATCGCCCTCGTGTCCCGATCGCACGGGCTCTATGTCGGTGTCCAGGCGGGACGAATGACGTACGGGCTCATGCGCCGCGCTGCTGCGGGGCGAGTCCCTGGCGGACCGCGACGAGGGCCGCCTGGGTGCGGGACGTCAACTGGAGCTTGCGCAGCACGTTGCTGACATGCGTCCTTGCCGTACGCTCGCTGATCACGAGGGCGTCGGCGATGTCCTGGTTCGAGCAGCCCTGAGCGACCAGGGCGAGCACGTCCCGTTCGCGGCCGGTCAGGGCACCGAGTCCGGTGGGCGGCGACACGACCTCCTGGGTCAGCCGACGGGCCACCGACGGGTGCAGGAAGACGTCGCCTCGCGTCGCGGCGCGCAGTGCGGCGACAACCTCGTCCGGCTCGGCGTCCTTGAGCAGGTAGCCCGACGCCCCGCCCGCGAGGGCGGCGTGCACGCGCTCCATCTCCCCGAAACTGGTGAGCACCACGACCTTGACGTCCGGGTGGTCACGGACGATGTGCGCGGTCGCCGCCACCCCGTCCATCCTCGGCATCAGCAGGTCGACGAGGACGACGTCGGGCAGCCGACTGTGCGTGGCCATCTCCCGGAGCCGGTCCAGGGCCTGCTGCCCGTCGGCGGCCTCCGCGGCCACCTGGAAATCGCCCAGCACCTCCAGATAGGCGCGGATACCGCGGCGGACCACCGCATGGTCGTCGACGATCATCACTCGCATGTGAGTCCTCATCCCTGTGTCATCGGCCGGGAGCCTTTCCCAGTGGCAGGCCCGGGCCCGGGCCTGCCAGCGCACGGTCCGCACGGCCGCCCGAGGCCGCCGGAACCGACAGAGGCAGCGGGATCACCACACGGACAGACGTCCCGGTGCCCGCATGACGGCCGATCCACAGCGTGCCGCCCCAGTGCTCTGCCCGCTCCCGCATGCTGGTGAGTCCGTAGCCACCGCCCGGCGCGGTGTCGGCGGCGTGCTGCTCGGGCATGCCTCTGCCGTCGTCCGTCACGGTCACGGTCAGCGTGTGGTCCCTGACTCCCGTCCGGAGAGTCACGGAGTCGGCTTCCGCGTGCTTGACCACGTTGTGGACGGCCTCGGCCACGATCCGGTACACGTCCTCGGCCGTCTCCACGGCGACCTGTTCCAGGCCCGGTCCGAAGTCGAGAGCGAAGCGCAGCCCCGTACGGTTCTGCGTGCTGTCCACGAAGGCGCGCACGGCTTCTTCCAGGCCGAGTTCGGTGGAGGACGGGGGACGCAGCTCGTGCACCATCGCGCGCAGGTCGCTCAGCGCCGTCTTCGACAGCGTTCCGACCTCGTCGGCGATGCGCCGGACGCTCTCGCCGGGAACCGCCTGCGCCTGAGTGCCGAGCACCGACATCGACTTGGCCTGCATCGCGATGGAGAACACCTGCTGGACGACCGAGTCGTGCAGGTCGCCGGCGAGCCGCCGACGCTCCTCCCGCCGGGCCGATTCCCGTTCGTTGCGCAGCAGGGCCGCGTAGTCCACGGCGACGGCGGCCTGGTCGGTCATCGCCTCCAGGAACTCCAGGGTGCGCCGCCCGACGATCTGGCCGGGGGCGAAGAAGGCGTTCATCACTCCGGTGACCCGACCGCGGATCAGCAGCGGAACGCTCGCGAACCAGTCCCACTCCGGCGTGCTGAGATGCTCCCGCAGGGGCTCCCAGGCCGGGTCGGTCCGGATGAGGCCGCCCCTGTCCGGCACCACGACCGGCGTTCCCCGCTCGATGGCCTCCATCATGTGCAGGGTGGCGCCACGCTCCCGGCACTCCATGATCCGGGCGAAGAAGTCGCTCCGCGGCGGGAAGCCGGCGGTGCCCATGATCTGCAGACTCTCCCCTGGCTCGTCGAGCGTCATGATCTGCACCGCGGCCAGCATGTCCGCGCGCAGGACCTCACGCGCGAGCGCGTCCAGGATGTCGGTGATCGAGCCCTCCGACGCCAGCTTCGCCGCCGTACGGGCCATGGCGACGACCCGGCGCCGGCGCCGGTGCTCCGCGCTCACGTCCCGGTACGCCACCACCGTCCGGTGGCCCGGCACGGAACGCGTCCGGTAGGCGAACTCACGGCGCTCGCCGCTCGGGGTGACCCAGGTGCACACCTGTTCGTCCGGGTCGTCGTCGAACAGACCGAGCCGGCCGGCCGTAAATCCGTGCACGAGCTCGAATGGTGCCCGCCGGCCGACGAGGGCCTCGGCCGGGCACGCGCAGAGAGCGGCCCCGGCCTCGTTCACCTGCACGAAGCGGCCGCCCTCGTCGATGACGGCAAGCCCGTCGGGCGCGTGCTCGACCAGACAGGACCAGCCCGCGCCCTCCCGGGCGCCGCCTCGACGCCGGCCGGTCATACGAGCGCCCATCAGCCCAGTGTGAAGGAGCGTTTGGCGCAGCCCATCGCAAAGCCGTCGATGGCGGTGCGGGCGGGTGCCTCCGGGTCGGTGGCGCTGCCGAGGGTGATGAAGACGGGGAGGAAGTGGTCGGGGGTGGGATGGGCATAGGGCATCCCGGGCGCCCGGGTGGCGTAGGCGGCGAGTTCGTCAACGTCACCGCGGGCCAGCGCGTCGGCCGCCCAGGCGTCGAAGTCGGAGGACCAGGTGGGCACCGCGTCCTCGGTGAACATCTCTCGGGTGAGGAAGGGCAGTCCGTGCGTCATGAAGCCCGAGCCGATGACGAGGACGCCCTCCTCGCGCAGTGTCGCCAGGCGGCGGCCGAGGGCCATCAGACGGGAGGGGTCGTGACTGGGCATGGACATCTGAAGGACCGGGATGTCGGCCGTGGGGTACATGGCCATCAGCGGGACCCAGGCGCCGTGGTCCAGCCCGCGTGAGGTGTGCTGGTAGAGGGGTTCGGCGTCGGGCATGGCGGCGGCGACGCGGTGTGCCAGTGCCGTCGCGTCGGGAGTGTCGTAGCGCATCCGGTAGTAGCGCGGGTGGAAGCCCCTGAAGTCGTAGACCAGCGGGGTACCGGCGGTTGAGCCGGATATCGCGAGGGAGGCGTCCTCCCAGTGCGCCGAGACGATCAGGATCGCCTTCGGCTTGGGCAGGGACAGCGCCCAGTCGGAGAGCTGGCGCAGCCAGGGGCCGTCGTCGAAGGTCGGGGGCGCCCCGTGGCTGAGGTAGAGGGCGGGCAGCGGGCCGTCGTCCGGGGTCCACTCGCGCTGGACGCGGGCGCGCGCCAGGGCTGCGGGCAGGAAGGCGTCGTAGGCGCCACCCGGGATCTCGGGATTGAGGACAGTGGGCATCGGAACCTCTCGGGTGGTCAGCCGCCGCCCGGGCAGGGGGCGTCGGGGCCGATGGTGTGGTCGATACGACGGCCCGTCTCGCGCAGTTGCCGCTGCTGGGTCTTGGTCAAGGGGGTGAACACCAGGCGGCGGACCTCGGCGACATGCCCAGGGGCCGTGGCCACGACCTTCTCCCAGCCGGCGCCGGTGAGCACGGCGAGGGTGTAGCGGCCGTCGACCGGGTCGGGCATGCGCCGGACCCAGCCCTGCCTCTCCAGCCGCTTGACCGTGTGGGACAGCCGGGAGAGCGAGCCGACGGCGAAATCGGCGAGCTCGCTCATCCGCAGCGTCCGTTCCGGGCTCATGGAGAGCCCCGCAAGCACCTGGTACTCGAAGTGACTGATGCCGGCATCACGCTGGAGCTGGGCATCGAGCGCGGCAGGCAGCCGGATCAGGACACTGGTCAACGCCAGCCAGGTCGCCTGCTCCTCGGTGTCGAGCCAGAGTGGTTTCGCGTCGCCCATAACCTCACCCATGACCATTTAATTGAACCGTCAAGTCAAACTCAACCCGCCTTCACTTGATGCGTCAAGTCATTCGTGGGTGCCACGCACGCGCACACCGGTGTGCGCAACTGACATGGAAGTGCCTTCTTACGCCTTTGCCTCTGATAACTGATGATCTGATTGCTGACGAGAGACAACCTGGTCCATGAATGCCCGGCCGACCGCAACACCGTTGCTCATCACAGGTATGGGCCGCCATCCGGACCGAGACGGAGGCTCCATCATGACCGCCGGGAACAAAGAGCTGGTTCTTCACTTCTATGAAGAGTTGTAGCGGTCGTCGGCTGCCGGGTCCATCTCGGAGAAACCCCAGCGGTCGTACGGGGGGGGGAAGAGGATGACATCGGCCTCGACACCGAGCTCCCCGAGCTGGACGATCCGCTCTTCGAGGTGCCGGAAGTAGGCGGGTTCAGGGCGGTGGAAGTCCCATCCGGACTCGGGCGAACCCTCGAAGAGATACAGCTCCGGCTCATTGGTGTCGTAGAGGTACGACTTGGGGAAGACACTCATCCGGATCTTGTTGCAGGGGCTTCCTGCAAGGGACCGAAGGGTCTGCCTCTCCAGTTCGTCCCCCTGGTGGGTCCAGGCATACGCCGTGGTGCCCACGGGAAGGTAGCGGGTGCCGTCGGCGTACCGGAAGTGGAATCCGCCGTGCACGCGCACCGGTCCGTGATCGCCCGGGCGGGCCGGACCACAGTGGAAACCGCCCTCGATCGCCTCCATCGACCGCGCGTTGCTCGCGGTGCGGAAGGCCCAGTCGCCTTCCTCGTCCGGCAGGAACCGAATGCGGTACGCTCCCTGACCGTCGTAGAAACCATGCACGGCCACGGTCCGGTCCCCGAGCCGGAAGTCGGCTCGAAGCGTGAGGTCGACGTAGGGATTCCCGTGTTCAGGCCCGTGCAGTTCCAGTTCGTAGGTCTGCCACCGGATGGCGGCCTCCTGCTGGACGAGCTGGGCACTGCCCACGGGTACGTCAGACGAGTCGTAGTCGGGGGAAGGCGCGACGTCCGCTTCGGCCGACTCGGGAACGGCTTCGGGGACAGGTTCGGGAATGGCTGCGAGTTCAGCGAAGAGCGCGGCCCGGGTCTCGGGGTCGGTTCGCAGCTCGCGGATGAAGCCGGCCAGCTGTCCCAGGGTTCCGTGTCGGAACTGCACGTGCGTCAACTCGTCATCAAGGTGAGGCAGATATGTGCGCACGATGGCTTCGGCTTGTTGGTCGCGCAGGACGTCGCCGAGGACGGATTCGGGTCCATAGGGTATTACGTGCTCATGTGATGTCGAGACGTGTGGTCCGTGGGATCGCGAGAGCGCGATGTCGGCAAGGCCTTCCACACGGTGGACGACCGACAGGGCAGCGGCGGAATTCTCCTGGCCGAGCAGGCGATGCAGAAGTCGATGACCAGTCCACGTCGGCCGCGTCGATCCGCTCGATCAGCGTCGCGGGAACCTTGGCAGCTGCGGCTCCGCGGCCGACCCGTCCTGGAAGGGACAGGCGCAACCGTCCTGCCTCTGACGGAAGTGCGCACAGCGGACTCCCAGCCCGATCGGCCACGTCAGGGTGAGGAGTCCGCCGATCGCGTCGACGGTCGACACTCTCGCCGAACGGGTCGTTGCTGCTCAACGGGAGTCTCCCGCGCTTACTGCGGCCGACGCGCCGTGAACCGGCCCGGGCCCGCGGTCAGCTCCTCTCCGTCGGGGAAGACGAGGGTGGCGGTCGAGGTGGGGGGGACATCGACGGTGATGTGCAGTTCGTCGGCCTCGGTGCGCCATTCGACCGCGATGGTGCCGCGCGGGCTGTCGAAGGTGCCGCGGGCCCATTGCACCGACGCATGGGGCACGGGCGCGACGACGAACCGTTCCCAGGCCACCGAGTCCTCGGCCTGCCGTAGTCCAAGGGTGTGGGTGTGCAGGAACCCGATGACGGCGCCCTTGCTGTAGTGGTTCAGCGAGGCGTGCGCGTCGCCGTTGTCGTCGACGCCGTCCCAGTCCTCCCAGATCGTGGTGGCGCCGCGGTCGAGCATGCCGAGCCAGGAGGGGTAGGTGCGCTGCAGCAGTACCTGGTAGGCGAGGTCGGCGTGGCCGGTGTCGGTGAGGACGGGCAGCAGGTGGGCGGTGGAGAGGAATCCCGTGCTCAGATGCGTATCGGCCGCGCGGATGAGTTCGGCCAGACGTGCGGCGACGGCGTCGCGCAGTTTCTCGGGCGCCAGGTCGTAGGCGAGGGCGCGGACGTAGCTCGCCTGGGTGTCGACGGTGGTGCGGCCGGTGTGGTCGAGGAACTCGGTCCGCCAGGCGTCCCTGATCCGCTCCGCGAGCAGGGTGTAGCGGACGGCGTCGGTCTCGTGGCCCAGGATGCGGGCGATCTTGGCGAGGGTGCTGGTCGAGCGGTACAGGAATGCCGTGCCGACCTCGCCCTTGTCGGTCTTCATCCAGACCTCGGGCTCTTCCTCGGCCGGTTCGACGGGTGAGCCGTCCGCGGCGCGCGGCGTCGGCTCGCACCATTCGCCCCAGTGGAAGGAGCCGTCCCAGATGAACTCCTCGTGCGGCAACGGCTCGGCCGAGCGGGCCACCCGGGAAGGATGGCGGGCGGTGCGGGCCGTGGTGAGCCCCCACTCGACCCAGCGGACCATCGCGTCCCAGTTCTCCGCGAGGAATCTGCGGTCGCCGTAGGTCGTGTACAGCTCCCAGGGCACCAGCACCACGGCGTCGCCCCAGCCGGCCGAGCCCGTCATCATGTCCAGCCGCTCATCGCCGCGGAGCTTGGCACGCCGCCCATCCGGCGAGAAGTTGGCGATGCGTCCGTCGTCGAACTGGTCGTCACGGACCGAGCGCAGCCACTTGTGACTGAACCCGCAGACGTCGTAGAGACGCGTGGCGCTGGGGAGGAAGACCTGGTAATCGCCGGTCCAGCCGATGCGCTCGCGGGTGGGGCAGTCGGTGGGCACGTCGACGGCGTTGCCGCGGAAGCTCCAACGGGCGACCTCGTGCAGGCGGTTGAGGTCCTGGTGGGAGCAGGCGAAGGTGCCGGTGGGCCGCAGGTCGGTGTGAACCACCCGCATGGTGAGACTCGACGCGTCCAGCGGGACCTCGCCGCGCTGAAGACGGGCGTAGCGGA
This sequence comes from Streptomyces sp. NPDC090088, assembly GCF_044747345.1. Taxonomy (NCBI): domain Bacteria; kingdom Bacillati; phylum Actinomycetota; class Actinomycetes; order Kitasatosporales; family Streptomycetaceae; genus Streptomyces; species Streptomyces sp. NPDC090088. The sequence goes on along the minus strand of NZ_JBIVDZ010000010.1, from coordinate 134,763 downwards.
AGCCGTGCACGGTGTGGTGAGGTTCGAAGACCTCGCCGGTGGCGCCGGCGGAGACGACCTCGACGTGCTGAACGAAGACGGTCACCGGGTCCCCCGGACGCTGGATGTCCAGGTGGGAGGTGGTCAGGTCGCCGGTGACCGGGTCCAGGTGCTCGCCGTGGTCGATGACGGTACGGGTACCGGCCGGGCCGAGGTCGGTGAGGGCGATCCAGCCGGAGGCGTTCTGCCCGAAGTCGGCGATCCAGGCGCCGTTCGGCAGCCGGGTGAGCGAGGCGACGGGGCGGTCCTCAATGACGCGCACCGGCGGAGCGGGGGACCAGTCGATCGGGGGCGCCGTGACGGCGTCGACGAGGACCGGCCGCTCGGGGCCGCGGGGAGCGAGGAGGTCGGTGACCTGGCCGTCCATCAGGTCGGCCCGGGCGATGGAGCTTGAGGCCGAGGTCCAGTGCTCGTCGGTGCGCACCACCCGACGCGTCCCGTCCGCGAGTTCCAGATGCAACTCCAGGCGGGCACCCAGGAGTTCACCCCAGCCGGCCGGTTTGCGGAAGGCGCCCACCTGGCCTCGGTACCAGCCGTCGGACAGCACGATCTCCACGGTGTTGGTGCCGATGAGAAGTGAGGAGGTGACGTCGGCGGTCTGGGCGTAGACGGTGTGGTCGTACGAGGTCGAGCCGGGGGAGAGTACGGCGGTGCCCGCGCGCTCGCCGTTGACGAACGCCTCGTACACCCCGAGAGCCGTCGCGTACAGGCGGGCTCGGACCACCTCGGCCGCGGTGAACGTGGTACGCAGGACGTGCGCGGGGCGGGTCCCGGGAGCCAGCCGTGCCGTCTCCGGATCGTCCGCGGGGGTGATCCAGTGTGCCGTCCAGTCCGTGTCGAGGAGTCCTGCTTCGAAGGAGTGCCAGGTGCTCCACGGTGAGAACTCCAGGTCGGAGTGGGTCCGGACGCGCCAGCGCACGCGCTCGCCGCTGCGCAGCGGGCGGACCGGCCAGTCGACGAATAGATGGTCACCCGAACGAACAGTCTGTGGCGGGTGCCCGTCGACGTGTATCCCCAGCTCATGGTGGGCGGGCACCGGTATGCCCTCGGAGGGCTTCCACGACAGTCGAGGGCAGCTCCCGGAGACCGGGAACAGGTCGCCGCCGAAGTCGATCGTGAGGTCGTACGGAGCAAGCGTGGCCATCGATGCCATCGCCTCCAATTCAAAGTGAGTCAGCTGCGCCGCCCGCCGGTTCCGGACAAGCAGGCATGAGGCAGCACGTGGTTCAGGCGGTGACACGGCTCCCGGTCTACTGCGGGCCCTCGTGGTCACGGTCACGGCTGGTGTGCACCGTCCGGGTCGAGTCCCGGACGACCAGCCGCGTCGCCAGCTCGACGTGGTGGGAGTCGATGTCCTCCGCGGCGGCCAGCCGCAGGGCGGTACGCAGCGCCATGGCCCCCATCTCCGGCACGGGACCGTGGATGGTGGTCAGCGGGGGTGAGATCACCTGGGCCAGCGGAGTGTTGTCGAAGCCGACGACGCTGAGGTCGTCGGGTACGCGCAGGCCGCGCAGGCGGGCGGCTTCGATGAGCCCGGCGGCCAGTTCGTCGGAGGCGGCGAACACGGCGGTTGGCGCGGGATCCACCGCCAGCAGCTGCCCACCGTACTCGACGCCCTCGGCGGCGTGGAAGGTGCCGGCGTGGCGGATCAGTTCGCCCAACACAGGCACGCCAGTCGCCTCCATCGCGCTGCGGAAGCCGTGCAGCCGGGCCTGGTTGGACCAGGCGTGCTCGGTGCCTCCGAGGTAGGCGATCCGGCGGTGGCCGAGGGAGAGCAGGTGTGTGGTGGCGGCGTTTCCGCCGGCGAAGTTGGTCGCGCCGACGCTGACGATCGAGCCGTCGGGCAGTGACTCGGGGTCGAGCAGCACCACCGGCAGCCGGACCCGGTTCAGTGCATGGAGGATCGGGCCCGAGAGGGTGTTTGCCGTGACGGCGATGACTGCGCGCCGGCCGGCGGCGGCCAGGTTCCGGGCCCAGGTGGCGGGGTCGGCCGCCGGATCCTGTTCACCACGTCGGCCGACGACCACCGCGACGCCCTCACGGGCCCCGGCGTCCACCACGCTCTGGATGATCTCGGTGTGGTAGATGCTCAGCCGCTCGAATCCGAAGAACAGCTCGACTGTGGGGTGCGCACGCAGGTCGTCGCGGTTGCCGCCGTAGTTGTACTGGCGCATCAGGTCCAACACCAGGTCGCGCGTCTGCTGGGCGACGTCGGGGCGCCCGTTGATGACCTTGGACACGGTGGCCACCGAGACACCGGCGTGCTCGGCGATCTGCGCCAGTGTCACGCGGCTGGAAGTGGATGGCATGACTCCCCCTTTGACGAGCGTGCCGGACAGAGTACTTCCTTCCGGGAAAGACAGTAGCACCGAAATATTTTTCGACACATTATCGAGGCGATCTACTGGAACTTACTGCTGAAACAAGCCTGACTCAAAGGGTTGACGGCCGCCATCGCCGTACCTAACGTTCACCGTCAGCAGTCAGCGGAGGAAGCTCTTTCGCATATGTACGCCGTACATTTTCGGTACGGCGCCCAGGGCGCTGCCGTATCTCGGCCGCCCTCATGCTCGCGCCGCTCGCCTGATTCAGGTGTGGCGTCCGGCGCCCACGACAGCATCGTCACCGACCCATGGAGGAGGACTCGCGATGAGGCGAGACCACACCGCGGAGGCGGCTTCGCCGGCCACCGCCACATTCCTGTCCCGGCGCGGCTTCCTCGGCGCCGTCGGCGGCGGGCTGGCCGTCACCACGCTCGCCGCGTGCGGGTCGGGCGGGAGCAGCTCGTCGGGCGGCGGCTCCGAGGTCGTGTTCATGAACCAGTCCCGGGGCCAGGCCGCGACGCTGAAGACGCTGGCCGCGCAGTACACCAAGCAAACCGGCGTGAAGATCAGGATCGACGACGTCGGCCCGACGGACTTCCTGACCAAGCTCCAGTCGAGCTCGCAGTCCCGCGACATGCCGGACATGTACTCGGTGGTGGACGGCCACTCCATGGCCCCCTACTACAAGGCCGGCTGGGCCATGGACCTGACCGACCAGATGAAGGGCGCCTGGGGCGACAGCTTCCGGCCCGCCACGCTGAAGACCACGACGTTCGTGGCGGACAACCCGCAGGATGTGAAGCCGGGTATCTACAGCGCCCACTGGGAGACCCCGGCACTCGGCATCTTCGTCAACGCCGCGATGTACAAGGCGGCGGGGCTCGATCCGGACCAGGCGCCCGCTTCCATGAGCGAGTTCATCGACCAGATGCGGAAGATCAAGAAGTCCGGGAAGGGCCCCTTCTGGTTCGCCACCAGCCTCTCCAACCAGGTGATCCAGTCGTACGCGTCCAACTACATGTCCGACGACGAGCTGAACGCCACCTTCATCGGCAAGAACAGCTGGAAGAGCGAGGCCTGGCGCAAGACCCTGCAGCTCGTGGCCGACCTGCGGGACGCCGGCGTGATCGCCACCGGCTCGCTGCCGAGCGGGGCCACCGACAACCCCAACGTGGAGAAGGCCTTCTTCAACACCCAGGGCGTCGCGGCCATCTTCGACGGCACCTCGGCCGTCGGCGTGGCGCGCGCCACGGCCCCGGATTTCACGGACTTCCGCTCCTTCCCGCTGCCCAAGGCCGATGACGGCACCCTCACCCCGCGTCTGGTCGGCGGCGCCGCCAAGGGCGCGGCGGTCAACCCCCGCAGCAAGAACGCGGACAAGGCACTGAAGTTCCTCAAGTGGCTGACCGCCGCCAAGCAGCAGCAGACCTGGGCCAAGGGGGTCCCGCTGATCCCCTCCGCGCGCGCCGTGTCGGACAACGACATCCCCGAGCAGCTGGCGGGCATCGCCGCGAAGATCTCCGACTACCAGCTCGTCCCGAACCAGATCCTGGAGCAGGTCAACACCGCCCTGCAGAAGGGCACTCAGGCGCTCGTCCTCAAGGAGCGCACGGTCGACCAGGTCCTCGGCGACCTCGACGCGGCGCAGAAGAGCGCGTAATGAGGCGTAGCAGTCGCGTGCCGGCGGCCTGGCTCTTCCTGGCGCCGGCGCTGGCGATGATCGGCCTGTTCACGGTGGTCCCGTTCGTGCAGGGCATCCAGCTGAGCTTCCAGTCCTGGGACGGGGTGAGCCCGGACACGCCGTTCGTTGGGCTCGACAACTACCGCTATGTGCTGCAAGACACCGAGTTCTGGGGCTCGATGAAGAACGCCGTCGTCTACGGCGTGGTCGGCCTGGTCGTCGCCAACGCGGTGTCGATGGTCATGGCCCTCGCGGTGCACCGCGCCCGTCGCGGGTCCGCGTTCTTCCGCACCGTGTTCTACCTGCCCGGGGTGTTCTCCACCGTGGTGGTGGGGGTGATGTTCTCGTGGTTCCTCGACCCGAACATCGGTGTCGTCAACCAGATGCTGAAGGCCGTCGGTCTCGACGGCCTTCAGCACAACTGGCTGGGTGACCCCAAGACGGCCGTGATCGCCGTCGCTGCCGTGTTCGTCTGGTATCACTGGGGATTCGGCTTCATCCTCTTCCTGGCAGGCCGGCAGGACGTGCCCAAGGAGCTGTACGAGGCCTCATCGCTGGACGGGGCCCGCGGTCTGGCCCAGTTCCGCTATGTCACCTGGCCCGGCATGTCCCACGTCACCGGCATCGTCAGCGTGCTGACCCTGCTCAGCGGCCTGCAGATCTTCGGCACCGTCCAGGTGCTGACCAACGGCGGCCCCGCCGGCCATACCGAGGTCCCCACCCTGCACATCTACCAACAGGCCTTCCAGTTCAACGAGTACGGCCGCGCGGCCGCGATGTCCGTCATCTTCGGCGCGTGCCTGATCGCCCTGGCCTGCGTCCAGCTGTGGGTCTCCCGCAGGCTCGGCGGAAGCACCGACTCCCGGCCGGGGAAGGGACGTTGATGAACACGCTTCTCGACCGGGCCCGGGAGCCCAAGACGGCGGGGCCGCCGCCGACGCCGAACCCGCGACGCCGCGGCAGCCGCCCGCGCGCGGCCCGCATGGCCCTGTACGCCCTGCTGATCGCGGGCGCGCTCGAGGCACTGGTGCCGGTGCTGTGGGTGCTGAGCGGATCCCTGCAGAGCGCCAAGCAGCTGTACAAGGGAACCGACCCCATTCCCCACCCCTTCGCATGGGGCAATTTCGCCACCGCCTGGAACGAGGGCGGATTCAGTCAGTACCTGCCCAACAGCCTCCTCTACACCACGGCCGCGGTCCTCGGGATCCTGGTCATCGCGAGCCTGGCCGGGTACGCCCTGGCGCGCATCGAGTTCCCCGGCCGCGGTGCCGTCGTGTCCGCCATCCTCGTCATCATGATCATCCCGATGCCGGCGTCGTTCATCGCCCAGTACAAGCTCATGATCGCGCTCGGGCTCGCCAACACCCGCATCGGCTACATCCTCGTACTCATCGCGGGCGGGCTGCCGATCTCCATCCTGATCATGCGCGGGTTCTTCGCCAGTCAGCCCAAGGAACTGGAGGAGGCCGCCGCCATCGACGGCGCCTCCCTGCTCGGCACCTTCTGGCGGATCATCCTCCCGCTCGCCAAGCCGGGCCTGGTCGCGGTGGCCGTCATCCAGGCCATGGGGGTGTGGAACGAGTACCTCATGGGCCTGGTGCTGTTCAACGACAGCTCGCTGATGCCCGTGCAGCGCGGTCTGACCAACTTCGTCTCCGCGGACTCCCCGCAACAGCAGATCCTGCTCGCCGCCTCGCTCATCGCGGTGCTGCCGATCGTCGTCTTCTACGCGATCGCGCAGCGCCACATCATCAGCGGACTCTCGGCGGGAGCGCTCAAATGACCACATCCCTCAAATGACCAGGCAACGACCAGCGAGGAAGCTGCGGTGATCATGAGAGTACGGAGAACACGCTCCACCCTGGCGAGAGCCGCAGCTGCGGTCGCGGCGCTGCTGCTCGCCGCGACGCTACCCGGCACCCATGCCCAGGCGGCGGATGCGTCGACCACGAGCCGGCCCCGGGCCGACATCAGAGAACTGCCGGTGCCGCCGACCGTACCGGCGGACGGGGTGTGCACCCATGCCACCGGCTGCGTCTCGGCCGACTGGTCCGGAATCGGGACACCCGGCTTCTCCTGGGACCCGAACTACATGTACGTCGGGATCAACTACGCGGGGGCGCCCGCGTCCGGTCCGGCCAGCATCTACAGCGGCCCGCAGGTCGTGGTCGAGCGCACCGACGGCAAGACGTTCCCCAACGGCGAGGCGTGGAAGTGCATCACCTGCGGGGTGTCCTTCAGTTCCGACATCGCCACCAGCCAGCTCGTCTACCCGCCGGCCCAGGAATTCCCGGACGGAAAGCGGGTGCTGGTGGCCAACGGCGTCCTGCACTGCGGAGCGAACGGTGCCGACTACGCGGTCACCGATCGGCGCTGCACGCCTGCGAACACCCATATCGACCCGGTCTACTGGAACGGCCGGCCGCTGTTCGCCGCCAACAGCGACGGCAGCCAGAACGGGCGGGAGTGGCGCCTGAGCCCTGACGGGGTGCACCTGGTCTGGGACACCCTCGACTACAAGGTTCTCAACGAGTATCCCTTCGTCGGCCGCCTGACCTACGACGCCAGCAACCAGCGCTACCACCTGACGAACGTCTCGGTGCTGCAGAACCCGTCCGCCGCCTACCAGCCGTGGGTCGTCAAGCCCGGCAACCGGCTGAAGTTCAACCCGGCCGGACTGGTCGGCGAGATGCGCGGCTGGACCAGCGACGGTCGATCCACGCTCGGCATCGGTACCCGGGACGCCGACAACATCGACGCCTGGGCCACCGACCTGGCCACCGGCACGTCGCGGCAGCTGACCTCGGACGCCCAGTACACCGACCCGCTGTCGATGTCCCCCAACGGCAAATGGCTGCTGGCGGAGGAGGTCAAGGGCTCCGGGCGGCTGGACTTCATCTCCGGGATGACGGGCGTCCCCTCGCTCACCAACATGATCACCACGGGTTATGTCGCCCAGATCCGGAACAACGGCAACCGCCGCTTCTTCTCGCCCTGGCTCGTCGACCCGGACACCGGGCGTGGCTTCCAGATCAACGCCGGATCCGATCCGGACTGGAACGCCGCCGCCGACCCGGCCTGGCTGGCCGACGGCACCGGCGTCGTCTACTCCGAGAACCTGGCCTGCGGTGCCAACCCGACCCCGCACAAGTGCGCCGACTCCACCGAACCCGGCGGCCGGAACAGCCGGTTGATGATCGCCCGCTTCCCTTGGATCAGCCCGACCCGGGCCGTTTCCCCCGCGCCGGCCTCCGACACCACCTGGGGCCTGCCGTACACCGGGGACACCACCCCGCCGCAGGCCAAGCCGATCGCGACCGGCACCTACACCCTGCCCGGACGTCACAGCGGCTCGGCCACTGTCACCATCACTGATGACAGCACCGGCAGCCTGCTCCTCGCCGTCTCCGCCACGTACCACGCCTTCAGCGACAACGGTACGGACGTCATCAACGGCACGGAGCAGGTGACACGCGGCTCCAACGCGTCTCTGGGCTGCACGGCGGGGACGGCCACCGCCCTGTCCTGCGTCACCTGGACCGAGGACCTGACGCTGTCCGGCCGGCACACCGGCACCAAGCGCACCGGCCCCGGCGGCTTCACCCTCGGCCCGTCCGTGCTGATCGGGAACGACTTCCAGGCCGTCGGCACCCTCACCACGACCATTGACGGCACCACCTACGCCCAGCCGGCCAACGGCAGCTGAACCAGGGGCGGCGGAACCTCCCCTCCGCCGCCCCGCCCACCGACTCTTGCTTCAAGGAGGCCCACTTCATGGCGGACCTGCCCCCCCACGTCCTCTTCGGCACCGCGTACTACCACGAGTACCGGCCCCCCTACGGCACCGAGAGCGCCGAGGAACAGCTCAAGACCGACCTCGACCTGATGGCCGAGGCGCGCTTCACCGTCATCCGGGTCGGCGAGTCCGTCTGGTCGACCTGGGAGCCGGAGAACGACGTCTTCGACCTGGACTGGCTGCAGCCGGTCCTGGACGGCGCCCATGAACGCGGCATCTCCGTCATCCTGGGCACCCCGACCTACGCGGTCCCGCCCTGGCTGGCCCGCCAGTACCCGGAGATAGCGGGCGAGCGGCGCACCGGCGAGCGCATCGGCTGGGGCGCTCGCCAGGAGGTCGACTACACCCACCCCGCGTTCCTCTTCCACGCCGAACGGGTCATCCGCCGTATCCTCACCCGCTACGCCGGGCACCCCGCGGTGATCGGCTTCCAGGTGGACAACGAGCCCGGCCTGGAACTCTTCCACAACCACGGCGTCTTCGAGCGTTTCACCGACCACCTGCGCCACAAGTACGGCGACGTGGAGGCCCTCAACCGCGAGTGGGGCCTGGTCTACTGGTCGCACCGGCTGACCACCTGGGCCGACCTGTGGCGGCCGGACGGCAACACCCAGCCGCAGTACGACGTCGCCTGGCGCGAGTTCCAGGCCAGGCAGACCACCGAGTTCGTCGCCTGGCAGGCCGGCATCGTCCGTGAGTTCGCCCGCCCCGAGCAGTTCGTCACCACCTGCGTCTCGTACATCCGCGCGGGTATCGAGGACCACGAGCTGAACGAGGCCCTGGACATCGCCGCCGGCAACCCCTACTACGGCATGCAGGACGCCCTGGGGGACGGTGAACGCGCCTGGGCCGTCTCCCAGATCGGGGACTGGATGTACTCCTCCCGGCAGGCGCCGTTCCTGGTCACCGAGACCAACGCCGGCACCATCGGGCCGTCCTGGGACAACCGGCCCGCCTTCGACGGCCAGTGGCGTCAGGCGGCGTGGGCACTGGTCGCCCGCGGGGCGCGGATGGTCGAGTACTGGCACTGGCACACCCTGCACTTCGGCGCCGAGACCTACGTCGGCGGCATCCTCCCGCACAGCGGCAGGCCCGGCCGTGCCTACCATGAACTCGCCCGTCTGGGAGCCGAGTTCGAGACCGCCGGGCCGCTGGTCGCCGGTCTCGAACCGGACGCGGACGTCACCCTCGTCTACTCGACGCCGAGCAAGTGGCTGATGCAAAAGTACCCGCCGCTGGCCGACCCGGACGGCGGGCCCGATCCGAAGGCCTACCACGGGATCTTCGACCCCTTCTACCGAGGCGCCTTCGACGCGGGCCGCCAGGTCCGGATCGTGCACGCCCGCCAGTTGCACGACCCGAGCGGCGAACGCCCCGGCCCGAGCCCCGAAGAGGCCGCGCGCCGCCACCCGGTCCTCGTCGTCCCGGCACTGTACCTGGCCGCCGACACGACGCTCGACTGGTTCGCGGCCTACGCGCAGGCGGGCGGCCATCTGGTGCTCGGCCCCCGCACCGGCTACGCCGACCACGAGGCCCGGGCCCGCCAGGAACCCGCCCCGGGGCGCCTCACCGAGGCCGCGGGAGCGAGCTACGAGGAGTTCAGCAACCTGACGGCCGACCTGCCGGTGCGCGCCGTACCCGGCAGCCCCCTCCACCTGCCGGAAGGGGCCGCCGCCACCCGGTGGATCGAGGGACTCACCGCGCTGGACGCCGAGGTGCTCGCCACCTACGACCACCCGCACTTCGGCCGCTGGCCGGCCGTCACCACCCGTCGTCACGGCGCGGGCCGGGTCACCGTCGTCGGCACGGTCCCCGGCCGCGACCTCGCCCGGGCCCTGGCCGGCTGGCTGGCGCCCACCCCGCGCAGTGGCTGGCGGGACCTTCCCCCGCCGGTCACGGCCGCCACCGGCACCGCTCCCGACGGACGCCGCGTCCACGTCGTCCACAACTGGAGCTGGAACCCCGCACACGCCACCGCGCCGACGGCGCTGACCGACGTACTCGACGGGTCCTCCGCACCCGCGGGCACCGAACTGCGCCTGGGCCCCTGGGACGTAAGAGTCTTCGTCACCGTCGACGAGTCCGCCTGGCGCTGAGGGCGCGGCAGCGCCGAACGCCATCCGTCACCCGATCACGAAGGAACCGCCTGCCTTGGCCACGACACTTCCCTCCGGCCCCTCTCATCCTGCCCCTCCATTGAACCCGCTGCTGAGGGTCTCCGGCACCCGGCTGGAGACATCCGACGGCACCCCGGTCCGGCTCCGGGGCGTCGGCCTCGGCGGCTGGATGAACATGGAGAACTTCATCACCGGCTACCCGGGCAACGAGGCCGCGATGCGCTCCGCGGTACGGGAGGTGCTCGGTGAACGCCGCTACGAACTGTTCTTCGACCGGTTCCTGACCGTCTTCTTCGACGAGGCCGACGCCGCGCTGCTCGCCGCCAAGGGCGTCAACTGCCTGCGCCTGCCGGTCAACTACCGCCACTTCGAGGACGACGCCCGCCCCTTCGAGATCCGGGAGGAGGGCTTCGCACACCTCGACCGCGTGATCGAACTGTGTGCCCGGCACAGCATCTACACGATCATCGACCTGCACTCCCTGCCCGGCTACCAGAACCACCAATGGCACTCCGACAACCCCACCCACCTGCCGTTCTTCTGGGAGCACCCGCACTTCCAGGACCGGGTGGTGCGCCTGTGGGAGGTCATCGCCGACCGCTACAAGGACAACCCGTGGGTGGCCGGCTACAACCCGGTCAACGAACCAGCCGACGACTCCGGCCGGATCCTGCCCGCCTTCTACGACCGCCTCGCGGGCGCGATCCGCGCCATCGACCCACACCACATCCTCTTCCTGGAGGGCAACCAGTACTCCACCGACTTCGATCTCTTCAACGAGCCCATCGACAACGCCGTCTACACCTGCCACGACTACGCCCGCGCCGGCTTCGCCCGCAGCAGCGGCTACCCCACCGACGTGGACGGCGTCCGGATCGACAAGGACTGGGTCGAGGAAGCCTTCCTGCACCGCACCGCGTACATGCGCAAGACCAACACCCCCATCTGGGTCGGAGAGTTCGGCCCCGTCTACACCGGTGACCCGGCACGCGACGAACAGTGCGCCCAACTCCTCGCCGACCAGCTCGACATCTACCAGCGGCACAACGCCAGCTGGTCCCTGTGGACCTACAAGGACGTCGGCCTGCAAGGCCTAGTCCACATCGGGACGGACAGCGCCTACCACCGCCACTTCGCCGCGTTCATGGCGAAGAAGCACCGCCTGGGCGCGGAAGCCTGGGGCTCCCCGCAAGGAGAGATCCACGCCCTCGCCGCACCCCTCGAACAACTCGTCATCCGCGAATTCCCGGGCTTCTCCGGCAAACCGTTCCGCACCCGCCAATGGCTGGACGTCCTGCTGCGCCACATCCTCCTGGGCCAGCCCCTGGTCCAGGAGTACGCCGAGCTCTTCCGCGGCCTCGGCGACGACGACGTCCTCACCCTCGCCGACTCCTTCGCACTCGAACAGTGCGTCCAACGACACGGGCTGCTGAACTCACTCGCGAACGGCTGACGGAACCGAAGCGGAAGGCGGGTCTCTAGTCCGTTGCCCGCAGGCCCCGAACGGCCTCGGCGACGTCCGTGCGCAGGTCGTCGAGGTCGTAGTCAGGCCCCAGAACCATGCGTCGCAGCTGGGGCATGGCGATGCTCCAGCCCGCCAGGGCGAGGGTGAAGAACACTCGGGTTCGGGCGTCGCCGCCCGTATCGCCGGAGGCCGCCGCGGCGATCTTGTCCTGATAGTGGGCGGTGCGGGCCTCCTCCGCCGGGACGGGCCTGTCGCCGACCTCCAGGGCCTCCCACATGACCAGGCGCAGGGCCTCGGGGCGGGCGCGGTGGTAGTCGAAGAGACGCTCGGCGTAGGCGGGAAGGTCCTCGTCGGGCGGCACGGCCGCGGCGAGGTCCTCCAACGCGCGCTGGAGGACGATGGCGAAGAGCTTGTCCTTGTCGCCGAAGTAATCGTAGATCGCGCGCTTGTTGGCCTTGGCCTGGGCGGCGATACGGTCCACCCGCGCCCCGGCGACGCCGTGCGCGGCGAACTCGTTGGTCGCCGCCGCCAGGATGCGTTCTTTCGTCGCCGTGGAGTCGTATGCCATGCACCCATGGTAACGAACTGGTTCGTTTGACGATCCGAAGGCAGCCATGTCAGGCTAACCGAACCATCCAGTTCGTTCGGTTGGAGTCGTACGATGTCGCTGAACAACACGCCCCATCCGGCGTCCACGGGCCTGGGATGCCGACTGCCTCTCCTCATGGCTCTGGCCTGCGGTGTCAGCGTCGCGAACGTCTACTTCCCACAGGCCCTGACCCCACTCATCGCTCATAAGTTCCACATCGCCCCGGCCACGGCGGCGGTCGTCGCGACCGTGACGCAGCTGGGCTACGCGGTCGGCCTGTTCCTGCTGGTCCCGCTTGGTGACCGCCTCCCGCGCCGCCCGTTGATCGCCGGGCTGCTCGCGGTGACAGGCGTCGCCCTCCTGGCCGCAGGACTCGCCCCGGCCTCTGGTGTGCTGCTCGCGGCCGGGACCGTGGTGGGCGTGGCGACCGTGGTCCCGCAACTCCTGCTGCCCATGGCCGCAGGCCTGGTCGAGCCGGCGCGCAGCGGCAGCGTGATCGGGACGCTGCAGGCCGGACTGATCGGCGGCATTCTGCTGGCCCGCACCTTCGGTGGCGTCCTGGGCGAGCATCTGGGCTGGCGCGGCCCGTACCTGATTGCCGCGGCCCTGACGGTACTGCTCGCCGTGGTTCTCGGCCTCGCACTCCCGGATGGCCCCGCAGTGGTACATGCCCCCTACCCGACGTTGCTCGCCGACACGCTCCGACTGCTGCACGACGAGCCACAGCTCAGGCGTTCCGTCTACTTCCAGGTCACCGTCTTCGGCGGGTTCAGCGCGACCTGGACAGCGCTTGCCCTGCTGATCACCGGGCCGCGGTACGGCATGGGCGTTCAGGCCGTGGGGCTGCTGGCCCTGATCGGCGCGGGGAGCATGTTCTGTGCACCGGCGGCGGGCCGCTGGGTCGACCGGCTCGGCGCCGACCGGGTGAACCTGTGGTGCATCCTGGCGGCGCTCACCGCGGCCGGCCTGCTCACCGCGGGCCTGCTCGGCGGAGTGGCGGGGCTCGTGGGGCTGGCCGCCGGGCTGCTGCTGCTCGACGTGGGGGTGCAGTGTGGCCAGGTCGCCAACCAGGCGCGCATCTTCGCGCTGCGGCCCGAGGCCCGAAGCCGCCTCAACACCGGTTACATGACCTGTGCGTTCCTCGGTGGCAGTGCGGGGTCGTGGCTCGGTGCCCGTGCATACGCCGCGCTGGGCTGGGGCGCTGTGTGCGGTCTCGCCGCCGTTGCCGCGCTCCTGGCCCTCGTCGCGTATGCGGCGCCGGGCCGTCGTGGTCCGCGGGACGATCAGGCCGAACAACCCCGCCCGACGCTCGAACTGCGATGACGCCTCCGACCGGCGCCCAGACGCCGGGTGTATGCGTCGAGACGAGCGCGAGGAGCCCGGGGTTCCGCACAGGCCCCCCCCGCGAGCGGACATGACCCGGCCGAGTACGGCACGCCGCTGATGACGACGCGTGAAGAGGCGCCGGTCTCCGGCAACTGCGTACCGCGGCGGCGAGCGGTGCTGATGCCGGAGACTTCTGTCAGCGGGGATGGTCGTGGAAACCGCGCCCTGTCTTCTTGCCGAAGTGTCCGGCCTCGACCATCCGCAGCAGGAGCGGCGGCGGGGAGTGCAGGGGCTCCTTGGACTCCGCGTACATGGAGTCGGCGATCGCCTTGAGCGTGTCAAGGCCGATGAGGTCGGCCAGCCGCAGCGGCCCGAGGGGGTGCGCACAGCCGAGGACCATGCCGTTGTCGATGTCGGCGGCGGAGGCGAAGCCCGATTCGAGCATGCGGATGGCCGACAGGAGATACGGCACCAGGAGGGCGTTGACGACGAAGCCGGCCCTGTCCGGGGAGCCGATGACCTGCTTGCCGAGCGTGCCGGTGACGAAGTCCTCGGTGCGAGCGCGCGTGCGGCTGCCGGTGAGCAGGGACGGTACGAGTTCCACCAGGCCGAGGACCGGTACCGGGTTGAAGAAGTGGACCCCGATGACCTGGTCCGGCCGTTGGGTGGCCATCGCGAGTTTCGCGATGGGAATGGAGGACGTGTTGGAGGCGAGGATCGCGCTCGGCCGGCTGACGGCCTTGTCGAGGGCGGTGAACACCTCGGTCTTGATCTGCTCGTCCTCCGCCGTCGCCTCGATCACGAGGTCGCGGTCGGCCATGTCCGCGAGGTCGGTGGTGAAGCGGATGCGTCGTAGCGCGGCGTCGCGGTCGGCTTCGGTGAGCTTGTTGCCGCGCAGGCCGCGGTCGAGGGACGCCACGACTCTTCGGCGTCCCTCGACCGCGGTCTCCGGTCCGGTCTCGCGTACGACGACGTCGAGCCCGGCGCGCGCGCAGACCTCGGCGATGCCGCTGCCCATGAGTCCGGCCCCGACGACCCCCACTCGACGGATGTCCTCGCGGACGTCGCCCTTGGGGGGCGTGGACCGGCTGGAGGGCGTTGACTCGGCCATGGGGACCTCTCTCGCTGGCGGATCTGACCGGAACAGATGAATGGGGCCGGTCAGCGGTAGGCAGCCTGACCGGTCAGGGCCTGGCCGATGACCAGGGTGTGGATCTCGCTGGTGCCCTCGTAGGTGAGCACCGACTCCAGGTTGTTGGCGTGACGCAGCGGTGAGTACTCCAGCGAGATGCCGTTGGCGCCGAGGATCGTCCGGCATTCGCGGGCGATGGCGATGGCCTCGCGGACGTTGTTGAGCTTGCCGACGCTGATCTGCTCGGGACGGATACGGCCCTGGTCCTTCAGCCGGCCCAGATGGAGGGCGAGGAGGGCGGCACCGCCCAGTGAGACGCTCATGTCGGCGAGCTTCTTCTGGGTGAGCTGGAAACCGCTGATGGGCCGGTCGAACTGCACGCGCGCATCGGCGTAGTCGAGGGCCGCCTGGATGGAGTCGCGGGCGGCGCCGACCGCTCCGAAGAGGATGCCGAAGCGGGCTTCGTTCAGGCAGGACAACGGTCCTCGCAGGCCCTCGGCGTGCGGGAGGCGTGCGGAGTCCGGCAGCCGTACGTCATCGAAGGACAGTTCGGAGGTGACGGACGCGCGCAGGGACATCTTCTGCTTGATGTCCTGCGTGGTGAAGCCGGGCGTGCCACGCGGGACGAGGAAGCCTCGAACGCCGTCCTCGGTCTGTGCCCAGACGGTGGCCACGTCGGAGATGCCGCCGTTGGTGATCCACATCTTGGAGCCGTTCAGGATCCAGTCGCTCCCGTCGCGGACGGCCTTCGTGCGCATGCCGGAAGGGTTGCTGCCGAAGTCGGGCTCGGTCAGGCCGAAGCAGCCGATCGCCTCACCGGCGGCGAGCCGGGGCAGCCACTGCTGCTTCTGTTCCTCCGAGCCCCACTTCCAGATGGAGAACATCGACAGCGAGCCCTGGACGGAGACGAAGCTGCGGAATCCGGAGTCGGCGGCCTCCAGCTCCAGACAGGCCAGTCCGTAGGAGACGGCGTTGGTGCCGGCGCAGCCGTAGCCCTCCAGGTGCATGCCGAGCACACCCAGCTTCCCCAGTTCGGGGGCGAGTTCACGGGCGAAGTGGGCGTTCTCGAACCACTCGCCGATGTGCGGACGGACCCGGTCGGCGAGGAACCTGGCGACGGTCGCCTGGATCTCCCGCTCTTCCTCGCCGAGCGTGGAGGAGAAGTCGAGCAGGTCGAGAGGGTCCTTCATCGGCTTGGCGGTGCTCATCGTGTACTCCTGGGGTGATCGTGACGGTTCGGGGGTGGTCGGGGCCGGCGTCATGAGTCCAGCCAGGCCCGGATCTCCTCGGTGTGTTCGCCGAGACGGGGCGGGCGACGGTCGTAGCGGGACGGCGTACCGGACAGGCCGATGGGATTGGCGACCAGGTCCATCGGCTCGCCGTCCGCCGCGGCGACGGTGGCACGTGGGCTGAGGCCCAGCCGGTCGGCCAGGTCGAACGCCTGGGCCAGATCGTTCACGGGACCGCAGGGCACACCCAGCGGAGTGAGCCGGTCGAACCAGTCGGCGGCGGTCCGTGTTCTCAGCAACTCGCCTAGCTGGTGGGCAAGTTGGTCCACATGGGCAACGCGCTCGGTGTTGGTCGCGAAGCGTGGGTCGTCGGCCAGGCCCGGTGCGCCCAGCCCCTGGCACAGGGCACGGAACTGCCGGTCGTTGCCGACGGCGACGACCAGCGGCCGGTCCTTCGCCGGAAAGACCTGGTAGGGCGCGATCGACGGGTGCCGGTCGCCCAGGATGCCCGGCACCTGCCCGGCGAGGGTGTATCCGGCCGCCTGGTTGACCATGCTCGACAGCAGGCAGGACAACAGGTCGACCTGGACGTGCTGGCCTTCTCCGGTGGCCTCGCGGTGCCGCAGTGCGGCCAGCACACCGATCGCCGCGTGCAGTCCGGTCAGGACGTCCACCAGCGCGACCCCCGTTTTCACGGGTTGCCCGGGCGCCGGCCCGGTGACGCTCATCAGGCCGCCGACCGCCTGGATCAGCAGGTCGTAACCGGGCAGCCCGGCCCCCGCTCCGGCGCCGAAGCCGGTGACGGAGCAGTACACGAGGCCGGGGTTGAGCTCGCGCGCCCGGTCGTGGCCGAGCCCGTACTTGTCCATGGTCCCGGGCCGGAAGTTCTCGAAGAGCACATCGGCCCGACGGACCAGTTCGGTCGCCCGGCGCAGGTCCTGTGGGTCGCCGAGGTCGAGGTCGATCGAGCGTTTGTTGCGGTTGACCGAGAGGTAGTAGGTGGCCTCGCCGTGGGCGTGCGGCGGTCCCCAGGCCCGGGTGTCGTCTCCGGTGACCGGACGCTCGACCTTGATCACGTCGGCGCCGAGGTCGGCGAGGAGCATCGTGGCGTACGGCGCGGCCAGGACCCGCCCGAAGTCGGCGACGAGCACACCCGCCAGGGGACCTGCGGGCGCCGCGCTCACTGTACGCGTCCCTGCGACGGGCGCACGTACACCGTCTTGGTCCGGGTGAAGAACTCGCGTGCGGCCCGGCCCTGTTCCTTGGGACCGTAGGCGCTCTGCTTCGACCCGCCGAAGGGGACGTGGGGATCGGCACCCGCGGTCTCGGAGTTGATGTGGAGGACGCCGACGTCCAGTTGCTCCGTCGCCGCCGCCACCGAGCGCAGGTCGTCGGTGAACACGGCAGCGGAGAGCCCGAACTCACCGTCGTCGGCGAGACGGAACGCCTCCTGGACGTCCGGGGCCCGGCGTACCGACAGCACGGGGCCGAAGAGTTCGTCCCGCCACAACGGGTCGTCGCCCGCCAGGGCGACCACGGTGGGGGCCAGGAACGCGCCGTCCGTCCGGTCGTCGTCGTACGGCCTGCCGCCCGTCAGGAGGTCGACTCCCGCGCGGGAGGCACCCGCGTCCACGGCCCGCTGGATCTCGTTCCGGGCGTCGAGCGAGACCACGGGGCCCATCTCCGTGGCCTGCTCCAGCGGGTCGCCGACCTGCAGCGCGGCGGCCCGCTTGACGAGCAGTGCCAGGAATTCGTCGGCGACCGGCTCCTGGACGACGAGCCGGGAAGTGGCCGTGCACTTCTGCCCCGCGGATCGGAAGGCTCCGGCGAGCACCTCGTCGGCGGCGAGTCCGAGGTCGGCGTCGGCCAGGACGACGGCCGCGTTCTTGCCTCCCATCTCGGTCTGGACGGGCCGTGCGAGCCGGCCGCAGGCCGCGATCAGGCTCCGGCCGACGGAGGTCGACCCGGTGAACGTGACCGCGTCCACCCCCGGGTGCTCGACGAGCCGGCCGCCGAGGGCTCCGCCACCGATCAGCAGCGACAGCACCCCCTCCGGCAGCCCTGCCCCGACCAGGGCCTCGGCCAGCCGTACGGCCAGCAGCGGGACCAGGCTGGCGGGTTTCCAGACGACCGTGTTGCCGTAACCGAGGGCGGGGGCGATCTTCCAGGCCGGGATGGCGACGGGAAAGTTGAAGGGGGTGACGACGGCGACGACGCCGACCGGACGGTGGATCACCTGGATCTGTTCACCGGGCCGGGGCGAGGCGAACACCTCGCCGACGGGGCGTGACGCCTCGCTCGCGTAGTAGCGCAGGATCTCCGCGGCGCGCCGGACCTCGCCGATGCCCTCGGCCCGGGTCTTGCCCTCTTCCCAGGACAGTTCCGTGCCCCATTCCTCGGCGTGGGCGTCGAGGATGCCGGCGGCCCCGTCGAGGACCCGGCCGCGCACGTGGTGAGGCGTCGCCGCCCAGCGCGGGAAGGCGTCGCGGGCCGCGGCGACGGCCTGGTCGAGGTCGCGGTCCTGGGCCAGTCGTCCTACCGCGACGGTCTCGCGGGGACGTGCCGGGTTGACGTCGACCAGTTCGTCGCCGCCACCGGACCGCCACTCCCCCGCGACCAGATGACGCAGGGACCGGACGGACCGGTCGGGTCCGTCCGTCAACACTCCCGCACTCTGTGGCATCGGTTTTCCTCTCTGCGTCCCTGCGTCCCTGCGTCCCTGCGTGCCGCGTGGGCGCGCCGAGCTTCATGAGGCCGTCATTCTGGGGACCGGAGCGGCCGCACCGCACTCGACGAAATGTCCCGCGCCGGCCGGTGGGTGCACTCCGATCCGTCCATCGCCTTGCGACTCCGACGGTGCTTGGCTCGGCGTTCCCAGCACCCGCACACCTCGGAGGGCGATTCATGTCCGGAGCTTCCAGGCCGGCCGGCGGCCCCGACCTCGCGCAGGTCCGGCGCGTCGTGAGCGAGATCCCGGGCCCGCGTTCGCGTGAACTCCTCGCCCGTCAGAGCCGGCTGGTGCCGGCCGGCGTCGGCTCCACCCTGCCCGTGTTCGTGGAGGCCGCCGGAGGCGGCGTGATCGTCGACGTGGACGGCAACTCCCTCATCGACTTCGGCAGCGGCATCGCGGTGACCACGGTCGGCAACTCCGCCCCCGCGGTGGCGGAGCGGGCCGCCGCTCAGCTGCGCCGGTTCACCCACACCTGTTTCCTGGTCAATCCGTACGAGTCGTACTTGGACGTGTGCGAGAAGCTGAACGAGCTGGCACCGGTTCCCGGCGAGAAGCGCACGATCCTGGTGAACTCCGGCGCCGAGGCGGTGGAGAACGCCGTCAAGATCGCCCGCGCCGCCACCGGCCGCCCCGGCATCGTCGTCTTCGACCACGCCTTCCACGGACGCACGCTGCTGACCATGAGCCTCACGGCCAAGAACAAGCCCTACAAGCAGGGGTTCGGCCCCTTCGCTCCCGAGGTCCACCGGGCCCCGATGGCGTACCCGTACCGCTGGCCGACCGGCCCCGAGAACTGTGCCGAGGAGGCGGCGGACGCCCTCGCGGA
Source organism: Streptomyces sp. NPDC090088 (assembly GCF_044747345.1). NCBI lineage: Bacteria > Bacillati > Actinomycetota > Actinomycetes > Kitasatosporales > Streptomycetaceae > Streptomyces > Streptomyces sp. NPDC090088. Next base: position 115,508 of record NZ_JBIVDZ010000010.1, on the reverse strand, counting down.
TCTGCTCGACCGGCAGGTGGGCGCGGACAACGTGGCGGCCGTGCTGGTGGAGCCGATCCAGGGCGAGGGTGGTTTCGTCATACCGGCTCCGGGGTTCCTCGCCCGCGTCGCGGACATCTGCCAGGCCCGGGGCATTCTGCTGATCGTCGACGAGATCCAGGCAGGCATCGCGCGCACCGGCCAGATGTTCGCCTGCGAGCACGAAGGGATCCGGCCGGATCTGATCACCACCGCCAAGGGCCTCGCGGGAGGTCTGCCACTGGGCGCGGTGACCGGTCGCGCGGAGCTGATGGACGCCGTGCCGGCCGGCGGGCTCGGCGGCACCTTCAGCGGCAACCCCGTGGCCTGTGAGGCGGCGCTCGGCGTCTTCGAGGAGATCGAGGCGCACGGGCTGCTGGGGCGGGCCAGGGCGATCGGTGACGCCATGCTCGCGTTCCTCGGTGAGCTCGGCGACCGGCATCCGGCCGTCGGAGACGTCCGGGGCAGGGGCGCCATGATCGCGATCGAGCTGGTGGAACCGGAAGGCGACCGCGTCCCCGATCCCGACCTCGCCGCACGGGTGGCCAGGCGCTGCCACGGCGAGGGGCTGTTGGTGCTGACGGCGGGCAGCTACGGCAATGTCCTGCGGTTCCTGCCACCGCTGTCGATCTCCGACGATCTCCTCAAGGAAGGGCTGTCGATCCTCGGCGACGCCATCGCCAAGGAGCTGGCCTCGGCCGCCTGAGCATCCCTCAGCGGCCTCGACCGACGACGCCGGGCTCCTGCCACGCGGACAGCGCCAGCAGGAGTTCGGCGCGCGTGTGAGCCGAGTCGAGGTCCGCGGCCAAGAGGCTCCGCACCCGCTCCATGCGGCTGCGCAGGGTGTGCCGGTGTACGCCCAGCACCGCCGAGGCCGCCTCCCACTGCCCGTTGTGCTCCAGAAAGGCGCGCAGTGAGACGAGCAGGTCAGTGCCGTGTTCGCCGTCGTGCGCGGTGAGAGGAGCCAGCTGGGTCTCGGCGAGCTCGATGAGGATCTTCCTCGTCTCCGGCAGCGCGGCGAGCAGTCGGCCGGCCAGCGACTCGAACGACACGACCTCGGTGCTGCCCCGCGCCTCGGCTGTCGAGGCGGCGTTCAGTGCCTCGGTCAGCGCCGCGGGCCCTTCGTCCGGCTCGTGCACCGCGCTCAGGCCGGCCCGAAGGGGTCGGTTCAGCCGGGCACACGCGCCGTCCGTGGCCGTCCGTGCCGTGCGCGTGTGCCCGGCCGGCAGCAGGACCACCGCGTAGTCGGCATGCGCCCGGCCGAACAACGGCAGGCCGCCTTCGGCCAGCTCGTTGCCGACGGCCTGAAGCATCCGCCGCGGGCCGGCCCCGCGCAGGGCGAGGACACGGATGCCGTCGCGTGCGGGAAACCCCGCCTCGGCCAAGTGCTCCGTGGCGGCCGGCGCCGTGACGGTGCCGTCCAGCAGCAGCCGCAGGAACAGCCCGTTGACCCGGTTCTGTTCGTCGCGGAGCCGCAGGGGCTTCTCCGCTTCCAGGGCGATCAGCGAGGCCGCGTGGCCGAGCAGGAGATGGTCGACCGGTGTGAGAGCCCGGTCGGCCACCACGACCAGCCGGCCATGGACCCGCGGTCCCACACGGACCTGCTGCACAGCCGTCGTACCGTCCCGGCCGCTGCTCACCGCGGCAGTCACCTGCTCCGGAGTGCCGAGCGCCGCGCCGGAGACCGCGGCTCCGGGCGGGTGAGCCGCGCGCGCCTTGCTCTCCTGGTCCAGCAGGACGACGGACGTGCCGATGGAGACGGCCAGCTCCCGCACCACCGCCTGAGCCCCGCCGTGCAGCGCCGCCCGGGTCATCCGCGGCTGGATGCGGGACGCCTGGACGACGCCGTCGTACTGCTGTTGGGCCAGACGTTCCATGACCGCCCTGGTGACCGCCACGAACGGTGTCGGCAGCGGTACCTCCAGCAGCGGGAGTCCCGCCTCCTCGGCCGCGCGCACGAGCGCCTCGGGCACCTGCCCGTGGGAGAGGCCGATCCCGAAACCCACGGCGGCCACCCCCACCTTCACGAGGCGGGCGACGTAGTCCTCGCACGCCTCGGCCTCCGCCGCCAGGCGGAGGCCGGTGGTGAGCACCAATTCGCCACCGCTCAGCCACGGTGCGGGATCGGCGAGCTCGATGCTGTGTGCCCAGACCACGTCCCGGTCCAGGCCGCCGCGGCCCGCCAGCACCTTGAGCCGCAGATCCTGATGCCGTAGCAGCCAGAGCAGGGGTACACCCATCGTGCTCACCGTCCCATGACTTCCCTTTTTGAAGGTATCTCTCAATCCTCCACGCGGAACGTGAAGTGGTACGCGCTTCCCTTGGCGTCGAGGGCGTGCAGCTGCATCTGCCCATGTGCCCCGCTCCACCTGCCAGTTCCCCCGGTGATGGCGAGGGTGGAGTCGGCGGCGTCGTAGAACGGGCCCTGTACGACGAGGGAACCGCCGTTCAGCGTCGTCGTCCAGCTGCATTCCCACGCCGTGCCGACCTTGGTGCGCACACAGGAGCCCTGGTCGCTGCCGATCCGGGTGCCGGACGTGCTGTAGACGGGGTTGCCGAAGGCCAGCGTGTCACCGAGGCTGTCGCCGCGCGGCCCGAGGTCGACGACCGTGTCGGTGTCGGCGTGCTCGACGACGGCGAGGGTGGTGGCCCGCTGGTGCCGGCCCTGGGACTGCGGAGCCGCCTGTGCCACCGAGAAACCGACCGCGGCGACCACGCACAGGGTTGCCGCGGGGACGGCGACAGAACGGAGCCACGCCATGGTCACCAGCCCCCTTCGGCACGGCGGTCGTAACGCAGTTCCCCGTCCCCGAGGTCGAAGACGAGCAGCTTGGACTCGGTGAAGGTGTCGAGGAACCAGCCGGAGAGCTCGCGGCCGACACCGCTCTTGCCGGTGCCGCCGAAGGGAGCGAGCTGGTCCCAGTAGTTACTGGTCTCGTTGATGTTGACGGTGCCGTGCTGGAGGGCTTCCCCGACCCGCCAGGCCGTGGCCAGGTCCCGGGTCCACAGGGAGGCGATCAGCCCGAGGTCGGTGGAGTTGGCGATCTCCACGGCCTCGCTCACCGAGGAGACCTTGATGACGGGGGCGACCGGACCGAAGGTCTCCTCCTGGGCGATCCGCATCCCGGTCGTGACACCGGTGAGGATCGTGGCGGGGAAGAAGAGTCCTTCCTCCTTGCCGAACTGCACGATGTCCGCGCCCTTCTCGCGGGCGTCCGCCACATGCTCGGCGATACGCCGCAGGCTGGCCTCGTTGCGCACGGGCCCCATGTCGGTCTCCTCCAGCGCCGGGTCACCGACGCGGAGCTGAGCGGCACGGGCGATGAGCTTGCTCACGAACTCGTCGTGGACGTCCGCGTGGACCAGGAGGCGTTCGGCCGACGTGCAGACCTGTCCCGCGAAGTAGAAACAGCCGTTGACCGCCGCCTCCACCGCGGCGTCGATGTCCGCGTCGGGCAGGATGATGAACGGCCCGTCGCCGCCGAGTTCGAGCAGGTGCGGGCGCAGGGCGGCGGCGCGGGCGATGCGTTCGCCGGTGGCCGTGGAGCCGGTGAAGAACAGACCGTCGACGCCGGGGTGTTCGACGATGGCAGCCCCGACGTCGCCGAAACCGTGCACCACGTTGATCACACCGTCGGGCAGACCCGCCTCGGTGAAGATCTCCGCCACCAGGTTGCAGCTGATCGGGGCGTACTCCGAGGGCTTCCAGACGGCCGTGTTGCCGGCGGCGACGATGTGCGCCAGAGCGATGGAGGAGATGTCGGTGGGGAAGTTGTAGGGAGTGACGACGCCGACGACGCCCAGCGGGCGGTGGTTCAGGACCAGCCGCTTGTTGTTCGTCTGCTCCTGCGTGGAGGGGAACGACAGGCCTCGGTGCCGCAGTACCTCCTCACCGGCCTTCTGCCAGGCGGGGGCCGCGTACTCGATGACCTCCTCACGGGCCTCCGCGACGGTCTTGCCGATCTCCAGGGTCAGCACCCGGGCGACGTCCTCGGCCCGCTCCGCGAAGAGCGCGTGGACGCGGCGCAGGATCTTGACGCGCTCGATGAGGGGCGTCGCGGCCCACTGCGGCTGTGCCCTGCGGGCGGCTGCCACGGCGCGCTCGGCGTCCTCGGCGTCGCAGCGGGTGACCTCCGCGATCACCTCGCCGGACTGCGGGGAGTGCACGGGGAACGTGCCCGCACCGCCGTCCTGCCAAAAGCCGTCGACGAGTGCCTTCGTGGGCAGGGTTGTGGACATGTTCGTCTCCACCTTCGGATTGTGCCGTCCCGCCAGGCGGGACGGCCGTATGGGTAGCGGGGTGTGGTTCCGGGCCGGCGGAACGCTTCAGACCGAGGCGGCCGACGCGGACGGCTCCGACACGTCCCCTGCGGGCAGCGCGTCGCCGGCCGGGGCGTCCCCACGCTCGTGCGGCTTGGACACCGCCATGTACAGGGCTCCGACGCCGATGACGACGGCACCGCTGACCAGCACGATGTAGTTGTCGTACCAGGGCGTACCGGGAGTGCGCGGCCAGCTGATGTTGACCAGCGCGACGATGCCGTAGACGAGGGCGCCGATCGTGACCGGAAGTGCCCAGCGCCCGAGCTGGTAGTCGCCGGACGGCCGCCAGCCGCGCAGTCGCGCCCGCAGTGAGGCGAGGACCACCATCTGGAAGGCCAGGTAGATGCCGAGGGTGGAGAAGGAGATGATCTTCACCAGGGCGTCGGCGGAGTACGCGGAACCCACGATGATCAGTCCGGGGAGAACCGCCGCGAGCAGCAACGCGTACGGCGGTACCCGGAGCCGCTCGGAGAAGGTCGACAGGACACGGCTGCCGATGATCATCCGGTCGCGGGCGAAGGAGTAGGTCAGACGGCTGGCGGCAGCCTGGAGGCTCATCGCGCAGGAGATGAAGGAGAGCAGGACGACCACCAGGACCACGCGGGCGCCCCCGCTGCCGAACGCGCCGGTGAGCACGGTGGTCACCGGGTCTGCGTCCTTGCCCGAGATCACCGCGCCGAAGTCGCTGACGGAGAGAATGAGGGCCAGACACACCGCTGTCGCGGCGGCGCCGCCGATGTAGATGGTGCGCCGCATCGAGGTCGGGATGCGCCGTCCCGGGTTGGGCACCTCCTCGGCGACGTCGCCACACGCCTCGAAGCCGTAGTACTGGAAGACGCCGATGAGCGAGGCCGCCGCGAAGGCGTAGAAGTACGAGTGCCCGCCCTGGGACCCGAAGCCGTCGAACAGTACGCCCAGGCCGTGATGCCGGTTGGCGATCAGCAGCCAGGCGCCCACCACGACGGCGCCGACGATCTCGGCCACGAAACCGAACACGGCGACGGCGGAGAGCACCTTCGTGCCGCCGAAGTTGATGACGGTCGCGAGCAGGAGGAGGGCCAGAGCACACACGATCGTGGACGTGGTGCTGGAGGCGAAGCCGAACACCGCGGCCACGTACGGTCCGGCGCCGTAGGCGACCGCCGAGATGGTGGACAGCAGTGCGAGGAGATAGATCCATCCGGTCATCCAGCCCCACTTGCGTCCCCACAGCCGTCGCGCCCACGGGTAGACGCCGCCGGCCACTGGGAACTGCGCGACGACCTCGCTGAAGACCAGCGCGACCAGGAGCTGGCCGACTCCCGCGATCACGAAGGCCCAGATCATCGGCGGGCCGCCCGCCATCAGGGACGCGGCGAAGAGGGTGTAGACGCCCACGACGGGCGAGAGATAGGTGAATCCCAGTGAGAAGTTGGCCCACAGGCTCATGTCCCGCTTGAACTCGGACTCGTAACCGAGTGCGGCGAGGCGCTGGGCGTCGGTGTCTGCGGGTGACGGCGGGGACTGCGTGGCATCGCTCATCGACGGGCTCCTTGGAAGGAATGACGCTGCTGCGTCGGAGTCGGCGGGACCAGGCCCTGGGGGAGGCCGACGAGGGCCGGCGGAGAGTCCGGCATCTTGAGTGGGCGAAAACCTACTACATTGAAGTTCAAAGGACAATGGTTTGACTGATAGCCTGCAGACGATCTCTCGTCACCGATCCGCAAGCTTCGAGGAGGGGCCGTGACAGCAGTGGACGGCCGCTCGCCGGTGTTGAGCGCCGTCTTCGCGCCCCTGAGCGACTCCGGGCGGGCGGACATGGTGGTCCGCCGCATCGCCGAGGCGGTCACCATCGGACTGATGGCCGACGGGGAGCAGCTCCCGAGCGAGAGCGACCTCGCCTGCCAGCTCGGCGTCGCCAACGGCACCGTCCGTGAGGCCTTGGCGATCCTGCGTGAGCAGGGCCTGGTGGAGACCCGGCGCGGCCGCAACGGCGGGAGTTTCATCCGCAGCCCGGAGACAGGGCTGGCCAGGATCCACCAGCTCCGTCTGAAGGAACTCGGCATCTCGGAGTTGCGCGACCTCGGCGACGAGCAGCTGGCCGTCTCGGGCACCGCTGCCCGCTTCGCCGCCGAGCGCGCTCCTTCCGACCTGGCGAGGAGTCTGGACCGCCTGGTCACCGCATTGAGGAAGGCCGATTCCCCCGCCGAGAGGCGCAAGGCCGATGCCCGCTTCCACATCGAGGTGGCCGTCGCCGCCCAGTCCGTCCGGCTGACGCGACTGGAGGTGCGGCTGCAGTCGGAACTCGGTCCGCTCCTGTGGCTGCCGGGAGGAGACGGCCCCGACGCCGCGGCCTTCGCCGATCAGCACCACGAGATCCTGGTGGCCATCGTGGCCGGGGACGCGGCGGAAGCACGCCGCCTGGCCGAGGAACACACGGTCACCGGCGCTCGCCATCTGGTCCGTACGCACCTACGGTTGACCGACGCCTGACCCGGTGGCGCACCCACGCCGCCCTCCTTGACGGAGCACAGTGATGACCAGCACCCCAGCCACCGGCATCGTCCAGTGCAGCGAATCCATCCGAACGGGGGTGGACTCCGTCTTCTCAGCGCTGGCCGAACTGGAGGCAGAGGCACGAGCGCACCTGCACACGGCCGGCCCCGAGGGCGGGAATCCCGGGACGAGCGACCTGGCCGCGCTGCGACCTACGATCCAGGGGCTGCTGAGGCGGCAGGGAGAGCGGTTCAACGGCGCGGGCGTGGTCATGGCCCCCGGCACCCTGGCCGACGCGGCCCTGCATCTCGAGTGGTGGCAGCAGGCCGGCGAGCAGGACTGCCGGCCCCTGCGACTGAACCTCGATCCGCGCAGTGAGAGCTTCTACGACTACACCCTCAAGCCGTGGTTCGTGATCCCTCGTGACGAGGGGCACGGCACGGTCATGGGGCCGTACGTCGATCTGCACTGCGCCGGTCTCTACATCCTGACGTTCACACGGCCGTTGCTGGTGCACGGCGAATTCGTCGGCGTCGTCGGGGCAGACGTCCCGGTGACCGCCTTCGAGCAGATCGTCATGCCGTCCCTCAAGCTCCTCGGCGGCGAAGCGGTGGTGCTCACCGGCGAGGGCCGGGTGCTCGCTGCCAACACACCCACGTGGGCCGTTGGAGAGATAGCACGCGAACTCATCGGCGGTGAGGCAGAACTGGAGCAGGCAGCCGTGCTCGCTCCGGAGGTCGACTGGACGGTGATCCGCGTACAGCCGTCCACCGTCGGCTGACGTTCCTCTGCGAGCAGCTCAACCTGTTTTGCGTCGAGTCGAGCGATGAATGAGGGAGTTGACCACCTCACAGAACACTCGGCAAGCCGCCTCCAGCTTGCCGAAAGTCTTGCAGCGCTCGGGCAGTCTGGGCCCGCGGGTAGACAGGCGCTTCAGGACGTAGGCCGACACTCCGCCAATGCGGCGGAGCGCCGCGTCCGGCGAAAGCCCGGTTCAGGGCCGGCCGTCGGCAGGGCTGTCGGCCATGGGCGGGAAACCGTCGCGAATGTCCTCTTATGCATCACGTCGGCGCCGATCTCACCCTGCGAACCTCCGCCTGAAGGGCGACGCGCCATATCGCAAGGGGTTGCGATCCTGGGGCGCCCTGCGGAACGATCGCCACCATCGACCTTGATGGTCTTCGCCTTGGGGACCTTCTCGTTGTGACCCTCGATCGGCCCCAGTGGGCGACCGGCACTCGCATGCGAGCCGCAGTACTGGATCTCGACGCCGTTGTTGCGGTCCTCGGCGATCCCGGAGAGCTACCGCCACTATCCCAGGGCGTAAGAGACGGACACCAGCATGGCGCCCCGCACCCGCGGGGACGGTCCCAACGCGACGACCGACAGCCAGACGGCCTGCGTCTAATTTTCCCGCACCTGCAGCTGTCTCATCAAGTTGCCAACTTGGGTTCTCGAACGAGCGCGCACATCACCACCCAACGAACAAGATCCGGACCATACTCGGACCAGATGCCGCCTCTCAGCGACCACGTTGACCATCTATGCTGGTCAGCACTTCGCGGACGATGTGCTACAAGCAGACCAAGAACCTGCTGGCGACCGCAGCCCAGGCTGCAGGGCTCAACGGCCGCTTCCACAGTCACCCGGTTACGTCTTCCGATCACGACCGTGAACTGCGAAAACACCCGGGGAGGGCAAAGTCGACCCGGATTCGCCCCGGAAGCCCCCGATCAGAGCAACGCTCCTTCTTGATATGCGGATATCTAACTTCTGCCGCTGCACCAGCCGTATACCGCCAAGTAAGTGGCGCAAAAGAACTATTAAGAACATAGCTCGCAATTGAATGGTCGCGGATCAACATCGCCCGACAGTGCAGGCACACGGCACGGCTGCTGTCTCCGCCACCAGCGGGCGGCGGCACGACGCCTCACATCAAGGCTCTCACCAGGAACTTTCCAAGCACCCTTCCGCGAAACGGAAGCCGTATTGCGCCCCGTGCACCCCGTCCCGACGATGTCGCCACGCCCCAACCACGGGAGCCGAACGCCATGCCGCACATCGCCGCCTTCGCCAGGAACCAGTCGTACAGCTGGCGCATCTTTCTGACCAGCGCTCATGCGCGGCGATGAGGCTGTGACCTGCTAGGACTGGCCGCAAAGGCGATCGGAGGCAGTCAGAGGAAACCGCTCGGATTCGACCCCGATTCACCCCGGGTCGCTCAGTGGCAACCAGAGGCAGTCGACAGGATCTGCCGCCTGAGCGGCCCGAGTTGGCCGGTGTGGATCACGCGCGTCACGGACGGGCTGCGACAGGTCGGGGAGCACGGTGCGGAGCGCCGCCTGGCTCCCCTCGACGATGCCGAGCCGGCCCCTCGCCGCAGCGGCCGGCGTCCGAAGGGCTGGGTACCCGTCGCCGTCACAGGGACAACGCGTCGTCGGCGAGAAGCTTCGGCAACTCGGGCGGGGTCAGAGGCGTTTCAGTCCAGATTGTCTTACCGGTCGGCGTGTAACGCGTGCCCCAGCGTTCGGTCAGCTGCGCCACTAGGAACAGGCCCCGGCCACCCTCGTCCTCCGTAGCGGCCCTGCGCAGGTGCGGGGAGGTGTGGCCGCTGTCCGAGACCTCCACGATAAGCCCGCGTTCTCGGATGAGCCGCAGCTGGACCGGGGCTCCGCCGTACCGGATGGCGTTGGTGACGAGTTCGCTGACGACGAGTTCGACGACGAAGGCCGCCTCGTCGGGTACGTCCCACTCGGCCAGCTGGCGGCAGGCGAGCATCCGAGCGCGGGCCACCTCGCCCGGGTCGGCGGGGATGTCCCAGGTCGCCACCAGATGCTCCGGCAAGGCGTGCACGCGCACCAGGAGCAGGGCAGCGTCGTCCTCGGGGGGCCGGGGCAGCAGCTCGCCGACGACCGCCGCGCAGGTGTCCTCCAGGGGTCCGGCACCTAGATGGGAGAGCGTGTCGCACAGGGCGCGGACACCGAGATCGATGTCGCGAGCGCGGCTCTCGACGAGGCCGTTGGTGAACAGGGCCAGGGTGCTGCCTTCCGGCAGTTCCAGGGCGACGCTCTCGAACGGGAGGCCCCCGAGGCCGAGCGGCGGACCGGCGGGTACTTCCACGGTCTCGGCATGCCTGTCGGGCATGACCAGGACCGGCTGGGGGTGACCTGCGCGGGCTAGGACGCAGGTCCGCGATACCGGATCGTAGATGGCGTACAGGCAGGTCACACCCAGTGCCTGGTCCTCCACGTCGTCCCCGGTGTCCGTGAGCTGTGGTGCGTTCGGGCGGGCCACCAGATCGTCCAGGCGCGCCAACAACTCGTCCGGCGGGAGATCCAACGCGGCGAGGGCGCTGACCGTGGTGCGGAGTCGTCCCATGGTGGCGGCGGCGCCGAGTCCGTGCCCAGCCACGTCGCCGACCACCAGGCCCACCCTGGCCCCGGAGAGCGGGATGACGTCGTACCAGTCACCTCCGACTCCGGAGGGACCTGCCGTCGGCAGGTAGCGGTGGGCGACCTCCACTCCGGCCGGCCGCGCCAGGCCACGGGGCAGCAGGTCGCGCTGCAGGGTCAGCGCGGTGGCGTGCTCGCGCGCATACCGCCGGGCGTTGTCCACGCAGACCGCGGTCCGGGACACCAGTTCCCCGGCGAGAGCGGTCTCCTCGGTATCGAACGGGTCGCGCGGCGCGGCCCGCTGGAACACCGCCGCGCCCAGGACGGCACCCCGGGCCGTCAGCGGCACGGCGAGCGCTCTGGTGACCGGATCGGTGACGGGGGCGGCGTCCGACAGGCAGCGCAGCCGTACGTCGTTCAGGGCGTCCGCGGCCGTTCCCGTGGCGTCGGAGGCCGCGTCGCGGACATGCTGGGCCATCCGGCACAGAGCTGGCGGCGGACCGGTGCCATGTCCGGCGGTCGGGGGCTCCTGGCCGTTGAGGACCGGCTCCAGCAGGTCCACGGTCACCGTGTCGGCGAAGTCGGGGACCACGAGCCTTGCCAGATCCTCCGCAGTCCCCTGGATGTCCAGGGTCCGGCCGATGCTGCCGCCGGCCCGGCTCAGCAAAGCCAGGCGCTGTCGCGTCACATAGCGGTCGGTGATGTCCAGGCCGGCTTCACAGACGCCCACCGCGTGGCCGGACTCGTCCTGCAGCAGGAAATAGGAGAGGGACCAGACGTGGTCGTGGTCGGGGTCGAGCCGGGTGGCGCTGCGGTACCGGATGTCGATCACCGGTTCACCGGTGCGCAGTACCTGTCGAATGGGGCGCTCGACGTCCTTCAATGTCCCGCCGTCCTCGGTGAGCAGCACCCCCTCCGGCAGGATGTCGTGCACATAGCGCCCCGCGACCTCCTCCAGCGTCACACCGAACTGCTTCTCGATGGCCTTGTTGATCCACCGGACGCGGGAGTCGGTGTCGTAGACAACCAGCTGGATCGGCGACTGGCGGTGAAGTCCGTCAAGCATGGCCCGGTCGATGGCGCGCTGCCGCAGCAGGCGCACGTCCATCGCCACGACCAGCCAGGCAGCCCCGCCGACGCCGTGTGTGAGAGGGTCGAGGGCGACGGCGACGGGCACCGATGCGCCGTCGCGATGGCGCACCGACCGGATGCCGTACGGTGTGCTCCCGTCCGGCGCTCCGGAGTCGCCCGGATCCGGGGACAGACGGGCGGCCGTCACCGTGTCCGCGAGGACCTCGTCGGCGCAACGCCCCAGGACCTCGGATGGCGTGTATCCGAACAGCGCCTCGGCCTGCGCACTCCAGCCGATGATCCGCATCCGGTCGTCCAGTACCGCGCTCGCCCGTCCGGCCGTCAAGGAGTCACGGCCGAGCCCTCGGCTGGCGCCGTGCTGCTCCGGCCTTGCTCCTTGTGGGCCGATGAGACGTGTCATGGCTGTGCCAGGTGTGCGTGGTGCGGGTGCCGTTTGGTCCGTTCTCCTGAACAATGTACTGCCGTAGATGACGGACGGCGGCTGCGCGCGGCGAGCCGCCAGGAGCTGGCGCAGCGCCGCGGTGCCTTCCCGGGTGCATCGGATGTCTCCAGAGGTGACCTGCTGGAAGATGAGACCTTCCAGGGCCGCGAAGACGGTCTCCGTCATCCCCTCGTCGCCCCTGAAGCAGGCCAGCGCCTCGCGGACCGCGCGCCGGTACGCGTCGTGCAGCATGTCCACGTGGGGCCGCGGCTCGGGTCGCCGGCTCGCCTCCGCCTTCAGCTCGTACGGGACGGCCTGCAGGTCGGGACAGCCGGCCACGAAGTCGGCCAGGAAGGCGGCGAAGTCCTCCAGCCTGCCGCTCGCCGGGATCAGCGACACCGTCTCGATGCTGTGGTCGACTGCCCAGCACAGGGCCTGTTCCAGCAGGATGTCCCGGGTGCCGAAGTGGTGGACGACCAGGCCGTGGCCGTGGGGCACGGCCGCCGTCAGCAGCGCGTTGCGCCCTGCGCCGTATCCCGGTCGGTGCTGGTCGTCCGAGGCATGGACTGTCACGCCATGTCCTCCTCGCTCGCTAGGGAGTCGTAACGAAACCGCCTGGTAGGAAGTCGTCGATGCGGTCGCTCATCCCCGCCTCTCGTAGGTGTGTCGCTCCACCGGGTCGCCGTCGTGCCCCCAGGGCCGCGTTGTGACCAGCCCGCCGGTGGCGGCGAAGACCGCAGCCGCGTCCTGCGCCCGAGCAGCAGGGCCGACAGGGGTGAGTTCTCCGACGGCTTCGGTACGACGGCGCAGCCCGCGGCGAGTGCCGGGGCTGTCTTCCCGCCGGCCAGGGTCAGGGGGAAGTTCCACGGCACGACCGCACCGGCGACGCGCCGGCTCCGGGGTGACCTGCGCGAGGGCGTCCGAGGCGGTGTGGAGCGACTCGTCGGGCAGCTTGTCGGCCGGCTGCCCGTACCAGCGGAATGTGGTGATCACGGCCCGCAGTTCGATGTCGTACGGGTTGGTGATCGGCTTGCCCATCTCCAGGCTGACGGTCAACGCCAGCTCCGCGCGCCGCTTTTCGAGCAGATCGGCGATGCGCAGCAGCATCCGGCCTCGGTCGGCGGGTGCGAGCCGCGGCCGGGGGCCGGAGTCGAAGGCGCGGCGGGCGGCGGCCACGGCCGCGGCCACCTCTTCCGCGCCCTCGTCGGCGCCGTCGATGTGATGCAGGCCGGACAGGTCCAGTGCCTTGGCTCGGCGCAGCCACTCCTCGTGGGTGATGTCCAGCATGCGGAACCTCCGGACAAATACCTATTTGCTCCCAAACGATATGATGTGCCGAGAGCCTTCACAAGGGCTCATGGCATTGATCCGGGTGATCCATGGAGGCCGGGAAGGAAGCGCACAGTGCGCGCACTCCTTGTCCAGAGCGCGACTACGTGACGGCCCCGGGGCCGGTCAGCGGCCGGCCCGCGGAACGCGGAGACGACCTGGCCGCCGTGGCCGTCGCCGTCACCACGCACCCGATGTGCCCTGCTTCCCCGACGTCGCCGGCGGGGACGTGATCGTCTCGCCGGGGCCCCTGGTCGGTCCACGACGAGACGGTGATCGGCTCCGGGGCCGGTGGAGAAGCCCGGCCCACTGAGATCGGCTGGTTCGACGTCGACACGGTCGACCCCGCCCTCGTGCCGTCCGGCCCGTGGTTCCTGGCACTACGACCGCTGCGTCCTGCCCTCAGGGCCACCGAGCTCGCCTGCAACACGAGGTGGGAAGGCGTTCCGGGCCGGACGCCCGCTCGGGGTGGAGTTCCATCCGGAGATCACCGTTTCGGCGGTCCAGGCGAACCTCGACCTCCGTGGCCGGCGGCAGTGCGAGCGGGTCGGCGTGGCAGCGGACGAGTCGCTTGCCCGCAACCACGCCATGGCACCTGCGGCCCGTGAGAACGCCCGGCGTGGCTGGTGGACAGGTTCCTGGACGACATGGTGCATCCGGCCGAGAGCCGCTGACCGGCGTCGACGAGGTCGCCGTCGTCCGGTGATGCCCGCGGTGAGGCCGCACCGGACGGCCGGATCAGCCGCCGGACCGCACCGTGCCGTGCTTCAGCCGGTCCGCAGGTCTCATCGGCGTCGGCCGTCCGGCAGCAGCTCTTACTGGAACGCCCGTATGTCCGGATCAGTGATTACGATCTCCGACACGACCGCCGAGAAGTCCGTGACCTCGCCGGTACCGGGTTCCAGCGCGCTGATGTCCAGCGAGGTGTGGACAGCGTGCGCGAGGGCCTCCTCGATCAGCGCGTCACGCGAGCCGAAGTGATGGACGACCAGACCATGGGTGGTCCCCGCGTCCTGAACGACCGTCGGTAGGTCAGTTTGCGCAGCCCGCCCAGGGCCACCACTCGCACGGCCGCGTTCAACAGGGCCTCCCGGCCCTCCCCGTAGTTCATGCGTCTGCGTGGCTCGGGGTCTTCCGGGGTCTCGGCGGGTTCGGTCCTGTCTGCGACCCTACCCGGCACTCCGCCGGCCCGGCGGGCCCTCCGGCACGGTCGGCAGCGAGCGGCCCATAGTCGTGACAGCACCGCACCGGGCGACCTCTTCCGTCAGGCCCGGTGCGGCGCGGTCTCATACCGGCGGCGTCATCGCCGGGGTGGGCGGATGCCACGGAACTCCCAGTCGCCGCCCAGCGCGGTGGACAGCACTTCCTCGGACTCGGTGGGCTGCGCGCCGACGTCGCTGCGGATCGGGGTGGGCCCGGTGACGATGTGGTTGGTCAGCCGCCCGAGCCCCTCCACCTCCACCTCGACGACATCACCCGGCTGGACCGGCCGCGAGTTGGCCGGGGTCCCGGACAGCAGCACGTCACCGGGATACAGGGTGATGGTCCGGGCGATGTCGGCCACGAGATAGTGCATGTCCCACTTCATCTCGTCGGTCGAACCGTCCTGGACGACCTCGCCGTTGACGTACGTACGCAGCCGCTTGCCGTGGAAGTCCCAGTCGGTGACCAGCCCCGGGCCGAGCGGGCACAGCGTGTCCGACCCCTTCACCCGCAGCATGGACCCGGCGTCGGTGTCCCGGAAGTCGTGCAGCCCGTAGTCGTTGGCGATGGTGTACCCGGCGATGTACTCCCCCGCCTCGGCCGGCGAGACGTTCCGCGCGGTCCGCCCGATCCCGATGGCGACCTCGCCCTCGTAGTTGAGCCACTTGCAGCCCTCGGGCCGGACGATCGCGCCCTTGTGGGAGTTGAGGGAGGAGGTCGGCTTGTGGAAGTAGGTCGGGGTGTCGGGCAGCCGGATCTGGAACTCGTCGACGCGGCTGCGGTGGTTGAGATGGACGGCGATCACCTTCGACGGCACGACCGGCGGCAGATGCAGGGCGTCGTCGGTCTTCACGCGACGCCCGTCCCCGGCGACGAGTTCGTCCCCGTCGACGGTGACCTGGACGGCGGCGCCGTCCAGGAGGATGCGGCGGTATTCGGGCATGGCGGGCCTTCCTAGGAGCGGCGGTGCGGGTTGCGGGGCTCGGCGGTCACGGATGTCTCCGTGCCGGTCCAGCCGTCGGCGGGCCGGTCGAACCAGAGGTGGACCTGGCCGGTGCCGATCGAGTTCTCGTACTCGCCGTACCGCCGGGCCCGGGCGGTGCAGGCCTGCTCGCCGAGGGCACCGGCCATCATCAGGTAGTGGAAGAACTTCGCCTCGTAAGGGGGTTACTCGGCACCCGAGGTGCCGGACTCCAGCAGGCGGCCGCCGTCCCAGGCCACCCCGACCTGCCGGTAGTACGCGGCGATCGGCTCCCGGATCTCCAGCCGGGCCAGCTCCTCGGTGGGCGCCTCGAACAGCTCCAGCTCCGCGTCCCCCACCCACGCCTGACCGCCCTCGAAGGACGCGGCGCCGGACTCGATCAGCTCGTCCAGGGCGAGCCCCTTGCCCTTCTCGATCGAAGGCAGCCAGCGGTGGTGGGCCATGGGGTGGCCGTTGACGAAGCCGCTCGTCTCCGAGGGTTCCCGCAGGGTCACCACGGTCTGGGCGAGACGCCGGTCCGCCGCGGCGAGGGTCGCGCCGAAGCGGGCGCCGGCCTCGATCCGCGGAGCGGGCCCGTAGGGGTGCGGCCGCGTCTGGTGGATCGATCCGAGCTTCTTCGGATAGCCCTGGTGCAGCCCCCGGGCGATCGCGAAGTCCTTGTCGACCCAGATGTAGACGCACCGCGAGTACGTCTGCCCCCGGTACGTGCAGCGCACGACCGCGAACGCCTCCTTGTACTGCGAGAGCACCGGATCCAGCAGCTCCTCCCCCGACGCCGAGCAGGACTGCCAGTCGGCCCAGATCAGCGCGACCGCGCCGGGGTCCTCCTCGGCCAACTCCAGCGGCTCGGGCAGCAGTTCACGCACCCGCGCGGGGTCGGTGCGGTACTCGACGGTCAGCAGATCACCCGAGTACCGCCACGGCGGGGACGGGATCAGCGACGATGCGCCCGTCTCCGTCTTGGGGTGGAAGTAACCACGGACAGCAGACATGAGGGAGGGTTCCTTACACGGGGAGGGACACGGCGAGAGCGGGCTGCTTCAGCAGCTGGGCGCGGTAGCGGGCGGCACCCATGGCGGCGGCCTGGCCGCCGAGCGCGACGACGCCGGCGAGTCGGCCGTCGCGGTGGTAGCCGACGAGAACGTCGCCTTCCGGGTCGCCGTCGAGGATCCGGACGTCGTCCTTGCCGAGCACCGGTGCGCCGAAGGACTGGAGCCGGAAGTCGTGCTGGTCGCTCCAGAAGGTGGGCAGCGGCGCGAAGGGGGCCAACTCCCCTTCCTTCCCGGTGAGATGGGCGACGAGCGCCTTCGCGGCGTGCTTGGCCGTGTCCGCGGGGATCGACCAGTGCTCGACGCGGCGGGGCACGCCGTCGTAGCGGGCGTTGGGGAAGCGGGCGACGTCGCCCACCGCGACGACCTCGGGTCGGCCGCCGACCCGCAGTTGCTCGCAGGTGAGCACGCCGTCGCTGAGGTCGAGGCCGTTGCCCTGAAGCCACTCGACGTTGGCGACGGAGCCGACCGACTCCACGACCACGTCGGCGGGCAGCACAGTGCCGTCACCCAGGGTGACGCCGGTGACGCGGTCCTCGCCCTCGAACCCGGCGACCCCCGCCCCGAGTTCGAAGCGCACCCCGCGCTCCTCGTGCCGCTTGAGCAGGGCCTGCCCGAGCAGTTCGCCGAGCGGTCCCACCATGGGCAGGGACAGCGGATCGACGACGGTGACCTCACGGACGCCGAGTCCCACGGCGGTGGCCGCGACCTCGCAGCCGATGAATCCGGCGCCGACCACGACGACACGGGCGCCGGAGCGGATCAGCTCCTCGCGCAGACCCTGGGCGTCGTCGAGGGTGCGGACGGTGTGCCGACCGGCGAGCGGACCCGGGCAGCGCAACCGCCGGGGCCGCATGCCGGTGGCGACGACCAGTCCGTCGTAGGAGAGCCGCGAGCCGTCGTCGAGCACGACCGTGCGCTCGTCGAGCCGGGCCTCGACGACCGTCACGCCGAGCCGCCACTCCACATCGGCGGCGGCGGCCTTCGGGGTGAAGGCCAGCGACTCGAAGGGGGCCTTGCCGGCCAGGACCTCCTTGGACAGCGGAGGCCGGTTGTAGGGCATGTGGGGCTCGTCGCCGACGACCGTGATCGCACCGGTCCAGCCCGCCGCGCGCAGCTGTTCGGCGGCCCGGAGGCCACCCATCGAGGCGCCGGCGACCACGATACGGCCGCCCATGTCAGGCCTCGATCCGGATGGCCTGCAGCGGGCACACGTCCGCGGCCTCTTCGACCTCGTCGCCCAGCGCGTCGTGCGGGTCGGACACGTACGCCAGGTGGCCGACCTCGTCCATCGAGAAGACGTCGGGGGCCGCGAAGACGCACTGGCCGTGGTCCTGGCACTTGTTCATGTCGACGACGACCTTCACGGCCGGTCCTCCTGAGGGTGTGGGCGTCGGAGTACGGGAAAGGAGGGGAGGTGAGGGGGACCCGCGCGAGTGCGGCCGGGCCCCCGTGGCCAAAGGTGAACGGAAATCCGCACCCCTAACTCGTTTGGCTTCAAACAAGGTAGGCAGCCGGCCACCCGCGGTCAACACCTGTCCAGATGGATAACTTTTTGCGACGACCCCCTTGCGGGACGAGGGTCCTTCTCCATACCGTTCGGGCTCAAACGAGCTACTCCTGGAGGCCTTCTCCCTCCCCGCGCCACGGCTCGCGTCACCCCATCCCCACGGCCCCAGGCGCGGGGATCGCCCCACCCGTCCAAGGAGACATCGGTGAACGCATCCGATATTCCAGACATCCGCCTGCACATGGAGCGGCTCGCCGCCGAGGGCGTCGACGTGGTCAGGGTCGTCTACCCCGATCTGATCGGCACCGACCGCGCCCGCGACGTCCTGCTGGACCATCTGCCGGCGGCCTGCGACCATGGCCTCGCCTTCTGCCGGGCCGTCTACCACACCAGTCCGCAGGGCGATGTGGTCGCGGTCGCGGGCGGTCTGGACGCCGGGCTGCCGGACGTGACCGTGCGCCCCGACCTGTCCACCCTGGCCGTCCTGCCCTGGGAGCCCGGCGTCGCCGCCTGTCTCGGCGAGGTCACCGACCCGGCGACCGGGGCCCCGGCGCCCGAATCGCCCCGCGACCTGCTGCGCACGGTCCTGGCCCGGGCCACCGAGCAGGGGCTGCGCCCCGTAGTCGGCCCCGAACTGGAGTACTTCCTGCTGGAGCCCGCCCCCGGCACACCCACCGGCTGGCGCCGCTCCCCCGAGACCACCGGCTCCGTCTACACCGCCGGCCTGCGCGCAGACCCCGGCAACCACCTGCTGCGGACCCTGCGCCACCTGCGTGAACTGGGGCTCGGCGTGATCACCGGCAACCACGAGTTCGACGGCGGACAGTACGAGATCAACCTGACCCACTCCGCCGCCCTGGACGCCGCCGACCGTGCCTTCCGTTTCAAGGCGGCCGTGAAGGAACTGGCCCGCCAGGAGGGCAACATGGCCACCTTCATGGCGAAGCCCTTCGGCGACGCGGGCGGCTCCGGCTTCCATCTGCATCTGTCCTGCGACGACGCCGAGGACCGCAACGCCTTCGACGACCCGGCGGACCCCTACGGCCTCTCCGCCACCGCCCGGCACGCCGTGGCCGGCATCCTCGCCCATGCCCCCGCGCTCGCGGCGCTGGCCAACCCGACCGTGAACTCGTACAAACGCTTCGGTCCCGACACCCTCGCGCCCTGGCTGATCGACTGGGGGCTCGACAACCGCAGCTCCATGGTCCGCATCCCGCCTGAGCGCGGCAGCGGGGCCCGGCTGGAGCTCCGGCTCGGCGACGCCAGCGCCAACCCGTACCTGCTGATCGCGGGCACGATCGCGGCGGCCCTGCTCGGTGTCCAGGCCGGCGAGGAACCCCCGGCCCCCCTGGAGGGCTACGGCTACGACACATCCCGTTCCGACCTGCTCCCGCAGACCCTGTCCGCCGCGCTCGACGCGCTGGAGGCGGATGCCGCCCTGACCGAGGTGCTCGGCAAGGCCTTCACCACTTCCTTCCTCACGTACAAGCGCGACGAACTCGCACGCTTCGGCCGGCATGTCACGGACTGGGAGTTCACCGAATACGCCTACCACCTGTAATCCCCCGAAGCCCCCAAGGAAACCTGCCATCATGACCAGCCCCACCGTTCCCGTCACCCCCGCCAGCGCCGCCGAACTGCGCGAGCGCCTTGCCGAGCCCCTCGCGCTGAGCGACGTCGACCTCGCCGACCTGGACAACTACACCGATCCCACCAGGCCCTGGCGGATGTTCCACACCCTGCGCCACGAGGACCCTGTCCACTGGACCCCCGAGGACGCACCCAACTCCGGCTTCTGGGCCGTCACCCGGCACGCGGACATCGCCACCGTCGACCGCGACCCCGAGACCTTCACCTCCACGAAGTTCGTCAACCTCGAAGAGCTCGACGACGACCAGATCAAGAAGCGCGCCTCCATCCTGGAGATGGACGGAGTCCGCCACCGGGCCCTGCGCAGCGTCATCCAGCGCCAGTTCGGGGCCAACGTCATCAACGGCTACAGCGACTTCCTGCGCGGCCTGACCGCGCAGACCCTGGACGCGGCCCTGCCCAAGGGCACCTTCGACTTCGTCAACGAGGTGTCCGCCGACTTCCCCATCAACGTGCTGGCCCGGCTCCTCGACGTACCGCCGGAGGACAACCAGCAGCTCATCGACTGGGGCAACCGCATGGTCGGCAACACCGACCCCGACTACGCGGACGTCCTGCTGGAGAGCGCCGAGAGCGAGAGGTACAAGGATCTGCCCTTCCGCTCCCCGGCCGCCCTGGAGGTCTTCGAATACGGCCGCGACCTCGCATCCCAGCGCCGCGGCAAGAACGGCACGGACATCGTCTCCCGACTCGTCAACGAGACCCCGCGCGACGGCGTTCCGCTCTCGTCGCAGGACTTCGACAACTACTTCCTCCTGCTGGTGGTCGCCGGCAACGAGACCACCCGGCACACCATGTCCCACGCCATGCTCGCGCTGCTCCAGCACCCCGAGCAGCTGGCCCGCCTCAAGGACGACCCGTCCCTGATCCCCACGGCGGTCGAGGAGTTCCTGCGCTGGGCCTCCCCCGTCTACCACTTCCGGCGCACGGCGACCCGCAACGTCGAACTCGGCGGCAAGCAGGTCAAGGAGGGCGACAAGGTCGTCATGTGGTACGCCTCGGGCAACCGCGACGAGCAGGTCTTCGGCAACCCCTACGACTTCGACGTCGCCCGCGAGAACAACGACCACGTCACCTTCGGCAAGGGCAGCCCGCACCTGTGCCTGGGCAACCTGCTCGCCCGCACCGAGATCCGCATCATGTTCGAGGAACTGATCCCGCGCCTCGCCGACATCCGCCTGACCGGCGAAGTCCCGCGCGTCCGCTCCAACTTCGTCAACGGCATCAAGCACCTTCCAGTCGAAGTCACCCTGGCCTGACGGCCCACCACCAAAGAACGCTGACGCGCCTCATTGCCTCGGGGGCGCGGCAGTTCTGTTTGCACCACGGCGGGCGTCAGCGTTCGCTATCGATGCGGACGTGGGAGATATGGCCCGGGAATGTCATGGATCAGGCGGACACCGGACGAGAACCCATCTCTGCACGGGCGCGCCGCAGATCCGCGAAGGGGCACCCAGCCGACGACAGGCCTTCGGAAGAAGAAGACAGCGGACCTGTGTCACGCGGAGGCGCTCAACGGCACCTGTCGCAGATGAAACAGCCAGGATACCGAAGGAATCCCATGTGGATCTGCCCAGGAAGCCGCCTACACCACCCTCCACCGCACACAACCGCACTGGTTATGCACTCCGCTGGGTGACGGAGCGATCAGGGTCATACACCCCGCCATTGCGCCTGCCCGCAACGGGGCGATCACGACGGCTTCACCATCTCCGCGCTCTTCCGGGCCCGCCTGGCCGACCTTGCCGACCTCGCCGGTGACAGGATGGTCTGGAAACCGCGCTTCCTGCCGCACACCGGACAGGGCAATGCGGCTGATGCGATGTTGTTTCCCGGCCGGCCGTGCTCAGCGCTGCGCCCAAGCACCTGCGCTCCAGCAGGTCTGCTCCGCGTTCCTGTTCCAGGTTGCGCACTGTCTCACTCGACGCCGGCCGGAACAGGCGCAGTTCGTCGGCCGCCCGGCGGAGTGAACCGAGCCGGGTCACTGCCGCCATGTATTCGAGTTGTTCGGTCCGCACCGTCACAGAATGCCTGGGAACCCAGCTGGTTCAAGGTTTTCCCTGTCATACCTTCGCGAAATTCAATGGTCCGGCATGCGAGAACGGCCGGATCTTCCTTGACGGTGCGCGCGGGCTATTGCCACAATCACCAGCATGATGATGGGACTGGATCTCACGAGGCGACGCCACGTCGACCTCGCGCGCGTTTCCAGCGCTTCCTGTTGTCCCGAGGCCTGAATCCTCACCGATCACCGGCCGCCGGGTTTCTCTTGGCGTGTGAACCGAATTCTCATTCCGCTGCCGGAATTCGACGCGCAGTGATCGAGATCGGGTACCGCGCGGGCGGCGAAATCGCCGCCTCGCCGTTCGTGCTGATCGACAGCTGAAGCCCGGCGCCGAATTCTCCCGCTCGGCTCCCGCACCCCGAGGGGCGCCGGAGCGCAAGTCTGGATGTCATCCCCTTCCGCCCCCTGAGACCGGCCTCGATCTCAGGACAGGCCCGTCTGCACCCGCGTCCGACTCCTCCTGTCACGCTCGCCCGACGGGCACCCGCAGAGAAACCAGGTACCCATGGCCACCGTTCTGTCCGTCTCCGGCAGCCCCTCCGCGTCCTCGCGCACCGGACGCCTGTTGCGCCACCTGAATCAGTGGCTGACCGCCCAGGGACATGAGGTGATCGCGCTCGACGTCCGTACGATCCCGGCCGAGGCCCTGCTCGGCGCGGACTTCCGGCATCCCGCCGTCGTCGAGGCGACCGAGCTGTTCGCCCGCGCCGATGGAGTCGTAGTCGGCACTCCTGTGTACAAGGCGTCGTACTCCGGTGTCCTCAAGGCGCTCTTGGACTTGTTGCCGCAGTACGCCCTCGCCAACAAGACGATCCTGCCGCTGGCCACCGGCGGTTCCGCCGCGCACGTCCTCGTCATCGACTACGCGCTGCGCCCGGTGCTCAGCTCCATGGGTGCCGCGCACATCGTGCCGGGCTGGTTCGTCCTGGACAAGGACATCACTGTAGGGGAGGACGGCTCGCTCGGCGTCGCCCCCTCCACTGCGGAGGCTCTGGGACAGGTCGTGCACCAGTTCTCGGCGGCCCTGGAACGCACCGCGCAGCTCGCGGCGGTGAGCTGAGCGCCATGACCGCACATGTCATCACCGACGAGGCGGAGGCACTCGCCGTCGCCGCTGCCCTGGCCGACGACTTCCGCATCGGGGCCGCCGAGCGCGACGCCGAACGGCGCCTCCCGCGCGCCGAGTTGGATCGGCTGTCCGCATCCGGACTGCTTGCCGTGACCGTGCCCGCCGAGTACGGCGGCGCCGATGTGAGCGCGCGGACCCTCGCCGAGGTCTTCCGGCTGCTCGGCTCCGCCGACGGCAGTCTCGCCCAGATCCCGCAGAGCCATTTCGTCTACGCCAATGTGATCCGCCGTCAGGGCACCGAGCCACAGCGCACGTTCTTCTTCGCCGAACTGCTGGCCGGCCGCCGCTTCGGCAACGCGCAGTCCGAGGCGGGCACCAAGCATGTGCAGGACTTCCGCACACGCCTGGAGCGCCGCCCCGACGGCTTCCACGCCCTGAACGGCGTCAAGCACTACTGCACCGGGGCTCTGTTCGCTGACTGGATCCCCGTGCTGGCCTGTGCCGAGGACGACAACATGTACGTCGCCTTCGTCCCCCGGACTGCCCCCGGCGTCACGGTGATCGACGACTGGGACGGCATGGGCCAGCGCACTACCGCCAGCGGAAGCGTCCGCCTGGACGGCGTCCTCGTGCCCGCCGACCGGGTCCTGCCCCATCACCTCACCTTCCAGGGCCCTCAACTCCACGGAGCCATAACCCAGTTGTTGCACGCTGCCATCGACGTGGGAATCGCGGGCGGCGCACTGGCCCAGGCCGTGGAGTTCGTCCGCACCAAGAGCCGCGCCTGGTTCGAGAGCGGCCTCGAGACCGCTGCCGAAGACCCTCTGCTGATCCAGCGCTTCGGTGAACTCGCCATCCAGCTCCGGGCGTCCGAGGCGCTGCTGCGTGAGGCCGCGGGCGCGGTCGACGCCGCCCGCGGCCACCTCACCGACGACACGGCCGCCGAGGCCTCCATCGCAGTCGCGGTCGCCAAGGTGCGGGCAGCGGAGGCCGCCGTCGACGTGGCCAGCGCCCTGTTCGAGGTGTCCGGTACCCGCTCGGCGCTCAACTCCACCAATTTGCACCGGCATTGGCGCGACGCCCGCATCCACACCTTGCACGACCCGCCCCGATGGAAAATCCAGCACATCGGCCGGTACGTGCTGAGCGACATCCGCCCGCCCCGTCACGGCCTTCTCTGACACCCCCCGAACGGAGACCCGACGTGTCCCTCACCTTCCACTGGTTCCTGCCCACCAACGGCGACAGCCGGAACGTCGTCGGCGGTGGCCATGGCACCTTGACTACCGCCGCCGGCCGGGACCGACCGCCGACCGTCGCCTACCTGAGCCAGATCGCCCGCGCCGCCGAGGACCTCGGCTTCGTCGGCGCGCTCACCCCGACCGGCGCCTGGTGCGAGGACGCGTGGCTGACCACCGCCATGGTCAGCCAGCAGTCCGAACGGCTGAAGTTCCTGGTCGCCTTCCGGCCCGGCGCCGTCTCGCCGACCCTCGCCGCACAGATGGCGTCGACCTTCCAGCGGCAGACCGGCGGACGGCTGCTGCTGAACGTGGTAGTCGGCGGCGAGAGCCACGAGCAGCGCGCCTACGGCGACTTCCTGGACAAGGACGGCCGCTACCGCCGTGCCGACGAATTCCTGCACATCGTACGGGCGCTGTGGGAGGGCAAGAGCGTCGACCTGCAAGGAGAGCACCTCCAGGTCGAGAACGCGCGGCTGGTCCCGGTGCCCGATTCCGTGCCGGAGATCTACTTCGGCGGCTCGTCACCGATCGGCGGCGAGATCGCCGCGCGGCACGCCGAGGTCTACCTGACCTGGGGTGAGCCGCCCGCGGCGGTCGCCGAGAAGATCGCCTGGATCCGGAAACTGTCCGCGGAGCAGGGCCGCACACCGCGCTTTGGTATCCGGCTCCACGTCATCACCCGCGACACCGCCGAGCAGGCCTGGGCCGAGGCGAACCGGCTGCTCGACGGCTTCGACCCGCAGACCGTTCGGTCCGTCCAGGACGGCCTCGCCCGCAGCGAGTCCGAGGGACAGCGGCGCATGCTCGAACTGCACGGCGGCAGCCGGGACGGGCTGGAGATCCACCCCAACCTCTGGGCCGGCATCGGCCTGGTGCGCGGCGGCGCCGGCACGGCTCTGGTGGGCAGCCATCAGGAAGTCGCCGAACGGATCGAGGAATACCACGCTTTGGGCATCGACGAGTTCGTGCTCTCCGGCTACCCGCAC
This sequence comes from Streptomyces sp. NPDC090088, assembly GCF_044747345.1. Lineage (NCBI taxonomy): Bacteria > Bacillati > Actinomycetota > Actinomycetes > Kitasatosporales > Streptomycetaceae > Streptomyces > Streptomyces sp. NPDC090088. The sequence goes on along the minus strand of NZ_JBIVDZ010000010.1, from coordinate 90,703 downwards.
CTGGAGGAGGCCTACTGGTTCGGCGAGGGGGTCCTGCCCCGGCTGGCCGCGCGGGGGCTGTGGCGGCATCCGCTCGGCAGGACGCCGACGCCCTCAGCACAGGTTCCCTTTACCGGCTGACCCCGCGCGCGGCCGTATCCGGTCTCTCGTCGCCGCGACGCCCGCGGCGGGCTGCTCCCTCGCCTTCTTTTCCACCCACGGAAGGATTTCCATGACCACATCCACAACGTTCCTCCGCTCACCCTGGAACGGACGGGCCGGCGACGCCGAACTCGAACAGTGGCGGCAGGTGGCCGCACGGGTCGCCGACCAGCTCGCGCCGGGCGCGCTGCGGCGTGACCGGGGCAATGAACTGCCTGTCGACGAACTCACTCTGCTGCGATCCAGCGGGCTGGTGAACCTGCTCGTTCCCGAGGCCGCGGGCGGGGCCGGCGCTCACTGGGAAACGGCCTTCCACGTCATACGGACCATTGCCCGCGCCGACGCCTCGATCGGCCAGATCCTCGGCTACCACTATTTCAACCAGGCGTGCGTCACCTTCTACGGTGACGACGAGGACCGTCGGCTGGAGTGGTACCGGGTGAGTGCGGCGAACCGGTGGCTGTGGAGCGACTCCTTCAACCCGGTCGACCCGGACCTGACCCTCACCTTCGACGGTTCCGGCCACCGGCTGAACGGTACGAAGCGTTTCGCCACCGGCGCGCAGGTCGCCGATGTCATCGTGGCCGGTGCGGTTCCCGACTCCGGGCCGTTCGCCGGCCGACTGGTGGTGTTCGCGGTCCCGAACGACCGCGCGGGGATCGAGCACCTGGGTGACTGGGACAATCTGGGCTACCGGGCCTCGGCGAGCAGCTCGGTCCGGTACACCGACGTGGCCGTCGAGACCGCCGACGTCATCGGCGTGGACAACGATGAGCCGTTCTCGTCGATGGTGACGCCGGGTGTGCAACTGCTGTTCGGCAACATCTACCTGGCGATCACCCAGGCGGCGCTGGCCCACGCGCGCACCCTCACGCTGGCCCGGCCGAACGCGTGGTTCCTCTCCTCCGTGGACCGCTACGCCAACGACCCGGTCCTGCACCGAGTCATCGGCGAGCTGGTCGCGCGCACCGCGGCGGTCGAGGCACTGGCCGACGCGTTGAACCGCCGCTTCGGCGATGTCGTGGGCCGTGGGGGTGCCGTTTCGGCCGAGGACCGGGCCGAGATCGAGGTCGCCGTCGCGGCGCTGAAGGTGGTCGCCACCGAGGTCGGCCTGGACGCGACGAGCCGGATCTTCGAAGCCACAGGTGCGAGTTCCACAGCCAGCCGCAACGGCCTGGACCGGTACTGGCGCGACATCCGCACGCACAGTCTGCACGACCCGGTCGAGTACAAGAAGATCGAGGTCGGCGCCCACTATCTCACCGGGGCCGTGCAGCCGGTCTCGCTGTACACCTGAGGGGGGTTCGGTCATGACTTCCCCGACCACGGTGGCAGGGGCTTTCGGCGGGCTGCTCGCCAAGTACCGTCCGGTGATCGACCGGATCGCCGCGGGCGCGGCGGAACGGGAGCTGAGCCGCACGCTGCCGGTCGAACAGATCCAGTGGCTGAAGGAGTCCGGCTTCACCGCCGCTCGGGTGCCGGCCCATCTGGGTGGGGACGGCGCCGGTATGCCGGAACTATTCGGCCTGCTCGTCGAGCTGGCCGCTGCGGACCCGAACGTGGCTCAGTCCCTGCGCGGGCACTTCGCCTTCGTCGAGGACCGGCTGTACGCGCCCGACGGCGCTGAACGCGACGCCTGGCTGCGCCGGTTCGCGGCGGGCGAGATCGTCGGCAACGCCGTGACCGAGGTCGGCGGCGTCGCGCTCAGTGGCACGGCGACCCGCCTCGCCCCGGCGCCGGGCGGCGGCTGGACGATCACCGGACGCAAGTACTACGCGACCGGCAGCCTCTTCGCGGAGTGGATCGACGCCACCGCGCTCGACCCGGACGGCACCGAGGTCGCCGTGCTCGTCGCCACCGGCACCGACGCGGTCGTCGTCACCGACGACTGGACCGGCTTCGGCCAACGGCTCACCGGCAGCGGCAGTGTCGTGTTCGACCGTGCCCCCGTCCGTGCCGGGCACGTCCAGCCCTTCACCCGGCGCTTCCCCTACCAAACGGCCTTCTACCAGCTGGTTCTCGACGCGGTACTCGCCGGCATAGCCCGTGCCGCCGAACGCGACCTCGCCACCGAGGTGGCCCGGCGTACCCGCAGCTACAGCCACGCCAACACGCCGCTGGTCCGGCAGGACCCACAGATCCTCGAACTGGCGGGCCGGGTCAGTGCGACCGCGTTCGCGGCGGAGGCCGCCGTCGAGAAGGCGGCGCGCGTCCTGCGGACCGCCGCCGACGCTCGTGGCCAGGACGCCGAGACGGTCACCGTAGCCCGAAGAGAGGCGGAACTCGCGTCCGCACAGGCACAGCTGATCACGGCGGACGCCGCGGTCGACAGCGCCTCACGGATCTTCGACGCCCTAGGAGCATCCGCCACCGGCACCGCCGCGGCACTGGACCGGCACTGGCGCAACGCCAGAACGGTCCGCTCCCACAACCCCGTCGCCTTCAAGGCCCGCATCATCGGGGACGCGCTGATCAACGGCTCCGAACCGCCCTATGAGTGGTCCGTCGGCACACCCCAGATCCCCTCCTCATGACGTCCCATCAGCCGGCAAACCACCACCGGAGTCCCTCGTGGCCGCCTCATCCCGACACCTCACCCTGAACGCCTTCACCATGAACACCGTCGGGCACCTCTCACCCGGCTCCTGGCGGCACCCGCGCGATGCTTCGCGCCGCTACACCGATCTCGGCTACTGGACCGAGCTGGCCCGCACCCTGGAACGCGGACTCATCGACGCGGTCTTCATCGCCGACGTACTGGGTGTGTACGACGTGTACCAGGGCAGCCGCGACCCGGCCGTACGCACGGGTGCTCAGCTGCCGGTCAACGACCCCCTGCAACTCGTGCCCGCGATGGCCGCCGTGACCGAGCACCTCGGCTTCGGCATCACCGCCAGCGTCTCCTTCGAGCATCCGTTTCCGTTCGCACGGCGGATGTCCACACTCGACCACTTGACCCGTGGCCGGGTCGGCTGGAACGTCGTCACCTCCTACCTCAACAGCGGCGCGCTCAATCTCGGGGTGGACGGGCAGGTCGCGCACGACCGGCGCTACGACATCGCCGACGAGTACCTCGAAGTCTGCTACAAGCTGTGGGAACACAGCTGGGACGACGACGCCGTACGCGCCGACGGCGCCGCCGGAGTTTACGCGGACCCGGACAGGGTGCACGCGATCGAGCACGAAGGCGAGTTCTTCCGGGTGCCCGGCATCCACCTCAGTGAGCCGAGCCCCCAGCGCACCCCGGTGATCTACCAGGCCGGAGCGTCACCGCGGGGCCGGCGCTTCGCCGCCCGGCACGCCGAGAGCGTCTTCACCGCCGCACCCAGCAAGACGGTCCTCGCGGCACAGGTCGCCGCGATCCGCGACGCGCTGCGGGAGGCCGCGCGCGACCCGCACAGCGTGAACGTCCTCAACCAGCAGACGGTGGTCCTCGCCGAAACGGACGCCGAGGCCCAGCGGCTGATGGACGAGTACCTGCGGTACGCGTCCCCCGAGGGCGCACTGGCCCTGCTGTCCGGCTGGACGGGCATCGACCTGGCCGCGCTGGGCGAGGACGAAGCCCTGGTGAACCAGCACTCCGAGGCGATCCAGACCACCGTCAAGGCGTTCAGCTCCGCCGACCCCACGCGGCGCTGGACCGTCCGCGAGCTCGCGGACTTCGCCCGGGTCGGCGGTGATGGGCCGGTCTTCGTCGGTTCCCCGACAACCGTTGCCGACCAGCTGGAGACGTGGGCCGAGGAGACCGGAGTGGACGGCTTCAACCTCGCCGCCGCCGTGGTTCCCGAGACCTTCGAGCAGGTTGTGGACCTGCTCGTGCCGGAGCTCCAGCGCCGCGGCCGCTACAAGCGCCGCTACGAACCCGGAACCCTACGACACAAGCTGACGGGTAAGGGCGCGCGCGTGGCCGACGACCACACCGCCGCGCGGGTGTCGATCCCGACACGGCAGCGTTAGCGGCAACCCTTCGCCGCAGAACCACTCACCGAAATTCCACTCAATCCACTCAAGTAAAGAGGAAGACTCCCCATGCCCACAGACGACGTACAGTCACCAGAGACCAACGCGGCACCATCTGACGCAACTGCACCACTGGACGAGACATCCCCCGACGCGGACAGAACCCGGCTGCGCGGCAACCTCGGCGTCGCGAGCATCGTCTTCATGGTCGCCGCGGCGGCCTCACCGCTCGGCGTGATCGGAGGCCCGGTACCGCTCGGCATAGCCCTCGGTGACGGCACGGGCTTCCCGGCGAGCTATATCCTCGCCGGCCTCGTGCTCCTGCTCTTTGCCGTCGGCTTCACCGCGATGTCCCCCTTCGTGAAAGACGCCGGGGCGTTCTACTCCTACATCGAGCGCGGCTTCGGACGCGGCACCGGTCTGGGTGCGGGCTTCGCCGCACTGCTGTCCTATCTCACCCTGGAAGCCGGCGTGTACGGCCTGATCGGTCCGGGGATCGACTCACTGCTCGTCAGTTATCACGTGCCGAGCCAGCCGTGGTGGCTGTACGCCGGTCTGACCTTCGCCGTGGTGGCCTTCCTCGGCCATCGCAACATCGAGTTGTCCGGGAAGGTGCTCGCCGTCGGCCTGGTCGCCGAGGTGCTCATCGTCGTCGTGTTCGACGCGGTCGTCGTTGTCACAGGCGGCGACAGCGGCCTGTCCACGGGGATCGTCGACCCCGAACGGATCACCTCCGGGGCGCCCGGCATCGGCATCCTCTTCGCTGTCCTCAGCTTCATCGGTTTCGAGGCCACGGCCGTCTTTCGCGACGAGGCACGCGACCCGGAGCGTACCGTCCCCCGGGCGACCTACCTCTCCCTGACTCTGGTCGGCCTCTTCTACGCCGTCTCCAGCTGGGCGCTGGTCACCGCTGTCGGCGACCGACACGCCGTACGGACCGCCACTGACAACAGCGGATCGATGCTCGCTGACGCCACCGAACGCTACTTGGGCACCGTCGGCGAGCACATCATTCAGGTGCTCTTCGTCACCAGCCTGTTCGCCTGCATCCTGTCCTTCCACAACATCGTCGCCCGGTACGTCTTCACACTCTCCGGCAGCGAGGCCCTGCCCTCAGGCCTCGGTGTCGCACACCTGCGGTTCCGTTCCCCGCATCGCGCCTCCGCGGCCACGGCCGCCGTCGTCGTCGTGCTCTTGCTGATTTCCGCGCTCGCCGGTCTCGACCCGATCAGCCAGGTCTACACCTGGCTGGCGGGCTTCGCATCGGTCGGTGTCGTACTGCTGTACGGGCTCACCTGCGCCGCCGTCGTGGTGTTCTTCGCCCGCCGCCGCGAACACCGCACCAGTTCCTGGAAGAACACCGTCGCTCCGGCCCTCGGCCTGGCCGGTCTGGTGTTCTTCTTCGCACTCATCCTGAGCAACCTGACCACACTTGTGGGAGGTAGCACTCCGCTGGCTATCGGAATCCTCGCACTGCTGGCGCTCTCCCTGCTGCTGGGCCCGGTCGTCGCCCGACGCCGCGTGAACAACAAGCGCTGACGGATGCGAAACGAAAAGACAACCGTGCGCTCCCCCACGCTCAAGTCACTCGGATCGGTACAGGCGAAATCACCGGACAGTTAAGGCAGTTGATAAATTCAAGGCCAGAGCCCAGATCGCGCAAGCCATAACCACAGATGTCGCTCGTCCAGGGTTCCGAACCGCACGTCTCCGCGTTCAAGGTCGGCGAGGACGGGCCAGCAGTCCGACATCTCCTGTCTCACATCGCCCGAGGCCAGGTACTGCACGGAGTTGTAGGGCACGAGGGTCTGCCGCAGGTTCGGGTGACAGGTTGACCTGCCCCACCTCTGAGGTTCCAGTTCTGGTGGCTGACTGACAGCCCTTCACGGAAGGCCGGCAGTCATGCCCCGTCCCTGTCTTCCGGAGTTCCGGGCGCGCGCCATCGCGCCGATCCACGCCGGCAAGCAGGCCGAACAGACAGCGGTGGAGCTCGGCATCCATCCCGTCACGTTGTCGAAGTGGTTGCGGTCGGCCAGTTTCGGGCCGGGGCTTCAACGAGAAGTGACGTGCCCGCCGTCAGGATGGCCGGGCTGCCGCCAGAGACCCGGTTCCATGACCTCAAGCACTTCTACACGTCTCAGCTTGGCGCTCCGGTCAGCACGATCCGAAGACGGTACAGGCTCTCAGCAGACACGCACGGTTCGCCGAGACATGGGAGACGTATGACCACCCGCTGCGAGCCGTGGAGGGCGTAGCCGTCACGACCTTCAGCGGTTTGTTCACCCCATTGGATCCGCACGGGGAACCAGCGGCCTGATGGCGAGTCCGGGAAATTGACTTGCCCCGATCCGCCCCCCAATGTGAAAGACTCCCCGGCGAGCGAGGCTAATCATCGCGGCATGAGGGCACGCCGACCCGCGGAACGGACGAAGTACTCGATTCGCCCCCGATTCGACCCTGCGAGTGCAGGACCAGAAGGCCACCTCTCCCGGTCTCGGCAGGAGCGGTGAAGCGAACTGAACACCACGTAGCAGGCAGCAAGGTGCTGACCAGGGGTTTTCCGTCCGACGGAAGTCCTATTCCCGTTGTCCCGGCTGCCAGCAGCAGGCCTCGGGGGTGCGTTACCAGAGGTGGACGAGACTGACGGCCTCGAAGTCGTCGCAGTCGGCACGGCGGTCGAGCATCGCCAGCGGACCGTCCAGGGCGGCCTGGTTCAGCGGGGCTTCGGGATCGAGGGCCTGCCGGGCGAGGGCCCGGGCCGCGCCGGGGGTGGCCTGGCCGACCTGCCGGAGCAGTGCGGCACGCCATACGGCGGGTCGTCTCCGTTCGGCTTCGCGCGGCGCGGCCGTGCACCTGGCGCTGCGCCACGCCGACCAGGCCGTGTACGTGGACAAGCTGGAGGGGCTGCGCGCCTACCAGATGCGCTCCCGCGTGGGCCTGGCGATCCCACCGCACTCCACCGGCATCGGCAAGGCGCTGCCGGCCGCACTCCCCACGGACGAGGTAAGGAGCATCCTGCGAAGGTCGGGGACACCGGCCGTGACCCCGCACACCATCGACGACCCGGACGAACTGCTGCGCCACCTCGCCGAGATCGCCCGCCGCGGCCACGCCGTCGGCAACGAGGAGAACGAGCTGTCCACTCGGTGCGTCGGGGCGACTGTGCACGACTACCGCGACACCCCGGTCGGCGGTATCAGCGTCTCGTCGACGGCCTTCGAATCGGACGAGCGGTGCGTCCGGGTGCTCGCGCCGCTCGTCGTCGGCGTGGCCGGCGAGATCTCCCGGGCGCCCGGCCGCCGCTGATCCACCGTCAGCGGGGCCACCGCGCGGGCCGGCCCGCGATCGGCTACGAAGATTTTGCGTTCTCGCGGGACGCTCATGAACCGGCCGCCACCTGCACGGAGTCTACTTTGTCCGGCGGTACGGCCCCCAGGTAACGGCGAGTTCACCAGCCCTCTCTTCCTCGGCAGTCTACGCGCGTGGTGTCATGCACACGCTCACCCACCCCCCACGTGAGCGTCTACTCGACTAGGAGTCACGCAATGCTGTCGAAGCTTCTCGGTCGCGCGGGTGTCGCCCTGGCCGCCAGCGCGGCCGTGGTCGCCACCGCGGTCCCCGCGAGCGCCGCGAGCTACACCGCGTTCGCCTTCTCGCTCAGCAGCAGCGAGCCCACGATCTACGACTTCATCAACTCGGCCACCAGCTCGCTCGACATGACGATGTACGAGCTGGAGGACACCACGGCCGTCAACGACCTCATCGCCCTGGAGAACAAGGGCGTCACCGTCCGGGTCGTCCTGGACCGCCAGCACAAGAGCGCCAACAACTCCGCCTACACCTCCCTCACCAACGCGGGCGTGGGCGTGGTGTGGTCGTCGTCCAGCTTCGTCTACACGCACCAGAAGACGATCACGGTGGACGCCACCAAGTCGCTGGTCCTGACCGGCAACCTGACCTCGCAGTACTACTCGACCGGCCGGGACTACGGGGTGTTCACCGACGACACCCGCGATGTCGCCGCGATAGAGAAGGTCTTCGCCGCCGACTACGCCGGCACCTCGATCACCCCCACCGACGGCGACCACCTCCTCTGGTCCCCCACCGACTCGCGCAGCCGCCTGCTGTCCGTGATCAACGCCGCCACCACGACGCTGGACGTCGAGGAGCTGGAGTTCAGCGACAGCACGGTGGTCGACGCGATCGCCGCCAGAGCCGAGGCCGGCGTGAAGGTACGGGTGGTCCTGGAGACGCCCGCCGACTACTCCAGCGAGGTCTCCGAGATCGAGGACGCCGGCGGCACAGTGGTCGGCTACTCCGACCCCGACGGGTTCTACATCCACGCCAAGGCCATGGTCGCCGACTACGGCCTGTCCACCCAGGAGGTGGAGGCCGGTTCGATGAACATCAGCAGCAACTCCCTCTCCAACAACCGCGAGCTGGGCATCATCCTCACGGGCACGGGGGTCGCGCAGTCGGTGGCCACGACCATCGAGACCACGTTCAACAGCGACTACGCGGGCGGCACCGCCGCGTGACGCCACAGACCCTCGCCCCGGCCGCGTGATCGCGCGGCCGGGGCGAGGGCCGTCCCGGGTGCCCCGGAAAAATGCCAGGTCCCGACGGGCACGCGGAGATACCCTCGCCCCGCGCATCGTCATCGTCGCCGTACGGGGAGGGGCCGTTCATGCCGGGGCAGGACTGGGTCGCACAGACGGAAGAGTTGTTCGAGGCCGCGATGTTCGGCGGGGACACGGCGGCGCTGGACGCGTCCGACGACGCGCTGGACGCGGTCGAGGCGGCCCTGTGCATGGCGCGGGGAAAGGTGCTGCACGTCCGCTTTCTCGACGACCGCGTGGAGAACGGCCGGGAACCGGAACTGTTCGAGCGCGCTGCCGAGTTGTACCGACGGCTGGGCGACACGTCGGGTGAGGCGGACGCGCTGTTCTGGGTCGGGTGCTGGCACCAGGTGGTGGAGGGCGACGGCGCCACCGGCGGGCCGTACTTCGAGCGGTCGTACACGCTGGCGCGCTCCGTCGGCGACCGCAGGACGATGTCCTACGCGATCCGCCATCTCGCCTTCGCCGACAAGGACGCGGGCCGCTTCGACCAGGCACGCGAGCGGTTCACCGAATCGGTGGCGCTGCGCCGGGAGATCGGGTTCCGCCCCGGGGAGGCGGCCGGACTGGTGGCGCTGGCCTACCTCGCGGCCGAGACCGGTGACGCGCCGACGGCGCTCCGGCACCTCGACGAGGCGCAGTCGGTCGCCGAGGAGTGCGACGCCAAGGCCGTCCTGGGGTGGATCGAGGAGGCCCGCACACACCTCCGCGCCTAGCGCCGGGAGCCGGCCGGACCGGCGGGGCGACTCCAGTGCGCGCGGGACCCACCCGCGCCAAGGAGTCCGAGCCCATGACGCACCGCACCCGCCGTCGTACGCTCATCGCCCTCGCGACCCCGTCTCGGCGGCGCGCCGCACCGCGGACGAGTCGAGCGCCCACCCCGTCCGTACGGCCTGTCCCACCCGGGCGACCAGCACCGGACGTGAGATCACCCGGGCCGCCGCACGTCCGGCCGGGGGCCGTAATCTTGCGCACGTGACAGCCGAGATCGCGCCAGAGTCCCCGGAGCCCCTGGACACCCCGCAGCTCCGGCCGCAGTCGCTGCTGCTCGCCTTCTTCGGCAACCACGTGCTGGAGCAGGGCCCGCTGGGCGTCTACTCAGGGAGCATCATCACGGTCCTGGGGCGGGCGGGCGTCGGCGAGCAGGCGGTGCGCTCCACGCTCACCCGCATGGTCAACCGGAACCTGCTGCAGCGGCAACGGCAGGGCCGCAAGATGTACTTCGGCCTGACGCCGTCCGCCACGCAGATCCTCCAGGACGGGCGGCGCCGCATCTGGCGGACGGGAGCCGTCAACGACGACTGGGACGGCTCCTGGACCCTGCTCGGCTTCTCGCTGCCCGAGTCCTGGCAGCGGCAACGGCACGATCTGCGCTCACAGCTCGGCTGGTCCGGCTTCGGGCCGCTCTACAGCGGACTGTGGATCGCGCCGGGCCGGGTGGACGTCTCCGCCGTCGTCGCCGAACTCGGGCTCTCCGCCCATGTGAAGATCTTCCACGCGCTGGCCGACGAGGCGACGGACATCGACCTGATGATCCGCGACACCTGGGACCTGGGGTCGATCGCCGACCGGTACGAGGACTTCCGCACCCGCTGGGAGGCCTGGCACCCCGGATCCGGCGACGACGCCGTCGTCACCCGGCTGCGGCTGGTCAGCGAGTGGCTGGACATCATCCGCACCGACCCCCGGCTGCCCGTCCGGCATCTGCCGGCCGACTGGCCGGCCCACCGCGCGGAGGCGACGTTCCACCGGGTCGCCGCCGAGACCGAGGCTCCCGCCCGCCTGATGGCCGCGGACCTCCTGGACACCGTCCCCCTCTGACCCGCCGGGCCCTGCCGACGGCCGCGCGGCCCCGTACCTGGGGCGGAATCCCCTGGTCAGGGCCGAGATCGTCGGGCGATCTATGCTTCTTGGAGCAGGAAGTCCGCCGGACCGTCGAAGGAGAGGCCGCCCGTGTACGGCGACACCCTCCGTCCGGCGTCCGCACCGTGTTCGTCTCTCCCGAGGAAGCCCCGTTGAACTTCTGGTCGATCTATGAGCACGGCTTCGCGCGCGTCGCCGCGTGCACGGGCCACACCGTCATCGCCGACCCGCTCGCCAACGCCGAGGCGGTCCTGCGCCAGGCACGCCGTTGTGCCGAGGACGGAGCCGCCGTCGCCGTCTTTCCCGAGCTCGGCCTGACCGGCTACTCGATCGAGGACCTGCTGCTGCAGGACGCGCTGCTGGACCAGGTCGAGGAGGCGGTCGCGACGGTGGTGGCCGGGTCGGCCGGCCTGCTGCCGGTGCTCGTCGTCGGCGCCCCGCTGCGTCACCGCAACCGGATCTACAACTGCGCGGTGTTCGTGCACCGGGGCCGGATCCTCGGGGTGGCACCCAAGTCGTACCCGCCGAACTACCGGGAGTTCTACGAGCGCCGCCAGATCGCCTCGGGCGACGACGAGCGGGGCGGCACGATCCGGATCGGCGGCGAGAACCTGCCGTTCGGGACCGACCTGCTGTTCGAGGCGGAGGACGTGCCCGGGCTGGTGCTGCACGCCGAGATCTGCGAGGACATGTGGGTGCCGGTGCCGCCGAGCGCGGAGGCGGCGCTCGCCGGGGCCACCGTGCTGGTGAACCTCTCGGGCAGCCCGATCACGGTCGGCAGGGCCGAGGACCGCAAGCTGCTGTGCCGCTCCGCGTCGCAGCGCTGCCTGGCCGCGTACGTCTACGCGGCGGCCGGGCTGGGCGAGTCGTCCACCGACCTGTCCTGGGACGGCCAGACCATGATCTACGAGAACGGCGCGCTGCTCGCCGAGTCGGACCGGTTCCCGCTCGGCGACCAGTACGCGGTGGCCGACGTGGACCTGGACCTGCTGCGTCAGGAGCGGGCCCGGATGGGCTCCTTCGACGACAACCGCCGTACCCACGCGGCCCGCACCGGCGGCTTCCGTACCGTCGCCTTCCGGCTCGACCCGCCGACGGCCGACCTGGGCCTGCGCCGCCGCGTCGAGCGCTTCCCGTTCGTGCCGGCCGACCCGGAGCGGCTCGCCCTCGACTGCTACGAGGCGTACAACATCCAGGTCGCGGCGCTCCAGCAGCGGCTGGCGGCGATCGGCGGCCCGAAGGTGGTCATCGGGGTGTCCGGCGGCCTCGACTCCACGCACGCGCTGATCGTGGCCGCGCGGGCGATGGACCGGGCGGGCCGTCCGCGCGGCGACATCCTGGCCTTCACGCTGCCCGGCTTCGCCACCGGCGAGCACACCAAGGGCAACGCGCACCGGCTGATGAACTCGCTCGGTGTCACCGCGGCGGAGCTGGACATCACGCCGACCGCGCGGCTGATGCTCAAGGAGATGGGCCACCCGTTCGCCGCCGACGAGCCGGTGTACGACATCACCTTCGAGAACGTCCAGGCGGGGCTGCGCACCGACTACCTGTTCCGGCTCGCCAACCAGCGCGGCGGCATCGTCCTCGGCACCGGCGACCTGTCCGAGCTGGCGCTCGGCTGGTGCACCTATGGTGTCGGCGACCAGATGAGCCACTACAACGTGAACTCCGGGGTGCCGAAGACGCTGATCCAGCATCTGATCCGCTGGGTCATCAGCAGTGAGCAGTTCGACGCGGAGACCGGCGAGACCCTCGCCGCGATCCTCGACACGGAGATCAGCCCGGAGCTGGTGCCGGGCGAGGAGCTGCAGTCCACCGAGTCCAAGATCGGGCCGTACGCGCTGCACGACTTCACCCTCTACCAGGTGCTGCGGCACGGGTTCCGGCCGTCGAAGATCGCCTTCCTGGCCTGGCACGCCTGGCACGACCGGGAGGCGGGCGCCTGGCCGCCCGGCTTCCCCGAGGGTGACCGGAAGGCGTACGACCTGGCGGAGATCCGGCACTGGCTGGAGTACTTCTGCCGGCGCTTCTTCGCCTTCGCCCAGTTCAAGCGCTCGGCCATGCCGAACGGCCCGAAGGTGTCGGCGGGCGGTTCGCTCTCGCCGCGCGGCGACTGGCGGGCCCCGTCCGACAGTTCGGCGAAGGCCTGGCTGCGCGATCTGGCCCGGATCCCGGACTGACGCCCCGGGGTGGCGCGCTCCCGATGTGGAGCGCGTCACCCGTCTGCGCTAGAGTCGATCTTGTGCTCGACACCCCGACTCGGGGCGGCGGGCGACGCGTTGGTGGTCCAAGGAAGGACGCCCCGCTTCCTGCGGGGAGATGCAGGTGCAAGGCCTGCCCGGCGCTCCGGCACAGGAGGCCCGCCTCCGTTCTCACGGAGGCGGGCCTCTTCGCGTGCGCGGATCCCGGCGTCGGCCGCGCGCACCCTTACGGGCGAAAGTTCCGCCGACACTCGGAAGGACGCTTGACTCGGAGCAAAAGACCAGTTCAGGGACGTGGTGTCGAAAGGCGGGGCGACACCTGGGCCGGGGTACCGGTTGCGGCGCCCGGCACCGCTTCACACGGTGGGCGCAACAACAGCAGTCCTGAAAGGAAACCCATGCGCGCCCTAGTCTCCCGCGGCCTCCTCGTCTCCCCCCTGGTCTGCGCCGCCCTGGTCCTCGGCCCGGCCGCCGCCTCCGCTGCCGCCGCCGACGGCGGCCGAGAAGCGTCGGGACCCGGTGTCGCGCAGACGGTTCCTCGGTCCGGCACCGACATCGCCTCGCTCCTGGACCGCGTCGAGGCGATGGACACGACGCGGTACGACCGCGCCCTGACCCCGCTTCTGGACACGCTGCCCGACCTCATCACGGCGCACGGCACCCGTCTCGACCCGGACCGGGCCGCCGCCTACGCCAAGGCGGTACGGGAGTGGAGCAGCACCGTGCAGCAGCGGCTGCGGCACCTGGAGCCCGGCGCCGCCGACCGCGCGCACCGGACCCCGACCCGAGCCGCCGATCCCGTCACGGACCTGCTGAACGCGGTGCAGGCCGCCGTCGACGGCCTGCTCGGCTCGCTGACCTCGCTGGACCTCGGCGGGGTGGTGAGCGCCGTCACCGGGCTGCTCGCCCCGATCCTCAGCGCGGTCACCGGCCTCCTCGGCGCGGTGCCCGACCTGCCGGCACTGCCCGCCGTGGACACCCTCACCTCCGCCACGACGACCGTCACACCGTGAGGCACTGACACCGCCCCGCAGGGGTGGCCGGGAATCCGGCCACCCCTGCCTCACGTCCGGTCCCTCCCGCGGCCCCCGGCCGTCAGTCCTCTCCCGCGCCCTTCCGGCCGTCAGCTCCCGGTCCAGCCCGGGACAGTGGGCAGGACCCGCTCGGCGGCCCGTACGAGGGCGGTGTCGTCGGGCAGTACGTCGTCCTGCCGCCAGATCGAGACCTCGAAGGTGCCCTTGCCGTCGTCCTTGGCGTGCTTCGAGACGAGGACGCAGCGTGCCGTGCCGCCGGGTCCCGTGGTGGCCTTCCCGCCGCCGAGGTTGAAGCCGATGGAGATGGTCGGGCTGGAGTAGAGGACCGCCGGGTGCCCCTGGATGGTCGTCTTCCGTGCGTCGCCCATCAGGTCGCCCATCTCGGCGACGGTCAGGTCCTCGTACGATGCCGACAGCTTCACGGTGTAGGTGTCCAGCGACACCGTCGCGTCGGGGTCGGCGATCTCCCCGCCGCCGGCGAGGGTGATCCAGTCCCCGCTGCCGCTGGCGGACTCGGCCTGTTCCCCGGGGGTTCCCAGCAGGGCCGGCAGGTCCGGGCGGTTCAGTGCCTTGCACAACCGCGCGCCGGATATGTAGCGGGCCGGGAGGCGGTCGGTCGACTTCGAGCAGGCCGCCGGCTCACTGGTCACGCTCTTCTGGTGGACGAACTTGCTCTGGGCCCACAGGCCCCCCACGACGACCGCGAACAGCCCCACCGCCGCGATCGCCTGAACCACCGGTCTGCCGTCCTTTTCCGGCGCGCCGATACCATCGGTCATGTCCCCCACCCCCGCTGTGCGTCCCCTGTGCGCCACGGAGCCTAACCGATGTTCACGGGTACGGCACCGGCCGCACACACCCCTCGGTGGCCGCCGATTCCCGCGGCGGTGTTGGATGGCTGGAGCAGCCTGGGTGCCGGAGGAAGCAGAGGTGGACGGGGTGGCCGACGGACGGGTCGTCGAGGCGGGCGGGGGCGCCCTGGTGGTGCGTCGCGCACCGCGGGAGAGGGCGCGCGCGGCGGTGCTCGTCCTGCACGGCGGTCAGGAGAACGGCCGCCGTCCGGCCCGCCCTTGGCAGCCGGCCGCCCTGCGCATGCGTCCCTTCCTGAGCGCCGCGGCCTCGGTCTCCTCGCCCCGTGACGTGCTGATCGGCCAGGTGCGCTACCGCTACCGGGGCTGGAACGACGACGCCGACCCGCTCCAGGACACCCTGCGCGCCCTCGACGAGCTGCGCGGCCGGGCCGGGGACGTCTCCGTGGTGCTGGTCGGCCACTCGATGGGCGGCCGGGCGGCGCTGCGCGCGGCGGCCGATCCGTCGGTGCGCGGGGTGCTGGCGCTGGCGCCGTGGTGCCCGCCCGGCGACCCCCTGGCCGGTCTCACCGGGACGCGGATCATCGTCCTGCACGGGGACCGGGACCGGGTCACCGAGCCCGCCGACTCGGCCACTTATGTGCGCGGGGCCCGCGAGGCCGGGGCGCAGGCCGGGATGGTGCTGCTCAGGGGCGGCGACCACGCGATGCTCCGCCGCAGCCGTGACTGGCATCGCGCCTCCGCCGCCGCCATCAGGCGGCTGCTGCGGCCCGAACGCGACCTGGAGGGCTGGACGGCGGAGGCCTGCGAGACGGACGGGCCGCTTCTGCGCTGACCCTCGCCCTGATAAGGTGCCACGCCCCCACGCGGCATCCACCTTGAGGACGGCTGATGTCGATCACGAAGTCGCTCACCGCATCGCTCAGATTTGTCACGTACCTGACAGTGACGCTCCTGGTTCTCGCACTCTCCGGAACCGCCCCCGCGACCACGGTGTCGCGCTCCCCCGACCTGGCACCGGCCGCGTCGGCGACCGGCACCTGGCAGCCCCCGCTGTCCACCCGGGGCCGCTACATCGTCGACGCCGACGGGAACCGCTTCCGGCTCAAGGCCGCCAACTGGGACGGCGCCCAGGGCTCCTGGACCGGCAGCGGCAGCATCAGCGACCCCGCCCAGCACCACGCCGGCCAGGACTCCTACGGCATCCCCCTCGGCCTGGACCGCGCAACGCTCCCCCAGCTCCTCGCCGACTTCCAGGCGCTCGGCATCAACAGCGTCCGGCTCCCCTTCTCGAACGAGATGATCCACACGACGGCCGCGGTGCCGGACGCCGCGGTCGCGGCCAATCCGCAGCTGCGCGGAGAGACACCCCTGGAGGTCTACGACGCCGTCGTGGCCGCCCTCACCGGTGCCGGCTTCGCCGTCATCCTCAACAACCACACCAACACGTCCCGTTGGTGCTGCGGCGTCGACGGCAACGAGCGCTGGAACAGCGGCCAGTCGACCCAGCAGTGGGCCGACGACTGGGTCTTCATGTCCCGCCGCTACGCCACGAACCCCCGCGTCGTGGGCGCCGACCTCTACAACGAGGTGCGCCGGGACGTGCTCGACGACCCCAACTGGGGCCTGGGCGACGCCCATGACTGGTACGCGGCCGCCCAGCTCGCCGCCGACCGCATCCTCACCGAGGGCAACCCGAACCTCCTCATCGTCATCGAGGGCATCAACTGGACGGGGCTGCCGGTCGACGGACTCCCCCACGACCGCCCCACCCTCAAGCCGGTCCGCACCCTCTCGAACACCCTGGTGGACGCCCACAAACTCGTGTACTCCGCCCACTTCTACGGCTACACGGGTCCCCGGCACAGCGGCGCCACCGGCATCGGCGAGACCAGCGATCCCCGCTACCAGGACCTGAGCCGCGACGACCTGTACCAGGCCCTCGCCGACGAGGCCTTCTTCGTCACCACCGAGGGCAAGCACTACACCGCCCCCGTGTGGGTCAGCGAGTTCGGCATCGGGGCGAACGAGACCGGGACGGCCGCCCGCACCTGGTTCGGCAACATCACCGACTACTTCGCCGACCACGACACCGACTTCGCCTACTGGCCGCTGGTGGGCTGGGAGGGCCACGACGACTGGGCGCTGCTGCGCTACGACACCGCCGGGCACCGCTCCGGCCTCCTCGACGGAGGGGACTGGCGGGCCACCGCGTGGGACCGCCTGATGAACACCCCGGGCCGCACCGGGTACATCGCGCCGGGGACGACCTGGCGCATGCTGTCCACGGACCACGGCGACCAGGTCGAGTCGCTGCGGGTGCGGACGAACGGCGACTGGGACTCGGGGGCCTCCAAGGCGGCCTGCCCGGACGGGCTGCGGCTCATCGGTCTCGCGCACTCCGGCGGGCGCGGTCTGTGCACCGACGCGACGGCGGGCGACCTGCGGGCCGCGGGCACCGCCCAGACGGTCGTGACCGACGAACGGTACGTTCCGGCGGGCGGCGACTGGGCCTCCGGGTACACCAAGTTCCAGTGTCCCGCAGGCCAGTTCGTCATCGGGTACAGCCGGCGTGGTGAGCGGGTGTCGGCGGCGTTGTGCGCGCCCGCCGGCCGGACGCTGGGAACCGGTGGCCGGACGCTGTGGTTCGACCGGTCCGACAACCGTCCCGCCGACGGCGCGGGCGACGACTACGCGTACGGCGCCTACAAGGGCCAGTGCGCGGCCGACGAGTACCTCGCCGGAATCGCCTTCACGACCAGGGTGGGCAGTACGCCCGGCCCGGCCGCCGTGCGGTGTGTCCCGCTCCAGCCCTGAACACCGTCGAGGCCCCGTCCCGGACGGGGCCTCGACGCGCGCGGGCCGCCGGGCCCGGTCGCAGGGCTCAGGGCACCCGTGCCAGGCCCCCGCCGGGTGCCGGTGCGGCAAGGTCGTCGTGGTGCGACGGCGTGCCCGGGTTCTCGGCGGTGGCCGTGAGGATGGCCTGCTGGAGGCGGCGCAGCCGTGGGGAGGGTTCCAGGCCGAGGTCCCTGACGAGGTGGGCGCGCAGCTGCTGGTAGACGTGGAGGGACTCGCTGCGCCGGCCCGAGCGGTACAGGGCCAGCATGAACTGGGCATGCAGGTTCTCGTGGGAGCGGTAGCGGCTGGTCAGCACGGTGAGCTCGGCCAGGAGTTCGCGGTGCCTGCCGAGGTGCAGATCGGCCTCGATGCGCTGGTCGAGGGCGCACAGCCGGCTCTCCTCCAGCCGCCGTGCCTCCACGGCCAGCTGGGCACCGGTGTGCACGTCGGCGAAGGGCGGGCCGGTCCACAGGTCCAGCGCCTGGCGCAGGATGCGTGAGGCGCCGGCGTGGTTCTCGTCGTCCATGGCGCGGCAGCCCAGTTCGACCAGCCGCTCGAACTCCGCGGTGTCGCTCTCGCCGCCTCCGGTGGCCAGCAGGTAGGCGCCCGGCAGGGTCGTCAGGACGTCCTTCGCGGACCGCTCCGGCGCGCCTCCGGAGTCGTCTCCCTCGCGCAGCGCGGTCGCGATGAGGTCGCGGAGCTGGAGCACATAGGTCTGCAGGGTGGTGCGGGCGCTGCGCGGCGGGGTGCCCGCCCACAGTTCCTCGACGAGGGTCGTGACGGTCACCACCTGGTCGGCGCGCACCGCCAGCAGGGCCAGTACCTGGCGGGGCTTCGGCGCGGTCGGGACGATCGAGATCCCGTTCTCCCGCACCCTCAGTGCACCCAGCAGCCCGATGTCCACACGCGTCTCCCTGATCCTCACACCTGACACTCCGCCAGTAGAAAACAGCACGAGCGGTCTGTCAACCGACCCGTCGCTAGGCCGTCTCTAATGAACCGCCGGAGAACGGCCGGAGGACTCCACACCTCCCCCGGGCCTCCCGAAATGGCCGCACAGCACTGCCATTTCGGGACCCACGGGGGCAAGCCGACATCCCCACGATCGTGCGACCCGGCCGTCCGGCCGCCAAGTCACCCACTATCGGCGGCCCTCACGAAACAGACCCTACGGTCGGTTACTTGACTGGGGCTCAGCCCGGCGCTCCCGGGTGAGCAGGACAACTCCCAGCGCCAGCACCGCCAGCCCGCACCAGGACACGGCCGGCAGGCGCTCGCCCAGGACCGCGACCCCCAGGACGGCGGCCACGGCCGGCTCGACCAGGGTCAGGGTCGTCGCGGTCTGGGCGGTGGTGTGCCGCAGGCCGTATCCGAAGAGCCGGTAGCAGAGGAAGGTGGTGACCACCCCGAGATAGAGGACGACCAGCGCGCCGCGCGCCGTCGGCAGCCACGGCCCGGCGCTCCACAGCACCACCGGCAGCACGAGCACCGCCGCTCCCCCGAACATCACGCCCATCACGGCGCCGGAGGCGTGTCCACGGGCGATGAGCTGTCCGCCGACCAGGGCGTAGACGGCGTACGACAGACCCGCCGCCGCTGCCAGCAGGACACCGGGCAGGTCGACGGGGGTGCCGGCGCCGGTGAGCCCGGGGCCGAGGACGAGCGCCACGCAGCCGAGGACGGCCGTGGCGGTCGCGGCCGCCCAGCGGACGGTCGGCCGGGACTGCCGGGTGAGCCAGGCGAGCAGGCCGGCGAGGACGGGGGCACCGCCGAGTGCGACCACGGTGGCCACGGCCACGCCGGTGCGTGCCACGGCGGGATAGAAGGAGAGCGGGTATCCGGACACCGCGAGGGCGCCCACGGCGAGCAGCCCGCGTTCGCCGCCGGTGCGGGTCCTGGGCAGGGAGCGGCCGCCGGGCGCGGTCAGGAACAGCAGGAGGCCGCCGAGGACCAGGCCGGCGGCGCCGACGGCGGCGGCCGGTGCTCCGGTGGGGGCGAGGGAACTGGCGGTCCCCGTGGTGCCCCACAGCACGGCGGCCGTGAGGATCGGCAGCGGCCCGGTGAGCAGGCCGGCGTGGCGGGCACGCGGGTGCGTGGGAGCCCGGCCGGTCAGGGCAGGGGAAGGCTGGGATGAGGTGTCGTCGGGCACAGTCGTGAACTTCCGTCGTCGAATACCGTCTGCGGACTGGTTTCGAAACGGGCGCACGTCACAGTCGCCCAGCCGCCGGGAGGCCCGGGCCGGAGCGTGGATTCAAGCCGTCAGCGGGTGCGCCCGGTCAGGCGCAGAGCGGCGGCAGAGCGACGTGCCAGTAGGTGTTCACCCGTCGATCGTACATGGGCGGCCGCGCCGCTCCCCTGTGTGACCGGCTCGTACGGCAGCGGGCGCACCGGAGGACCCGCCCCGAAGGGGTGCGCCTCGGCGAGGTCCCCGGCCGGTGGCGCTGCCGGAGCCCGCGCCGACCGATCTTGTCGGGCCGGTGATCGCCGAGACGCAACCCGCGTACGTCAATGACACGGTCGCCGTCGCTTGTCGTATAGTTCGACCAAGTTTTGGCCAACGTGCGTCGATATCGTTTCCCGGCGCCTGCTCGTGGGAGAGACTCACCCGCGGAGGGGGGACGGGCACGGCCGATTCACGCCGGGCGTGCCATCCCGCAGTGTCGCGTCGCCCAGGGGAGGGCGGCGAGCAGACCAGCGGAGGGATGCATGACGCAGTCGCTTCCGGGGCAGCGCCCTGCCCAGGAGCAGGCGTTCGCCGGCCACGGCCGGTCACCGGTCGTCGTGGTCGGTGCCGGGCCGTACGGACTGTCGGTGGCCGCCCACTTACGGGCGGCGGGGACACCGGTCCGTGTCTTCGGTGACGTGATGGGCAGTTGGCGGCACGCCATGGCCACCGGGATGTTCCTGAAATCGACGCCGGCCGCGACCGATCTGTCGGCGCCGGAGCCCGGTGGCCGGCTGGCGGACTTCCGGCGCGAGCACGGCGAGCCGGAGCTGACCGAACTGACCCCGATCCCGTGCGACGTCTTCGTACGGTACGGGCAGTGGTTCCAGAAGCGGTACGTCGGCGAGGTCGAGCCGGCCCGGGTGACCGCGGTCGAGCGACCGCCGTCCGGACCCGGCTTCCTGGTCCGGCTGGACGACGGGCAGGAGATGGCGGCCTCGGCCGTGGTGGTGGCGACCGGCCTGAACGGACTCGCCCATGTCCCGGCGGAGTTGCGGCAGCTGGTGCCCGAGGGGCCGGGTCCCCGGGCGCGGGTGTCGCACACCAGCCAGCACACCGATCTGTCGGTGTACGCGGGGCGGCGGGTGGCCGTCGTCGGCGGTGGCCAGTCGGCGCTGGAGAGTGCCGCGCTGCTGCACGAGGCGGGCGCCGAGGCGCAGGTCCTGGTGCGTGAGCCCAAGGTGCTGTGGGGCATGACCCCGGACCTGGCCCGGCCCTGGCCCCAGCGGCTGGCCAAGCCGGCCTCGCCGCTGGGCACCGGCTGGATCCTGGCGGCGGTCTGCGCGGCGCCGGGGAGTGTGCGCTGGTGTCCGCCGGCCGCCCGGCTGCTGCTGTTCCGGCGGGCGCTCGGCCCCTCGGGCGGCTGGTGGCTGCGGGACCGGGTCGAGGGGGTCGTGCGCGTGCGCACCTCGCGCCGGGTCACCGGTGCCGCGATGTCCGGGCCGGCGGTGCGGCTGGACGTCGCCGGCCCCGGCGGGGAGCGCGAGTCCCTCACCGTCGACCATGTGCTGGCGGCCACCGGTTACCGGCTGGACCTGGACGCCCTGCCGTTCCTGTCCGCGTCGGTGCGGCGCGCCGTGGCGTGCGTGCCGGGTTCGAAGGCGCCCGCGCTGCGCGGGACCTTCGAGTCGTCGGTGCCCGGTCTGTACTTCACCGGCTCGCTCGCGGCACCGATGTTCGGGCCGATGATGCGGTTCGTGGCGGGTACGGAGTTCGCGGCCGGCCGGATCGCCCGGCACATCGGGGCCGCCTGACGGCTCCGGGACGATTCCTGCCCCCGAAGTCGCATACGGCACGGACGGTTTGCCCGGCCGAACTCCCGTGTCCGCGCGCGCTGCTGACTCCGGGTCAGGAATCGGACCGGGCGGCGCCCACGAACTCGTTTCCGGGCGCCGCCAGTTGGGGCAGCACCAGTGACCAGAACTGTTCGACGTGCTGGGGCGAGATCCGGTCGTGATCCGCCGCGCCGAGCACCTCGAACCCGACCGTCGTGGCGACGATCACCGCGGCGACCCGGTCCGGCGACACTCCGTCGGCCAGTTCCCCCTCGCGCTGCGCCCGCAGCAGCTGTTCACACACCCAGGCGCGCCACCAGGACCCGAAGTCCGTGCCGTTCTTGCGCGAGGGGTCGACGCTCAGCTTGAAGCCGGCGCGGACGACCGCGTCGGTGGCGCCCGCGGCCAGCAGGTCCCGGGTGACCGTGATCAGCAGCCGCAGTGCGGAGGTGGCCGACCGCCGCCGCCCCGCGACCAGTTGCTCGACGGACTGCCGGGCCGCCCCCTCCACCTCGCAGGCGAGCGCGTCCTTGCTGGGAAAGTGGAAGTGCAGCGCGCCGGCGCTCACTCCCGCCCGCCGGATGATCGCGGGCAGCGAGGACAGTGCGTAGCCGTTGTCGGCAAAGTTCTCGGCGGCGGCCAGGACGAGTGCCTGGCGGGTTCGGGCCGCCCGGAGTTGCTTGACCATCGCGTCCCCCTGTTGATCCGGGCGAATCCGGGATCGCACGGTCCGGTTCCCCCTGGGCCTGCAACAATTGCGATCTGAGAACCCTAACAAAGAGCATGATTGGCAGGTTTCGCGGACATTCGGGGCAGTCCGCGATCCACCGCACGGCGGGTGGCACCGCCCAAAGAAAACCAGGCGGATGGTTTGGTCCGAGGCGGGTCAAGCCTCGGCGGTCACCGGTTCTTCCTGCCGCCGGCGTTCGACTTGCTCGACGACCCGGGCACCGCGGTCGGGTGCGGTGTCCAGCCGGATCAGGGCCGCCGGGGTCGCGATGGCCGGCAGTACGTGGTTGTAGAGGACGGAGATCCGGTCGTTCAGGTCCGTCCAGTCGGAGAGCGCCTCGGACATGAACTGGGTCCCGATCCAGGCCCCGAGGAAGCACTCCGCGGTCTCGCGGGGATCGACGTGCGGCAGCACCTCGCCGCGTTCCTTCGCCTCCACCAGCTTGCTCGTCACCAGTTCGGTCCAGGCGGGCCAGGCGCTGCCGAACAGCGAACGCCCCTGGAGGTCGGCGGACAGCCGTATCCCGGCGAGCAGGATGACCTCCTTGGGAATCCGGTGGGCCAGCGTCATGCCGATGTCCACCCACTCCTGGAGCTTCAGCTCGCGCGGCACCCAGTAGTCGTCACTGATCTGGGCGTTGATCACACCCCGGGCGAGGGCTTCCTTGGAGTCGAAGTGGAAGTACAGGGCACCCTTGGTGACTCCGGCCCGCTCAAGGATCTCGGAGATGGTCGCCGCCGTGTACCCGCGCTCGGCGAAGACCGCCGCGGCGGCCTCGACAACAGCACGCCGGGTCCGAATCGCACGCTCCTGACGCGCCATGCGGACCCCCTCCTGGTCAAAACAAAACCGGACGTGACGTACCTTACCCCAATCGGGGGTCCATATTTCGGCCGCGCAGGGCCGATTCCCGGTCGCTCCCGCGCCGTCGGCGCGGGAGCGTCGACGCGGGCTCGTCGGGCAGTTCACCAGGCGGTGCGTCCACCGTCCACGGTAAGTGTGGCACCCGTGACGAAGCTCGCCTTGTCGCTGCACAGCCAGGCGGCGGCCTCCGCGACCTCCTCCGGGTCGGCGGCGCGGGCCTGCGGGGCGGAACGGTAGGCGCGCGCCTCGTTCTCCGGCGACTTGGCGAACCACTCGTCGATCATCTCGGAGCGGGTCAGGCCCGGGGCGATGGCGTTCACACGGATGCGGTGCGGGGCGTACTCGACGGCCGCCGCCTTGGTGAGTCCGATCACCGCGTGCTTGGAGGCGATGTACGGCGCGGCCGTCGAGGAGGCGACCAGGCCGCCCACGCTGCTGGTGTTGACGATCGACCCGCCGCCGCTCTCCAGCATGGCCGTGATCTCGTGGCGCAGGCAGTTCCACACGCCCCGCACATTGGTCTCGGTGACGCGCTCGTAGTCGGCGTCGCCGATGAGGTGCAGGGGGGTCTTCGGCAGGGCGACGCCCGCGTTGTTGAAGGCGGCGTCGAGACGGCCGTACCGCTCGACGACGAACTCGACGGTGCGCCGCACCTCCTCCCCGTCGCGCACGTCCAGGGTGCGGTGGCTCGCCTGGGCTCCCCGGGCGCGCAGTTCGCCGGCGAGCTCGCGCAGCTTGTCGTCGCGGCGGGCGGTGACGACGACGGTGGCCCCCTGCCGGGCGAACACCCGGGCCGCGGCCGCGCCGATGCCGCTGCTGGCGCCGGTGATGAGGGCGACCCTGCCCGCCAGGACGGCTCCTTCCGCGGCGGTCACCGGGTCGCCTCGGAGACACCGGTGAGCGAGCCGGCGCCCTGCCAGACGGTGCCGAGCCCGGCCTCGCGGTCGACGGTGCGCAGGAGCTGTTCGTCGATCTCGGCGAGACCGCCGACCAGGTGCCGGACTCCGAGCTCGCGCATCAGCTCGGGCTGGAAGCCGTGTTCGAAGGTGCTGGGGTGGCCGACGAACGGCACGTCCAGCTCCTTGGCGTGGCCGGCGAACCGGGCCACGTCGTCGATGAAGAGGACCTGGTGGTAGTCGAGGCCGAAGTGGTCCTGGACGATCTCCCGGATGCCGGGGCGGACGGCATCGGTGCAGATGTAGCGCGGGGCGGTGAACAGCTGCTCCCAGGCGCCGAGATGGCGGCGGAAGTGGTCCTCGTCGAGACCGCCGTAGCAGACGACGTCGAGGCCCAGGGCGCGCAGCCGGTGCACGAGCTCCTCGGCGCCGTCGAGGGTGTGGACGGGGTGCGTGCGCAGATAGCGCTCGCGTTCGGCGAAGTAGTCGGCGATGGCCTCCCGCTCGCTCACCCCGGCGCCGGTCTCCTCCAGCAGCACCCGGGCGGCCGCGAGCCGGGACTGCGAGAAGAGCCGCTGTTCCAGCTCCCGGCTGTACGTACCGCCGTACTTGAGGACGAGGCGGTGCAGGACGGGGCTGAAGCTGTCGTTGAGCAGGACGCCGTCGATGTTGACGGCGGCGAGGCGCAGGGTGCGCAGCGCTTCCATCGGGGTCTCCCTCCCGCAGGCCGTTCGACAATCATGCAGTGGCTGTCGGGTCCGGAGGAGCGCGGGTACCGCGACAGGGCGTCAACTTCCGCGGGCCTGGCCGAAAGAGACCGCCGGACAGGTTTTGGCCGAATCGAACCGGGCTCGTCACCCACCGATAACCAGCCGTCGACATCTGACAGTTAGTCCGTTTTTCGCCGTGCCTTCGACTTGATTGAGCGCGAAAATACTTGGCCAAACCACTACTGAGCGGAGTCATGCATGTATCGAGTCGTACCACGCTTGGTGAATCCTTTACCTTGTGGCCGACCCGAGAAAACCGGTAGGTCCGTATCTTATAGGCGTCGAACAGAGCTTCAAGCCAACGAAGAGCGTTCCGACGGGGGGTTGTCGATGAGCCTGTCCGCCAGCGAGATCGGAGTCGGTCTGCCCGCACTGCCACGGCTGACCACCACGGTTCCCAAGGAGTACGTCCACCGGGCGTCCCTCGCCGAGGTGTTCCTCAGTGGCTGCACCGCCCAGGACGACGGGCAGCGGTTCTCCCTCACCGGACAGTGGCCGCGCGCCCATACGTTCTTCAACAGCGCCGACGGTTCGAGTCACGATCCGCTGCAGGCGGCAGAGACGTTTCGGCAGGCAGGCATGTTCGTGACCCACGCGGAGCACGAGGTTCCGCTCGGCCATCACTTCGTGCTGTGGTCGCTCAGCTGCCACGCCGATCTGGACCAGTTGCGGATCGACTCCCGCCCGACCGACTTCGACCTCGACGTGACCTGCCCGGACTCCGTACCGCGCGGCAGGGCGTCCGCGCGCCGGATGGACATCGGGTTCGCGCTGCGCAGGGACGGCCGGCCGGTGGCCCACGGCGACGGGCTGTACTCCGTCGTCACGCCCGCCGTCTACGCCCGGCTGCGGGCCAACCGCCCCGGACGGCCGCCGGTTTCGGGGGGACCGGCCGTCGCCGCCGGCCCGATGCCGCCGGCCGCGGTGGGCCGCACCTCCCCCGCCGACGTGGTGCTGACACCGACGGACACCCCGGACCGCTGGCTGCTGACCCCGGACCTGGACCACCCGATCCTGTTCGACCACGACGGCGACCATCTGCCGGGCATGGTCCTGCTGGAGGCCGCCCGCCAGGCCGCCTGCGCCCGGCTGGCACCCCGCGCGCTGATACCGGCGAGCACGTCCACGACGTTCAACCGGTACGTCGAACTCGACAGCCCCTGCTGGATCGACGTGACCGGGGTGACGCCCGGGAGCGACGACACGGTGACCGTCGAGGTCGTCGGCCGGCAGGACGGCGAGACCGTCTTCACCTCCACCGTCAGGGGACCGCTGGTCCGCTGACCGCCGCGGGACACGGCCGTGGCCGGACCCCGAAACCAGGGCCCGGCCACGGCGACCGCGCTCGTCAGTGACGGTGCCCGAACCCGCGGTGGTCGTCGGCGTCACGACCGTGGCCGACGTCGCGCCGGTCGTCCGCGTCCCGGCCGTGCCCGAACCCGCGGTGGTCGTCGGCGTCACGACGGTGGTCGACGGTGCGCCGGTCGTCCATGTCACGCCGGTGGTCGACGACGTGCCGGTCGTCCATGTCACGCCGGTGGTCGACGACGTGCCGGTCGTCCGCGTCCCGGCCGTGGCCGAAGGCGTGCCGGTCGTCCAGGTCGCGGCGGTGGTGCACACCCCAGGAGGCGGAGTCGACGTAACGCCCGCGGTCGGTGCGCAGGGTGACCGTGTCGGAGTCGTGGTTCAGCACCGAGCGGCGTCGGTCCTGGTACAGGTCCTGCACGGTGTCCCGGCCCTCCCCGGTGTGCACGCGGACCGTGGAGCGGCCCTCCAGCCGGTAGTGGTGGAAGGTGTAGCTCTGACCGTCGGCGTCCGACAGCGTCCAGCCGCTCAGGTTCACGTCCCGGCGGGAGGTGTTGGTGACGTCCACCCACTCCCGGTTCAGAGCGCGGTTGGAGAAGGCGGCGCGGCCCTGCACGTCGTGCTGGACGGCGCTGATGACGACCGCGTCGCGGGGCGCGGCCGCAGCGTGCGGGGCGGCGGCCGCGGCCGGCAGCGCCAGCGCGCCCACCAGGGCGGCGGCCACGGCGGTGGCGGAGCCGAGACGACGGGCGGTCACGGAAACGGAAACGGACACGAGGTCTCCCTTTGCAGGGTTCGAGGTGGCGGCCGGCCGGCCGCGCATCCACACCCTGCAACCCGGCCCGGTCACCTTCGGGACGCACACGACGCCTATTACACATCCTTCGCTTTCCTATGACTCTCGCATGTAACGTCCATTTATTAGGTGAATGGGAGGATTTGCACCGCCTTGACGGCCGATCGGCCCCGTGGGCAAAGGCCTGCGGCGCCTCCGCCGCACCACGGGCCACAGGGTGAACAGGGCCCTGGTCACCCGAAAGTGAGTAACAGTCACCGCCCGATCGGCCGCCCCGAGGCAGAAGTCGATCTTCCGGGTGTCACATGGAATTTCCCGACTCGTTGGTAACAAAGGGGGGTCGGGGGAAAGCGTTTGCCGCTACGGTTCGGCATGCCTCATTGGCATGCCCACAACCCGCAGCGCACACCCTCCCCGTAGGAGACACCCCCATGCGCAGACTCGTTGCCTGCCTGGCGGCCGCGGTCGCCGCCCTCGGCGGGCTCACGGCCGCGGCCACTCCGGCCGCGGCGGCCGGGGGCACGTTCAGCGTGCTCACGTACAACGTCGCCGGGCTTCCCGAAAGCCTGTCGAGCGCCTCCACCCCGCGCGACACCAGCACCACCGAGATCGGCACGCGGATCGCGCCGTACGACATCGTCAACGTCCAGGAGGACTTCAACTACCACGCGTACCTCTACGCCACCGACACCCACCCGTACCGCACCGCGACCAGCGGCGGCGCGGGCATCGGGAGCGGGCTCAACACCGTCTCGAACTACGCCTGGGACGGCGACGACTTCGAGCGCGTCGGCTGGAACTCCTGCCAGATCGACTCGGGCGACTGCCTCACGCCGAAGGGCTTCACCTTCATGCGCGAGCGGCTCGCCGAGGGCGTCTACGTCGACTTCTACAACCTGCACACCAACGCGGGCACGAACGACGGCGACGAGGCGTCCCGGGCCGACAACCTGAGCCAGCTGACCTCCTTCATCGGCACGCACTCGGCCGGCAACGCGGTCGTGGTCATGGGTGACACCAACACCCGCTACACCCGTTCCGCCGACACCATCGCGGAGTTCGCCTCGAACAACGGGCTCACCGACGCCTGGGTGCAGCTGATCCGCGGCGGCAGCGCGCCGGCCAAGGGCAGCGACGCGCTGGTCTGCGACCAGTCCGGGGCGACCGTGCCCAACACCTGCGAGGTCGTGGACAAGGTCCTCTACCGCAGCAGCAAGCTCGTCACCCTGAACGCGACCTCGTACAACAACGAGCACGCGAAGTTCCTGACCTCCGACGGGCTGATGCTCTCCGACCACGACCCGATCACGGTCGGCTTCTCCTGGACGCAGAACGCGAACTTCCAGCTGAGCGACCAGTTCGGCGGTCCGCACGGTGACTACTACCAGGACATCGACAAGGTGGCGGCCGGTGCCCGCGCCACCACCATCTCGCTGCGCACCGGCTCCCGGGTCGACCAGGTCGGCATCACCCTCGCCGACGGTACGACGCTCACCCACGGCGGCACCGGCGGCACCGCGTCCTCACTGACGCTGGGCAGCAGCGAGTACGTGACCACGGCGTACCTGTGCGAGGGCAAGTACAACAACACCACCCGCATCTTCTACGCCAAGTTCACCACCAACCTGGGCCGCACCCTCGCGGGCGGTGCGACGACCTCCGACTGCGTGACCCGCACCGCGCCGTCGGGCTGGCAGATCGCCGGCTTCCACGGCCGCTCCGGCGACGAGCTCGACAAGGTCGGCTTCATCTACACCAAGCGCTGACCCCACCGGGCCGGCCGGCGGACCTCACGGACGGTCCGCCGGCCGGTCGGTGATGATGGCCGTATGCGCATCCGCATCGACGCCACCGACCTGCCCGGACGCTCCTGTCCGGCGCCCGCGGACAGCGGTCTGTCCGGCTACGACGACATCCATGTGGCCGTGCAGCGCCGGAACCGTCCCGCCGAGCTGCTGGACCCGCAGCCCGGCGACGCCGTCACCGCGACCTGGACCCTGCCCTGCACGGCGGCGGTCACGGACGCGGGCGTCGACCTCACGGGGCCCTACGTCCAGGGCGGTCCCGGGGGCAGGTTCGTCTATCTGTCCTGGGGGGCCGTGGACGCGGGGGGCGGTTTGCGGATGTTCCGCCGGGCGAAGCTGATGCTCGACGCCGTCCCCGGCGCCGTGGCCCGGGCGGCGGCGCGGGACGGTCTGCTGGTCGGGCGGCTCGGGCTCACCGACGCCTGTGGCATGCCGCTGTGCGCACGGGTCGTACCGCCGGCCGTCGAGTGGAGCGCGGAGAGCGACGGTCAGCCGAGGGCCTCGCGGTAGTCGGCGAGGGCGGTCTCGGTGTCCGTGAGGGGGAAGCGGGCCGCGAGGTGGCCGTCGGGGCGGACGACGAAGCCGGTGGGTCCGTCGGGGCGGTACAGGCGCGCGAACTCGCCCGCCGCGTCGAGGTATTCGGGGACGAGGGGCACCGGGGTGCCCGCCTCCTCGCGGATGACCAGGACGTCCCAGCCGGGGACGAGCACGGCCTTGATCAGGTCGGTGGGGTCCGCCGCGTAGAGGAGCACGACATGGCCGGGGCGGTCGCGCAGCACGTCGAGCAGGCGCAGCGGGTAGGCGGCCAGGGGTGTGGTGAGACCGGCGCAGTCCGGGGCGCGGTCGCCGGGTTGCGGGGCGGTCGGCGGGCCGTGCGGGGTGGTGGCGAGAGGGCCGTCCCGGTAGCCGACGAGGAGCTGGGCCTCGCGGAGCAGCACCGTCGCCGGGTCGTCGGGGTCGGCCTCCATGCCGTGCACGGCGTGGCGGACGGTGCGGCCGACGACCTCCTCGCCGACCGGGCGGCGCTCGGCGTCGTAGCTGGCGAGCAGGGCGGGTCCGGCCCCGCCGCGCAGGACGAGGGCGAGTTTCCAGGCCAGGTTGCAGGCGTCCTGGATGCCGGTGTTCATGCCCTGGGCGCCGGTGGGCGGGTGGATGTGGGCGGCGTCGCCGGCGACGAAGACGCGTCCGTCGGCGTAGCGGTCGACGATGCGGTGGCTGATCCGGAACACGGAGGACCAGCGCAGCTGGGAGAGCGTGGCGGCGCGGGGGCCGAGGCGGTCCACGACGGTCTGGAGGTCGGGCAGTTCGGGGAGCCTGCCGCCCAGCGGGCCGTGGGCCACGCCGTCGGCGTCGGCCGTGCCCCGGGCGGAGAGTCCCGGCGGGACCGTCATCGACATGCGGTAGCGGCCCGGTCCGGGCAGCGGAATGCAGACCAGCAGGTCGTCCGTGGCGCCGTCGGCGTCCCGGTGCACGGACCGGATGCCGTACCCCTCGGGCAGGTCCCAGTCGGCCACCACGTCGCCGAGCATGTACTCCTCGGCGAAGGCGCCGCCCGCGAAGTCGAGGCCGAGGCCCTTGCGGACGGTGCTGTGCGCCCCGTCGCAGCCGAGCAGATAGCGGACGCGCACCTCCTCCTCGGCGCCCGCGGCCGTGCGCAGCCGGGCGGTGACCCCGTCCTCGCCCTGGGCGAAGGAGAGCAGTTCGGTGCCGCGTTCCACGACCGTGCCGAGGCCGTTCGCATACTCCTCGACGATCCGTTCGACCTCGTACTGCGGCAGCGCCGCGAACCCGTACGGCACCTCGGGCGGCAGCGTCAGCTCGATCCGGCCGGTTTCCTCGCCGTTGACGTAGAGCAGCTGCCCGCGGATCGGTGTGGCCTGCTCGACGACGGTGCGGGCCAGGCCCATCCGGTCCCAGAGTTCGAGGGTGCGCGGCTGGATGCCGACCGCCTTGGCGTACGGCAGCCGGGCCGGGAGCCGGTCGACGAGGCGGCAGTCCGCTCCGTGCCGGCCCAGTTCGGCGGCGGCGCTCAGCCCGACCGGGCCGGCGCCCACGATGAGGACGTCGGTGGTGTGCGTCACGGGTGTCTCCCAGCAGGTGGCCCCGGACCGGTTCCGTCCCTCCATGGTGGCCCCGGCACGGGCGGGCGGCGAGCCGAGCCGCCCGCGCCGGGAGGGGCGGCGCCCGGACGGTCAGCCGTGGGAGCCGTAGGCGCGCAGCTTGCGGTACAGCGTCGCGCGGCCGATGCCCAGGGCGGCCGCCGCCCGGGCCTTGTTGCCGCCGTGCCGGCGCAGGGCTTCCAGGATGGCGGTGCGTTCCGCGTGCTCCATGGGGCTCAGCGCGCGCCCGGCGGGTCCCTCGCGCACGGGATCGGGCAGTTCGGCCCGGCGCACCGGCCCCGTCGTCCGGCGGCGTCGCGCCAGGGACCGTACGACATGGGCGAGTTCGGTGACGTTGCCCGGCCAGGGGTACCGCTCCAGTGCGCGCCGGGCGTCCAGCGACCAGGTGAGCGGGGGCAGCCCGGGCTCCGGTGCCGGGGTCACGGCGGTGAGCAACTCCCGGATGTCCTCGGGGCGTTCACGCAGCGCGGGCAGGGTGACCGAGCGGGCGGCGAGGGTGTCGAGGAGCCGCTGGAGGCACGGGCCGGGTGGCGCTCCCGGCGTGTAGGTGACCAGCAGGGGGATGTCCGGGCGGTCTTCGAGCAGGGTGACGAGGGCCGCCACGTCCGGCTGGGCCAGGCGCTCGGCGTGGCGGAGCACGAGGCTGCCGCGCGGGTCGGCGGGCAGTGCCTCGTGCACTTCCCCCTCGGCCGCGTCGAGGACGAGCGGGTCGGGTTCGTCGAGCAACTCGCGGGCCAGGAAGGTCTTTCCGGTACCCCGCTCGCCGACGAGCAGCAAGGGGGCGCGGGTGGTGGCCAGTTCGGCCGCGCGTTCGGTGGCGTGCCGCCACGGCACCGACTGCCCGGCCAGGGTGGTCGACGGCCGACCGGCGGGGGCGGCCGGTTCGCGGTCGTGGGCCGGGCGCAGTACGGCGACGGCGCCGACGGTCTCGCCCCGGTACCGGACGGGTTCGGCCTCCGCGCCGTACGGGAGCCGGGTGCCGGGCGTGTCCTGGCGCGCCTGCGCGTGCACGGCACGTTCCAGGTCGTCGATGTCCCGGGCCGACAGCAGCCGGCCCGCCGCCTCGTTCACCAGCCGGCTGTGACCGGCGAAGGCCACCACCGGCCGGTCCTGCCCTTCGTCCGCCGCGAGATAGGCGTCCAGCAGGGCCCGCTCCGGCGGCCGGGCGTACGTGCGCAGTTCCGCCTCCACGGCGGCGGCCGCCGCCTCGGCCAGGGCGGCCTGCGGATGCGGCGCGCAGCCGGCGCACAGGGCCGACGCCACCGTGACCGTGCCGGCCGGCCTGCCGTCGCCGGGGGCCCGCAGCGGCACGCTCACCGCGGAGACCTCCTGCCAGACGTCGAGGAAGTGCTCGGGTCCGTGCACCTCGGCACGGTGGCCGGTGCGCAGGGCCAGGGCCGCGCTGTTGGGGCCGACGCGCTGTTCGGAGAGGTCCGGGCAGTGCGTGTCGTACGGGGCGTGCCCGGCGGACCACAGCACCCGCGGCCGGGCGTCGGTGAGGACGAGGGTGGTGCGCTCGTGGCCGAGCAGCGGGCGGAGCCGCTCCAGCACCGGCCGGGCGGCGTCGAGCAGGGCGGGGTCGGCGGACCGCGGGGGCCGGGCGGTGAGGGATTCCGCGCCGTCGGGCCGTACACCGTGGAAGCGGGCGCGCCGCCAGGCGGCGGCGACCTCGTCGGGCACGTCCTCCGACAGCGGGTGTCCGGCGAGGAAACGGGCGCGGGCCCGGCGCAGTTGGCCCAGGGTGGGAGGGGCCGAGGGGTGCCGCTCGGCCGTGGGGGGATGCTCTGCGGTGGTCATGGCGTCCCTCACCGTACCGGGAACAGTTGAAGGAGCAACGACCGGTGCGCCCCGCCGGGTTCCGCCGTACACCGCGTGTCTCGGATTGAGACACCCATGGCGGCGCGGAACGTTTCATGATCTTGAACGGTCGGTTTCCGCCCTTCCCCCTCCGGAGCGTTCCCCGTGCACACCGATGTCGTGACCGACGTCCTGATCGTGGGCAGCGGCCCGGCCGGCGCCTCCGCCGCGCTGGCCCTGAGCACCTACGGCGTACGGAACATGGTCGTCACCCGTTATGCGAGCCTCGCCGACACCCCGCGCGCCCACATCACCAACCAGCGCACCATGGAGGTCCTGCGCGACCTGGGCGTCGAGCAGGAGGCCCTCGCGAAGGCCACCCCGCAGCACCTGATGGGGAACACCACCTTCTGCACCAGCCTGGCCGGCGAGGAGCTGGGGCGGGTGCGGTCGTGGGGCAACGAGCCGCTGGTGCAGGCGGCGCACGAGCTGGCCAGTCCTACGGTGATGTGTGACATTCCACAGCACCTCATGGAGCCGGTCCTGGTGGACGCGGCCGTCGCCCGCGGCACCGTCTTCCGCCACAGCACCGTCTACAAGTCGTTCACGCAGGACGCGGACGGGGTGACCGTCACCGTCGAGGACCGGGTCCGCGGTGACGAGTACACGATCCGGGCCAAGTACCTCATCGGCGCGGACGGCGGGCGCTCGCAGGTGGCCGAGGACGCCGGGCTGCCGATGGGCGGTCAGATGGGCGTCGCGGGCAGCGTCAACATCGTCTTCGACGCCGACCTGAGCAAGTACACCGCCCACCGCCCCTCCACCCTGTACTGGGTGCTGGCCCCGGGCGCGACGGTCGGCGGTATCGGCGCGGGCCTGGTGCGCTGTGTGCGCCCGTGGACCGAGTGGCTGATCGTGTGGGGGTACGACGTCACGGCCGGCGCCCCCGACCTGACCACCCAGTACGCGGAGTCGGTCGTCCGCCAGCTGATCGGCGACGACGAGATCCCGGTGACCGTCAAGTCGTCCTCGGCGTGGACGGTGAACGAGATGTACGCCGAGACGTACTCCAACGGCCGGGTCTTCTGCGCCGGGGACGCCGTGCACCGGCACCCGCCGTCCAACGGGCTCGGCTCGAACACCTCCATCCAGGACTCCTACAACCTGGCCTGGAAGCTGAAGCTGGTCCTCGACGGCACCGCCGGCCCCCGGCTCCTCGACACGTACACGGCCGAACGCGCGCCCGTCGGCCGGCAGATCGTGACCCGCGCCAACAAGTCGATCGGCGAGACGGCCCCGATCTTCGAGGCGCTCGACGGTCTCACCCCGCAGACCCCCGAACAGCTCTGGGCCAACATCGCCGCCCGCAAGGAGGCCACCGAGGCCGCCGAGAAGCAGCGGGCGCGGCTGCGGGACGCGATCGCCCACAAGGTGTACGAGTTCAACGCGCACGGCGTGGACCTCAACCAGTGCTACTCCGCCGGGAGTTCGACCGCCGTCGTGCCCGACGGCACCCCCGACCCCGGCTTCGCCCGCGACCCGGAGCTGTACCACCAGCCCAGCTCCCGCCCGGGCGCCAAGCTCCCGCACGCCTGGATCACTTCGGGCACGCGGACGGTGTCCACCCTGGACACCGTCGGCAAGGGCCGGTTCACCCTGCTGACCGGCATCGGCGGCGAAGGCTGGCTGCGCGCCGCGCGGGCCCGCTCCCTCGACATCGCGACGGTCGTCATCGGTCCCGGCCAGGAGTACGAGGACCCCTACGGCGACTGGGCGCGGCTCCGTGAGGTGTCCGACGCGGGCGCGCTGCTGGTGCGCCCCGACGGGTACGTGGCCTTCCGGCACGAGAGCGCCGCCGAGGACGCGGAGGAAGTGCTGGCCCGGGCGCTCGGCCGGATCCTCGGCCGTGACTGACCGATCCCCCCGGGGCCGTGGCGGCGGCGAGGCTGCCGTCGCCGGCCCCGACACTCACGAAAGGTGAACGGCATGGCCCTCGGGCTGCTCAGGCGCCGGTGGTCCAAGGACGCCCCGGCCCGCACCGCAGGTCTCACCCTGCCCCTCCCGCCCGGCGCGGGCGGTGTCGCCCGGACCGTCCTGGACCCGGTCGACCAGCCGCTCGGCGGCGCCGAGGTCACGGTCACCGCGCTGGACACCCACCAGGTGGCCGCGCGGGGCACCACCGACCCCTTCGGCTTCTTCATGGCGGCGCTGCCGCCCGGGCGTTACAGCATGCTGATCATCGCCGAGGGGCTGGACCCGCACCGGGAGACGGTCGAGATCGTCGCCGACAGCTGCCCGGCGCCCGCGGGGATCCGGCTGCAGCCGGCCCGGCAGCTGCCGCTGCCGCCGACCGGCGGCTGGGTCTTCGATCCGCCGCACACCGCGATCCGGTTCATCGCCAAGCATGTCGGCATGGCCCATGTGCACGGCCGTTTCGAGCGGTTCGACGGTGCGATCGACGTCGCCCCGGACATGAGCCGGTCGACGGTCCGGGTGCGCATCGACGCGTCGAGCATCACCACCGGGAACACCACCCGCGACAACCACCTGCGGTCCGGCGACTTCCTGGACGTCGAGCGGTACCCGTACATCGACTTCGTCAGCACGCGCTTCGCCTACCGGGGCGGCAGCAAGTGGACGCTGCTGGGCACCCTGACGATGCACGGCGTCAGCCGCTCGGTGTCGCTCGACACCACCTATCTGGGCACGGTCAACGGCGGGTACGGCGAGGAGCTGCGCTGTGCCGCGCTCGCCACGGCGGAGCTGCACCGGGAGGACTACACCCTCAACTGGCGGTCGATGCTGGCCCGCGGCATCGCGGTGGTGGGCCCGACGGTGCAGCTGGAGCTGGACGTCCAGGCGATGTACCGCTCGTCGGACACGCCGACGCCGCCGGAGTAAGCGCTGACCGTTCGTCCCGTCGGACGCGTCACCAGGTATCGGTCTTCCGCCCGATGGTCCGTGCGTTGACCACCGATGGTTTTCGTTGAGATTTGCACCACTTGAGAGAAACCGCTTCACTCAAACACCAGCCGAAATCGATCGCTGGGTGTTAGAACTTGGCCACTGAACGTCGGGCTGCGCACAGCCCTGCACACCATTCCTGTTGTGAAATGGGACGATCTTGTCCAAGCTCAGACCCCTGACCGGCAATTGGCGCGTCGCACGACGCCTCCAGGCCATTCTGCTCATCCCCGTGCTCGTCGCCCTCGCCCTGGGCGGCGTCCGGGTGAAGAACTCGATCGACACCCTGCGCGACGCCAACGACGCCGTGCACGTCGCGGAGTTGGTGCAGGCGGCCAACGCCTACGCCAGTGACGCGATCAACGAGCGGGACGTGTCGGTCATCCCGCTGCTGGAGGGCAAGCGCGACGCGCCGGCCGTGCTGGCGGCACGCAAGGTCACCGACGCGGACGCGGCGGCCTTCGACCGGGCGGTGGAGCGCGCGCCCAGAACGGCGGGCCTGACCAGGCGGATCGAGCTGGTGCGGGCGGGCGAGAAGCAGTTGCCCGCGGTGCGGGCCGACGCGTTCTCGTCCAAGCTCACGGGCGTGCAGACGGAGGAGAGCTACCATGCCGTCCAGCACCCGCTGATGGAGATCTCCAACGAGCTGGGCTTCGGCAGCAGCAACCAGGCGAGCTTCGGGCGCACCCTGTACGCCATGTCCCTGACCCAGGCCGCCGAGTCCCTGGTGCGTTCCATCGGCACGCATCTGCTGGTCGAGGACCGCGCCGCCCTCTCGGAGGGCGAGCTGCAGAACCAGCTGGGCTCGTTCAGCTCCTACGCCTACCTGGAGCAGGTGGGACTGCAGGAGTACGCGGGCGCCGGCACCGCCGGTGACATGACCCGGCTGCGGGCGGCGCTGACGGCCGCCCAGAAGAAGGGCGTGGAGCAGACGACCAAGGCCGCCGAGCAGGCCAAGGCGGCGGGCGCGACGTTCGTGGTCCCGCCGAGCCGCGCCAAGATGATCAGCGAGATCGCCAGTGGGAAGTCGACCGAGGAGCTGGCGGCCGAGGGCATCACGCCCGAGTCGTTCTTCGCCGCGCACGCGCTGGTCTTCGACGCCTACCGGAGTATCGAGGTCCGCCTCACCGACACGGCGCTCGCCGACGCCCGGAAGGTCGCCGACGACGCCCGCCGGGACGCGATCGTCAACGGCTCGCTCGCCCTCGGCGCGGTCCTGGTGGCGGTGCTGCTCGCGGCCTGGGTGGCCCGCTCGATGAGCCGGGGCATGCGCCGGCTGAGCGCCTCGGCGATCGCGATCGCCGAGCAGCGGCTGCCGGCCGTGATCACCCAGCTGTCCCAGGCCGTGCCCGGCCAGGTGGACACCAAGGTCGCGCCGATCCCGATCACCACCACCGACGAGATCGGGGAGGTGGCCCGCGCCTTCGACCATGTGCACCGGGAGGCGGTCCGGCTGGCGGCCGAACAGGCCCTGCTGCGCGGCAACATCAACACGATCTTCACCAACCTGTCCCGCCGCAACCAGTCGCTGATCGAGCGTCAGCTCGCCCTGATCACCGACCTGGAGGAGCGCGAGGCCGACCCCGAGCAGCTGTCGAACCTGTTCCGGCTGGACCACCTCGCCACCCGTGTGCGCCGCAACGGCGAGAACCTCCTGGTGCTCGGCGGTGAACGGCCCACCCAGCAGTGGGACCGTCCGCTGCCCCTCGTCGACGTGCTGCGGGCGGCGGCCTCCGAGGTGGAGCAGTACGAGCGGATCGAGATGGCGGGCATCCCGGAGGCCGAGATCCACGGCCGTGCCGTCACCGACCTGGTACATCTGCTCGCCGAGCTCCTGGAGAACGCGACAGCCTTCTCCTCGCCGCGCTCGGCGGTCCGGGTCACCGCGACCCGGCTGCCCGACACCCGGATCATGATCGAGATCCACGACAAGGGCATCGGCCTGGCGCCCGAGGACTTCGCCCTGATCAACCACAAGCTGGCGAACCCGCCGACCGCCGATGCCGACGTCTACCAGCACATGGGCCTGTTCGTGGTGGGCCGGCTGGCCGACCGGCACGGCGTCCGGGTCCAGCTGCGCCCCGCCGCCGGGGAGTCCGGGACGACCTCGCTGGTGATGCTCCCCGGCACCATCACCTGGCACAGCGACACCGAGGCGGACGCCGACACGCTGGCCCTGGCGACGCTCAAGGCGCGCGGCGCGCCCGGGCTCGCGGACCTGCTCGCGAGCGGGCCGACCGACCCGTTCGGCGCGCACGAGGCCTGGGACGACGGATTCACGACGACCGGCTCCCGCCCACCGTCGCCGTCCGACTTCCCCGCGCCCTCGCCCTCCGGCTCCGCCGCGCCGTCCGGCTTTCCTCCCGTGCAGCCGGGTCCGCCCCAGGCATCCCCTCTGCCCCGTCGCACTCCGCGGCGCGGTCGTCGCCCGGCCAAGGACGGCTGAGCCCGGGATCGCCGGAGCGCGGGAGCCAGAGAGTCCTGGATCACGGCGGTGGCGCCGGGCGCAGGGCCCGCACCACCGCCCAGATGACGGAGATGAACGGTACGGCCACCACGGCGCCGATCACCCCCGCGACGATGCTGCCCGCGATGACGGAGACGGCGACGACGAGGGGGTGCAGGCGGACCGCCCAGCTCATCACGAGGGGGTGCAGCACATGCCCCTCGAGCTGGCCGATGACGACGATGAGCACCAGGACGGCGGCGGCCGTGAGCGGGCCCCGCCCGGCCAGCGCCACCACGGTGGCCACGCCCAGCGCCACCGGCGAGCCCACCAGCGGGACGAAGGCCGCGAAGAACTCCAGCAGGGTCAGCGGCAGCGCGAGCGGCACCCGCAGCACCACCAGGGCGATGCCGACCAGCACGGCGTTGGCGGCGGCCACGATGATGATCCCGCGGGTGTAGCCGGCGAAGGTCCGCCAGGCGGCGTGCCCCGCCCGGTCCCACGCGGACCGGGCGCCGGCGGGCAGCAGCTCGCGGCTCGTCCAGGCCCACAGCCGTTCCCCGGAGTTGATGAAGAAGACCGAGGCGAAGAGCGCGAGCGCGCCCCCGGTGATCAGCTCGACGAGTGTGCCGAAGCCGCTGAGCGCCCTGCTGGCCAGGTTGGAGCGGTGGGACTGGATGTAGTCGACGATCTGCTGCTGGAGGTGCGACAGGGCGCCCGGGCCGAGCCGGAAGGGCGGGCGCTGGAGCCAGACCTCGATGCGATGGATGCCGCCGCGGAACTCGTCGGCCAGGGTGGCGGACTCCTGGGCGACCGCGTTGCCCACCAGGGCCAGCAGCCCGAAGAACAGGCAGATGCTGCCGACCAGGCTCACCGCCACGGACACCGGCCTCGGCAGCCACCGGCCCAGCAGGTCGGCCGGGGGACGCAGCACCGAGGTGATCACCAGGGCCAGGAACAGGGCGACGGCGATCAGCTGGAAGCGGCCGAGGACGATGAAGACGCCGTAGACGACGATGCCGACGGCGAGCAGCCGCCAGGCGTAGGCGGCGGCGATCCGCAGGGCGGGGACGACGACCGCGGAGGCGGTGGCGCGCGGGGCGCTGGCCCGCTTCGGGATCCGTCCCGCGCGTGCGCTCCGGGTGCCGGGCGCCGTGTCACGCGTCCGGTGCGCCCGGCCCCGCCCGGCCGCCGGACCGCCCGCACCCGCCACTCTGCCTCCCGCTGCCGGCCTCCGTCGCCCTTGAGAGCACGTTAGGGGCAATTCGGGCAGCGGGCGGGGTGCACTGCGCCAAGGGGGTCAGTGGGCCGCCGTCGCGGAGACGGCCGTACGGGCGGCCCGTTCCACCAGCTGCACGCCGTCCGGCATGGTCGTGCTGCCGTTGGAGAGGACCGCGACGAGGTAGTGGTGGCCGCCGGCCGTGACGCGTCCGACGCTGTTGACGTCCCAGCGCTTGGTGGTGGTGCGCATGAGCCAGCCGTTCTTCAGCGCCCATCCGGAGTCGGCGGCGGCCGAGACGCCCCAGGACTGGTCGGCGGAGATCTCGGTCATCAGGGTGGTGATACGGGTGCGGGCGGCCGTGTCGAGGGGCGTGCCGCCGGTGCCGAAGACCGCGCTCAGCAGCCGTATCTGATCGGCCGCGGTGGTCCGGGTGAGCCCCCAGCGGCCGCCGAGGCCGCCCGTGGTCTCGGTGAGTCCGAGTCGCTTGTTGGCCGACTCCAGGCCGGACGCCTGGCCGATGGCCTCCCACAGGGCGCTGGCCGCGTCGTTGTCGCTGTCGCGGATCATCACCTCGGCCTGGGCGCTCTCCCGCGCGGTGAGCGCGCGGTGGTGGTCGTGCGCGTGCAGCAGCAGCGCGGCGAGGATGTCGACCTTGACGATGCTGGCCGTGTCGTACGGCGCGTCGTCGCCGTAGACGACGGGCTCCTTGCCGGTGCCGTCGAGGTCGAGCACGGCGGCGGTCACGCGCGCGGCGTCCGGCGCCTGCACGGTGGTGCGGAAGTCCGCGGCGGCCGGGCCGGTGCCGGCCGCCAGGGCCGCCGGCGCGGCTCCGGCGAGCAGGGACACCACCGCGGCCACGACGGAGAGAGTGCGGTTGAGCATGCCAGGGGGCCTCGGCAGTTCTACTGGAAGGGACAAGGGACACGGAGGGGACACAGAACTGCGAACGTAGACAAAACGCGCGCCCGGCGACATGACGACCGCCACGAAGGGCCCGCTTTGTGAGCAGGGCAACAGAGACGGACACGGTCCGGTGGCCGGAACCTTCCGCTGTCCGGAAGCAGAATTCCGCATGCCTCATCGGGGCCCGTACGGGGGAAGAATGTGACCAGAGTGGCGGGACCGGCCCCTGGGAGGTGCCATGAGCACATCGGCGGAACCGCGGGTGAGCGGTCTGGAGGTCCGGTCCATCGACTACGTGCCGCTGGACGAGCGGCACGGCAAGCTGTGGCACCTGGGCCCGCTGTGGTTCATGTCCAACGCGCAGATCGCCACCCTGGCCGTGGGACTGATCAGCATCACGGAGGGCGGCAATCTGATCTGGTCGCTGCTGGCGATCGTGGCGGGCACGCTGATCGGCACGTTCTTCATGGCGTTCCACTCGGCGCAGGGGCCGCAGCTGGGCCTGCCGCAGATGATCCAGTCGCGCCCCCAGTTCGGTTACGTCGGGGCGCTGCTGGTGTGGCTGTTCGCGTATGTGCAGTACGCCGGCTTCAACGTGTTCAACACCATCCTGGCCGGTGAGGCCCTGAACACCACGATCCACGGCGGCGTGAAGCTGTGGGTGGTCGTGGTCACCGCGATCGCGCTGGTCGTGGCGCTGGTCGGCTACGACATCATCCACAAGGCCGAGCGGTACCTGACCTACACCTTCCTGGTCGTCTTCGGGATCTTCACCGTCGGCGTACTGCTCACCCTGCACTACCCGGCGGGCTCCTTCGATCTCGGCGCCTTCAGGGCCACCCCGTTCCTGGCCCAGTTCGGCGTGGTCGCCGGCTACCAGATCAGCTGGGCCATCTACGTCTCGGACTACTCGCGCTACCTGCCGCCGGACGTCACGGTCCGCAAGACCTTCTACTGGACCTACTTCGGCTCGGCGCTCGGCGGTATCTGGCTGATGGTGCTGGGCACCCTGCTGGCGGGGTGGGCGGGCGACAGCTTCGACACGATCCCGTCGATCAACGCCGCCGGCGACAAGGTCTTCGACGGTTTCGGCGCGATCGTCCTGCTGTTCTCGGCCCTGGGCCTGATCTCCGTCACCGCGCTGAACATGTACGGCGGCTCGCTCACGCTGATCAGCGCCATCGACTCGTTCAAACGGGTACGGCCGACGCTGGGCGTGCGGCTGGTCACCCTCGGCGTGACCGCGGCCCTCTCCCTCATCGGCGCGCTGGCGGCGACGTCGAACTTCCTGACGAACTTCAACAACTTCCTGCTGCTGGTCCTCTACCTGTTCATCCCGTGGACCTCGGTGAACCTGATGGACTACTACGTGGTACGCCGAGGCCACTACGCCATCGCCGAGATCTTCAAACCGAACGGCATCTACGGCCGCTGGGGCTGGCAGGGGATCGTCTCCTACCTGGTCGGCTTCGTCGTCATGATCCCGTTCTTCTCCGTCGGCACGCTCTTCGTCGGCCCCGCCGCGAAGGCCCTGGACGGCGCCGACATCTCGCTGTTCATCGGTCTGCCGGTGTCGGCGCTGCTGTACTGGTGGCTGACCCGCTCGATCGACGTCGAGGCGGAGACCCGCATCGCCGAGGCGGAGGCCGCGGCCCTGGAGCAGGCGGCGCACGAGCACCGCGAGCCCGAGTGAGCGGCCGGACAGCCCTCTAGCGCAGCGTGCGGCGGAGCGTCTCGAAGGCCGTGGGCCGGGGTGCGGCGTGCAGGGCCCGGCGTATCAGGGCGGCGCACTCGGCGGGGCTGTGCGCGCTGGTGTCGACGTCGATGTCGTGCGGGCCGTGTGCGTGGACGGTGTCGAACTGCAGGGCGGCCAGGCCCGTCTGCCGGTCGCCGCGCGCCTGCTCGCGCCGCCGCAGTTCGGGGAGCGGGCAGCGCACCGCGACCAGGAGGGTCCGCTCGGACGGGAGCAGGTCCAGCAGGTCGAGCAGCCGCCAGCGGCGGCTGAGCGGATGGTCGACGACGACGTTGTTGCCGGCCGCGGCCATACCGGCGACGGCCCGGTGGAAGCCCTTGGCGGTGCGGTCGATCTCGGCCTGGAGATCATCGGGGGCGATCTCGCCGCCGCGCATCGCGTGGAAGGCGTCGACGGGCAGATGGAACCAGGTGCCGTCCAGGATGCGCAGCAGTTCGGCGGCGATGCTGGACTTGCCGGAGCTGGAGGTGCCGTTCAGCAGGATGACGGTGCCGGGTCCGCCGGTGTCCGGGATCTCGTCGTCCATCTGGCCCCCTGGTCTCGGTCGCGGGTCCGTCATGATCGCAGAGCCGACCGCTCCACAGCTGATGTACAGCCCGTTGCGAGAGCATCCGCTCATGTCTGACACCCCCACATCGGCGCCGGACGCGATCCGGGTGCTGATCGTCGACGACGAACCCGAACTGACCGAGTTGCTGTCGGTGGCCGTCACCGCGGCGGGCTGGCGACCGTTCGTCGCGCGGGACGGGTACGGCGCGCTGCGCACCGCCCGCCGCTGGAGCCCGCACGCCGTGGTCCTGGACGGCATGCTGCCGGACCTGGACGGGATCCAGGTGCTGCGCCGGCTGCGGTACGAGAACGCCAGGCTGCCCGTGCTGATGCTGACCGCCCGGGACGCGGTGGAGCACCGGCTCGACGGGTTGTCCTCGGGCGCCGACGACTATGTGACCAAGCCGTTCTCCCTGGAGGAGGTGATGCTCCGGCTGAGCGGGCTGCTGCGCCGCTCCGGGGCCGGTGACATCGCCGAGGAGGAGGGGGTGCGGGTGCTCGGCGATCTGGTGCTGGGCGAGAAGACCCGCGAGGTGCGCCGGGGCGGCACGCCGATCTCGCTGACCGCGAAGGAGTTCGACCTGCTGCGGTTCCTGATGAGCCACCCCCGCCAGGTGCTCAGCAAGACGCAGATTCTCAACCACGTCTGGAACAGCTCGTTCGACGGCGGCGGAAATCTGGTGGAGGTGTACGTCTACGGCCTGCGCGCGAAGATCGACAAGGAGCGGCGGCCGATGATCCATACCGTGCGGGGCGCCGGGTACGTCCTCAGACCGGCGGACGACAAGGCATGACGGCGCTCCGGCGGGCCCTGGCCCGGCTGCGCGGGCGCTCCCTGCGGGCCCGTATGGTTCTCGTGCACTCGCTCACCCTCGCCGCCGTCTGCACGGCGATGGCCCTCGCCACCGTGGTGGTCCAGCGTTACTACCTGATCAGGGACCTGGACCAGCGGGTGACCGACGCCGCCGAGCACAGCCAGGGCGGCCGGCGGCACGGACCGGCCGGCGCCTCCCTAGGCTTCCTCAACGAGCGGGGCCAGCACACCGGCACCCTGGCCGCCCTCATGAGCGGGGACGAGATCACCACGGCCGAGGTGGTGACCGGCGACGGGCCGCGCACCCTCACCGCCGGCCAGCGCGCCGCCCTGGACGGCATCCCGGCGGACGGCACCCTGCACACCCGTACCATCCCGGGCCTGGGCAGCTACCGGCTGACGGCGGTCACCGAGGACGGCACCGCGATGCTGGC
The DNA here is from genome assembly GCF_044747345.1 of Streptomyces sp. NPDC090088. Classification (NCBI taxonomy): domain Bacteria; kingdom Bacillati; phylum Actinomycetota; class Actinomycetes; order Kitasatosporales; family Streptomycetaceae; genus Streptomyces; species Streptomyces sp. NPDC090088. The sequence goes on along the minus strand of NZ_JBIVDZ010000010.1, from coordinate 47,068 downwards.
CGGGCTGCCCGTGGGCAGTGTGCAGCACATGATCGACTCCCTGGTGCTGGTCGAGGCCGGCATCGCCGGGGTCGGGCTGGTGCTCGCCGGGTCGGTGTCGGCCGTGGCGGTCCGGCGGCAGCTGCGGCCGCTGCGCCGGGTCGCCACCACCGCCGTCGAGGTGTCGCACGCGCCGCTGGACCGGGGCGAGGTCAGCGGGCTGACCCGGGTGCCCGCGCCGGACACCGATCCACGGACCGAGGTCGGCCAGGTCGGCGTCGCCCTCAACCGGCTGATCGACCACGTGGAGTGGTCCCTCACCGAGCGCCAGCGCGCCGAGGAGCACATGCGGCGCTTCCTCGCCGACGCCAGCCACGAGCTGCGCACCCCGCTCGCCTCCATCGCCGGATACGCCGAACTGATGCTCATGGGCGTGGACACGCAGAAGATCGAACCGGAGCTGGCCTGGCGCCGGGTCTCCGCCCAGTCGGCGCGGATGACGGGACTGGTCGAGGACCTGCTGCTGCTCGCCCGCCTGGAGGAGGGCCGACCGCTGGAGTCCGCCGAGGTGAACCTGGCGACCCTGGTCGGGGACGCGGTCTGGGACGCGCGGGCGGCGGGGTCGGGCCACCACTGGCAGCTGGTGCTGCGTCTGGACGCGCCCGCGACCGTCGTCGGCGATCCGTCCCGGCTGCACCAGGTGGTGGCCAACCTGCTGGCCAACGCCCGGGTGCACACGCCCGTCGGGACGCGGATCACCGTCACCGTGGAGGCGGCGGACGGGCGGTGCGCGATCCGGGTGCACGACGACGGCCCGGGCATCCCCGGCGACCTCCTGCCGACGGTCTTCGAGCGCTTCACCCGGGGGGACGCCTCCCGTTCCCGTGCCCCCGGCACACCGGGCGGGGCGGGCCTCGGGCTGGCCATCGCGGCCGCGATCACCCAGGCGCACGGCGGCCGGGTCGAGGTGGACAGCGCGCCCGGCGGCACCGAGTTCACCGTCACCCTGCCGCTCGCCGACGCGGTCGGCGCCCAGCTCTCCCTGAAGCTTTCCTGAATCCTCAGCCTCCTCACATAACCCCAGGTCAACCACCTTCTCAGCACTCTGGTGGGCAACTCGGTTCAGCCCAGCCTCAGTTGGCCGGACCAGGCTGATGGTCCGGTGGCCGTCCAGGAGGGACGCCCATGACGAAGGGAGCCGCATGCCCGAGATCGACGCCGGTGAGGGCCCCGTGCAGGGACCGGAGCGGACCGAGGCGAGCCGCCGCAACTTCATGCGCAAGGTGTTCTTCGCGTCCGGGGCCACCGCCCTGGTGACGATGGGCAGCGCCGGGGCCTGGACGGCGCTCGCGGACGACAGCGCGGGCACCGCCGACGCCTCGGCGAGCCCCTCCCCCAGCGGCGCGCCGAGCGGCGGCCCGGGCGGCGGCACCGGTGGTCCGGGCAACCAGTCGCTGACCGAGGAGTTCTTCGGTCTGACCACGGACGGCAAGCGGATCGACGACCTGTTCACGATCCACTCCACCAGGGTCGACACGGCGCCCGTCATCACCGCCGCGAACGCCTTCCTGGCCGGGCTCACCGACACCCAGAAGACCTCGACCCAGTTCACGGTCCACTCCACCGAGTGGCGGCTGTGGAGCAACATCGACTCCTACAGCCGGCAGGGCGTGTCGCTCGCGGACCTCACCGACACGCAGAAGGACCTGGGCACGGCCCTGCTGAAGGCCGCGCTCAGCGCGGACGGCCTGGAGACCACGGAGAAGATCCGCAAGATCAACCAGGCGGCCGGCGAGGCGATCGGCAACACCGCCTCCTTCAACGAGGACGCCTACTACTGGACCCTGATGGGCACCCCCTCGGACAGCGAGCCCTGGGGCTTCCAGTTCGACGGCCACCACTGCGTCGTCAACTACTTCGTCCTCGGCGACCAGGTCGTCATGAGCCCCTGCTTCTGGGGGTCGGAGCCGACCTCCATGGAGATCGACGGCGAGACCGTCACCGTCTGCCACGAGGAGGTGCTGGCGAGCCTCGCCTTCGTCAACTCGCTCACCACCGACCAGCAGGCGGTCGCGATCGTCTCCGCCACCAAGAGCAGCGAGTCGATGAAGGCGGGCGCCTTCTCCGACAACGCGGTCCAGGCGTACGAGGGCCTGCGCGGCAACGCCCTCACCCGCGCCCAGAAGCAGAAGCTCCTCGGCATCGTCGAGGCGTTCGTCGACCGCGCGAAGGCGGACGCGGCGAAGGTGCGGATGGCCGAGGTGCGGGCGCATCTCGACGACACGTACGTGACCTGGGCCGGTGGCACGGGCGCGGACGACGCGTTCTACGTCCGGGTGCACAGCCCGGTGGTCTGGGTCGAGGTCGACTGCCAGGCGCCCGGCCCGCTGCGCGGGGCGTACGGCGGCACCGAGGGCGTCCCGACCCAGATGCACGTGCACTCCATCATCCGTACGCCCAACGGCAACGACTACGGAAAGGAACTGCTCCGCCAGCACTACCTGACGTCACCGCACCACCGGTAGGCCCTCCCCCGCGGGCTTCCACCGCAGGTGCACGCTCTCCCCCGCCCGGTCCGCCCGGAGCAGCGACAGGCGGGGGCGGACGGCGTCGGTGCGTGCGGTGGGCGGCTTGCGCCGGCCGGCCCGGAACTGCACGGGCCATTCGGCCGCCGGGCCCCGGTACTCCTGGTCGGCGGCCGCGTGCAGGGTCCAGTGCGGGTCGTACAGGTGCGTCCGTCCTACGGCGCACAGGTCGGCGCGGCCCGCCAGGAGGATGGAGTTGACGTCGTCGTAGGAGGCGATCGCGCCGACGGCGATGACGGCGGCGCCGGTCGCGGCGGCCACCTCGTGGCGGATGCGGTCGGCGAAGGGGGTCTGGTAGGAGCGGCCGTAGGCGGGCTGTTCGCCCTTGGTGACCTGGCCGGTGGAGACGTCGATGGCGTCGGCGCCGTGGGCGACGAAGGCGCGGGCGATCTCGACGGCGTCGTGTTCGGTGGTGCCGTCGGGGGCCCAGTCGGTGGCGGAGATCCGCACGATCACGGGCCGTTCGGCGGGCCAGGCGGCGCGGACGGCGTCGAAGACCTCCAGCGGGTAGCGCAGCCGGTTCTCCAGCGGACCGCCGTACTCGTCCGTGCGGTGGTTGGCGACCGGGGACAGGAACGAGGACAGCAGGTAGCCGTGCGCGCAGTGGAGTTCTAGGAGGTCGAAGCCGGCGTCCGCGCCCCGGCGGGCCGCGGCCACGAACTCGGCGGTGATCCGGTCCAGGTCGGCGCGGGTGACCTCGCGGGGAACCGCGCAGCCGGGGCCGTACGGCAGTGCGGAGGGGCCCACGACCTCCCAGTTCCCGTCGGGCAGCGGCTCGTCCATGCCCTCCCACATCAGGCGGGTCGAGCCCTTGCGGCCGGAGTGGCCGAGCTGGAGGCCGACGCGGGCGGTGCTGTGCGCGTGGACGAAGTCGACCACCCGCGTCCAGGAGTCGCGCTGCGTGTCGTTCCAGAGTCCGGTGCAGCCGGGGGTGATACGGCCCTCGGGCGACACGCAGACCATCTCCGTCATCACCAGGCCCGCTCCGCCCATCGCCTTGGACCCGAGGTGGACGAGGTGGAAGTCGCCGGGGACGCCGTCGACGGCGGAGTACATGTCCATCGGGGAGACGATCACCCGGTTCTTCAGCTCCAGTCCACCGACGCGGAACGGCTGGAACATCGCGGGGGCACCGGTGTCCAGGCCCTGGGCCGCCGCGAAGGCGCCGTCGACGCGGTCGGCGAACTCCGGGTCGCGGGTGCGCAGGTTGTCGTAGGTGATCCGGCGTGAGCGGGTGAGGAGGTTGAAGCAGAACTGGGTGGGCTCCTGGCGGGCGTACCTGCCGATGTTCTCGAACCACTCCAGGGAGGCCTGGGCGGCCCGCTGGGTGGACTCCACGACCGGGCGCCGCTCGGCCTCGTACGCGCTCAGCGCGCTCTCCGCGTCGGGGTGTTCGTGCAGGCAGGCGGCGAGGGCGAGGGCGTCCTCCATGGCGAGTTTGGTGCCGGAGCCGATGGAGAAGTGGGCGGTGTGGGCGGCATCGCCGATGAGGACGAGGTTGCCGTGGTGCCAGTGCCGGTTGCGGACGGTGGTGAAGCTCAGCCACTTGGAGTTGTTGGCGAAGACCTGGTGGCCTGCGAGTTCCTCGGCGAACAGCTCGCGGACGCGGTCGACGGACTGCTCGTCGGAGGCGCCCGGCGCGAACACGGCGTCCTCGGTGGCGTCGAAGCCCGCCCGGCGCCAGACGTCCTCGTGCATCTCCACGATGAAGGTCGAGCCGGCGTCGGAGTAGGGGTAGCCGTGCACCTGGACGACGCCCCACTCGGTCTCCTTGACGAAGAACTGGAAGGCCTCGAAGACCCGGTCGGTACCGAGCCACATGTACTTGCTGTGCCGCCGGTCCAGGGACGGTTCGAAGAGTTCCGCGTGGGCCGTGCGGACACCGGAGTTGACGCCGTCCGCGCCGACCACCAGGTCGTGCGAGGCGCGCAGCCCGGCCACGTCGGGTGCGGGGGTCGAGAAGCGCAGGGTGACGCCCAGGTCCACGCAGCGCTCCTGGAGCAGCCGCAGCAGTTCCTTGCGGCTCATCGCGGCGAAGCCCTGGCCGCCGACGGTGTGGCTCTCGCCCCGGTAGTGGATGTCGATGTCCGTCCAGCGGGCGAAGCCGCGGGACATGGCCTCGGCGAAGACGGTGTCGGCGTTGTCGATGCCGCCGAGCGTCTCGTCGGAGAAGACGACGCCGAACCCGAAGGTGTCGTCGGGGGCGTTGCGTTCCCAGACGGTGATCTCGTGGGCGGGGTCCAGCTGCTTCATCAGGGCCGCGAGGTAGAGACCTCCCGGGCCGCCGCCGATGATCGCGATCTTCAAGGGGGTTCCTCTCACTGCCCGGCGGCCTGCTCGGCCTCGACGATCCGCCGGAGCGCGAACCGCTGGAGTTTTCCGCTGGTGTTGCGCGGCAGGGTCTCGCAAAAGCGCACGTCACGGGGGTACTTGTAGGGCGCCAGGACCTGCTTGACGTGGTCCTGGATCTCCTTGGCCTTGGCCGTGTCGCCCGGGACGCCGTCCCGCAGCACGACGAACGCGCAGACGACCGAGCCGCGTTCGGGGTCGGGGCGGGCCACGACGGCCGACTCGACGACGTCCGGGTGGGTGTCGATGGCGGCCTCCACCTCCGGTCCGCCGATGTTGTAGCCGGAGGAGACGATCATGTTGTCGCTGCGGGCGTGGTAGTGGAAGTAGCCGTCCTCGTCGCGGTGGAAGATGTCACCGGTGACGTTCCAGCCGTTGACGACGTAGTCCTGCTGCCGTCTGTCGTCCAGGTAGCGGCAGCCGACCGGGCCGATCACGCCGAGCCGGCCGGGCTCCCCGGGGCCGAGTTCCTCGCCGTCGAAGCCGAGGATCGTGGCCCGGTAGCCGGGTACGGGACGCCCGGTGGCGCCGGGTTTGATGTCGTCGCCGGCGGCGGAGATGAAGATGTGCAGCAGTTCGGTGGCGCCGATGCCGTCGATGACCCGCAGGCCGATGCGGTCCCGGAGTTCCTGCCAGGTGCCGACCGGTATGTGCTCCCCGGCCGAGACGCCGGCCCGCAGCCCGGCCAGTCGGTGTTCCCTGCCGTCGCGGACGATCGCCTTGTAGGCCGTGGGCGCGGTCGCGAGGACGGTGACACCGTGCTTCTCGACGAGGTCGGCGAGCTGGGCCGGGGTCGCCGTCTCGGTGAGCAGGGCGCAGGCGCCGGCCCGCAGCGGGAAGACGACGAGCATGCCGAGGCCGAAGGTGAAGGCGAACGGCGCGGTACAGGCGACCAGGTCGTCCGGGCGCAGCCGCAGGACGTGCCGGCCGAAGGTGTTGTCGATGGACAGGATGTCCCGGTGGAAGTGCATGGTGATCTTGGGGACTCCGGTGCTGCCGGAGGTGGGGCCGAGGAGCGCCACGTCGTCGGCGGCGGTGTCGACGTTCGTGAACTCGCCGGACTTGGCGGCGCACCGGGCCACCAGGTCGTCGGCGCCGGTCCCGCCGTACTCGACCACCCGCAGGCCGGGCAGGACGGTGCGGATCTCGTCGGTGAAGCGGTGGTCGACCAGGGCGATCGCGGGCCGGGTGCGCTCGGCGATCGGGGTGATCTCGCGGGCGCGCAGCGCTGCCATGGTGGTGACCAGCACTCCGCCGGCCTTGAGGACGCCGAGCCAGCAGGCCACCGTCCAGGGGGTGTTGGGCGCGCGCAGCAGGACGCGCTGCCCGGGCACCAGGTCCAGGTCCTCGGTCAGCACCTGGGCGACCTGGGCGGCCCGGGTGCGCAGTTCGCCGTACGTCCACTGCTCGCCGGCCGGGGTGCGCAGGGCGGGGCGGTCGGGGCCGTACCGTTCGACGGCCGCGTCGATCAGCTCGCCGGCCGCGTTGAGGCGGTCGGGGTAGGTCAGTTCGGGAGTGGTGAACTCGATCGTGGGCCACAGTGCGGCGGGCGGCAGGTGGTCCCGGGCGAAGGTGTCCAGGTGCGCGGTGCGTGGGAGCGGAAGAGCCAACGTGAGGTTCCTTCCGGGAGCCCGCCGGTGGCGTACGGCGGGCGGCTCAGGTGGGGCGGATCATGCCCTCCTGGACCACGGTGGCCAGGTGGCGGTGGTCGCGGGTGAAGAAGCGGCCGGTCCCCAGTCCGCGGCCCGCGTCGGCGGCCACCGCTTCCTGGACGTAGAGCAGCCAGTCGCCGACCGGTGCCGGGCGGTGGAACCACATGGCGTGGTCGAGGCTGGCGGTGACCAGGCCGGGGTCGGCCCAGGCCAGGTCGAGGACCCGCAGGACGGGTTCGAGGATGGTGTAGTCGCAGACGTAGGCGAGGGCGGCGAGGTCGCGCTGGGCGTCGGTGAGTCCCTCGACGGGGCGCAGTTCGTCGAACGGCCTCACCCAGACGGCCTGGTGGGGCAGTCGCTCGCCGTCGACGGTGAGGTAGACGGGGCCGGGGACATGGCGCATGTCGAAGCCCCGGCCGCCGCGCCAGTAGGCCTTGGACTCGGCGGTCATGGTGCCGCCGGCGCGGTCGGCGAGGTACTCGGCCGAGCTCGGGAGGTGCTCCGGGGCCGGGACCTCCTCGGTGAACTCGGCCTGGAAGGAGGCGCCGGGCTCCCCCGCCGCGAAGTTGGCGAGGCAGACGTAGAGCACCTTGCCGTTCTGGTAGGCGCGCACCTGGCGGGTGCTGTAGCCGCGGCCGTCGCGCAGGATCTCGACCTCGTAGCGGACCTCTGCGCCGATGTCGGCCGGGCGCAGGAAGTAACTGTGCGTCGAGTGCAGGGACTTGCCGTCGGTGACCGAGCGGATCGCCGCGGCGGCGGCCTGGGCGACGAGGTCGCCGCCGTAGGCCTTGGGCCAGGGGCAGGGCTGGGTGGTGGCGGTGAAGGCGAGGTCGAAGTGCTCGGGCGGGGCGGGCTTCAGGGTGAGGGCCGCGGTGACGATCGCGGAGGTCGGGGCCGCGGTCATAGGTTCAGCCAGTCGCGCAGTTCGGCGTCGGCGACGTCGGGGAGGTTGACCACGATGTTCTCCGGGGTCCGGGTGGTCATCCACACCAGCGGTTTGGTCCGGGAGAGGTTGCACTCGACGTGGGGCATGAAGGGCGGGACGAAGACCCAGTCGCCCTCCGCCATGTCGACGTAGTCCTCGAACTTCTCGCCGAAGTAGATCCGGGCCCGACCCGACAGGACGTATCCGCCGGTCTCGGCCTCGCCGTGGTGGTGGGTGACCGAGCGGTAGCCGGGTTCGTTGCTGACCTTGCCGTACCAGAGGCGGCGTGCCGGGGTGTGCTGGGCGCTGACGCCGGACACCCGGACGGCGCCGCCGGAGTCGGCGGTGTTCACGTCCTCCAGACCGGCCCGGGTCACGACGGGCGCGACGATGCCGCTGGGCAGTCGGTACATCGCGTTGTCGCCGTCGAGCTCGTACTTGCTGCTGTGCTCAATACGCGGCTGCCGCCGCGGGGCGGGCTCCATGGAATCGGCTCCGTTTCCGTGGGCTTGCTCGGGTCGGTGGGCCTGCTCGGGTCCGGAACAGGACCACGCTCTATCTCGTATTTTTCACGGTCGTCATTTATTGTCAATACGCCTGGCCGAGTGGCCGGCGCCGGACACCACCGAACCGGAGGCCTCATGACTCCCGTCGCCGTGAACCCGCCCGAACTGCCCGCCCCGAGCGGCTACTCGCACGGAACGCTCGCGGGAAACACGCTCCACCTGGGCGGCCAGACCGCACTCGACGCCGACATGAAGATCGTTCCGGGCGGGATCGTGGAGCAGTTCCGCCAGGCGTTCGGCAATGTGCTCACCACGCTCCGCGCGGCCGGCGGTGAGCCGCAGGACCTGGTGAGCGTGACGATCTACCTCACCGACATCCCCGACTACCAGGCCCACGGCAAGGAGATCGGCCGGGTCTGGCGGGAGCTCGCGGGGCCGGTCTACCCGGCGATGGCGGGCATCGGCTGCACGGCCCTCTGGCAGCCGGAGGCGCTGATCGAGATCCTCGGGGTGGCGGTGATCCCGGAGGAACGGCTGGTCAGGCCCTAGCCGGCCTGGTGGATGACCGCCTGCGCATGGGCGTGCGCGGGTTCGCGCAGGGTCCGGTCCAGTGCTTCGAAGAGCGCCCCGGCACTCTCGCCGTTCCAGCCCGCCGGCAGCAGCGAGAGCGGCAGGCCGGGGTCGCGGTAGGGCAGCCGGCGCCACTCCGTGAGCATCGGCAGATAGCTGCCGAACGCCTCCTGCGGGGCGATGCCGCCCGCCGCGACGCGCTCGCCGAGCGGACGGTAGCGCGCCAGGAAGTCCGCGTAGAGCGCGGTGAGCTCGTCGAGGTCCCACCACTCGCGGACCTTCGCCGACAGGTCGCCGAAGGCGAAGTGGTCGCCGGTGAAGATGTCCACGTACGGCGTCAGGCCGAGGCGCTGCAGGGTGCGACGGGTCTCGTCGGCGAGGATGCCGGGGGCCACCCACACGCCGGGGGCCGCGGTGCCGAAGCCCAGGCGGGTCAGAGCGGCGCGCAGGGCGTGGCGCTTGTCGCGCTCGGACTCGGGCACGGAGAAGACGACGACCAGCCAGCCGTCGCCGGACTCGGCCCGGTGCCGCTCGAAGATGCGTATGTCGCCCTCCGCGAGCACCTCCAGCGTGCCGTCGGCGACGGCGTACCCGGCGGCGCCTTCGTGCCGTTCACCGCGCAGCACCCCGCGCCGCTTCAGCCGGGACACCGCCGAGCGCACGGCCTGTCCCTCCACCCCGAGGTCGGCCATCAGCCGTATCACGGAGGCCACGGAGAGCCAGTTGCGCTCACCGCGCGCGTACAGCCCGAAGAGGGTGATGATCAGCGGGCCCAGCCGGCTCTCCCGCCCGCCCGCGCCGACGGCGGACGACGAGGACTCGACTTCCGCGGTCATGCCCGCCACCTCCGGCCCATGTCACCCTTCTGATCACCGATCAGCCTATCGCGCGTGCCCCCGCTCCACCGGTGGTGCCGATCTCCGCTCCGGCTTCCGGTCCGGACCCCCGGCCCGGACGGGAAGGGTGACCTGTGCGGGTGAAGGGCGGGAGACTGTCCGGCGGCCGACGGGGCATCGTTCTCCTGCATGCCGCTGTTGCCCTGATACCTCTGGTACTTCTGATACCCCTGGTATCTCTGGTGCCGCCGCCGTCTTCGTTGGGGAGTCCGACATGACCACACCCCGGGACCTGTTCATCGTCGCCGTGTACGACGCCGCCGGCCGGCCCGTCGAGCAGGGGGACCTCTCGCTGGCGCTGGCGGGAGCCGAACTGGTCGACCTCGCCGGTACCGGGGCCGTCGCCCTGGACGGCGACCTCATCGTGCCCGCCTCCCGGGGCGAGGCGGGTGACCGGCTGCTCGACGAGGCGGTGGCGGCGCTGAAGCGGGAGACCCCGCACGAGTCGGTCGAGGACTGGCTGTGGCGCCGGGGCCGCGGCCTGGCCGCCGCCTACCTCACCGAGCTGGAGACGGCGGGCACGGTGGCCCGGGAGCGGCGGCGCTGGCTGCCGCTGCCGACCGAGCGGACGACGCTGGCCGACTCGCCGGAGCGGGCCCGGGCGCACGAACGCTGGACGTCGGGCGAGCCGGTGCTCGCCGCGCTGGCCGCCGCCGTGGGCATCCAGGACGAGGCGGCCAAGGACCTGGCGAGCGCCGCCTCCGACGCGACCGTGACGGTGGTGGCCGCCGTCAGCGACGCCGTGACCGAGCTGGCCGCCGTGCGGCAGCGCCGGGAGATCGAGGACGCGGCCTTCGACAACGTCTGGCGCGGGCTGTAGCGGACCCCGCGGTGCGGGCACCGGCCCGGGGCGGGCGACGCCGTGCGGGGCACGCCCGCTACCGGGTCGCCTTCTCCCCGGTCGGGCCGACCGCGAACCACTTGCCGTCCACGCCCTGGCCGTTGAGGTCGCCGGGCCTGCTGTCGCCCGAGAAGCGGTACACGGGCCGGCCACCCACGGTGATCTGGACCTGGCCGTCCGGGCGGCGGATGGCTCCGACCTGCTTGGGGTTCACGCCCGCCAGATAGACGTTGCCGCCCTCCTGGATGGTCACGGGCGGCCACTTCGCCGCGCAGGCGCCGGTGCAGTTCGACTGCGACGGGGCGGCGGTGTCGTCGTCGAAGCGGTACAGCGCGGCCTGGTTGATGTTGATGAGGTGCGCCGCGGACAGGTCGGCCGAGGTCACCGCGGACAACTGCACCCACTTGGGCGGCGCTTCCTGCACCGCCGCTCCGACCACCGTGCCGCCGTTGCCGCTGAGTCCGGCGTCCTGCGCGGTGGAGTCGACCACCTGCAGCGCCGAGTTGCCCGCGCCCGAGGCGGACTGGGTGGCCGACGGGGAGGCCGCCGCGGCGGACGAGGTGGCCGGGGGCGAACTGTCGCCGATGGAGATCGTCTTGCCGCAGGCCGTCAGGCTCGCCGCGCCGCACAGGGCGAGTACGGAGGCGACGACGGCACGGCGCGCGGCACCGCCGGGCAGCGGCGGCCGGGTGAAGAGCGAGGTCATGCCTGCAACACGAGACGGACCCCCGGAAGGGTTCAGCGCCGTGCGGGAGCCGTGCCGGAGCCGTGCGGACGCCCGCCGGGGTGAACGTTTTCCGCCGCCGCCATCGTGTTCCCGGCAGAGACGAATCCTCACCGCACAGGAACGGGGGCCCGCAGTGGCGTCGGACGTCAACATCCCCGGGAGTGAGCTCAAGGAGGCCCAGGACATGCTGGGCTTCGTGCACGACTTCATCGACATCGGACACCACACGTTCGACTTCGATGCCGCGTTCGGGCCCGAGCTCTCCCACGGCTCCGCACAGAACTTCGAGAACAAGTGGGAGGACGGCAAGCACCAGCTGCAGAAGCAGGTGCAGGGCATCAAGGACGCCATCGGCACCATCCTGGACTCCTTCGAGAAGACCGACCGGGACGCGGTGTCCAACCTCGACGACGGCAGCGGCCGGTGAAGTCCCCGGCGCATCCCCCGACTTGTCCACCACTTCCCCCGAAGGCGACGGCCGACCGATGAGCACCGCACAACGATTTCTGCTGGACATCCCGGACCAGTGGCAGCAGGTGGACCTGAGCGGCGAGGAACTCGCCAGGACCCGCGCCCAGGCGCTCGCCTCGACCGAGGACCCGCGGGAGAAGGCACGGATCAACGACATGTTCCGGCAGGGCCGGGAGGTGACCCGGGCGGCCCGCCGGTACGGGGCGCTGCTGGCCGCGGGCACGGCGACGATGTACACGGAGGGCCTGTTCATGGCCTACGGCATGGTCTTCGCCGTGAGCACGCCCGAGGGCGAGGAGCTCACGCTGCCCGTGCTGTCCGCCCGGCTCGGGGTCTCCTCGGCGACCGGCGTGGCGCCCAGGGACCGGGTCATCGCCTCGGCCCGCGTGCCGCACGTGGGCACGGTGGCCCGGGTGACCGGCACCGAGGTGACCCGGCTGACCGGGGACATCGACGTCAAGCTGCTGACCATGCACACGATGATGCCGGTGCCGGGCAGCGCCGAGGACTTCCTCGTGGTCACCCTCGCCAGCCCCAACCTGCCGCTGAAGAGCGAGGTGTACGACCTCTTCGACGCCATCACCAGCACGTTCCGGTTCGTCACGGACGACGGTGTCCAGGTCCCCCCGGACGGCGACCGGACCGACGGCGTGGCCGCCTGACCCGCCGCACGAAAGCCCGAAGGGCGGCCGGACCCCCACGGTCCGGCCGCCCTTCTCCGCTCCCCGGGTCCGGCCGCCGTGCCGGACCCGGGGAGCGGACGGGAGGCACACCCCGACGGGGGCGGGGTGCGCCTCCCTGTCTCAGAAGCCCCGTCTCACAGGCCCCGTCTCACAGGCCCCGTCTCACGGGCCCGGTCTCAAAGCCGGGCCTCACCGGCCCGCCGCGTCGGTCTCCAGGGTTTCCAGGAGCGGCACCTGGACCGCCCGCAGGGTGCCGTCGCCCAGGTGCAGCAGGCCCCGGCCGGGCTGCGGGGCCTGTCCGACGACGCCCCGGCTCAGCTTCACGCCGATGACCTCGCCGTCGCTCAGCCCCTGCGGGGAGAGCAGCATGCCGGTGCGGTTGCGCTTCACCTGGCCCATCCAGCCGGCCAGGCTGAGCGACAGCGACTCGGCGTTGCCGGCCGCGAGGACGCCCCAGCCGGTTCCGGCGCCGCCCCGGGCGAGCAGCGCGAGGTCGGGGTCGATCTCGGATCCCATGAACAGTTCGGCGTCGTCCACGACGATCACCCCGTTCTCCTCGGGCACGTTGCCCAGCGCCTGCCGGAACTCCTGCGCGGGCACCTCGGCGTCGGTGATGACGACGGCCACCCCGGGCCTGCCCCGCAGCTGCCGCAGCGGCGAGCGGCGGGGCGCCAGCACGATGAGGCCGGTCCCGGCGGCGAGGAGCGACTCCGCGGCAGCGAGCAGCGCGGTGCTGCGGCCGGTGCGCGGCGGACCGGCGATCACGAAGGTCGGTACGTCCGCCAGGTCGGGGCCGAGCGAGGTGAGGGTGTCCCCGCCGACGGCGACCAGCGGACGCATCGGCCCGCCGCGGGTGTGCAGGGCGAGCGCGTCGGCGTAGGCGATCCGGTCGGGCAGGACGTCGAGCCGGATCGGGCGCCGGGCGGCGGGCACCGCGGCCTCGCGTTCGGTCAGCTCCTGTCCCAGGGTGACCAGGATCCCGGCCTGCGCGCTGCCGGCGAGGTCCTCGCCGAGGACCGCGATCTGGGCCTCGCTGAGGTCCTGGGTGCGGATGCCGCGCCCCGGCGCGGGGTCGGTGGGCGCGGACTTGGAGGGGATGCCGACGCTGGAGTAGTCCTGGCGGTCGTTGAGCCTGAGGACGATCTTGTCCTCGGTGGTGCCGGAGAACCGGCTGCTGCCGAGCACCCGGTCACCGGCGAGGACGACATGGATGCCGACGCCCGCTCCGTCGCGCAGCAGCCGGATCATGCGTTCCATGTAGCTGCCGTTGTCGTAGGCGGTGAACTCGCGCTCGAAGACCTCGAAGCGGTCCACCATCAGCACGATGTGGGCGAGCCGTTCCTCGGCGGGCTGGGCCCGGCGCAGTTCGGTCAGGTCGGCCGTGCCGCGTGCGCCCAGGATACTCTGGCGGGCGGTGAGTTCGGCGCCGAGGCGGTCCAGGAGCCGGCCGAGTCGCTCGATCTGGTTGCGGTCGACGACGGCTCCGCAGTGCGGCAGCGCGGTCAGGGCGTTGAGCGCGCCGTTGCCGCAGTCGATGCCGTACAGGTGGACGTCGTCGGCGCCGTGGGCCTGGCCGAGGGCGGCGGCCAGGGTGCGCAGGGTCTGCGAGCGGCCGCTGCGGGGCGAGCCGACGATGTGCAGATGACCGGCCCGATCGAGGTCGAGGACCAGGGGGACGCGGGTCTGCTGGGCGGGCAGGTCGACCAGTCCGTACTCGACGGCGGGCAGGGCCGCCTCCCGCTCGGCGGCGGGCTTGGGCGCGGGCGGCGGGGTCCACGGCAGCAGGCCGGGCAGCGGCGGCAGCCAGGGGCTGGGCTGGCGGGGGACGTCGGCGAGGCGGGACGCCTGGGCGACGGCTCCCGCGAGCACCGCGAGGTCGGTGACGGCCTCGGTCCGCGCCCCGCCCGAGCCGCCTCGGGAGCGGGCGGCCGGCAGCGGCCCGCCGAGGTTCTGCCAGGTCACCGGTTCGGCGCGGACGGCCACCTCGGTGCCCTCGGCGGCCTGGCCGCCGGGACGACGGCCGCCGACCCGGCCCGCCTGGAACGGCAGCAGGGCCGAGGGCCCGAGCCGGGCGTAGGCGCGGCCGGGGTTGGCCGGGGAGATGTCCCCTGAGTCGGGGGCGTCGATGATGTCGCGGCTCTCGCTGGTGTCGGTGGTGCGCAGCGCGATCCGCAGGTTGGTGTTGGCGCGGATGTCCGGGGTGACCGCGCCGCCGGGCCGCTGGGTGGCCAGCACCAGGTGGATGCCGAGCGAGCGGCCGCGCTGCGCGATGTTGACCAACCCGGAGATGAACTCGGGCAGTTCGCGGGCCATGGAGGCGAACTCGTCGATGACCAGCAGCAGTCGGGGCAGCGGGGGCAGCACGTTGCCGCCGCGGGCGCGCTTGTCGAGGTAGTCCTCGATGTCCTTGGCGCTCGCCTGCGCCAACTGGGTTTCCCGGCGGCGCAGTTCGGCGCCGAGGGAGACCAGCGCCCGCTCCACGAGCCGGGTGTCGAGGTCGGTGACCAGACCGACGGTGTGCGGCAGGTCGGCGCATTCGGCGAAGGCGCTGCCGCCCTTGTAGTCGACGAGCACGAACGTCATCTCGTCGGGCCGGTTGACCACGGCGAGGGTGGCGACGAGGGTCTGCAGCAGCTCGGACTTGCCGGCGCCGGTGGTGCCGGCGATGAGGGCGTGCGGGCCGTCGCGGACCAGGTCGACGGCGAACTCGCCGTCGTAGCCGACGCCGAGCAGCGCCCGGGTGCTGCGGCCGCCGAGCGACCAGCCGGCCACCACGGCCTCGGCGGTGGGCGGTTCGATGTGCAGCAGGTCCAGCAGGCGTACGGAGCCGGGCAGCGCGCTCTCGTCGCTGTCGCCGACACCGCGCAGCGGGGCCAGGGCGCGGGCGAAGTGCTCGTACCAGTCGGCCTCCGGCGAGTCGCTGCGCACGTTCTCCAGGGCGGCGCCGGAGCCGGTGCGCACCCGGGAGGTGGTGGCGCCCGGTTCGGTGACGACGACGGCGCCGCACTCCTCGGGCAGCAGCCGCTCCTCGCGGTCGATGCAGAGGGTGTGGACGCCGACGGAGGGGCCGTCCCGCAGGAGGGCGATCACGCCGGGCAGCGAGCGGGCCCGGCGGGCCTGTTCGAGGACGACCAGGATGTCGGGGTAGCCGTTCGCCCCGCCGCGGGTGACGTCGGGTCCGGCGGCCGTGCGGGCGGCGACGAGCTGGCCGAGTTCGCCGATGCGCCGGGCGAGGGACTCGGCGGTGCTGCCGATGAGGGCGTAGGCGTCCTCGCCCTGGGCCTGGCTGTGGGGCAGCCAGCGGGTCCAGGACCAGTCGTGTTCGCCGTCGGGTCCGGCGAGGACGACGATCCGCAGGTCGGCGGGGCTGTGCAGGGCGGCGGCCTGGGCGGTCAGCCAGCCGGCGAGCCGGGTGGCGCCCGGTCCGGCGACACCCGCGACACCGGCCCGGCGCAGCGCCACGGAGACCGGCACCTGGTTCAGCCAGGGCACGGTGCCGCGCCGGTGCTCGTCCTGCTCCGGGTCGTCGACGCTCACCGACGAGGGCAGGTCGGTGGTGCCGACCCGCATCGCGAGGAAGTCGGGGTCCTGCCAACGGCGTTCCCACAGCCGCTCCGAGGGCTGGACGGCCATCTGGAGGAGCGTCGCCGGATCGGGCAGCGACAGCCGCAGGTTGTGCTGTTCCTCCAGCACGGCCGCGTCGATGTCCGCGCGGACCCGGGCCAGCGTCCCGTCGTACTCCTCCTTCTTCTCCAGGTACTTGAGCATCGCCTGCTTCCGGCCGCCGAACTGGGTGACCAGGGCCGCGATCGGGGAGAGCAGGGCGATGAAGACGAAGGACCAGCGGTGGGTGACGAAGATGGCGATCGCCGCGCTGCCCGCGGGCAGCAGCAGGATCGGCAGCAGCGGGATGGGCCGCTTGTCGGGCTTGACCGGCGGGGCGGGCAGCCGGAACTTGGCGCCGGCGGCGGGCGGCAGGAACCTCGGCGGCCGGTTGAACTCCAGGCCGAGACCGTCCTGGGCCGGGGTCAGCGGGGCGCGGGCCGTCGGGCGTGAGGTCAGCTCCAGCAGGATGTCGCCGACGGCGAGCTGGCTGCCCTCCCGCCACGGGGCGGGCCCCTGAGCGGGCTTGCCGTCGACCAACGCACCGTTCGCCATGAGGAGTTCGGCGCCGCCGTCGAGACGGACCCGGACCCGGGCGGCGAGCGGCGGGGCGCCGTCGGCGAGCCGGATCCGGCACAGCGGGCCGCTGCCGATGTCGTAGTCGCCGGGGACGAGCCGGAAGACGGTTCCGGCGCCGGGGCCCGACACCAGCCGGACCTCGGTGCGGCCCTCGGGCTCGGGCTCCCTCGGCAGAGGGGCGCCGAGCCCGAGGTCCATGCCGTCCCGCACCCCGGCGCCCTGGAGGGTGGTGTGCGGGTCGACGGGGGTCGCGCCGATGTACAGGGGCGGCTCCCCCGCGGCCGCTCCGGCATACCCGACGGCCCGTGCCAGCTCGGCCGCGAACCTGCCCGTCTGCGCGGACGGTTCGGTTTCCACGGCGACGGTGGCGGACACCCCCTCGACCTCAGGGTCACGCACGCTGACGGTCAATCGCACTGCTCATCGTCCTTCTCGTGTGGAGGTGGGTGCGGCACCGCCCGCCGTGGCGGCGGCCGGGCCGGTGGGTCAGGACAGGTTGGAGCCGAGCTGGCTGTCGGTCTGGTCGAAGGCCTCACCGACGGACTTCACGTACTGGCCGATCCCCTGGAGACCCTGGTTGACCTGGTCGAAGCCCTTGGCGAACTCGTCGAAGAACGGCGAGAACTTCTGCTGGGCGGCCGGCGTGCTGTAGCCGTCGGCGAGCAGGTTGGAGATCTTGCCCTTGACCTCGTTGAGCTTGTCCTGGAGCTGGGAGAAGTCGGCGAGCAGGGCCTGCGAAGTGGACGAGGTGGTGTCGGAGTTGACGGCGTAGTTGGGCATGGGAGTACTCCTTGCTGGTTGTCGGTGCGATCCGTCCCGGTCGGGGACGGAGGACTGGGTGTGCGGACGGCCGGCGGCGGTCAGCCGCCGCCGGTGCCCGGACTGTCCACGGGGCTCGTCGGCGCGGTGACGAACCCGTCGCCGGACGAGGACGATGACGAGGCCGAGGACGGGGACGGCGACTCGCTGCCGGCGTTCGACTGCGAGCCGGACGTGTCGATGGGCGCGAGCGTCGGGCGCCCCGGGGAGGAACCGCTGTCCGGGGTGGTGGGCGAGGGCGGCGTCGCGTCGCCGGAGTTCGGTGACGACGGGTGCGCGGAGGTCGGGGTGGACGGCAGCGGCACACTCACGGGATCCACCGGGGCCGGAGTGGACGGCCGCGAACCCGTCGGAGACGCCGGAACCGGCACACTCGCCGGATCCGCCGGAGCCACCGGAGCCGGGTGGGCACCGGCAGGCGTGTGTGCGGGGTCCGGCACCGACGGCTGCGCCCCGGCCGGCCCGTGCCCGGAGTCCGGCGCGGGGGCCGGTGTGTTCGCGGGTCCGGTCGACGGCCTGGGGCTGCCCTTGATGGGGATCTTGTCGGCGATGCCGTCGATCGAGCGGCCGAGGCCGGCCTTTCCGACCGGGCCCGCGCCGAGCTTCGGGGCGGAGTTGGCGATCTCGCCGGCCGCGACCTCGTTGAGGTCGCCGCCCTGGGCGACGCCCACGCCGATCTTGGTGCCGAGGGTGGCGCCCTCCTCGACGAAGCCGCCGACCTGGTCCGCGGCCCGCTTGCCCACGGTGTCCCCGGCCGCCGGTGCCGTGGTGTCGCCGAACCGGCCGCCCTTGCCCTCCTCGACCGGCGGATTGCCGCGCCTCTTCCCGATGCTGCCGATGCCGCCCTTGAAGGCGGCGCCGGCCACCGCTCCGGCCGCGGCCCCCGCGAACACGCCCGCAGGGGTGATCTGGTCGTGGTTGGCCGCCTTGGCGCCCGCCTCCAGCGCCGAGTTCTTCAGGAAGTTGCCGATGACCTCCGCGCCCACCTTGCCGACGGGGTTGGCGAGGACACCGCTCACGATCTTGCTGTTGGTGACGGACTCCCCGATCTTGGTGATCGAGCCGGTGCTCTTGGCGATGAACCCGGAGTTCTTCACCGCGGCCACCGCGGCGGGGGCGATCGCCTCGACCGCCCGGCCGCCGAGCTTGAGCAGGGAGCCGCCGGGGACGATCCCGAGCAGACCCACGATGAAGTCACCGGCTTTGATACCGCCGGTCTGACTGGCTATCACTTGATTGAAGACGAACAGCGCGCCCGCCAGCAGCGCACCCACCACCGGGAAGAACACCGCCACGACGGCGACGAGCGCGGCCAGCAGGATCTGGACGAACGGGAAGTCCTTGAAGAAGTCGGCGATCTTCTGGAAGATGTTCCGCTCCGGAATCGCCTCCTGCGCGGCCCGGTCCAGCACGTCGGCGCACTGGCGCTGCGCGCTCTCCCGCATCGACTTCGCCTGTTCGGCCAGGCTCTTGGCCGCGTTCAGCTCGGACTTGCCGGTGTCGATGGCGTCCTGGGTGCTGCGTGCCTCGGACTTCTCCTGGTCCGTGGGGTTCGCGCTGAGCTGCTTGGGCGCCTGGTTCGCCTGCGGTGCGGCGGACCGCGCCTGGTCCACCGCCCGGTCGAAGGTGTCCTGCGCCTCGCGCAGCTTCGGCATGTAGTCGCTGTAGGCCTGGGCCGCGTCGTGGTAGGAGGTCATGGTCTTGGTCAGCTTGTCGGGGAGATCGTCGCCGATCTTCTCCTTCAGCTGGTCCATCGCCGAACCGCGGCCCTGCGAGATCGTGCCGTCCTTCTTCAGGACGTTCAGCGCCTTCTCCGCGGCGTCCCCGATGTCCCGGTACCGCGTCATCACACCCTGGATCAGGTCGGGGTCGCCGGGCGTCGGGTCCGAGTCCATGCCGACGAGCTGGAAGTCCTCGGGACTCGCGTGCCGACGTGCCATTGGGGTCCCCCGGTCCGGTGCCTGTGAGTGCGGTTCGCCAGGTACACGGGGTCGGTGTCACGAAGGGTTCAACCCGATGCGCGCCCGGTCCGCTTCGAACTCTTTCACCGGGCGGCTCCGTGTAGTCGGTGCAACGGAACCAGAGAGGGCATGGGTGGACAGGATGAGCAGCAGCACGGACCACGGGTCCGGGCCCGGGCCGGCGACCCCCGCGGTACGCACACTTCTGCGCGCCCTGGTGGCGCTGCTGGCGGCGTGCCTCGTGGCGCTGGGCGGTGCCGCCGCCGCGCACGCGGCCCCCGACGACGATCTGATCAAGGTGTTCGTGGTCCCGGACCCGGCGCGGACGGGCGGTCAGCTCGCCACCCTGCAGTCGATCGCCGGCGCCACGCTGGGCGACGCCTCGCGGTCCGGTGAGATCCTCGCCCTCAACCGCGGTCAGGCGCAGAAGGACGGCGGGGCCCTGAACAGCCCGGACGACCAGCTGCACCCCGGCTGGATCCTGCGGCTGCCGCAGGACGCCTCGGGACCCGATGTGCAACTGGCCCGGGACACCGGGGCCCAGGGCGGCGCCACCTCCGCTCCCCCGGCGTCCGGACAGCGGTCCTCCGCGACGTTCACCTTTCCGCTGGCCGCGGCCGTCGCGGTGCTCGGCACGATCCTGCTGGCGCTGATCACCGCCGGAATCGTCGGCAGGCGCAAGGTGCGGACCGCGTACGCCGCCGTCCGCCGCGCCGTGCGCCGGCTCGGCGAACCGATGCGGCGCAGGCGCCGGCTGACGCAGCGCCAGGCGACGGGCCGCCGGTTCGCCACCGACGCGGATTCGGTACGACGGGCCTACGGCACCCTCGGCGAGTTCGGGCCCACCCGGCAGCAGCCGGAACGGCCGGTGCACGCGCTGCGGGTGGACGGCACGGGGGTCACGGTGTGGCTGACGGCCGCCGACACGGCCGACGCCCCGTGGACGAACCTCGACGGCACCCGCTGGCGCCGTCCCGCGGCCGCCACCGGCTGGCTGACCCGCGGCGAGGACACCGGGGCGACGTCCCAGGCCTCGATCGGCGCGGCCTGCCTGGTGCGGGCGGGCACGGATGCCGACGGCGAGCCGGTGTTCGTGGACCTCAGCCGGCTGGACGGGGTGCTCAGCGTGAGCGGGGACCGGGCGGTGGCCCGGGACGTCGTACAGAACCTGCTGGCCGAGATCGCGCGGACCCGCCCCGACACTCCGGTGACCGTGCTGCGCGGGGCGGACGGTGCCCTGCCGGTCGCGGTGCCGACGGGGCTGCGTCAGCTGCCCCGGGTCGACACCCCGGCCCCGGCGGCGCCCGCCGAGGGGCGGGGGACGGTGCGCGCCGGTGCCTCGCGCAGGCCGGTACGGGGGCTGGTCGTGGTGGCCGGGAGCCCGGACGGGCCGGCGTCGGCCGAGCTGGCCGCCCTGTGCGGACCGGGCGGTGCGGGCTGGACCGGACTGGTCTGCGGCGAGGCGAACGGCGCGCACTGGCGCTGGCACACCGACGCCGACGGCCATGTCGACATCCCGGTGCTGGATGTCCGGCTCACCGTTCCGGCGTGAGGTCCGGGGTGAGATCCGGGGCGCGGTCTTGGCCGGCCTTGGCGCGCAGGGTGCTGAGGGCGTAGTGCCGGCGGGACTTGACGGTCCCGGCCGGTATGCCGAGGAAGGCCGCCGTCTCCTGGGCGGTCCGGCCGCACAGGTAGGTGTGCAGCAGGACCTCCCGGTGCTCGGGGGACAGCTGCCGCAGCAGGTCCCTCGCCTCGACCGAGGCCAGCACGGCACCGGAGTGGTCGGGCAGCGGCACGTCCCGGTCGTCGGCGCCGATGGTCTCGTGCCGGGCGGCGGCGCTGCGCATCCGGTCGACGACGAGGTTGCGGGTGACCTTGAGGAGCCAGCCGCGCACCGACCCCTCCGTGCTGTAGAGGCGTTCCGCGTGCGGCCAGGCGCGGATGAGGGTCTCCTGGACGATGTCCTCCGCCGTGTGACGGTCGTTCAGGAGCTTCTCCGCGTAGGCGAGCAGGGCCTTCGCGTGGTCGGTCATCATCGTGTGCAGCAACTGGTCCCGCTGCGCGCCCGACGCGGGGCGCGCGTGCGTGGTCGTGGTCATCTTCGGGTTCCTGACGGGAATGCCGTACGCACCTCCCGCTCCGGTCGGAGCGGAACGGGGAGCGTAGGCAGGGCCCGCTTCCGGAACTCTGACGGTTTACTGACGGACCGCCGGATCCGCTGTTCCGAGTTCGTTCAGTCGCGCGCGGAGGTCCGCGGCCTCCGGATGGTCGATCTCTTCGAGGATGCCGAGTGCCTCGCGCCAGGCGAGCGCGGCCCGGGTGTCGTCGCGGGCCGCGCGGTGGGTGTCGCCGATGTGCACCAGGGTGTCGGCCTCCAGGTAGCGGTCGCGGCTCTCCCGGTACAGCAGCAGGGCCTGTTCGTAGCATTCGAGCGCCCGGGCGTGTGCGTGCAGGTGGTGGTGGGCGTAGCCGAGGCTGTCCCAGGCGGAGGCGGCGCCGTTGCGGTCACCGGACACCTGGTGGGCCGCGAGCGCCCGGGCGCACTCCTTGAGGGCGTCCTCGTAGGCGCCGGTCAGGATGTGCGTCCAGCCCACCTCGTTGGCGACGTACGCCTCGCCGCTGTGCCAGCCGACGGCACGGTAGAGGCTGCTCGCGTCGGCGTAGTGGCGGAGGGCCTCCGTGTGCCGTCCGCGCCGGTTGGCCAGGTAGGCGAAGTGGCGGTGGACCCGGCCCTGGCCCATCGCGTCGCCGGTCTCGCCGAACAGTTCGAGGGCGCGGGCGAGGTGGGCGTCCGCCTCGTCCCACCGGTCCAGGCGGCCGTTGGCGAACCCCAGCGCCTTGTGCCCGTGCGCCTGGCCGCGGATGTCGCCCAGCCGCTGGGCGGCGCCCAGGGCCGTGGCCTGCGCGGAGAGTTGCTCCTGCCAGCGGCCCGCGCGGTCCAGGTACAGGTCCAGGGTCGCGGCCAGCTGCCAGCTGAACTCACCGCTGCCGTCCCGCGCGTCCTGCTCGATCGCGGCGAGCACGACGGACCGGTTCGTCTCCAGCCAGCCGTTCGCGGCCGCCCGGTCGGGCAGGCGTGGGACGGTCACCCCGGTGGCGTGCGGGCGCAGCCGGAGGCGTTCCCGGGTGGGGGCGATGACGGTGTCGGCCGCGTGCACGGTGTGCAGGTAGTGGCCGAGCAGGCGGCGCCGGGCCGTGTCCAGGTCCTGCGCGCCGTCCTGGGCCCGGCCCAGTTCGCCGGCGTAGGCGCGGAGCAGTTCGTGGCAGCCGTAGCGGCCGGGTACGGGCTCGGTGAGCAGGTGGGCGCGGACCAACTCGGCGAGCAGCGGCCGTACCTGGCCGATCCGCTGCCCGGCCAGGCTGGCGACGGCGGCCACCGAGCAGTCGGGGCCCGGGTGCAGGGCCAGCAGCCGGAAGACGCGGGCGGCGGCGGGCGTGAGCAGTTGGTACGACCAGGAGAACGCGCTGCGTGCGTCCGCGACGGGCGCCTCCCCGGCGAACGCGTCGAGGCTGTCCTCGCTGTCGCGGAGTTCCTCGGCGACGGACGCGAGCGGGAACGTCGGGTTGACGACCGCGCGGGCGCCGACCACGGCCAGTGCCAGCGGGAGGCGGCCGCACAGGGCGATGATCTCCGCGACGGCGTCGGGTTCACGGGCGACGCGTTCGGCGCCGAGGCGGCGGGACAGGAACGCGTGCGCGTCCGCCTCGCTGAGCACGTCCAGGCTCAGGAAGTGCGCGCCCTCGCCGGCCACCAGGCCGTAGAGCTGGTTGCGGCTGGTGACGACGACCATGCAGCCGGGCGCGCCGGGCAGCAGGGGGCGGACGTGCTCGGTGTCCCGGGCGTTGTCGAGGACGATGAGGACGCGCCGGTCGGCGAGGAGGCTGCGGTACAGCGCGGCCTGGGCGTCCAGGCCCGCGGGGAGGCGTTGCGCGGGGACGCCGAACGCGTCGAGGAAGGACCGGATCGCCTCCGCCGCGCTCATGAGGGAGCCGGTGGGGTGGAAGCCGCGGAGATTGACGTAAAGCTGCCCGTCGGGGAAACGGTCGGCGACGCTGTGCGCCCAGTGCACGGCCAGGGTGGTCTTGCCGACGCCGGCCATGCCGCCGATGGCGCTGATCACCACCGTCGACGGCTGTTCGTCGCCGCTGGGCAACAGGTCCCGGACGCGCGCGAGTTCGCTGCGCCGGCCGGTGAAGGCAGCGAGGTCCACGGGCAGTTGGGCGGGGCGCACGGTGACAGCGACGGCGAGGGCCGGCGCTGCCGCCGCGGCCTCGGCCGGGCCGGCCGCGCCCGCGGCGGACCCGGCCGGTTCGGTGCCCTCGGACCGGGTGGCGGTACGGCCGAGGACGCGCTGGTGGGCGGCCTGGAGTTCGGGGCCCGGCTGGACGCCCAACTCGTCGGCGAGCCGGGTGCGTACGGTGCGGTGGACGTCCAGTGCCTCGGCCTGGTGCCCGGTGGCCGCGAGCACCAGGATGAGCCTGGCCTGGAGTCCTTCGTCCAGCGGGTGCTGGGCCGCGGCCTGCCTCAGGGTCACCAGGACCCGTGCGCCCAGCCCGCCGCCGGCCTCCAGGGCGAGTTCGGCGGCCTCCTTGACGGCGGCCAGGTGCTCGTCGTCGAGCGCGGTGAAGGAGGGGTGGGACCGCACCTCGGCCGATGTCCCGGAGGCCGCGGGCCCGCGCCACAGCGCCAGCGCCTCCATCAACAGCTCGGTGGCGGCGGCCGGTTGCCCGTCCTGTGCCGCCTCGTCGGCCTGGCGCCGCAGGGCCCGGAAGCGCAGCAGGTCGAGGGAGTCGGCGTCGACGTCGAGGCGGTACCCGCCCGAGCCACGCACCAGCCACCGGGACTCGCCCCTGGCCGGGAGGTCGGGTTCGAGCAGCCGGCGCAGCGCGCCGATGTGCCGCTGGACGACGTTCACGGCGGTGTCCGGCGGGTCCTGTCCCCAGAGCGCGTCGACTATCTCGTGGACGGCCACCGGATGCCCGGCCGCGGTCAGCAGCAGCGCGAGCAGCGCACGCTCCTTGGGCGGTCCCAGCACCAGTTCCGTGTCGCCGCGCCAGGCCCGGACGGGTCCGAGCACGGCGAATCGTGTACGCAACGAGTCCCCTGTACCGACGGTGACGACATGAACGGCCGCCGCGTCCGGCCTTCGGGGCCGCGCGGCTCCGGACGAGCATAAAGTCCGTACGGACCCGCCCGCGCACGGTCGCGCCGCCACGGAGCGTCGCCCGCACCGAACCGGCCACGCGGCGGGCTCGTCCGACCGGCGAAGTCCCCGCGACCCCGGTCCCGGTGCCCGGACCGGCTGGACGGCGACCCGGCCTCCGTCGACCGGCAGGATCGCTCCGTGGTCGTAGCTGGACCGGCCGGTGACGAGGAACATGATGGCCTCGGCGATCTCCTCGGCCGTGCCCGGGCGGCGTCCGGCCGCCGTGGTCTCGCCCAGCTGTCTCAGGGCATCTCCCCGGGCGGCGGTGCCCTCGGTGTACATCGGGCCGAGGCGGACCGCGTGGACCCGGCCCCCCTCGGCCCGTACTCGGCGGCCCAGGCCTTCGTCAGCAGTCGACATCGCCGGGGGCTTCGTGGCCGCGCAGTACGTCGGCGACACCGAGGAAGCGGACGGAATCAGGTTCCCGACCAGGCGGCGGAGGCGGACATCGTGTTCCTCGCGGTGCCGTTCTTCGCCGTCCCGGACCTGACCGATCTCACCGCCCGGGCCCGGTCGGCTGACGCGTCGGCCGGTACCGTCCACGATCACGACCGTCGCGCATTCACTGTGCGAACGTGAAGGCACCGGCAGCGAGAGGAACCCCCATGAGGATCGCGATCCTGGACGACTACCAGAGCGTGGCGCTCGGCCTGGCCGACTGGGACTCGCTCGACGCCGAGGTGGAGGTCTTCACCGACCCCTTCGCGAACGAGGGGGAGGTCGTGGCGGCGCTCGCCGGGTACGACGTCGTGGTGGCGATGCGGGAGCGGACGCCGTTCCCGTCCTCGACCCTGAGCGCGTTGCCCCGTCTGAAGCTGCTGGTCACCACCGGGCCGGTCAACGCGGCGATCGACGTGGACGCCGCACGCCGAGCGGACGTCACCGTCTGCGGCACCGGGTATTTCTCCTACCCGACGGTCGAACTCACCTGGGGGCTGATCCTTTCCGCGGCCCGGCTGATCCCGCAGCAGGTGGACTCCGTCCGCCGGGGCGGCTGGCAGCAGGGCCTGGGGACGAGTCTGCGGGGCGCGACGCTGGGAGTGCTGGGCCTCGGCCGGCTGGGGACGGCGGTGGCGGAGATCGGGCGTGCCTTCGGCATGCGGACCATCGCCTGGAGCCAGAATCTGACGCCCGCGGACGCGGCGGCGAAAGGAGCGGAACACGTGGCGCGGGACGAGTTGTTCAGGCGCTCCGACGTGCTGAGCATTCACGTCGTGCTCAGCGGGCGGACCCGGGGGCTGGTCGGCCGGCGCGAACTGGACCTCATGAAATCGACGGCGATCCTGGTGAACACCTCGCGTGGCCCCGTGGTGGACGAGACGGCACTGATCACGGCGCTCACCGAGAAGCGGATCGCCTCGGCGGCGCTGGACGTCTTCGACCGCGAACCGCTGCCCGCCGATCACCCTCTGCGTTCGCTGCCGAACGCCGTGGTCACCCCGCACATCGGCTATGTGAGCCGGGATCTGTACGAGGTGTTCTACCGGGACGCGGTCGAGGACATCGCCGCGTGGAGCGCCGGAACACCGGTGCGAACCCTTACCTGACCGTCCGGAAGGGTCGCCGTCTCCCGTCGCCGGCGTGCTGCCGGGCAGCGGCACGCCGGCGTCGTACAGGACCCTGCCGGTGGCTCAGGACGGCAGCGTCCAGCTCTGGTTGGCGGCTGCGGAGCAGGTCCAGATCTGCAGCCGGGTGCCGTTGGCCGAACTGGGGCCGGTGGCGTCGAGGCACTTGCCCGACTGCGGGTTGACCAGGGAGCCGTTCGAGCCCGCCTGCCAGACCTGCGAGCGGGAGCCGTTGCAGTCGTACAGCTGGACCTTGGTGCCGTTGGCGGTGCCGGCCCCGGTGACGTCCATGCACTTGCCGAGCGCGGTGAGCGTCCCGGTACTGGAGACCGTCCAGTTCTGCGCGGCGGTGCCGTTGCAGTCGTAGAGCTGCACCGCGGTGCCGTTGGCGGTGGCCGCGCCCGCGATGTCCACGCATTTGCCGCCGTAGCCGTGGATCGGGCCGGTGGTGGTCGTGGGCGGGGTGACCGGGCCGGACTGGCCGGCGGCCCACTTGATCTCCTGCAGCAGGAGCTGGTTCTGCTGGGCGCTCGCGAACGTGGACGACAGGGTGGTGTTGGTCGCGTAGTCCATCGCGTTGTGGCCGAAGTTGTTGTAGACCATCCTGTAGGTGCGGTTGGACCAGACGATCGGGTAATAGCCGCTGTACCAGGTCTGGTTGGGGTCGGTGCCGATCGGGAAGGTCGAGGGGGCCATCGAGGCGAGGATGTCGATGGCCGGGTTCTGCCGCAGGTCGTTCTGCCAGCTGTACCACTCGCTGACCGAGGACGTGATGGTGGACGGGAGGTTCGCGGTCGCCGGGTGCGAGGGGTCGTCGATCTGCAGTGTCTCCTGCGTCGGCCCCCAGGTGTTGCTCCTGAAGGTGCCGGTGCCGAGGAACGTGTTGTGGTACCAGGGCCAGTCACTGGTGTCGTCGTTGTACGCCGACACGTGGAAGCCGATGAAACCGCCGCCGCCCGCCATGTACGTCTGGAAGGCCGCCTGCTGGGAGGCGGTGTGCGGGTAGTCGTCGAGGAACATGACGACCTGGTAGCCGGCGAGGGTCGCGGCGTTGAGCCGGCTCCAGTCCGTGGTCGCCGTGTAGGTGAAGCCGTTGGCCGCACCGGCCTGCGGGAACCAGGTGTTGGCCTCGTGGTCGAAGCTGATGTGTGCCGCGTCGTAGGTGCCGTCGTAGAAGGCGATCACGTTGACGGTGGTGGCGGCGCGGGCGCTGGATACGGGCCCCGCCTGGACGCCCAGCACCACGGCGACCAGCGCGAACAGTCTCAGCAGGGTACGGGGCCAGGATATGTGCGAGTGGGGGGTGATCATGCGAGGACCTTCCTCGGGCGTGACCGCAGATTGACATGTGCACGTGTTCTGCATTGAAGGCCCCGGTTCACGTACATGTCAATGGTTCAGACCAACAGTCGGCGCCTGCTCCTCGACGCCTACTTGAGGCCGCTCAGCATCACGCCCCGGATGTAGTACTTCTGCAGCAGCAGGAAGAGGACCAGCACCGGCAGGATGCTCAGGACGAGACCGGCCATGACGATCGGCAGCGTGCGGGTCGGGTCGACGTAGTCCTGCAGGAGCTGGATGCCGACGGGCAGGGTCATCACACCAGGGTTGGCGGTCGAGACGAGCAGCGCCCAGATGTACTCGTTCCAGGCGTCGACGAAGGTCAGCAGGCCGAGGGTGACCAGGACCGGCTTGGTCTGCGGGAGGACGATCCGCCACCACACGGTGAACTCGCCGGCGCCGTCGATGCGCGCCGCCTCCAGGACCTCGTCCGGGATCGACACCATGAACTGCCGCATCAGGAAGATCCCGAAGCTGCTGACGAGGAACGGCATGGCGAGCGCCACGATGCTGACGGTCAGCCCCGCGCCGCCGCGCCCGAGCAGGTCGTTGCCGCCCGCCAGCGGCCAGTGCACCAGGATCAGGAAGTGCGGGATGAAGAAGAGGAACGGCGGGAACATCATCGTCGACAGCACGAGCCGGAAGACCAGGTCCCGGCCCGGGAAGCGGAGTTTGGCGAGCGCGTAGCCGGCCAGCGACGAGGTGAACAGCACCGACCCGGTGATCAGGCCCGTGGCGACGACGCTGTTGCGGAAGAGCACCGGGAGATCGAGCTGGTGGATCGCCGCCCGGTAGTTGGACAGGTCGAACACCTCGGGCAGGAACCGGTACGGCAGGGTGCCGGCCTCGCCCGGTCCCTTGAAGGACGTCATCAGCATGTCGGCGAACGGCACCACGGTGAGCACCGCGCCGGTGACGACCAGCAGATACGACAGCCACGGGAAACGGCGGCGGATCACGCGTCCTCCCCCTTGCGCCGGAACAACCACAACTGGACCAGGGTGACCGCGAGGACCACCGTGAACAGCACGAAGGCGGCGGCGCTGGCGGTACCCCAGTCGCCGTAGGAGAAGGCCTGCCGGTACATCTCGAGGGCGGCCACGTTCGTCGCGTCCCCGGGGCCGCCCTTGGTCATCACGATGATCAGCGCGAACGACTGGAGTCCGGTGAGGAACTGGGTGACGCACACGAACAGCAGGGACGGCCGCAGCAGCGGCAGGGTGATCCGCCAGAAGACGGTGACGGGGCCGGCGCCATCGAGGGCGGCGGCCTCGTAGTACGACTCGGGGATGGACTTCAGCCCGGCGGTCAGCACGAGGATGGCCGAGCCGACGGAGGCCCAGGCCTGGACGACCACCACCGCGGGCAGCGCGGTGTCCGGGTCCTGGAGGAAGGCCGTCGAGCCGAGGCCGACGGCGTTGAGGACGCCGTTGACGAGGCCGCCCGGCTCGTACATGTACTTCCAGACGTTGCCGACGGCGACGACGGTCGTGACGATCGGCAGGAAGTACAGGGTGCGCCAGAGCCCCTGGAACCGCAGCTTGTCGATGCAGGTGGCGACGAGCACCGACCCGGTGAGCGCGAGCACCACGGTGCCCAGGGCGAACAGCAGGGTGTTGACGAGGATCGGCGTCAGGAACGTCGAACCGTCCGCGAAGAGGGCGGCGAAGTTGTCCAGGCCGGCCGGGTCGATGTCGCCCAGGTCGAAGCCCGCCCAGTGGGACGTGGACAGCAGCAGCGCGAAGCCGAGCGGCAGGAGCAGGAAGACGGCGTAGAACAGCAGGGTCGGCGCCAGGAAGAGGTAGGCGACGACGGCTTGGCGGCGCCGGTGCCGGTCGCGGGCGCGGAGGCCGACGGCGGGCTCGTCGCGCGTCGCCCGTTCGGTCGTCTCCGGTGCCAGGGTGGCGTTCACCATGACCGCGACACCTCCTGGTCGACCTGACGGCGGGTGGTGCGCAGGGCCTCGTCGACGGTCTGCTGACCGGTCCACAGGGCCTCGATGTTCTTGCGCAGCAGGGACTTGGCCTGCTGGGCGCCGGGCACGTTCGGCTCGGGCACGGCGTACGCCAGCGCGTCCAGGAACGGGTGCAGGTTCGGGTCGCCGCCCGCGCCGAGCAGGGTGCGCATGTCGTCGGCGCGCCCGGTCAGCGAGCCGACCGACGCCTGCAGGGCGCTCATCCGGGTCGCGCCGTTCACCTTCTCGGCGTTGAGCCAGCGCAGGAACTCCCAGGCCTGCTGCGGGTGTTCGCCGGCCGCGTTGACCCCGAGCATGAAGCCGGTGGAGAGCGTGGCCCGCTCGCCGCCCGCCGCCGGGAGGGGCACGGGGGCGACACCGACGTCCCGGTAGTCCCTGCCCATCAGGCCCTTCAGGTTCGTGGTCCACCACCCGGCGCTGATCACCATGGCCACCTGCCCCGAAGCGAACGCCTTGTAGACGTTGACGCCGGGGGCGCTCGCACCCCTCGCGACGAGCCGGTGCTCCAGATCGAACACGGCCCGCCCGGCCGGTGAGTCGATGGCGGTGCTCCGGCCGTCCGCGGAGACGAACCGTCCGCCGGCGGCGTTGAGCAGCGCGAGGGTCTGGCCCACGGTGGTCGAGTCGTCGAAGTCCGACAGCCCGAACCCCTGGACGAGCGTGTTGCCGTACCGGTCCTGCCGTGCGGTCCGGTAGGCGGTGTCCTCCAGCTCCCGCCAGGTGCGCGGCGGGCCCTGGACGCCGGCCTCGCGCAGCAGCCGCTTGTTGTAGTAGAGGGCGTAGGTCTGCATCTCGGTGGGGTAGCCGTAGACCTCGCCCGCCACGGAGGCGGCGCCCGCCGCGGCCTCGCCGTAACCGCGTCGGATCTCCTTCGCGTGCCCGGGCGGCGCGGGCCGCAGCACACCGGCCCGCACGAGCTGGCCGTTCCACAGGCAGTACGGGTGGAGGATGTCGGTGCCCTGGCCCGCCGCCTGCCGGACCATGATGGTGGTCAGCAGGTCGGTGAACTCGACGGCCTTGGTCACCACCTTGACTCGGTCGTGCGTGGCGTTCCACTCGTCCACCGGGCCCTGGAGTGCCTTCTTCAGCTCCCCGCTCGCGTAGTGGGAGAGCAGGGTGAGGACGATCGGGTCACCGGGCCGCCCGGTGCCCTGATGCGGCGCGGCGCAGCCGGCGGCCAGCAGCGCCGGGGGCAGCGCGAGCGCGAGGCGGCGACGGCTCAGGCGGTTGCGGCCGGTGCGCGGTGTCGGCTCAAGGCGGTCAAGGCGGTCAAGGCCGACCGGTCCGTCGGGTCCGTCCGGTCCGTCCGGTCCGTCCGGTAGGGGTGGCGGTGTCATGGGGTGGTGTCCTCCCGGCGCAGTACGCGGAACACCCGGGTCGTGGTGAAGCCGGTCTTGCGGTAGAGGTGGCCGGCCGGGGACTGGGCGCCGGTCCACAGGAACCACGCGGAGTGCGCCCGCAGGGCCCGCATCCGCTCCAGGACCAGGTGGAGGAGGACCTCGCCGAGTCCGGTGCCGCGCATCTCCTCCAGCACCCCGATCGGTCCGAACCGCTCGTCCACCGCGTCGAACGCGCCGTGCATCGCCCAGCCGACCATGCGGCCTCCGGGGTCCCGGGCGACGACGATCCGGTCGAGCGGGGTGCCCGCCGTCAGACACGCCCGGATCGTGCACGCCCAGTCAGGTCCGAAACGGGTCCCGGCGAGCGCGAGCAGATCCACCAGGTCGTCGTCGGCCGGGGTGGTGAACCGGAAGCCGCGCGCCGTCAGTTCGCCGACCCTGCGCGCGATCTCGTCCGGGAGGCGGTAGCCGACCAGGACCCGGTCCATCGCCGCCGCCTCGTACAGCGTGCGGAACCCCAGGGAGTCGAGGAGTCCGGCCGCCTCCGGATAGGCCTCGGCGTCCAGGCCGGGAAAGACGTAGTTCGGGGTGTACGAGGAGAAGTCCACCCGGGTACGGCCGTGACCGTGCAGCCAGTCGAGGGCTTCGGTGAGCAGCCGGCGGCCGAGGCCGCGCCCGCGGGCGGCCGGGTCGACGAAGAAGAACGGGATCCAGCCCTGGTCCGGCTCCAGGTCGGTGCCGGCCATCGGGGTCAGCCGGCGCACCGCGTAGGCGGCGCCGACGACCTGGTCGCCGTCGACGGCGACCCTGAGCCCCTCCGGATCGAAGTTGGGGTCGAGCAGCACCAGCGAGCGGAAGCGGTCCGGGGTGATGGGGTCGGCGGGCGCGCTCCTGCGCCATGCCTCCACCAGCCGCGGGCCGTCGCCCGCGCGAAAGCCCCGGATCCCGGCCCCGGCCCGGGTCGTCGTCGTGGTTTCGGTCATCGACGGGTGGTCCTTCCGAGCGCAGCGGCGGATCAGGGGTAGAGCAGTACGTCGTCGCCGGCCCACCGGCCGGGCGGCTCCGGTGGATCGCACAGCGGCAGCGGGTCCTCGTCCGCGTCGACGGCGCGGCGCAGCCGGTCGGACCCCCACAGCAGGTCGACGAAGTGCCGGTGCCCGGTCCCCTCCGCACCGCCGTCCGCGGTCTGCCAGGCGAAGTCGTCCGGGTACAGCCGGCGTAGCGCGGCGATCATCGCGACGGCGGTGCGGACGGGGGCGAACGCCGCGCGGTCGGTGATGTGCAGCTGGACTCCGCGCAGCGTCCGTCCGGCGTGCTTGTGGAAGGCCGGTACGAACCGCAGATCACGGAAGCGCACTCCGGGCAGGGCGAGTTCGGCGAGCGCGGGGGCGAACCGCGCGTCGATGTAGGGGGCTCCGACGATCTCGAAGGGCTGGGTGGTGCCCCGGCCCTCCGAGAGGTTCGTGCCCTCGAACAGACAGGTGCCGGGGTACACGAGGGCGGTGGCGGGCGTCGGGATGTTGGGCGACGGCGCGACCCACGGCAGTCCGCCGGCCACCGCGTCCATGGCGCGCCGCCAGCCCACGGTTTCCACGACCGTCAGGTCGGCGGCACGGCCGGCCGCTCGCGGGACGGCGCGGGCGTTGAGGTGTCCGGCGAGCTCACCGCAGGTGAGGCCGTGCCGGACGGGGACCGGGGCTCGCCCGACGAAGCTGGCCCACCCCGGGTCCAGCCGCGGGCCCTCGCTCACCAGTCCGCCGAGCGGGTTCGGCCGGTCGGCGACCACGAAGCGGACGCCCGTCCTGGCCGCCGAGACCATCAGGTCGAACATGGTCCACACATAGGTGTAGAACCTGGACCCGATGTCCTGGAGGTCGTAGACCAGGGCGTCGACGCCGCTGTCGATGAGCAGTTTGTCGAGCCGCTCGCCGTCGCACCGGTAGGTGTCGTACACGGGCAGTCCGGTGTCCGGGTCGACCCGGGCGGGCTCGCTCTCGCCGGCCTGGCCGGTCCCGTGCAGTCCGTGCTCGGGGCCGAAGAGGGCGACCAGGGGCGCGCCGGCCGCGAGCAGGGCCGGTGCGGCCGGGCGCAGATCGGGCAGGACACCGGTGTGGTTGGTCACCAGTCCGAACCGGCCCGGCCCCGCGAGCGCGGGCGACGCGTACAGCCGTGCGATCCCGGTCGTCACCGCGACGCGGTCGTCCGTGCTCATCCCTTGCCCCGTCCGCCGGTGACGCCCCGCCAACAATGTTCGGGAATTTACCCCTATGTCCGGCGCATCCCGCAATGAATCGCCGAGGGTCCGCGCACCCCGTCCGTCGCCCGTCCGCCACCCGCCCCTCCCCGGCCACGGCCCGCCCGACCGCCGCCACCCCGATCACACCCAGGGGACCCGATTGCCCCGAAGGTGTGATGCCGCCGGTCACTCCGACTCCCCTGCGCGTCAACGGCGTTGGAACAGGCATGGGCCTCAGCGACATCCCCTCCTTCGCCCAACTGTCCGACGCCTACTGGCTGGACAGTCCGCACCTGGGCGAACACACACCGGACCCGGCACCCCCGCAACCGCCTCCCGGCTCCCCGTGGCGGACGGCGATGGTCGGTCTGTCCGCCCTCACCATCGCGGTCGCGTTGATCGTGGCACTGGTGTGAACACCCCCCGGACCCGGCCCCGTCCGCCACAACACGCCGACGGGGGTCGCCCGGACGTGGGAAGTTTCCGTGTCGCCGGGACATCCGGGTGCGGTGACGGTGTGTGATGGCGCCTGGCTTCGGTCGTTCCGTGGCCCCCGTTGTCGCCGTCGTCATCGCTCACGAAGGACATCACGATGCGTCTCTGCCGTCCGCTCGCCGTCGCTCTCGGCGGGCTTGCCCTCGCCGTCATCACCATGGGTCCGGCGGCCGCCGCCGAAGGCTCCTTCGTCTGGGTGGGGCCGAAGGGCAAGGCGTACGCCATCCAGAACCCGCCGGACCGCAAGTGCCTGGAGATGGCCCAGGAGGCACGCGGACCGCAGAACGCCACGAAGAAGGCGCTGGTCGTCTACAGCAAGGCGAAGTGCAAGGGCACCGCGCGCCGCATCGCCTCCGGCCACTCCGCCTCCGGTAACGTGCACTTCGCCAGCGTGGTCTTCAACCCCCGCTAGACCGAAGCCCGTCCAGAGCCCGCCCGTGGCGCCGATCACGACACACCGATCGGCGCCACCGGTCCGTGTGCGCACGAATCAGGAAGCCGCCATGTCCTACCCAGAACCCCGCTACCTCGACGAGAAGGGTCAGGTCAGCGCACTGTTCCGCCCCGCGTCCGCGCAACCCGGCGCCGGCTCGGGCGGCACCGGCATCGACTACGTGGCCCAGCGGGACGACACCAACGGCGAGTTCGGCCTGTACAGGATCCGCATGGAGCCGAAGACCATGGGCGCCGCGGAACACTTCCACCGCACCATCTCCGAGTCCTTCTACGTCCTGTCGGGCGAGGTCCGGCTCTACAACGGCGAACAATGGGTCACCGGAGGCGAGGGAGACTTCCTGCACGTACCGCCCGGCGGGCTCCACGCCTTCCGGAACGACAGCGACGACCCGGTGTCGTTCCTGCTGCTCTTCACACCGGGAGCCGCCAGGGAGGAGTACTTCGAGAAGTTGGGCGAGTACGCCCAGCGCGGCCCCGAGGAGCTGAAAGCCTTCCGGATCAGGCACGACCAGTACAACACGACCGACCTGCTCGACGACCAGGACGCCGCCGGTCAGCCGCGAACCGCCGCGAGAAGCGCGGGCCCCGGACGGACCGCAGCTCCTGCCGCCGGCGAGTCGGCCCCCACCGACCAGGTGAAGCGCCGCTGAAGCCACGCGGGCATCCCAGCACCACACGCAGGCGGCGCGCCGGCGTGACCTCGCCTCGCCGGTTCGGCCGGCACCCCCGCACTCGCCGGACAACCTGCGCTCGCACGGCACTGTTATGGTGCGCCGATGTCATCGATCAAGCAGTTCCAGGTCACCTTCGACTGCGCGGAACCCGAGCGCCTCGCTCGGTTCTGGTGCGAGGTGTTGGGGTACGTCATACCGTCGCCGCCCAACGGGTTCACCACCTGGGACGAATTCACCCGCTCACAGCCCGCCGAGTCCCAGGGATCGTGGTTCGCCTGCGGTGATCCGTCAGGTGTCGGCCCCCGGCTGTTCTTCCAGCGCGTTCCCGAAGGCAAGGTCGTCAAGAACCGGGTGCATCTGTGCGTGCGGGTCGGCACCGGGCTGACGGGTGAGGTGCGCCTGGCCACTCTTGAAGCCGAGTGCGCACGGCTCCTCCCGCTCGGCGCGGTGCGCGTGCGGCTGCTGTACGACGGCAACGACTCGTGCATCGTGATGCAGGACATCGAGGGCAACGAGTTCTGTATCGAC
Source organism: Streptomyces sp. NPDC090088 (assembly GCF_044747345.1). Classification (NCBI taxonomy): domain Bacteria; kingdom Bacillati; phylum Actinomycetota; class Actinomycetes; order Kitasatosporales; family Streptomycetaceae; genus Streptomyces; species Streptomyces sp. NPDC090088. The sequence continues at coordinate 12,105 of NZ_JBIVDZ010000010.1, read as the reverse complement.
TGAGCGTCCGCCTCGCCGGGTTCACTCGGTGATGCGCAGCAGCAACTTGCCCGTGGATGCGCGGCCGCCGATGAGGTGATGTGCGCCGGCCGCGTCCGACAGGGGGAACTCGGCCGTGACGGGAAGGACGACCGTTCCGTCGCGGACGGTGCGCAGGGCGCGTTCGGTGAGCGCGCGCAGGGCGTCGGGGGCGGACTGGGCGAGGGCGAGCACGGAGAAGCCCCCGACGGAGCGGCCCCGCGCGTAGAGCTCGTTCTGCCCGGCCTGCCAGGGTTCGGCGCCGCCGGCGTTGCCGAACGACACCAGGCGTCCGAAGACGGCCAGCGCCTCCAGGCCGCGGCGCAGCGTGTCGCCGCCCACCGGGTCCAGGACCAGGTCGACGCCTCTGCCGCCGGTCGCCCGCCGGACGTCCGTCTCGAAGGTGTCGGGCCGGAACACCGCGTCGTAGCCGTACTTGAGCGCGTAGTCGGCCTTGGCGTCGCTCGATGCCACCCCGTACACCGCTCCGGCGCCCGCCGCCCGGGCCAACTGCCCGACCGCCGTGCCGACGCCTCCCGCCGCACCGTGCACCAGCACGCTCTCCCCGGCCCGCAACCGCCCCACCTCGTGGACCAGGGCGTGCGCGGTCGGCAGCACCGTCGGCAGCGTGGCCGCGGTCCGCAGGTCCAGCCCGTCGGGCAACGGGAAGACCCGCGCGGCCTCCGCGAGCACGACCTCGGCGTAGCCACCGCCGTCGACGAGCGCGGCGACCTCCTGCCCCGCTCGCAGACCCTCGACCCCGTCCCCGACCGCCCGGATGCGCCCGGAGACCTCCAGGCCCGGACGGTAGGGCAGCGACGCCACCCGGTACCCGTCGGCGCGCGCCTTCACGTCCGCGAAGTTCACCCCTGCCCAGACGGTCTCGACGGTCACCTGGCCGGGACCCGGCTCGGGTGCCGCGGTCCGCACGACCCGCAGCACCTCGGGACCGCCGTACTCCTGGAACTCGACCGCACGCATACGCAGTACCACCCCTCCATGAGTGTTCAACCCGGATCGAACACTAGCAGTGTACGATGGCCATCGAACAGTGGTGGAGGAGGGCATCGGAATGTCAGACCGGTCCGAAGGGGCGAGTCACCGTCCGGCACCCGTGCACACGCACCCCGACGACGTCCCGCTTCTCACCGCCCTCGCCGCGCTCGCGGATCCCGTGCGCATCCAGCTCGTCCGCGACCTGGCCGGTCACCCCGACTGGGCGCTCAGCTGCAGCAACTTCGACGTGCCGGTCGGCCGGGCGGCAAAGAGCCACCACTTCTCGGTGCTGCGCGACGCCGGTCTGGTCGAACAGCGCGACCAGGGCCCGCGACGGCTCAACCGGCTGCGCCGCGAGGAGTTCGACGCCCGTTTCCCCGGCCTCCTCGACCTGACCCTCCGCGCCGACGACACCGAGTAGAGCGGCCGGGCCTCGACCGGAAGAGGCACGACGCTCCGCCCGAGGGGCGTGCGAGGCACGTACGGCGAGCGCTCGCACAGGCATCAGCTCCCGGCGCTCCGGCGAGCCGTGCCGTGCGCCGTTGCCGCCGCCTTCGGAACGGGGGGACCGTAGGGCGGCATCCGCTGAATCCAGCGGGTAACGGACAGGAGTGCCCGCCCATGGCCATCGTCGTCACCTTCGATCTCGACAACACGCCTGCCGCCCAGGAGTTGTACGACACCACCATCGACCGCGTCACCGAGGGCCGGGGCTTCGCGTCGCCGGCCGACCTGCCCGTACCCGGACTGCTCGCCCACATCGCCGGACCCGTCGGCGACCGCTGGCGGGTCACCGACGTGTGGGAGTCTCCCGAGTCCTTCGAGACCTTCGCCAAGATCCTCGGCCCCCTCCTCGCCGACCTCGGCCACGGCGACCTGGAACCGGACGTCTCGGCTCCCCACAACCTCGTCCTCCGCTGAGCCCGACGTCATGGGGACCGAACTCCTCACAGCCTCCAGCGACCGTGGAAGAACGACTGGCGAGGGTGCGGCCGCACCCTCGCCAGTCGTTCTTCCACACCCCTTGAGCGCTGCTCGTCAGGAGCGTCAGTAGCTCAGTGCCGCCGTGCGGCGGCCCGGGCGGTGACGGCGCCAGGCCACGGTCAGCAGGGCGATGAGACCGCCGACCGGCGGCAGCGTGCAGACGGTCCAGCTCACCGCGTACGGGGGGCCGGGCTGGGAGAGGACGGGGATGTTCTTCAGCGTGCCCGTTCCGGTGCCCTGGGTGCCCTTGATGGTGAAGGTGAAGTTCCATTTGCCGGCGGTGGACAGCGACTGGACGTCCAGACCCCAGACCGACAGCTTGCGCGGATGCCGGGCCAGTTGACCGCCCATGCCTCCGCCGCCCGCTCCCCCGCCTCCGCCGCCCGGGCCGCCCATACCGTTTTGCTGGCCGGCGAGGCTCATGGAGAGGGTGCCGGACCTGCCCTTGATGCCTCCGTCGGGGGCGAAGGTGAAGTCCAGGGACTGGTTGGCGCGCAGCGGCCACTTGGAGAAGCCGACCGTCAGGTCGTACGGGCCAACCTTCACCTTCTCGGTGTGGACGATGTCGACCGGCGCGTAGGCCTGGGCGGACGGGGCCGAGACGAAGAGCATGCCCGCCATCGCGCACAGGGCGAGGACGAGGGCGCGGGCACGGTGCAGTACCGTCCGGCGCTCGGTACGTGCCTGGCGCGGCCGTACCCGGAGCAGTGATCGCGTGTTCATCGGGTCAGGCTGTCTTCCTGGTCGGTGACGGTGGAGTTGAGCCGCAGAAGAACGGCGAAGCGGGAGCCGAGGTAGCCGGCCAGCGTGCCGATCGCCAGCCCGAGAACGGCGTCGGTGAGGAGGGTGCTCGCGGAGGTGCCGGACTGGCCCATCGGACCGCCGCCTCCCCCACCGCCGCCACCGCCGCCGCTGACCAGGGAGGTCTGGAGGAGCATGGAGAGGCTGACCAGTACGCCGCCGACGGCGCCGACGGCCTGCGGCATCCAGCGCCCCGACCAGTTCTGCTTGCGGCCGAGCAGGAGCAGGGCCTCGATCACCACGGCCACGCCGAGCATGAACATCGGGATGCCGGAGGGCAGCACGGGTGCCGCGTCCATGAGGTTGTCGCGCAGCGGCAGCCCGACGTAGCCGGCGTACCACTTGGCGGCCCACGGCGAGAACCACCACAGGAACAGCTGCATGACACCGAGCACGGCGGCAATGGAGAGCGCGATGCCCCGGCGGCGCAAGGTCAGCGCCCCCGTGATCAGCAGGCACACGGAGAAGAAGATGTTGCCCGCGAGCTGCGGGTCGATGGTCTGGGACACCCCCTGGAACGCGTAGGTGGTGAGGGGGCAGAAGGTGATCAGCACCGGGGTGCTGACGACCTGGCCGATCCGTCCCCACAACTGCTCCCGGGCGGCGGCGAAGACGGTGATGCTGCCGACCATGGTCAGGCTGATGGAGATGAACAGGGCGACGTGCGGCGGGGAGTTGAGCACGGCGTCGAAGCCGTACAGGGAGTGCCACCAGAGGTCGACCAGGCCGTACATCAGGAACAGTGCGGCGCCGGTGCCGGAGATGAGATAGCCGAGCGGTGCGGTGAACGTGCCACCGAAGACCCGGACCGGCGCCCCGCCCACGGACCGGCCGGTGGAGCGTCCGGCGCGCTGCGCGAAGGTGGAGCGCAGCACCATCACCAGGCTGGCGACACCGGCGAGGGCGCTGCCGGAGTACAGCAGCAGGTGGGAGAGGGTGAAGAAGGTGTCCGGGCCGACGTCGACATGCCACTCGATGTCCCAGCTGATGCCGATCAGCGAGGTCAGCGTGCCGGCCAGCACGGTGAAGGCGGCGACGGGACCGGCCCAGTCCGCCCGCGGCCGGGGCGGGTTGCCGGGTGGTGACGGTTCGTCGGGTGCGAGGGTGAGCGCGGATTCGGGGACGGCGTCCATCGGTACTGCCTTTCAGCGGGTCAGCGAGTGAGGGTGAGCGGGAAAACGAGGTGGTCGTCGCGGCCTTGGCCGTCGATGTCGACGAGGAACTCCCAGCGGCCGGTCATCATCAGGGGCAGGGAGGCGACCTGGTAGCGGTGGTTCGCGGTCCGCACGGCGGTGTAGTCGGGCAGCGCGTGGCCCGTCGTGGGCAGCACGGCCGAGACGGTCACGACCGTCGGCGATCCGGTCGTCCTGATCCCCTCGCGCGGTGTGAGCCGTACCTCGACCGCCGTCGTGCCGGTCTTCGGTGAGGCGATCGTCAGGGTCACCACGTCGTGGGCGGTACCGCCGGTGAGGGTCGTGCCGCCGGACGACGAGTCGGACGAGGAGCCGGTGGTACTCGACGACATCGTCAGGCGGAGCGCCAGCAGGGTGAACAGGACGGTGGCCAGAAGTACCGCGCCCATCCGGAGACGTCGGCGGCGGGACGGTGGCATGGGCCCGCTCATCGGGTCTTCTCCGTGGTGGCGTCGGTGACGTGCAAGAGGTAGGGAACGGTGATGATCGTGTTGTCGCGCTCGGCCTGGATCCAGATCCGGTAGTCGCCGGCGGTCGGGAAGGTGTAGACGAAGGAGACGTCGGGCCCGTAGGCGGCGACCGTCTCGTCGGCGGTGCTGTCCCCGTTGACGGAGGTCAGGCCACTCATCGAGCTCATGTCGCCGGAGCTCATGTCCATGCCCGGCATGTCGTCGGCGACGGAGCCCATGGAGTGGGAGTGCGCCCACACCTCGGCGTTCTGTGTCTCCGCGCCCACCGCCGCCGTCCTCGACCTGAGCGGGCCGACGACGATCATGTGACCGAGCATGCCGAGCCACGGCTGGAGGGTCGCCGAGTCCCCGATCCGGGCGGTCAGGACGGCCGCTTTGCCCGCGACGAGCGACGACGCGGTCGTGCGGACGCGGATCCCGTCGACCGTCCGGGTGCCGGTGCCTTCCCGCGTCGGCAAGGTGGTGGTGGCCGCCTTCGTCGAGCCGGTCGCGTCGATGCCGGTCGCGGAGCGCACCTCCTGGACGCCGCCGCCTCGACGGGCGAACTCGGCGGAGAGCGCGTAGTGGCCGGCCTCGGGCAGCGGCAGCCGTACCTCGAAGGTCCCGTACTCGGTCATGACCGGGTGCAGGTGGTACAGCTGCCCCGAGGGGCCGACGACCAGCAGGTGGACCAGTGCGCCGTCGTGGACGACGAGGTCGTCGACGGCCAGGCCCGTCGAGGCGTCGGTCAGCTTCAGCGTCAGGGTGTCGGTCCCGCCCGCGCGGGTCGTGGCGGAGCTGAGCAGCAGGGTGGCGGGCGGGCGCGAGTAGTCGGCGGCCTGCTGGACGACCGAGGTGTACGGGTTTCCGACGCCGTCGATCGTGGCGTCCACCTGGACTCCCTGGGACACCGGCAGCGGCAGACCGGAGGAGAGGACGGCGCCGGTGACCGCCACGGCGAGGCAGGCGAGCACGCCGCCGGACGGGACGAACGTCCACCAGCCGCGCCGCACCCGTACGGCCACGACGACGGTGACCAGCATGAGGGCCCCGGCGCCGATGAAACCGGCGTACACCGCCTTCTCCGCCGGTGAGGTGGTCGTCTTCGACACGACGAAGGGGATCTTCGCCGTGTGCCCGGCGCCGTCGTCGAGCCTCAGTTCCCAGGGGCCGACCTCGTCGACGTTCAGCTGGGCGGAGTAGGAGCCAGGAGTGCTGTCCAGCTTCACGACGGCCGAGTCCACGGTCGTACCGGATTCCTTGCCCTTCGACGCGGACGCCGAGACGCCGGTGGGTGTCACCGCGAGCCTGATCCGGCCGGCGGCCGTGCCCTTGTGCGTGATCACGTCCACGTGCAGGGGACCCGGTACTCCGGTGATCCGGCGCAGGACGACGGTCAGTTCCCGGTCGCCGAGCGTCTGGGCCACCTGTACGTCGTTGCCGGTGGACGCGGAGTCCGCGGTGGCGGCCGAGCTCGACGTCAGCAGCAGGAGCACGGCGCAGACCAGGACGGAGAGCGCGGTCCAGAGGCGGCGTCGGTGGGGGTGGGGCGTACGCGGGCGGGTGGGGCGCACCGTCGTACGAGAGGGCGTGTCGTTCATGGTCGGGCCAAGCTATGGCGGCCGCGCGCCGGTGTCGTCACGGTGACAGGGGAGGCTCCCTCCCCCGAGCGGGGGACTCGCGCGCGGCTGTGACCAGGCATCATGGGTCGTCGAAGCCGTGTGTAGGCCGGAGGAGAGGACTGCATTGCCCCAGAGCGAGGGAAGCGAGGCGCGCGGCGCGGGCCGAGCGGCGTCCGTCCGCGCCCGGGACGTCAGCGGATCACTGACCCGGCAGTCGCTCCTGGTCGCGGCGACCACTCTGGTCGTGGACTGCCTGGGCTTCCTCCTCGCCGACCAGTCCCACCCGCTGACGGCGTGGCACTGGGTGGTCCTCGCGGCGATCGTCGTGGTCGACGCGGCTCTGGCCACCCCGCCGCGGCTGTCGGGAGCCGTGGCCGTCGCCCAGGCGGTCGTCGCGGTCGGCGGCAGCGTCCTGCTGCCCGGTCACGGTCCGCTGCCCCAGCTCAACAACGCGGGCATGCTGGTCTCCGCGTACCGGGCGGGCGCCTGGCTGGACCGGGGGCCCGCCGTGGCGTCCCTGCTCTGCCTGGCGGCCGGGATCGTCGGGGGACAGCTGCTCGGCGGCGAGCACTTCGGGCACGGGGGAATCCTGCTCGGCGCCCTGGCCGATGCCCTGCTGCCCTGGCTGGTCGGGCGGTACACCACCGCACGCCGTGCCTACATCGCCGAACTGGAGCAACGCTCCGAGCGTGAGCGGCACGAGCGGCAGCAGGCCCTGGCCGAGGCCATCGCCGAGGAACGCAGCAGCATCGCCCGTGATCTGCACGACGTCATCTCCCACCACGTCAGCGCCATCAGCATGCACGCGGGGGTCGCCCGGCTGCGGGCGAGAGCGGCACCGGACGGCGTCGACGTCGCCGAGTCGCTGACCGCGGTGGAGACGTCCAGCCGGGCGGCCATGGTCGACCTGCGGCGCCTGCTGGACTTCCTGCACGGCGCCCCCGCAGGGGAGGACAGCCAGCCGGGCCTGGACAACCTCTCCGGGCTCCTCGACACGGTCCGTGCCGTAGGTCTGAAGACCCGGGTGACCGTGCACGGCGTGCCGCCCCGGCTGCCGGAGTCCCTGGACATCGCCGCGTACCGGGTGGTGCAGGAGATGCTCACCAACGCCCTGCGGCACGGGGCCGGCGGGGTCGCCGAGGTCGAGCTGCGCTACACCCCCGCCGCCCTCGCCGTCACCACGACCAACCCCCTCCCGGTCGGAACGCGCAGCGGGCCCGACTCCCCGCACCGCGGCCTGCAGGGCATCCGCAGCCGCGCCGCCCTCTTCCACGGCTCCGTCACCTACGGCCCCACGCCCGACGGCACCGCCTGGACCACCACCGTCACCTTCCCCCTCGACCCCCTGGATCCGTCATGACCTTGCGCGTCCTGGTCGCCGACGACCACGCCATGTTCCGCTCCGGCCTGCGCGCCGTCCTGGACAGCCAGCCCGACCTGGAGTGCGTGGCGGAGGCGTCGGACGGCCGCAGCGCGGTGAGCGAGGTGCGCCGGCTCCGCCCCGACGTCGCCATCCTCGACATCCGCATGCCCCTGCTGGACGGTCTGCGTGCCACCGAGACGATCCTGGCCGACCCGGAGAACACCACCAGGGTCATCCTGCTGACCACCTACGATCAGGACGCCTACGTCCACCGCGCCCTGCGCGCCGGAGCCAGCGGTTTCCTCCTCAAGAGCCTTCCCCCGGAGGAGCTGATCGCCGCCGTCCGGGTCGCCGCCCGCGGCGACGCCCTCATCGACCCCTCGGTCACCCGGCGTCTCCTGACCCGTCTCGCCGAAGGGGTCGCGCCGCCGGCCGTCCCCGTCGGCCTGGACGACCTCACCTCGCGGGAGCGCGACGTGCTGCTGCTGATCGCCGAGGCCTACTCCAACGCCGAGATCGCCGACCGGCTCGGCATCGGCGACGAGACCGTGAAGAGCCACGTCTCCCGCATCCTCACCAAACTCCACCTCCGCGACCGCGTCCAGGCCGTCGCCTACGCCCACCTCCACGGCCTCGTCAAACCCACCGCCACACCACTCGCCCCGCCTTCCGACCGCACGAGCAACACCCGCGACCGACACAGGCGCGGCCCCGGCGGACCGTAGAGCTGAACGCCGGAGCAGCCACGCCGGGGGCAACGGGCGTGACGGACGCTCTCCGCATCGAGGCGCCCTGCCGCTCGCACGGCATTCGGGAGCGCACGACGGACAACGCTCCGGGACGTCCAGGCGGAGTGCTTCGGTCCCACGGCCGTCGCCCGCCGTCGATGACGGACGTGCGACAACCACCCCGTCCACAGCGGCCCGGCCCGGTGGGACGGCGCGAAGCTGTGCGGTCCCACCGAGCTCAACGACATCGGGCCGCGTCGGCCGCTCGATGGTGTCAGGCGAAGCTGATCGCGCCGGTGAGGGCGGCGAACGCGACGTAAGCGATGGAGACCGGGACGCCCCAGCGCAGGGCGCGCTTCTGGAAGTCGCCGACTTCGGCCTTCATGAGGCCCAGGAGGACCCGCAGGGGTGCCGAGGTTGGACCCGGCGCTGGCGATCTCGTCGGCCTCGATGCCATAGTGCGCGGCGGATTCCGCGAGAACGGGGACCACGCCGAACCAGTAGGCGTCGTTGGACATGAAAAAGCCGGGCGGCAGCGCGAGGCCGACGGTGAATATCGGGATGGTGCCGCCCATGGAGTCCGGCACGACGGAGAGGGCGGCGCTCGCCACGACCCCGATCATGCCGGCGTCCGTCATGACGCCGGTGACGCCGGTGAAGACGCCGACGGCGAGGACAAGGACCATGACCGGGACGGCGTTGGCGGCCTGGCGCTTGATGAGGTCCTGCTGGTCACCGATCTTGCGGACATTGACGAGCAGTTCGGCGACTTCGAAGATCAGCAGCACCATCACCAGCAGGGTGAGAGCGGCGTTGAACCACATGCGCCAGTCCGACTTGATCGGTTCGAACGCCTTCTCTGAGGCGATGTCGAGCTTGTAGGCGTCGAGCCTGTAGGCGACGGCGATGATGGCCAGGCTGGTCAGGGCCATGGGGCCGATCATGTGAACGAAGTACTCAGTGGCGTCCAGGTGCAGCACGCTGACACCCCGGGTGGTGGCGCCGCTCCAAGAGGCGGTGCCGGAGATGGTGCCCAGCGCCATGGCGGCGAGCGTGGCGTGCCGGCAACGGTTGCGTAATCAAACGCGAACTGAACCTCGGCTGCGGTCCTGGCGGGTATCTCCCACGATGTCGTCGCAGCCTGGGTCATGGCGGTGGCCTCCTCAGCCGAGTCGCTGGGTCTTGCCGGGGATCTTGGCGACCTGCGTTTTCGCTGCTCAGCGCCGGTGGCCTCGCGCGTCTGATGGTCGTCGTCGGTCATCCTTGGCCGCTGTCGAGCGGCCTCGGACGGCCCAGGGACGGTCCAGCCGTGGATCACATGAACGGCGTCAGTCGGCAGAAGCGGCTCGCCACTGCGCGGTGACGCACCCTTCTTCCATGTCCCACCACTCCTTGGCCACGCCGTGACTGAGCAGCCTCTGCACCTTGGCGAGATCGGCGGTGGGCGGGACGTCCAGGGCGACCATGCCGAACCGTTCTATGCCCTCGCCGCAGACTCCGAGTCCGTGAAACGCGTTGATCACGCTCTGTCGTGCAGGTCCGGAGCCGCCGTCCCGGAACACGATGAGGCGGATGGTGCAGTTCTCCGAATGCCGTACCACCTCGCCGGCCCACCGCACGCCTTCCTCGTCGGGCTCGGTTGCCACGATGTCCCCGCAGGCGATGCCGCGAACGAACCAGGGGATGTTGTCGAGCCGTGCCGTTCCGTCGCCCAGCTCGACAGCCCAGAGACTCTCCACTGATACCGGGGGCCAGTCGTCTTCGATCTCCAGCCGGAAGTGCACCTTCACGTACGGTCCTTCGGGGTTCGCCATGAGGTCAGCGTGCACAGCCCCTCCGAGCTCGTCGCAGTTGGGGGCCAGGGCAACTGATCAGAGTTCGGTACGAACTCGTATGGGCCTCAGTCGACGAGAACCGGACACGACGGCGGAGGCGCCGGCCGACCAGGCGGCGTGTGTCTCGCCGCACCCCCACCGACTGCAGCCACGCTTCGGGATGCCGACCCGAGTAACCGCAGTCACCGGCCGGTTTTGACGCTGTGGGAGCCCCCAGCCTCGGAAGCTGAGGCATTTCGGGGCAGCTTGGGCACTGAACTGGGCAAACCGTTGGCTGGCCTCGTCGTCGAGCTGGGCCGCATTCCCCGTGATTCCCCGCTGTTCACCGCTCGATCTGGTGCGCTAGTGGTGCACGGCTTTGTCAGTGGCCACCCGTACGCTGCGGAGTGTTGGGTCGGTCTGCTGTCTCGGCAAGGAGAGCGCGCGACCAAGGGGGGTGGCTCAGAAGAGATCCCCGAGCCACGTCGGTCCGGGAGCTCGTGAAGTTTCGACACCATCCCCCTCCAACAGCCGCCGAGAGGTCTCGGACCGCGCACGGATCACTTCTTACGGCGCCTGCTCGCACGCTTCTTCAGCTCGGCCTGGCCGCGCTTCGTCCAGTGCCCCTGATGGAGGTAGCAACGCGCAGTGCCCTTCAGCGTCTTGTTCTGACAACGACCGCCGGCCGCCGTCGGCCACCCGCACTTCCCCTGCTTCCACTCACCCACGGTCTGTCCCCCTCCCGTTGGTTCGCTGCGCGTCCAGACATCCAGCGTGTGGCATGTGGCCGGCACGGGGCAGGGCGCACGATCGGCGGCGTCAGATGATGCAGGCGCACGCCGGTCAGTACGTCGGGAGTGCCCTTCTGGGTGCACGCTTTCCAACTGTGACGGTGTTCCGCTGGACCGTGTACAGGGCCGTTCAGCTGTGTTCATAGGCGGCCGGCCGCTGGAGCAGCTAAGGGCTTCGGTCTCGTCTGAACTGCCGTGAACGGCGCTGAATGCGATGGAAACTGAGACGGACGGCGGGGCCAGGCCCGCTAGCGTCTTCGCTGTCGAAGGGGAGAGTCATGGCACTGGTCCGCAAGGGCTCACGACGGATCGTTGTCGACGGCACGACTTACCGCTGGCGGCTGCGAGGTCGGCCGACGTACTCCCAGGGGCTGGCCTGGTCGTCGTGCACGTACGCGGTCGAGCATGCGGACACCCCGGGCATGACGCTCGTGGTCACCACCGACCAGCCGCATCCGAGCAACTGGATCGGTCGCGACGCCGAGCCTGTACGGCCGTCCGATGTCGCCTCGGCTGTTCGGCTTGCACTGCGTGAGGGCTGGAATCCGACCGCTCCGGGCCCCGCGTTCCCTATCGACCAATCCGCCGGCTTCACACCCTTGCGCGGTGCTGAGTTGGCTCCGAGAGTGTTGGTTGCTCAGCGGTATTGGGCTTTGGCCCATGGCGGCAACTTGGGACGGCATCCGCGCGCGACCGGCCCAGGACCAGTGTTCTGGACGCGGCAGCGAAGAGACAGACGATGATGCACTCATCAGGGAGTTGCGCTCCAGAGCGTGAGATCCGGGCCGGCGCTTCGATACCGCGCCGATTCCCACCGCTTGGGTGAACGAGCACTACGGCGTAGAACCGGTGGCTCACGACGGAAGGGTGGGTTCCAGCAGCGACGGGATGCTCATCTTCAATGCAAGAGCAGAGGCAGTGGCCGCCTACTACGCGAACCGTTGTTTCCCCCGGCCTCTATGACGGATTTCGAGATCGCCGAGAGCAGAGTTGGGCAGCGGTTGGTCAGGCGGCTGCCTTGTACGTCCGCCCGGTCGCGCTGTCCGGCCGGGTTGCTTCTTGCCCCGGTTGTTGCCGGGGATCTTGGTGAGCCGGGTTTTTGCTGGTCAGGGGTGATGGGTTCGGACGCCTGGTGGTCGTCGTTGGTCGCCCCTGGCCACTGTTGACTGGCCTCGGACGGCCCGGACACGGCCCAGCTTCGCGCGCTCGGCTGACAGCCGACATCCTCGATGCGACCCGTCTGAACCTCTAAGATGCCATTTCAGTTGGCGTGATCTTGCGGCAGTCTGGGGTGATGACTGCTGCGCTTGTCGAGCGGATGGCGCCGGAAGAGCTGTGGACGTTGT
>NZ_JBIVDZ010000009.1:0-607915 GCF_044747345.1 Streptomyces sp. NPDC090088 | reverse complement strand
ACGCCCGGTTACATTCCGAACCCGGAAGCTAAGCCTTACAGCGCCGATGGTACTGCAGGGGGGACCCTGTGGGAGAGTAGGACGCCGCCGAACAATCTTTGGAGGACCCCTGGTCACCAGCGTTCAGCTGGGACCGGGGGTCCTTTTGTTTTTACAATGCTTGCGGTACCGAAGACAGGAGTCACCATGTCCACCAACTCTCCCGAGGATCGACCGGAGCGCGACCAGCGGCGACGGGACAGTGGTGACCGCGGAGACCGTGGCGGGTACCGCGGGGACCGTAACGACCGAGGAGATCGCGGCAGTTACGGGCGTCGCGACGACAACCGCGGTGGTGGGTACGCCCGTCGTGACGACCGCCGCGATGACAACCGCGGTGGCGGTGGCGGTGGCGGTGGTGGCTACGGTCGGCGGGACGACCGGCGTGGTGATGACCGTGGCGGCTACCGAGGTCGCGATGACCGCCGTGACGACAATCGCGGTGGCGACAATCGCGGTGGCGACAACCGTGGTGGCGACAACCGTGGTGGCGGCTACGGCCGACGCGACGACAACCGTGGCTCTCGCCCGCCGTTCCAGCGGGACGATCGCGGTGACCGGGGCGGTTACGGCAGGCGTGACGACCGCGATCGCGGTCCCCGTCGTGACGACCGTGGTGAGCGTCCCGCATTCCGTCGCGACGACCGCCGTGATGACCGCGGTGACCGTCCTCCCTTCCGGCGTGACGACCGCGACGACCGTGGTGGATTCCGACGGGACGACCGCCGTGATGACAACCGTGGTGGTGGCGGCTACCCCCGTCGCGACGACCGGCGTGACGACAACCGTGGTGGTGGCGGTTACGGCAGGCGTGACGACCGTGACCGTGGTCCCCGTCGTGACGACCGTGGTGAGCGTCCCGCATTCCGTCGCGACGACCGCCGTGACGACCGCCGTGATGACCGCCCCCGTGACGATCGTCGTGACGACCGTGGTGGGTTCCGTCGCGATGACCGCCGTGACGACCGTGGCGGTTTCCGTCGGGACGACCGGCGGGATGACAATCGCAGTGGTGGCGGCTACCCCCGTCGGGACGACCGGCGTGACGACAACCGTGGTGGCGACCGTGACACCCGCGGCGGCTTCCGCGGCGGCCGTGATGATCGCCGTGACGACCGTCGGGACGACCGCCCCCGTGGCCCGCGTCGCGACGACAACCGGGGCGGTGGCGGGTACGGCGGTCGCCGGGACGACAACCGTGGTGGCGGCTACCGCGGCCGCGATGACCGTCGGGACGACCGCCGAGGCGGCGGCCGCTTCCGTGACGAGCGGGAGCGTGACCGCGACCGTGAGCCGATCAAGCGGCTGCCGATCCCGGAGGACGTCACCGGCGACGAGATCGACAAGGACGTGCGGCAGGAGCTGCAGAGCCTGCCCAAGGGGCTCGCGGAGGACGTCGCCAAGAACCTGGTGATGGTCGCGCGCCTCATCGACGAGGACCCCGAGGGTGCCTACGGCTACTCCAAGGTGGCCCTGCGGCTGGCGTCCCGGGTTGCCGCCGTACGCGAGGCGGCCGGGTTCGCCGCGTACGCGAACCAGAAGTACTCCGAGGCGCTCGCCGAGTTCCGGGCCGCGCGGCGCATGACGGGCAACGTGGACCTGTGGCCCGTGATGGCCGACTGCGAGCGCGGGCTCGGGCGGCCGGAGAAGGCGCTGGACATGGCTGGTGCCCCCGATGTGCACAAGCTCGACAAGGCCGGCCAGGTCGAGATGCGGCTCGTCGCCGCCGGTGCCCGGCGTGACATGGGGCAGCTGGACGCGGCGATCGTGACGCTGCAGAGCCCCGAGCTGGCATCCAGCTCCGTACAGCCGTGGACCGCGCGACTGCGCTACGCCTACGCCGACGCCCTGCTGGCCGCAGACCGTACCGGCGAGGCGCGGGAGTGGTTCGCGAAGGCCGTGGAGGCCGACCGGGACGGCAGCACCGACGCCTCCGACCGGCTGGCCGAGCTGGACGGGGTCGAGTTCGTCGACGCCCTGGTCGAGGACGAGGACCAGGACGAGAGCGGAGACGAGGTCGAGGACCTGTCCGAGGAGACCTCCGACGAGGTCGAGGACGAGGTCGAGGTCGATGCCGACGTCGAGGACGAAGACGACGTCGAGGTCGATGCCGACGACGTCGAGGACGAGGCTGATGCCGAGGACGACACCAAGAAGGACTGATCTCGGGCGGTGACACAGAGGGCAGGCTCCGACCGGAGCCTGCCCTCTCGTGTTTCGGCCCCTCCGGGTCGTTCAGGCGTCGAGCGCCCGCAGCACGAGTCCCGACGCCGGTTTGGGGCCGAAGGACGTCGACTTGCGGGGCATCGTGACGCCCTGGCGGGCCAGGTCGCGGACGACCTCCTCGCGGACCGGGTGGAGGAGCACGGCCGTGCTGCCGTGGCGTTCGGCCTTGGCGACCGTCGCGGCGGTGTCGTGGATGTACGCGATGTGCGCGGGCGAGTCCTCGGGGATGTGCCAGATGTGGTCGAGGAGCGTGGCGTGCAGGACGGTCGCGTCGAGGGTGCGCCAGGCGGTCGGGCGGTCGGCGGGGACGGTGCGGGCCAGCAGGTCCGGGTCGGGCCGGTCGATGAGATGGAACGTGCCGTCGCCGGCCAGCAGGAAGGCGTTGCCGGCGCAGGCCGCGTCCGCGAGCGCCTCCTGGGCCTTCGGCAGGGGGACGTCGAGCCGTCGTACCCGGAACAGGCCCTCGACGGCCCTCAGGGCGTCCGCCACGGGCAGGCCGTGCAGCAGGCGGTGGATGGCGCGGACGCGCAGCGGGTAGCGGGCGGTGTCGACCAGCAGGACCAGGCCGTAGTCCCAGGGGCTGGGGGAAGTGTGCTCCGCGCGTAGACGCAAATAGGTGGCCCAGCGGTGGTGGCCGTCGGCGATCAGGGCCTGGTGGTGGGAGAGGTCGGACTGTACACGTGCCACCTCGGCGGGGTCGGTGATCGACCAGAGGCGGTGCCGGAAGCCGTCCTCCGTGGTGGTGGCCAGGAGTGGGGGGCGGGCGGCCGTCGCCTCGACGACCTCGGCCGCCGCGCCGTTGCCCCGGTAGGTGAGCAGGAGGGGTTCGAGGTTCGCCGAGGTGGCGCGCATCAGGGCCGCGCGGTCGGCGACGACCGGGGGCATGACCTCCTCGTGCGGCAGCACCACGCCCTCCGACGGCTCCGAGATCCGCAGGGCGCCGATGACCCCGCGCTGGAGCATGCCGTTGCCGTCGTGCTGTTCGTAGACGTACAGGCCCGGTTCGGGATCCGTGGTGAGGATGCCCTCGGCCTGCCAGCGGTGCAGGGTGTCGGCCGCCTGTTCGGTGCCGGCGCTGGGGGTGCCCGCCTGGGGGAGGATGAGGCGGACGATGTTGTGCGGGTCGGCGGACTGGAGGTGGTTGACGCCGTCCGGGCGTACGACGACGTCGTACGGCGGGGAGGTGACGGCGGCCAGGCTGCCGACCCGGTCGGGGTCATAGCGAAGGCCTCGGAACGGGGTGAGTTCCAGGCCCCGGCGCTCCGTTGCTTCCGGGTGACCTGCAGTGTTCATCCCGGCATCGTACGTGTGTCAGTGGAGTGCGGGATGATCGATGGGGAAAGGCGGGTCGACGAAGAGTGACGAGGAGCGATGGGATGAGCCAGGGCGTCAGGACTGGTCCCGAGGGCAGCGGACAGGCCCTGAGCACGGCGTACGACACGGCGCTGCTCGATCTGGACGGGGTGGTGTACGCGGGCGGCAGCGCGATCGCGCACGCTGTGGAGTCGCTGGAGGTGGCCCGTGCGGGCGGCATGCATCTGGCGTACGTCACCAACAACGCGCTGCGGACGCCGGACGCGGTGGCCGGGCATCTCACCGAGCTGGGGATCCCGACGGGCGCCGATGACGTCATCACCTCGGCGCAGGCGGTCGCGCGGCTGATCAGCGAGCAGGTGCCGGCGGGGTCGCGGGTGCTGGTGATCGGCGGGGAGGGGCTGCGGGTCGCGCTGCGGGAGCGGGGTCTTGAGCCGGTGGAGTCCGCCGACGACGATCCGGCGGCCGTCGCGCAGGGCTACGGGGGTCCCGAGCTGGCCTGGGGCCGGTTCGCGGAGGCGTCGTACGCGGTCGCGCGCGGGGTGCCGTGGTTCGCGTCCAACACCGATCTGACGATTCCCAGCGGGCGGGGGATCGCGCCGGGCAACGGCGCGGCGGTGGAGGTGGTCCGGATCGCGACGGGGGCCGAGCCGCAGGTGGCCGGCAAGCCGCTGCCGCCGATGCACCGGGAGACGGTCCTGCGGACGGGGGCGAAGCGGCCGTTGGTGGTCGGGGACCGGCTGGACACCGACATCGAGGGCGCGTTCAACGGCGGGGTCGACTCGCTGCTGGTGCTGACCGGGGTCACCGACGGGCGTCAGCTGCTCGCCGCGCCGCCGCAGCACCGGCCGACGTATGTCGACGCCGATCTGCGCGGGCTGCTCACCGGGCAGCCGGAGGTCAGCGCGGAGGGGGACGGGTTCCGCTGCGGTGGCTGGACGGCGACGGCGGGTGCGGACCGGTTGGAACTCAACGGCGAAGGAGAACCGCTCGACGGGCTGCGGGCGCTGTGCGCGGCGGCCTGGACGGCGGCCGGGGACGGCTCCTGCGAGCTGGACGGAGGCAAGGCACTGGCGCGGCTCGGCCTCTGAACCCCGGCCGCACTGCCGAGAGTTGGCCGATCCGCACCACCGCGACCCCGCGCATCCGTGCTGTTCACAGGACCGGGCATCGAGACCGTATGCGAGGGTAGGCTAACCTAACCTCGTGTTGGTCGACAGTCCTCCCGAACAGCGCGCGGAGACCGCCCCCGCGCCCCCGAGCCGCCGGGCGATCCGGGCCCTTGGGCTCCTCGTCTCCGTCGTGATCCTGGTGCTCGTCGCCCTGGCGAGCATCGCGATCGGGGCGAAAGAGCTGCCGTTGGACCAGGTCTGGCACGGCCTGTTCCACGACACGGGGACCTACGGCGACGTGGTGGTCGACGAGCGGCTGTCGCGGACCGTCCTCGGTCTGCTGGCCGGTGCCGCCCTCGGTCTGTCCGGGGCGGTGCTCCAGGCGCTCACCCGCAACCCGCTGGCCGACCCCGGTCTGCTCGGCATCAACGCGGGCGCCTCGGCCGCCGTCGTCACCGCCATCACCTTCTTCGGCGTCACCAGCCTCGACGGCTATGTGTGGTTCGCCTTCGTCGGGGCGGCGGCGGTGGGCGCGCTGGTGTGGTTCCTGGGCGGCAGCCGGGGCGCCACACCGGTCCGGCTGGCACTCGCCGGTACGGCGATCAGCGCCGCGCTCTACGGCTATCTCCAGGCCGTGATGATCACGGACGACGCGGCGCTCGGCAAGATGCGCTTCTGGACGGTCGGCTCGCTGGCCTCGGCCTCGAACTCCACGATCCTGCAGGTGCTGCCGTTCCTCGCGGCCGGCACCCTGCTCGCGCTGGGCCTCGCCCGGCCGCTGAACGCGGTGGCCATGGGCGACGACACCGCCCGCGCCCTCGGCGCGAACCTGAACCGCACCCGGGCCCTCGCCATGCTCGCCGCCACCGTGCTGTCCGGCGCGGCCACCGCCGCCTGCGGCCCGATCGCCTTCGTCGGCCTGATGGTCCCGCACGTCGTGCGCTCCTTCACCGGCCCCGACCTGCGCTGGATCCTGCCCTACGCGACGGTCCTGTCGCCCGTGCTGCTGCTCGGCGCCGATGTCATCGGCCGGGTCGTCGCCCGTCCCTCGGAGCTCCAGGTCGGCATCGTCACCGCGGTCATCGGCGGGCCGGTCTTCATTCTTCTCGTACGACGGCGGAGGACGGCCCAGCTGTGAGGAACACGCGTACTCTGCGCACCCCCGGCGGGCTCTCGCTGCGGGCGGACGTGCGCGCGCTGGTCGTCGTGGCCGCGCTGCTGCTGGCCGCGTCCGCCGCGAGCGTCGTGCTGATCGGCACCGGCGACTTCCCGATCTCCTTCGGCGACGTGGTGCGGACCCTGTTCGGGAACGGCACCGCGGGCCAGGAGTTCATCGTCAACGACCTGCGGCTGCCCCGGGTCCTGGTCGGTCTGCTGGTCGGTGCCTCGCTGGGCCTCGGCGGCGCGCTGTTCCAGGCGATCTCCCGCAACCCGCTGGGCAGCCCGGACGTCCTGGGCCTCTCCCAGGGCTCGACCTCGGGCGCGCTCGTCGTCATCGTGCTGATGTCCGGGAGCGCCACCCAGGTCACCGTCGGCGCCCTGATCGGCGGCCTGCTGACCGGTCTCGCCATCTATCTGCTCGCCTGGAAGCAGGGCGTGCACGGTTACCGGCTGGTCCTGGTCGGTATCGGCGTCTCCGCGATCGTCACCGCCGTCAACGGCTATCTGCTCACCAAGGCCGACCTGGTCGACGCGACCCGCGCGGTGGTCTGGATGACCGGCTCCCTCAACGGCCGGGACTGGAGCCAGGTCTGGCCGCTGCTCGCGCTGTGCGCCGTCCTCGTCCCGCTGGTCCTCGCCAACGCGCGCGGCCTGCGGATGATGGAGATGGGCGACGATGTCTCGTACGCCCTCGGGGTGCGCGTGGAGCGGGTGCGGACGGTGCTGATGGTGGCGGCCGTCCTGCTGACCGCGGCCGCCACCGCCGCCGCGGGCCCGGTCAGCTTCGTGGCGCTCACCGCGCCCCAGCTCGCCCGCCGTCTCACCCGCTCACCCGGCCCCAACCTGGTGCCCTCCCTCTGCATGGGCGCCGCGCTGCTGGTCACCGCCGACTGGGCCTCGCAGCGCGCCTTCGGCGCCGACCAGCTGCCCGTGGGCGTGGTCACCGGCGTCCTCGGCGGCGTCTATCTGCTGTGGCTGCTCGTCACCGAGCGGAAGGCGGGCCGGATATGAGCGCGATCCCCACCGGCGAGACGAACAACCCTAGGAGCACTGTGAACCGCCTGTCCGCCGAGAACGTGACGCTCGCCTACGACCAGCGGGTCATCGCCGAGGAGCTGTCGGTGGAGATCCCCGACAACTCCTTCACGGTGATCGTCGGCCCCAACGCCTGCGGCAAGTCGACGCTCCTGCGCGCGCTGTCCCGGATGCTCAGGCCGAGTGCGGGCCGGGTGCTCCTTGACGGCCAGGTCATCCAGTCGATGCCCGCGAAGAAGGTCGCCCGCACCCTCGGCCTGCTCCCGCAGTCCTCCATCGCGCCGGACGGCATCACCGTCGGCGACCTGGTCGGCCGCGGCCGCTACCCGCACCAGGGCATCCTGCGCCAGTGGTCCGCCGAGGACGAGCGGGTCGTCCAGGAGTCGATGGCCCGGACCGGCGTCGCCGAACTCGCCGAACGGTACGTCGATGAACTCTCCGGCGGCCAGCGCCAGCGCGTCTGGATCGCCATGGCCCTCGCCCAGCAGACCCCGCTGCTGCTCCTCGACGAGCCGACCACCTATCTGGACATCCAGCACCAGATCGACGTCCTCGACCTGTGCGCGGAACTCCACGAGGAGCAGGGGCGCACGCTCGTCGCCGTGCTGCACGACCTCAACCACGCGGCCCGGTACGCCACGCACCTCATCGCCCTGAAGGGCGGCCGGGTCCTCGCGGAGGGCGCCCCGAACGACATCGTCACGGCGGAGCTGGTGGAGGAGGTGTTCGGGCTGCGCTGTCAGATCATCGACGACCCGGAGACCGGGACCCCGCTGGTGGTGCCGGCGGCCCGCAAGGCACGGGTCACAACAACGGTGGTCACAACAGCTTCCTGAGCCGGAACAGGTCCAGCAGGTTGGCCTCCAGCTTCACCCGGCCCGAGCCCCAGGCCCCGGCGAAGTTCAGCTCGCCGTCGACCAGGGCCACCAGGTCGTCGCCCGCCATGGCCAGCCTGATCTGTGCCTTCTCCCGGGGCGGCCCCGGGAACGTCTCCTCCACGTCGATCCGGCCGCCGGTGAGCCGGCCGGCGAAGGTGACGTCCAGGTCGGTGATGTGGCAGCTCACCGTGCGGTCCATGGCGGCGGCCGCGCGGACGTCGCCCTCGGCGCCGCCCATGTTGTGGGAGAGCTTGTCGAGTGCGGCGCGGCACTCCTCGATCGTGGCCATCGCGATCGACGGTACCGCAGGGGTTCGATGTAGCGTCGGGGCATGACCGACTCCGTACCGGCGGACCCGGCGGCTCAGGCGCAGGAGAACGCCGAGGTCGAACCCGAGTACGACCCCGCCGCCCCCGCCCCGCTGAACGTCCCCCGCACCCCCACGGGCGACGCCGAGGTGGACGCCCGGCTCGACCGGCTCGGCGACGCCGACCACCTCGCCACGGACGGGCACCTGGAGGTGTACGAGGATGTACACCGGGGGCTGCGCGACGCGCTGACCGCGCTCGACGTCCGCCCCGGACCTCCGGCACCGGCACCGCCGGGCGCCAACCGGCCGCCCTCACCGTCGTACCACCAGAGCAGGAGCTGAACCCACCGTGGCAGGAGTCGCACGTCGCCGTCTGGACGCGGAGCTGGTCCGCCGGAAGCTGGCGCGTTCGCGCGAGCACGCCAGCCAGCTGATCGCCGCCGGGCGGGTCACCGTCGGAAAGGCCGTCGCGACCAAGCCGGCCACCCAGGTGGAGACCGCCGCGGCGATCGTCGTGCAGACCGACGACAGCGATCCCGAGTACGTCTCGCGGGGCGGGCACAAGCTCGCGGGCGCGCTGGCGGCGTTCGTCCCCGAGGGGCTGGCGGTCGGGGGGCGGCGGGCGCTGGACGCCGGGGCGTCCACCGGCGGCTTCACCGATGTGCTGCTGCGGGCGGGGGCCTCGCACGTCGTCGCGGTCGACGTCGGGTACGGCCAACTCGCGTGGTCTCTGCAGAGCGATGAACGCGTCACCGTCAAGGACCGTACGAACGTACGCGAGTTGACGCTTGAAGCGATCGATGGGGAGCCTGTGGATCTTGTCGTGGGTGATCTGTCCTTCATCCCGCTCGGGTTGGTGCTGCCGGCCCTGGCGCGGTGTGTGAAGCCGGACGCCGACCTGGTGATGATGGTCAAGCCGCAGTTCGAGGTGGGTAAGGAACGACTGGGCAGCGGAGGAGTCGTACGGAGTCCGCAACTGCGGGCGGAGGCTGTGCGGGGGGTTGCCGAGAGGGCGTGGGAGCTGGGGCTCGGGGTGAAGGGTGTCACCGCCAGTCCGCTGCCCGGGCCGTCCGGCAACGTCGAGTACTTTCTGTGGCTGCGGGCCGGCGCACCCCAGTTGGATCCGGCTGACGTTGACCGTGCAGTGGCGGAGGGGCCGCGTTGACACAGAACCGAGCTCGTACTGTTTTCCTCCTCGCCCACACCGGGCGGCCCGCGGCCATCCGCAGCGCCGAACTCGTGGTCAAGGGGTTGCTGGCGGCCGGAGTCGGCGTACGGGTGCTGGATTTCGAGGCCGCGGATCTGCCGCTGCCCGACGAGGTCGAACTCGTCGAGGAGGCCTCGCCGCACAGTCTCGACGGCTGCGAGCTGCTGATCGTCCTCGGCGGTGACGGGACGCTGCTGCGCGGCGCCGAGTTCGCCCGCGCGTCCGGGGTGCCGATGCTCGGCGTCAACCTCGGCAGTGTCGGCTTCCTCGCGGAGGCCGAGCGGGACGACCTGGACAAGGTCGTCGACCGGGTGGTGAGCAAGGCGTACGAGGTCGAGGAGCGGATGACCGTCGACGTCGTCGTGCACCGCAACGGGGACATCGTGCACACGGACTGGGCGCTGAACGAGGCGGCGGTGCAGAAGGCGGGCGCCGAGAAGCTCCTCGAAGTCGTGCTGGAGATCGACGGGCGGCCGGTGACGGGGTTCGGCTGCGACGGCATCGTGCTGTCGACGCCGACCGGGTCCACGGCGTACGCGTTCTCGGCCGGCGGGCCGGTGGTGTGGCCGGAGGTGGAGGCGCTGCTGATGGTGCCGATCTCCGCGCACGCGCTGTTCGCGAAGCCGCTCGTGACGTCGCCGGACTCGGTGCTGGCGGTGGAGGTGCTGCCGCACATCCAGCCGGGCGTGCTGTGGTGCGACGGGCGCCGGACCGTCGAGCTGCCGCCGGGGGCGCGGGTCGAGGTGCGGCGGGGGGCGGTGCCGGTGCGGCTGGCGCGGCTGCATCACGCGTCGTTCACGGACCGGCTGGTGGCCAAGTTCGCGCTGCCGGTCTCCGGATGGCGGGGGGCGCCGCACTAGCGGTTCGAAGGGGGTGGCGGGGAGCGTCGGCGAGTGCGGGTGGTTCGTGGCTTGTCGCGCAGTTCCCCGCGCCCCTGGGTAGGCCCACTCGCCGGAGTGCGGAGGCAGCCGTACATCGATACAGCCCCGCGCCCCTTCGGGGCGCTTCTCCACTCGCGTGGGTGACAGGGTGCCTCGCGCTTCTCCTGCCCTACCTCGTAAGGTCTTCCCCGTGCTGGAAGAAATGCGGATACGGTCCCTCGGAGTCATCGACGACGCTGTCGTCGAGTTGTCGCCGGGGTTCACGGCCGTCACCGGTGAGACCGGTGCGGGCAAGACCATGGTGGTCACCAGCCTGGGGCTGCTGCTCGGGGGGCGGGCCGATCCCGCGCTCGTGCGGATCGGCTCCGAGAAGGCGGTCGTCGAGGGACGGGTGACGATGCCGCCGGGTACCTCCGCGGCCGTACGGGCCGAGGAGGCCGGTGCGGAGCTGGACGACGGGGCGCTGCTCATCAGCCGTACCGTTTCCGCCGAGGGGCGCTCGCGGGCGCACGTGGGCGGGCGGAGCGTGCCCGTGGGGCTGCTGGTCGAGCTCGCCGACGACCTGGTGGCCGTGCACGGGCAGACCGACCAGCAGGGGCTGCTGAAGCTGAACCGGCAGCGGCAGGCCCTCGACCGGTACGCGGGCGACGGGGTCGCCGTACCGCTCGTCAAGTACGGCGAGGCCTACCGGCGGCTGCGGGCCGTCGCGGTCGAGCTGGAGGAGATCGTCACCCGCGCGCGGGAACGGGCCCAGGAAGCCGACATGCTGCGCTACGGGCTGGACGAGATCGCCGGTGTGGAGCCGCGGGCCGGTGAGGACGTCGAACTCGCCGAGGAGGCCGAGCGGCTCGGGCACGCCGAGGCGCTGGCATCGGCCGCGACCGCCGCGCACGCGGCGCTCGCCGGCAACCCCGAGGACCCCGAGGGCATCGACGCGGCCACCCTCGTCGCGGGTGCGCACCGGGCCCTGGAGGCCGTACGGTCGCACGACCCGGCGCTGGCCGCGCTCGCCGACCGGATCGGCGAGATCGGGATCCTGCTGGGCGATGCGGCGGGGGAGCTGGCGGGCTACGCCGACGACCTGGACGCCGATCCGCTGCGGCTGGCGGCCGTGGAGGAGCGGCGCGCCGCGCTCACCGCGCTCACCCGCAAGTACGGCGAGGACATCGAGGCCGTGCTGACGTGGGCCGAGCAGGGTGCCGCCCGGCTGACCCAGCTGGACGGCGACGACGAGCGGATCGCGGAACTCACCGCCGAGCGGGACGCGCTCCGGGCGGAACTGGGCGGGCTCGCCCAGGCGTTGACCGACGCGCGCACCGAGGCCGCCGAGCGCTTCGCGGCCGCCGTCACCGCCGAGCTGGGCTCCCTCGCGATGCCGCACGCGCGCGTGTCCTTCGCCATCCGGCAGACCGAGGACCCGGAGGGCGTGGAGGTCGGCGGGCGGGCGGTGGCCTACGGCCCGTCCGGCGCCGACGAGGTCGAGCTGCTGCTCGCCCCGCACCCCGGCGCCCCGCCCCGCCCGATCGCCAAGGGCGCCTCCGGCGGTGAGCTGTCCCGCGTGATGCTCGCGGTGGAGGTCGTCTTCGCGGGCACCGACCCGGTCCCGACCTACCTCTTCGACGAGGTCGACGCGGGCGTCGGCGGCAAGGCCGCGGTGGAGATCGGACGCCGGCTGGCCAAGCTCGCCAAGTCCGCCCAGGTGGTGGTCGTCACCCACCTCCCGCAGGTCGCCGCCTTCGCCGACCGGCAGCTGCTGGTGGAGAAGACCAACGACGGCACGGTCACCCGGTCCGGCGTCAAGGTCCTGGAGGGCGAGGAGCGGGTCCGGGAGCTGTCCCGGATGCTGGCTGGCCAGGAGGACTCGGAAACGGCGAGGGCGCACGCGGAAGAGCTCTTGGCAACGGCACGAGCCGACAACTGAGGCAGGGCGGAGCGCCCCGAAAGGGGCGCGGGGCCGTATCGACGTGCGGCTGCCGCCGCGCGGGCGCGAGCAACCACGAACCACCCGCAGCCGCCCTCGCTCCGAAACCACCCCCCACACCCGGCCACTCCACCCCCCTCTCACCGTTTTCATCACTCTCCCGGGTGACACACTCCGGCGCATGCCCCGCCCCGCCCCGGTATGCCCCTCCCCGGAGCCCCGCACTGCCCCCTCGGCCCGATACCGTCTGTACGTACCCTCGTGACCGCCCCGAAGCCGAACCAGGAGCCCGGCCGCGTGAGCCCCGTGAGCAGCAACGCACCGCACGGTCAGTCGCCCCTGCGCACCGTGCAGGTGCTGGGCGGCGGCAACGCCGGCAGTAGCGCGCACGTGCGTTCGCTCGCCGCCGGCCTCGTCGAGAGGGGCGTGCGGGTCACCGTATGCGCCCCCGCCGAGGCCGATCGCGCCTACGACTTCTCGGGCGTCGGCGCCGACCATGTGCACGTACCCCGCAGCAGCGACCCGGGGTCGGTCGCCGCGCTCCGCGCCGCCTGCACCGACGCCGACCTGGTGCACGCCCACGGCCTGCACGCCTCCTTCCGCGCGGTGCTGGCGCTCAGCGGCCGCAGCACCCCGCTCATCGTCACCTGGCACAGCAGGGCGCACGCCGAGGGTGCGCGGGCGCATCTGCTGAGGATGCTGGAGCGGCGGGTGGTGAAGGCCGCCGCCGTGGTCCTGGGCACCACCTCCGACCTCGTCGACCGCGCCCGCCGTACCGGTGCCCGGGACGCGCGGCTCGCCGCCGTGGCGCTGCCCGGTCTGCGGCGGCCCGCGGAGCCGGAGGACCCGGAGCGGCTGCGTCCCAAGGTGCGGGCCGAACTCGGCGCCATGGGGCGGCCGTTGCTCATCGCCGTCGGCTCCCTCGACCCGCATCGCGGATACGACGTCCTGCTGGACGCGGCGCGTGCCTGGTGCCGGCTGGATCCGGTACCGCTGCTCGTCATCGCGGGGGAGGGCCCGCTGCGCACGGAGTTGCAGCGGCGGATCGAGGACGAGGAACTGCCCGTCCGGCTCATCGGCCGCCGCGACGACGTCACCGAACTGCTCTCCGCCGCCGACATCGCGCTGCTGCCCAGCCGTTGGGAATCCCGCTCGGTCCTCGCCCAGGAGGCCCTGCACGCGCGCGTGCCGCTCGTCGCCACCGCCGTCGGCGGAATCCCCGACCTCGTCGGCGACGCGGCCGAACTCGTCCCGTACGGCGACACCATGGCCCTCGCCGCGACCGTGGCACGCCTGCTCGGCGACCCGGAGCGCTGCGAGGAGCTGCGCGAGAGGGGCGCCCGGCAGGCGGCGAGCTGGCCGACGGAGGACGAGACCGTCGCCCAAGTGCTGAGCGTCTACGACGAGTTGACGCAGCCCCGGCCGCTGCCGTAGCCGCGCCGTGGCCCGCGGCGGCTACGGCACGTGCCGGCGTGCCCGCAGCGCCAGGCTCAACGCCAGTACCACCTGCGGGTCGTCGAGGTCCGTGCCCAGCAACTCCCCGATACGGGCGAGCCGGTTGTAGAGGGTCTGGCGGTTGAGGTGGAGTTCCCGGGCCGTCTCCGCCTTGCGGCCCGCGTGCGCCAGGTACGTCTCCAGGGTGGGCAGCAGCGGGGGCTTGGAGCGGTGGTCGTGGTCGCGGAGCGGGCCGATCGCCCGGTCGACGAAGGCCGCCAGGTCGGGGTGGTCGCGCAGCCGCCACAGCAGGAGGTCGATGTCGAGGCGGCGGGCGTCGTACCAAGGGCGGTCGGAGAGGCCCTGGGCGGCCGTCGCCGTCTCCGCCGCGTGCCGCAGGCCCGCCGATGCGGCCGCCCAGCCGCCCGCCACGCCGACCACCACGACGGGCGGCGCGGCCCCGGGACGCTGCATCCCGGCGCGCTCCACCCCCGCCCGCAGCGCCGCCGCGACCCGGTCCGCGACCGTCGTCCGCTCCGCCTCCGAGCGCAGGCCCAGCAGCAGCGGCACCCGGCCCTCGACCGGTCGTACACCCAGCAGGACGGGAACCCCCACGGCCGCCAGTTCCTCGCCCACCGCGCGGGCCAGCACCGCCCAACCCCCGCCCGGGGAAAGGGAGTCACCGACCCTCATGACCACCGGCAGCAGCGGGCTGCCGCCGGGCTTGAAGCCGAGGACCCGGGCCTGGGCCGGGGCGTCCTCCGCGGTGATACGGCCCTCGGCGAGGTCGGTCAGGAAGTCGCCGCGCCCGCGGGCCGCCAGCTCCTCCTCCTGGCGGGCCTGCATCAGCACGACCGCCAGGATGCCGGCCGCCCGCTCGGCGGCGATCCGGTGGACGGGCGCCAGGGGCCCGCGGACGGGGAGCAGCACCAGCCGGGCACGCACCGAACCCGTCCCCGGCCCGCCGCCCGGCACCTCCACCAGGACCGTCCCGGACGGCGGCGGCGCGTCCCCGCGCTGGCCGCGCAGCCCCTCCCACACCTGGAGCGGATCCGCCCCCTCGGGCCCCGCCCCGGCCGCGTACAGCAACTGGCCGTCGGCGGTCTCCAGGAAGACCGGGTTGCCGCAGAAGTCGGCCAGGATGGCCAGCACCTGGGGGACCCCGCCACCGCCCAGCAGGGCCTCGGTACAGCGGCGGTGCACCTCCTCGGCGCGCTGCAGGAGCGCGTAGTGGTGGTTGACGATCTCGGTGTGGATCTCCTCCGTCACCGTCACGAAGGGCACCTCGCGGTGCAGCACGACGAGCGGCAGCCCGGTCGCCCGCGCGGTGTCCACGAGAGTGGCGGGCAGCCGGGAGAACCGCGCGCCCAGCTCCACCACCAGGGCGGCGATGCCCCGGTCGGCGAGCGTGCGCACGAACGCCCGCTGGTCGCCCGGCCGGGTGCCCAGGCCGTAGCCGGTGGTGAGCAGCAGCTCGCCGCCCTTCAGCAGCGAGGCGATGTTCGGCACCTCGCCCGCGTGCACCCAGCGCACGGTCCGCCCCAGCCGGTCGGCGCCCGCCAGGATCTCCGGGAGCCCGCTGCGCAGCCCGGGCAGCTCCAGCGCCCGCTGCACGGTGATCCCGGCGCCCTGAGACTCGAATCCGCTGCCCGTACCGCTGTCCATGGAGCGGACGCTACCTGGGCGAACGCCCTCACGGCACCTCCGCTCACAGCGGCGTGATGTTGTGGTTGAACCGGAACACGTTGTCCCGGTCCCACCGCCGCTTCACCTTGCCGAGCCGCAGCGCGTTCGCCGTGCCCAGACCGGCCCGCACCCGCTCGGGGCCCTCGTCACCGACGAGGTTCAGGTGGACCGCGCCGGTGGACCAGGGCCGGACGCCGGTACGGACGCCGCGCACCCAGGCGACAGCCCGTTCGTCGTCGCCCGGGTCCGCCCAGCTGCCGAAGGGGTGCACCACCCAGGGCGCGCCGCGGTACGCCACCGGGTACTCCGCCGGTCCCGAGGCGATCGCCCCGCCCTGCGGGAACAGCAGAAGCCGGGAACCGGTCGGCACCGGCATGCCCTCCGCGCCCCCGCACCAGGCGTCCACCGCCGCGTCGGGCAGATCGGCCAGGCACTCGGCCGACCAGTGGTTGCGCAGCCCGGACGGACAGTCGAGCAGGCGCTGCGCCCCGGCGTACGGCATCGGGCCGACGACCTCCGCCTCGTGGGGCAGCGCGAGCACCGGCCCGGCGATCTCGCGCAGGCCCTCCTCGCCGCCCAGGAAGGTGACCAGCGCGGCGCACAGCCGCTCGCCCACGAGGTGCCCGGGTACGGAATCCGCGAGGTCCGCGGGCGGGCCGGTCATGTACAGGACCGCGCCGGCGACCTCGTCGGGGCCGCTGCCGATCACCTCCCGGAAGGCCCGGACGACGTCCGGCCCGGCCGCCGGCCGGTACAGCAGCAGCGCGACGCTGAACACCGGCAGCTCGTGCAGGGCCAGGGTGAGCGCGGTGGCGACGCCGAAGTTCCCGCCCCCGCCGTGCAGCGCCCAGAACAGCTCCGGGTTCTCGTCGGCGTCGGCGTGCACCCGCTCACCGTCGGCGGTGACCAGCTCGATGCCGATCAGGTCGTCGGCGGCCGGCCCGAAGGCACGGTCCAGCCAGCCCGAGCCGCCGCCCAGCACGCACCCGCAGACCCCGGTGCCGGACGCCCGGCTACCGGTGGTGGCCAGAGCGTAGGGCCGGGTCGCCCGGTCCAGCTGCCCGATGGTGACCCCACCCCGCACACGTACGGCTTCCGCCGCGGGGTCGACGGTCACCTCGTGCATCCGGCGCAGATCCACCACGAGCGCACCGTCGGCGGTCGCCCAGCCCGCGACACTGTGCCCGCCCCCGCGCACCGCGATCCTCAGATCCAACTCCCGCCCGAACCGCACGGCCCGCACGACGTCGGAGTCGTCCGCGCACTGGGCGATCACGGCCGGATGCCGGTCGATCATGCCGTTGAAGACGCCCCGCGCCTCGTCGTACCCCGGGTCCCCAGGGGCGAACACCTCGCCTACGAGATCCTCACGGAGCGAGGCCAGGGCCGTGTGCGCCTTCGAGAGGGCACCCATGACTACAAGCGTAAGGACGAGCGCCCCTTCAGGGGCGCGGGGAACTGCGCGACCAGCCCCCACGCACCCGCAGCCGACCGACGACCGCTACCCCCCGTACGCCCCCGACGCAGTCAGCCGCAGCGCCGTGTCGATCAACGGCACATGACTGAACGCCTGCGGGAAGTTCCCCACCTGCCGCTTCAGCCGCGGATCCCACTCCTCCGCCAGCAGCCCGAGGTCGTTCCGCAGGGCGAGCAGCTTCTCGAAGAGCTTCCGCGCCTCGTCGACCCGGCCGATCATCGCGAGGTCGTCGGCCATCCAGAACGAGCACGCGAGGAAGGCCCCCTCGTCACCCGGCAGCCCGTCCACGCCCTCCTCGCCGCCCGAGGTCGGGTAGCGCAGGATGAACCCGTCCGAGGTGGACAGCTCCCGCTGGATCGCCTCGATGGTGCCGATGACCCGCTTGTCGTCCGGCGGCAGGAAGCCCATCTGGGGGATCAGCAGCAGCGACGCGTCCAGCTCCTGCGAGCCGTACGACTGGGTGAACGTGTTCCGTTCCTTGTCGTAGCCCTTCTCGCAGACGTCCCGGTGGATGTCGTCGCGCAGTTCCTTCCAGCGCTCCAGCGGGCCGTCCGCGTCCCCGGACTCGATCAGCTTGATGGTGCGGTCGACGGCGACCCAGGCCATCACCTTGGAGTGCACGAAGTGCCGGCGCGGGCCGCGGACCTCCCAGATGCCCTCGTCGGGCTCGTCCCAGTGGTCCTCCAGGTAGCGGATGAGCTTGAGCTGGAGCAGGGAGGCGTAGTCGTTGCGGGCGAGGCCGGTCATGTGGGCCAGGTGCAGGGCCTCGGTGACCTCGCCGTAGACGTCCAGCTGGAGCTGGTGCGCCGCGCCGTTGCCGACCCGGACCGGGGCCGAGTTCTCGTAGCCGGGCAGCCAGTCCAGCTCGGCCTCGCCCAGCTCGCGCTCGCCCGCGATGCCGTACATGATCTGCAGGTTCTCGGGGTCGCCGGCGACCGCGCGGAGCAGCCACTCGCGCCAGGCGCGGGCCTCCTCGCGGTAGCCGGTGCGCAGCAGCGAGGAGAGGGTGATGGCCGCGTCGCGGAGCCAGGTGTAGCGGTAGTCCCAGTTGCGGACACCGCCGATGTCCTCGGGGAGGGAGGTCGTGGGCGCGGCGACGATGCCGCCCGTGGGGGCGTAGGTGAGGGCCTTCAGGGTGATCAGCGAGCGGACCACGGCCTCACGGTAGGGCCCGTGGTACGTGCAGTGCTCGACCCACTCGCGCCAGAACTCCTCGGTCGCCTCCAGCGACTGCTCGGGCTCGGGCAGCGGCGGCGGCTCCTTGTGGGAGGGCTGCCACGAGATGGTGAACGCGATCCGGTCGCCGGGGGCCACCGTGAAGTCGGCGTAGGTGGTCAGCGACTTTCCGTAGGTCTCCGCGGAGGTGTCGAACCACACCGAGTCGGGGCCGGCCACGGCGACCGTGCGTCCGTCGTGCTTGTGCACCCAGGGGACGACGCGGCCGTAGGAGAACCGCATGCGCAGGACCGAGCGCATCGGGACCCGGCCGGTGACGCCCTCGACGATGCGGATCAGCTGGGGGGCGCCGTCACGCGGGGGCATGAAGTCGGTGACCCGGACCGTGCCGCGCGGGGTGTCCCACTCGGACTCCAGGATCAGCGAGTCGCCCCGGTAGGTGCGGCGGGCCGCGGTCGGGGGCTGGGAGTCGGCCGCGTGGGCCGGGCCGAGCCGCCAGAAGCCGTGTTCCTCGGTGCCGAGCAGACCGGCGAAGATGGCATGCGAGTCGAAGCGGGGCAGGCACAGCCAGTCGACTGTGCCGTCCCGGCAGACCAGCGCAGCGGTCTGCATGTCTCCGATGAGTGCGTAGTCTTCGATGCGCCCGGCCACGTGCAACTCCAGTCGAACGGCCACGTCACCCCCCAGGCAAAAAGGGGGCTGTCGCTAGTGCGGTCAAGGGGGGTTGTTGTTGTACGTCGTTGAGCGGTGAAGCAAAGCAGCCCGCCGTGCCCTGAGGCAAAACGACAGTCATAGCTCAACGAACTGCCCAGCTCTCGTTGTTCCGGTAAGTGACGGGCGGGGGTGTGCCGTGTTTCCGGCCGGGCTCGGCAGCGAGTGTCCGAGCAGGATACGACGCACGTAGATGATCTGCGTGCCGCTCCGGGCAACCCGTGTGGGCCGAACGAGTGAGCTGTGAGTGAGATCCACGTAAAGCGTGAGCGTCTGTGTGCCGACATGTGCACGGAGCGTGGCCGGGAGCCATCTCTCCGAGGCGCTGATACCCTGGTAGCCCGTGGACCGGTGGGCACGAAACCCCCGAACCGCAGCGACGGCACCACCCCGGAAACTCCAGGACGGCAGCCGTACCGCACGACAGATCGCGACCACGGGAGCCCCCTCTTGGCCATGCCGCCGAAAGCCACGACGACCAAGCACATCTTCGTCACCGGGGGTGTCGCCTCCTCGCTCGGCAAGGGCCTGACGGCCTCCAGCCTGGGCATGCTGCTCAAGGCCCGGGGTCTGCGCGTCGTGATGCAGAAGCTCGACCCGTACCTGAACGTCGACCCGGGCACGATGAACCCCTTCCAGCACGGTGAGGTGTTCGTCACCAACGACGGCGCCGAGACCGACCTGGACATCGGCCACTACGAGCGTTTCCTCGACCGCGACCTGGACGGCTCCGCCAACGTCACCACAGGTCAGGTCTACTCCACGGTGATCGCCAAGGAACGGCGTGGCGAGTACCTGGGCGACACCGTCCAGGTCATCCCGCACATCACCAACGAGATCAAGCACCGCATCCGGCGGATGGCCACCGACGAGGTCGACGTCGTCATCACCGAGGTCGGCGGCACGGTCGGCGACATCGAGTCGCTGCCGTTCCTGGAGACCGTCCGCCAGGTCCGGCACGAGGTCGGCCGGGACAACGTCTTCGTGGTGCACATCTCGCTCCTGCCGTACATCGGCCCGTCCGGCGAGCTGAAGACCAAGCCCACCCAGCACTCCGTGGCCGCCCTGCGGAACATCGGTATCCAGCCCGACGCGATCGTGCTGCGCTGCGACCGCGAGGTCCCCACCGCCATCAAGCGCAAGATCTCGCTGATGTGCGACGTGGACGAGGCCGCCGTGGTGGCCTGCCCGGACGCGCGTTCGATCTACGACATCCCGAAGACCGTGCACGGCGAGGGCCTGGACGCCTATGTCGTCCGCAAGCTGGACCTGCCGTTCCGCGATGTGGACTGGCGGACCTGGGACGACCTGCTGGACCGCGTCCACAACCCCGACCACGAGATCACCCTCGCGCTGGTCGGCAAGTACATCGACCTGCCCGATGCCTACCTCTCGGTCACCGAGGCGCTGCGCGCCGGCGGCTTCGCCAACAAGGCCCGCGTGAAGATCAAGTGGGTGACGTCGGACGACTGCAAGACCCCGGCGGGCGCGGCCGCGCAGCTCGCCGACGTCGACGGCATCTGCATCCCCGGCGGCTTCGGCGACCGCGGTGTGCTCGGCAAGGTCGGCGCCATCCGCTTCGCCCGCGAGAACCGGATCCCGCTGCTCGGGCTCTGCCTGGGCCTGCAGTGCATCGTGATCGAGGCCGCGCGCAACCTGGCCGACATCCCGGACGCCAACTCCACCGAGTTCGACTCCGCCACCGGCCACCCGGTCATCTCCACCATGGCCGAGCAGCTCGACATCGTCGCCGGCGAGGGCGACATGGGCGGCACCATGCGGCTCGGCATGTACCCGGCCAAGCTGGCCGAGGGCTCCATCGTGCGCGAGGTGTACGACGGCAAGGAGTACGTCGAGGAGCGGCACCGGCACCGCTACGAGGTCAACAACGCCTACCGCTCGGAGCTGGAGAAGAAGGCCGGACTGCAGTTCTCCGGCACCTCCCCGGACGGCAAGCTGGTCGAGTACGTCGAGTACCCGCGCGACGTCCACCCCTACCTGGTCGCCACCCAGGCCCACCCGGAGCTGCGCTCCCGCCCGACCCGCCCGCACCCGCTGTTCGCGGGCCTGGTGAAGGCGGCCGTGGCGCGTCAGCAGGCCGACGTCGAGCAGACGAATTCGAAGTAACACACCAGTTGTACGGTGGCCGGGGTGCATACCTTCAAAGGTGGGCACCCCGGTTTTTCCCGTGGACCGGTTTTTCTCGTGAACGTCTGGAAGGGCTCGGCATGACGATCAAGGACACCCCCGAGGAGTGGGAGATCCGGGCGACGGAGACCCCCTTCGTGGGCAACAAGACCTCCGTCCGCACGGACGAGGTGGTCATGCCCGACGGCGCGGTGGTCCGCCGCGACTACCAGGTCCACCCCGGCTCGGTGGCCGTCCTCGCCCTCGACGGGGAGGACCGCGTGCTGCTCATCCGCCAGTACCGGCACCCGGTCCGGCAGAAGCTCTGGGAGATCCCGGCCGGCCTGCTCGACATCCCCGGCGAGAACCCGCTGCACGCGGCCCAGCGCGAGCTGTACGAGGAGGCGCACGTCAAGGCCGAGGACTGGCGGGTGCTGACCGACCTGTACACCACCCCGGGCGGCTGCGACGAGGCCGTGCGGATCTTCCTCGCCCGTGATCTGTCCGAGGCCGAGGGCGAGCGCTTCGAGACCGAGCACGAGGAGATCGACCTGGAGTACGCACGTGTGCCGGTCGACGAACTGGTGCGCCTGGTGCTCGCCGGCGACCTGCACAACAACTGCCTGGTGACGGGCGTCCTCTCGCTGATCGCCGCCCGCACCGGCGACGGACTCGACGCGCTGCGCCCGGCCGACGCGCCCTGGCCGGCCCGCCCCTTCCAGTCCTGAACCGGGCCTGAGCCGGTCGTGAACCAGACCCCGAGCCAGGCCCTGAACCGGTCCTGAATCAGGCCCTGAACCAGCCCTGGACCACCGATCGGGCGACCCGGTGTGACCATCGCCTGATCCGATCGGGCGATGTGCCCGCCGTGCTCCGCCGGGAACG
Source organism: Streptomyces sp. NPDC090088 (assembly GCF_044747345.1). NCBI lineage: Bacteria > Bacillati > Actinomycetota > Actinomycetes > Kitasatosporales > Streptomycetaceae > Streptomyces > Streptomyces sp. NPDC090088. Next base: position 586,335 of record NZ_JBIVDZ010000009.1, on the reverse strand, counting down.
TCCTCGCACGTGAACTAGGCTCGACGCGATTGAGCCGAAACGCCCGAACCGGAGTCCCGGCGGGCACGCGTGTGCGGTGGGACGGGAGCGTGGCCCGTGACGGATCAGGCGGTGGACAAAGGCGGCGCACGACGGTCGGCGCCCACGGCCACGGGCGACAGATTCCTGGGCCGGACAAGGGAGTTGAAAGAACTGCGCGCCGACATCGAGCGCGCGGGACTGGACACCATCGCCGGCCGCAAGGCCCCCCGTGCCCGGGTCCTGCTGATCGCGGGCAGGCCCGGATCCGGACGCACCGCCCTCGCCGAGGAACTCGTCCGGCGAGTCGCCGCCGACTACCCCGACGGGGTGCTGCGCGCCCGCCTCGCCGAGCCCGACGGCACCCCGGTCCCCGTCGAGCGCACCGCTCGCGACCTCCTCACCGCGCTGCGGCTGCCCACCCCGGCCGGGGCCGCCGCCGACGACCTCACCCACGCCCTGCGCACCGCCCTCGCCGGCCGCCGGATGCTGCTCCTGCTGGACGACGCGCCCGGCGCCGAGGAGGTCGACGTACTGCTCCCGGACACCCCGGACTGCCTGGCCGTCGCCGTCTCCGGCGGCCCGCTCACCGGGATCTCGGACGTCCGCCCCTGCACCCTGGGCGGCCTGGACACCAAGTCGGCCGTCGAACTCCTCGCCCGCTTCACCGGTTCGGTCCGCATCACCGTCGACCCGCGGTCCGCCGAGACCCTGGCCGAGGTCTGCCAGGGCCAGCCCGCCGCGCTCACCCTGGCTGGCGGCTGGCTCGCCGCGCGCCCCCAGGTCGCCGTCTCCGACCTCGCCAAACGCCTGCACGCCGACCCCGAGGACGGCACCGCCCTGGCCCGCGTCCTCCGGTTCGTCCACGACGACCTGCCCGGCCAGGCCGCCCGGATACTGCGACTCCTCTGCCTGGCTCCGGCCGGCCTGGTCGACCCGCACACCGCCTCCTCCCTCGCCGGCTGCTCGGTCGACACCGCCCGCACCACCCTGGACGAGCTGGCCCGGCACGGGCTGCTGCACGTCGTGGAGTCCCCGCTGCCCCAGTACGAGATCCCGGGCTGTCTGCACCCGATGCTGTGGGCGCTGGCAGAGTCCCAGGAGCGGTCCGGGGAACTCCAGCTGGCCCGCGCCCGGATGCTGGAGCGCACGGTGCGGCTGCTGCAGTCCTGCCGGGCGATCACCGAGACGGACAACCCGCAGGCCCGCGAGCGGCTCCAGGCGCTCCCGCGCGAGCTGCGCTTCCCCAGCCCCCGGGCCGCCGCCGACTGGCTGCGCATCCGCCGCCCGGCCCTGCTGGCCGCGGCCCGCGCGGCGGTCGCCGACGGCGAGCTCGACACGCTGGCCCGCCGGCTGATGTCCCAGCTGGTCAAGGCCATGGCGGCGCACTTCGGCACCCAGGCCGCCGCGCCCGACCTGTACGGCGTCCACCGGCTCGTCCTCGATGTCGCCGTGCGCCGGCACCTGCCCCGGGAGCAGGCCGCCGCGCTGCTGAACCTGGGCGACCTGGACGCCCAGACCGGGCGTACGGCGGACGCGCTGGTGCGCTATCGGTCCGCTTTGGACGCCGGACGCAGAGCAAATGACCCGTACGCGACCGGCCGCGCAATGGAATCCGTAGGTGGCGCCTACCAGGAGCTGGGGGACTACGAACGGGCCGCCGACTGGTTCGGCCGGGCCCTCGCCGAGCGGCTGGCCCGTGGCGAGCGGGCCGAGGCCGCCCGGCTCTACGGCCGTATCGCCGGCGCACACACCTACGCGGGCCGTTACGGGGAGGCGCTCAGGGCCTGGCGGGCGGCCGTTTCCGGCCATCGCAAGAACGGTGATGTGGCCGCGCAGGCGCGGGCGTTGAGCGAACTGGCACGGGTTCAGGAGTACGCCGGACGGCCCGAGGAATCGCTGGCGACCTGCCAGGAGGCGGTGGAGTGGGCGCGCCGCGCCGAGGACGCCCGGCTCCAGGCCGCGCTGCAGCTGCGGCTCGCCGACACGCTGGAGCGGCTGGGCGACTCCACGGCCGCGAGCCTGCACCGCTCGGCCGCCGAGCGCATGCTGGGTGAGGAGCCGCTGGTGCCCTCCACCCCCGACTCCGACCCGGAACACGGAGCTAACGCCTACGAAATCCGTAGTGCTTCCGGTGAAGATTGATGCAATGAAAGGCTAGACAGTCGGAACGCCTTCATTAAACTGGCTCTGCCGCCGGTTCTCCTGCGGTGTCTCCTGGTGTACCCCGTATGCCGGGTATGTGCAGCTGTGCCCCCACACCCTCTGAGCCAAGGACCGTGATCGACGTGAAGGTCGGCATCCCCCGCGAGGTCAAGAACAACGAGTTCCGGGTGGCCATCACCCCGGCCGGCGTGCACGAGCTGGTGCGTCACGGCCACCAGGTCGTCATCGAGCGCGGCGCCGGTCTCGGCTCGTCGATCCCGGACGACGAGTACGTCTCCGCCGGTGCGACGATCCTGGACACCGCCGACGAGGTGTGGGCCACCGCCGACCTGCTGCTGAAGGTCAAGGAGCCCATCGCGGAGGAGTACCACCGCCTTCGCAAGGACCAGACCCTCTTCACCTACCTGCACCTGGCCGCCTCCAAGGAGTGCACCGACGCCCTCCTGGAGTCCGGCACCACGGCGATCGCCTACGAGACCGTCGAGCTCCCGAACCGCGCCCTGCCGCTGCTCGCGCCCATGTCCGAGGTCGCGGGCCGGCTCGCCCCGCAGGTCGGCGCCTACCACCTGATGCGCGCCAACGGCGGCCGCGGTGTGCTGCCCGGCGGTGTCCCGGGCGTGCTGGCCGCCAAGGCCGTCGTCATCGGCGGTGGCGTCTCCGGCTGGAACGCCGCGCAGATCGCCATCGGCATGGGCTTCCACGTGACCCTGCTCGACAAGGACATCAACAAGCTCAAGGAGGCCGACAAGGTCTTCGGCACCAAGATCCAGACCGTCGTCTCCAACTCCTTCGAGCTGGAGAAGGCCTGCCTGGAGGCCGACCTCGTGATCGGCGCGGTGCTGATCCCCGGCGCCAAGGCCCCGAAGCTCGTCACCAACGAGCTGGTCTCGCGCATGAAGCAGGGAAGTGTCCTTGTCGACATCGCGATCGACCAGGGCGGCTGCTTCGAGGACTCCCGCCCCACCACGCACGCCGAGCCGACCTTCAAGGTCCACGAGTCGGTCTTCTACTGCGTCGCCAACATGCCCGGCGCGGTGCCCAACACCTCCACCTATGCGCTCACCAACGCCACGCTGCCGTACATCGTGTCGCTCGCGAACAACGGCTGGGCCGAGGCCCTGCGCCGCGACGCCGCGCTCGCCAAGGGCCTCAACACCCATGACGGCAAGGTCGTTTACAAGGAGGTCGCGGAGGCGCACGGCCTGGAGCACGTGGACATCGACACGCTGATCGGCTGACCCGGCGCCCCACGGGGTGGTGACTAAGTCACCTTTTCGTAAAGGCGATACGTCAACAAGCCGCGTCAATCACGAACACACGGCCGGACCTTGCCCGACAAGGTCCGGCCAGATGTGTGTATGGTCACTTTGCGACTCTCGGTCAACTCGCCTCGAACGTAACCCTTCGACCGATTCGTACACCGGTGAAACCTGCTGTGCGACGGCCGTACGCCCTTGACAGCGAGATGTTTCATTGCCGACACATCGTGCCGGGTCCGGCGGATTGTGTTGCTGCGAACGCCCGACACGCCATAGAGTCGCCAACCGTCGGCATGATGCCAAGCTGACCTGTCTAGAAGTTTCCTGGTCACCAAGGAGGTAAGACGACTTGTGAATGAGTCGACATTTTCTCCCGGGGGTGGTCAACCAGGAATGCCGGTACGGGACCAGGGTCCCGCGGGGTTCGAGGCTGTCGGCTCCGTCGCGGTGCGCACCTTCACAGCAGCCCGGACTCCGCTGACCACGCGGACAGCACACCAGAGCATGGATGGCCATCACGTGAACGCCATGGCCGGCGACGGAAGTGGCGCGCCCCGCAACCACTTCGCCGACTACGACGAACTGCCCGACGGGCACTTCTACGACCCCGACGCCGAGTACGAGCCCGATCCGGAGTACGCGGCCACGCTCGCGCCCGACGCGGCCCGCCAGCGCCGCGAGCGCGTCGGCCCGACCGGCCGCCCGCTCCCGTACTTCCCGATCCCGGGCCCGGTGACCAGTCACGGCCCCGCGACGATCATCGCGATGTGCAACCAGAAGGGCGGCGTCGGCAAGACCACGTCGACCATCAACCTGGGTGCCGCGCTCGCGGAGTACGGCCGCCGGGTGCTGCTCGTGGACTTCGACCCGCAGGGCGCGCTGTCGGTCGGTCTCGGCGTCAACCCGATGGAGCTCGACCTCACCGTCTACAACCTGCTCATGGAGCGGGGCATGGCGGCCGACGAGGTCCTCCTGAAGACCGCGGTCCCCAACATGGACCTGCTGCCCTCCAACATCGACCTGTCGGCCGCCGAGGTCCAGCTGGTCTCCGAGGTGGCCCGCGAGTCGACGCTGCAGCGCGCCCTGAAGCCGCTGATGCCGGACTACGACTACATCGTGATCGACTGTCAGCCCTCGCTCGGCCTGCTCACGGTCAACGCGCTGACGGCCGCTCACAAGGTGATCGTGCCGCTGGAGTGCGAGTTCTTCGCGCTGCGTGGTGTCGCCCTGCTGACCGAGACCATCGAGAAGGTCCAGGAGCGGCTCAACCCGGAGCTGGAGCTCGACGGCATCCTCGCCACGATGTACGACTCGCGCACGGTCCACAGCCGCGAGGTGCTGGCCCGTGTGGTCGAGGCGTTCGACGACCACGTCTACCACACGGTCATCGGCCGCACGGTCCGCTTCCCGGAGACCACGGTCGCCGGTGAGCCGATCACCACGTACGCCTCCAACTCCGTCGGTGCCGCCGCCTACCGCCAGCTCGCCAGGGAGGTGCTCGCCCGGTGTCACGCCGAGTGAGTCTGCCCGGGGCCGACGAACTGTTCCGTACGACAGGGGGGATGGCGCTCCAGCCGTCCACGCCCAGGCGCCCGGCCAACGGTGAGGTCCGGGTGCCGGCTCCCGCGGGGGAGAGCGACGAGACGGCGGCCGCGGCCGGCGAGGACGTGCCCCAGTCGGTGCCCGTGCAGGGCGGCGACGGCGAGGGTGCGGAGCACGTGGCGGCGGAGGCCGGTCCGGGCGACGCCGGGGAGTCCCGCAACCACGCCGCGCAGTCCGTCACGGTCGCGCCGTCGGCGGAGCGGGCCGCGCGGCAGCAGGCGGCGGCGCAGGAAGGTTCTGCCGGATCCGCCGCGCAGGTCCAGCCCCGCAAGCAGCGCGGCGGCGGCCGGGCACCCGCCCGGCGGCCCAGCGGGCGCGAGCGGCACGACGAGAAGATCACCGTGTACGTCTCCGCCGAGGAGCTGATGGACCTGGAGCACGCCCGTCTCGTGCTCCGCGGCGAGCACGGGCTGGCCGTCGACCGGGGCCGGATCGTCCGCGAGGCGGTCGCCGTGGTCCTGGCGGACCTGGAGTCCCGCGGAGACGCGAGCATCCTCGTACGACGGCTGCGCGGGCGGTAGGGGTAGCCTTCGGGGGCTATGACCTCGACCGACGCTCCCTTTTCCGGCTCCTCCGGCGGCCGTCGCCGTGCGCTGGGGCGGGGGCCGGGAGCGGCGCCACCAGCGGTGCCCACGGAACCGGAGCCGGTGTCCGAGGCCGCCGTGGACGTACCGGAACCGGAACCCCGACAGGAGCCGGAACCCACACCGGAACCGGAGCCGGAATCCGCACCGGCACCCGAACCCGAGGCGGAGCCCGTCCCCGACGGTGTCTTCAAGGTCCGGCTCGCCAACTTCGAGGGCCCCTTCGACCTCCTCCTCCAGCTGATCTCCAAGCACAAGCTGGACGTCACCGAGGTCGCCCTCTCCAAGGTCACCGACGAGTTCATGGCGCACATCCGGGCCATGGGGCCGGACTGGGACCTGGACCAGACGACCGAGTTCCTCGTCGTCGCCGCCACCCTGCTCGACCTCAAGGCCGCCCGGCTGCTGCCCGCCGCCGAGGTCGAGGACGAGGCCGACCTGGCGCTCCTCGAAGCCCGGGACCTGCTCTTCGCGCGGCTCCTGCAGTACCGCGCGTACAAGCAGATCGCCGACATCTTCAACCGGCGCCTGGACGACGAGGCCCGCCGCTGGCCCCGTACCGTCGGCCTCGAACCGCACCTGGCCGAGCTGCTGCCCGAGGTCGTCATCAGCATCGGGCCGGAAGGATTCGCCAGGCTCGCGGTCAAGGCGATGCAGCCCAAGCCCAAGCCGCAGGTGTACGTCGACCACATCCACGCCCCGCTGGTCAGCGTGCAGGAGCAGGCCGGGATCGTGGTGGCGCGACTGCGGGAGCTCGGCGAGGCCAGCTTCCGGGTGCTCGTCGAGGACACCGACAACACGCTCACCGTCGTCGCGCGCTTCCTCGCCCTCCTCGAGCTGTACCGGGAGAAGGCCGTCGCCCTGGACCAGGAGACCGCGCTCGGCGACCTGATCGTGCGCTGGACCGGCGGGGGCGAGGAGACGCGGCTGATGGTGACCGACGAATTCGACCGGCCGCCCGAGCCGCCCAAGGAGGACAAGGCGTGAGCGAGGACACCACCGCGCTGCCGGCCGGCCTGCGCCCGGTCGCCGAGCTCGACCTCAAGCCGGCCCTGGAGGCCGTCCTGATGGTCGTCGACGAGCCCGCCACCGCCGAGCACCTCTCCAAGATCCTGGAGCGGCCGAAGCAGACGATCACCAAGGCGCTGCGGGCCCTCGCCGACGAGTACACGGCGCAGGGCCGCGGCTTCGAGCTGCGCTTCGTCGCGGGAGGCTGGCGTTTCTACACCCGCGGCGAGTTCGCGCCCGCCGTCGAGCGGCTGGTCCTGGAGGGCCAGACCGCCCGGCTCACCCAGGCCGCCCTGGAGACGCTCGCGGTCGTCGCGTACCGCCAGCCGGTGAGCCGCAGCCGGGTCTCGGTGGTACGCGGAGTCAACTGCGACGGTGTGATGCGCACCCTGCTCCAGCGCGGTCTGGTCGAGGAGGCGGGCGCGGAACCCGAAACAGGTGCGATCCTGTACAGGACGACGAACTACTTCCTGGAGCGGATGGGCCTGCGCGGCCTGGACGAACTCCCGGAGCTCGCGCCCTTCCTCCCGGAGGCCGAGGCGATCGAGGCCGAGACCCAGGAGGGCGTGCCGTCGTTCGATCCGGACGCACCCGATGCGCCGGATTCCGAGGACGCAGACGACTAGACGGAAATTTTGATGCGAAGCAGCAGCGGCAGGAACAGCAGCGGAAACAACGGCGGGAGCCGTGGTGGCAACAGCGGCGGCCGCGGCGGGAGCAGCGGTGGGCGCGGCAACTACCGCGGCGCCGGCAACTCCCGCGACGACAAGCCGGGCGCCGGCCGGCCCAGCAAGCCGCGCCCGGAGGAGCGGCGCTACGACGTGGGCCCGAACGCCACCCAGGACGGCCCGAAGTCGGGTCGTGGCGCCTCGGCGCGCGGCGGCGCCAAGGGCGGCCCCCGGCAGGGGCAGGGCACCGGGCGTGGCCGTTCGGCTCCGGCGAGTTCCCGTGAGTACGACGCCCGCGCGGAGGAGCGCAACCGGGAGCGGTACGCCGGCAAGCCGGACGTGAAGCTCCCCAAGACCTTCCCGGGTGCCGAGCAGGAGGGCGAGCGGCTGCAGAAGGTGCTCGCCCGCGCGGGCTACGGCTCCCGGCGCGCTTGCGAGGAGCTGATCGAGCAGGCGCGCGTCGAGGTCAACGGCGAGATCGTCCTGGAGCAGGGCAAGCGGGTCGACCCGGAGAAGGACGAGGTCAGGGTCGACGGGCTGACCGTCGCCACGCAGTCGTACCAGTTCTTCTCGCTGAACAAGCCGGCCGGTGTGGTCTCCACCATGGAGGACACCGACGGGCGGCAGTGCCTCGGCGACTACGTCACCAACCGGGAGACCCGGCTCTTCCACGTGGGGCGCCTGGACACCGAGACCGAGGGCGTCATCCTGCTCACCAACCACGGCGAGCTGGCGCACCGGCTGACCCACCCCAAGTACGGCGTGAAGAAGACCTACCTCGCGCACATCGTCGGCCCCATCCCGCGCGACCTGGGCAAGAAGCTCAAGGACGGCATCCAGCTGGAGGACGGGTACGCGCGCGCGGACCACTTCCGCGTCGTCGAGCAGACCGGCAAGAACTACCTGGTCGAGGTCACCCTGCACGAGGGCCGCAAGCACATCGTGCGGCGGATGCTGGCGGAGGCCGGGTTCCCGGTCGACAAGCTGGTCCGGGTCTCCTTCGGTCCGATCACCCTCGGCGACCAGAAGTCGGGCTGGCTGCGCCGCCTGTCCAACACCGAGGTCGGGATGCTCATGAAGGAAGTCGACCTCTAGGCTTCGGCGCACCCCGCGAAGGGGCTCGTACGGCTTTCTGACGGCCGGTTCCGGACACTCCGGGACCGGCCCGTCGCCGTTTCCGGGAAAGGCGCTCCAGTGGCCACTGGCGGCCTGCGGCGGGGCTTGCGCGGTGACCTGCGAAGTCTTTATAGTCGTAGAGACTATTGGTCGAATTGACCATTAAGTGATCGACACGAACGACCAGTAAGGGGGTGGACGGACGTATGCAGGGCTACGACAAGTACGCCTACGAACCCTTCGCCGTCACCGTCGACCTCGCCGTCCTCACCGTCCGGGCCGGCACCCTGTACGTGCTGCTCGTCGAGCGCGGACAGGAGCCGTACCTCGGCCACTGGGCGCTGCCCGGCGGCTTCGTGCTGCCCAAGGAGTCGGCCGAGACGGCGGCCCGGCGCGAACTCGCCGAGGAGACCGGCCTGTCGAACCTGCCGGGCCTGGAGGGGCTGCACCTGGAGCAGTTGCGCACCTACAGCGAGCCGGAGCGCGACCCGAGGATGCGGGTGGTCTCCGTCGCCTTCACCGCGCTGCTGCCCGACCCGCCCGAACCGCACGGCGGCGGCGACGCGGCACAGGCGCGCTGGCTGCCGTACGACGCGGCCGGACCGCTCGCCTTCGACCACGACCGGATCCTGGCCGACGCGCACGAACGCGTGGGCGCGCGGCTGGAGTACAGCTGCCTGGCCACCGCCTTCTGCCCGCCCGAGTTCACGCTCGGCGAGCTGCAGAACGTCTACGAGACCGTCTGGGGCGTCGAGTTGGACCGTCCCAACTTCCGCCGCAAGGTGCTCGCCACGCCCGGCTTCGTCGAACCCGTCCCCGGCGCCGCCCGGTTGACCGGCGGCCGTGGCAAACCGGCCGCCCTCTACCGCGCGGGCACCGCCACCGCCCTCCACCCGCCCCTGCTCCGCCCGTCCCGGGAAGGACGCCCCGCATGACCACGACCATCGTCCACAAACGCGCCGCCACCGGCGCCCTGATCGGTCTCGCCCTCGGGGACGCGCTCGGCTTCCCGACCGAGTTCAACGACGTGCCGTCGATCCTCGCCAAGTGCGGGCCGTGGCAGGAGATGGAGCTGCCCGCGCGTGCCGTCGTCTCCGACGACACGCAGATGACCATCGCGGTCGGACACGCGCTGCGCACCGCCATGGACCGGGGCGTGCTCGCGCCCAAGCGGCTGGAGCGGCCGCTGCGCGAGGAGTTCGTGGACTGGTACCAGTCGCCCGAGAACAACCGCGCGCCCGGCCGGACCTGTCTGCGGGCCTGCGAGCTGCTCAAGGAGGAGGGACGGCTCTGGCAGGACGCCAGCCAGATCGGCTCCAAGGGATGCGGGGCCAACATGCGGGTCGCGCCCGTCGGGCTCGCCCCCGGGCTGAGCGACGAACAGCGGGCCGGTGCCGCCCAGTTGCAGTCCGCCCTCACCCACGGCCACCCCACCGCCCTGGCCGCCTCCGACCTCACCGCGCGGGCCGTACGGCTGCTCGCGCAGGGGGTCGGACCGGCCGAACTGGTCGGGCGGCTGCGGTCGTACGCGCGCGAGAACCGCAACCGCTACCACCGCACCTGGCTCGGCGACCTGTGGACCCGCAGCCAGGACCCGAACCCGGAGCACTTCATCGCGCGCGGCTGGGACGAGTGCCTCGCGATCCTCGACCGGCTGGAGGAGGCCGTGCGCACCGCCTCGCCGGAGGACGACCCCTGCCTGGCCACCGGCGCCGGCTGGATCGCCGAGGAGGCCCTCGCCACCGGTCTGCTCTGCTTCCTGCTCTTCCCCGACGAGCCGCTGCTCGCCCTGCGCCGGGCCGCCTGCTCCTCCGGCGACTCGGACTCCATCGCCTGTCTGACCGGGGCGTTCGCCGGTGCCTGGCTGGGCGAGGACGCCTGGCCGACCGCGTGGGCCGACCGGATCGAGTACCGGGGGGACCTGATGACGCTGGGCGCGCTCTGGGACGCCTAGGGGCCGACCGGGCGGGGCTCCGGGCAGGCCGAGGCGCGGCGGACCCGGAACAGGAAGTCGGCCACGCGCGCGTGATCCGGCTCCGCCGGGAGCGGGCTGCCGGACAGGGCCCGCTCCGTCTCCTCGGCGAGCCGGGCCATCCGCGACTCGACCTCCGCCCAGGAGACCTCGCCCCGCTTCACGGCGAGGAACTCCGCGCGCCGGTCGCCGACGCCGATCGTCAGCTCACCCGTGCGCAGCAGGTCGCGGGCGCTGGTCAGGAGCCGCAGCAGATGCATCGCGTGCTTCCAACGCGGGGCGCCGTGGGTACGGACGTCGGCGTCGAGCTTGCGGCGCTGGCCGAGGGCGTACCGGGTGAAGCTGTCGTGGGCCCGCCGGGAGAGGAAGGCGCCGCGCAGCGCGAGCAGCTCGCGGCCGGTGTCGTCGACGTGCTCGACCAGGGGCGAGTGCAGGCACTCCAGGATGTTCGGGTTGGCCCGCAGCGCCAGCTCGCAGAACCGTTCCAGCTCCCAGGAGAACCGTTCCTCGCCCGGCCCCTCCACATGCGTCGGGGGCTTCTCGAAGCGCCAGAACAGGGGAGTGGGGGCGAGGAACACGCCCCGGCGGTCGGTGTCGCTGCCCTCCGTGGCCAGACCGAAGGCGCGCGACCCCATGACACAGGCGTAGATCGTGTGGTCGCGTACCAGGTCCTCGGGCTGCATGCCGGGGAGCGTACGCGGCCGGTCACGCCAGGGTGATCGAATTTCCGCTGACGGTGATCGACTTGGCCGGCAGCGGCCGTGTCGCCGGACCATGGGCCACCGCGCCGTCGGCGATCTTGAACTTGCTGCCGTGGCAGGGGCAGTCGATGGTGCCGTCCGCCACCCGGTTCACCGTGCAGCCCTGGTGGGTGCAGATCGCCGAGAAGGCCTTGAACTCGCCCTTCGTCGGCTGCGTCACCACGACCTTCTGGTCCTTGAAGACCGTGCCGCCGCCCTCCGGGATCTCGCTCGTCCGCGCCAGCGCCGTCCCGGCGGCGGCACCGGCCGTCGACTCGCCGGAGCTGGAGGAACCGCTGTTGTCGTTGTAGTTGCTGCATCCCGCGCATCCCACGGCGAGCGCGGCAGCGCCTGTCGCGAGAACCGTGCGCCGAGTGGAGCCGTCGGTCATGTCGTCACCCCGAACGTGCGGAAGAACCAGAACGCTGACGTCAGCCAGATGAGCGTGAGCGCGGCGAACACCAGTCCACCGACGATCGGCAGCAGCCAGCCAGGGAGTCGCTCCGAGCGGAGCAGCAGCATCTTGGCACTGAAACCACCGAAGAAGAAGCAACCCAGGATGGAGTGCCACAAAACACGCGTTTCGTACGTCTGATAGCCCAACGCGTACAGGCAGTGCACCGCCACCGGCACGGCGACCAGGAACGCGATCCGCCCCGACCAGCGGTGCAGCGCGGACGCCCAGCGCGGCCCCGGCAGCCTGCCGTACATCATCAGGGCCGAGACCAGCTGGACGAGGGCGAAGAAGAACGCCGTCGAGGCGAGCCAGGACTTCACCGCGCCGGTGCTGCTGAAGCCCGCCAGGTTGAACGCGGTGCCGGTCGGATGGTGGACCCTGCCGTACACGCCGAGGCCGACCGCGACGGCGGCGGCCACCAGGGCCGGCAGCAGATAGCGGGCCGGGTGCGCACGGCGGTGGTCCGGCTCGGGCGACGGCCAGCTCTGGGTGGCGGCGTTCGGGTCGACGGTCATGGTCGGCTCCCTCGGGTCACGGCCGGGTTCGGGGACGGGCTGGGTGTCAGGGAGCGACCGGGGCCGCCGTCAGCCGCTGGCCGTCGACCGTCACGGCGCCGGTCTCCGGGTCGATGCCGGGTGCCGCCGAGGGCGTGCCGTCGCGGTCGACGACGCCGACCTGGCTGCCGTCGGCGAGCACGATCCAGCCGCCGTCGATCCGCGCGCCGCGCACGGTCGCCGTGGCCCGGTACAGCGCGGTGCCCTTGACGGCCTTCTGGGCGGTGAATGCGTAGTGGCCGCCGTCGAACTCGACGGCGCCGCGGATGCGCTTGTTCTCCTGCAACGTGCCGTTCAGCACGGAGCCGTCGGCGCCGGTCAGCCGCATGCTGCCGTCGGACTTCACCGGGCCCTTCAGCCACGCCTCCTTGCTGTGCCCGTCGCAGAAGTAGGCGATCGCCCTGCCGGCGCGGACCGAGACGGCGACGGAGGACGAGTCGTCGTCGGTGCGGCCGGAGTAGGAGGAGTCGGGGATCTTCGAGGACGAGGGTGACGGCGAGGGTGACGGCGAGGTCCTCGGTGCCGCGGTGGTGCTCGTCGGCGTGGGGCTCGGCGACTTCTCCCGGTAGGACGACGAGGCCGTCCTCGTCCCCGTCGTCGCGTTGAGCGTCAGCATGAACAGGCCGAGCAGCAGACCCGCGAGAAGGGTCAGCACAGGTCCGGGACGTTTCATGGCGGGCCTCCCCCGAGGCGGGTGTGCCTGCCATCAGAGCGGACCGGTGGGTCCGGCGTAAAGAGGCGCACAGGGGCTTTTCACCCCAAGTAGCGGAATGGGGTAATTCAAGTGACATTGGGGCCATGGCAGGCAACGATCTCGAAAGCATGCTCGGCAGCCTCCTGGGCGGCGAGGGCAAGAGCGCCGGGCTGCTGACCGCGCTGATCGCCGCGATGAGCCACGGCCAGGGCGGCGGCTCGATCGGCGGACTGCTGGACACCCTCGCGAGGTCCGGTCTGACCGCCCAGAAGGACTCCTGGGTCGGCACCGGCGCCAACCAGCCCGTCACCGGCGACCAGCTCCAGCGGGCCCTGCCCGACGACACCCTCCAGCAGGTCGCCGAGGAGGCCGGGACGACCCCGGAGCAGGCCGCCGACCAGCTCGCCCGGGTGCTGCCCGACGCCGTCGACCGGCTCACCCCCGAGGGCGAGGTCCCGAAGGCCTCGATCGAGGACCTGATCCGGCGCCAGTCCCGCTGAGACGGCGTCTCAGCGGGCGGGCACCGTGCCGGTACGCGGCACGGTCTGACTAGGCTGGACGGACGCAGGAGCCGACATCAGAACAGGAGCAGTGCCGTGGCGGTACGAGCGGTCCGGGGGGCCGTCCAGCTGGAGCGGGACGAGGCCGGTCACATGGACGAGCAGGTCGGAGCGCTGCTCACCGCCGTCCTGGAGCGGAACGGACTGACCGCCGACGACCTGATCAGCATCTGGTTCACGGCCACCCCCGACCTGCACAGCGACTTCCCGGCGGCCGCCGCGCGCAAGCTCGGCATCGTCGACGTCCCGCTGATCTGCGCCCAGGAACTGGACATCGAGGGCGCGATGCCCCGGGTCGTACGGATACTGGCGCACATCGAGTCGGACCGGCCCCGCGCCGACATCAGCCATGTCTACCTCGGCGCCGCCGCCGCCCTGCGCAAGGACATCGCCCAGTGAGGACCGCCCTCGTCATCGGTACCGGTCTCATCGGTACGTCCGCCGCGCTCGCCCTCTCCCAGCGGGGCGTCGTCGTCCACCTCGCCGACCACGACCCGGAGCAGGCCCGCACGGCCGCCGCGCTGGGCGCCGGAACCGACCAGGCCCCGGAGGGCCCCGTCGACCTGGCCCTGGTCGCCGCCCCGCCCGCCCATGTGGCCGCCGTCCTCGCGGACGCGATGGACCGGGGCGTGGCGCGCGGCTACGCGGACGTCGCCAGCGTCAAGGGCGGCCCGCGCCGCGAGCTGGAGGCGCGGGGCCTGGACCTGTCGACCTACATCGGCACGCACCCCATGGCCGGCCGGGAGAAGTCCGGCCCGCTGGCCGCCACCGCCGACCTCTTCGAGGGCCGCCCCTGGGTGCTCACCCCGACCCGGGACACCGACACCGAGGTGCTGAACCTCTCCCTGGAGCTGGTCTCGCACTGCCGGGCCGTGCCGGTGGTGATGGACGCCGACGCCCACGACCGCGCGGTGGCCCTGGTCTCCCACATGCCCCACCTGGTCTCCAGCATGGTCGCCGCCCGTCTGGAGCACGCCGAGGAGGCCGCCGTACGACTGTGCGGACAGGGCATCCGGGACGTCACCCGGATCGCCGCCTCCGACCCCCGGATGTGGATCGACATCCTCTCCGCGAACCCCGGGCCGGTCGCCGACCTGCTCGCGGACGTCTCCGCCGACCTGGCCGAGACGGTCGGCGCGCTGCGCGCCCTGCAGTCCTCCGACGGGGAGAAGCGGCGCGAGGGCGGGGCCGGCATCGAGGACATGCTGCGGCGCGGCAACGCCGGCCAGGTGCGGGTCCCCGGCAAGCACGGGTCGGCGCCGCGGGCGTACGAGGTCGTGGCGGTGCTCATCGACGACCAGCCCGGCCAGCTGGCCCGGATCTTCGCGGACGCCGGCGCGGCCGGGGTCAACATCGAGGACGTCCGCATCGAGCACGCCACCGGGCAGCAGGCCGGTCTCGTCCAGCTGTGGGTGGAGCCGAAGGCCGTTCCGGTGCTCACCTCGGCCCTGCGGGACCGGGGCTGGGCGCTGCGGCAATAGCGCTGAATCGGGCGGTCCCGGGGGCCGGTAACCTTGTGCGGGGCGCGATGGCGTCCCGCACACCACTCCCACCCTGCACCCGGAAGGTGTCCTCCCGTGGAAAACGGCGCCGCCCAGCCCGTGATTGTCGCCATCGACGGCCCCGCCGGCACCGGCAAGTCGAGCACGTCGAAGGCCGTCGCCGCGCAGCTCGGCCTGAGCTACCTGGACACCGGCGCCCAGTACCGGGCGATGACCTGGTGGATGGTGACCAACGGGATCGACGTCGCCGACCCGTCCGAGATCGCCGCCGCGGCCGGCAAGCCCGAGATCGTCTCCGGCACCGACCCGGCGGACCCGACGATCACGGTCGACGGCACCGACGTGGCCGGCCCGATCCGCACCCAGGAGGTCTCCGGCGCGGTCAGCGCGGTCAGCGCGGTGCCGGAGGTGCGGGCGCGGATCACCGAGCTGCAGCGCTCGCTGGCCGCCTCGGCCGGGGTCGGAATCGTCGTCGAGGGCCGGGACATCGGTACGACCGTGCTGCCCGACGCCGACCTCAAGATCTTCCTCACCGCCTCGCCGGAGGCCCGCGCGGCCCGGCGCAGCGGCGAGCTCAAGGGCGCCGACGTCAACGCCACCCGCGAGGCCCTGATCAAGCGGGACGCGGCCGACTCGACCCGCAAGACCTCGCCGCTCGCCAAGGCGGACGACGCGGTCGAGGTGGACACCACCGAGCTCACCCTCGCCCAGGTCGTCGAGTGTGTCGTCACCCTCGTCGAGGAGAAGCGGGCCGGGAAGTGAGCCTCCCGTCGCGGCGGGGCGCCGAGACCGGACGGCGGATCGGCGTCGGCCTGATGTACGGGCTGTGGAAGCCGCGTGTGCTGGGTTCCTGGAAGGTGCCCGCGCACGGCCCGGCGATCCTCGCCGTGAACCACTCCCACAACATCGACGGCCCGATGGTCATGGGCGTGGCGCCCCGGCCGACGCACTTCCTGATCAAGAAGGAGGCGTTCGTCGGGCCGCTCGACCCGTTCCTGACCCGGATCGGCCAGCTGAAGGTGGACCGCCAGACCGCCGACCGCACGGCGATCACCCGGGCGCTCGGCGTCCTGGAGGCCGGGGGAGTGCTCGGCATCTTCCCCGAGGGCAGCCGCGGCGACGGCGACTTCGCCGCCCTGCGGGCCGGCCTCGCCTACTTCGCGGTGCGCTCCGGCGCGCCGATCGTCCCGGTGGCCGTGCTGGGAAGCTCCGAGCGGCAGGGACGGTTGATAAAGGGGCTGCCCCCGCTGCGCTCCCGCGTCGACGTCGTCTTCGGCGACCCCTTCGAGGCGGGCGACGGCAGCGGCCGGCGCACCCGCAAGGCCCTGGACGAGGCCACCGAACGCATCCAGAAGCAGCTCAGCGGCCACCTGGAAAACGCCAGGCGTCTGACCGGACGCTAGGCGACACTAAGTAGTGGATCGGCCCAAATGCGGCTGATCCACCGATCACCACGATGAACGACGAGGTACGGACTTCATGAACGACCACAGCCAGCCCGGCGACTCGGCTGAGCACGAGTACGACCACGGGGCGCTCGGTGACACCGAGTACGCGGAGTTCATGGAGCTCGCCGCCGAAGAGGGCTTCGACATCGAGGACGTCGAGGGCGCCATCGAGGCGGCGGGCCACGGCCCGCTGCCCGTGCTCGCCGTCGTCGGCCGCCCGAACGTCGGCAAGTCGACCCTGGTCAACCGCATCATCGGGCGCCGCGAGGCCGTCGTCGAGGACAAGCCTGGTGTCACCCGCGACCGCGTGACCTACGAGGCCGAGTGGGCGGGCCGCCGCTTCAAGGTCGTCGACACCGGCGGCTGGGAGCAGGACGTCCTCGGCATCGACGCCTCCGTGGCCGCCCAGGCCGAGTACGCGATCGAGGCGGCCGACGCGGTCGTCTTCGTCGTCGACGCCAAGGTCGGCGCCACCGACACCGACGAGGCGGTCGTACGACTGCTGCGCAAGGCCGGCAAGCCCGTCGTGCTGGCCGCCAACAAGGTGGACGGTCCCAGCGGCGAGGCCGACGCCTCCTACCTGTGGTCCCTCGGCCTCGGCGAGCCGCACCCGGTCTCCGCCCTGCACGGCCGCGGCACCGGCGACATGCTGGACGCCGTCCTGGAGGCGCTCCCCGAGGCCCCCGAGCAGACCTTCGGCGGCCCCGGCGTCGGAGGCCCCCGCCGGATCGCCCTCATCGGCCGCCCCAACGTCGGTAAGTCCTCCCTCCTCAACAAGGTGGCGAACGAGGAGCGCGTCGTCGTCAACGAGATCGCCGGCACCACCCGCGACCCGGTCGACGAGCTGATCGAACTCGGCGGCGTCACCTGGAAGTTCGTCGACACCGCCGGTATCCGCAAGCGCGTCCACCTCCAGCAGGGCGCCGACTACTACGCCTCGCTGCGCACCGCCGCCGCCGTGGAGAAGGCCGAGGTGGCGGTCATCCTGATCGACGCCTCCGAGTCCATCTCGGTCCAGGACCAGCGGATCGTCACCATGGCCGTCGAGGCGGGCCGCGCGGTCGTCATGGCCTTCAACAAGTGGGACACCCTCGACGAGGAGCGCCGCTACTACCTGGAGCGCGAGATCGAGACCGAACTCGGCCAGGTCGCCTGGGCGCCCCGGGTGAACGTCTCCGCGCGCACCGGCCGGCACATGGAGAAGCTGGTCCCCGCCATCGAGACCGCCCTCGCCGGCTGGGAGACCCGGGTGCCCACCGGCCGCCTCAACGCCTTCCTCGGCGAGCTGGTCTCGGCCCACCCGCACCCGGTCCGGGGCGGCAAGCAGCCCCGCATCCTGTTCGGCACCCAGGCCGGCACCAAGCCGCCGCGGTTCGTCCTCTTCGCCTCCGGCTTCATCGAGGCCGGCTACCGCCGCTTCATCGAGCGCCGGCTGCGCGAGGAGTTCGGCTTCGAGGGCACCCCGATCCACATCTCCGTGCGGGTGCGCGAGAAGCGCGGCGCGAAGAAGAAGTAGGGACATGCGTGAGGGGCGGCCACCGGTCACGGTGGCCGCCCCTCACGCATGTGTCACAGACCCCGGCGCGGTCCCGGCGGAAGCGCCGCCGGGACCGCGGTCATCCCGGCGTCCTGGGACCGGCCGAGCGTCCCGATCCGCTGCCACTGCGGCGGCTGCGGCTGCTCACCGCCGTGCCGCGCGCTGAAGGCGCCCGCACTGTACGCGCTGTACGCGGTCCCTCCGTACGACCCCAGCCCGTGGGTGCCCGTGCTGAACGGGGCGTTCCCGAAGGCGACGAACCCCAGATCCTCCTCACCGCTGCGGTCTCCCGGCAGCGTACGGAAGCTCTTGACCCACTCCGCGTAGAGCGAGTCGTAGATCGGCGTGGCCGAGACCCCGCCGGTGGCCTCCTGGGCCACCCGTGCGGACGGAACGGCGGAGAAGGACGGCCGGCGGGGCGGAAGGTCGTATGCGTGCACGTATGTCCAAACGACCGGGTCGGTGAAGAGATGCGGTTCGGTGACGCCCCTTTGGCGACCCTCAGACCCCCGCAAGAGGCAGCGCCGCCGCCACCAGCTTCCCGTTCGCCGCGGCCTTGTCCAGGGCGTCCCGCAGCAGGTCCTCCCGGGGCTGCCGCCCGATCGACCCCACTGGCGCCGCGAACATCAGCACCTGCTGGTGCTTGTTGGCGGCCGCCCGCCACCCGTCGGTCACCTGCAGCGGCTGGTGCGCCTGCCACCAGGCGATCGGCTGCCCGCCGTTCGGCCCCGGCTGCAGCACCGCGTGCAGCTGACCCACCGCCAGCAGCACCGACCACCCGTGCAGCACCGGCGGCACCGAGGTCAGCTCCGTCAGCGGCATGAAGCCCTGTTCGATGAGGAGCGGCAGGAAGTCGTCGCCGACCCCGTCCGTGCCGGGCCGGACGATCGGCGAGGTCGGCTCGACGACGAGTGCGGGGTGCAACTCCCCGGCGATCAGGACGAGTCCGCTGGTCACCCCGAGCACCGCCTGCTCGGGCACGGACTTCTGCGGCCCGCCGCCGGGCGCGCTGTCGCCGTTGATGGAGCGGACCGCGCCCTGTAGCTGCTCCTCGGTGACCTGGACGACCTGCGAGGGCAGGCAGGTGGCGTGGGCGAAGGCGAGGACGGCGGTCTCGTCGCCGATGAAGAGGACGGTGCTGGTGCGCTCCTGTTCGGAGTCGCCCGGGGTGCGGCAGGACGTGCAGTCGTAGCTGCCGGGGGCGTTGTCTCCGGCGAGCAGCCGGTCGGCTTCTTCGTCGCCGATCTCGGCGCGTACCTCGTCGCTGACGTCGAGCATGCGCGGCACGGTGGCTCCCTCGGGATGCGGTACGTGAAGGCCCGGGGGGCTCCCGGTCCGTGAGCCCCCGGGGTCGCGGGCTCATGAAGAAGACAACGGGTGATCTGTGGTGGGGGTCACGCCTCGGGGGGATCGGGATCGAACCATCCACTGCACAGGGTCACTCCCTGTGCGGAATTCGGCACTCCCCGTCAACTCTTCGCAAGCCAAAGGAGTTTGACGCGGTGAAGTGAATCACAGATCCATCGAACCCATGGTCGACAAATCATGAAATCAGGGAATGTAGTGGGTGGCTGGAAATCGCCGCTACCAACGGTAACACCGAACTGGCCTGGCCGGACGGGGAGTTGGTTGATTTCGGGCGTTCCCGGTCCCTAGATTCCTCCGCCGTGTGCAACGAGCACCGCTCGGGTACGTCCGCCGGCCGAACCAGGCAGAGCACCACCGCAGTACCAGGCCGCGGCGGACGGGGCGAGCGCGAAGAACCGCGTCCATCGCGCGGGGACCGCGACCGCCTGGGGGAGCCCGGGTACGTGGAGAGGGAAATACATGTCCGAGTGTGCCGATACCACCCGTGAGACCGCCGCGAAGAACGGCTCCCGCAAGGGCCGTACGACGGCCGCCCTGGCCGGAGCGGCGCTGCTCGCCCCGCTGGGCCTGCTGGCAGCCACCGGCAACGCCGCGGCGGCGGACAACGGAGTGTGGGACCGCATCGCCCAGTGCGAGAGCGGCGGCAACTGGCACATCAACACCGGCAACGGCTACTACGGCGGACTCCAGTTCTCCGCCTCCACCTGGCGCGCGTACGGCGGCACCGCCTACGCGTCGACGGCCGACCAGGCCTCCAGGGAAGCGCAGATCGCCGTCGCCACCAAGGTTCAGCACGCCCAGGGCTGGGGCGCGTGGCCGGTCTGCTCCGCACGGGCCGGAGCGACCGGCTCGGCGCCCGAGAGCGCCTCGGCGACCACGAAGAGCGGCACGGAGTCGGCGACGAAGTCGACGACCACCAGGAAGTCGACCCCCGCGGCGAAGACGCCGCAGCGCTCGACCCCGCGCACCGGCGCCTCGGCCAAGGGCGACTACACCGTCCGCGAGGGCGACACCCTGAGCGGGATCGCCGCGCGGCACGGCACCAGCTGGCAGCGCCTCTACGCCGCCAACAAGGCCGTCATCGGCGACGACCCGAACCTGATCGTGCCTGGGCAGCGCCTCGCGCTCTGACGCGCACCCCTGCCCCGCACCAGCCCGCCCCGCCCGGTCCGACCGGGTGGGGCCCGGCGCGTTTTGGGGGCATGTACATGCTCCGCATCGGAACCGAGTGCCCCGATGTGACGCCGATTCACCCGGGCCCGTACGGGGGTTCTGTGTCCGAGTGGTGAAACTCTTATGCGGTGTCAGGTTGTGCGCGGGTCCGTGGATTCGGAATGGAATCGGCCCGCATGGGCCCCCCTGGTCCTTACTTCCGGTTCTTTCCGGCGGGCTTTTCGGAAGACCCTACCGGCATCAGGGAATTGCGCTCGAATGCGCCAGGAAGACGTACGGAACCGCTCGTACGTGTGACGGAGTTCGACCGAAACGCGTGTCGTGATTCTGTGACAGAAGCGTGACCGGAGACGGATGCGGGACTTCACCGACCGGCTCGGCTTCCGTCCCCGCCGCAAGCCGCCTAGCGTGGCCGCATGGCACCGAATCCCGCTCCGCCGACGGAGCCCCAGGACAGCCCGCAAGGGTACGTAGGCCTTCACTCGGACGACGCCGAACGGCTCGCCCGGGAGCGGGGGTGGCCGACGGTCCGCTCACTGCCGCCGGGGGCGATCATCACCATGGAGTACCGGGCGGGGCGGCTCAACTTCGAGGTACGGGACGGCGTGGTGGCGCGCGCCTGGAAGGGCTGAGCGCGCCTGGAGGGCCGATCGCGGGGCCGGTTGTGCGTACCTGGGCCCCGCGGTCGCGTCCGTGCGGTCCTCAGCCGCCCGTCAGCGGGCGGGCCGGCTGGCCGGCGGTGCCGCGCGGCTGCCGCTCCGGGTGCTGCGGGCGGCGGCTGCCGACCGGGGTCACCGGGGTGCGCTCCGAGCGGGCCGTGTGCGGGCCGGGCGCCAGATGGATCGGCGTCCGGGGGGAGCGGGTGGAGGAGACCGGCTCGCGCTCCGGCTCCGTCTGCTCGGCCGGCGCCGGACGCGGCTTGAGGACCACGGGCGGGACCGGGACGGGGGCGGGCGCGGGTACCGGCACCGCGCTGCCGCGGCGGGAGCGCCAGCGGTCGCGCAGGTCGAAGAGCGAGGTCTCGGCGCGGGCGATGAACGGCTCGCACCAGGGGAGCGCCAGCAGGATCAGCAGCCCGGCGGCCCAGCCCAGCAACACGTCGCTCAGCCAGTGCGTACCGAGGTAGACGGTGGACATGCCGACGCCGAGGGAGGTGACCGCCGAGGCGGCGGAGAGCCAGCGGCGGGCTCGCGGGGTGGAGGCCAGATACGCCAGAATTCCCCAGGTCACCACCGCGTTGGCGGTGTGGCCGCTGGGGAATATATCGCCGCCCAGACCCATCTCGTTCGAGCCGATCACGGTCGCGTAGTGCGGACCGAGGCGCCCCATGCCGAGCTTGGCGGCGCCGACCGTGATGTTGAGCAGCAGCAGCGAGGCGCCGAGCGTGAGCAGCGGGCGCAGGGTGTGCTGCCGCCAGGAGCGCCAGCCCAGCCAGGCCGCGACCATCACGGCGGTCGGGCCGCGCTGGCCGAGGACCACGTAGTAATCGACGAACCAGTGGATTCCCGACCACTGCTGGTACGGCCGGAAGAACATGACCTGCCAGTCGAGCCGGACCAGCCACGAGGTGATGACGACGGCCCACACGATCGCCAGGTAGAAGGCGAGGGTTCCGGTGAACAACACCACCCGGTGCCGGCTCATCCGCGGCACATCAATGTGAGCCGGTCGTTCCGGCTCACGGTCCAGCCTGGCGAACACCCGGTCCAGACGGGTGAGGTTTCGTTCGGTACGCACCCAATCGACGTTACAGCGAGTGAGCTCTGTTCCCGGTCGAAACAGCGGCTTTGTGATGACGATGTGATGTGGGAAACCTCTCAGGAGGCTTCCGAATTCTAAGGATTCCGTAATCCGCCGGGGGTCTGCCCTTCAATTCCTTTGATCATGCTGGGCGGCCGTTTTATGGCACTTATGAATTCGTTAACCAAAGCATGGGGTGGAATTCTCCGGCTGCTCACCGTCCCGGCGGAGATGATCATGGTGGCCCGGAGCCGTTCAGCCAGAACGCGCCATAGACCGCCGAGGCCACCGCGACACCGGCCGTGACCAGCGCCGATCGGCCGGTGCGCAGTCGGGCGAGGGCTCGGGCGAGCGGGAACAGCACCGGGAAGGCCGGCATCAGCAGCCGCGGCTTGGACCCGAAGTAGCTGGACGCGCAGAGCGCGAGGGCGAGGACGACACCCGTGTAGACCAGCAGGGGAAGCGGTTGCCGCTGCCGCAGACCCGTCACGTAGAGCCACAACAGCAGGCCGACCCCGACGATCAAACCCGCTCCGGCCAGAGCGGACGGAAATGACGTGAACTTGTCGCCCACGAAGCGCGCGAACGCATAGCCGCCGTCGAAGCCGTTGCGCCAGCCCGCCTGGACGTCCAGATAGCCGAGCGGACCCTTGCCGGTGCGATGGCCGACCCACAGCACATAGGCCGCCGCGCCGGCGGGGGCGAGGAGCATACCGAGGGCGCGTCGCCAGACGGGTGCGCCGTACGAGGCGTAAGGGGTGTAAGGGATGTGGGGGGCGCGTGTTGCGTGATGTGCGCCGGTTGGCTGTGGGGTGCGCCGGGCGCGGGCGGCGCTGGACGCCTCAGGGGCGTGCTCGCCATCGTGCGCGCCCTGCACGTCACTTGCACTCTGCTCCCGCGCGCCTCTGCTCCGATCCCGCACGAACGAGATCACCCCCGCCGTCCACACCGCCGCCACCACGGCGAGTCCCACCGGCCGGGTCAGCCCCGCCAGCGCGGCCAGCGCACCCGCGCCCACCCAGCGGCCGGTCAGCACGGCGTACAGCGACCAGGCGGCCAGCGCCGTGAACAGCGACTCGCTGTACGCCATCGACTGCACGATCCCGACGGGCAGGACGGCCCACACCAGTACCGCGCAGACCCCGACCCGCGGGCCGTACACCACGTCGGCGACCGCGAAGATCCCCCAGGCCGCGGCGAGCGAGGCGAGCAGGGCGACCGCGAGGCCCGCGTCCGCGTACGACAGGGGCGTGAGCGCGTGCAACAGGCGCTCCAGCCACGGCAGCAGCGGGAAGAAGGCCAGGTTGGAGTGGACGTCGCCGTTCGGCAGCCGCACCTCGTAGCCGTAGCCCAGTTCGGCGACCCGCGTGTACCACAGCGAGTCCCAGCGGGCCGTCAACAAGGTGTGCGCGTTCTTGCCGCGCGCCGCGCTCCACACGGCCAGCACGAACAGGCCCAGGGCGCGCACGGCGACGTACCCGAGCAGCGCCGGCGCGGCCCGGCGCGGGGCCGGGAGGGGAGGCGCCGACACGGGCGTTTCAAGATCGGTCACGGGCTCGATTATCGACCGGACGCGGAACCGGAAGCCCCGCCCGGGCGTGGTCCCGGTCGGGGCCAGTGGCGTACGCCACATGAGTTCTGCGGAGAGTGTGAGAGGTCCGCCACGTGCCCCCGGAACGAACTCGCGTACGCTGACGTGTCACTCGCGTTCGTATGCGCGGGCCGGAGACCCCGCTCCTCTCCGGCCGTACGACGGGGAGTCCCCGCCCCGCCGATCCGCCGCGCGCGAGGGACCATCTGGGAGGTACGTACATGTCCGGGACGACCACGGCTGCCGTACGCCAGCGCCGTCGGGCGCCCGAAGCCGGTGCCGGTGCCAACCGCTGGGTCGTCCTCGTCGTCCTCTGCGTCAGCCTGCTGCTGGTCGCCCTCGACGCGACCGTGCTGCATGTCGCGGTGCCCGCCGTCACCGAGGACCTCAAGCCCGGCGCCATGCAGCTGCTCTGGATCGTCGACGTCTATCCGCTGGTCTGCGCCTCGCTGCTGATCCTCTTCGGCACGCTCGGCGACCGGGTGGGCCGGCGCCGCGTCCTGCTCATCGGATACGCCCTGTTCGGCGTCGCCTCCGCGGCGGCGGCCGTCGCGCCGAGCGCCGAGGCGCTGATCCTGGCCCGGGCGCTGCTCGGTGTCGGCGGCGCGATGATCATGCCCGCGACGCTGTCGATCCTCCGGCAGGTCTTCCCCGACCGCCATGAACGGGCCGTCGCCATCGGCATCTGGAGCGCGGTGGCAGCGGTCGGCGCGGCCGTCGGCCCGCTCCTCGGCGGCTTCCTCCTCGAACACTTCTGGTGGGGCTCCGTCTTCCTGGTCAACATCCCGCTGATGCTGATCAGCCTCCCGGTGGGACGGCTGCTCCTGCCCGAGTCGCGCGGCGACCGCAACGGCCCCTGGGACGTGGTCGGCGCGCTGATGGCCGCGGCCGGTCTGTTCGGGGTCGTCTTCGCCGTGAAACGCCTGGGCGGCGGCGAGCCGGCGGGCAGCGTGCTCACGGTGGCGCCGCTGGTGCTCGGCGCGCTGCTGCTGATGCTCTTCGGCCGACGGCAACGGCGGCGGGCGTTCCCGCTGGTGGACCTGAAGATGTTCGCGCGGCCCGCGTTCAGCACGGCAGTGGGCTGCATCGTGCTGGCGATGCTCGCGCTGGTGGGCCTCGAACTGATCGCCGCGCAGTATCTGCAGCTGGTCCTCGGGCTGTCCCCGCTGCAGACGGGGCTACGACTGCTGCCGCTGACGCTAGCCGCGATGGCGGCGGGGCTGGCCGGGGCGCGGATGCTGCGGCGTTTCGGGCCGCGCCGGATGGTGTGCTTCGGCTTCTGCCTGACCGCGGTGGCGGTGCTGACGCTGACGGCGATGGGCGGGGTCGACAACGCGGGTCTGCTGCTCGTCGGCTTCGTGCTGCTCGGCTTCGGCCTGGAGACCACGCTCTTCGGGGCGTACGAGTCGATGCTGAACGAGGCGCCGGCGGAGCAGGCCGGGGGCGCGGCGGCGATCGGCGAGACGTCGTACCAGCTGGGTGCCGGGATC
Organism: Streptomyces sp. NPDC090088; assembly: GCF_044747345.1. Classification (NCBI taxonomy): domain Bacteria; kingdom Bacillati; phylum Actinomycetota; class Actinomycetes; order Kitasatosporales; family Streptomycetaceae; genus Streptomyces; species Streptomyces sp. NPDC090088. Next base: position 561,088 of record NZ_JBIVDZ010000009.1, on the reverse strand, counting down.
GGGATCGCGCTTCTCGGCAGCGTGATGAACGCGGCGTACGCGCCGGGGCTGGCCGCGGTGCCGGGGGTGCCTGCGTCGGCGTCGGCCGCGGCGGGGCATTCGCTGGGGGAGGCCTACGACGTCGCCGGGCGGCTGGGCGGGGCGGCGGGGGCGGCGTTGCGGCGGGCGGCGCGGGATTCCTTCGTGCACGGGCTGCATGTGACGTTGCTGGTGAGTGCGGGGTTGCTGTTGCTGGGGGCCGTGATGGCGCTGCGGTTGCCGCGGGTCATGCAGTGCGAGGAAGCGCCGGTCGAGGTTCCCGCTCCCCGCGAACCCACCCGCTCCCGCGTCTCCGCGTGACGCGCTGCCCGGCAGGGCGGCTCGCCGTCGGCGGCTGCACGCCAGAACCTTCCCCGCCCACGCACCGCCCGTGCGGGTGAGTGGGAGGGTGGACCGACCAGTGGGGGCGAATCGCCGTCGGCGGCTGCCGCATGCCGCTAGCCGCTAGCCGCTAGCCGTCAGCCGTCAGCCGTCAGCCGTCAGCCGTCAGCCGTCAGCCGTCAGCCGTCAGCCGTCAGCCGTCAGCCGTCAGCCGTCAGCCGTCAGCCGTTCGCCGTTCGCCGTTCGCCTTCCGCCATCGTCCTTACCCGTCCGCCTTCTGTCCTTTGCCGGCCGGCGGCTGTCGGCTGGCTCGCCTGTGCGCGCAGTTGTCGACGGTGGGTGGCCGCCACCTGAGACGTCGACCTTGTTGGTGACTCGCACGTGTGGGTGGGAGATGTGGGGGAGGGCGCGTAACCTGTTGTAACTAGCAGCGCTAGTTTTGGGAGGGTCCATGTCCGCGTCCGTGAAGTTGCCTCCGTTCGATCCCGGGGACCCGCTCGGGATCGACGATCTGCTGGAGCCGGAGGATGTCGCCGTACGGGAGACCGTGCGGAGGTGGGCGGCGGACCGGGTGCTGCCGTATGTCGCCGAGTGGTACGAGAGCGGGGAGCTGCCGGGGATCAGGGAGCTCGCGAAGGAGCTCGGGTCGATCGGGGCCCTCGGGATGTCGCTGGAGGGGTACGGGTGCGCGGGGGCGTCGGCCGTGCAGTACGGGCTGGCCTGTCTGGAGCTGGAGGCCGCGGACTCGGGTATCCGGTCGCTGGTGTCCGTGCAGGGGTCGCTGGCCATGTACGCCATCCACCGGTTCGGGAGCGAGGAGCAGAAGCAGCGGTGGCTGCCGGGCATGGCCGCCGGTGACGTCATCGGGTGCTTCGGGCTGACGGAGCCCGACCACGGCTCCGACCCGGCCTCCATGCGGACGTACGCGAAGCGCGACGCCGGCGGCGACTGGGTGCTGAACGGGCGGAAGATGTGGATCACCAACGGGTCGGTGGCGGGCGTCGCCGTCGTGTGGGCGCAGAGCGACAACGGGATCCGGGGGTTCGTCGTACCCACCGACACGCCCGGGTTCTCGGCCCCGGAGATCAAGCACAAGTGGTCGCTGCGGGCGAGTGTCACCAGTGAGCTGGTACTGGAGGATGTGCGGCTGCCCGCCGATGCCGTACTGCCGGAGGTCACCGGACTCAAGGGGCCGCTCAGCTGTCTGTCGCACGCCCGGTACGGGATCGTGTGGGGCGCCATGGGCGCCGCGCGCAGCTGCCTGGAGGCCGCCGTCGAGTACGCGAAGACGCGGGAGCAGTTCGGGCGGCCGATCGGCGGCTTCCAGCTCACCCAGGCCAAACTCGCCGACATGGCGGTCGAACTGCACAAGGGGATCCTGCTCGCCCATCACCTGGGGCGGCGGATGGATGCCGGCCGCCTGCGTCCCGAGCAGGTCAGCTTCGGCAAACTCAACAACGTACGAGAGGCGATCGAGATCTGCCGTACGGCACGGACGATTCTCGGGGCCAACGGGATCTCGCTGGAGTATCCCGTGATGCGGCACGCGACCAACCTCGAGTCGGTGCTCACCTACGAGGGCACCGTCGAGATGCACCAGCTGGTGCTGGGCAAGGCGCTCACCGGACTCGACGCGTTCCGGTGAACCCTGCGCGGGGGCAGGGCCGGTGAGCGGCCCTGCCTCAGCTCTGGTTGAAGAAGCCGTCCTCCCGGCGCGAGGCCGGCTCACCGTTGACGATCTCCGTGTTGGCGGGGGTCAGCAGGAAGACCCGGTTGGCGACCCGCTCGATGGTGCCGCGCAGGCCGAAGGTCAGCCCGGCCGCGAAGTCGACGACCCGCTTGGCGTCGGCCGGCTCCATGGCCGTGAGGTTCACGATGACCGGCACGCCCTCGCGGAACAGCTCACCGAGCGCGCGGGCGTCCCGGAAACTGTCCGGGGTGACCGTGCCGATCCGACGGCCCTTCACCTCGGCGACGTCCGAGGCCACCTTGACCCGCGGGTCGGTGACCCAGGCGTCCCCGGGCTGCTCGGTCCCTTCGGAGTAGTCGTCGTCGTAGTAGCGCTCGTCATCGTTGTCGTCGACGAGGCCAAGCCAGGCACTCGCCTTGCGTACCGATCCCATGGACGCCTCCTCTCACAGCGGTCCTTCATGCTCCGCATCTCTATGGTCGTCCATGATGCGGATGGCGCGCCAAGTGGATAGACGCCGCGCGGGGGGTTTGTGACGGTACTGGTGCAGAGCGCATACGTCGAGAGCCCAGATGTGCCAAGGGCCCTAGCTCACATGTCTGCTGACTGAGAGTGAAATATGATTGTTCCGGGCGTATGGGTGATCGGTAGTGCGTTTGAGTGAACGGCTTGGGGGGATTTCGGGCGTGTTCGGGATGGTCAGACCATGTGGTCATCGGCTGGGGGAGAGATTCAAGAGCCAGTGGATGGCGCATCTGTGCGGGCTGTGCCTCGCCCTGCGCGGTGACCACGGGCAGTTCGCGCGGCTCGTGACGAACTATGACGGGCTGCTCATATCGGTTTTGACGGAGGCTCAGGCGGCGCGGCCGCAGGACGGGCGGCGTACGGCCGGACCGTGCCCGCTGCGCGGGATGCGGACCGCCTCCGTCGCCCGGGGCGAGGGCGCGCGGCTCGCCGCCGCCGTCTCCCTGGTGCTCGCCTCGGCCAAGGTCCGCGACCATGTCGCCGACGGGGACGGGCTGCTGGCGCGCGGGCCGGTCGCGGTCGCCGCGCGCCGGGTCGCGGACGGCTGGGGGCGCGCGGGAGCCCGTGGCGGCGCGGGGGTCGGGTTCGACACCGGGATCCTCGTCGACGCAGTCGACCGGCAGCTCGGCATCGAGGCGCTCGCGGGGCCGGGGACGCCCCTGCTCGCGGTCACCGAACCGACCGAGACGGCCACCGCGGCGGCCTTCGCGCACACCGCCGTGCTGGCCGGCCGGCCGGGCAACGCCGTTCCGCTCGCCGAGGCCGGACGCCTCTTCGGCCGGCTCGCGCATCTGCTGGACGCCGTCGAGGACCGGACCGCCGACGCCGCCACGGGGGCCTGGAACCCGCTCACCGCCACCGGGACCCCCCTCACCGAGGCCCGCCGGCTCGCCGACGACGCGCTGCACGGGATCCGGCTGGCGCTGCGGGACACGGAGTTCACGGACGGCGCGCTGGCCCATCTGCTGCTCGTACACGAACTCGGGCGCTCGGTGGACCGGGCGTTCGGGGCCGTGCCGCGCTGCGCGGCCCACCTGCCCGGGCCCGAGGCCCCGGTGAAGAAGCGCGGACTCCTGGCGGGTTGCGGCATGTTCGCGCTGCTGTGCTGCAGCTGCCAGATGTGCTGCGCGGAGGAGTACGAGGGGCCCTGGTCCGGGAAGAAGCGCGAAGGCTGCTGCCGCAACTGCGACTGCGACTGCCCGTGCGACGGCTGCGACGGATGTGACGGCTGCGACTGCTGCTGTCCGTGCGACGGTTGCTGAGCGGCCTCCCCGATCGGCCGGGGCAGCCGACCGGCCGTCAACCCGGGGCCGCCCTCGTCCCCGTATACGGTGACGAGGGGAGGCGACGGGTCACCTCGGGATTCTCCGAGATCCTGTTTCCGGGACGTAAAACAAAAACATGATCGGGTGACCGCTGCCCCGTGAGGTTCGTTGGCCGGGGCGCAGAACCATTTCTGCCTCGGTTCTGCGCATCCACCGACTCGCCTCCTGATTAAGGCACCTCCGTGCAAGCAGCCACCATTCGCACCAGGCTTCTGAGGATTCTGGTCCTCGCCCTCGCGGTCCTGCTGACACTGCTGGGCGTCGCCGCCGCCGAGCAGATCTCCGCCTACCGCAACGCCTCCGCCACCGCGGACAACGCCCGCCTGGAGATCACCCTCCAGGGCCTCATCCACGAACTCCAGAAGGAACGCGGTCTCACCACCGGGTACGTCGGCGGCGTCAAGGAGTTCGGCGGCAAGCTGCCCGCACAGCGCAAGGCCACCGACGCCGCCCGCACCCTGCTGGACAAGGCGCTCCACGGACGCGACGACTCGGCCGCCGGCTCGGTGCGCGAGTCCCTCGGACGGCTCGACGGGCTCACCGGGATCCGCGCGCACGCGGACGACCACACCGGCGTGGTGAAGGACACCTTCGACTACTTCACCACCACCATCACCGTCCTCGACCGGCTCGACCTGGGCCTGAGCGACGTCCATGACGCCACCCTGCGCGACGCCTACCAGACGCTGCAGATCCTCGGCAACGCCAAGGAGTTCACCGGCGAGGAGCGGGCCATCGTGCTCGGCTCGGTGCGCGCCGGGCAGTTCAAGGACGACGACTACAGCCGCTTCATGGAGATCCGGGCCGGCCGTCTCGCCGCCCTCGACGCCTTCCCCCGCTCGGCCACCGACGCCCAGCAGCGGCGCCTGGACGCGGCCCTGAGCACCCCGGACGCGGAGCGCGCGCTCACGTACGAGAGCACGGCCGTCCAGGGCGGCGGGAAGCTCAGGTGGAACGACATCCCGCCCATGCAGTGGTGGGACGCGATGACCGCCACCATCAACGGGCTGCGGGACGTCCAGGTCTCGCTCGGCGCCGACGTCGAGAACCGGGCCGCAGGACTGGAGGGCACCGCCCAGCGCGACCTGCTCCTCTTCCTGCTGCTGGCCCTCGGCACCGTCGCCGCGCTCGGCGCGCTCGCCCTCGACTGTGTACGGTCCGTCTCCGCGCCGCTCGCCGAACTCGCCCAGCAGGCCCGGGAGGTGGCCGGGCAGCGGCTGCCCGAGGCGGTCGCCGCCGTCCAGGACGGCTCCTCGGGCGAGAGCCCGGTCCCGCCCGCCCCGCTCGCCGTCGCCGCCACCGCCGGAGCCGAGGTCAAGGAGGTCGCCGAGGCCTTCGACCGGGTGCAGCGCGCCGCCTACGACCTCGCCACCGAGCAGGCCGTGCTGCGCCGCAACGCCACCGACTCGCTGGTCAGCCTCGGCCGCCGCAACCAGAACCTGGTGCGCCGCCAGATCAGCTTCATCAACAAGCTGGAGCACGAGGACGCCGACCCCGCCACCCTCGCCAACCTCTTCGAACTGGACCACCTCGCCACCCGTATGCGCCGCAACGCCGAGAGCCTGCTCGTCCTCGCCGGGGAGTCCAGCCCCCGCCCCTGGTCCACCCCGCTGTCCATCACGGACGTCCTGCGCGCCTCCCTCGCGGAGGTCGAGGAGTACCGCCGGGTCACCCTGCGCCGGGTCGAGCCCGCCCATCTCACCGGCTCGGTCGTCGCCGAGATCGCCCACCTGCTCGCCGAGCTGATCGAGAACGCGCTGAGCTTCTCGCCGCCGGACTCCGACGTGGAGATCGAGGGCCGCCGCACCAGCGCCGGCTACCTGGTCGCCATCGTCGACCACGGCCTCGGCATGGACACCCAGGCGCTCGCCGAGGCCAACGTACGGCTCTCCGGCACCGCCAGCTTCATGGCCGAACCCACCCGGTTCCTGGGCCACTTCGTGGTCGGCGCGCTCGCCCGCAAGTGCGGGATCGAGGTACGGCTCGGCGAGGCGCCGGCCGCCGGTGTGGTCGCCCGGGTGCTGATCCCCGTCAACCTGCTCACGGAGCCGACGGCGGTGCCGAAGCAGGCCGCCGCCGCGGCCGAGCAGCCGGCCGTGCCCGCCCCGCGCAAGGGGACCGACGAGGCGCCGCTCGTCTCCGTCGCCACCGAGGGCGCCAAGCCCGCCGAGGCCGCCAGGCCGGAGCAGCAGCAGAAGAAGGGCGCCTCGGCCGCCCGGACCCGCAACGGGCTCGTCAAGCGGCCCCAGCGCAGCGCGATCGCGGACGCCGTCAGCGAGACCGACCGGCCCAGCCGCCCGGCGCCCGCCGAACGGACCCCCGACCGCAGCCCCGAGGAGGTCTCCGGAATGCTGTCCACCCTCCGCAGCGCCCACATGCGGGGCGGGATCAGCGTGGAGAAGGAGAAACGGGAGAGGGAAGCGGACCACGAGAGCGCCGCGAAGGGCGAGGGTGACGCCAAGTGACTACCGTCGACACCCCCAGCGAATCGCGGACCTTCAACTGGCTGCTCGCGAACTTCGTCAAGTCCACCGACGGGGTACGGGACGCGGTCGCCGTCTCCTCCGACGGGCTGCTCATCGCCGTCTCGGACGGGCTCGGGCGCACCGAGGCCGACCATCTCGCGGCGATCGTGTCGGGCCTGTCGTCGCTCGCGCGCAGCGCGTCCAAGCGGTACGGCTTCGACGGGGTCAAACTCATCATGATCGAGATGGGGCGCGGTTTCCTGCTGGTCTCCGCGATCCGGGACGGCAGCTGCCTCGGCGTCCTCGCCGACTCCAGCGGCGAACTCGGCCTCGTCGGCTACGAGATGGCGGTGCTCGCGGAACGGGCCGGGGACCTGCTGACGCCGGCGCTCATCGCCGATCTCCGGCAGGCGTTGCCGCGATGAGTGCGCGGGAGCCTGTCGAGTCCCCCGACGACACGTCCTTCGTCCGGCCGTTCATCATGACCGGCGGCCGGGCCGAGCCGCTCCAGGCCGATCTGCGGCTGGAGACGCTGGTGGTGGCCGTCGGGGTGCCGGACCAGTCGCTCGCGTTCGAACGGCGGCACATCGTCGCGGTGTGCGCACAGCCGACGACGGTCGCCGAGGTGGCGCACCGGGTCGGCGTTCCCCTCGGAGTCGCCAAGGTGCTGATCTCCGACCTCGTCGTCGCCGGGCAGCTCGCCTGCCGGCAACCCGCGGAGCTGCCGCTCCAGATGCTCGAAAGGATCAGGGACCATGTCCGGGCGCTCTGACAGGGTTGTGCCGCTCGCCGTGAAGATCGTGGTGAGCGGGGGGCTCGGGGTCGGCAAGACGACGTTCATCGGGGCGATCTCGGAGATCGAACCGCTGGACACGGAGGCGGCGATCACCCAGGTGTCGGTGGGCGTCGACTCGCTGGACGGCGTGGAGTCCAAGACGACGACCACGGTCGCCCTCGACTTCGGGCGGATCACGCTGGACCCGTCCATCGCGCTGTATCTCTTCGGCACACCCGGGCAGGACCGCTTCTCGTTCCTGTGGGACGACCTCGTGGAGGGGGCGCTCGGCACGGTGGTCCTCGCGGACACGCGCCGGATCGAGGACTGCTTTCCCGCCGTCGACTACTTCGAGGCGCACGGGGCGCCCTTCGTCCTCGCCGTGAACCGCTTCGATGGCGCCGAGCGGTTCGAACTGGGGGAGGTCCGGGAGGCGTTGGGGCTGGGGGCCGATGTTCCGGTGCTGGACTGCGATGCGCGGGAGCGGGGGTCGGTGCGGGATGTGCTGGGCGCGCTGATGGACCGGGTGATCGGAGTGAGGTCTGTTCCGAGGAGGAGGGCGGTGGCTGTGCGGTAGGCGCCGTGGGGGCGCGGGTTGTGCGGCGCGTGCGGGTTGTGTGTGGCTGGTCGCGCCCACGCGGCGGAGCCGCATGTCTACACGCCCCGCGCCCCTGTGGGGCGCGTTGTCCTGGCGTCAGTTTTTTAGTTCTGGGGGTGAGATCTGAGACTTGGGGATGGCTGAGGCTGTGGTGCCCCATTTTTTGAGGATCTTGGTGTAGGTGCCGTCGGCTATGAGTCTGTTGACCGCCGACTGGAAGGCGGGGGCCAGTTCGGTGCCCTTCTTGAAGGCGAAGCCGACGTCGAGGCGGTGGTACTCGTTGAGGAACTTCAGGCCCTGCTGGACGGAGGACCAGATGGCGCTCTGCTCGCCGTAGGTCTGCACGGTGTACGCCTTCTCGCCGGCGTCGGTGCAGACCTTCTTGTTGTCTTCGAGGGTCGCCTCGAAGGTGGTGCCGGCGGCGGTCGCGACGTTCAGCCCGCAGAGCTGCCTGAGATCGGTGATCTTCGACAGCTTGCTGTCCGCGCGGGTGGCGAAGCCCTGGCCGTCGTTGATGTGGGTGACGAAGTCGATGGTCTTGCGACGTTCGTCGGTCACCCCGAAGTTGGCGGCGCCGAAGTCGTACTTGCCGCTGTCCAGCGCGGGCAGGATCGCCTCGAAACTGGCCTGCTCGATCTTGAGCCTGATGCCCAGCACCTTCGCCACGGCCTTGGTGAAGTCGACGTCCTGGCCGGTCAGGGTCTTGCTGTCGGGCAGGTAGGCGGTCCCGGGCGGGGTGCCGCCGACGGTGACCGCGACGGTGAGGCCGGTCGTGCCCGAGGGCAGCAGCCGGGCCGCCGCGTCGTCCTTGCGGATCGCCGAGATCACGTCCGTGGTGGGGATCTTGTCGTTCGCGGCGGCCACCCCCTGCGCGCCGGTGCCGGAAGAGCCGCCGGAACCACAGGCGGTGAGAAGCAGCGCCGTGGCCGAGGTGAGCGCAAATAAGTGGGCAAGATTCCTATAACGGGCATGAGTGGGTGTACGTATCGTCGGGCGGTCTCCTGGGGTCAGCAGGCGAGCGGAGGGCGAGGGGAGGGGTGCGCGTGTGAAGGCGAAGGAGAAGGCGGCGCAAGGGAGAACGCGAGGAATCCCCGCCGTGGGCGGGGCGCGCAGTGGGTCAGCTCAACAGGAACAGGACCACACGCGACCGAAGTCGATGTGGGAGCGGGTGACCAGCCACTGCTGTGGATGCATGGGCCAAGTGGAACAGGTCTCCGGTTTTCCGTCAACTGACCTGAGACGCGCTGCTCACACTCTGGACACCCTTGACAGTGAGGGTGAAAGCGGCCGTAAAGTCGACGGACGGCCCTGCTGAGGGGCTCGGCCGTACGGCGCCGCGCGACGGCGCCGCTGTGTGAAGGCATCCACCGTGCTTGAGCTATCCGTCACGGAGCCTTCGCATGTCATCCGACACCCTCGCCACCTCCTCCGCCGCTCCCGGCATACCCGAGCACGCGGACACCCTCCGGATCGTCCCGCAGCGCCGTTACGGGCAGTGGGCGGCCGCCGTCGTCGTCCTCGTGCTGCTCGGGTTCGCCGTCGACTCCGTCCTCGGCAACAAGGCGTTCCAGTGGGGCGTCGTCGCCGACTACTTCACCTCGGACTCCGTGCTGCGCGGACTGTGGCTCACCCTGTGGCTGACCGCCGTCGTGATGGTCCTGGGCTTCGCGCTCGGCACCCTGCTGGCCGCGTTCCGGCTCTCCGCCAACCCCGTGCTGCGGGCGGTGAGCTGGGGGTACGTCTGGCTGTTCCGGTCGATCCCGATCCTGGTGCAGCTGCTGCTCTGGTTCAACATCGGGGCGCTGTACCCGCGGGTGCTCGGGGTGCGGACGGTCGATCTGCTGAGCCGGTGGCGGCGCTGGCGGCGGATCGTGCTGCCGCAGGCGATGCGCGCGATCGTGCCGCCGGCCGGCAACATGCTGATCGGTGCCCTCAAGGGCACCTCGATCGTCAGCGTCATCGCCGTCAACGACCTGCTGTTCTCGGTGCAGTTGGTGTACCACCAGACCTACCAGGTGATCCCGCTGCTGATGGTGGCCACCCTCTGGTACACCGTCGTCACCTCGGTGCTGGGCATCGCCCAGTACTACGTCGAGAAGCACTACGCGCGCGGCACGGGAGCGACCCGATGAGGCCCCAGCTGGTGATCGTGGGAGCCGGGCCGCGGGGGACCGGGCTCCTCGAACGCATCGCCGCCAACGCGGCCGAGCTCTACGCCGGCCAGGGCTTCGACATCCATCTGGTCGACCCGCATCCGCCGGGCGCCGGCCGCATCTGGCGGGCCGCCCAGTCGCCGTTGCTGTGGATGAACTCGCACGCCGAGGACGTCACCATGTTCACGGACGAGTCGGTGCAGATGACGGGACCGGTGCGGGAGGGGCCGACCCTGCACGAGTGGGCGGGCCTGGACGGCCGCACCTTCGCCGACCGGCAGATCCAGGGCCGCTATCTGCGCCATGTCTACGACCGTGCCCTCACCGACCTCCCGGACGGCGTCACCGTCCACCACCACCCCCGCCGTGCCGTGCGGGTGAGCGGGCCGCGCGAGGGACGCCAGCAGGTGTGGCTGGAGGGCCGCCCGCGCCCGCTCCTGGCCGACCTCGTCGTCCTCGCCCTCGGTCACCTCGACGCCGAACTCGACCCGGAGCAGGCCGGGTTGGCCGCCTACGCCGAGACGCACGGACTGGTCCACCTGCCGCCCGACTTCACCGCCGACAGCGACCTGTCCGCGCTGCGGCCCGGCGAACCGGTCCTCGTCCGGGGGTTCGGGCTCGCCTTCGTCGACCTGATGGTGCTGCTCACCGAGGGGCGGGGCGGACGCTACGACGGCGACACCTATGTGCCGTCCGGGCGGGAACCGGTGCTGTACGTCGGATCGCGGCGCGGAGTGCCGTACCACGCGAAGATCGGGTACGACTGGACCGGCGAACGCCCGCCGCTGCCCCGCTTCTTCGGACCCGGCGAGGTCGCGGAACTGCTCGCGCGCCCGGACGGCTTCGACTTCCGGCAGGACGTGTGGCCGCTGGTCGAGAAGGAGCTGGGCTTCGCCCACTACCACCGGCTGTTCACCGTCCACCCCGGGCGGACGACCGTCGCCTGGCCGGACTTCGAGGAGAAGTACGCCGCCGCCGAGGGCGAGGCCGAGCTGCGGGCGCTGGTGGCGGCCGCCGTACCGGATCCGGCCGACCGGCTCGATCTCGCCGCGCTGGACCGTCCGCTGGACGGGGTGCGGTACGGATCGCACGAGGAGTTCCAGGAGGGGCTGCGGGCCTATGTCGAAGGGGACCTGGGCCGCCGTCATGATCCCGAGTACAGCCCCGATCTGGCGGTGTTCCTCGGACTGCTCTCCGTCTACGGGCAGTTGGTGCGGCTCGGGAACATCGGGTCCTGGTGGCACGGGTTCTTCAGCTATCTCGCCTCCGGACCGCCCGGCCCCCGGCTGCGGCAGCTGCTCGCGCTGTCCCGGGCGGGGGTGCTGAGATTCGTCGGCGCCGGGATGAGCGTGGCCGCGGAGGACGGGGTGTTCCGGGCGTCCGCCGACACCGTGCCCGGGTTCGTCGTCGAGGCGCGCGCCCTGGTCGAGGCGCGGCTGCCCGAACCCACCGTCGGACGCGCCCGGGACACGCTGCTGCGCGACCTGCAGACCGACGGGGCCGCCGAGACACCCGACGGACTGCTCCGGGTGGACCCCACCGACGGGCGGATCCTCGACACGGGCGGACGGCCGCATCCCCGGCGGTTCGCGCTCGGGCCGTTCACGGACGGCCGTACCCCCGGCGCGTTCACCCGGCCGCGGACCGGAGGGCCCGCGTTCCGGCAGAACGACGCCACGGCCCGGGCGGCGCTGACCTTCCTGCACGACCTCGCGGGCCGGACCGCCGCACGGTCCGCCTCCACCCAGTGACTTGTGAGGGACACACCCCATGACCGTCATGGTCGACATCAGATCCGTACACAGGAGGTTCGGTGAGCTGGAGGTGCTCAAGGGCATCGACCTCCAGGTGCGGGCCGGTGAGGTGACCGTCGTCCTCGGCCCCTCCGGGTCCGGCAAGTCGACGCTGCTGCGCACCATCAACCATCTGGAGAAGGTGGACCAGGGGGCGGTCAGCGTGGACGGCACGCGGATCGGGTTCGTCTTCCAGAACTTCCGTCTCTTCCCGCATCTGACCGTGCTGGAGAACCTCGTCGAGGCGCCCGTCGCCGCGCTGAAGCGGCCGCGCGCCGAGGCCGTGGCGAGCGCGCGGCGGCTGCTGGAGCGGGTGGGGCTCGCCGACAGGGCCGACGCCTACCCCCGGCAGCTCTCCGGGGGCCAGCAGCTGGGGGCACCTCCCAGGCCCTTGAGGCACTGGGGGAGGGTCGCGATCGCGCGGGCGCTGGCGCTGGAGCCGAAGCTGCTGCTGTTCGACGAGCCGACGTCCGCGCTCGATCCCGAGCTGGTCGGTGAAGTCCTCGACGTCATCAGGGACCTGGCCCGGCAGGGGACCACGATGATCGTCGTCACCCATGAGATCGGGTTCGCCCGGAGGTCGCCGACACGGTCGTCTTCATGGCCGACGGACGGGTGGTGGAGACGGGACCGCCGGCGGAGGTGCTGGACGCCCCGCGGGAGGAGCGGACCCGGGCGTTCCTGTCGAAGGTGCTGTGAAGCCGGGGGTTCTGTGAAGCCGGGGGCGCGGTGAAGAGGGGAAGTTTTCGGGTGCTTTTTCGGGTGCTTTTCGGAAAGGTTGGTGTTTTATGACCGGCTCGTCCGGCCGGGGGCTGTTGCACCTGGCGGCCGCCGTGGACCAGGTCGGCGTGTTCGACACGGAGCGGTATGTCGAACTGGTGCGGCTCGCCGAGAGCGGGGGGCTGGACTTCGTGACCCTCGACGGCCGGTTCGCGCAGCCGGAGGCCGATGTGCTCGCCGTGCTGGCGCAGGTCGTCCCGGCCACCCGGCGGATCGGGCTGGTACCGCTGACGGCCGCCCCCGAGAGCGCCGTCGACGGGGTCGGCCAGGGCCGGATCGGCCGGTGGGGCGACACCGGACTCCTCCCGCCGGACCACGTGGTCCGGGTCGCCGACGCCACCGAGGGAACCGCCCGGCGGGCCGTCGCCCGGTACGCCGATGTCGCCCTGGTGCGCGCCGCGAGCTCCGCGCAGGCCGCTGCCGTACGAGAGGAACTCAAGGCGGCGGCAAAGGAGTTCGGGCGGGATCCGGAGGCGCTGCGGGTGCTGGTGAGCCTGCTGGTGGACCTGGGGGACGGGGAGCGCGCGGCCGAGCCGGGGCACGGTGGCGGCGGGCCCCGGCAGACCGTGCAGGGGCCGCTGTACCGGGGTGGTCCGGTGGACCTGGCGGAGCTGATCGCCGGCTGGCACGGTGAGGGCGCCGCCGACGGCTTCCACCTCGTCCCCGCCGAACCGCGCCGCGACCTGGAACGGCTGGTCAACGGCACCGTGGCGCTGCTCCAGCACCGCGGTCTGTTCCGCACCTTCTACCCGGGCGGCACCCTGCGCGAGCACCTCGGCCTGGCCCGGCCCGCGGGCCAGTTCGCGGCCCCCTGAAACAACCCGGGGCTCCTGGCTGTTGCGGACAGGTTGAGCCCATACGGGAGATACAAGAGACATGAGGTGAGTCATGACGAGTGATGTGGAAAGGCTGATCGTATGACCGTCGATGCGTCCGGCGACTGGAAGCGCTGGCACGAGGAGCGCGAGGCGCAGGTGTCCGCGCCCTACGGGCCGCTCGCCCTGGCCGGCACCCACTGGGTCGAGGACCATGCGGACGGCCTGCTTCCGGGTGTGCCCGGGATCTGGGCGGCCGACGGCGACGGTGTCCGCCTCACCGCGACGGCGGCCGACGGCCTGGCCGTGGACGGCGAGCCTTTCGCCGGCGAGATCCACCTCGCCGCCGACCGTGAACCTGCGGCCCGGGTCACCCTCGGCGAGCGCCGGCTGGTGGTCCTGGTCCGCGAAAACGTCTGGGGCGTACGGGACTACGACCCGGCCGCCGCGACCCGCCGCGCCTTCCGGGGCATCGGCGCCACCCCCTACGACCCGCGCTGGTCGGTGCCGGGCCGCTTCACCCCGTACGACGACCGGCAGGCCGTCCGCGTCGACACCGCGGACGGCGTGGAGCGCGCGCTGGTGCTCGCCGGGGAGCTCGCCTTCACCGTGGCCGGCCGGGAGCTGACGCTCCAGGTCGCCGAGCAGGCCGACGGCCGGCTGTGGGCGGTGTTCGCCGACCCCACCAGCGGCCACAGCAGTTACCGGTTCAGGTTCCTCTATTCGGCCGCCCCGGACGCCGACGGCTCCACCACCGTCGACCTCAACCGGGCGCAGCTGCCGCCGTGCGCCTTCGCGGACCACTTCATCTGCCCGTTCCCGCCGCCGGGGAACACGCTGGGCCTCGCGGTCGAGGCGGGGGAGCGGCTCCTGGTCTGAGGGACACGGCAGGGGCGAGATCGCACAAATTCCCCACAGTCCACACACAGTCGCACGGCTGAAAGGCGCCCTTGCGGCTACCGGTCGTCCGCCCGAATACTCCCCCTCAGCGCTTGTCAGGGGCATTGCGTGTCCGGAATCCGGGCGCCACCCCTGGCTGCGCCTCACGGGCCCCGACCCCACGCGGGCCCCCGACTTCCCCTGGGAGGGAACGACAAGTGAGGATCAAGCGCACGACCCCCCGCAGCGGTATCACGAGACGGACCCGGCTGATCGCCGTGGGCACCGGCTTCCTGGCCGCGGCCGCGTTCGCCGTCCCCACCGCGAGCGCGAGCGACACCCACACCTTCAGCACCACCGAGCTGAAGGCCGTGAACAGCTCCGTCCTGAAGGCCGACGTCCCCGGCACCGCCTGGTCCGTCGACAGCAAGACCAACCGTGTCGTCGTCACCGTCGACTCCACGGTCTCCAAGGCCGAGATCGCCAAGATCAAGCGGCAGGCGGGCACCAACTCCGGCGCGCTCACCATCAAGCACACCCCCGGCACCTTCAAGAAGCTGATCACCGGTGGTGACGCCATCTACGGCGGCGCCTACCGCTGCTCGCTCGGCTTCAACGTGCACAGCGGCAGCACGTACTACTTCCTGACCGCCGGGCACTGCGGTGAGGTGGCCTCGACCTGGTACAGCAACTCCGGCCACACCACGGTCCTGGGCACCAACGTCGGCTACAGCTTCCCGACGAACGACTTCGCGCTGGTGAAGTACACCAACACCTCGATCGCGCACCCGAGCGCGGTCGGCAGCCAGACCATCTCCAGCGCGGCCACGCCCAGCGTCGGGACCACGGTGTACCGCCGCGGTTCGACCACCGGCACCCACAGCGGCCGGGTCACCGCGCTCAACGCCACCGTCAACTACGGCAGCGGTGACATCGTCTACGGCATGATCCAGACCACGGTCTGCGCCGAGGGCGGCGACAGCGGCGGCCCGCTCTACGGCGGTTCCGTGGCCTACGGTCTGACCTCCGGCGGCAGCGGCGACTGCACCTCCGGCGGTACGACCTTCTTCCAGCCGGTCACCGAGGCGCTGAGCTACTACGGCGTGAGCGTCGGCTGACGATCCGCACGGATCCGCACCGATCGGCTCCGGGCAGCGGCCCCCGCACGCAACTCGCGTGCGGGGGCTCGCCCTTGTACGGACCGCGCGTTACCGTCGAAGGACCGTAGAAGTCACCCCTTGGGGGCCGGCATGGTCGAGGCGCTGGTGGCGGCCGGAGCCGCTCTCGTGTCCGTCGGAGCGGTCTACGCGCTGGCCGCGGCACGGGTCGTCAGACAGTACGAGCGGGGCGTGGTGTTCCGCCTGGGCCGGCTCCGGCCCGAGGTGCGCGAGCCCGGGTTCACGATGGTCATTCCGTTCGTGGACCGGCTCCAGAAGGTCAACATGCAGATCGTCACGATGCCCGTGCCCGCCCAGGAGGGCATCACCCGGGACAACGTGACCGTACGCGTAGACGCCGTCGTCTACTTCAAGGTGACCGCGCCCGCCGAGGCGATCGTCCGGGTCGAGGACTACCGGTTCGCGGTCTCCCAGATGGCCCAGACCTCGCTCAGGTCCATCATCGGCAAGAGCGAGCTGGACGACCTGCTGTCGAACCGCGAGAAACTCAACCAGGGCCTGGAGCTGATGATCGACAGCCCGGCCGTGGAGTGGGGCGTCACCATCGACCGCGTCGAGATCAAGGACGTCTCGCTGCCCGAGACCATGAAGCGGTCCATGGCCCGGCAGGCCGAGGCCGACCGGGAGCGCCGGGCCCGGGTCATCAACGCCGACGCCGAACTGCAGGCCTCCAAGAAGCTCGCGGAGGCCGCCAAGGAGATGTCCGAGCAGCCCGCCGCCCTCCAGCTCCGGCTGCTGCAGACGGTGGTGGCGGTCGCCGCCGAGAAGAACTCGACCCTGGTGCTGCCCTTCCCGGTGGAACTGCTGCGGTTCCTGGAGCGGGCGCAGCAGCAACTGCCGCCGGGGACGCCGGGGACGCCGGGGACGCCGGGGACGGCGGGGACGGCGGGGGCGTCGGGGACGGCGGGGGCGTCGGGGACGGCGGGGGCGTCGGGGGTGACGGGGACGGCGGGGACCGATGGCTCCGGTGGTCCTGGAGCGCCTGGAGCGCCTGGAGAGGCGGATTCCGGCCAGGGGTAGGCGTCACGGTCCGCCGCCTGTTACTCGCGCGTAGTGTTTGCAGTGCGAATCCTCCTGCGGTGACTGTGAACGCGGCGGGCACAGGGGGCGCACAACATCCGCGCACGCGCGTCCTGAAGTCGACCTTGTGTGCTCCCTGTGGGTCTCGGAATAGTTGGCGCCCGTCAACCAGCCTTCCGGCCCCGAAGGTCCCCACAACCTGACGGGCCGACCCCCCACAGGAGGACGTGAGTTGAAGCACCGACGCATACCCAGGCGCCGGGCGGCGTTCGCGGGCGCGGGCATAGCCGCGCTCGTCGCCGCCGGAGTGACCTTCCAGAGTGCGAACGCGAGCGAGCCGGCCAAGGCCGCCGTGCCGCAGATCCTGTCTGCCCCGGCGGCCGGAAAGCTCGCCTCGACGCTCGCCGCCGACCTCGGCACCGACACGGCCGGCACGTACTACGACGCACAGGCGAAGAACCTCGTCGTCAACGTGCTCGACGACACCGCCGCGCAGACCGTCGAGGCGGCCGGGGCCAAGGCGAGACTCGTCGCCAACTCCCTCGCCGAACTCGACGGCGCGCGCACCGCGCTGAAGCGGGACGCGACCATCCCGGGCACCTCCTGGGCGACCGACCCGGTCAGCAACAAGGTCGTCGTCACCGCCGACAAGACCGTCACCGGGGCTGACCTGACCAAGCTCGCCAAGGTCGTCGACGGGCTCGGCGAGAAGGTCGAACTGCGCCACTCGAAGGGGGAGTTCAAGCCCTTCATCGCCGGCGGTGACGCGATCAGCGGCTCGGGCGGGCGCTGCTCGCTCGGCTTCAACGTGGTCAAGGGCGGCGAGCCGTACTTCCTGACCGCCGGGCACTGCACGGAGGCCATCTCCACCTGGTCCGACTCCTCCGGCGACGTGATCGGCCAGAACGCCCAGTCCAGCTTCCCCGGCAATGACTTCGGGCTGGTCAAGTACACCTCCGGGGTGGACCACCCGAGCGAGGTCGACCTCTACGACGGCTCCACCCGGAAGATCACGGGCGCGGCCGAGGCGACCGTGGGCATGAAGGTGACCCGCAGCGGCTCCACCACCCAGGTCCACGACGGCACGGTCACCGGTCTCAACGCCACCGTGAACTACTCGGAGGGCACGGTGAGCGGCCTCATCCAGACCGACGTCTGCGCCGAGCCCGGCGACAGCGGCGGCTCGCTCTTCTCGGGCAGCGACGCGATCGGCCTGACCTCCGGCGGCAGCGGCGACTGCACCTCCGGCGGGGAGACGTTCTTCCAGCCGGTGACGGAGGCGCTGTCGGCGACGGGGACCCAGATCGGCTGAGGGTTCCGCGGTCCGCGCGGGTCATGAGAGGGGGAACACCCGGCCTGAGGCCGGGTGTTCCCGCATGTGGGGGGAGGGCCAAGTCGTCGCCGTACACATGTCCCACGCAATCGTTACCTGTTCGAGATGTCCTGTGGCTCACGCTGCTCTTGGGATGCTGTTTACATTTGAGGCCCCAGGGGCGCCAACTCACTTGAAAACAAACGAAGTTGACCTTGGGGGTTCGTACAGCCGAACATCGGGGGAGTGCTGTGCAGAAGATCCAGCTGACCTATTGGTGGAACGGGCACGAGCCCGGGGACGTCGTCGAGGTGGACGACCCCACCGCGCGGGGAGCCCTGGGAGTCATCGCCAGGCCCGTGCCGGAGGCGGAGCCGGATCCCGAGGGCGAACCGGACGCCGACGCCGAGTCGGAGCCACGGCGATGAGCGAGCCGTACATCACCTTCCCGGACGTGGAGCAACTGGTCGTCGACCTGCTCAAGGACCGCAGCGAGCTGGCGGGTGTCCTGGTCGACGTCCAGCCGCCCTCCGGCTTCGACGGCTCCCAGCGCGCCGTCCTGGTCTCCCGGGTCGGCGGGGCCTGGGCGGAGGACCCCCGCCTGGACAACCCCCTGGTCGACCTGGAGGTGTACGGCCCCTCCAAACCCGCCGCCCACACCGTCTCCCTCGTCGCCCGCTCCCTGCTGCTCCAGCTGCGGGGCGCGGTGTACGGCGCGGCGACCGTCGTGGACGTCGTCGAGGAGGACGGCCCGCGCTGGCTGCCCGACTACCGGCACGCCACCGCCGCCCGCTACGTCTCGACCACCCGGCTGGTGGTCCGCCCGGCCTGACCGCCGGCCCCGTACGTACTTCCGCACCACTTCCGCAGCACTTCCTCAGCACGTCATGTCCCACTCCCATCAAGGAGCAGTGATGGCCGGAACGAACGCCAAGGAGATCAGGGTCGCGGGCAATGGCCGGGTTCTCATCGCACCGCTCGCCACCGCCCCGCCCGCCGACACCACCGCGGCCTGGGGGACCGGCTGGAAGGACCTCGGCTACACCACCACCGACGGGGTGAAGATCTCCAAGAAGGACAAGCTGGACCCCGTGGACACCTGGCAGAGCGTCAGCGCGGCGAGGTTCGTCTACTCCGACCGCGACCTGAGCTTCAAGTTCCAGCTCCTGCAACTGAACGAGGACACCCTGCCGTTCTTCTTCGGCGGCGGCCAGGTGAAGGAGACGGCGACCGGATCCGGCCTCTACAAGTACGAGCTGGCGGCCGAGCCGAAGTTCGACGAGCGGATGCTCGGGCTGGAGTTCCTCGACGGCACCGACGTCTCGTACCGGCTGATCATCGCGCGGGGGCAGGTGACCGAGACGGAGGAGGTCTCCCTCGTCCGGACGGCCCCCGTGAAGCTGGGGGTCACGTTCACGGCGCTGGCCACGGTGGACGGTGCCCCGCTGGCGACGATCCTGATGAAGGACGCGAACTTCGCCGCCTGATCTCTCTTCCCCGCCCTCCGCTCATCGCAAGGAGCGTCACCCGTCATGGCTCGTTTCAACGTCAACGCCGCCCGTGCCCAGCGTCTCGAAACCCTCGGGAGGGACTGGGAGTTCGAGGTGGACGACGATGTGTTCCGGCTGCCCACCGAGTTCCCGCGGAGCGTCGCCAAGCAGATCGCCGCGCTGGAGGACAACGACATCGACGGGCTGCTGGGGCTGCTGCTCGGTGCCGATCAGTTCGAGCGGTTCTGCAAGCACGACGTCAGTGTCCAGGACGTCTCCGCGATCCTGGAGGCGTACGGCAGCGAGACGGGGATGACGCTGGGGGAAGGCTGAGCCTCGGCGCGCTGGTCGACGAGCACGCCGAGGCCCTGGAGGCGGATCTGCTCCGCCACTACGGCGTCGACCTCCTCGACTGGCACCGGGGCCGGCTCTCCTCCCGCCGCCTGCGCGTCCTGATCGCGCATCTTCCGGCGGACTCGTCCTACGCCCGCGCGGTCCACGGCGAACAGGCGGACTGGACGGTCACCGACCACCTCCTGGCAGCCGTCGTCGACCATCTCGCCGTCGCCAACTGGATGTTCGCGACAGTCAACCGCGACGAGGACACGGAGCCGGCGGACTATCCGGAGCCGGTACCGCGGCCGGGGGCCGGCGCGGTGGAGACGGCCGGTTCGCCCGAACCGCGGGGCGCGACCCTCACGGAAGTCGTGGCCTTCCTCAATTCGCCCGCCTGAAAGCTTGAAAGGAGGCGACCTGTGCCGCCGTCGGAGCACGCGAGTATTCCGTCGTGGATCTATGACTACACGACGGTCAAGTCCTTCACGGACGCGGTGCGAAAGATCGTCTGGGACGTCAAGGCGCATGCCGACAACGTGCCGGTCACCGGGGTCAAGGGGGAGGTCACCGGCGGGTCCGTCACCGCCACCGGCGGCTCCCTGAGCGTGTTCGGGGTGCAGACCGAGTACAACCTGGTCAAGCACGAGGCCACGGCCATCGATCTCAACAAGATCCTGGAACGCGGAGCTGAGAGGCGGCGGGAGGAGGAGCTGGAGGGCCGGTTCCGGCGCGTCGAAACCGCGGTCGTGAGCGTCAAGGACCGGGTGGAGCGGGTGGAGCGGGATCTGACCAGGACCGTGACCGATATCCGCGGGAAGCAGGACAAGAACTATCAGCAGTTGAAGACCTGGACCGACCAGTTGCGGGGCAGGCTCCAGCGCGAGCGGGAGGAGCTGCTGAAGGCCGATCAAGTGCTGCACCAGCGCATCTCCAAGCTCCGGGACGAGGGCACCAAGGTCGGGCGCAAGGCAGCCGAGCACAGCAGATCCCTGGAGGCCAAGGCGGAGAAGCTGGAGACCCGGGTCAACAACGGCCTGAAGAAGGTCGAGGCCCTGGGGAGCGCCGCGCACAAGGCGAAAGGAGACATCGGCGACCTGATCCAACGGGTCACCGCCCTCGAACGGGCCCTGCACTGAGATCGACCACACCGACCCCAACGGCGACACCGACGGAGCCAACCCACCATGCAGACCTCCCTCGTAGCGGTCACCCGGGCGCTGAACCAGATGAGATCCGCGGCCACCGAAACCGGCGGTGCCGTCACGCGGATGCGGAGCGCGGTGACCGGGGCCACCGGCTCGGTCGACCGGCTCAAGGGGGCGGCGACGCAGACGAGCACGGCCAACACCCGGCTGCGGGCCTCGGCCGCGCAGGCGAGCGGCGGCTTCGACCAGATGCGGACCGCGGCCGCCCGGGCCTCCGGCGACGTCCAGCGGGCGGGCCGGAACGCGGCCTCGGGCGGTGGGCTGTTCAGCCGGTTCAGCCAGGGGCTGCGTACCGCGACCACCGCTCAGCGCGGCCTGAACACCGCCATGAAGGCCAACGTCATGGGCGCGATCCTCGCCCTCGTCATGCCGCTCATCACCAAGCTCATCGACATGGCGATGCAGTCGAAGACCGTGCAGGCCGTCGTACAAAGGGCGTTCAAGGCGATCAGTGACGCCGTCAGCGCGGCGATGAACTACATCAGACCGATCATCGAGCGGTACTGGCCCCGGATCAGTGAGGTGATCAGGCAGACCGTCACCATCATCTGGAACGTCGTCAGGACGTATTTCACGTTGTTGTGGAACTTCTGGAAGACCGTCTTCGACGGGATCGTCGCGGTCGTTCGCTTCGGGATCAATCTGGTCGTCAGTTATATACAGGGAGTCCGGAAGGTCTACGAGATCGTCCGCGACGCGTTCACCCAGGCCAAGAACGCCGTCTCCGACCGCATCAACGGGGTCGTCGACTTCGTGCGGGGGCTGCCGGGGCGGATCGTCAGCACGCTCTCCGGGCTCGTCTCACGGCTCAGGACGATGGGCGGTGACATCGTCGAGGGGCTCATCAACGGCATTCGCGACAAGGCCTCGGCCGTTCTCTCCGCCGTGAAGAACTTCATCGTCGACAAGATTCCCGGACCCATCCGCAGCGCTCTCGGGATCTCCTCGCCCTCCAAGGTGATGATGGGATTCGGCGGGGACATCGGGGAAGGGCTCGCCCTCGGGATGGAGGGGGCCGGGAACCGGGTCGCGGGGGCGGCCGGCAGGCTGGCCACGGCGACCGCGCGGGCGGCGATCGGGCCCGGCTACGGGCTCGCGGGTATCGCCGCGCGCGGGGGCGGTCGTACGACAGGTGCCGCCGTGGGAGCTCCCGTCACCGTCAATGTCCACCCCCGCCCCGGGCAGTCCGAGTACGAGATCGGCCGGATCACCGCCCGCGAACTCGCCTGGGCGGCGAAGCGATGAGCGGGCAGCAGCTCCAGCAGCCGGTGTTCGAGGTGGACGGCTGGGCCGGGAACACCGTCGACGAGGACGGCGTCGAGTGGTGGGTGACCAGTGAGCAGGGGTGGGCCGCCACCCCGCCGGTCCGGCTCACGCTGACCGACCGGCCCGAGCGGAACGGGGCGTTCGACGCGCCTTCCTACCGGTGCCCCCGCGTGATCACCCTGGAGGGTACGGCGATCGCTCCGGACCGGGCCGTACGGGAAGCGGCGAAGGACCGACTGGCCGCCGTGCTCGCGGACGGGAGCGGCCTCGTACCGCTCGTCGTCACCGAGCCGCACCGGGTCCGCCGGGCCCTGGTGCGGCTCAGCGCCGAGACGAAGATCGTCGACCGCAAGGCCGGGGTCTTCGAGTTCTCCCTGACCATGACCGCGCCGGATCCGCTGCGTTACTCGTACGGCCTCAACGTCCGTACCTGCCCGCTGCCCTCCTCCAGCGGCGGGGTCTCCTTCCCGCTCACCTTCCCGCTGGACTTCGGCAGCGGCTCCTCCGGCGGGCGGCTGCTGCTGGAGAACGCGGGCACCGCGCCCACCTGGCCGGTCTGGCGGATCGGCGGCCCCTGTGTCCAGCCGGTCATCACCGACACCGCGACCGGGGAGGAGCTGGCCTTCGATCTCACCCTCCAGGACGGCGAGTTCCTGCTCGTCGACACCGACGCGCGCTCGGTCCTGCTCCAGGGCACGGCCTCCCGCCGGGCCGCGCTGCGGCCGGGCTCGGACTGGTTCCCGCTCCGGCCGGGGCAGAACCCCGTCCTCTTCCGCGCCCGCGACTTCGCCTCCGCCGCCCGGCTGACCGCCGAGTGGCGGGACGCCTGGATCTGACCACCACCCCGGCCCAAGGCCTCGGCCAAGGCCCCCGCCCAAGGTCCCCACTCAAGGCCCCCACTCAAGGCTCCCACCCAAGGAAGGCATCCTCATGGCCGACTTCGAGCGCGACTCCGGATGGCTCTCCGGCAGCGTCGTCGACGCCGAGGACGCCCGGCTCGCCACCGGCGTGCTCGCCTCGGCGTCCGCGAACCCGAACACCCCGATCGCCGCCCGCACCGGCATCAGGCCCGGCCCGGGCAGCCCCGGCAACGTCGAGGCGACCTCCACCCCCTCCCGCAATGTGACCGTCCGGCCTTTCCAGGGGGTCGTCCAGGGCACCCGCACCACCGCCGCGGGCGCGTACCTGATCACGCTGGCCCAGCAGAAGACCCTCGACGTGCTGACCGCCGCCCCGGCCGACACCTCCAACCCCCGGATCGCCCTCGTCGTGGCCCAGCAGACCGACCGGCAGTACGGCGACGAGAGCGACGGGATGCTGGTACGGGTGGTGGCCGGGGCGCCCGCGGCCACGCCGGTCGCGCCCACGGTGACCGGCGACCTCATCCCGCTCGCCCAGATCACCGTCCGCGCGAACGCGGGGTCCGTCACCGCGGCCGACATCAAGGACCTGCGCGTCTCCACGGTCGCCGCGGGCGGGGTGTTACCGCTCCAGGCCGCCGAGACGCTCCCGGCCGACGGGTACTCGGGGCAGCGGCTGTACGACCTCGAAACCGGCCTCGACCTGGTCCGCGTCGACACCGCCTGGCGGCCCGCGGTCACCGGCGCGGTGCAGTTCTTCGGCCCGGCCGACACGGGCTGGCCCAAGTCCGGCTCGACCGACACGACCGTCTTCGTGTTCAACCAGGTGACGGTCACCCCCGCCCCGTACCCGCGCATGCTGATGTGCACCGCCCAGCTGACGGCCACGTCCTCGTCCACCGACTCCCGGTTCGACCACTCGGTCAAAGTGGTCGGCGAGAGCGCCAACCTGGGCATCAGCGCCTTCTCCGGCGGCCCCACCGGCGTCAACACGAGCGTGACCACCGTCCACCGGCTGATGCCCGCCGGCACGACCCCTCTGGTGTTCGTCCAGCAGTTCCAACGGGTCGCGGGCACGGGGACTGTGACCGGTCTCGCCAACTCGACCTACTCCGGGCTGCGGGTGCTGGCCTTCCCCGTCCCCTGACCGCGACCGCCCGATCCCGCATGCCACCTTTCCCACGAGGAGCGCCCTCATGAGCACGCCCACCCCAGAACGCGACTCCGGCTGGATCTCCGGCGGTGTCGTCGACGCCGAGGACGCCCGGCTCGCCACCGGGGTGCTCGGCGCGCCCGGCGCGGGCCCGGTGCAGGCCCGCAGCGGGATCCGGCCCTCCACCGGCGACCCCGGCAAGGTCCAGGCCACCGCCACCGTGTCCGGCAAGGTCACCGTCAACCCCTTCCAGGGCGTGATCCAGGGCACGAGGGCCACCGCGACCGGCGCCTACCTCGTCACGCTCGACCAGCTCAAGACCCTCGACGTGCTCGGCACCAACCCCGCCGACGCGGCCAACCCGCGCAACGACCTGGTCGTCGCCCGGCAGCGGGACGTCCAGTACGGCGACGCCACCACCGCCATGACCGTCGAACTCGTCAAGGGAACCGCCGCCGCCACCCCCGTCGACCCCGCGGTCACCGGCGACGCCATCCCGCTCGCCCGGATCAAGGTCGCGAAGAACGTCACGACCGTCACCAGCGCCGACATCGAGGACCTGCGCCCCTGGACCACGGCCGCCGGCGGCATCCTCCGCATCTCGGGCGAGGCCGGCCGGCCCACGTACCCCTACAGCGGCATGTACGTCCACCGCTGGGACACCAACCACCTGGAGTGGTACGACAGTTCGGCGGGCTGGCGGGCCCTCAACGACGACACCGGCTGGACCCCGCTCACCCTGCTCGCCAACTGGACCGTGAGCAACGGCGAGACACCGGCCGTCCGGCGGATCGGATCCGTCGTCCATCTGCGCGGCGCGATGATCACCAGCGTGACCATCCCGGTCAACACCGCCCCCACCATCATCACCGTCCCGGCCGGGTTCCGCCCGGCGGTGCGGCACCACTGGTACGCGGTGCTGGGCGGCACGAGGACCGGCGTCGAACTCCTGCTCAGCACCGACGGCAACCTGCTGGTGTACCCCCAGTCGACCGCCCTGCCCGCCACTCAGCTGGTCTACCTCAACACCACCTGGCTGGTGGGCTAGTGACCCGTACCCCGACCCGCTACACCTACTACACCGCCGACCTCGCGACCGGCGCCATCACCGACGAACTCCCTTTGTACGACGCCACGTTCAGTACGCAGCTGAACGAAGCCGGTGAGTTCCGCGCCCGGTTGCCCCTCGACGACCCCCGGGTCACCGTCCACCGCCCCCGGGAACTCACCGAACCCGGACGGGCCGCCCTCTACGTCGAGCGGGACGGCGTGCTCGTCTGGGGCGGGGTGATCTGGACCGCCAAGTACACCTCCGCCGACCGGCACCTGGAGATCGGGGCGGCCGGTCTCCTCTCCTACTTCGACCACCGCCGTGTCCTGCCCGCCGACTTCGACCCCGACACCACCGACTGGGCCACCGTCCACGTCCCCTTCACCGATCGCGACCAGTCCGACATCGCCCGGGCCCTGGTCGCCACCGCCCAGGCCCACGAAGGCGGCGACATCCAGGTCCGCCCCGAGTCCACGGCCACCTCCGGCATCACCCGCACCCTCGACTACCCCGGCAGCGGCCTCAAGAGCGTCGGCGAGGCCCTGCGCGAACTGGCCAGCCTGGAGGACGGCCCCGACTTCCTCTTCGACGTGGCGTACGGCACCGACGGCCGCCCCGTCCGCAGACTCCGCGTCGGCACCCCCCACCTCGGCCAGCAGGGCACCCCGCATGTGTGGGAGTACGGGGCCGGCCTCACCGGTTACACCTGGCCGGTGGACGGCGCCTCCACCGCGAGCCGCGTCTTCGCCCTCGGCGAGCAGAGCGAGACCGGCCAGCTCGTCGCCGTCGCCGAGGACCGCACCACCGGACGTCCCCTCACCGAGACCGAGGTCTCCTACGTCAACCTCACCGATGCGGACCTCCTGCGCTCCCAGGCCCGTTCGGCCCTCGCCGCCGTCTCGGCCCCCGTCGTCCTGCCCGAACTGACCGTGCGCGCCGACCTGGAACCCGTACTCGGCTCCTACCAGGTCGGCGACGACGCCACCGTCGTCATCAAGGACGTGTTCTTCCCCGAGGGCACCCACTTCGACGTACGGATCACCGGGATCGAGGTCACCCCGGGCAACGACGCGGGGGAGGAGCAGGTCCAGCTGACCGTGACACCCGCCGCGAACACCCCCTGAACCTGAACGAGGAGCACGCCATGACCAGGATCAACCGCCCCGACACCCTCCTCACCGAGCTGAGGGACATCAAGCGCCGTCTGCACGCCCTGGAGACCGCACAGCGCACGACGGCCGCCGCGACCGCAGCCCGGACGATCGCCGCGGAACCGGATGCCGCCGAGACGGACACTCCCGAGTCCGAATAGGTCCCGGTCTCCAACTGTTCTGCCCCGCCCGGGAGATGGCGGGGCAGTCCTGTTTCGGCCGCCGGCCACTTCCTCAGTAAATCGCTGATGTGTTCGAATATGGATCGAATCAGGGTCGCTGACCGGTGCTGATGAGGCTAGAGTAATCGAACGAGCGTACGATGAACATATCGGGTGTATGGCTGAAAAGGGGTGGAGTGATGGAGGTGCGGCATGACGGGCTTCGCCCATCTGCACGTCGCGTCCGGTTACTCCGCCCGCTACGGCGCCTCCCATCCCGAGCAGCTGGCCCGGCGGGCGGCCGAGCGGGGCATGTCCGCGCTCGCGCTCACCGACCGGGACACGGTCACCGGGGCTGTTCGATTCGCGCAGGCCTGTGCGAAGGAGGGGGTCCGGCCGGTCTTCGGCATCGACCTGGCGGTACGGGCCCTGGCGCCCGCGCCGCCCGCCCAGCGCCGCCGCACCCCGGCGCGCGGCGGCGCGCACGTGATCGAGCCGCCGCTGCGGTTCGCGCTGCTCGCGCGGAACCGGGAGGGCTGGGCGCGGCTGTGCCGGATCACGTCGGCCGCCCATGTCGGCGCCGTGTCCGGCACGGCACCGGTGGTGCCGTGGGAGGCGCTGCGCGAGTACGGCGGCCCCGGCCTGACCGTGCTGCTCGGCCCGCTCTCGGAACCGGTGCGGGCGCTGTCGGTGGGCCGGGAGGACGTCGCGGTGAGGCTGCTGGCGCCCTGGAAGGAGATCTTCGGGAGTGGGGTCCGGTTGGAGATCGTTGCGCAGAAACGTTTCGGCGTCGGGGCGGGATCGCTACGACTGGCCGCCCGCACCCTCGCCCTGGCCGACCGCACCCGCACCACCGCCGTACTCTCCAACGCCGTCCGCTACGCCGACCCCGACCAGCACCGCCTCGCCGACGTCCTGGACGCCGCCCGGCTGCTCAGACCCATCGACCGGCGCCGCCTGGACAGCGGGCAGCGCTGGCTCAAGGACGAGCGAGGAATGGAGACCGTCGCCCGCATGATCGCCGAATGCGCCGGAACGGACGTCCACCGGGCCCGCCGGCTGCTGGCGGACACCGCCGACACCGCGACCACGTGCACCGTCGACCCGGCGGCCGACCTCGGCCTCCGCACCCCGCACCTCCCCGAACCGGCGCTCTTCGGCGCCGACCCCGGAGCGGACGGCGCGGCCCGGCTGCTCCGCCTGCGCTGTGAGGCCGGCCTGGCCCGGCGCGGCCTCGACCGCGACCCGCAGGCGCTCGCCCGGCTGGACGAGGAACTCGCCGTCATCTCCCACTGGAACTACGACTCGTACTTCCTCGCCATCGGGCAGGTCGTCGCCGACATCCGGGCCAAGGGCATCCGGGTCGCGGCCCGCGGTTCCGGCGCCGGCTCCCTGGTCTGCCACGCCCTGGACATCGCCACCGCCAACCCGCTCGACCACAGCCTGCTGTTCGAACGCTTCCTGAGTCGGCGCCGGGAGTCGCTGCCCGACATCGACATCGACGTGGAGTCCGCCCGCCGCCTGGAGTGCTACGACACGATCTTCGAACGCTTCGGCAAGGAGCGGGTGGCCGTCACCGCGATGCCCGAGACCTACCGCGCCCGCCGGGCCCTGCGCGACACCGGCCTCGCCCTCGGCATCCCGCCCGCCGACGTCGACCGGATCGCCAAGAGCTTCCCGCACCTGCGCGCCTGCGACATCGGCAGTGCCCTCGCCGAACTGCCCGAACTGCGGCGACTGGCCGCCGAGGCACACCGGTACGGCCCGCTGTGGGAACTCGCCGAAGGCCTCGACTCCCTGGTCCACGGCATGGCCATGCACCCCTGCGGCGTGGTCATCAGCGACGCCGGCCTCCTGGACCGGCTGCCGGTGCAGCCCACCCCCCAGGGCGACTACCCCATGGCCATGGCCGCGAAGGAGGAGATCGAGGCGCTCGGCAACATCAAACTCGACGTCCTGGGCGTGCGCATGCAGTCCGCGATGGCCCACGCGGTCGCCGAGATCGAGCGCACCACCGGCAATCACATCGACCTCGACGACCCCGAACAAGTGCCGCTCGACGACGTCTTCGCCTTCAAGCTCATCCAGGCCGGCCAGACCCTCGGCCTGTTCCAGCTGGAGTCGCCCGGCCAGCAGGACCTGCTGTCCCGGCTCCAGCCCCGCGACGTCCAGGACGTCATCGCCGACATCAGCCTCTTCCGTCCCGGCCCGGTCGCCGGCGGCATGCCCGAGCGCTATATCGCCGCCCGGCACGGCGGCACGCCCGTCTACGCTCACCCGGATCTCGAACCGGTCCTGTCCGACACCTACGGCGTGACCATCTGGCACGAGCAGATCATCGAGACGCTGTCCGTGCTGACCGGCTGCGACCGGGCCTTCGCGGAGATCACCCGGCGGGCGCTCGGCGACAAGGGTCAACTGCCCAGGATCAGGGACTGGTTCCATCAGGAGGCCCGCGCGCGTGGTTACGGCGCGGCCGTCCGGGACGAGGTGTGGAAGACCGTGGAGGCCTTCGGCGCCTACGGCTTCTGCCGCGCCCACGCGGTCGCCTTCGCCGTCCCCGCGCTGCAGAGCGCGTGGCTCAAGGCGCACTACCCGGCGTTCCTGCTGTCCGGCCTCCTCGAACACGACCCCGGCATGTGGCCCAAGCGGGTCCTGGTCTCCGACGCCCGCCGGGGCGGGGTTCCCGTCCTGCCCGTCGACGTCAACGACTCACGGGTGCGGCACACCGTGGAGAAGGCCGACGGGGACCGGTGGGGCGTACGGCTTGCCCTCTCCGCGGTGCACGGGATCAGCGAGGCGGAGTGCGCGCGGATCGAGGAGGGGCAGCCGTACGGTTCGCTGTCGGACTTCTGGCAGCGGGCCCGTCCCAGCAGACCGGTCGCCGAGCGCCTCGCCGGGATCGGTGCCCTGAACTGTCTGCACGACGGCCGCCTCACCCGCCGTGACCTGCTGCTCCAGATCGCCGAACTCCACCACCAGTCCCGCAGCCGGTCCGCAGGCGCGGGCCAACTGCCCATCAGCGCGGACGCCGTCGGCGGGGCGGAACCGAGCGGGCTGCCGGAGATGACCGGGCGCGAGGCCCTGAGCGCCGAGCTGAACACCCTCGGCATCGACGTCTCCCGGCACCTGATGGAGCACCACCACCGGCTGCTGCGGGAGATCGGCGCGACCGACGCGGCGCATCTGGCGGGTATGCGCGCCGGCCGGCAGGTCCTGGTCGCGGGGGTGCGGGCCTCGACCCAGACCCCGCCGATCGCGAGCGGCAAGCGGATCATCTTCGTCACCCTGGAGGACGGCTCCGGACTCGTCGACCTGGCGTTCTTCGAGGACTCCCATCCGGCCTGCGCGCACACCGTGTTCCACAGCGGGCTGCTGCTGGTGCGCGGCACGGTCCAGGTGCGCGGCACCCGTCGTACCGTCGTCGGGACCATGGCCTGGGACCTGGACGAGATCGCCGCCGCGCGCCGGGACGACGGCCCCGAGGCCGCCCTCGCCCTCCTCGGCCGGAGCAGTCCGCACCCGACCCCCGCCCAGCCGCGGCGCACCCTGGTCGACGGCACCGCGGGCGCCCGCCTCCACCCGTACGCCGATCTCCAGCCGGCGGGTACCCGTTCCGCCGACCTGAAGAAGTTCGGCCACCGCAGCCCAGGGAGCGCGGGATGAGCGGGGCGAGCGCACGGCAGCGGCACATCGCCCACCTGCACCTGCACGCGGCACTGACCGAGGCCCAGTACGCCGATATAATCGAACTGATGTCTGAGGTCACGCCTCATGTGCAGGCGGTACCGCCCGACGCCGTACAGCTCGACCTGACGTCGGCGCTCCGGTACTTCGACCTGTCTCCCTACGACATGGTCCAGACGGCGATGATCCGGCTGAAGCTCTTCTACGGCATCGACAGCAGCGCCGGCCTCGCGGGCAACCGGATGCTGGCCGCCATGGCGGCCGACGCGTCCGCGCCCGGGGACACCACCTGGGTCCCCGTCGAACGGGCCGCCGAATGGCTGCACCCACGCCCGGTCACCGCGCTGCCCGGGATCGGCCGTGCCACAGCCTCGACGCTCAGCAGGTACGGCCTGCACACCATCGGCCAGATCACCGACCTGCCCGCAGCGACCCTGCAACGGCTCCTCGGAGCCGGCCAGGCACGACTGCTGGCCGAGCGCGCCCGCGGCCATGACCTCCGCCCGGTGGTCCCCGCGGAACCGGCGACCCATCTGAGTGCCGACCTTGTGCTGGACCAGGACTGTCTCGATCCGGCGCGGCAGCACCGGGCGGTCCTGGGACTTGCCGAACAGGTCGGCCTGCGCCTGCGCGGTGAGAGCCAGGTCGCCGGCCGGCTCGCCCTCACGGTGAGATACGCCGACCGCAGCTCCACCACGCGCACGCGGACCCTGCCGGAGTCCACCGACCACTCGCCCGCCCTCGCGGCGGTGGCCCTGGGCCTGCTGGCCGGCCTCGGCCTGCAACGCGCGAGAGTCCGCGCCTTCGTGATCCGTGCCGACGACCTGCTGCCGGCCGACCGCGCCTGTCGCCAGCTCTCCCTGGATCCCGGCGACGCCCGGGCCCGAGCCGCCGAAGCGGCCGCCGACCGTGCCCGCCGTCGCTTCGGGGCGGAAGCCGTACGTCCAGCCGCTCTCGCCGACTGACCGCGAGGACGACGGCACCCACCTCACCCTCCTCTCTTCAGACGCCATGGCACGCGTACGCGACGGCGTCCTGTGCTGCGACGGACGACCCTGTCGGACTCGACCCGGCTCCTGGTTTCCAGCCGCGCGGCAGCGGATTGCAGGTGTGACGCGTGGCTTTCGACAGCCGCTGCGGGTAGCCGGGTAGCCGGGTCGGCGGACCGGGGCTGTCAGCCGGCGGGCGGGGTGGTGATCTCGGGCGCGGTCCAGTTGCTCAGGAGCTGGAGTGCCTGGGCGGTGTCGGAGCCTGGTTCTACGTTGTAGACGCACAGCGTCTGCTCGGTGTCGCCGGGGACTTGGAACGACTCGTAGGAGAAGTGGAGATCGCCGACGACCGGGTGGAAGTAGTGCTTGGCGCCATGGGTGCGGCGCAGGACCGTGTGGTCGTTCCACCACGTCGAGAACTCGGGGCAGAGCAGGGTGAGTTCTCCGACGAGGTCGGCGAGCTGACGGTCGCCCGGGTAGCGGCCGGCCTCCATCCGCAGGATGGCCACCGTCTCTGAGGCGATCTTGCCCCAGTCGCCGACGCGTTCGCGGGCCTGCGGGTCCAAGAGGTAGTAGCGGGCGAGGTTACGCCGGGTGGCCGGCAGGGCGTCGAAGTCGGTGAGGACGACCCTGGCGAGGTGGTTGGAGGCCAGCACGTCGGTGCGTCTCCCGAGGATGAACGCCGGCACGTGGCTCAGAGTCTCCAGCATCAGATGCAGGCCGGGCCGGACCCGAGGCGGCCGGTTAGGGGTGCGGCGTGCTACGTGAGGGCCGGGCAGCAGCAGGTCGGTGAGGTGCTCGCGTTCGGACGAGTCGAGCTGGAGGGTCCGGGCCAGGGCCTCGACGACCTCGGTGGAGGGGTTGCCGGCGCGCCCTTGTTCCAGGCGGGTGTAGTACTCGGTGCTCACGCCTGCCAGGCGTGCGACTTCGTCCCGGCGCAGGCCCGGGACGCGGCGGACGCGCCCGTCGGAGGGAAGCCCGGCCTGGTCCGGACCGATCGCGGCGCGGCGAGTGCGGAGGAAGTCGGCGATCTCCTTGCTGCGGTCCATGGTCCCAGTGTGGCGCCGCCGACACCGGTCCGGCGGTTCCAGGGTGGCCCTGGCAGTACCTGTCTGGTCAGGGACTGTTATGGCCCCCTGGCGGAGACGGTGGGCCCGTGTGCTCGACGTGTGCCCGGGAGGCTCGTCTGTCTCGGACGGCGCGACCGGGTCCGGGACAGACGAGCCGGACCGGTCAGGCGGCGATGGCCTGGGCCAGCTCGATGACGTTGCCGCTGTTGTCTTTGATCATCGCCAGACGCTGGCCGATCGGGTCGACCACGAACGGCTCGGCGAAGATGGTGACCCCGCGGCCCCGCAGCTCCTCGACGCTCTTGTCCAGGTCGGCTACGCGCAGGCACAGGTGGATGTATCCGCTGCGTCCGAGGTGGTCGCCGATGTCGTTCTGCTCGGCGGCCGGGCTGGGCTGCCCGTCTCCGATCAGCTCGATCTCGAACTCGCCCAGTCGGACGTAGGCGAACCGCATGCCGGGCGCCGCGTCGCCGAGCGTCCACTCCTTGACCAGCTCGAAGCCGAGCTTCTCGGTGTAGAAGGCGATCGACTCGTCGTAGTCGCCGACCCGCAGCGCGACGTGGTCGGCGTAGCGGAAGGCCAGTGCGCCGTCGCCGACGACGGCCACCGCCTGCGACGGGTCCTCGACGCGGTTGCCGCGGATGAGCCAGGTCGGTTCGCCGCCCTCGACGAGCGGGACGATGGTGTCGAAGAACTGCTGGAAGTACGGGCCCGCGGCGTGGGTGTTGAACGCATCGAGGCTCTCGTAGCCCTCGTTGAGGTAGAACCGGTTCGGGATGTTCTCGTCGGCGATCAGCTCGAACCGCAGCGTGCCCGGCTCGTTGGCGTTGGATTCGCGCCCGTCCAGGTGCGAGGCCGCGATGAACTCGTCGACGCGACCGGGCTTGACGTCGAAGTAGACAGCGACGTGGTACATGGTTGCTCCAGATCAGTGGGAGGGGGAAGGGTGGGGCGTGGTCGGGCGCTCGCCCGGCGTGTGCGCCGCGCCGGGCGAACGCCCCGCTCAGTTGCCTGCGTCGTCGGGCAGGTCGGTGAGCCGACGCAGACCGAACGGTTCGAGCAGGATGGTTCCGAGCGCGTCGTTGATGCGCTTGAAGTGCGGCGTCGTGAAGTGGTACTGGAGTGCGGCTTCGTCAGCCCACTCCTCCAGGCAGACCATCGCGCCCGAGCGGTTCGGGTCCGACATCGGCCGGTAGCCGAGGCAGCCCTCCTCTGCTTCTGACGGCTCGATCATGGCGTTGAGCTCATCGCGCAGCTGGTCCTCGTAGCCGGGCTTGGCCTGGAAGCTGGCTATCAGCATGAGTGTGGACATCACTGTTCCTGACTGGTGAGGCCGGCGGACTGGGGCGTGCGCCGTCAGGCCGACGGGTCTTCCACGCGGTTGCCGCGGATGAGCCAGGTCGGTTCGCCGCCCTCGACGAGCGGGACGATGGTGTCGAAGAACTGCTGGAAGTACGGGCCCGCGGCGTGGGTGTTGAACGCGTCGAGGCTCTCGTAGCCCTCGTTGAGGTAGAACCGGTTCGGGATGTTCTCGTCGGCGATCAGCTCGAACCGCAGCGTGCCCGGCTCGTTGGCGTTGGACTCGCGCCCGTCCAGGTGCGAGGCCGCGATGAACTCGTCGACGCGACCGGGCTTGACATCGAAGTAGACAGCAACGTGATACATCGCGAAAACTCCTCAATGATTCTGCGGAAGACGGATTCAAATACCGCGATCGGGATTCACGCGGCTTTCCGCCTTGCGCCCTTTCGCTGATGTCAATTCCAGCAGGGGCCGAGAGCCCGCGGACCGCCTTACCAGGCCCCCTGGTAACTAGTACTCGGAGGGCTACCTTGGCTCACCAAATGCGTTTGACCAGCGAAAACAGGGTCTAGGAGGTCGGGCGTCATCAATGAACGTGTCACCAGCCACAGGGTTCTTGCCAGCGACCTTGTTCAGCGGTCTGGAGGGCTTCGCGACAGTGCTTCGGTCATCGCTTGCCGGAAGCGGCGGAGGCCGCCACGGCTTCTCAAGTCGGCTCACTCTCGACGGGCGAGAGGCAGCGGGACGGCGATGCCGGGGCGCTTTGCGAATTGCTCGCGGAGTGCGGCGTTCTCGGCGAGGAGGGTGGCGATGACGGTCGATGCGGGCGCAACCCGCTGCTGAAGTCGTCGGCTCTCTTGCCCGTTGCCCGGCGGACGCGTGCCGCTCGCCAGAGGTTGTTCTTGGTCGGCTTGCCGTCGTTGTGGGTGGGTCGGCCGGTGAACAGGCGCTCCATGACCCGTCGCACTTCAACTCCGGCGCGGGACGTCCAGCATCTGTACGAGCCGGGCGAGTTCCTCCTGGAAGAACGGGCCGTACCTTGTCGATGAGCCCCGAGTCGAAGTCGGGCCAGTCGAAGGCGCTGTCCTCGTAGAGATGCCGGGCGTGCGGCCACGCGGCTGCCGCGAGGGCGGTGAGTCCGGTACAGACCCGGCGTGCGGCATCCGGGGCGGGGCCGGCCTCCCAGGCGGCGTTCACGGCGTCGGCCAGGGTGGTGCACACGTCGTTGATGAGCATGGTGACCAGGTCGTCCCGGTTCGCGACGTAGCCGTAGATCGCGTTGGCGGTCATGCCCATCTCGCGGGCGATGGCGCGCAGCGTGATGGCGTCGACCCGCTTGGGCGGTCCGGTGGGCGTCATACCGGATACGGTGTTGCTGTTATGGTGCCGGCCGAGGAGGTGGGACGTTCCGTGACAGCAGCTGGACCCGCGCGAGAGGGCGCGGCATCGGTGCGGCGTTCGCCGGGGCGTCCGCCTGTGCCGCTGGAGCGCATCGTCTCCACCGCGCTGCGGATCGTGGACGAGGAGGGCGCCGACGCTCTCTCGATGCGGACGCTGGCCCAGCGCCTGGGCTCGGGCACGGCCACGCTGTACCGGCACTTCGACAACCGGGCGGCGCTGGTCGCCCACGTCGTGGACCGCATGTTCGGAGCCGTGCGGTTGAACGGCGGCGAACTCCTCGCGATGGGCTGGCAGCAGGCGCTGCGGACGGTCGCGCACACCATGTTCGACGCCCTGGCCCGGCACCGGAACGCGGCGCGGCTGATGGTCGAGCGGATTCCCCTGGGGCCGAACGCGATGGTGCTGCGGGAGCACTGTGTCGCGGTGCTGCTCGACAGCGGCTTCCCGCCGCGCACGGCCGCGCACGCGTACGCGACCCTGGCCCGCTACGTCCTCGGATTCGCCATCCAGGTCAACGGCCACGGCGGCGCGGGGGAACCCGACGACACACAACTCGCCGCCGTCTTCCGGAGCGTGGACCCGGAGCTGTTCCCGGCGACCGCCGCCGTCGCCGGGGCGATGCCCGTTCCGATCGAGGACGAGTTCTCCTTCGGCCTCGAACTCCTCCTCGACGGGCTGGCCCGCCTGCGCGACGACGTCTGACCCCTTGCCTTGCCCCGGTGCTCGGGCCCGGCCGGCGCGGACGACCTCGCACAGTTGCGCCTCGGCGTCGTCGCGGGGTGTCAGGCGTAGGTGTCCACGTCCCCTGGACGGTGCGCAGCAGCCGGTCCCCGGACTCGCGGAGTTGCTCCTTCCGGTGTCATCGTGACGACCCGAGCCCCGCGCAGCAGGGTGCGGCTCATGCGGGGGTCCCCGGACCGGGGGAGGGGTGGCTCTGCCGGGCCGTGGTGCGGCTCCTTGCCGGTGGCGTCATCGCGCGCACGGCGGTCTGGGTGGTGGTGAGGACGTCCCGGGTGGCGATGGACCCGAGGTAGCCGTCGGGGCGGATGAGCAGCAGCGTGTCGCCGGTCAGGCCGTAGGCACCGCGCAGGGTGTTCCCGGGGTCGGAGAAGGTGAGGCCGTCGGCCGGGGCCGCCCCGACGGTGAGCCGCTTCAGCCGGGCGCCGGCCGCCGGCCAGGGGAGGCGTTCGAGGTCCCGGGCCGCCCCGGGGCCGTAGGCGACGGCGGTGAAGTCCGGTCCGCGGAGGAGGTCGAACAGCCGGGTCCGGGTGCCGTCGGCGCCGAGCAGCTCGGCGTCCGGGGCGCGGTCGCCCACGCGCAGGGTGCCGGTGCGCTCGCTGTCGGCGGGGGCGAGCGGGCCGCCGTAGTAGGTCAGGGCGAGCTGTTGTTCGTCCTTGCCCCGCTTCATGCTCGACGGGTCGAGCCTGGCGATGCCGCCCCACTTCTCCGTGGACAGGCCGAGGACTCCGGCGGCGATCGGCTGCCGCTCGGCCTCGTAGGTGTCCAGCAGCGTCGCGTCGGCCCCGGCGAGGACCTGGCCGAGCTTCCAGCCGAGGTTGTAGCCGTCCTGCATGCCGGTGTTCAGGCCCTGGGCGCCGGCCGGGGTGTGGACGTGCGCGGCGTCACCGGCGAGGAAGACCCGTCCCCGGCCGTAGCTCCGCGCCAGGCGGATGTTGGGCCGGAACACCGACTTCCAGTGGATGTCGTGCAGCCGGATGCGCCGGTTGTGGGTGTGGTCGTGGATCCGCCGGAGGATGTCGGCCTTCTCCGACGGCGGCTCCTCGTCCGGCGTGAGACGGATCATCCACTGGAACAGGTCGCTGCCGGGGAGCGGGCAGGCGCCGATCAGCCGGCCGCCCCGGCCTGGCCACATGTGCCACCGGTCGCGGGCCAGGCCGGTCACGGTGGCGTCGACGATGAGCACCCGGTCGCTCTCGTCCGTCGTCCCGACGAAGCCGACGCCGAGCCGCTTGCGCACCGCACTGGAACCACCGTCGGCGCCCACGGCGTAGCGGGCGGCGATCTCCTCCGTGCCGTCGGGGCCCGTCACTTCGGCGACGACCGTGTCCTCGTCCTGGGCCAGCGCGGTCAGTTCCCTGCCGAACTCGATCCCGCGGCCGAGCTCACCGAGCCGGGCGTGCAGGGCCCGGTCCGTGCGGAACTGCGGGATCAGCCAGGTGTTGGGGTACGGGACGTCCGGGGTCGCCTCCCTGTGGGGGAACATCTTCCAGGGCACGGCGAGCGGGCCCGCGTGGAGCCCGAGCCTGGGATAGACGCTGCCGCCGGCCAGCACGGCGTCGAGGGCGCCGAGGTCTTCGAGGACTTCGAGGCTGCGGGGCTGGACGCCCTTGGCACGGGAGCCGTCGAAGGCATGGGGAGCCCTGTCGACGATCCGTACGTCGAGCCCCCGGCGTACCAGGTCGATCGCCAGGGCGGAGCCCGAGGGGCCCGCGCCGATGACCAGCACGTCGATGACCTGCGGGTGGTTCATGAGTCGGGCCTTTCGGTGTGTGCGGCCACGAACGGGACGAGCCGGTCGGCGACGTCGCGGGGCCGTTCGAACGGGGCCATGTGCCCGCATTCGGGAATCACGTGGTGGTGCCGGGGCCGCAGCAGGGCGCGTGCCGTGTCGAAGTGGACCGGCGGGGTGACGCGGTCCTCGTCGCCCCACAGGAGCAGCGTCGGTACGCCCAGCGCCCCCGTCTGCCGGAAGAGGTCGTCACGGCCGGAGACCCGCAGGTGCTGGAGCGTGTCGAAGACCGCGTACAGCGAACCCTCGAAGCGGAAGGTGTCGAGGACCATCTCGGTGAGTTCGGCGCCGAGTTCGGGGTCCCGGACGTTCTGCCCCAGGTGCCCCAGGAGGATCCGCCGGCCGCGCCGCCGGGCGACGGCACCGGCCAGCAGGTCGCTGCGCAGCAGCCGGTGCGGGGAAGCCGGCCGCGGTGTCGCGAGACCGGCGGGGCCGACGACGGTGAGGGTGGACACCAGCGGGCGGTACCGGGCGGCGTACGCCATGACGACCAGGGCGCCCATGGAGGTGCCGACGAGGTGCAGGGGCCGCGCCGTGAGACCGAGCCGGTCCGTCAGCTCGGCCAACTGCCGTACGAACAGCGTCTCGTCGTAGCGCGCCCGCACCCGGTCCGAGTAACCGCGGCCGTACGCGCTGCACGTCAGGGTCCGCAGCCCGTGGGCGTGCAGCTCGGTGACGAGTCCGTCCCAGTAGAACAGCGGGACGGTCAGTCCGCCCGCCATCACGACCACGTCCCCGTCCTCGGGGCCCGTCAGCTCGTAGTGCGTGACGCCGTCGGACAGTTCGGTGAAACCGCCGCGCAGGGCTCGCCGTGAGCCGGCGGTGAGCACGCGGTCCTCGCCCGACGCGACGAAGTACTTCATGGAACGGGCCTCCTCGGCCTCAGTGCGTGGGGGTGTCGGCGCAGGAGCCGAGGAACGTCGCGATCGCGTCCGCGACCCACCGCGGCTCCTCCTCCGGCAGCAGATGACCGCCGTGGGGATGCACCAGCTCCTGGGCGCCGGGGATGTCGCGGGCGAAGTGCTGGCCGTCGATGCCCGCGCTGCGCAGCACGAGCGTGCGCACCGCGATGCGGGGGATCCGCGTACTGCGGTCGGGCTGGTCGGTGTTGCAGAAGTCGACGAACGCCGAGCGGTTGCCGGGCCGGTTCATCAGCTGGTGGGCGCGGTCCACCATGGCGTCGTCCACGATCGTCGACCGGGAGCCGACGTTCGCGCGCAGGTTGCGCTCGATGGCACCGCGCGGCATCACCCGCCGCAGTACGGGGCGCAGCAGGGGGTTGCGGGTCAGCCGCAGGCCCGCCGGCACCGCCTTCTCCGGGTAACCGGTGGCGTTGACCAGCACCAGGCCGGTCAGCAGCTCCGGGTGGTCCAGCGCGAGGTTCCAGGCGATGTCGCCGCCCAGCGAGTTGCCGGCCACCGCGTAGGACGGCACCCCCAGTTCCGCCAGGAGGCCCGCCACCGTCGCCGCGTACGCCGGAACGCGGTAGTCCCGGTCCGCGCGCGGTCCTGTCAGCCCGAACCCCGGCAGGTCGGGGCGGATGACGTCGAACGACTCCGCCAGCAGCCCCGTCGCACGGTCGAAGTGCTGGAGCGAGGAGGCGCTGCCGTGCAGCAGCACGAGTGCCGGGCCGTGCCCGGCGCGTTTGTAGTGGATCCGCAGACCGTCCACCACGACGAATCGTGAATCGGACTGGGGCTCAGACCAGGTGCTCATAATGGCTACAGTGTTGCCGATAAGGTGACCGTGTCAAGGGGAGGCCCCCTGCGCGTCTCGGTGCCGGGTGGTCGGGTTCATCGACGACTGTTGTCACTCTTAGTGAAGCTTGGGGGTGTGTGCGGAGCGGGCGTGCGCTGCTGTGCGCTGGTGTGCGCCGGATGTGCGCGGGGGCGGTGGACCTGGTGTGATGCAGAACACGCTGGGGGTTACGCAAGACTGTTCGGCAGTTCACCCGGACGGGTTGGGCCTGGTCAAAGCGCTACCGAGGGTGACTAGCAGTGCTTGTTGAATATTGCAGCACGCGGTGGGGCGGGGGTGCCGGGCGATTTTTTCCCCGGGCCGTGAGTGATCCGCCCCAGGAATCACTTGAGTAGGTGTCAGGCCCAACGGGCCGTCGGCGCAATCGAGTTGGCGCCGGTCCCAGCCGACCCTCGATGGAGAGGAAGAGCCTGCCCATGTGCCGTGCCGCCGGGAGGTCCGCATGAGTCACGACGACGCCCCAGAGGGCGCCCCAACCCCGGACCAGGGCGTGAGGCTGTCGCAGTCCCTGTACCTGCCGCTGGACCTGCCGCTGGACTTCGAGGCCTTCTACCTCGGACACCAGGAACCGTTCCACGCCTACGCGGAAATCCACTTCGGGACCCGTGAGGCGGCCGAAGAGGTCATCCACGAGGTCTTCCTCCAGATCCACGCGGGCTGGACGGAACTGCTGAGCTCGGGCTCCCTCGAACAGGGCGCCTGGGCGATCATGCGGCGGGCCGTGCACGACCGCCTCGAACGCGAAGGCCGCGCACCGGCGTTCGTCATCAACGGGCCCATCGCCCAGGCGCTGGCCCCGGCGCTGGCCACGGCCCGGGACAAGCTGCAGAAGATGGAGTCGACCAGCGGGGTCTACGAGGCGATCGCGGAACTGCCCAACCGCCAGTTCGAGGTGATCGTGCTGCGCTACATCCTCGGCTACCCCACCGCCAAGGTCGCCTGGTACGTCGGCATCGACGAACGCACCGTCGGCCACCACCTGCGCCGCGGCAAGGAGCGCCTGCGCATCAAGCTCGGCCTGCCCGACGAACGCAAGAAGCCCCAGCAGAAGGGGGAACGACCGTGACCAGCGCTCTCGACGCCCTGCTGGACGAGGTCCGGCTGCCCGTCACGGCCCCGCGCCGCTTCGACGTCGCCGCGGGCCTTCGCCGGCTCGCCGCCGATGCCGGCCGGCGTACCCCGATCACCGAGATCGCCCGCGCGGCCCAGGCCGGCCAGCGCCTGGGCGTGGTGTGCCGGTGGGTGCTCAACGAACCGGCCGTCGCCGACCACGTCGCCAAGATCGCCGAAGGGCCGGACCGCGGGCCGCTGACGGAGGAACACCTGGACGTCGACGGCGCCCTCGCCTTCGCCTGTCTGCTCTACCTCACCCGCCACCCCGAGTCCGCCCAGTTCTGGTGGCAGCTCGCGGCGGGTGCCGGCAGCCGTGCCGCCGCCTACTGCCTGCACCTGCACCATCTGGCCCTCGGCGAGTCCAGGCGGGCCCGGCACTGGTTCCACCAGCTCACCCACTCCATGGCCGACACCGCACCCCCCGACCGCTCCTTCCTCGACGGCCTCGAACTCTTCGCCCGCTACGTCCGCGCCAACGGCTCCACCGCCCTGGCCCCCACCGGCGGTCTGGAGATCGAGATCGACCGGCTCGCCGCGCGCACCCCCGGCCGCGTCATAGTCGCCCGGCCCGACCGGCAACTGGTCGACCGGCTGCAGGAGTTCGCCGCCGGCCGCTGAACCGGTCCGAAGTCCGAAGAAGAGAAGCCCGAAGAAGAGAACAGGAAGAAGAGAGAAAGAAAAAGAAGGAGGGGAGCCCCGATCCGGCCACCGGTTCCGAGGCCACCGGCCGGGCGGACTCCCCGCCAGGACGCCATACGAAAGGGACGCCTTCCATGCACTTTAGCCCCCACCCGACCCCGCCGGGCAGGAACCAGCCGACCGCCCCGGCCCGCGTCACGCCCGGCCCCGGTCACCGCACCGCGACCGGCTTCGTCGGACTGGTGGTCTTCCTGCCCTGCCAGAACCCCTGCTGCGAGCCGCGCCAGCAGGGCCCGCGGAACTCGTCGACGCCCCCGCCCGCCGACGCTGTTCGAGGCGCGAGCGATGCGGAGCCGGTCGCCCGGGCCGCCCGGCCGCACACCGCCAAGACGCTGAGGCTCCCTCGCCCGTGACGCACGTCCGTGGCCGCCGCGGGAGTTCGACGGCGGCCACGGACACCCCATCCCCTTTCGTATACGTCAGTTGGCCCACGGCGGCGCGATCCGGGTGCCGTCGGACAGTTCCGCCTCCAGGCCGACGGAGGTGGTGACCCAGGAGAGCGCGGTGTGGTCGGTCGGGTTCTCGACGGCGAGGGTCGCACCGGGATTGACGATGACGGTGTCACCGGCGCGGACGCGGTCGGTGCGGCCGTCGAGGGTGATCAGGAGCTCGCCGACGAGCAGATGGAAGATCTCCTCCCGGGTGACGGTGTGCGCGGGGGCCTTGGTCCCGGCCGGGATCTCGCCGCGCCAGGCGCACAGCTCCTTGCTGCCGGTGAGGGGGGAGGCGTACGAGACGAAACGGGCGCCGTGGATCTCGTGCGTGGTGGCCTCGGCGGAACGGACGACGGGCATGGGTGCCTCCGTGGACAATATGGTCAAGCTGCTTGACTAGTTGGCTCCATGGTCAAGCCGCTTGACCATCCCGTCAAGGGTGTTTCAATGCCTCCGTGCAGAACTCCGAGGCCATGGCCCTGTCCGCAGCCCTGCTCGCCGCAGCCGGCGAGCTGACCCGGCGTATCGACGAGGGGGTCGTCGCGCGCGGTTTCGAGGGGGTCAGGCCCGCCCATGGCTTCGCCTTCGCACGGCTCGCCCCGGACGGGGCCACGGTCACCGAGCTCGCCGCGCATCTCGGGGTGACCAAGCAGGCGGCGAGCCAGCTCGTCGACGAGATCGTGCGCAAGGGGTACGCCGAGCGCCGGCCGCATCCGGGGGACGCGCGGGCCCGGCTGATCGTGCTCACCGAGCGGGGGTGGGCGTGCACGCGGGCCGCGGAAGAGGTGGCCGCGGAGGTCGTGCGGGGGTGGAGCGAGGTGCTGGGGGAGGGTGAAGTGCGCGTGTTGCGGCACTCTTTGGCCCGTATCGCGCCCTATGGTCCCTTGAGGCCCAGCTGGTGACACCCCATCAGGTATCCGGCGTGTGACCGGTTACCCGGAAGTTTTACTGACGCGTAACTTCACGCTTGCACTACTCGTCCGTAACTTGATGAGTGAACAGCATCCTTCGTGATCCGGATCACAGGGCGTAAGGCCGTCGTACCTCCCTTGAGCCGCAAGGAGATCACCCGATGCTGCCCTGGAAACGAGTGCTCAGACCCCTCACCGCGCTGCTCCTCGCCGCCGCCGTCGCCACCGTTCCCGCCGCCACCGCCCACGCCTCCAGCGCCCCCACCACCGGCTGGAACGACTACTCCTGCCGCCCCTCCGCCGCCCATCCCCGGCCCGTGATCCTGGTCCACGGCACCCTCGGCAACTCCGTCGACAACTGGCTCTCCCTCGCCCCGTACCTGGAGGACCGCGGCTACTGCGTCTTCTCCCTCGACTACGGCCAGCTGTCCGGTGTCCCCGTCTTCTACGGCCTCGGCCCCATCGACAAGTCGGCAGAGCAACTCTCCGCCTTCGTCGACAAGGTGCTCAGCGCGACCGGCGCCGCCAAGGCCGACCTCGTCGGCCACTCCCAGGGCGGCATGATGCCCCGCTACTACCTGAGGTTCCTCGGCGGCGCCGCCAAGGTGAACGCCCTCGTCGGCCTCGCCCCCGACAACCACGGCGCCACCCTCAGCGGCCTCACCAACCTGCTGCCGTACTTCCCCGGCGCCTCGGACCTGATCAAGGCCACCACCCCCGGCCTCGCCGACCAGATCCCCGGCTCCGCCTTCCTCACCAAGCTCAACGCGGGCGGCGACACCGTCCCGGGAGTGCACTACACGGTCATCGCCACCAAGTACGACGAGGTGGCGACCCCCTGGCAGAGCCAGTACCTGAGCGGCTCGGACGTCGACAACGTCCTGCTCCAGGACCTCTGCCCGCTCGACCTCTCCGAGCACGTGGCGATCGGCCTCTTCGACCGGATCGCCTTCCACGAGGTGGCCAACGCGCTCGACCCCGCGCACGCCTCCGCCACCACCTGTGCGTCGGCGTTCAGCTGAGCCGCTGCCCAACTGAACGCCGCCGGGGCCTGTCCGGCCTGAGCCGCCGGTCAGGCCCCGGAGTCATGAGGGATCAGTGCCGGCGCTCCCGCCGCCGTACCGTCAGGAAGAGCGCGCCGGAACCCAGCGCCAGGGCGGCGGCCCCGCCGATCGCGAGATACGGCGTGCTGCCGTCCCCACCGGTCGCGGCCAGCGTCGTCCCCGTCCCCGTCGCCGTCGCCGAGCCCCCGGCGGACTCGGGCGCGTCCGCCTCCGCGACCGGCTCGGCCGATGTGCTCGCGTCGTCGTCACCGTGACCGCCGTGCTCCACCGTCGACTTGTCGGCACCGGCCGCGATCTGTTCGTCACTGGGGGCGGAGGCGGCCGGCGCCGGCGAGGCGGCGGCGTTCGTACCACCGGCCCCGAAGTCCACGTCCGAGCAGGAGTAGAAGGCCTCCGGACTGTCCGAGCGCTGCCAGACCGCGTACAGCAGCTGGCGGCCGGTCCGCTCGGGGAGCGTGCCGGAGAACGTGTAGAAACCGCCTGCGGCGACCGGGTCGGTGGTGGTCGCGACCGGGTGGTCGAGGTCCAGATCCGCCCAGGCCAGCGGCTTGGCCGGGTCGTAACCGGCCTTGGTGAGATACACCTTGAAGGTGCCCTTGTGCGGCGCCGTCACCCGGTACTCGAAGGTGTACGACCCGCTGCCGACCTTCGTCGCCGGCCAGTCGGCGCGGGCCAGGTCGAGCCCCTTGAACTCGTCGTTGTTCGCACTGCACAGCTTCCCGTCCGGGATCAGCGCCCGGTGCTGCCCGTTCGCGTCCCCGATCCGGATGCCGTTCCAGTCGTAGAGGGCCTGGGTACCGCCGGCCGCGACCGCCGCCCTGCACGCGTCGGACGTGGGGCTCTCCGGGTTCTCCGCATAGCACTGGGCGACCCGGCTGACCGGATCGCCCATCGTCCCGTGCGCGCTCGCCGACCCGGCACCGAACACGACGGCTCCCACGCCGGCTGCGACGGCGGCGGCGGCCTTGCGGCGGGTTGCGACCATGCGGAGACTCCTCGGAACGGTCCTCGGGGATGGGCTGGATCCCGTGGGGGCGATCAGAAGCTAGCCCCAAGAAACCGTGAAATCTGCTGCTGGGAGCGGCTGAGGGAGATCCTTATGGTCGGCTTAAGGGAGAGCTGAGGCTGCGCTGAGGCAGCTAGCGTTCGGGGCATGAGCGATGACGAGATCCGGCCCGCCCGGGCCGCCGACGTACCGGCCGTGAAGGCTGTGACGGACATGGCGTACGGCCACTACATCGCGCGGATCGGAGTGGTGCCGCAGCCCATGGAGGCGGACCACATGGCGAACGTGGCCGCGGGCAGGGTGTTCGTCGTGGGGGAACCGGTGATCGGGCTCGTCGTCATCGAGGCGCACGACGACCACCTGTTCCTGGACAGCGTCGCCGTCCACCCCGACGCGCACGGCCAGGGGGTGGGACGGCGGCTGCTGGAGTTCGTGGAGGCACGCGCGCGTGCGCTCGGCCTGCCCGAGGTCAGGCTCTACACGAACGCGCTGATGTGGGAGAACCAGAAGATCTACCCGAAGTACGGCTACCAGGTCGTCGCACGGCGCGTGGACGGGCCGTACGACCGCGTGCACTACCGCAAGCGGCTGGACTGACCGTCCTCAGCCGTCCGGCCACCAGGTGCGTGCGATGTCCTTGCGCACCTCGGGGCGTCCGGCGGGGCGCTGGTCCGC
This sequence comes from Streptomyces sp. NPDC090088, assembly GCF_044747345.1. Lineage (NCBI taxonomy): Bacteria > Bacillati > Actinomycetota > Actinomycetes > Kitasatosporales > Streptomycetaceae > Streptomyces > Streptomyces sp. NPDC090088. The sequence continues at coordinate 516,108 of NZ_JBIVDZ010000009.1, read as the reverse complement.
CTCCTCGCGGATCCGGCGGCTGTCGGTCTTCTTCAGGGGCTTCTGCACGGTTGTGCGGCGCATGGGTGCCTCCTTCAGTGCCTACCGAGTTCCGTGGTGTCACGGAGGTAGACGCTTTCGGCGAGAGTTCCTCATCGGTGCCGGTCTGTCAGTGGTCGCAGTCACATGGACCGAGTGTCAGTGGCGGGTGTCACTCTTGGGGCATGACGAACGAGAGTGATCGGACGGTTGCGGTGAGTGTCGACTGGGATGCGGAGGCCGTCGGTTTCGACGAGGAGCCGGATCACGGGCTGCGTGATCCGGAGGTGCGCCTGGCCTGGGCGGGACGGCTCCGCGCCTGGCTGCCCGAGCGCCCCGCCGACGTCCTCGACCTCGGCTGCGGTACGGGCAGCCTGGCCCTCCTCGCCGCCGAGCAGGGCCACCGGGTCACCGGGGTCGACGGCTCCCCGGCGATGGTGGCGCGGGCCCGCGCGAAGCTCGCCGGGCGCGACGCGGTGTTCCTCCTCGGCGACGCGGCGGCACCCCCGGTGGGCGAGCGGCTCTTCGACGTCGTCCTCGTACGGCATGTGCTGTGGGCGCTGCCCGACCCCGCGCGCGTGCTGCGGCACTGGCGCGGGCTGCTGCGGCCCGGAGGGCGGTTCGTGCTGGTGGAGGGGGTGTGGGGGAGCGTCACCCCGGTCGGCATACCCGCCGACCGGCTCAGCGGCCTGCTGTCCCCGCTCACCGCGGACCTACGGGTGGAGCGGCTGTCGGCGGACGCGGTGCTGTGGGGGAAGGAGGTGGGCGACGAGCGGTACGCGGTGGTGGCGACGGTGTAGCGGGGGTGCTTCAGGTGAGCAGTGCCTCGAAACCGCCTTCACGGGCCAGGGACTCCAGCGCGTCGAGCGCCGCGGCGGCGGCCTCGGCGGCCGTCGGGTCCCGCTGCGCCAGCCCGCTCTCGGCGAACTCGTCCTCGTCCAGGCGCCGTACGTCCGTGCCGTCGGCGGAACGCCACAGGTCCAGGTCGAGATCCTCGACGACCAGCTCGGTGCCGGTGAGCGTCGCCGGGCGGGTGATGTCGCAGTACCAGCCCTTCAGCGTGCCGTCGGCGGTGCGAACCTCCTTCACGGCGTACCAGCGGTCGCGCCAGTAGAACTCGGTGAAGACATCGCCCTGTTCGAAGCGGACGAAGCCGAAGTCACGGGTCACGTCACCGGCCCACGGGGCGCGTACCGCGATCCGGGTGCCGTCGTCGTGCAGCAGTTCGGCGGGGTAACGGATCTTCGTGCGGCCCGCCTTGACCAGGACGACGTCCACCGCCGCCGTGGGCTCAGCCGAGTTCGCGGACATACCTGACCTCCGTTGCGCAGACTTCGTATCCGAACCACTTGTTGATCGCCAGCATCGGGCCGTTGCCGCTGTCGTTGCCCGTGAAGGCGTGGGTGAAGCCGGCGGCGCGGGCGCGGTGCAGGGAGTCGTTCTTGGCGAGCTTGGCCAGGCCCCGGCCGCGGAAGGCGCGGGCCGTGCCGGTCATGACGGTGCCGTAGCGATCGGCGCCGTCGGTGCGGGCCGCGCTGAACGCGGCGGGGCGGCCGTCCACCAGGACGACCGAGGTCAGCTCCTGGCTGAACAGCGGGTGCCGCCAGGTCTCGTCCAGCCAGGCCTCGTAGTCGGCGAACTCGATGTCGATGTCGCTCGGTTCGTCCAGGGTGGTCTCCGCGTCGAGCGCGAAGAGCGGGCGCGGGTCGTCGCCGAAGTCGGCGGCCGTGCGCACCTCGACGCCGGGCGGGGGAGTCCTGAGCGCGGGGAGCGTGCCGTGCGCGAGGTCGAGGCGGAGGAAGTGGGCGGAGCGGCTCTCGGTGTAGCCCCGGCGCTCGGCGAAGGCCCGGTTGGACGGGGCGTCCAGGACCCAGGCGTACGACGTGGTCGCGCCCGCCGCCGACAGGTGGGCCTCCGCCGTACGGGCGAGGAGGGCCCCGGCGCCCCGGCCGGTGCGCTCCGGATGCACGTACACGTTGGCGAAGCCCTGGCCCGGCTCCGGGCTCTCGTGGGCGAGGCCCACCTGGGCCGTGCCGATGATCTCGCCGGCGTCCTCCGCGACCAGCAGGCGCAGGTGCGTGGCCGGGTGGGCGTGGGTCAGGTCGTGGACCAGGGACTCCGGGGTGAACAGCATGTAGGGGAGGGCCAGCTGCCGGACCCGGGTGAACCCCTCGGCGTCGGACCGGACGTCGGGGCGCAGGTCGCGCACGATCACTGTCATGGGGCGCACGCTATGCGGGACGTGTACGGGGTGCCTCTCATTTTCTGGCGGGTGCGGGAGAATCGGGCCGTGACCTTGAAGATCCACATCGATGACAGCGCGCCGCCGTACGAGCAGGTACGGGCGCAGATCTCCGAACAGGCGCGGGGCGGGGTGCTGCCGGTGGGGTACCGGCTGCCGACGGTGCGTGGGCTGGCCGAGTCGCTGGGCCTGGCGGTGAACACCGTGGCCAAGGCGTACCGGGCACTGGAGACCGACGGCGTGATCGAGACCCGCGGGCGCAACGGGACGTTCGTCGCGGCGGCGGGGTCGGCCGCGGAACGCGAGGCGTCGTCCGCCGCACAGGCCTACGCGGAGCGCGTACGGCGCCTGGGCCTGGCGGAGGACGCGGCGCTGGCAGCCGTACGTGATGCCCTGCGGGCGGCTTACGGGGAGGGCTGAGTCAGCCGCCGCTCGTGCTCGGTTCCGGCGTACGGCTCACCACCAGCCCCGCCCGTTCCGCCGTTCTCCCGAACGCCACCGCGTCCCGGACCGCCGCTCCGCCCGGGTCGTTGTTGAAGTAGGTGTAGATGTCGGCCTTCATCGGGTAGGCCGTGGCGATGCGGTCGGCCCAGGTCTCCAGGGAGCGGCGGCCGTAGCGGGGCCAGGGGGTGGCCCGGCCCTCGTGGAAGCGGACGTAGGCCCAGTCGGTGGTGCGCCAGAGCGGGGTCATGGGGTGGGCCTGGACGTCGGCCCAGCACAGGGCGGCTCCCCGGGACTCCAGGACCTCCCGGGTCTCCCGTGTCCACCAGGAGTCGTGCCGGGGTTCCACCGCCACCCGCGTGCCGCGCGGGAAGCAGGACAGACAGGCGTCCAGCAGGCCCGGGTCCGCCTTGAGCGTCGGCGGGAGCTGGAGGAGGACAGGGCCCAGCCGGTCGCCCAGGCCGGCCGCGTGGGTCATCAGGCGGTGGACCGGCTCCGCGGGGTCCTTGAGGCGCTTGATGTGGGTGAGGTAGCGGCTCGCCTTGACCGCGATCACGAAGCCGGCGGGGACCCGGTCCCGCCAGGACGCGAAGTTCTCCCGACTCGGCAGCCGGTAGAACGCGTTGTTCAGCTCCACCGTCGTGAAACGCGCCGCGTACTCCTCCAGCCACCGGCGCACGGGCACCTCGGCCGGGTACAGGACGCCCCGCCAGTCCTTGTACTGCCAGCCCGAGGTTCCGACGAACAGGGGCATACCCCCATCAAAGCACCATCGAAGCATGATCGAGGCACCGTCAAGGCGCTGCCGGGAGTTACAGGTACAGCCCCGCGTCCGCGCCCTCCCGGGCCCCCGGCACCGCCGTCGGCGACGAGCCCCGGCGCAGGGCGTACAGCTCCGCCAGGGTCGCCCCCTCGCGGCCCACGGCATCCTCCCGGTCGGCGGCCTCCCCGCCGAGCCAGTTCACCGCCTCGCGGCGGGTCAGCGGGCCCACCTCGATCCGGGCCAGGCAGCGGCCGGGGCGGACGACGGCGGGGTGCAGCCGCTCCAGGTCCTCGTTGGTGGTGACGCCGACCAGGACGTTGCGGCCCTGGCCGAGCAGACCGTCGGTGAGATTGAGCAGCCGCGACAGCGCCTGCCCTGCCGTGTGCTTGGCCTCGCCGCGGATCAGCTCGTCGCAGTCCTCCAGCAGCAGGAGCCGCCAGCGGCCCTTGCCGGCGCCGTCCTCCTCGCCGATCGCGATGTCCATCAGATAGCCGACGTCGGAGAAGAGCCGTTCCGGGTCGAGGACGCAGTCCACCTGGCACCAGTCCCGCCAGGACCGGGCGAGCGTGCGCAGGGCGGAGGTCTTGCCGGTGCCCGGCGGGCCGTGCAGCAGCAGGAGCCGGCCGGCGATGTCCTCCGGGGTCGTCTTCATCAGCCGGTCCATCGCGTCCGCCACCGGGGCCGTGTAGTTGGCGCGCACCTCGTCCCAGGTGCCGGCGGAGATCTGCCGGGTGGTGCGGTGCGGACCGCGGCGCGGGGAGACGTACCAGAACCCCATGGTCACGTTCTCCGGCTGGGGTTCCGGCTCGTCCGCCGCGCCGTCCGTCGCCTCGTTCAGCACCTTCGAGGCCAGCTCGGCGGTGGTCGCGGTGACGGTGACGTCCGCGCCCCGGTTCCAGCGGGAGACCAGGAGCGTCCACCCGTCGCCCTCCGCCAGGGTCGCGCTGCGGTCGTCGTCGCGGGCCACCCGCAGCACCCGCGCCTCCTTCGGCAGCAGGGTCGCCCCGGAGCGCACCCGGTCGATGTTGGCCGCGTGCGAGTACGGCTGCTCGCCCGTCGCGAAGCGGCCGAGGAACAGCGCGTCGACGACGTCGGACGGAGAGTCGGAGTCGTCGACGTTGAGCCGGATCGGCAGCGTCTCGTGCGGCTTGGCAGACATGTCGCCATGATCCGTCACCGGCGCCCGCAGCGCACCCGTTTTCCGAAGTGGGCGGGGAGTGTCGGGTGTGCGCCGAGCTTCCGGAGTATCCGGAGTGCCCCCCCGGGTCCTGCCCGGTCCTGTTACACAGCTGTCGATCCCCGATACCTCCCCCCGGGGCGATTTCCGCCATTAATGTTGTCCTTGATGGGACGTCATGAGTGGAATTCGGGGGCTCGGCGGTGGCGGCTCACCGCCCTGCTCGGTGTGGGCGTGGCCGCTCTCGCCCTGATCGTGACACTGGTCAACACGCTGCCCGGGGGAGGTGGCGGTACCGCGGGCACGACCCGCGACGGCGACAAGGTGCACGGCACCCCCGCCACCCCGCCGGACGCCACCGAACCGTATGTGGGCTGGGGCTTCACCCACACCCAGTACAGCGCGGACGAGGGCAGCGCCACGGCCACCAAGCGGGTCGAGGACCTGCTGGCCGGGGACGCCGGGCTGCCGCAGGACCAGGCCGTCATGGGCTGGGGAGCCGACAACCCCGAGCCGGTGAAGGGGCGTTACGACTTCGGCGCACTGGACCGCCGCGTCGACTTCATGCGCGCGTCCGGCGGCACCCCGGTGATCACCCTGTGCTGCTCGCCGGACTGGATGAAGGGCGGCAGGGCCGGGGTGGACAACACCGACTGGAGCCAGGCCGCCCTGGAGACCGCGCCCACCCCCGACCACTACCAGGACTACGCGAACCTCGCCGCGACCGTCGCCAGGCGCTACCCGGACGTACGGCACTTCATCGTCTGGAACGAGTTCAAGGGCTTCTGGAACAACGCCAAGGGCCGCTGGGACTACGAGGGCTACACCGAGCTGTACAACCTCGTCTACAAGGCGTTGAAGGCGGTGAACAAGGACATCCAGGTCGGCGGGCCGTATCTCGTCATGGACAGCTTCGACCCGCGCCAGACCGAGAACGCCTCCGCCACCCTCAAGGGCGACTGGGGCGTCATGGATCAGCGGGTGATCGACGCCTTCGACTACTGGAACACCCACAAGGCGGGCGCCGACTTCGTGGTCGTCGACGGGTCCAGCTACACCAACGACGACGACCTGCTGCCGAACGAGTTCGCGGCCACGGACAAGCTGACGTACGTCAGCGAGTGGGTGCGCAAGCAGACCCACGACCTGCCGCTGTGGTGGGCCGAGTACTACGTGGAGCCCGCCGACGGCAACGACGAGCGGGACGGCTGGACCGAGGCGCACCGGGTCGCCGTCCAGGCCACCGGGATGATCGCCCTGGTCGAGGGCGGCGCCGACTCCGGCTTCTACTGGAACCCGGAGGACGAGAAGGGCGGCGACTGCCCCGGCTGTCTGTGGTCGACGACCGACAGCGGGGACGGCGGGCAGCCACTGCCCATGTACGACCTGGTGTCCAGGTTCGGGAAGGCGTTCCCGCCGGGGACGACGTACGAGACGGTGTCCGTCGCCAAGGACGACGTGCCAGGCGTCCGGGTCCTCGCGAGCGACAGGACGGTCCTGGTGGTCAACACCCTCGACCGGGCGATCAGCGCACAGGTGGACGGGAAACGCTTCGACATGAAGGCCTACGAGGTCAAGTGGCTCACCAGGTGAGCCACTTGACCTCGTAGCGCTACTTCAGCGTCAGGAACCGCTGCGCCAGCGACGCCAGCAGCACCGCGAGCAGGGGCAGCGAGAACCAGAAACTGCCCTGCAGCCACCGCAGCTGGCGCACCCCCGGCCGGACCGCGACCCGGACCACCTCGCGGGCCGTCAGCAGCAGGACCAGCGCCAGCGCGGCGAGACCGCCGACCACCGACCACGGCGTCCAGGTGACCCGCGGCCCGATCGGCCCCGGATCCGGCTCGGCCACCGCACCCGCCGGCCGCGTACGCAGCGTGTACATGGTCACGTCGTCGTTGACCAGGACCTTCGTCAGGTCCTGCCGGTTGTCCAGGTTCTGGATCAGCCGGCTCTCCCAGGTCGCCGAGTAGCCGGCGTCCATCTGGAGATAGACGACCTGACTCCGGTTGATCATCAGATACGAGTTCGGGCCGGCGTCCTTGAGCGCCTTGACCAGGCTCGACACCAGCACCGGGTCGGTCGGTGCGAGCGTCGGCACATAGTCGACCCGCTCCATGTCCTTCGCGCCCCACGGGATCGCCGGGGTCACGTCGTTGACCGTGTCGTTGCTCAGCCACAGCAGCCGTACCGTCGGCTTGTCGTGGGCGTAGACGTAGTCCATCGCGGCGACCTCGCCGGGCCGTACCCGCTCGAAGGACTCGTTGCCCCAACGGGCCACCAGGAAGCCGCCCATGAGCAGCAGGCCCGCCAGCAGCGCGGCCACCGGGGCCAGACTGACCCGGTCCTTCTCGCGTTCCTTCGACGTGGCCCCGGTGCGCGGGAACAGGGCGAGGGCGGCGAGCAGGGCCGCGCCCGGCACGGCGAACATGAAGACGCGCAGCGCCATCTCGCCGCCGTACGACTGCATGCCGAAGCCCAGGAACGGGACGAAGGTCAGGACCAGCAGGGACCGCTCGCGGTACTTGTGGAAGCGGCGCCGCCACCAGCCCCAGACCGCGAACGCCATCATCCCGCCGGCCAGCAGGACCCGGACGTAAAGGACCAGCTTGTGGGTCGAACTGCCGCCCTGGATACGGCCGGAGACGGACGTGGAGACATTGCTGCCGACGCCGCCGACCCCACCGAACAGCTCGTTGAAGTGACCGGACCAGTACGGCTCGGCCATGAAGCCCAGCCAGACCGCCGCGACCACCCCGAACAGGAGCGGCAGGCCGCGCAGTTCGGACCGGCCGATCAGGACCAGGGCCGCCAGCACGCCCAGCATCACGAACGGGGTGAGCTGGTGCGCCGGGACGGTCGCCGCGTACAGGCCGATCAACACCATGAGCAGCACGGCCTGCTGGCGGCGGTTCGTCGGTTCGACCTCCGCCTCGCCGGGGCGGAACCTCGTCCAGATGACGTGCGGGGCGCGGAACCAGACAAGGAGGATCGCCACGAACATCAGATAGAGCAGATAGGTGAAGCCCTGCGGGGAGAAGTAGTCCTGGCCGACCCAGCCGCACAGCACGAAGATCCAGACACCGGTCCACTTCGCCCGCCAGCTCGCCCGCAGCGACCGTACGAGCAGGAACATCGGTGCCAGATAGGCCAGTTGGATGAAGGTCGGCCACCAGCGGATGACCTCGGTGTAGTCCGTGACCCCGCAGGCCCGGCCGATGAAGGCGGCCGCCGCGAAGAAGCCCGGCCAGCTCCAGCGGGCGTCCAGGTCGGGTACGGCCGAGCCGGTGCGGTCGATGTAGTCGATGAACCCGAGGTGCTGCCAGGCGGTCGGGAAGCGCGGTTCCGTCTCGATCACGGCGGGCAGGGCGTGCAGCGACACGACCGTCGCCAGCAACGTGACCAGCAGCAGCGCCTTGTGCTCCCGGCGCAGCCACAGCAGCGCGGCGAACACCGTGATCAGCAGCGCCGCCCCGACGAGCGTCGGCAGCGGCAGCACCGAGATCAGCCCCAGCCCGCCCATCCGGTCCAGGTCGGCGTCGTCCAGCCGGGCCGCCGGCACCCAGTACAGCAACAGGGCGGCGACCAGGAGACAGCCGAGCACGACGCCCGGCCGGGTGGGCGTCAGCCGCTCCCGCAGTGAGCGCGCGGGCACGGACTCCTCCGGAGCCTCAGCCTCGGCGGGCGCCTCCGGAGCTTCCGGCTCCTCTGCTACGACGGCCTCCCCGAACGGCGCGTCGACCTCCGCCTCCTTCAGCAGCGATGCCTCGGCCGGACCGAGCGAGGCCTCCGCCCCCGGCTCACGCTCCTCCACCGGCAGCCCCAGGTTCCGCGGCGGGCGCAGCGCCCACGTCGGACGGTCCCCCGGTCGTACAACGGGCGTACCCGTGGGCGGAGTTCCCGGCCCCGGCCGGACGTCCGGGCGGCGCTCCACGTGGTCGAAGTCGACATGGATACCGAGGGCGAGGGTGTCGGAGTCCAGCGCCCAGGCCGGGCCCCGCCTTCGGGAGGCGGCGGGCGGGACCATGGGGGTCCCCCCGCTCGAGCGAAGCCGAGAGTGGGGGAGGGTGCCCAGGTCGGCCAGGTCGCCGTCCGGTGCCGCGTCCTCCGGGATCTCGGCCGGGGCCGCCCGGAGCGTCTTCCACAGCCGGGGTGCCGCGATCGTCACGATCACCGCGAGGCTGGAGATCTCGGCCACGCCCGCGCCGGTCAGCCCCATCCGGGGCAGGAGCAGCAGGGTCAGGCCGAGGACCAGCAGGCACAACAGCCCTTGCAGCCAGGCCAGTCCGGCGGTGCGGCTCTGCGCGCGCAGCACCGCGAAGTAGGTCTCCATCACGACCCGGAGCAGCGCGCCGATCGCGAACCAGCGCAGCAGCGGGGTCGCCGCGTCCGCGTAGCCGGGGCCGAACACACCGAGGATCCAGGGCGCCCCGAAGAACAGCAGCGCACAGATGGGGATCATGATCCGGGCCATCCGCTTCAGCGCCGCCCGGGTGTTGGCGGCCAGCCGCGCCGGGTCGTGCGAGCCCTCGACGGTCAGCGAGGCGCCCATGTTGATGGCGAGCAGGTTGGTGGTGCCGCCTATCGTGGTGGTGATGTAGAAGTACGCGTTGTCCTCGGAGCTGACCTGCGAGGCGATGATGACCGGGATCAGGTAGACCACGGCGAGGGAGAACAGCGAGCCGGTGTAGTCGCCGGCCAGGAACCTGCCGATCTCCTTCAGCGTGGGCGGTTTCGCGTGGTCCTCGGTCGCCTTGATGTGCCGGGGCACCAGCCGCCGGAACACCAGCCAGCCCAGCGGCACCACCGAGGTGGCGATCGCCGCGACCCAGGAGACGAAGACACCGGCCACCGGGACCGCCGCCGCGAAGGCGACAAGGAGCGCCAGCTTGACCGCCGAGAACACGGTGTTGCCGACCGGCACCCAGGGCGCGTTGCGCAGCCCGGTCAGCACCCCGTCCTGCAGCGTGAGCAGGTTCCAGGCGATGACCGCGACGACGAACCCCAGCCCGGGGAGCGGCCCGTGCAGGAAGCGGTACGACGGCCCCCACACGCCCAGCGTCATCAGGAAGACCCCGGCCGCCAGCGCCACGATCAGCGAACTGCCCGCGTAGGTACGGAAGATGAGCCGCCCGGTGCTCCGGCCCGCCACCGGGATGAAGCGGGCCAGCGCGCCGGTCAGGGTGACCGCGGTCAGGCCGGCCAGGAGCTTCATCGCGGCGATGGCGGCGGAACCCTGGCCGACCGCGGACTCCGAGTAGTAGCGGGCCGCGGCGAGCCAGAAGCCCAGGCCCAGCACGGCGGAGATGCCCGTGTTGAGCATCAGCGCGTAGGCGTTCCGGAAGAGGGGACTGCCGCCGGACGAGCCGCTCCGTCCGGGCAGGCGAAGACGGCGCCCCGGCTGCTCGGGCGCCGACGTCTCGGTTTTCGCGGCCTCGGTTGTGGTGGTCGTGTCAGACACGGGAACGGCTGGCCTTCCAACGGACCTGGCGGGCTCTGCGGACAACGGCGTACCCCTTGGTGAGGGCACGGTCCCTGGCGAAGGTGCGGGCGATCGCGCGGCCTTCGAGCAGCCGCGTGAACTCCTCGGCGCCCGTGGCGCGCCGCACGGTGACCCGTCGCAGCGCGTACGGTCCCTGACGGCGGCGGGCGAGAGCGTTGCCGACGGCGAGCGCCTGGGCATACCCGGCCGACCGGACGGCCTGCCGGACCCGGCGGCTGGAGTAGCCGTACGGGTAGGCGAACGAGGCCGGTCCGGCGCCCAGTTCCCCCGCGACTATCTCCGTGCTGCGCGCCAGTTCCTCGCGCAGCCCGTCGTCGGTCAGCTGGTCGAGCTGCGGGTGGGTGTGGCTGTGCCCGCCGATCTCGCAGCCGGCGTCCGCGAGTTCGCGTACCTGGTCCCAGTCGAGCATGGCGTCCAGGCCGCCTCCGGTGTCGTACGCGCCCCTGATCCAGCCCGTGGAGACGAACAGGGTGGACGCGAAACCGTGTTTGGCGAGGACGGGCAGGGCGTGCCGGTGCACGCCCTCGTAGCCGTCGTCGAAGGTGATCAGGACGGGCCGGCGGGGGAGCGGGCCCGCCGAGCGCCAGCTCGCCGCCAGTTCGGCCGTGCTGACCGGGGTCAGGCCCAGGTCGCCGATGAGCGCCATCTGCTCGGCGAACGCCTCCGGCGCCACCGACAGCACGCGGGTGGCGTCATTGGGCGAGGTGGCGACCGAGTGGTACATGAGGATCGGCACCGGTGCCTCAGCCATCGGATCCCCCCTGGACCTCAGCCATCGGATCCCTCTGGATCTCAGCCATCGGATCCCCCTGGATCTCGGCGACGGAGAAGGCCGCCCCGCCCCGCCGCGCCCGTACGCTCCCCACCACATAGCCGCCGGCCGCCGTCAGCACCCCGGCGACGATCGCGCCGGCCCGGCCCGCGCCGCCCGGCCGGGCCAGCAGTGCGTCCCGCAGGCCACGAGCGACCCCCGCGGGCAGCACACGCGTGGTGTACCGGCGTTCGGACTCCAGTCCCTTGCCGGCGCCCACGCTCCGGGCGACCAGGGCCTTGGAGAGGCCCTCGGCGTAGGCGCGGGTGCGGAAGTAGCCGAAGTGCTCCCGGACCTCGGGGACCCGGTGGTGGATCACCGCGCGGTCGTCGATGAGCAGCACCGCGTCCGGGCGGGCCCGGGTGAGGCGGATGCACAGCTCCGTCTCCTCGCAGCCCAGCGGGCGCTTGTCGCCGTCGCGGCCGATGCCGGTGGCGAAGCCGCCCGCCGCGTCGAAGGCCGTACGCCGGAAAGAAGCGTTTCCCCCGAGGACGTTCCGGACCCGCACGCGGCCCGCCGGGAGCCCCTTGTAGGTGCAGCCGACGACCCAGTCGAACTCCTCCGGGAACCAGTCGGGACGGCGGCCCGAGGCCCAGACGGGCATGGTCCGGCCGCCGACCGCCATCACCTTCGGGTCGGCGTACCCCTCCGCGAAGCGGCGCAGCCAGTCCCGTTCGGCCACGGCGTCGTCGTCGAGGAAGGCGATCACCTCGCCGTAGGAGGCTGCGATGCCCGTGTTGCGGCCGGCGGACAGGCCGCGGGGACCCGCGTTGGCGAGCACCCGCACCGCGGTGCCCTCGGCGGTCTCCTTGTACTCCTTCGTGAGCCGTTCCAGCAGCGCCGGGTTGTGGTCGACGACCAGCAGGGTCTCCAGCGCCGGGTACGACTGGGCGCGCACCGAGGAGACCGCCGCGAGGATGTCCTCCCAGCGGTCCTCGGTGTAGACGCAGATCACGACGGAGAGGTCGGGATCGCTCAAGACGACTCTCCCTGGCCCGGGGTGAGCATCGGGGAGTGCCGCACCTGCCGGCGCAGGTCACGCCGGTTGGAGCGCTCCTTGAGGATCACCTTGAGCACCCGCAGGCCGTCGCGTACGGCGCGCAGGTTGCTGGTGCCGTGGATGCGGAGGTACTCGTAGCTCGGTATCTCCTGCACCTTCAGGCCCGCCTTGACGACCCGGATGTTGATCAGGGTCTCGATCTCGAAGCCGGTGCAGTCGAGGTCGATCTTGTCGAGGCAGTGCCGCCAGAACGCGTTGTATCCGTAGCAGAGGTCGGTGTAGCGGGCGCCGAACTTGCGGTTGACGACCGTGCACAGCGCCCAGTTGCCGAGCTTGCGGATGAAGGTCATGTCGTCCGTGCCGCCGCCGTTGGCGAAGCGCGAGCCCTTGGCGAAGTCGGCGCCCGAGACCAGCGCGGAGACGTACGAGACGATCTCGTGGCCGTCGGCCGAGCCGTCGGCGTCCACCATGACGATGATGTCGCCGCTGCACGCCTCGAACCCGGTGATCAGGGCGTCCCCCTTGCCCCTGCCACTCTGTTCGACGACTTTCACTTCCGGCCACAACTCCCGCGCGACTTCCACGGTGTTGTCGGTGGAATTTCCGTCCACAAGAACCACTTCGTGTATCCAGCCCGGAAGTGTCTTGAAGACGTAGGGGAGATTCTCCGCCTCATTCATGGCGGGGATCACCACGCTCACCGGCGGTGTGATCGCCAGGTGAGAGGAGATCGGCCGGTATTCGGCTGCCATTAAGGGATCTTGGCCCGCAGTCGGCGGGCGCAGAACAGAACTCATGAGTCTTGTCCCTCTCGTCCGGTGGACCGCCCGCCCCTGGGCGGCCCGGCTTGGTATCCGGTTCGAAAGGGGGGTTCTCACCCGTGGCACGGAAGACTGATCTCCGTACCCGCAGGTGAGCTGGCAAAGCTGGCCGGTCTGCCGGAAAACGGCAGCCGGTCGCGCGGCACGACTCGGAAACGACAGTGGTCATACGCATTGCGGTCACCGAGCACGGCACCCCCCTACCGCGCCCCGCCCGGAACATCGCGGTCCTTGAGCCCTCCCCTAGAGCCGCGTAGTGACGATCCGATGCGGGTGAGATGTACGACGGTATTGACGATTGGACCAGTATGGCAAGTCCTGGAACTGGGCCTCACGTTTTTGTTGGTTTGGCCGTTACACAACTTTGGCCGACCTTGTTCATTGCCTCGAACGAATTTTCCTGATCCGTTCGAGAATTCGCTCCACTGGTCGCATTCGCACCAGCAGAAGCAGCAGCAGGCTGATCGCGGTCACCGCGACGATTCCGCCGCGCCAGGACCAGCGGTGGGTGGCGATCATGCCCTGGGCCACCAGCATGTCCAGGGAGACGGCACCCGCGAGTGCGGTCAGCACACGCGCGAACGGATCGAGTCCGCGCAGCGCCAGTCCGATCGCCGCGGCCGGCGCGGCGAGCAGGAAGAACAGCGTGAGGAGTCCGCGCAACGGTGAGCCCGAGTCGGTGAGCGCGAGCAGCGCGCCGGTCCCGGCGACGGCCGTCGCGGCTCCAGCGAGCAGTGGCCCCAGGTCCCTCCCCGGTCCCGGCCGTGCCCGTTCCTCCGCTGTTGATGATGTCTTGAGCCGTATGGTCTGCATGGCCGACTTTGCCCCCCAAGGCGTCGGATGCCGGGCTTCAATGTCGCGCAGACGAACGGGAGGCGTCAAGCGGGTCTCCGGACATGACCGTTCCCCGGAGACACCTGGTGCCTCCGGGGAACAAGTCGTTCGATTTCAGCCCGTACCGCGGACCGTTTACGACACGATCTTCAGGAGCTTGTTCGGCGAGCCGGTGCCCACGCTGGTGAGCACGTTGGACGTCGCTCCGTTCACGAGCGCCGTGGCCACCTGGGCCGGGGTGGAGGAGGTGTGGCCCGCGAGGTACACGGCGGCCGCGCCCGCCACGTGCGGGGTGGCCATGGAGGTGCCCGACAGGGTGGCGGTGGCGGTGTCGCTGGTGTTGTAGCCCGCCAGGATCGAGGAGCCGGGCGCGAAGATGTCCAGGACCGAGCCGTAGTTGGAGTAGCTGGCCTTGGCGTCGGAACTGGTGGTGGCGCCGACGGTGATCGCGGTCGAGACCCGGGCAGGGGAGTACGAGGAGGCGTTGGCGCTGCTGTTGCCCGCCGCGATCGCGTAGGTCACCCCACTGGCTATGGAGTTGGCGACCGCGGTGTCGAGCGAGGTGGAGGCCGAGCCGCCGAGCGACATGTTGGCGACCGCCGGGGTGGTGTGGTTCGAGGTCACCCAGTCGATGCCCGCGATGACTCCGGCCGTGGTGCCCGAACCGCTGTTGTCCAGCACCCGCACCGCCACGATGCTGGCCTTCTTCGCCACGCCGTAGGTCGTACCGGCGATGGTGGTCGCCACATGGGTGCCGTGCCCGTTGCCGTCGGAGGCGGTGGTGTCGCCGTCGACCGCGTCATAGCCGTAGGACGCACGGCCGCTGATCTGGGTGTGGGTGATGCGCACACCGGTGTCGATCACATAGACCGTCACCCCACTGCCCGCGGTGTCCGGGTAGGTGTAGGTGCCGGACAGCGGCAGGCTCGCCTGGTCGATGCGGTCCAGGCCCCAGGGGGCGCTGGACTGGGTGGTGTCGGTGAGCCGGACCGTCTGGTCCTGCTCGACCGTGGCCACCGCCGGGTCGGCGGCGAGTCTCGCGGCCTGGCTCGCCGAGAGCTTGGCCGAGTAGCCGTTCAGCACCTTGCCGAAGGTCTTCTTGACCGCGCCGCCGTACTCCTTGACCAGGCCCTTGCCCTGCGTCGAGGAGGCCTTGAAGCCCGCGCTGTTCTTGAGGGTGACGATGTAGCTGCCCTTGACGGCCGTGGGGGAGCCGGCGTGCAGCACCTTGCCGGTGGCGGGTGCGGCCTGGGCGGGGAGTGCGGTGAGTCCGCCGACGAGGGCGGCGGCCGCCGCGGTCGTGACGGCGGCGAACCGCAGCTTCTGGGTACGCAGATGTGCCATTACGAGGGTTTCCTCCTCCAGGCGGCGCGCGTCCGGGTCAGGCGCGCGCATGTGGGGGTGTGCGCGCGGCTTCGCGCACACGGCCCAGGAGCGTCGCGTTCCGCTCACGGACCGAGTAAAGAATCGGTTTTCCCGAGGCAAAGAACAAGGGAGTTGACGACCTGTCACAGGGCTGTCATGGACACGTAATCAAACGCATCGAGAACGCACAGGATCGGTCCGGTAAGGGCTGATTGAGGCCCTGAAAAGTTTTGGCATGGACACTTCCCGTCAACACGCGTAGTTGGTACGAAAGTTGTGGCAGAGATCCTGCTAAAGGGAGGTTCCATGAGACGTTCCCGAATTACGGCATACGTGACTTCACTCCTCCTCGCCACCGGCCTCGCCCTCACCGGGGCGGCCGCGACGGAAGCGCAGGCCGCGACCGGGGGCTATGTGGCGCTCGGCGACTCGTACTCCTCCGGCGTCGGCGCCGGCAGCTACATCAGCTCAAGTGGCAGCTGCGACCGCAGCACCAACGCCTACCCGTACCTGTGGAACGCGGCCCACAGCCCGTCCTCGTTCTCGTTCCTCGCCTGTTCGGGCGCCACCACCGACGACGTGCTCTCCGGCCAGCTCGGCTCGCTCAGCTCCTCGACCGCCCTGGTCTCGATCACCATCGGCGGCAACGACGCGGGCTTCGCCGACGTCATGACGACCTGTGTGCTCAGCTCCGACAGCACCTGCCTGTCCCGGATCAGCACCGCCGAGGCGTACGTCGACTCCACGCTCCCCGGCAAGCTCGACGACGTCTACGACGCGATCACCGCCAAGGCCCCCAACGCCAAGGTGGTCGTCCTCGGCTACCCCCGCTTCTACAAACTGGGCACCACCTGCCTCGGCCTCTCCGCGACCAAGCGCTCCGCCATCAACAACGCCGCCGACTACATCGACACCGCGATCGCCAAGCGCGCCGCCGACCACGGGTTCGTCTTCGGCGACGTCCGCACCACGTTCACCGGCCACGAGATCTGCTCCGGCAGCTCCTGGCTGCACAGCGTCAACTGGCTGGACATCGGCGAGTCGTACCACCCCACCGCGGCCGGCCACTCCGGCGGCTACCTGCCGGTCATGACCAGCAACGCGTGACCTTCGGTACGTCAGTACGAGCTTGACGGCGAAGGCGAGGCGGAGGCCCCGTCGGTCGGGGTCTCCGTCGCTCCGGTGCAGGTCACCGAGAACGACACCGAGTTGGACGTGGTCTTCACCGGGCTGCGCACCTCGACCGCGATCGCGTCGTTCAGCGTCCCGCTGTCGGACCAGGTCGTCACGGTCACCCTGGTCTGCTGGGACTTCCCGCCGCCGTCCGGGAAGGACAGCGTCTTCCAGCCCTGGTCGTCGAGCTTCCCGTCCTTCAGCACCCACCGGTACTGCACGTCCACCGGCACGCTCCCGACCGTGAACGTCGCCGTGAACGAGGGCGCCTGCGCGCTCGACGGCGGACAGCTGCCCGAGTAGTCGGTGCGGGACCCGGCCACACTGACCTTCACGCTCTGCGCGGGCTCGCTGCTCGCCGACGCGGACGCCGACTCCTCCTTGGTGCTGCTGCTCCGACTGGGCGCCGGGGAACTGAGGTTGCTGGCCGACGTGCTGGGCCCGGCGTTGTTGCCGTCCCCGCCGCCGTTGTCGCGGTTGAGCAGGGCGTACGTCAGCCCGCCGAGCGCGAGGGCGACCAGCACCAGACCGATGAGCAGGACGGTGCCGGCGCTGCGGTTGGAGCTCCGGTCGGCGGCGGGCGGCCAGGAGTCCGCCGGGGTGGGCAGCGGGGGCGTGGGGGAGGAGGGCGGCCGGGGCCGGTGGGCGACCAGGGTCGGCGCCTCGTTCGGTGCCGGGACCGGCACGGTGACGGCCGTGTGCGGGGTGCCCCCGGCCGCGACCAGCCGCAGGTCCCGCTCGGCCTGGTCGGCGGGGGTCCGCTCGGCCGGGTCCTTGCGGAGCAGCCCCTCGATGACCGGGCCCAGCGGTCCGGCCCGGTACGGCGGCGGCAACTCCTCGTCCACCACCGCGCGCAGGGTGCTCAGCGGGGTGTCGTGCCGGAACGGGGAGGCGCCCTCGACCGCCGCGTACAGCAGCACGCCGAGCGACCACAGATCGGACTCCGGGCCGAACGCGCGCCCCAGCGCCCGCTCCGGGGCGAGGAACTCGGGCGAGCCGATCACCTCGCCGGTCATGGTCAGCGCGGAGCTGCCCTCGACCGTGGCGATCCCGAAGTCGGTGAGCACCACCCGGCCGTCGTTCGACAGCAGTACGTTGCCCGGCTTCACGTCCCGGTGCAGCACCCCGGCGGAGTGCGCGGCCCGCAGTGCGGACAGCACCTCGGCGCCGATGCCCGCGGCCCGCTGCGGGGACATCGGCCCCTCCGCGTCCAGCACGTCGGCCAGGGACACCCCGGGGATCAACTCCATGACGATCCAGGGCCGTCCGCCCTCCATCGCCACGTCGTACACGGTCACCACGTTGCGGTTGGCGACCCGGGCCGCGGCCCAGGCCTCGCGCTCCAGCCGGGCGTACATCCGCTCGACGTCGGGGCCGGGCAGTCCGGCCGGCGCCCGCACCTCCTTGACGGCGACCTCGCGGCCCAGCACCTCGTCACGGGCCCGCCACACGGTGCCCATGCCGCCCTCGCCCAGCGGGGACAGCAGTCGGTAGCGGCCCGCGATCACTCGCTCACGGCCCGGCTCTTCGGTCACGGGTGCCCCCCACGGCATCTCGCGTTATTCATCACAAACGTAACTCAAAGGAGTGCGGATGCGGCCCCCTTGAGCACCAGTCCGGCGCCCAGGGCCACGACCACGAGCGCCGAGGCGAGCGGGACGGTCCTGCGGACCAGGGCGGCCGTGGGGTGGGCGGTCCAGCGCGGGCGTTTGTCCATCACCCGGGTCATTCCCGTACCCAGCTTGACGACGGCGAACCCGGCGGCGGTCAGGGTGAGCGCGAGACCCACGCCGTAGGCGACTACGAGGAGCAGCCCGAACCAGGCCTGCCCGAGGGCGGCGGCGCCGACGAGGACCACGATGGCGGAGGGGCTGGGCACCAGGCCACCGGCGAAGCCGAGGAGGATCGTGCCGCGCAGGGTCGGGGCGGTGCTGTGCGTGTGCGTGAACCCGCCGTGGGAGTGGGTGTGCCCGTGGTCGTGGTCATGTGTGTGGTCGTGGTCGTGGTCGTGGTCATGGCCGTGGTCGTGCGTGTGGCCGTGGCCATCACCGTGGTCGTGGGTGTGTCCGTGATCGTGACCGTGATCGTGGTTGTGCTCGGCTGAGTGAGCGTGGCCGTGGCCGTGCGGGTGCGCCGTGCCGACCAGGGCCAGTTGGCGGTCCTCGGTCTCCGCGTGGTCGTGGTCGTGATCGTGCGCGTGGTCGTGTCCGTGGTGGTGGGCCTGCTGGGGGATCCGGTTCTGCCAGGCCCGGCGGGTCAGGTTCACGCCCGCGGCGAGGACCATGAGCCCGCTCGCGATGCCCAGCCAGGCGATCACCGACGGAGTCGCCGCGGAGCCGGCCGTCACCAGGATGCCGAGGGCCACCACGCCCAGGGTGTGGGTGACCGTCACGGACGCGGCCAGCGGGAGGACGTCGCGGAGGCGGGCGCGGCCGCCGCGGGCCGCCGCCGTCGCCGCCATCAGGGTCTTGCCGTGGCCCGGGGCGAGGGCGTGCATCGCGCCCAGGGCGATCGCGATGAGCAGCGCGAGCGTGGCGAAGCCGAAGGTGAGGTGGTTGCGGGCGACCAGGTCGGTGAGGGCCTGGGTCCAGCGGTCGATGCCGCGGGGGAGGATCGCGGCGCCCGGGGTGTCCTGGCGCTCGGCGGTGAGGGCCGGGCCGCCCGGCCGGACGTGCACGGCGGCGGTGGTGACGTCGGCCGGGGAGGACAGCAGGTCCTTGGGGTAGCTGGTCAGTTCGTGCGAGACGGACGTCTTCGGCACGTCCGTCCTCGTGAGCGTCATCCGGTCGCCGCGCGCCGTGATCTCCCGCCAGCCGGGGCCGGTGGTGGTGCCCTCGCTGTGGAAGGTGAGGGTGGCCGCGGTGCTCCTGGGGAACGGCGCGGTGAAGCGGCACTCGACCCGCAGGGTGTTCAACCCGGCCTGGCCGGGGCGGAGTTCGGCGTGGCTGGCGGTGACGGTCAGCGGGGTCGCCGTGCCGTCGACGGTGAGCTTGCTGCCCCCGGCCGCGGTCGCGCAGCGCCGCTCGGCCCACCTGGCCGTGCCCAGCCGCTTCAGATCGGGCTTGGCCTGGGTCGCCGGGATCTCGGCGAGATCCTCGACGTGGTCGACGCGGAGCTGCCCGGGGGCGGCGACGAGACCGTCGTACCGGTTGACGGTGAAGTTGCCCAGCGGGTGTGCGCTCGCGGCCGCGGCCGGGAGGAGGGTGAGGGCGCAGGCCGCCGTGAGGACGGCGGCCGCGGCGGCGGGGCGGCGGAGGTTCACTTCGAGGCCTCCAGCGCCTTGCGGGCCGCGCGGGCGCCCAGCGGGGAGAAGCCGGGGTTGAGCTTGAGGGCCTTGGTGAGGGCGGCGCGGCCGGCCGCCTTCTGCCCGTTGGCCAGCTCGATGATGCCGAGGTGGTAGCTGAAGGAGGCGTTGCGGTAGCCGGTGGCGGAGGCCTGCCGGGCGTACGGCAGCGCCTCCTTGTCCTTGCCGTTGACGTGCAGGGCCCAGGCCAGCGCGTCCGCCGTGTGCACGGTGTGCCGGCGGGCCCACTCGGCGCGGGCGGCCTTCAGCGCCTCGGCCTTGTCGCCGTGGTCGGCGGCGGCGAGGGCGGTGTCGAGGTCGGCGTTGACGCCGTTGGCGCGGGCGAGCGCGATCCAGGCCTCGACGAGCGCGTACTGGTCCTCGGCCTTCGCCTTGTCGCCCTCGGCGCCCCGGTCCTCGTACAGCTCACCGAGTTCGACGAGCGGCTGGGGCAGCGGATAGCGGGAGACGACCAGTTCCATGCCCTTGATGGCGTCGGCCCGGTCGCCGGTCGCCGCCTGGGCGCGGGCGCGGCCCTCCAGCGCGGGGAGGTAGTTCTCGTCGGCGGTCAGGGCGCGGGCGTAGTAGTCCAGCGCGCTCTTGTAGTCGCCCTGGTTCCAGGCCAGCAGGCCGAGCTGCGCGGACACGTAGGCGATGTCGCCCTTCGACGTGGCCGTGGCCAGCGCCTGCCGCAGCACCTGCCGGGCGGTCTTCACGTCGCCCCGCAGCTCCCGGACGTACGCGTACCGCGTGAACACCGGGACGCCCGGCTTGCGCCGGTCGGCCAGGTCGGCCGCCTTCGCCGCGTCGTCGTAGCGGCCGAGCTCGACCAGGGCGTCGATACGGGAGGACAGGGCGTCCGCGCTGTACGGGTTCTGCTTGAGGGCCTGGTCCGCGTAGGTGAGTGCCTGCGCGAACTCGTGCCGGGCGGCGGCGAGCGCGGCCTCACCGGCCAGCGCCTGGTCGTTGCCCGGGGTGATCTGCAGCGCCCGCTTCAGGGACTTCTCGGCCTGCGGGTAGCGGGACGGGTCGCCCTTGGTGCGGGCCTGCTCGACATAGGCGAGCCCGAGGGTCGCCCAGCTGTCGGAGTCCTTGGGCTGGGTACGGAGATGGGCCTGGAGAGAGGCGATGCTCGCGTCGAGGCTGCCGCTCGCGAGCAGCCCGGGCGACACGGCACTGGACGAGGCCATCGGCGCCGTACCGCTGTTCCCGGACGCCCCGAAGGCGATCGCCCCGCCGGTCAACGCGATGGCCAGCAGTGCGGCGGAACCGGCGAGCTGGGCCCGGCGCCAGTTGCGCCCCGCGGCGGCGAACCGGCGCAGGGCGGTGACCCGCTCGTCGTCCTTGGCCTCTGTGGGCTGCTTCTCGTTCGTACCCGGGGCCATGCCCTCTCCTAGGTAGATGCCGCATGGGGCGGCGCGGCCCGCTGCCGTGGGGGATTGGGTGGGAGCGGGCCGCGCCAGTTCGTGACGTGGGGGGATGTGGTGATGGGGGGAATCCGACGTCCTGGTGACGTCCTGCCGGCGTCCTAGTAAGGACGCTGCATCCGGCGCCGCCACCAGCCGAACGCCGTGCCGATCAGCAGCACACCGGCCGCGCCCGCGGCCGCCGATCCGGCGATCAGCGTCGTGTTGCTGCCGTTGGAGCCGGACAGGGTGTCACCCAGCGCGCTCTTCGTGGTGCTTCCGCTGCCGGTGCCCTTGGCGAGCGCGCCGCGCGAACCGGACGTCGGCTCGGCCACGTACGGGAAGTACTTCTCGAAGCTCTTGTCGTTCTTGTCGACCGCGTCGCCCAGGTCGTTCTTGGAGCCGACCAGTTCGCCCTCGACGACTTGCAGCGCCTCGTCGATCACGTCGTCGGTGAGCCGACGCCCGTTCGGGAAGCCCGCGTTGTCGCCGTCCAGCACACCGAGCCGCTTCGGCTTGGCCGTCGGCTTGATGGACGTGTTCAGCCGGAGCATCTCCGACGGCGTCGCGTACGGCTGCAGCGTGTTGAGGCCCTTGACGCCCGTGAGGAACACGCTGACGAGGTCGTTGCGGGGCTCGGACGGCGCCTTGATGTTGTAGATCGCCTCGATGAGCTTCGGCAGCTCCGGGTTGGTGACGTTCTTCAGGAACTGCGCGTCGTCCTTGGGCTCGGACGCGTTGAACTTGTCCTTGTCCTTCTGCGGGTTGACGACCTCGTTGACCAGCGGGTTGCCGAGGCGCGAGACCTGCGCGTAGTAGCCCTGCGCGTTCTTGCGCTGGGTCGTCGCGTAGATGCCGACGGTCGGACGGCTCTTCGACTGCCGGATCAGGTCGTTCGGCACCTGCAGGGCGATGGTGTTGACGTTGTAGCCCTTGAGGGTGTCCCGGCCGACCTCGCTGAGGTTGCCGCCGTACAGCAGGTCGAAGACGCGCAGGTCGGCGAAGAACGGGTCGTCGGCCTGGCCGGCGAAGGTGGCGCCGCCGTTGGACGTCTTGTAGATGGCCTGGGAACGCAGCTTCGCGTAGTCCGGCATCGACGCCTTGCCGACGTCCGACGGGGCCGCCGGGATGCCGCTGGCGATCCGTGTCGTGTACTGCTTCTTGCCGTTCTTGAGCTTGATCAGATCGAGGTTGTACGACTGCGTGACGTTCAGGTCCGGGTCGTTCAGGCTGTCGACCACGCCCGTGTTGTAGAGGAACGTCTTCTTGTTCTTGATCTGGGTCTTGAAGGTGTAACGGAAGATCAGGTCGTCCTTCGCGTCACCGTTGTTGTCGATATGGATGTCGTACTGGGCGTCATCCGCGAACTGGTAGAAGTTCGGGCCGCCCGCCGGCTCCTCGAAGGGGATGTAGTCCGACACGATCGTCGTCGTGTCGGGCTTGTCCGGGCTCACGAACGCGTACAGGTCCGTGTTGTCGTACTGGGGGGTGCCGGAGATAAGGGGGGCTTCCCGGTGGGAGGAGGCAGCGGCCACCCCCGGTTCCAGCGCGGCGACGCTGGCGGCTGTGATCCCGCCGGTGGCCAGTGCCCCACAGATGAGGGTGACAAGGCCCTTGCGCCCCGCACCGCTCCTGGAGATTAGAGGTGTCATGCCGTCCGTCCCTCGGTCCCAACTTGCTTGACGGACGGGTATACGGAGCAGGAGGGCCGTTTGGATTGGTCGGAAGAAAAAAATCTTTTCTTCCTGCTCGACCCGCGTTTTTGCCTTCCGCTTACGTACTTCTGCCGGAGGTGCGTCCAGTTGCGAATGCCGGGTGCGGGAGGACGGGCCGGGTGCGGCCACAGAAGGGGGGACGGGGTGGAGGCGGACGAACTGCTGGTGCTCGTCGCGGGCGGCGACCAGAAGGCGTTCGAGGACCTCTACGGACTGGTGTCCGGGCCGGTGTTCGGGCTCGTCCGGCGGGTGGTCCGCGATCCCGCCCAGTCCGAGGAGGTCAGCCAGGAGGTGCTGCTCGAACTCTGGCGCTCCGCACCCAAGTTCGACCCCGGCCGGGGCAGCGCCCTCTCCTGGATCCTCACCCTCGCCCACCGCCGCGCCGTCGACCGGGTGCGCAGCGCCCGCGCGGCCGGCGAACGCGAGCAGCGCGAGGCGATCCGGGCCGGCGAACCGGCCTTCGACCAGGTCGCCGAGGAGGTCGAGGCCGGCCTGGAGCGCGAATGGGTGCGCCGCTGCCTGGACCGGCTCACCGCCCTGCAGCGCCAGTCCGTCACCCTCGCCTACTACGACGGCTACACGTACCGTGAGGTGGCCGAGCGGCTGAAGCTGCCGCTGGGTACGGTCAAGACGCGGATGCGCGACGGACTCACCCGGCTGCGCGAGTGCCTGGGAGGTGTCGCATGAGCCTGGTCGGCCGTCTGCTGCACCGCGAGGATCTGCACTCCCTGGCCGCGCCGTACGCCCTGGACGCCCTGGAGCCCGGCGAGCGGCGCCGCTTCGAGAAGCACCTCAAGGACTGCGACCGGTGCGCCGCCGAGGTCCGGGAGCTGACCGAGGACGCGGTACGGCTCGCCTGGTCCACGGCCGCCCTGCCGCCCCTCACGATGCGCAACCGGGTGCTGGCCGCCGTCCGCGCCACCCCGCAGGAGCCGGCCCCCGGCCAGGAGCGCGTCCTCAACCTGCCGCCGCACGTCTGGGGCGCCCAGCCCCCGCCGCAGCGCCGCCGGCCGCGCCCCCTGTTCGTGCCGTTCGCCACCGCCACCGCGGCCGCCGCGCTGGTCGTCGCCTCGCTCTTCGCGGTGCAGGCCGACCGGACGAAGGATCAGCTCGACGCCGAGCGGGCCCAGTCGCGTGAGATCGCCCACGTTCTGGCCGCGCCCGACGCGCTCGCGACCAGTGCCAAGGACGCCGAGGGCCGAAGTATCGGAGCGGTGGCCTCCGCATCCGAGGGCCAGGCCGTCGTCACCCTCAGCGGGTACGGGACCCCGTCCGACGGCCGGGTGCACCAGCTCTGGCTCATGCGCCCCCATGTGCAACCGCGCTCCCTCGGGCTTTTCAAGGCCGACACGCCACTGATCGCCAAGGGTCTGGGCAAGTCCGCGACGTCACTCGCGGTGACCGTCGAGCCCGCCGGGGGGTCGGCGCAGCCCACCAGCCAGCCGGTTGTCCAACTCGCCCTGAAATCAGTTGGATTCGGAGAGTAATCAAACAAGCGTTGTCAACACCCTTGCGGGGAAGGTGAATCCTGTGACCGCGATACACGAGTGCCCCATCGGGGCGATAGGGTTACCCTGCCCGGGCCGGGTGGACTCGTACGGGTGGGGAGTGACATGGATCAGATAACACGCAGCAGGGCGAGGGTTCCTGCGATCACCTGCGGGAGCAGCGCGACCAGTTCGCGCCTCGACCGCCATCTGTCGGTGCTGTCGGGGCCCGCCATACCGCAGCAGCAGGCGGTCGAGGCGACGTCACTGATGCGTGAGCTGACCGCGCGTGAACCCGCGCAGCGCAGCGACCGGGGCGCACGGGTCAGCCGTGTCTCCCTCTTCGCGCCACTGCGCCGGCTGCGCCGTTCGCTGTTCGGTGGCAGCAAGCACTGAACCGACTGGCCTGACCGTCAGGTCCGCGCTCAGACAGTCACACCGTCCCGGCGCAGCGCTGCTCTCTCGGCGTCCGTCATCCCCACGGCACGCAGCAGCGCCTCGGTGTGCTGTCCGAGTGCGGGCACATCGCCCATCCGCGCCTCGTCCCCGCCCGGCAGCGTGATGGGCGGCAGCAGCGCACGCAGCGGCCCGACCGGCGACCCCACTTCCCGCCACCGCTCCCGGGCCGCCAGCTGCGGATGCTCCGCCAGCTCGTGCAGGTCCCGCAGCCGCGCGCACGCGATGCCCGCGGCCTCCAGCCGGGCCAGCGCCTCGTCGGTGTCCAGTGCCTTCAGCGCCCGCCCGACCAGCTCGTCGGTCCGCTCCCGGTGCGCCACCCGCGCCGGGTTCGTCGCGAACGCCGGATCCGTGCCCAACTCCGGCTGCCCGAGCACGTGTTCGGCCAGCCGTCGCCACTCCCGGTCGTTCTGCACCGACAGCAGCACCCGCCCGCCGTCCGCGGTCGGGTAGGCGTCGTACGGCGCGATCACCGCGTGCGCGAGGCCCGTGCGCTCGGGCGGGGTCCCGCCGTGCAGGGTGTGGTGCAGCGGATGCCCCAGCCACTCGGCGAGCGACTCCAGCATCGACACCTCCACCGGCCCGCCCCGCCCGGTGGTCCCCCGCCGCACCAGTGCCGCCAGCACGCCCGAGAACGCGTACATGGCCGCCGCGATGTCCGCGGCCGGGATCCCGGCCTTCACCGGCTGCTCCGGCGTCCCGGTGACCGACACCAGCCCCGCCTCGCACTGCACGAGCATGTCGTACGCGCGTTTGCCGGCGTACGGCCCAAACGCGCCGTACCCGGAGATGTCCACGGCGACCAGCCGCGGGTGCGCGGCACACAGCGTGGCCGCGTCCAGGCCGAGCCGGGCGGCGGCTCCGTGCGCCAGGTTCTGCACGAAGACGTCCGCGTCCGCCACCAGCCGCCGCACGACGTCCAGTCCGCGCGGGTCCTTCAGGTCCAGCGCGATGGACTCCTTGCCCCGGTTGCACCACACGAAGTGCGAGGCGAGGCCGCGGGCGGCGGTGTCGTAACCGCGTGCGAAGTCACCGCCGTCGATCCGCTCGACCTTGATCACCCGGGCGCCGAGATCGGCGAGCTGCCGGGTGGCGAAGGGGGCGGCCACGGCCTGTTCGACGGCGACGACGGTGATGCCCTCCAGGGGCAGCGGGAGACGGTCCATGGGCCGGATCATGTCCCGTGAGCGGCGGGTTTGTCAGCAGCGCCCGTACCGGCGGATCGCCGGCGGCAGGAACACGGCGATCAGAACCGCGCTCCAGGCGAGCGAGCCCGCGACCGGGTGGGCCACCGGCCAGGCCGCGCCCTCGGGGACGGGCGCGTTGCCGAACAGCTCGCGCAGGGCCGTCGTCACCGCGCTGATCGGGTTCCACTCGGCGAGCGTGCGCAGCCAGCCCGGCAGATTGCCGGTCGGGATGTAGGCGTTCGACAGCAACGGCAGCACGAAGGAGGAGGCGCCGAGCTGACCGGCCGCGTCCTCGCTGCGGGTGAGCAGGCCGAGGAAGATCCCCACGGTCGTGCACGCGAACCGGAAGAGCAGCAGCAGGCCGACGGCGCCGAGGGCCCCGGCGGCCGAGCCCTCGACGCGCCAGCCCACGGCCAGGCCCACCAGGAGCAGCGGCACCGTACCGATCGCCGTGACCACGAGATCGGCCACCGCCTGTCCCAGGGGTACGGCGGCCCGGCTCACCGGCATGGTCCGGAAGCGGTCCGACACACCCCGGTGCGTGTCGGCGGCGGCCTGGAACATCCCGGTCATCACCCCGCCGGCGGCGGTCGCCACCAGCAGCCCCGGGACCAGGAAGGAGCGGTACTGCGGGCCTGGCATCGCCAGCGCGCTGCCGAAGACATAGCCGAAGAACAGCAGCATGTTGACCGGCATCAGCTGGGTGAGGACCGCGAGACCCGGGTTGTTGCGGACCCGGCGCAGCTGCCGGCCCGCCATCGCGGCACCGTCGTACGCGAGCGCGCTCATGCGGCACTTCCCGTCAGCCGCAGGAAGACGTCGTCCAGGGTCGGCGATCCGATGCTCGCATCGAGCAACGGCACCCCCGCGGCGTCGAGTTCCCGCACCAGGCGGGGAAGGGTGAGCGTCGGGTCCATGGTCACGGCGCCGACGGTGTTCCGCCCGTGGTCGAACCGGGGCTCGGCCCCCGTGAGCCGATCGAGGACGGCGGCGGCCTTCGGCAACGCGTCCGGGTCGGCGACCACGGCCTCCGCGTGCCGTCCGACGAGTGCCTTCAGCTCGGCGGGCGAGCCGGTCCGCTCCGCCCGGCCCCGGTCGATCAGCACGATGTCGTCGGCGAGCCGGTCGGCCTCCTCCAGGTACTGCGTGGTCAGCAGCACGGTCGTGCCGTCGGCCGCCAGCTCGCGGACCGCGTCCCAGACGCGGGACCGGCTGACCGGGTCGAGGCCGGTGGTCGGCTCGTCGAGGAACAGCACCTCGGGCCTGCGGACCAGGCTCGCCGCGAGGTCGAGCCGGCGGCGCATGCCACCCGAGTAGGTGGCCGCCCTGCGGTCGGCGGCCTCGGTGAGGCCGAAACGGTCGAGGAGTTCGGCCGCCCGGTCGTTCGGCCCGCGCACCCGGTGCAGGCGGGCGAAGAGACGCAGGTTCTCGCGTCCGGTGAGGTCGCCGTCGACGGAGGCGTACTGGCCGGTCACGGCGATGGCGCGGCGGACGGCCGCCGCGTCCCGGACCAGGTCGTGCCCCGCGACGCGGGCCGAGCCCGCGTCGGGCCGCAGGAGCGTGGTCAACACGTGTACGGCCGTCGTCTTCCCCGCCCCGTTCGGCCCGAGCAGCCCGCACACCGAGCCCTGCCGCACGGCCAGATCGAGGCCGCGCAGCGCGCGCACCTCGCCGAAGCGCTTCTCCAGACCCTCACTAAGTACAGTGTACGTAGTTGTCATGGGGCGACCATAGCGCACTGCGTACGGTGTACGTAACTAGCATGGTGGGCGAGGTGATGATCGATGGCAGTCCGAGGGGTCGAACCCGAGGTGATCTGGGCCCGTCCCGAGCGGGCGGGGCGGGGGCCGAAGCCGGCGTTCACCCGCGCCGACATCGCGGCGGTCGCGGTGCGGATCGCCGACGCGGAGGGGCTGGACGCCGTGTCGATGCGGCAGGTGGCGGCGGGGGTGGGGTGCGGGACGATGTCCCTGTACAACTACGTCCCCCGCAAGGAGGACCTGTACGAGCTGATGGTTGACGCGGTCAGCTCGGAACACGAGGTGTGGGAGCCGACGGGGGACTGGCGGGCCGACATGGTGCGGGTCGCCGAGCAGACGCGGGCGTTGATGCGGCGGCATCCCTGGGTGCCGGCGCTCATGTCACCGGTGTACGGGTTCAGTCCTCAGGCGCTGCGGTATCTGGAGCACTGCCTGGCCTGCCTGGATTCGCTGGAGGCCTCGTACGGCACGAAGTTCGAGCTCATCGCCATGCTCAACGGTGTGGTGACGACCTATGTGCGCAACGAGATCGACACGGCCGAGCGGGCTCGGAATCTGCCCTGGTCGGAGGAGCGGGAGCAGGCGGCGCGGATCGCGTATCTCGGGGGGCAGGTCGCCTCGGGGGCGTATCCGCGGATGGCGGCGGCGTTCGCGGAGGATCCGGGGCCGATTGATCTGGAGGCTGTTTTCGGGCGGATGGTGGAGAGGGTTCTGGGTGGGTTCGCGCCGTCGTAGCCTCGCGGTTCGTGGGGGCTGGTCGCGCAGTTCCCCGCGCCCCCAAGCAAAAGAAGGTAGGTCACATCAGCGTCAGTTGACCGGCTGGGCCTTCTTCGGTGTGTTCCAGGACGGATGCCGGTTTGCGAGACGTGTCCGGGGGTGGGAGTACGCCCGCTGCTGTGAGGTCCTTCGCCGTGATCGGTGACGTGATCTCCAAGTCGGCCTGCTGGGACCGGACGTCCGCCAGCAGGGCCAGGACCGTGATCAGTTCCAGGAGTTCCGAGGTCCAGGACTGGGACCAGGCCGGAGGGGTGATCGACGCCAGGGTGCCCGGTTCCGCGGTCTCTGCCGTTCGTGCGGTGAACCATGCCTCCAGGACGCGTACTTCACCTGTCCTGAAGTCCCAGGCCTCCGGGGGGACGGGGGAGATGCGGCCCTCGTCGAGGTGGAGGGTCTCCTCGTCGGGGTCGTAGAGGAGCGTGAGGGGGCGGGCGGGGAGGGGGGCCCGGACGTAGGGGCGGCGGCCGCCGGGGAGTTTGGGGCGGTCGCCGACGCGGCGGAGCAGCCACAGGGCCCGGCGGCCCAGTTCCACGCCCTGGGACCAGAGGGCGGGGTCCGCGGTGAGCGGGACGGTGCGGTCGGGGCGGATCGTCGCCAGGGCCCAGGCCAGCAGGTCCGGGGGTGTGAGCGGCAGGTCCAGGCGGTCGGCCAGGTGCCGCAGGAGGCCCGGGGCCAGGTTCGGCTCGGCGGCGCCCGGGCGGCGGTAGAGGGGGCGGATACGGCCCGCCCGCAGGGTGGGCGGCAGGGAGGTCGCGAGGAGCGGCATGCCCTCCGGCGACTCCACCGTGAAGATCTGGTGGTCGTCGGCCACCCGCCACAGCTCCGGGCGGGCCGCGTCGATCAGGCGGTGGTCCGGGATCAGCCACTGCTCGTCGAAGGGGGCGGCCAGTACGCGGACCGGGTCCGGGCAGGGGCCCGGCGCGGCGGCGAGCGGCTCGGTGCCGCCGGCCCGGCCGGGGAGCTGGGCCACCGCCGAATGCGTGGTGCGGGCGCGTGTCGGCCCGAACAGAGTCTCCCGGTCCGGGCCCTCGGCCTTGAGCAGGGCGTCCCAGCGGGCCTTGAGGGTCGCCGGGTCGGGGGCCGTCGGCCACCCCCGGCCGAGCCGTAGTGGTGCGACGGACCACGGCATGAGGTCCGCCAGCAGCGGAGCGTCGTCGTGCGTCACGCCCGGCATCGTACGACGACTTCAGGTGGCGTCGAGGGTGACCGTGAAGGAGAAACGGTCGCCGCGGTAGTGGATGACCGCGAGGTCCAGGACCCGGCCGGCGGTGTCGTAGGTGACGCCGGTGTAGTGCAGGATCGGGCTGAGGAGGGGGACTTGGAGCAGCCGGGCGGTCTCCGGATCGGCCAGCCGGGCCTCCACCGTGTCCGTGATGCGGCTGATGTCCGCGCGGACGACGTCCCGGAGCACCTTGGTCATCGGCCAGCGGGCCAGGTCCTCCGGGTCGATGCGGTCGGCCAGTTCGGGGCGGACGTGGTTGCGGGCGTGGTTGGTCGGCTCGCCCGTCTGCTCGTCGCTGCGCAGGCGGTGGTACGTCGCCACCTCGGCGAGATCCGGGAAGTACTCGGTGAGTTCGCCGGTGACGGGCGCTGTGCCGTGGTCGAGCAGTTCCGCGGTCATGCCCGACTGCTGGGCCACGATGGCGTCCACCGAGCCGAGCAGCCGGACCGGGGTGCCCCGGCGGACGTCCGGCTCGATGAAGGTGCCCCGGCGGCGGTGCCGGCTGATCAGGCCCTCGTCCTCCAGCTCCTTCAGCGCCTGCCGCATGGTCAGCACGCTCACGCCGTAGTGCTCCGCGAGCTGTTCCTCGGTGGGCAGCCGGAGAGGGTCCCGGGGCGAGCGGCCGAGTATCGAGGCGCGCAGCGACTGCGACACCTGGTACCAGAGCGGCAGCTTGCGGTTGAGGACGATCGAGTCCGGGGCGAAGGAGGTCACGGGCCATCCGTACCGTCGGGGGATCTTCAGTGCAAGGGGCGGAAGTGGCGTTCCAGGCCCTGCCAGACGTCGTCGTAGCGCCGCTGGAGGTGTTCGGCGGTCGCCGCCCGCGGGGTGAGCGTCACCGGCCAGCGGGTCTCGAACATGAACGCCAGGCCGTCGTCCACCTTCTGGGGCTTCAGCTCGGCCGCGCTCGCCCGGTCGAACGTCTCCCGGTCCGGACCGTGCGCCGACATCATGTTGTGCAGCGAGCCGCCGCCCGGGACGAAGCCCCCTTTTCCGGCGGTCTTCGCGTCGTACGCCCCCTCGACCAGCCCCATGTACTCGCTCATCACGTTCCGGTGGAAGTACGGCGGCCGGAAGGTGTTCTCACCCACCAGCCAGCGCGGCGCGAAGACCACGAAGTCGACACCGGCCAGGCCGGGGGTGTCGGAGGGGGACGTCAGCACGGTGAAGATCGACGGGTCGGGGTGGTCGTACGAGATGGAGCCGATCACATTGAAACGGCGGAGGTCGTAGACGTAGGGCACATGTGTGCCGTGCCAGGCGACCACGTCCAGTGGGGAGTGGTCATATGTGGCGGTCCACAGGTTGCCGCAGAACTTGTTGACCACCTCCACCGGGCCCTCGATGTCCTCGTAGGCGGCGACCGGGGCCCGGAAATCGCGGGCGTTGGCGAGGCCGTTGGCGCCGATCGGGCCCAGGTCGGGGAGGCGGAAGGGCGCGCCGTAGTTCTCGCACACATAGCCGCGGGCCGAGGCATCCAGCAGCTCCACACGGAAGCGCACCCCACGGGGGATCAGCGCCACATGTCCCGGCGCCACATGCAGCAGCCCGAACTCCGTGCGCAGCAGCAGCCCGCCGAGCTCCGGGACGATCAGCAGCTCGCCGTCCGCGTCGGAGAACACCCGTTCCATGGAGGCGTTGGCGTGGTAGAGGTGCACGGCCATGCCGGTGCGCTGGGTCGCGTCGCCGTTGCCGCCCAGGGTCCACAGGCCCGCGAGGAAGTCCGTGCCCGGCGCCGGCTCCGGGAGCGGGTTCCAGCGGAGCCGGTTCGGGTCCGGGGCGATGTCCGTGAAGGGGGCGGTGCGCACCGCACCGTTGTCGGCGGCGCGGGTGAACGCCGGGTGGGCCGCCGAGGGGTGGATCCGGTACAGCCAGGAGCGGCGGTTGTGGGACCGCGGCTCGGTGAAGGCCGTACCGCTGAGCTGCTCCGCGTACAGGCCGAGGGGAGCGCGCTGCGGGGAGTTGCGGCCCTCGGGCAGGGCGCCCGGCACCGCCTCCGAAGAGTGCTCGTTGCCGAACCCGGAGAGGTACGTCAGTCCCTCCGCGGTCTTCCGCGCGTCCTCACGCCCGAACACGCTCGCGCGGGAGGTGCCCCCATCGCTCATGATCGCTCCCTGAGCCCGTGGATCCGATTCCTATGGAACACCGTAGGATTCGCTGCGGGCCGCTGCAAGAGGGGGATCATCCCTGCGGGGTAGGGCGAGAACCCGACCTGAGGGGGATTCGGTCCAGTCCGGTGCTGCTCTACGCTCCCGGGCATGTCGTGGACGCGTGGACTGCCGGGTGCGCTCGCGGTCTGCGTGCTGCTGCTGGTCGCGGCGGCGGGGTGCGGGACCGGGGAGGCGCACGGGCGGCGGGATTCGGGGTCGCCCTCACCGGTGGGCAAGATCCTCGACGACACGGACGAGGGCGGCCGCCACTACCGGGAGATCGACAAGAAGCAGGCGCCCGAGGTGGGCACGGTGGTCACCCCCGACCGCACGGGCGGCTGGGACATACGGCTCGACGTGCACCGCTTCCGGTTCTCCCCGCCCGGCACCCCCGCGAAGGCGGTCGCCGGACACGGCCTCGCCTACCTCTTCGTGGACGGCGACCTGGTGACCCGGCTGCGCACCCCCGCCTACCACCTCCCCGCCCGGCTGGTCCCGCACGGCACCCACCGCATCACCGCCCGGCTCTACGCGGACGACGGCACGGTGTGGGCCGTGCACGGCAAACCGGTCGAGAGCACAGCGGACGTCACGGCCTCCGGCGCGGAGACGGCGAAACCGACCGCTACCGGCACGACCGGGGCGGCCACCGGATGAGTGCATGGGCCATCCGTCCGCGTACTGGGGGGCGAGGTTCACCAGACCCCTGCGGAAAGGCATCATGAAGCCCGTGCCCCCAGCGACCTCGCTCCGCAAAGCGCCCGTACAGCGCCGCAGCGCCGAACGACTGACCAGGATTCTCGACGCCTGCGCCGACCTCCTCGACGAGGTCGGCTACGACGAACTGAGCACCCGGGCCGTCGCAGTGCGCGCCGGGGTGCCCATCGGCTCGGTCTACCGTTTCTTCGGCAACAAGCGGCAGATGGCCGACGCCCTGGCCCAGCGCAACCTGGAGCGCTACACCGAGCAGGTCACCGAGCGCCTGAAGGAGGCGCCGAAGGGCGACTGGCGGGCGGCGATGGACGCGGTGCTCGACGAGTACCTCGCCATGAAACGCACCGCCCCCGGCTTCTCGCTCGTCGACTTCGGCAACCAGATCCCGGTCGGCGCCCGCCACTCCGAACCCAACCGCCGCGTCGCCGACCGCCTCACCGACCTGCTCTCCCACTACATCGGCCGCGCCCCCGACGAAGACCTGCGCCGCACCTTCCTCGTCGCCGTGGAAACCGCCGACACCCTGGTCCACCTCTCCTTCCGGGTGGACCCGGAGGGCGACGAGGCGATCATCACGGAGACCCGGGAGCTGCTGCGGGCGTATCTGGCGCGGGTGCTGGACTGACGGTCCAAGGAAACGCCCCGTATGGAGCGCCCCGTAGGGGCGCGGGGAACTGCGCGACCAGCCACAGACAACCCGCACCCGAAGAACGATCCGCACCCGGAAGAACGACAGGCCTCCCGCATCGACATACCAATCGGTATGCTCGCCCGGAGTTCCACGACTCCCGGGAGGCCCCGCATGCCCCGCACCGCCCTCCGCATCTGCCCCCTCTGCGAAGCAACCTGCGGGCTGACCCTCACCATCGAGGGCACCCGCGTCACCGGCGCCCGCGGTGACCGCGAGGACGTCTTCAGCAAGGGGTTCATCTGCCCGAAGGGCGCCTCCTTCGGTGCCGTGGACGGCGACCCCGACCGGCTGCGCACCCCCCTGGTACGAAAGGACGGCGAGCTGCGGGAGGCCACCTGGGCGGAGGCCTTCGACGCGGTGGCCGCCGGGCTGCGGGGGGTCGTGGAGCGGTACGGCGCGAACTCCGTCGGTGTCGTCCTCGGCAACCCCAACGTCCACACCATGGCCGGCGCCCTCTACCCGCAGGTGCTGCTCGGCGCCCTCGGCACCCGCAGCGTCTTCACCGCGTCCACGGTCGACCAGATGCCCAAGCACGTCTCCAGCGGGCTGCTCTTCGGCGACGCCAACGCGATACCGGTGCCGGACCTGGACCACACCGACCACCTGCTCCTCATCGGCGCCAACCCCCTGGAGTCCAACGGGAGTCTGTGCACCGCCCCCGACTTCCCCGGCAAGCTCAAGGCGCTCAGGGCCCGCGGCGGCACCCTCACCGTCATCGACCCGCGCCGCACCCGCACCGCCAAGCTCGCCGACCGGCACATCGCCATCCGGCCCGGCGCCGACGCCCTGTTGCTCGCCGCGATGGCCCAGGTCCTCTTCGAGGAGGGCCTGGTGGACCTCGGCCACCTCGCCCCGCATGTCGAGGGCCTCGCCGAACTCCGCGCCGAGCTGGGGGACTTCACGCCGGACGCGGTGGCCCACGCCACGGACGTCGACGCCGACACCGTCCGCGCCCTCGCCCGCGAACTCGCCGCCGCCCCGACCGCCGCCGTCTACGGCCGCATCGGCAGCTGCACCGTCCCGCACGGCACCCTCGCCAGCTGGCTGGTCGACGTCCTCAACGTCCTCACCGGCAACCTCGACCGGCCCGGCGGCGCGCTCTTCCCACAGGCCGCCACCGACCGGACCCCGCGCCCGGCCGGCCCCGGCCGCGGCTTCGCGCTCGGCCGCTGGCACTCCCGGGTCAGCAGGCACCCCGAGGCGAAGGGCGAGCTGCCGCTCTCCGCGCTCGCCGAGGAGATCGACACCGCGACCGCGGAGGGCGAGCCGGTCCGGGCGCTGATCGCCATCGCCACCAACCCCGTGCTCTCCGCGCCGGACGGCGACCGCCTCGACAAGGCCCTGGACTCCCTCGACTTCATGGTCAGCGTCGACCCCTACCTCAACGAGACCGCCCGCCACGCCGACGTCGTCCTGCCCCCGCCGCCGCCCTCGCAGAGCCCGCACCACGACTTCGCCTTCAACACCCTCGCCGTGCGCAACCAGGTCCGCTACAACCGCCCCGCCGTCCCGCTGGAGCCCGGCCGGATGGCGGAGACCGAGATCCTGGCCCGGCTGGTGCTGGCGGCCGGCGGGATGCACGGCGCCGAACCGTCCGCCGTCGACGACATGGTCATCGGACAGACCCTCGGCAAGGCGGTCCAGGAGACCCACTCGCCGGTGCACGGCCGGGACCCGAAGGAACTCGCCGGCCTGCTGACCGGCGACACCGGGCCCGAGCGCCGGCTCGACCTGATGCTGCGCCTCGGCCCCTACGGCGACGGCTTCGGCGCCCGGCCCGACGGACTCACCCTGGAGCGGCTGCTCGCCCACCCGCACGGCATCGACCTCGGACCCCTCCGGTCCCGCCTCCCACAGCCGCTGAAGACCCGGAGCGGCAAGGTCGAACTGCTGCCCCGGCCGCTCGCCGACGACCTGCCCCGGCTCCGCGCCGCCCTCGACACCAGCCCCGCCGCCCTCGTCCTCGTCGGCCGCCGCCACCTGCGCTCCAACAACAGCTGGATGCACAACGTGCCCGCCCTCACCGGCGGCACCAACCGCTGCACCCTGCACATCCACCCCGAGGACGCCGAACGGCTCGGCGTGCGCGACGGCGCCGACGTCCGCGTCAAGGGCGCCGGGGGAGAGGTGGTCACCCCCGCCGAGGTCACCGACGGCGTCCGGCCCGGGGTCGTCAGCCTCCCGCACGGCTGGGGCCACGACCGCCCCGGTACCCGCCTCAGCCACGCCGCCACCGCCCCCGGCGTCAACGTCAACCAGCTCCTCGACGGCACCCTGCTCGACCCGCTGTCCGGCAACGCCGTCCTCAACGGCATCCCCATCGAGGTGACCGCAACCCCGTGACCTGGAGTTTTGCGCTTATTGCTCGCGTGTCAACGTCTTGTTAACGACGTTTGACGCGACCTAACGTCATCGCACCGCCGGCCCTGGTGGGAGTTCAAGGGCGAACGTTAGGTAATCCACTCATGCTGACCATCCTCGGCTTCACCATGATCGCGACCTTCCTGGTCCTGATCATGCTGAAGAAGATGTCGCCGATCGCGGCGCTCGTGCTGATCCCCGCGCTGTTCTGCGTGTTCGTCGGCAAGGGCGCCCACCTCGGCGACTACGTCATCGACGGCGTCACCAGCCTCGCCCCCACCGCGGCGATGCTCATGTTCGCGATCGTCTACTTCGGCGTGATGATCGACGTCGGCCTCTTCGACCCGGTCGTCCGCGGGATCCTGCGGTTCTGCAAGGCCGACCCGCTGCGGATCGTCGTCGGTACGGCCCTGCTCGCCGCGATCGTCTCCCTCGACGGCGACGGCTCCACCACCTTCATGATCACCGTCTCGGCGATGTACCCGCTGTACAAGCGCCTGAAGATGAGCCTGGTCGTGATGACCGGAGTCGCCGCGATGGCCAACGGCGTGATGAACACGCTGCCCTGGGGCGGCCCGACGGCCCGCGCCGCGACCGCGCTCAAGCTGGACGCCAGTGACATCTTCGTGCCGATGATCCCCGCGCTCGCCGTGGGCCTGCTGTTCGTCCTCGCCCTCGCCTACGTCCTCGGCCGCCGCGAGCGCAAGCGGCTCGGCGTGCTGACCCTGGACGAGGTGCTGGTGGAGGAGTCGGAGACGGTCCTGGTGGGCGCGGGCAAGGCCCCTTCCCGCACCGGCGGTTCGGCGTCCGGCACCGGTTCGGACCTGCCCGACGAGCCCGACGGCGACGGCTTCCAGGGCCTCGACCCGCACCGCGAGACCCTGCGCCCCAGGCTCTACTGGTTCAACGCGGCGCTCACCGTCACCCTGCTCACCGCCATGATCATGGAGTGGCTGCCGATCCCGGTGCTCTTCCTGCTCGGCGCGGCGCTCGCCCTCACCGTCAACTTCCCGCAGATGCCCGCCCAGCGGGCCCGGATCGCCGCCCACGCCGAGAACGTCCTCAACGTCTCCGGCATGGTCTTCGCCGCAGCCGTCTTCACCGGCGTCCTCCAGGGCACCGGCATGGTCGACCACATGGCCGAGTGGCTCGTCGGCAACATCCCCGACGGCATGGGCCCGCACATGGCCCTCGTCACCGGCGTGCTGAGCATCCCGCTCACGTACTTCATGTCCAACGACGGCTTCTACTTCGGCGTCCTCCCGGTGCTCGCCGAGGCCGGCCAGGCCCACGGGGTCCCCGCCGTGGAGATCGCCCGCGCCTCGATCATCGGCCAGCCGCTGCACATGTCCAGCCCGCTCGTCCCCGCCGTCTACGTCCTGGTCGGCATGGCCAAGGTCGAGTTCGGCGACCACACCCGCTTCGTGGTCAAGTGGGCCGCGCTGACATCCCTGGTCGTGCTCGGGGCAGGAATTCTGTTCGGGATCATCTGACCGATCCGTTGGAGGACTTCACCATGGCGCCCGGCAGGAACCGCGGCTGGCTGCTCCGTCTCGTCATCGCCTTCGGCTTCGCGCAGGGCGCGGTGTCGATGGCCCGGCCCGCGGTCTCCTACCGGGCGCTCGCGCTCGGCGCCGACGAGCGGGCAGTCGGCGTCATCGCGGGCGTCTACGCCCTGCTCCCGCTGTTCGCCGCCGTACCGCTCGGCCGCCGCACCGACCACGGCCGCTGCGCACCCCTGCTGCCCGTCGGCGTGGTGCTGATATCCGGCGGCTGCGCGCTCAGCGGCCTCGCGAACTCGCTCTGGGCGATGGCCCTGTGGAGCGGGGTGATGGGCCTCGGCCACCTCTGCTTCGTGATCGGCGCGCAGTCCCTGGTGGCCCGCCAGTCGGCCCCGCACGAACAGGACCGCAACTTCGGCCACTTCACCATCGGGGCGTCGCTGGGCCAGCTGATCGGGCCGGTCGCGGCCGGTGCGCTGATCGGCGGACCCGACATGGCGGGCACGAGCGCGCTCGCGCTCGTGGTGGCGGGCGCGGGGGCGGCGGTCGCGTTCACGTCGTTGTGGCGCATCGAGGACCGTACGGCGGTCTCGTCCCGGACGGGGGGCGGGGACCGGGTGCCGGTGGGCCGCATCCTGCGTGCCCGGGGCGTCCCCGCGGGCATGCTGATCAGCCTCTCGGTGCTGTCCGCGACCGACATCCTGACCGCGTACCTCCCGGTGGTCGGCGAGCACCGGGACATCTCCCCGGCCGTGATCGGCGTGCTGCTCAGTGTGCGGGCGGGGGCGACGATCGCCTGCCGGCTCGTGCTCACGCCGTTGCTGCGGCTGCTCGGTCGGCCGGTGCTGCTGACGGTGACGTGCCTGCTGGCGGCCGTGCTGTGCGCGGGGATCGCGCTGCCGGTACCGGTGTGGGGGCTGGGCCTGATGCTGGCCGCGCTCGGCTTCTGTCTGGGGGTGGGGCAGCCGCTGTCCATGACGACGGTGGTGCAGGCGGCGCCGGACGGGGCGCGGTCGACGGCGCTGGCGTTGCGGCTGACCGGGAACCGGCTGGGACAGGTGGCTGCGCCGGCCGCGGCGGGGTTGGTGGCCGGTGTGGCGGGGGTCGCGGCTCCGTTCGTGATGCTGGGGGCGTTGTTGTTGGTTTCCTCGGGGGTGGCTTTGCGGTCGCCGGAGAGGAGTGCGGGTGCGCCCAGTGGGGTGGGGGTGAGTGTGAAGTCGCGGCTGGTGCGCCGTCGTGGCTGAGCGCGCAGTTCCCCGCGCCCCTGCGGGGCGCTTCCTGAGGATTCGGGTACAAGTCTTCCCCCTGCCCCACACATTCCGTTAACTTCCGTGACCCACAGGTCCGTACGACCGGGGGCGGCACCATGGCACGCGCCATCTCTCTGCAGAACGTGAGCAAGTCCTACGCGCGGGGTGTCCGCGTGGTCGACCGGTTGTCGCTGGACATCGCGCCGGGGGAGTTCCTGGTGCTGCTCGGGCCGTCGGGGTGCGGGAAGTCGACCGTGCTGAGGATGATCGCGGGGCTGGAGGAGGCCGACGAGGGCGAGTTACTGCTCGACGGCGAGTACGCGAACGACCTGCTGCCGGCCGACCGGGACATCGCGATGGTGTTCCAGAACTTCGCCCTCTACCCGACCATGACCAGCCGCGACAACATCGGCTTCCCGCTGCGCATCGAGGCGCCCGGCGCGGATCCGCGCCCCCGGGTGGACGCCACCGCCCGCATGCTGGGCATCGAGGACCTCCTGGACCGCTTCCCCGGCCAGCTCTCCGGCGGTGAACGCCAGCGGGTGGCGATGGGACGGGCCATCGCCCGGCACCCGTCGGCCTTCCTGATGGACGAGCCGCTCTCCAACCTGGACGCCAAGCTCCGCAGCCATCTGCGCGCCGAGATCTCCCGGCTGACCCGGGAGCTGGGCGTCACCACGGTCTACGTCACCCACGACCAGGCCGAGGCCATGTCGCTGGGCGACCGGGTCGCCGTGCTGCGCGGCGGGGTCCTGCAGCAGGTCGGCAGTCCGCGCGCGGTCTACGCGCTGCCCCGCAACGTCTTCGTCGCCGCCTTCATCGGCACCCCGCGCATCAACCTGCTGCGCGGGGTGATCCGCGCCCCGCTCGACGGCGCGATGACGGTCCACCTCGGCAAGCAGGCCCTGCCCCTGCCCGAACCGCTGTCCCAGGACCACAGGTTGCTGCGGGTGCAGCAGGGCCGGGAGGTGATCGTGGGGCTGCGTTCGGAGGCGGTGCGGATCGCCCGGCACTCCGCCGCCCGGCCCGGCGAGGTGCCGCTCACCGGTCTGGTGGAGCATGTCGAGTTCCAGGGGCACGAGGTCCTCGTCCACTTCGACACCGGTTCCCGGCCGGCCGTCGTACCGGATCTGGAGGCCCCGCGCGCGGCCGGCCGGCCGGTCCGGCGCCGGCGGCGGGAGGGGACGACCGTGCTGGACCGGCTCCGGGACCGGTCGAGTTCGAAGCGGGCGGGACCGGTCGTCGTACTGGAGCATCCGGCGGACGCCGGGCCCGCTCCCGAGCCCGCGCCCGCGGAGGGGCGGCTGCCCGGGGACCTGCTGGTGCGGACCACGCCCGACATCCAGCTCCGGCACGGTATGCAGATCCCGCTCCTCGTCGACCTCGCCCATCTGTTCGTCTTCGACCAGCACGGCGAACGGATCTGCCCGTCCCCGGCGCGGCTGCCGGACCTGGACGAGTGAAACCCGCCGGGAAACCGGGACTTGGGCATTCCGAACCCCCTATGAAAGGGGCATGCGCACTCATTCCCTCCGCAACCGGTCGGCCCTGGCCGTCGCCGGCCTCCTGCTCGCCGGTGCTCCGACCGCGTACACGGCGCTGGCCGACGAGCAGCCCTCGGCCGCGCCGGTGCGCGGAAAGCCGTACATCGAGACCCGGCTGCTCTTCGGCACCGCCCGCCCGGACGGCGGGCCCGCCGTCACCGACCGGCAGTTCATGGCCTTCGTCGACAAGGAGGTCACCCCGGACTTCCCCGACGGGATCACCGTGCAGAACGCGCGCGGGCAGTGGCGGGACGCGCACGGGGTGATCGAGAAGGAGCGGTCGTACGTGCTGACCCTGCTGTATCCGGAGCCGGCGGCGAAGGTCAGTGACCGGAAGGTGGAGGAGATCCGGCGGGCCTACGAGAAGGCCTTCGCGCAGGAGAGCGTGGGCAGGGTGGACGATCGTGCCCAGGTCGACTTCTGATGGTTCCGGGGCACGTCTGGCGCGCTAAAACTATCGCCGCTAGTTTGTGACTCGGACGACAGAGCCCCGCCGGGAGGAAGCAGCATGAAGGCACACGACGGCCTGTACATCGACGGCGCCTGGCGCGCCGCCGAGAGCCGGGACGTGATCGAGGTCGTGAACCCGGTCGACGAGCAGGTCGTCGGCCGGGTGCCGGCGGGCGGCGCGCTGGACGTCGACGCCGCCGTACGCGCCGCCCGTGCCGCCCTCCCGGCCTGGGCCGCCACCCCGCCCGCCGAGCGCGCCGCCCGGCTCGCCGCACTGCGTGACGCGCTGGCGGCCCGCAAGGACGAGATCGCCGAGACGGTGAGCGCGGAGCTGGGCGCGCCGCTCGCCTTCGCGCAGGCCGTGCACACGGGCCTGCCGATCGCGGTCGCGGGCTCGTACGCCGAGCTGGCGGCCGCCCACCCCTTCGAGGAGAAGGTCGGCAACTCGACCGTCTACCAGGAGCCGGTGGGCGTGGTCGGCGCGATCACACCCTGGAACTATCCGCTGCACCAGATCGTCGCCAAGGTCGCCCCGGCGCTGGCCGCGGGCTGCACGGTCGTCCTGAAGCCGGCCGAGGACACCCCGCTCACCGCCCAGCTGTTCGCGGAGGCGGTGCACGAAGCGGGCCTGCCCGCCGGGGTGTTCAACCTGGTCACCGGTCTCGGTCCGGTCGCCGGGCAGGCGCTCGCCGAACACCCGGGTGTCGACCTGGTCTCCTTCACCGGTTCCACCGCCGTCGGCAAGCAGATCGGCGCGGTGGCCGGGGCCGCCGTCAAGAAGGTGGCCCTGGAGCTGGGCGGCAAGTCCGCGAACGTGATCCTGCCGAGCGCGGATCTCGCCAAGGCCGTCAACGTCGGCGTGGCCAACGTGATGGCCAACTCCGGCCAGACGTGCAGCGCCTGGACCCGGATGCTGGTGCCCGCCGACCGGTACGCGGAGGCGGTGGAGCTGGCCGCGGCCGCGGCCGCCAAGTACGGGGACCGGATCGGTCCGGTCGTCAGCGCCAAGCAGCAGGCACGGGTGCGCGGTTACATCGAGAAGGGCGTCGCGGAGGGCGCCCGGCTGGTCGCCGGCGGCCCCGAATCCCCGCGCGAACAGGGCTACTTCGTCAGCCCGACCGTCTTCGCCGACGTCACCCCCGAGATGACGATCGCCCAGGAGGAGATCTTCGGCCCGGTGCTCTCCATCCTGCGCTACGAGGACGAGGAGGACGCGCTCCGGATCGCCAACGGCACGGTCTACGGGCTCGCGGGCGCCGTCTGGGCCGGGGACGAGACGGAGGCGGTGGCCTTCGCCCGGCGCCTGGACACCGGGCAGGTCGACATCAACGGGGGCCGCTTCAACCCCCTCGCCCCGTTCGGCGGTTACAAGCAGTCGGGCGTCGGCCGCGAGCTGGGCGCCCACGGCCTTGCCGAGTACCTCCAGACCAAGTCCCTGCAGTTCTGAGGAGGTTGCCCGCATGGCTTTCCAGGTCCGCGCCGCCGTACTGCCCGCCGTGGGCGCCCCGCTGTCCGTCACCGGGATCGAACTCCCGGACCCCGGCCCCGGGCAGGTCCGGGTCCGCCTCGCCGCCGCCGGCGTCTGCCACTCCGACCTCTCGCTGTCCGACGGCACCATGCGGGTGCCGGTCCCCGCGGTCCTCGGCCACGAGGGCGCGGGCACCGTGGTGGCGGTGGGGGAGGGCGTCACCCGGCTCTCGCCCGGCGACCCGGTCGTCCTCAACTGGGCGCCCGCCTGCGGCCGTTGCCATGCCTGCGCGCTCGGCGAGGTCTGGCTGTGCGCCGACGCGCTGGCCGGCGCCGCCGGCGTCCACGCCCGCACGGCGGACGGCACCGAGCTCCACCCCGGCCTGAACGTGGCCGCCTTCGCCGAGGAGACGGTGGTCGCCGAGTCCTGCGTGCTGCCCCTCCCCGACGGCATCCCGCTCACCGACGCGGCCCTGCTCGGCTGCGCGGTGCTCACCGGCTACGGGGCGGTCCACCACTCGGCACGGGTGCGCGAGGGCGAGACGGTCGCGGTGTTCGGCGTCGGCGGGGTGGGCCTGGCCACCGTCCAGGCGGCCCGGATCGCCGGCGCGTCCCGGATCGTCGCCGTGGACGTCTCCCCGGAGAAGGAGGAGCTGGCCCGGGCGGCGGGCGCCACCGACTACGTCGTCGCCTCCGACACCACACCCCGCGCGATCCGCGCCCTCACCGGCAAACAGGGCGTCGACGTCTCCGTCGAATGCGTCGGCCGCGCGGTCAGCATCCGCGCGGCCTGGGAGTCGACCCGCCGGGGCGGCCGTACGACGGTGGTCGGCATCGGCGGCAAGTCGGAGCAGGTCACCTTCAACGCCCTGGAGCTCTTCCACTGGGGCCGCACGCTCTCCGGCTGCGTCTACGGCAACTCCGACCCGGCCCGCGACCTGCCGGTGCTCGCCGAACACGTCCGGGCGGGCCGCCTGGACCTGGGCGCGCTGGTGACGGAACGGATCGCCCTGGACGGCATCCCGGCGGCCTTCGAGAACATGCTGGCGGGCAAGGGCGGCCGGGCGCTGGTGGTGTTCTGAGCGGGCGGCGTCCTCACGCCGACTCCCGCGCCTCCTCGGGCCGTGTCTCCTGCGCGGCCACGACCCGGGAGGCCCGGCCCCGCGACCGGGACACCGCCACACCGGCCAGGCACAGCACACCGCCCGCGAGCGTCAGCACACCGGGCACCTCGCCGAGCGCCAGCCACGACATCAGGACGACCAGCGCGGGCACCGCGTACGTCGTCGCGCCCATCCTGCTGGCCGTCGTCCGCGCCAGCGCGTAGGCCCACGTCGTGAACGCCAGGGCCAGCGGGAACACGCCCAGGTACAGCATGTTCAGGGTCGCGGAGAGCGGGGCGCCGGCCGCCTCGCCGACCAGCTGCCCGGAGAACGGCAGACAGGCGACGGCGCCGATCAGACACCCGAACGTCGTCACCTGGAGCGCGCTCGCCCGGCCCAGCGCGGGCTTCTGCGCGACCACGCCGCCCGCGTACGCGACGGCGGCCAGCAGACACAGCACCACACCCAGCACCGACGAGCCGCCCCCGCCCGACATCGAAAGACCCACGGTCACCGCGCCCGCGAACGACACCGCCATCCCCGCCAGCAGCCGCGGCGGCATCGGATCCCCGAGCAGCCGGGCCCCGAGCAGCGCGATCAGGATCGGTCCGATGTTCACGACCAGGGCGGCGGTACCCGCGTCCACCTGCTGCTCGCCCCAGTTCAGCACCACGCTGTAGAAGCCGAACCAGAGCAGCCCCGATATCGCGATACCGCGCCACGCGGCCCTGTCCGGCAGCCCCTCCCGCCGCACCACACACAACACGCCCAGCACCAGGGACCCGGACAGCAGCCGCCCGAGCGCGAGCGCCCCGGGGGAGTAGGAGTCCCCCGCACTACGGATCGACACGAAGGCCGACGCCCAGAGCACGACGGTGACGACGGCGGCGGCCGTGGGAAGGAGGCGGTGGGGAGCGTTGGCGGCGAGGTTCTTCATGAGGCCGAGGGTAG
The DNA here is from genome assembly GCF_044747345.1 of Streptomyces sp. NPDC090088. Classification (NCBI taxonomy): domain Bacteria; kingdom Bacillati; phylum Actinomycetota; class Actinomycetes; order Kitasatosporales; family Streptomycetaceae; genus Streptomyces; species Streptomyces sp. NPDC090088. Next base: position 472,484 of record NZ_JBIVDZ010000009.1, on the reverse strand, counting down.
GGAGTGGGGGAGGGCGGGGGCTGGCGGATTTCGGACGGGTGGCTGCGACGCCCCCCTACACCCCGTCCTGCACCCTCGCGAACTGCTCCCCCAATCCGTCCAGCAACGCCCGCAGCCCCGTCTCGAAGGCCCGTTCGTCGATCTTCTCCTGCTGGTCGGCCAGCAGGTGCGCCTGCCCGAGATGCGGATAGTCGGCCGGATCGTACGCGCTCGCGTCGTCCACGAACCCCCCGGCGAACGACCCCAGCGCCGAGCCCATGATGAAGTACCGCATCAGCGCCCCGATCGAGGTCGCCTGGGCCGGCGGCCACCCCGCGCCCACCATCGCGCCGTAGACCGCGTCGGCGAGCCGCAGTCCGGCCGGGCGGCGGCCGGGGCCCCGGGCGAGGACCGGGACGATGTTCGGGTGGTCGCGCAGCGCGGCGCGATAGGACACGGCCCAGTCGTGCAGCGCGGTCCGCCAGTCCCGCCCGGCGTCCTGCCCGAGGCCTTCGAACATCGACAGGTCGACCTGCGCGCTCACCGAGTCCGCGACCGCCTCCAGGATCTCGTCCTTGGTGCGGAAGTGGTTGTAGAGCGAGGGCCCGCTCACCCCCAGCACGGCCGCGAGCCGCCGTGTGGAGACGGCCGCCAGCCCCTCCGCGTCCACGAGTTCCCGTGCCGCGAGGACGATCCGGTCGGTGCTGAGGAGGGGCTTGCGCGGTCGGGCCATGGCGCACATAGTAGGGCTGCAACGATAAACTAGCAGTGCTAATTTAAATGTACGGCCTTGAACGGCTTTCGGGATCCGACAGGGGTGGTCGCATGGTGAACCTGGGACTCGGCGAGGAGCAGACCGCCGTACGGCAGCTCGCCCGGGACTTCGTGGAGCGCGAGATCGCCCCGCACGTGATCGCCTGGGACCGCGCGGAGGAGGTCGACCGGGGGATCGTGAAGAAGCTCGGCGAGGTCGGCTTCCTCGGTCTGACCGTCGACGAGGAGTACGGCGGCTCGGGCGGCGACCACCTGTCGTACTGCCTGGTCACGGAGGAACTGGGCCGCGGCGACTCCTCCGTGCGCGGGATCGTGTCGGTGTCCCTGGGGCTGGTCGCGAAGACCGTCGCCGGCTGGGGGACCGAGGAGCAGAAGCGGCGCTGGCTGCCGGGGCTGACCTCCGGCGCCTACGTCGGCTGCTTCGGCCTCACCGAACCCGGCACCGGCTCCGACGCGGGCAACCTCACCACCCGCGCCGTTCGCGAAGGCGACGAGTACGTCGTCAACGGCACCAAGATGTTCATCACCAACGGCACCTGGGCCGACGTGGTGCTCCTCTTCGCCCGCTCCACCGACGCGCCGGGACACAAGGGCGTCTCCGCCTTCCTGGTCCCGGCCGACATGCCCGGCCTCACCCGCCGCCCCGTGCACGGCAAGCTCGGGCTGCGCGGCCAGGCCACCGCCGAACTCGTGCTGGAGGACGTCAGGGTCCCCGCCTCCGCGATGCTCGGACCGGAGGGCAAGGGCTTCTCCGTCGCCATGTCGGCGCTGGCCAAGGGGCGGATGTCGGTGGCGGCCGGCTGCGTCGGCATAGCCCAGGCCGCGCTGGACGCGGCCGTGAAGTACGCCGGGGAGCGCGAGCAGTTCGGCACGCCGATCGCCGGGCACCAGCTGGTCCAGGAGCTGATCAGCGACATCGCCGTCGACGTGGACGCGGCCCGGCTGCTGACCTGGCGGGTCGCCGATCTCGTCGACCGCGGCCTGCCGTTCGCCACCGAGTCCTCCAAGGCCAAGCTCTTCGCCTCCGAGGCCGCCGTGCGCGCCGCCAACAACGCCCTCCAGGTCTTCGGCGGCTACGGCTACATCGACGAGTACCCGGTCGGCAAACTCCTGCGCGACGCCCGTGTGATGACCCTCTACGAGGGCACCAGCCAGATCCAGAAGCTGCTCATCGGGCGGGCGCTGACCGGCGTTTCGGCGTTCTGAGTACCTCCCTGAGTATCCCGGCGGATGTGGCGCGGGCCACGTCCGCCGATGCTGGACCCATGAGCGAGACACCCGTCAGACAGCAGAACACCGCCGCCTTCTACGGCCAGGCCGTCGCCTCCTTCGGCATCGCGATGGCGGCCACCGTCATCGGCATCTTCCGGCTGCAGGCCGACGCCTGGGTGCGCGGCTTCCTCGGCATCGCCGTCCTCTACCTCGTCACCTCCGCCTTCACGCTCGCGAAGGTCATCCGCGACCGCCAGGAGGCCGGCCAGATCGTCAGCCGCGTCGACCAGGCCCGGCTGGAGAAGCTGCTCGCCGAACACGACCCCTTCGAGAAGCTCTGAGAGGCTTCCGAAAAGCTCTGAGCGGGCACACTAAGCGCTCGCTCAGCTTCGGCGGTATGGTGGAGCTCCGGTATCGAGAGGGGCGAGGCGAGCAATGAGTACGGCGGAGGAGACGACCGGCGGCGAGATCGAGCCGTGGGAAGAGGTCACCCCTGACGCGGCCCGGCGACTGCTGGTCGCCGCCGTGGAGGCCTTCGCCGAGCGCGGCTACCACGCCACCACCACCCGCGACATCGCGGGCCGCGCCGGCATGAGCCCCGCCGCGCTCTACATCCACTACAAGACCAAGGAAGAGCTGCTCCACCGGATCAGCCGCATCGGTCACGACCGGGCCCTGGAGATCCTCCAGACGGCCGCCCGGCGCGAGGGCACCGCGACCGAGCGGCTGGCCGACGCGGTCAGCTCCTTCGTCCGCTGGCACGCCGGCCGGCGCACCACCGCCCGGGTCGTGCAGTACGAACTGGACGCCCTCGGCCCCGACGCCCGCGCCGAGATCCTCGACCTGCGCCATCAGGTCGACGCCGAGGTGCGCGGGATCATCCAGGAGGGCGTCGAGTCCGGCGAGTTCGACGTCATCGACGTGCGCGGCACCACCCTCGCGGTGCTCTCGCTCTCCATCGACGTCGCCCGCTGGTTCAACGTGAACGGCCCCCGGACCCCCGAGGAGGTCGGCGCGCTCTACGCCGACCTCGTGCTGCGGATGGTCGGGGCCAAGTAGCCGCCCGCCGTCCTCAGAGGTAGTACCGGGACACCGACTCCGCGACGCAGACCGGCTTGTCGCCGCCCTCGCGCTCCACGCTGAAGGCGACCGTCACCTGGACGCCGCCCGTGACGTCCTCCACGCCGGTGATCGTCGCGGTGGCGCGCAGCCGGGAGCCGACCGGGACGGGGGCGGGGAAACGGACCTTGTTGGTGCCGTAGTTCACGCCCATCTTCACGCCCTCGACCTTGATCAGCTGGGGGCCGAAGAGCGGGAGCAGCGACAGGGTCAGATAGCCGTGCGCGATGGTCGTCCCGAACGGGCCCGCGGCCGCCTTCTCCGGGTCGACGTGGATCCACTGGTGGTCGCCCGTGGCCTCCGCGAACAGGTCGATCCGCTTCTGGTCGACCTCCAGCCAGTCGGTGTGGCCCAGCTGCTCGCCCACGGCCGCCTTCAGCTCGTCGGGGGAGGTGAAGATCCTCGGTTCTGCCATGTCGCCGGCCCTCTCGCACTCGCGCACACATTGTCTAAGCAACTGCTTAGCATGGTCGGGTGCGGGTCCGCTGTCAACGGACTGCGGTCCGCGTCCGGTGGGTAATCTCTGCGGGGTGCCGCAGATTCCCGAGAAGATCCACGAGCTGAGCGTCGGCCAGCTGTCCGCGCGCAGCGGCGCCGCCGTCTCCGCGCTGCACTTCTACGAGGCCAAGGGCCTCATCAGCAGTCGGCGGACCTCCGGCAACCAGCGCCGCTACACCCGTGACACCCTGCGCCGGGTGGCCTTCGTCCGGGCGGCGCAGCGCGTGGGCATCCCGCTGGCCACGATCCGCGAGGCGCTCTCGGAACTCCCCGAGGAGCGCACCCCGACCCGGGAGGACTGGGCCCGCCTCTCGGAGGCGTGGCGGGCGGAACTGGACCAGCGCATCCGGCACCTGAACCGCCTGCGCGACCATCTGACCGACTGCATCGGCTGCGGCTGTCTGTCGCTGGACACCTGTGTGCTGTCCAACCCGGACGACGTCTTCGGCGAACGGCGGGCGGGATCCAGGCTGCTGCCGGAAGGCACCGAGCGCCGGCCGTAGGGCGGGGATTCGGTCACCGGCCGCGCTGGAGCAGCGCCTCCCTCACCAACTCGGCGTTGGACAGCGCCCGTTCGCCGTCGGGGAGCAGCAGGGTGTCTTCCAGGCCGATGCGGGTCGCGAGGCCCAGCCGGCCCGCCAGCCGCAGCACCGGCCAGGTGCCGCCCTCCTCGCCGTGCAGCAGGACCGGGCGGCCGTGGGCCGTGCCCAGCTCGGTGAGCAGGCTCCGCGCCGAGTCCTCGGCGGTGGCCGGGTCGGGGTCCGTGACCTCCGCCAGCACCCGGAGCACCCGCGGCCCCAGCGGCGAGGCCGCGAACCGCGCCGCCCCGTCCGTGCCGGACCAGATGCCCGCCTCCACTCCGATCCCCATGACCAGCAACTGCTCCGCGACGTCCTCGGCGCCCGGTTCGTGCCAGTTGACCGAGGCGAAGTCGGGCAGGACGGACCAGGTGCCCACGCGCCTCAGCCGCAGCGCCGGATCGGGTGCGGCCCAAGCGCCGGTGGTCACCCCGATCGGGACGCGCACCCGCGCGCGCAACGCGTCCAGCGTCGGTTCGACCACGCGCGGGGACAGGCTCTCCCGCCCGCACGGGGTCCTCGGGTGCACATGGATCTCCGTGGCCCCGGCCGTGACCGCTTCGGCGGCGGAATCCGCCAGCGCCGCCGGCGACAGCGGCGCGCCCACGCCGTCGGCACCGCCACGGCGTCCGTTCAGACAGACCTGTAGTTCCATGCCCCGATGGTGCCGGGCGCCACTGACAACGGCCAGGTCACCGGCAGTTGGGGGGTGCGGCATCCCCGGCGCACCCCCACGTGGTCAGGCCGACATGAGCAGCCGCCCGCGCCTGGCGTAGGCCAGGGCCTCGGGGGTGAGCACCGGACGCGGCACCAGGATCCCGCAGTCCGCGCAGACCGGACCGGCGGAGGGCTCGTGGTCCAGGTCGTACTTCCAGATGAGGCGCTCCCCCGCGCACACCGGGCAGACCGTGCCCGGCTCGCGCTCCAGGGCGGCGATCAGCCGTCGCAGCACCTCGGCGAGTGGTTCGTCGGGATGGACCCGTGGGTCGTCGCACCAGGCCACTCCGAATCCGCCCCAGGTCAGCCGGTGCCAGTCGTCCACGCTGCCCGGGCGGCGCAGCCCGTCGTGCTTCTCCTTCTTGCGGCGCTCGGCGAACTCGACCTCATAGGCCAGCCAGACCGCCCGCGCCTCTTCCAGCTCGTCCAGTGCGCCCACGAGACGCGCCGGATCGGGGGACCGGTCCTCGGGGCCGAACCCGGCCCGCGCACACAGATGGTCCCAGGTCGCGCGGTGCCCATAAGGAGCGAACCGCTCCAGGCACTTGCGCAGTGAGTAACGCCGCAGCGCCAGATCGCACCGCGGGTCTCGCACCTGTCTCGCCAGACTCCGGAAACCGGCCATCGCCCTGCACCTCCGTCACACCTGCACCTGTACTTCGGTCACTTCGGCGTCGCCGCACGGACTTCGCGCGACGTTGCCGTATAGACGTATCGACACGCGAATCGGCTCCATCCGATTTCCGATGCCGTCCATAAGGCCGCCCGCCTTGACCGACGGCCGGTGGTGCCGGCCGGGCCGACGACCACTCCAAAACTTGACGCATGTTCATCTTCAATCCCGGGGATACCGGCGGTAACGTCCGGCACCACCCCTCGTCCAGAGGAGATGTCATGCAACGACGCTCCAGACATCACGCGTTGTTCGACAGAGTGAGAACTCCCCGCAAGTTCCCCGGGTTCCTGAAAGTCGCGTCCGTCTGCGTTCTCGTGGTCGGCCTGCTCTCCCCGCTGGCCCAGGCGACCCCGGCCGCCGCGGCCGCGTCCAACGACTACTGCGGCGGGCAGTGTTCGGACATCCTGCCGCCCGGCGAGAACGGCAACGCCACGCTCGCCCAGATCCTGCTCAACCAGGCCTTCGGCACCCAGCCCAGCCATGCCGAGGACCAGCTCGGCCCCTACAACAACCTGGCCACCGGCTACTCCACCCTTACCGACGCGAAGATCAACACGTTCTTCAACGACTCGTCGTTCGGGGTCGCATCGAGTCAAGTCGCCTCCACGGAGAGTCCGGCCGGCCGCAGCGACGTCACCATCGTCCGCGACAAGGCGACCGGTGTGCCGCACATCACTGGTACCACCAGATACGGCACCGAGTTCGGGGCCGGTTATGCGGCAGCTGAGGACCGGCTGTGGCTCATGGACGTGTTCCGGCACGTAGGGCGCGGCCAGCTCACCACCTTCGCCGGCGGTGCCGCCTCCAACCAGGGCCTTGAACAGCAGTTCTATCGAAACGCCCCCTACACCGAGGCCGACCTCCAGGCGCAGATCGACAACGCCGTCGCCAACAACGGCACCCGCGGCCAGCAGGCGCTCGACGACGCCAACGCCTACCTCGCCGGCATCAACGCCTATATCGACGCCTCCGACAGCGGGCGCTACTTCCCCGGTGAGTACGTCCTGACCGGGCACAAGGACTCGATCACCAACGCCGGCACGATCGACCACTTCAAGATCACCGACCTGGTGGCGCTGGCCTCCGTGATCGGCGCGCTGTTCGGCTCCGGCGGCGGTGGCGAGGTCAACAACGCCATCTCGCTGCTCGCCGCCCAGGAGCAGTACGGCGTGACGCAGGGCACCAAGGTCTGGGAGTCCTTCCGCGAGCGCAACGACCCCGAGGCCGTGCTCACCGTCCACAACGGCGAGAGCTTCCCGTACGGCACCAAGCCCTCCGACCCGCAGGGCGAGGCGCTGCCCGACTCCGGAACGGTGACCACCGAGCCGCTGGTCTACGACGCCACCGGCACCGGCGCCGACCAGAGCGCCAGCGCGACCTCCGCCGCGGCGACCGCGACCGCGCTCAGCTCGGCCAGGCGCGGGATGTCCAACGCCCTCGTGGTCAGCGGCAAGTACACCGCGAGCGGTCACCCCATCGCCGTCTTCGGACCGCAGACCGGCTACTTCGCCCCGCAGCTGCTCATGCTCCAGGAGATCCAGGGCCCGGGCATCAGCGCCCGCGGTGCCTCCTTCGCCGGGCTGAGCATGTACGTCGAACTCGGCCGCGGCCAGGACTACGCGTGGTCCGCCACGACCTCCGGCCAGGACATCATCGACTCCTACGCGGTCGAACTCTGCCAGGACGACTACCACTACCTGTACCACGGCACCTGCACGGCCATGGACAAGGTGGAGCAGAAGAACTCCTGGACGCCCACCACGGCCGACTCCACCGCCGCCGGCTCGTACACGATGAGGGTGTGGAAGACCAAGTACGGACCCGTCCAGTACCGGGCGACGGTCGGCGGGAAGAAGGTCGCCTACACCACCCTGCGCTCCTCCTACATGCACGAGGCCGACTCGATCATCGGCTTCCAGATGCTCAACGATCCCGACTATGTGAAGAGCCCGCAGACCTTCCAGAGCGCGGTGCAGCACATCAACTACACCTTCAACTGGTTCTACGCCGACTCCTCGCACACCGCGTACTACAACAGCGGTGACAACCCGGTGCGCCCGAGCGGTGTCGACCCCGAGTTCCCGGTCTGGGGCCAGGCCGCCTACGAGTGGCAGAACTGGAACCCGACCACCAACACCTCCGACTACACCCCGGCCTCCCAGCACCCCAACTCCATCGACCAGGACTACTACGTCTCCTGGAACAACAAACAGGCGCTCGACTACACGACCGCGAGCTGGGGCGACGGCTCGGTCCACCGGGGCAACCTCCTCAACGACCGGGTGAAGAAACTCGTCGCCGCCGGGGGCGTCACCCGCTCCTCGCTTGTCAAGGCCATGGCAGACGCATCGCTGGAGGACCTGCGGGGCGAGGACGTCCTGCCGAACCTGCTGAAGGTGATCAACAGCAGTACGGTCACCGACTCCACGGCCGCCGCGGCCGTCACCAAGCTCCAGACCTGGCTGACCGCGGGCGCCAAGCGCACGGAGACCTCGGCGGGTTCGAAGACGTACGCCAACGCCGACGCCATCCGGATCCTCGACGCCTGGTGGCCGCTGCTGGTGAAGGCCGAGTTCCAGCCCGGCCTCGGCTCCGACCTGTACACCGCGATCACCGCCAACCTGCCGATCGACGAGTCACCGTCGGCCGCACACGGGCCCACCGGCTCGCACGCGGGCAGCTCCTTCCAGTACGGCTGGTGGAGCTATGTCGACAAGGACATCCGGTCGGTGCTCGGGCAGACCGTGTCCGGACCGCTGGCCGCGCAGTACTGCGGCGGCGGCAGCCTCAGCGCCTGCCGGGACATCCTGATCAGCACGCTGAAGACGGCCGCCGGCACCAGCGCGTCCACGGTCTACCCCGGGGACACCCTGTGCTCGGCGGGCGACCAGTGGTGCGCCGACTCGATCGTCCAGCGCACCCTGGGCGGCATCAAGCACTACAACATCAGCTGGCAGAACCGGCCGACCTTCCAGCAGGTGGTGGAGTTCACGTCACACCGGTGACGCGCTCACGGCGGCGGGGTCACCCGATGCGCCCCGCCGCCAGCACCACCCGCGCCAGCTCGGGGTGCACGATGTCGCTGTGCGCCCCGGCCGGCGGGCCGCCCTTGTTCACGACCGCCGCCGCGTCGACGTTCACACAGCCCGACGCGGCGAGCGGGCCGCTCAGGGCCGCCGCCAGATCCAGCGACCGCGTGCCCGGCACCGCCTGGACACCGTCATGGCCCATCGCTCCCCACTCGGCCCCCAGCACCTGCCCCAGCCCCGGGAGCCCGAACTCCTCGACCGGCGGCTCCGCCGGCGCGATCGACCGGTTGTCGTCCGCCATCCGCGAGGCCAGCGGGTACAGCGTGCCGAGCGCCTGGTCGAAGTGGGAGTAGCAGCACACCAGCGGACCGTCGATCCGGTTCTGCCGGCCCCGCAGCGCCCCGGCCGCGCGCGGGTCGTGGGGCAGCCGGTCGGCGAACGCGTAGTGCGAGAAGGCCCCTTGCAGCAGGGTCACGGACTTCACCGTGCGCACCCCGTCCGGTAGCCCGAGCAACGCGAACGACACCAGCCGGCCGCCGAAGCTGTGCCCGACCAGATGCACCCGCACCTCCGGCGCCGCCGCGGCGAGCCGCCCCAGCAACGGCCCGAGCCCGTGCTCCCCGACGATCCCCCCGCGCCGCTTCATCGCGTAGTACGTCGCCTGCCGCAGCAGCTCCTTCGCGCCGTCCCACGGGTTCGGCAGCGCGAACCCGGCGGTCGGCCCGCCCTCCTGGAGGGACGTGAGCGCCTGCGCGAACTCCCCGCACAGATCCGCCGTGTCCCCGGAGAACAGCACCGACTCGCCCCCGGACGCGCCGTCCGTCAGCGTGTCCGCCGCCAGGAGCGGCTGCGGGCCCCGGGGCTGGACGTCGACGAGCACCCGCACCAGCTGCCCGAACTGCTCCAGCCCGTCCGCCGGACGCCGCTCCAGCAGCCCCGCGAGCTGCTCGACCACGGTGGCCCGCCCGGGAAAGGCTTCCAGGAGCGCGCGCCGGGTGTCCTTGTCGAGGGCGGCGGCCGGGCTCTGAACCGCCTCCGCGGCCACCGCCGACCTCGGGAAGTCGGGGATCGGCTCGTCGCAGAACCGCATCGACGGCCAGATCACCCCGACGTACCCGATCCGCGCCTTCGGCGCGAGCTTCGGGATCGGCGCGAAGAACTGCCGGTACAGGGCGGTCGCGCCCGACCGGTCGTTGTTCCAGCCGTGCGCGAAGACGATCAGGTCACGGACCCCGTGACCCGTGACCTCGCCCAGCAGCCGGTCGCGTTCGGTGCCGTCCGGATCCCCGTCGGCGTCGAAGGTCAGCTCCCAGTAGGGAGTCACACTCATCCCAGGATCCGCCATACCAGGCTCCTCGTCCCCCGAACCGGTGCGATGTGCGCGCATCGTCCCGCCGACGGGCAAGGTTGGCCATACAACGCGCCTCACCTGTAGAGGAGAAATTCCTTTCGAACCCGGCGGAACGCGGCCAGTTCGTCCTGCCAGGCGCCGACGACCTCGTCGGTGCCCGCGCCCGCGTCGACCATCGTGCGTACGCTCGTGGAGCCGGTGAGCCTGTCGATCCAGCCGTCCGACCGCCAGGCGAAGCCGTCCCACGCCTTCTTCGCGGTGACCAGCAGGGCGATTCCGGTGCGGACGGGGTCGTAGGCGGCCCGGTCGTGCACATGGATCTGCACCCCGCCGACGGTCTTGCCCTGGAACTTCGAGAAGGTCGGCGCGAAGTACGCCTCCCGGAACCGCACGCCCGGCAGCGCGAGTTCGTCGACGGCCGCCGCCCAGCGCGCGTCGATACCCTCCGCGCCGAGGAGTTCGAAGGGCCGGGTGGTGCCGCGTCCCTCGGACAGGTTCGTGCCCTCGAAGAGACAGGTGCCCGAGTAGACGAGGGCCGTGTCCGGGGTGGGCATGTTGGGGCTCGGCGGCACCCAGGGCAGGCCGTAGGCGTCGTAGAAGCGGGACCGCCGCCAGCCGGTCATCGGTACGACGTCCAGGGCGACCGGTGTGTCCAGGAACCGCGCGTTGAACAGCCGGGCCAGCTCGGCGACCGTCATCCCGTGCGCCTGCGCGATCGGCTGCCGGCCGACGAAACTGGCGAACTCCCTGTGCAGGACCGGGCCCTCGGCCGTCCGGCCGGTCACCGGGTTCGGGCGGTCCAGGACGACGAACCGCTTCCCGGCCAGCCGGGCCGCCTCCATGCAGTCGTACAGGGTCCAGATGTACGTGTAGAAACGGGCGCCGACGTCCTGGATGTCGAAGACGACGGTGTCCACGCCGGAGGCGGTGAAGACGTCGGCGAGGGGCTTGCCGCTCTTGAGGTACGTGTCGTACACGGGGAGGCCGGTCGCCGGGTCGTCGTAGCGGCCCTCGGAGCCGCCGGCCTGGGCGGTGCCGCGGAAGCCGTGCTCGGGGCCGAAGACGGCCGTCAGCTCGACCCCGGGGTCGGCGTGCATGACGTCGACGATGTGGCGGACGTCGGGGGTGATGCCGGTGGGGTTGGTGACGATGCCGGTCTTCTGGCCGCCGAGGAGGGAGTAGCCGTCGGCGGAGAGGCGGTCGAAACCGGTCCTCAGGGTGCCGTGGGCGTCGGCCGTGGTTGCCGTGGGCAGGGCTGCCACGGCTGCCGCCGTTGCCGTGGCCGCGGTAAGCAGACTTCGTCGGGACGGGCGCATGGGGGTGGCCTCCGTGGTCGTCCGGGTGCGGGCCATGTGTGGCTGATCGCGCCCACGCGGCGGAGCCGCAGGTCGATACAGCCCCGTGCCCCTAGGGTGGACCGATCACCCTTCCCTTCACACATACCGACCGGTTAGTCTGGCCGATGCTGAGCCGTGTCGCGTCGTGTCGAAGGAGACCGATGGTGGGAGCCGTGCGAGATGCCCGAGTCGTGGTCACCGGGGCGGGAGGTGGCATCGGGGCTGCGCTGGCGCGTCGGTTCGCTGCCGAGGGGGCCCGGGTCGTGGTGAACGACCTGGACGGGGAGAAGGCGGCGGCCGTCGCCGCGGAGATCGGCGGGATCGCCGTTCCGGGGGACGCGTCCGGCATCGTCGGGGCCGCCCGGGAGGCGCTCGGCGGGGCCGTGGACGTGTACTGCGCCAACGCGGGGCTCGGGTCGGGCGGGTCCGAGGCGGCCGAGGACGCCGTATGGGCCTCGGCGTGGGACGTCAACGTCATGGCGCATGTGCGGGCCGCGCAGGAGCTGGTGCCGGAGTGGCTGGAGCGGGGGAGCGGGCGGTTCGTGTCCACCGTGTCCGCCGCCGGGCTGCTCACCATGATCGGGGCCGCCCCGTACAGCGTCACCAAGCACGCCGCGTACGCCTTCGCCGAGTGGCTGTCACTGACGTACCGGCACCGCGGACTCAAGGTGCACGCCATCTGCCCGCAGGGCGTCCGTACCGACATGCTCGCCGCCACCGGCAGCGCGGGCGATATCGTGCTCCAGCCGACCGCCATCGAGCCGGACGCCGTCGCGGACGCGCTGTTCAAGGGGATGGCGGAGGACCGGTTCCTGATCCTGCCGCATCCCGAGGTCGCCGACTTCTACCAGGCACGGGCCGCCGACCCGGACCGCTGGCTGACGAACATGAACCACATCCAGCAGAAGTGGGAGGCCGTCCGGTGAGCGAGGCGGAGACCGAGTCCATCTATGCCGCCCGGCCCTGGGTGGCGCTGCTCAACGAGGCCCAGCGCGGGCCGGTCGATCCCCCCGACTCGCTGGTGCACGCCCTGCGCGCGGCCGTCGCCGAGGCACCCGACCGTCCCTTCCTCGCCTACTTCGACGCCCGGCTCAGCTTCCGCGAGGTCGACGAGCTGAGCGACTCCGTCGCCGCCCACCTCGCCGGGCGCGGCCTGGAGCGCGGCGACCGGGTCGCCGTCATCCTGCAGAACTCGCCGCACTTCGTGCTCGCGCTGCTCGGCGCCTGGAAGGCGGGCGCCACCGTGGTGCCGGTCAACCCGATGTACAAGTCGGGGGAGGTCGCCCACGTCCTGCGGGACGGCGAGGTCGCCGCACTGGTCTGCTCGCAGCGGGCCTGGGAGTCGTACCTGCGCGACACGGCCGCCGACTCGCCGGTCAGGATCGTGCTCACCGCGAGCGAGCTGGACTTCCAGACCCGGGACGACGCGCGCGTGCTGGGCTTCGAGCGGCTGCCGCAGGCCGCCGACGCCGAGGACCTGGTCGAGGTCGCACGGCGCGGCGGCAAGGCGCCCGAGGGACGGGATCCGGCGCCCTCCGACATCGCGCTGATCAGCTACACCTCGGGGACCAGCGGCGCCCCCAAGGGCGCCACCAACCTGCACGGCAACATCATGTACAACGCCGAGCGGCAGCGGACCGGGCTCGCGCTGCCCGACGCGCCGGTCTACTACGCCCTCGCGCCCCTGTTCCACATCACCGGCATGGTCTGCCAGCTCGGCGCCTGCCTGACCAGCGCGGGCACCCTGGTGCTGACGTACCGCTTCGAGTCGGGCCTGGTCCTGGAGGCGTTCGCCGAGCACCGCCCGCAGTACACGGTGGGGCCTTCCACGGCCTTCATGGCGCTCGCCGCCCACCCGGACGTCACCCCGGAGCACTTCGCCTCCTTCGTGAACATCTCCTCGGGCGGCGCGCCGCTGCCGCCGGCGCTGGTGGAGAAGTTCCGCGCGGGGTACGGGCCGTACATCCGCAACGGCTACGGGCTGACCGAGTGCACCGCGCCGTGCGCTTCCGTGCCGCCGGGCCTGGAGGCGCCGGTGGACCCGGTCTCCGGGACGCTCGCGGTCGGCGTGTCCGGTCCGGACACGGTCGTCCGGATCATCGACGACGCGGGCCGCGAGGTGCCCTTCGGGGAGCAGGGCGAGATCGCGGTGCGCGGGCCGCAGGTCGTGCCCGGGTACTGGCGGCGGCCCGAGGCCACCGCGGAGACCTTCCCGGACGGCGAGCTGCGCACCGGTGACATCGGGTTCATGGACCCGCAGGGCTGGCTGTACGTCGTCGACCGCAAGAAGGACATGATCAACGCGTCCGGCTTCAAGGTCTGGCCCCGCGAGGTCGAGGACGTGCTGTACACCCATCCGGCGGTGCGCGAGGCCGCCGTCGTCGGCGTGCCCGACGGGTACCGCGGGGAGACCGTCAAGGCCTACATCAGTCTTCGCCCGGGAGCTGCAACCGACCCGGACGATCTCGCCCTCTATTGCAAGGAGAGACTGGCGGCCTACAAATACCCGCGCCAGGTGGAGATCCTGCCCGACCTGCCGAAGACGGCAAGTGGGAAGATCCTCCGACGGGAACTGCGTTCCCGACCGCAACAGGGTTAGCAGAGACGACGAGGAAGGCAGGTGGCGGCAGTGCCCAGGACGACGGACGGGGACGGGGCTCCCGTTCCGCAGCGGCTCCTCGCCGCCGCCACCCGGCTCTTCGCTGAGCAGGGCTACGACCGCACCTCCGTGCAGGAGATCGTGGAGGCGGCCGGCGTCACCAAGGGGGCGCTGTACCACTACTTCGGCTCCAAGGACGACCTCCTGCACGAGGTGTACGCGCGCGTGCTGCGCGTCCAGCAGGAACGGCTCGACGCCTTCGCGAACGCGGACGAGCCGATCGAGAAGCGGCTGCGGGGCGCGGCGGCCGACGTCGTCGTGACGACGATCGAGAACCTCGACGACGCGTCGATCTTCTTCCGGTCCATGCACCATCTGAGCCCGGAGAAGAACAAGCAGGTGCGCGCCGAGCGCCGGCGCTACCACGAACGCTTCCGCGCGCTCATCGAGGAGGGCCAGCGCGAGGGCGTCTTCTCGACCGCCACCCCGGCGGATCTCGTCGTCGACTACCACTTCGGCTCGGTGCACCACCTGTCGACCTGGTACCGGCCGGACGGACCCATGGCTCCGCAGGAGGTCGCCGACCACCTGGCCGACCTGCTGCTGCGGGCACTGCGGCCCTGAGCCGCGATACGACCGGCGGCCCCGACCTCATGGTCGGGGCCGCCGGTCGTTTCCCTGCCTACAGGTACTTCTTCAGCTCCCGGCGGGCCAGCGACCGCTGGTGCACCTCGTCGGGGCCGTCGGCGATCATCAGGGTCCGGGCCGAGGCGTAGAGCTCGGCCAGCGGGAAGTCCTGGCTGACACCGCCCGCGCCGTGCAGCTGGATCGCCCGGTCGATGATGTCGACGACCGCGCGCGGGGTGGCGATCTTGATGGCCTGGATCTCGGTGTGGGCGCCGCGGTTGCCGACGGTGTCCATCAGCCAGGCGGTCTTCAGGACCAGCAGCCGCAGCTGCTCGACGGTCACCCGCGCGTCGGCGATCCAGTTGTGCACCACGCCCTGCTGGGCCAGCGCCTTGCCGAAGGCCTGGCGGGAGACGGCCCTGCGGCACATCAGCTCGATCGCCCGCTCGGCCATGCCGATCAGCCGCATGCAGTGGTGGATCCGGCCCGGGCCGAGCCGGGCCTGGGCGATGGCGAAGCCGCCGCCCTCCTCGCCGACCAGGTTCGCGACCGGCACGCGCGCGTGGTCGAAGATCACCTCGGCGTGGCCGCCGTGCGAGTGGTCCGAGTAGCCGAAGACCTGCATCGCGCGCTTGACCGTGACACCGGGGGTGTCGCGCGGGACCAGGACCATGGACTGCTGGCGCCGGATGTCGGCGCCCTCCGGGTCGGTCTTGCCCATCACGATGAAGATCTTGCAGTCCGGGTTCATCGCCCCGGAGATGTACCACTTGCGGCCGGTGATGACGTAGTCGTCGCCGTCGCGCTCGATGTACGTGGTGATGTTGGTGGCGTCGGAGGAGGCCACCTCCGGCTCGGTCATGGCGAACGCGGAGCGGATCTCACCGGCGAGCAGCGGCTCCAGCCACTGCTTCTTCTGCGCCTCGTCGGCGAACTGGGTGAGCACCTCCATGTTGCCGGTGTCCGGGGCCGCGCAGTTCAGCGCGGTGGGCGCCAGGTGCGGGGAGCGGCCGGTGATCTCGGCGAGGGGCGCGTACTGGAGGTTGGTGAGACCGGCGCCGTACTCGGCGTCGGGCAGGAAGAGGTTCCACAGGCCCTGCCTGCGGGCCTCGGCCTTCAGCTCCTCGACCACGGCCGGGGTGTCCCACGGCGAGGCCAGCGCCGCGCGCTGCTCCTCGGCGACCGGCTCGGCCGGGTACACGTACTCGTCCATGAAGGCGAGCAGCTTGGCGCGCAGTTCCTCGGTGCGCGCGTCGAACGCGAAGTCCATGGCCGGTCAGCCTTCCTGAAGAGTGGTCAGTCCGTGCTCGATGAAGACGGGGACGAGTTCGCCGATGCGGTCGAAGCCCTGCCCCAGGGTCTGGCCCAGCGTGTACCGGTAGTGGATGCCCTCCAGGATCACGGCGAGCTTGAACCAGGCGAACGCCGTGTACCAGGAGATGTGCGAGACGTCCCGGCCGGAGCGGGCCGCGTAGCGCTCGACCAGTTCCCGCGGGGCCGGGTGGCCGGGTGCCTCGGCGGTGGTCGACACCGGCGAGTCGGGCGCGCCCAGCGGCTGGCTGTACATCACCAGCAGGCCCAGGTCGGTGAGCGGGTCGCCGAGCGTGGACATCTCCCAGTCGAGGATCGCCTTGATCCGGTCGTCGTCGCCGATCAGGACGTTGTCGAGGCGGTAGTCGCCGTGGATGACGGTGGCCGCGGGGGAGTCGGGCAGCCGGCGGCCCAGGGTCGCGTGCAGCTCGTCGATGCCGGCCAGGTCACGGTTGCGGGAGGCGTCCAGCTGCTTGCCCCAGCGGCGCAGCTGCCGGTCCAGGAACCCCTCCGGGCGCCCGAAGTCGGCGAGGCCGACCTGCCCGGGATCCACGGAGTGCAGCTCGACCAGCGTGTCGACGAGCGACAGCACCGCGTCGCGGGTGCGCTCCGCGCCGAGCGGGGCGAGCTGCTCGGCGGTGCGGTACGGGGTGCCCTCGACGAACTCCATCACATAGAACGGCGCGCCCAGCACCTCCTCGTCCTCGCACAGCAGCACCGGGGCCGGCACCGGCACCTCGGTCGGGTGCAGCGCGCTGATCACCCGGTGCTCGCGCCTCATGTCGTGCGCGGTGGCCAGGACATGGCCGAGCGGGGGCCGCCGTACGACCCACTTCGAGGTGGAGTCGGAGATCGCGTAGGTGAGGTTCGACCGTCCGCCCTCGATCAGCCTTCCGGTCAGCGGACCGGTCACCAGGCCGGGGCGCTCGCGGTCGAGCAGTCCGCGCAGCCGGTCGAGATCGAGTCCGGGCGGGTGGTCGGGGCTCATGCATCGCTCCTACGAACGAATGAACAGGACCCGACTCATGATGCCGACCAGTCGGTATGTCGTCCAGCCGGTGAGCCGAAAGTGACCGGGACCACCCTAAGGCCCGGCCGGGAGACGGCGGCTCCCCGCGCGCGCAGGACGGGGAGCCACCGATTCCGGACCGGGCCGGTTCAGTGGTCGTCCCAGTGGCCGTTGTGCTCGGCGTGCCGGTGTCCGTCGTGCAGGTAGTCGATGTGGTCGCCGTGCAGGACGCCGGTGTGCCCGCAGCCGTCGCCGTGCCGGTGGTCGTGGTCCGCGTGGGTCACGTGCCCGTCGGGCTCGCACTCGTCCCAGTGGCCGCCGTGCTCGCGGTGCAGATGCCCGTTGTGCGCGTAGTCGACGTGGTCGCCGTGCGGCACCCGGTCGTGCCCGCAGTCCGGTCCATGGGTGTGGGTGTGCGCGGTGTGTTCCTGATGAAGGATGGTCATGGTGCTCACCTTCGGGAGTGCGGGGTTCAGGAGAGTGGCGTGATGCCGACGGACAGGCTGCCACGCGAACCGCGCATATGCGGGCATCCCGGTTGCGTGGCGTCCGAGTACCCCGCGTGAACTCCTCAGGTGGGTTCTTATACGACCAGTGCGGCGGCGCAGACCGCGATGGCGACCGTGCACAGCACCGCGGCGGTCGCCCGGCGCGGGGCCAGGGCCGCGGGGCGGTCGGTGGCCGAGAGGGCGCGGATCCGGCGGTGGGCGATCAGGAGGAAGCCGAGCCACAGGGCGCAGCACACGGCGCCTATGACCACGCCGTCGGCCGAGGCGCCGTCGTGCACCGCGGTCTTCGCCGCGAGGACGCCGGCGACGGTCGCCGACAGTGTCGTACGACGCCAGGCCAGCCGGGTCCGCTCCGGCTGGAGCCCCGGGTCGCGGGCCGGCTCCGTCATCCTTCCCACCCGACGAGCACGACGACGACCATCGCGACGGCCACCACGGCGACGACGACGCTCAGCAGGGCCGGGAACCGGGACACCGGCAGGTCCTCACCGCGCCGCATCGCGCGCTCGCAGCGCATCCAGTGGTTCACGGCGCGGAGCGAGCACAGGACGCCGGCGGCGAGGAGCGCGAGCGCGAGGCCGACGCGCCAGCCCCGGCTGAGGTCGGGCAGGAACTGGTCCACGGCGAAGCCGCCGCCGATGAGGGCGAGGGCGGTGCGCAGCCAGGCGAGGAAGGTCCGCTCGTTGGCGAGGGAGAAGCGGTAGTCGGGGGTCGTGCCCTCCTGGCGTACCTCTTCGGGGGCGAACCACAAACGGACGTTCCGCGCGAATTCGATCACGTACAGGGAGACTACCGGGGTGGGTCGGTCGGTTGTCGGGTGCGGGTGGGTGGGGGCTGGTCGCGCAGTTCCCCGCACCCCTTAAGGGGCGTTTTCCTCAGGGGCGCTTCGCCAGTTCCGGAGTTTTTGCCATGCCGCGAGGCCGTCCGGTACCCACTCCCACTTCCCGAGGCGGTCTGCCAGCTCCTCCTCGGTCAGGAAGGTGTGCCAGGCCACCTCCTCGACCTGGGGTTGCACCGGCAGGTCGGAGTGGACCTCGTACACCGCGCACCACCAGCTGTGGCCGGCGCCGTTGGTGTAGAGGAACTTGAAGAGGAAGGTCGGCTGGGGGAGGCCGGTCACGCCGAGTTCTTCCTCGGCCTCGCGGAGGGCGGCGGTGTCGTAGGACTCGCCGGCGCCCACCACGCCGCCGACGAACATGTCGTACAGGGAGGGGAAGACCAGCTTGGTGGCGGTGCGGCGGTGGACGAAGAGGCGGCCGGTGGAGTCGCGGGCCTGGATGAAGACGCAGCGGTGGCGCAGGCCGCGGGCGTACGCCTCGCCGCGCGGGGACTGCCCGATGACCTGGTCGTGCTCGTCGACGATGTCGAGGATTTCGTCAGCAGCGCTCATGCCGCCATCCAAGCAGGCCGACGGCGTGCGGAGGTCAGCGCGGCTGGAGGTCCAGGGCCGGTTCCTTCGGCGCCGATCCGCGGGGCATCGCCGGATGCAGGCCCAGCAGCACGATGCCCGCCACGATCGCCGCGAGGCCCGCCGCCTCCCAGGCCAGCGCCCCGGTGTCGGTGCGCAGCCGGTCCCCGAGGAAGCCGACGCCGCAGAGGATCCCGGCGAGCGGCTGGGCGGCGGTGAGGGCGGGCAGCGACATGCGGAGCTCGGCGGTCTCGAACGCGCTCTGGACCAGGAGCAGGCCCGTGACGCCCAGCACCAGCACGCCGTACGGCTGCCAGCTGGTCAGCACCTCCATGATGCCGCCGTCGGAGAAGTTTGTGCCGGTGACCCGGGTCAGCGCGTCCTGGACGCCGTAGAGGAGACCGGCGGCCAGGGCGAGCAGGGTCGGGCCGGCGCTGAGGCGGGAGCGTTTGGCGTAGGTGGTGAGCAGCAGGGCTATGCCGACCATCACGCCGATGATCAGCCAGTGGCGCAGCGGGTTGGCGACGGCGTTCCCGCCGCGTGGCTCGCCCGCCACGATGAACGTGGTGACGCCGCCCGCCAGCAGGATGAGGCCCGCCCAGCCCTGATGGCTGAGTGGGTGCTTGGTCTGGTGCCGGGAGAGGGCGAGGGCGAACAGGAGGTTCGTCGCGAGCAGTGGCTCGACGAGGGAGATCTCGCCCTTGCCGAGGGCGACCGCGCCGAGGATCATGCCGGCCACCATCAGGCCGATACCGCCCAGCCAGCGCGGTACCCGCATCAGGTCGAGCAGCAGCCGGGGCGAGAGGAAGTCGCTGAGCGGAGCCTTCTGGGCGACGTTCTGCTGGAGCACGAACCCGAAGCCCAGGCAACAGGCGGCGCTCACGGCGAGAATCAGAACCAGTACGGACACGCTGCGTACCTCGATCATGCGGCCGGGCTACGGGGTGCGTAGTGGCCGACTGTAGCGGTCCCGGGTCGGGATTGCTCCGGGAGTGCCCGGAACCGGGCAGTCGACTCGGTCACGCCGACCGAATCGGTCACGGGCGGTGGATCGGGGCGGCGGCGAAGCCCCTACGGCCATGGTCCGCCGCCGGGACGGCCCGCGCCATGGCGTACGCCACAGCCGGAACCCCGGGCCCCACGGCCACGGTACGCCAACCGGACTCCGGCGCGCGTCAAGTTCCGCACCACTCACGGTAGTTGAAGGGAGTACCGTCTCCGTTCAGCTTGACGCAAAGTCTTGGCTGGGGGTTTGCTGTGCGTGATCGGCCGATGGCAGCCCGACAACCAGGAAGTTCCGCGGTGCCCCCAACCCCGCCCCTCTTAGGCCCAGGCCGGGCCGTCGCCGAAGGTCCCCGCGCGGCAGCGCACCCCGGGTGCGAACACTGTCCCGACGACGCCCTCGACGACGCCGAACTCATTTCCGCCCGTGCCGCGTTGGCCCAGGGCCGCTGGCAGTCCGCCCGCTCCCTGCTGCTCCATACGGGTGAGGACTGGGACCGCCGGGGCCACCGGGTGACCGTCCTCGCCCACGAGCCCTACGCCATCGCCTGGGCCCGCGAGTGGCTGCTCGCCGAGCCCGGCTCCGCGGGCGCCGCCACCCTGTACGCGCTGACCCTGGTCCGGCACGCCCTGCGCGGCAAGGAGGACCCGGACCGGGCCCGCGAGGCCTGCCACCGGGCCGCCGCGCTCGCCCCGGCCGACCCCACCCCGTGGCTCGGCCTGCTGATGCTGGCCCGGTACCTGGGCACCGACGACGAGACGCGCCGGATCTTCGGCGAGGTGCGCGGCCGGCACCCCGAGCACCACCACGCCCACCACCTGATGGCCGCCCGGATCGCGGAGACCGAGACCCAGGGGACGTACGAACTGTGCGCCTTCGCGGAACGCTCGGCCGCCGCCGCCCCCGCCGACTCCCCGCTCGCCGTCCTCCCGGTCGTCGCCTACGCCGAGCGCCACCGGGTGCTGGCCGCGACCGGCCGGGCCCCCGTCGACCCGGCCGCCGCCGGCCACTGGGAGGAACCCTCCGCCCGGCGCGCCCTGACCGCCGCCTTCGACTGGTGGCTGGAGTGGGGCATCGAGGAACACCCCCGCCGCCACGTCGACCTCAACCACCTCGCCCACGCCACCTCCGGCGCCGGCCGGTACGCCGAGGCCGCGGCCCTCTTCCAGCGCATCGGCCGCCATGCCACCCCGGCACCCTGGTCCTACCCGGACCGTGACCCCTGCGAGGCGTTCCGGGCGGCCCGGGAGCGCGCGCTGGGAGCTTCATGAGAAGAGGTTGTGGATTCCTTACGGCTGCGGGATTCCGTGGCCGGAGCCGCCCCGAGGGTGTTCGAATGAACACGTGAACTCTGAACGATCCGAGGAGCCACGGCGCGCCGAGGAGGGCACCCCGGTCGGCCGCCGGGTGTTCCTCGGCACCATCGGCCTCGGCGCCCTCGGTCTGGTGACCGCGCCGGTGCTGCAACGCGTCACCGAGTCGGTCCTCGGCACCTTCTCCGGCAAGGACCCCACGGGCCTGACCGGACTGCTCCCGAACGGCGGCGGCTTCCGCTACTACTCGGTGACCGGGTCGGTGCCGACCAAGACGGCCGCGAACTACCAGCTGAAGATCGATGGGCTGGTCGACAAGCCGGGCACCTACACCCTGGACGACCTGCGGGCCCTGCCGCAGACCAAGCTGGTCAAGGACGTCCAGTGCGTCACCGGCTGGCGGGTGCCCGACACGCCCTTCGAAGGCGTCCGTCTCTCCCACCTCCTGGACCTGGCGGGCGTCCGGGACACCGCCAAGGCGATCCGCTTCACCTGCTTCGACGGCGCGTACTCCGAGAGCCTCACCCTCGACCAGGCGCGCCGGCCGGACATCCTGGTCGCGCTGCGCATGCAGAACAAGGACATCACCCATGACCACGGCGGCCCGGTCCGCCTCTATGTGGCCCCCATGTACTTCTACAAATCGGCCAAGTGGCTCTCCGGCATCACGGTGACCGACAAGGTGCGGCCGGGATACTGGGAGAACCTCGGCTACGACGTCGACGCCTGGGTCGGCCGTTCGAACGGACGCGACGATGAGCCTACGAGCTGACGCCCCGGCCGGCACGGAGCAGCGGCTGCACCGCTTCACCCCCGCCGAGCGCTGGATCCACCGCACGACGGCGGCGCTGATGGGTATCTGCGTGCTGACCGCCGCCTGCCTCTACATCCCGCAGCTGGCGATCCTCGTCGGCCGCCGTGAGCTGGTCGTCCGGATCCACGAGTGCGCGGGCCTCGCGCTCCCCGTCCCGGTCCTCCTCGGCCTCGCCTCCCGCGCCTTCCGCCGGGACCTCGGTTTCCTCAACCGGTTCGGGCCCCACGACCGACTCTGGCTGCACGCCGCCCTGAGCCGCGACAAGCGTCCGTCCTCCCGCCCGGCCGGCAAGTTCAACGCCGGCCAGAAGATCTACGCCAACTGGATCGCCGGCGCCACCCTCGTCATGCTCGCCACCGGCCTGCTCATGTGGTTCACCCACCTCACCCCCCTCATGTGGCGCACCTCGGCCACCTTCGTCCACGACTGGCTCGCCCTCACCATCGGCGTCGTCCTCGCCGGCCACATCTGGATGGCCGTCTCCGACCCGGAGGCCCGCCGCGGCCTGCGCACCGGCAAGGTGAGCCGGGAGTGGGCGAAACGCGAGCACCCGCTGTGGCGGCCGTAGCCCCGCGGGGCGGGACTCAGCTCTCGAAGTCCAGCAGCACCTTGCAGGACCGGCTGCGGTCCGCTGCCAAGGCGAACGCCCTTTCGGCCTCCGGTAGCGGGACGACGGCGCTGATCAGCTCGTCGAACTTCGGCTCGCGGGCCAGCAGGACCAGGGCCTCGTCGAACTCCGTGTCGAAGCGGAAGGCGCCGCGGAGTTCAATTTCGCGGCTCACCACCAGGTTGCCGGGGAAGGGTGAGTGGCCCGGCGGGAGCATGCCCAGTTGGACGACGGTGCCGCCCCGGCGGACCAGGCGGAGGCAGGTGTCCAGGCCCGCGGCCACCCCGGACGCCTCGACGGCGGTGTCGACCTCGGTGGGCCAGTCGGGGGAGGCGGGGTCGTCGGCCCGGACGACCGTGTCGGCGCCGGCGGCCGTGGCGTAGTGCAGGGCCTCGGGGAGGAGGTCGGTGACTGTGACGCGGGCCGCGCCGGACGAGCGGAGTGCGGCGACCACCAGGCAGCCGATGGGGCCGGCGCCGGTGACCAGGACGTGGCGGCCGGCCACGTCCCCGGCCCGGCGTACCGCGTGCAGGGCGACGGAGAGCGGCTCGGCCAGGGCCGCCCGGTGGAGGGGGAGCCCCGGAGGCAGGGGGCGTACCTGTTCCGCCGGTACGGCGAGGCGGGCCGCGAAGCCGCCCTGGACGTGCGGGAAGCGGGCCGCGCTGCCGAGGTAGCGGGTGTCCCGGCAGACGTTCCGGCGGCCGTCCGCGCACTCGGGGCAACGCCCGCAGGGAGTCGCCGGGTGCACCGCGACCGGCCGGCCGGCGAGCGGCCCGGTGACGGCCGTACCCACCACCTCGTGGCCCAGCACCATCGGCTCGCGCAGCCGGAAGTCGCCGACCCCGCCGTGCCGCCAGTAGTGCAGGTCGGAGCCGCAGACACCGCCGTAGCGGACGGCGACCAGGACCTGGCCGGGGCCGGGTTCCGGGGCGGGCAGCTCCGTCACCCGCAGGTCGTCCTGGCCGTGGATCACGCAACCCAGCATCCGCCCGGCCCCTTTCACAGCACGCTCGTCATGCCGCCGTCGACGTACAGCACCTGTCCGCTCACGAAATCGGCGGCGGGGGAGGCGAGGAACAGCACCCCGCCCACCAGATCCTCCGTACGGCCCCAGCGGCCGGCCGGGGTGCGGCGGCGCACCCAGGCGCTGAACTCCTCGTCGTCGACGAGGGGCCGGGTCAGCTCGGTCTCGATGTAGCCGGGGCCGAGGCCGTTGACCTGGACGCCCCGCGGACCCCAGTCGGCGCACATGCCCTTGGTCAGCATCTTCAGCGCGCCCTTGGTCGCCGCGTACGGCGCGATACCGGGCCGGGCCACCTCGCTCTGCAGCGAGCAGATGTTGATGATCTTGCCGTGGCCGCGCGCGGTCATCCGGCGCGCCGCCTCCCGGCCCACCAGGAACGCGCTGGTCAGGTTGGTGTCCAGGATGCGGTGCCAGTCCGTGTCGGTGAACTCCAGAAGCGGGGCCCGCAGTTGCATGCCCGCGTTGTTGACCAGGATGTCCAGCGGGCCCACCCGCTCCTCGACGCCGGCGATGCCGGCGGCGACGGAGGGCCCGTCGGTCACGTCGAACGCGGCCGTCCGGGAGCCGGGGATCCCGGCGGCGGCCTCGGTCAGCCGGTCCGCGTCCCGCCCGTTGAGGACCACCGTGCAGCCGGCCTGGGCCAGCCCCCGGGCCAGCGCGAGGCCGATGCCCCGGCTGGAGCCGGTGACCAGGGCGGTCCGGCCGCCGATGTCGAAGAGGGGGTGAGCCGTCATCGTCGTACCGCTCCCGGTTCGTGAGGGGCTAGATCACCAGGGACAGGAGGAGGACCAGACCGCCCGCGACCACCGAGATGATCGTCTCCATGACGGACCAGGTCTTGAGCGTCTGGCCGACGCTCAGGCCGAAGTACTCCTTCACCAGCCAGAAGCCGGCGTCGTTCACATGGCTGAAGAAGAGCGAGCCGGCGCCGATGGCGAGGACGAGGAGGGCGGCGTGGGTGGTCGACATGTCGGCCGCGAGCGGGGCCACCAGGCCGGCCGCCGAGACCGTGGCGACCGTCGCCGAGCCCGTCGCGAGGCGGATCGCCACCGCGATCAGCCAGGCCAGCAGCAGCGCCGGGATCGACCAGTCCTTGGAGATCTCCAGGATCATCTGGCCGACACCGCAGTCGATCAGCGTCTGCTTGAAGCCGCCGCCCGCGCCGACGATCAGCAGGATGCCCGCGATGGGCATCAGGCCCTTCTCGACGGTCCGCGAGATCCGCTCCCGGGAGAACCCGGCCGGCCGGCCCAGCGTGAAGATGCCGACGAGCACGGCCGCGAGGAGGGCGATCAGCGGGGAGCCGATGACGTCGAAGACGCGCTGGACGGTGTGGGTGGGATCGTCCACGACGATGTCCACCAGGGCCTTGGCCAGCATCAGGACGACCGGCAGCAGGATCGTGGCGAGGGTGGCGCCGAAGCCGGGGCGCCTGTCCAGGTCCTCCGAGGGGCGCTGCGGCAGCATCCGGTCGGGGGCCGGGACGTCCACCCAGCGGGCGGCGACCTTCGAGAACAGCGGACCGGCGACGATCACGGTCGGGATGGCGACCAGGACGCCGAGGGCCAGCGTCACGCCCAGGTTGGCGCCGACCGCGTCGATCGCGACCAGCGGGCCGGGGTGCGGCGGCACCAGGCCGTGCATCACGGACAGGCCCGCGAGGGCCGGGATGCCGATGCGCATCAGGGAGTAGTTGCCGCGCTTGGCGACCATCAGCACCACGGGGATGAGCAGCACGATGCCGACCTCGAAGAAGAGCGGCAGGCCGATCACGGAGGCGATCAGCACCATCGCCCACGGCATGGCACGGCCGCCCGCCTTCGCGAGGATCGTGTCGACGATCTGGTCGGCGCCGCCGGAGTCGGCGAGGAGCTTGCCCAGGATCGCCCCGAGCGCGATCAGGACACCCACGCCGGCGACCGTGGAGCCGAGGCCGGTGGTGAAGCTGGTGATGACCTTGTCCAGCGGTGCCCCGGCGAACGCGCCCAGTGCGAGCGAGCCGATGGTCAGCGCCAGGAAGGCGTGGAGCTTGAACTTGGTGATGAGCAGGACGATGACGGCTATGCCCAACAGGACGGCGATGCCGAGTCGGGCATGTCCGGCCGAGGTGATGGGCGCGACGGTGTCCGCTGCCAGCATCTCGACGCTGAGTCTGGTCACGGGGGTTCCCTTGCAGGTACGGGGATGAGGGGAGGGACTACGGGGACTACGGGGGCTACTGCGGGGCGAGGTCGGGCAGCGCGTCCAGCGCGCGCACGGCCCGTGCGGTGATCTCCTCGGGGGTGCCCGAGACGTCCACGGCGACGCCCGGCTCGTCCGCCTCCAGCGGTTCGAGCGTGGCGAACTGGGAGTCCAGCAGCGCGGTCGGCATGAAGTGGCCCTGCCGGTGCGCCATGCGGTCCTCGATGAGCCGGCGGTCGCCGGTGAGGTGCACGAAGACGACGCCGGGGGCGGCGGCCCGGAGCCGGTCGCGGTACGACCGCTTCAGCGCGGAGCTGCTGACCACCCCGCCGAGCCCCGCCCGCCCGTGCGCCCAGCCGCCTATGGCGTCCAGCCACGGCCACCGGTCGGCGTCCTCGAGCGGGTGCCCGGCCGACATCTTGGCGATGTTGGCCGGCGGGTGGAAGTCGTCGCCCTCGGCGTAGGGGACGCCGAGCCGGGCGGCGAGCAGCGGACCGATCGTGGTCTTGCCCGTGCCGGCGACGCCCATCACCACGACGACGTGGGGGGTGTCCATCACTGCCTCGCTGTCTTCCTCGACGAGAGACACCGGCGTACGTCATCCGGTGTCGGCCACACTGAAACCCATTAGGTACGACGAATTCAAGAGTGTGTGACGAATAAGTCTGACTTTTTGAGGCTGTGATCCACTCGGTACGCTGAGTGCATGAGCACACCTGGCCGGGGGCTGCACGGCCGTGTACTGGACACCCTCGGCCCCGCGATCACCGCGGGGGAGTACCCGCCGGGCAGCGTCCTGCGCACGGACGAGCTGGCCCAGCACTTTCAGGTGTCACGTTCCGTGATGCGCGAGGCGGTCCGGGTCCTGGAGTCCATGCACCTGGTCGAGTCCCGCCGCCGGGTGGGCGTCACGGTCCGCCCCAAGGCCGAGTGGAACGTCTACGATCCGCAGGTCATCCGCTGGCGGCTGGCCGGCGCCGACCGCCCGCACCAGCTGCGCTCGCTCACGGTGCTGCGCTCGGCGATCGAGCCGGTGGCGGCCGGCCTGTCGGCCAGGCACGCCACGCCCGAGCAGTGCGCCGAACTCACCGAGTGCGCGCTCGGCATGGTCGCCAACTCGCGCGGTCACCGCCTGGAGGCGTACCTCGTCCACGACATGGCGTTCCACCGCGTGATCCTCGCCGCGTCCGGCAACGAGATGTTCGCCCGCCTCGCCGACGTCGTGGCCGAGGTCCTCGCCGGCCGCACCCACCACGAGATCATGTTCGAGGACCCCGACCCGGCCGCCGTCACCCTCCACGTCCAGGTCGCCGAGGCGGTCCGCGAGGGCGACGCCGCCCGCGCGGAACAGCTCACCCGCGAGATCACCGTGGGCGCCCTGCACGAACTGGACATCCTCGCGCCCTAGCCGCGCTCCTCGGGGAACTCCCCGTCCACGTACACCCAGTTGCCCGCCACCCGCTCGAACCGGCTGCGCTCGTGCAGCGAACCGCCCTTGAAGGACGCGCGGAACGTCACCGTGCCGGTGGTGTGGAAGGCGGTGCCGTCCGTCGTGTCCAGGATCTCCAGGCCGGTCCAGCGCATCCCCGGGTCGAAGTCGATCCGCGGCGGGCGTGTTCGCGGATGCCAGGTTCGCAGAAGGTACGGCTCGTCACGCTTGACGAAGGCGGCGTAGCGGGAGCGCATCAGGCGTTCGGCCGTGGGGGCCGTGGCGGCACCCCGGTGGAATCGGCCACAGCACTCTTCGTACGTCTCCGCAAGACCGCAAGGGCAGGAGGGGTTGTGAACTGCGGCGGAGCCGTGCTGCCGCCGGGATTGCGAGGTACGTCGGGACATGGGGTCCATTCTGCTGCACCATCGGCTGTGCGCATTCTGTGAACCACCTGATCCGACACGTGCTCATCGTGTGCGCGTTGCGGAAGTCGCTCTTCATCGAACCTCCCTTCGGGCTGGCGTGAACCCGCCTTGCTCCTGCAACGCCCGACTCCCCAAGGTGGAGGGGCACTTGAGCATCAGGAGTCACAAGCGTGCGTGCTTGACCCGGGCGGCCGTCCGTCCGGGGTACTGACGGGGGAAACTGATACGAAGTGCGTGGCCGGCGCCACCGTGCGCGCCGGGACCGACCGCCGCGCGCTTCGAGCACGACCTCTCCCTCTGCCGCCTCTTGGTGCCTGCCATCCGGTGCCTGAGAAGGGATAGGAGGGGGAATGCCGACGAATGCCGTGAGCGCCGCGAGGCCGACGTACCCGGGCGTCTACGTCGAAGAGCTTCCCAGCAGCACCCGCACCGTCTCCGCCGTGACCACCTCGGTGACCGCGTTCGTGGGACACACCCGGCGCGGCCCGCTGAACGAGCCGGTGCGCGTCACCGGATTCACCGACTTCGAGCGGCGGTTCGGCGGTCTGAGCGCGCAGAGCCCGCTCTCCTACGCGGTCCACCAGTTCTTCGGCAACGGCGGCACCGTCGCCGTGATCGTCCGCGTCGCCAAGTCCGGCAGCGGCAAGGCCGCCTGCGTCGTGCTGGAGTCCACCGAGGGCCACAGCGAGAGCCGGGTCCTGGAGGTGCACGCCAAGGAACCCGGCGTCTGGGGCAACGGCCTGCGCGTCGCCGTCGACTACGACACCCCGGACTGCGAGGCGACCTTCAACCTGCGGGTCCACGACGCCCGGGGCGACGCCCGCGAGAGCTTCACCGGCCTGTCCATGGACACCGGCAGCGGCAGCTACGCGCCGACCGTCGTCAACGCCGGCTCCCGGCTGATCCGCGTCGAGGCGGTCGGCGAGGGGCGCCCGGACCCGTCCGGCACGGTCTCCAAGCCGTTCGGCCGCGAACTGCCCGACCTCGCCGTCGACCTGACCGTCAAGATCGGCGACGTGGAGCGCGAGTTCAAGCTCTACGACCCCGACTGCGACGGTGAAGCCCCGTCCACCGTGGCCGAGTTGGCGCTGCTGCTCGAACGCAAGCTGCGCGCGCTGCCCGACGCCCCCGGCAAGCACGCCTTCGCCGGCGTCGAGGTCACCGCCTTCGGCCGCCGGATCCAGGTGGTCGCCGGTTCCACCGACCCCGAGGACGTCGTCCGCTTCCTCGGCCAGTGCGCCAACGACCTGGGCCTGGAGGCCTCGGTCAACCCGCCGGTGTTCCCGCTGGAGGGCGGCGAGGACGGCGCGGCCCCCGGCCCCCGCGACCTCATCGGCTCCGAGGCCGGCAAGACCGGCATCCAGGCGCTGCGCCAGATTCCCGACGTCAACCTGCTGGCGCTGCCCGAACTGGCCTCGTACGAGAAGACCGAGGACGCCCTCACCGTCGTCTCGGCCGCGCAGCGGCTGTGCGAGGAGCGGCGGATCTTCCTGCTCGTGGACGCGCCCGCCACCTGGGTGAGCGTGGACTCGGCCCGGGCCGGGATCGCCGCCTTCGACGCCGTCCGCGGCAACCACGCAGGGCTGTACTTCCCGCACCTCCAGCTCACCGACCCGCTCACCGGGCGACCGCGGGCCTTCCCGCCGTCCGGCGCGATCGCCGGTGTCATCGCGCGCACCGACTCCGAGCGGGGCGTGTGGAAGGCCCCGGCGGGCACGGACGCGCAGCTGGTCGGCGTGCACGCGCTCACCGTCGACCTGACGGACCGGGAGACCGGGCTGCTCAACCCGCTGGGCGTCAACTGCCTGCGCACCTTCCCCGTCACCGGCCCGCTGGTCTGGGGGGCGCGCACCCTCGAAGGCTCCGACGCCCTCGACAGCGACTGGAAGTACGTACCCGTACGGCGGCTCGCGCTGCACGTGGAGGAGAGCCTCCGACGCGGCCTGCAATGGGTGGTGTTCGAGCCCAACGACGAGAGTCTGTGGCAGCAGATCCGGCTGGCCGCCTCCTCGTACCTGCACACGCTGTTCCGCCAGGGCGCCTTCCAGGGCAGCACCCCGCGCGAGGCGTACTTCGTCAAGTGCGACAGCGAGACCACGACCGCCGAGGACGTGGCGGCCGGTGTCGTCAACGTCCTCGTCGGCATCGCGCCGGTCCGCCCGGCCGAGTTCGTGGTCGTCAGGATCCAGCAGACGTCCGGCCAGTTCGCGCTCTAGCGCTTCAGGGAGAGCTGAAGGAATCCGATGGCTGAGTTCACGGTCAACGCGCACCGCTTCGACCCCTACAAGAACTTCAAGTTCCTTGTGCTGTGGGACGGTCGGACGGTCGCCGGCATCAGCAAGATCAGTCCGCTGAAGCGGACCACCGAGGTCGTCAAGCACCGCAACGGCGGCGACCCCTCCTCCCCGCGCAAGTCGCCGGGCCGCTCCGAGTTCGACGGCATCACCCTGGAGCGGGGGGTCACCCACGACCCCGAGTTCGACCGCTGGGCCAACAAGGTCTGGCAGGTCGGCGCCGGCCTGGGCGCCGAGGTGTCCCTGGCCGACTTCCGCAAGGACATCGTCATCCAGGTCCTCAACGAGGCCGGGCAGGTCGCCGTCTCGCACAAGCTGTACCGGACCTGGCCGAGCGAGTACCAGGTCCTCGGCGAGATGGACGCCAACGCCAACGCGGTGGCCATCCAGTCGCTGAAGCTCGAGTGCGAGGGCTGGGAACGGGACTACGAGGTGCCCGAGCCGGAGGAGCCCTCGTTCCTCAACCCGGCGTGAGGTGACGGGTGTCGGGGGAGCGGGCCACAAGGGAGCGCGCTACGCGCGAGGCGTCCCTGCTGGCCACCTGGGAGGCGGGCCTCGGCGCACCGCCGGCCGGCCGCGCGCTGCTGCTGCACCGCGCGGCCCGGCCGGACGCCGACCCGACGGCCGTGCCGGTCGGCGAGCGTGAGACGGACCTGATCGCGCTGCGCCGAGCACTGTTCGGCGAGCGGATGGAGGTACGGCTGGACTGCGCCGCCTGCGGGGCGGACATGGAGTTCGAGCTGGATGCGGCTGCTCTCGCCGGTTCGATCGGCGGGCGCGGCTCGGAGTCGGTCGTACGGGTCCAAGAGGGCGGCTGGGACGTCGAGTTCAGGCTGCCGTCCGTTGCCGATCTGCATGCCGCGGCCCGCGCCGCCCAGCCGCGTGCGGAGCTGCTCGCACGGTGCCTGGTGTCGGCGGAGCGGGGTGGAGTGGCCGCGGCGGCGGGGGAGTTGCCGTTGCCGGTGCAGCGCCGGATCGCCGAGGCCGTCGAGGCCGCCGACCCCGGCGCTGACCTGACCCTCAACGTCGCCTGCCCCGAGTGCGACGCGGCCACCCGCGCCGAACTCGACATCGCCTCCTACCTCTGGACCGAACTGGACTCCTGGGCACGGGACGTCCTGCTCGACGTCCACCTGCTCGCCACCGCCTACGGGTGGAGCGAGCCGGAGATCCTGGCGCTCAGCCCGCTGCGCCGCCGCTACTACCTGGAGCTGTGCGCGGATGTCTGACACACCGGCCCCGCCGGACTTCCCGGACCCGGACTTCCTGGACCGGCTGCTCGCCCGGCACACCGCCCCGCGACCGGCCGCGGCACGGGTACGGCCCCGGCTGCCCGGCCCGTTCGAGCGGGTCGAGGCGGTACGGGCGGCGGAGCCTGCTCCGGCTTCGGAGGCGGGCGGGTTGTCATGGCCCGCGACGGCACCGGCCGCCGACACACCGCGGACGGCCGTGCCGCGCCCGGCGGCGGGGACCCGGACGCGGACGACGCACACGGAACGGGAGCGGACCGTCGTACACACCCAGCAGGCGGCTGCGCCCGCCGAGCCGGTCGTACGACGGCCCGAGGTGCCGCTGCTGCGGCCCGCCGCGCCCGTCATGCCCGAGCCGCGCCCGGTGCCGGACGCTGGACGGCGCGCTGCCGGGCGTACGGCGCCGGCCCGGACCGCGACACCCGTGACCCTCCCCCCGGGCCCGGACGTCGCTTCCGACGCCGTGTCGGCGGCGCTGCGACCCAGCGCTTCCGACACGGCGGCAACCCGGGACGCCGTACGACAGGCCGCCGCCCGGCGACCGTCGCGCGCCGCCGTCGAACAGGTCGTCCAGGTGCAGATCGGGCGCCTCGAAGTGACCGCGACGCCCGCCGGCGAGGGGCAGCGGCGGGCGCCCGCCAAGGAGCGGGCCGCGGCGGCCCTGAGCCTCACCGAGTACCTGACGCGGAGGAACTGACGTCATGAGCAACGCACTTGCCATCGCCCATGTCACCCAGGCCCTCGCGCTGCTCATCGAGAACAACGTGGGCCCGGAGTTCGGCGAGGCCGTCAAGGTCGAGCCGCGCAAGCCGCCCGCGGACACGCAGCTGGAGCAGCCCACCATCTCGGTGTTCCTCTACCAGGTCACCCCGAACACTTCCCGGCGCAACAACGACTCGCCGACCCGGGCCTCCGACGGCACCCTCGTCAAGCGGCCGGCCGCCGCGCTCGACCTTCAGTATCTGATCAGCGCGTACGGCGACGAGAAGGAACTGGTCGGACAGCGGCTGATCGGCTCCGTGGTGCGCACCCTGCACGAGATACCGATCCTGCCGCAGGACGTCATCGAACAGGCCGGAGAACGGCCCTACTTGGCGGGCAGCGACCTCGCCGAGGCCGCGCAACGCGTCCGATTCACGCCCACGGTGATGGACATCGACGAGACGTCGAAGCTGTGGGGGATGCTCTACCAGACGCCGTACACGCTGTCGGTCGTCTACCAGGCGACGCTCGTCTTCATCGACGGCCGTCAGATCCCGGTGCCGGGGAAGCCGGTGGAGCGGCCCGAGGTACGGGTGCTGCCGTTCGGGGCGCCGGGGGCGCCGGTTCCGCCGGTGATCGGTGAGGCGGAGGCGGCGGAGGAGCCGGTCCCGGCGCCCGCCCCCGTCGAGGTCGAGCAGCCCGCGAAGGCTCCGTCGAAGGCGGTGGCCAAGACCGCCGCGAAGGCTCCCGCCCGGACTCGCAGGTCCACGGTCGCCCGCTCCGCCAAGTCGGCGCAGCCGGAGCCCCGCAAGAGCGCTCCCCGCCGGTCGGGCGACGAAGCCACGGAGGACTGATCCGCATGGAGACGACGGGGGCAGGTGAGGACATGGACGGGTTCGGGAACTCCGGGAACGGTACGACGCTCACCGCCGAGATCCGGCGCGTCCTGGCCCGCGTCGACGCACACGCGGCACGGGCGACCGGCAAGGCGAACCCGGCCGGTGCGACCGGCAAGGTGAACCCGGCCGGTGCCACCCTCGCCCCCATCGAAGGCCCCGCGACCGCCCCCCTCGACGCCCTCGTCGCCTGCTTCAGCCTCACCGCCTTCGAGCGCGACCTCGTACTCCTGGCCGCCGCCCACGAGTTGGAGCCCACGACGGCCGCCCGGTGTGCGGCGGCGGCCGGTGACCCCGAGCGCGCGTATCCGACCTTCTCGCTCGCCCTCGCCGCACTGGCCGACCCGCACTGGAGCGCGCTCACCCCGGTCGCCCCACTGCGCCGCTGGCGGATCGTCGAACTGGAGGACGAGTCCCGGCTGACGACTTCGCGGCTGCGGTTGGACGAGCGCATCCTGCACCTGCTCCTGAGCTCGCCCTACCTGGACGCCCGACTGCACGGCCAGCTGCGCCGCACCCCGGTGCCGGACGCGCTGACCCCGTCGTACGACCTGGCGGCGAGCACGCTCGCCGAGGGCTGGACGCAGGCCTCCCTGGTCGAGCTGACCGGGGGCGAGCCGCGCAGCCGGGCGGACATCGCCGCCGCCGCGGCTGCCCGTTCCGGGCTCGGGCTGTACGCGATGACCGCGGCGGACATTCCGTCCGACCCCGTCGAGCGGGACCGCCTCGCCCGGCTGTGGCAGCGCGAGGCGATTCTGCTGCCCGCCGCGCTGCTCGTGGACGCCGGCGACCTTGACCGCGACCAGCGGGCGGCGACGGAGTCGTTCCTGGCCGGGGCGGCCGTACCGGTGGTGGTGTCGAGCGAGGACCCGCAGGGGGCGGAGCGGTCGTACGGGGCCCGGGTCGCCGTACCGCGCATGGATGATGAAGAACAACTGGGCCTGTGGAAAGGTGAGTTCGCCGAACTCGACCTGGACGAAGGCGAACTCCGCTCCCTGGTGGCCCAGTTCCAGCTCCCGCCGCACGTCGTACGCTCCGCGGCGGCCACGGTACGGCGCCGGCTCCCGCACGAGGACGAGCTGGACGTCGCCGAACTCGCCTGGCGTGCCGGGCTCGACGAGGCCCGCATCGGCATGGACGAGTTGGGCCGGCGCATCGCACCGCAGGCAGGCTGGCACGACCTGGTGCTGCACGAACGGCAGAGGAGCGTGCTGCGCGAGATCGTCGCGCATGTGCGACAGCGGGCAACCGTCCACCAGGAGTGGGGATTCGCCGGAACCCTGCGCCGGGGCCTCGGTGTCACCGCGATGTTCGCGGGCGGCTCGGGCACCGGTAAGACGCTGGCCGCCGAGGTCATGGCGAAGGAACTGGGCCTCGACCTCTTCGTCATCGACCTCTCCCAAGTCGTCAGCAAGTACATCGGCGAGACCGAGAAGAACCTCCGCCGGGTCTTCGACGCCGCCGAACGCGGCGGCGCGCTGCTGCTGTTCGACGAGGCCGACGCGCTGTTCGGCAAGCGCAGCGAGGTCAAGGACAGCCACGACCGGTACGCCAACCTCGAAGTCAGCTATCTGCTGATGCGAATGGAGGCCTACCGGGGCCTCGCCGTCCTCACCACCAACATGAAGAGCGCCCTCGACACGGCGTTCCTGCGGCGCATCCGCTTCGTCGTCGACTTCCCCTTCCCGGGCGAGGACGAGCGCGCCGGGATCTGGCGCCGGGTGCTGCCGCCGCAGGCCCCGGTGAAGGACATCGACCCGGCGCTGCTCGCCCAGCTCACCGTCGCGGGCGGCTCGATCCGCAACATCGCGCTGTCCGGTGCCTTCCTCGCCGCCGAGGAGGGTGACCGGCTGCAGATGCGGCACATGCTGGCCGCTGCCCGCACCGAGTACCAGAAGCTGGAGCGGTCCCTGACGCCGACGGAGGTCCGCGGATGGGTGTGAGTCCTTCGAAGGAACCCTCGGCGATCCGCGTGGAGATCGGCGAGCTGGTCCTCAACGGCTTCGACGGCTTCCGGGCCGATCCGGAGCGGGTCTCGGCCGCCTTCGAGACCGAACTGACCCGGCTGGTACGGCTGCACGGCGTCCCGTTGGCGTCCGGTGGCCCCCTCGCCCTCGACGCGCTGTCGGGCCTGCCGCCCCTGCCCGCGGGCCTCTCCGCCCGCCGCCTCGGCCAGGAGCTGGCGCGGGCGGTTCACGAAGGGCTCAGCGGCCACGGGGAGGTGAGCCGATGAGTGGTTCCCAGGCCCAGGACGCGCGCGCCGAACAGTCGGCCGAGCAGCGCCGCCGCAAGCGTCGGGAGCGGGCGGCCAAGTCCCGTACGCCCGAGCCGAAGAACATCGTCAGCGGCGCCGGACAGCCGCTGGACCCCGGTATGCGCCGGGAGTTGGAGGAACAGCTCGGCCACGACCTCGGCCGGGTACGGCTGCACACCGGCCGTGACGCCGGGCAGCTGACCGAGTTGCTGGGCGCGGACGCGGTCGCCGTCGGCCAGGACATCCTGTTCCGCGAGGGCGCCTTCAAACCCGGTACGGACGAGGGCCGGCGCCTCCTCGCCCACGAACTCCAGCACACCGTCCAGAACCCGCACGGGCTGGGCGCCCTGCGCGCCGGGCGCGAACTGGGCGCCGTGAGCCTGCCGCAGCAGGCGATCGAGCGGGAGGCGGAGACCGCTGCCCAGGCGGCCGTCCGGGACGAGGCGGCTGCGCCGGTCCAGGAGGGGCAGGCCACGCCCGGCTGGCTGCGGTATGCGACGGTGGACGCCGACCGGCAGCGCGCGGAGGCCATCGACCCGGCCACCCTCGTCGACCGGCTCGCCAACTCCCTCGTCCGCTCACTGCGCGGAGACCCCGAGGACCTCTCCCAGCGCACCCGCAGGCAACTGGCCGGGCTCCCCGCCGAGTTGCTCGACAGCGTGCTGGCCCGCCTGGAGGGCAGGCTGCTCGCCCCGGAACACGACCGTGTGCTCGACCTCGTCGACGACATCGAGGCGTACGGCGACTTCCCCGAGGACCGCGTGGAGAGCGACGCCCACGACGCTCCCGAGATCGAGCCGGACACGGCGGACGAGGTGCGCGGCGAGCGGGAGAGCGCACAGCGCCGGGCCGAGGAGGACCGCGCCGACCAGGAACGGCCGGTAGCGGCCTCCGGCCCGGAGAAGGAGCGGGTTGAGCGGGAGGGGGCGCCGGGCAGCACGCCCTTGAACGGCGGCACTCGCGACGAGCAGCGGGCCGAGACCGAGGAACGGACGCGGCGGGAACGGGCGGCGGCGGAGGCCCGGGAGCGACGGGAGCGGGCCGGGGGCGCGGGGCCTTCGGGCGGTGCGGCGCGGGGAGCCGGGGTTCCTGCGGCCGGGGTGCGGGACGAGACACCGTCGGCCACGGCCGGTCAGCCGCAGCCGCAACAGCAAGAGACGTCGGCAGCCGGATCGCCGGACGCGCCTCGGTCCGCCGAGCAGACGCAGGACCAGCAAGCCGACGGCGGCGGCCAGGACCAGCAGGACCAGCAGGACCAGCAGGATCAGCAGGAGGAGGGCGGCCAGGAGTCCGCCGACGAACAGGGCGTCCCCGTCGCCGGCGCGGAGGAGTCCGCCGCACGCAACCGCCCCGGTGCCGCAGACCAGTTCGCCGCCGGTCGCCAGATCCCGTCGGCGGACAAAGCGGCCACGGACCGTCCGTCGGGCTCGCCCCGTCCCGGCACCGACATCCCGCTGCCCACGCCGACGAGCCGCCTGGACGGCGTACGCAGCCAGGACCTCGACGGCCCCGAGGACACGACCGACGACGAGGGCGCGCTCTCCGACAGCACCTCGGAGGTGGAGGTCGGCGGCGCCGAACCCAGCGCCTGGGACGTCACCCTCCAGCCGGAGGACTTCCTGCCGGCGCAGGACCCCGACGTGTCCGGGGTCCCGACGGCCGACCGGCGTGAGGACGCCGCCCCCGGCAGCGAGTCCCTCCCCGACTTCCCGGCACCACCGCCGACCAAGGCCGACCAGGTGCAGGCGGAACGGGACGTGGAGGACGCCGAGGACGCGGCGGCGGAGGCGGATGTCGAGGAGGCACCGGCCGCCGAACCAGCACCTTCGCCGCCTTCCTCGCCCTCGCCTTCGCCTGAGACCGTGGGCGGGCCCGGTGACACCCTGCTCGCCGGTCTGGAACCGGACGAGAAGGCCACCGGGCTGCCCGGTAGCGGTTTCGTCTCGAAGGACCCGAAGAGCGCCGACGATCCGAAGGCCGGTCCCGTCACCGCGCAGACCACGGTGCAGCAGGCACCCGGGCAGGAGAGGACGGAGGCCGGGGCCGGGGCGACGCAGGAATCCGCGGCCAAGGAGGAGAAGGGCACCCCGGCGGCGGGGGAGCGGGGCGGGCCCGCCCAGGAGAAGGGGTCACCGCAGGCGGTGGGCGGTACGGCAGCAGCACCGCAGACGGCCACCACGCCGGCCGCCGGGACCAAGGGTGGTACCGCCGCCGCGACGGCATCCCCCGCCGCCCAGAGCGAGGCGGCCCCGGAGCAGGACCGTACGACACCCACGCAGCCCGCGCCCGCGCAGCAGACGACCCCCCGACCCGCGGCCCCGACCCCGAAGCCGGCCCCATCCCCATCCCCATCCGCCTCCACGACCTCCGCCCGGGCGGCCGAGGGCGCGATAGGCGCAGCCCCGCAGCCGGAAAAAGCACTCGCGCCCACCTCATCCTCATCGGCGTCCAGCGCACCGCGTGCCGACGGCGTCGCCAGCAAGCCCTCCGGCTCCGGCAAGGCCAAGGGGAAGAAGGACTCGGCCCCGGCCCCGAACCTCTCCCAGGTCTCGCCCGAGGCAGGCCTGAGCACCGCCGCAACCCTCAAGCCGCACAAGGCACTTGAGGCAATGGGCGGGGTGAGCGGCTCGGTCGGCCGCAGCGTGAGCGACGAGCACAAACAGCTCGCCGCCGCGCCGCCCTCCATGCAGCGCCCGGCCGGCGCTCCGCAGACCCTCGAAGGCAAGCCGAAGACCGACGCGGCCGCCCAGTACTCACAGGACCCGGCACAGAAGTCGCAGGCACCGGAGCAGGAGAACGCCGAGGTCACGGGTGAGAAGGAGCCCGAGGGCCAGATCGAGGCGGAGAAGGCGGAGGAACCGAGCGGCTGGCAGACCTTCAAGATGGCACTGGGCTTCGGTCTCGGCTGGCTCGCCTCGAAACTGGGCTTCCATGTGGACAAGCAGGAGCTGGCCGCGAAGTTCGCCGGGCTGCCCACCAAGGACGAGGCGCTCAAGCAGGCCCAGGCGGGCAACGCGCCCGGGGTCCAGATGCAGGGTGCGGCCCAGCAGACGTCCGACGAGCAGGGTGCGGCCGTCGACACCAAGGGCCAGGACACGGTCGACACGGCACGGGACGACTCCGGCCGTGGCATGGGCGAGGACCAGGTCTACCCGGACGCCCCCCAGGAGGAGTTGAAGGGCAAGGTGCCCGGCGCGGACGGCGGACAGGCCGCCGCTGCCACGCCCACCGCCGCGACCGGTGCCGTACCCCCGGACGCGGCCTCCGCGGTGGCCGAGCACGACAAGGGCCCGGAGTTCCAGGCGGCGTTCAGTCAGGGCCAGAAGGGCATGTCCACCAGCCGCCAGACCAAGGACAAGGACACCCGAGACTCGCAGACCAGGAACCGCCGGCAGGCCGACACCGAGATCAGCAGGAACACCAAGGACCAGGCGGACCAGCGCGGCAAAGCCCTGGACGAGGTCACCGGGCAGCGGGAGGACTGGCGCAAGGAGCAGGACCAGTCACTCAAGAAGCTGGGGGACAAGAAGGGCGACCGCGCGGACAAGGTCCGCAAGGACGTCCAGGACCGCGAGAAGAAGACCGACGACGACGTCACCCAGCAGAAGACCGACAGCGACAAGCAGATCAAGGACAAGGGCGACCAGGCCGAGAGCGACGCGAAGAGCAGGGCGGACAACGCGGCCCAGGACTCGGGCAACTGGCTCACCAAGGCCTTCGACTGGATCAAGCAGAAGGTCATCGAGATCAAGAACGCGATCGTCCAGGTCATCAAGGACGCTCGTGACGCGGTGGTCGGCTTCATCAAGAACTTCAAGGACACGGTCGAGCGCTGGATCAACGAGGCGCGCACGTTCATCGTCGACACGATCAAGAGCCTGATCGACGACCTGATCCAGTTCGCGGTCGACATGGTCCGAGAGATCATCGAACTGGCCGCCCGCATCCGCAAGTTCATCACGGACCTGATAGCGCAGGCGATCGCTCTCGTAACCCGCCTGGCGGCGGAGCTGAAGCAACTCGTCACCGACCTGCTCAACCAGCTCGCCAAGATGCTCAGCGACATCCTGAACATCCTCAAGAAGATGCTCATGGACGTCATCAAGTCGATCATCGACGCGGTCAAGACGATCCTCGACTTCGCCTCCAAACTCCTTGGCGCCCTGGGCCAGTTCATGATGATCGCGGTCGACTTCCTGGACGACCCGGGCGGCTGGCTGAGCGGTGCGAAGAACTCGGCGGTGGACGGTGCGGAGCACCACCTGTTCCGCGAGGTGCAGTCCGCGGTCAAGCAGTGGTTCCAGGAGAAGATCCAGGAGATCCTCGGCATCCCCAGGGCGATCATCGACAAGCTCATCAAGGGCGGCTTCTCCCTCGAACGGATCGTCAAGGAGACCTGGGACGCGATCGTGCCCCAACTCCCCTTCATCATCGGCGAGATCGTCATCACCAAGGTCGTCGCGAAGCTGATCCCCGGCGCGGGCTGGGTGATGGCCGTCATCGACGCGATCCGTACGGCGATCGGTGCGCTGGGCGCGATCCTCCGTGCCATGGGCGCGGTCATCTCCTGGCTCCTCGCAGTCCGCCAGGGCGGCGCGGGCCTCCTCTTCGCCAAGGCGGTCGCGGCCGGCGTCGTAGCCCTCCTGGAACTCGCCTATCAATACCTCCTCAACGCGATCGGCAAGTACGTCGCGAAGGTGGGCCGGCGCCTGAAGGGCATCGCGGCGAAGCTCTTCCGAGGCGGCCGGGAGGGCGAGGGCGGCGGCAGGCGCCCGGCGGGCGGCGCGGAGGACGAGGGCGCGCCCAGGAACGAGACGTCCCCCACCCGCAAGCCCACGACCGGCGACACGGACACGGCGCCGTCCCGCCCGAGCCCGACGGAGCCGGAGACCACCACCCGCCGCCCGAAGGAAGACCCCGCCAATAAGCCTTCCGAACAGCCCTCGGACAAGCCGAACACCCGCCCCACCCCGTCGGCCAAACCGAACCCGAAGCCGGAACCCCGCCCCGAGCCGAAGCCCGAGCCCAAGGCCCCCGCCGACAAGACCCCGGACAAGCCGAAGGACTCCACGCCCGGCGGACAACCGAAGGACGAGACCCCCCGGCGCCCGAAGGACACCGAGGAGCCCCCGGCCACGAACAGGCCGAAGACCGGGGAGCCCGGCAGGCCCAAGGAGGGCGAGCCGAACAGGCCCAAGGAGAAGACCCCGTCCAAGCGCCCCGGCGGCAAGGACGAGGACCCGAAGAGGCCGAAGCGGGACGAGGACGACCCGAAGAAGCCGGGCAACGGCAAGGACGACGACCCGAAGCGACCCGAGCGCGACGAGGACGGCAAGCCGCGCAAGGCCAAGCCGGACGAGCACGACCCCCGCCGCCCCAGGAACAAGCCCGACAAGGAAGGCCCGGGCAGGCCCAAGTCCAAGCAGGACAAGGACCGTCGCAAGAAGAAGGAGGACTCGAAGGACTCCAAGGAGGAGCGGCTCGCCCTGATCGTGGCGCGCATACGCCCCAAGTTGTTCGACGTGATGCGCCGTGGCGTACGCCGCCCGCTTTTCCTCGGCCTCCTGAGGATGATGAGGCTGCGCTACCGGCTGACGGGGCTCGCCCCGGTCGGCGGAGACCCGTTCACGGTCACAGCGACCCTGAACCCGTCGATGCCAGTGCAGCGCGGCGACTATTCGCAGCCCAGGTCCGAACCGGACGCCTACAGTATTCCGCCGGGCGCTCCGCAGCAGCAGGACGACCTGCCGAAGCCGAAGCTGCCCGCTTTCGACAACGGGCGCGCCGATGTGATCAGCGCGGAGTTCCTCAGCAAACCGAAGGTGCCGTGGGGCACCGAGGCCGGTGCCGCCCCCCGGGGCAAGCCGGACGGCTGGAACTACGTCACGGATCCCGCGCGCCGGCTACAGACGGGCGGCGCGTGGGTCAGGGCACATCTGCTGCCCTCCCGGCTGGGAGGCCTGGCCACCGGCAACAACCTCGTCCCAGCCCGGCGCAGCGTGAACAAGACCCTTGAGCTCGGCGTGGAGATGCCCGCCTGGGACGTCTTCGCCAAGCCGAAACCGATCTGGTACGAGTCCCGGGTGAAATTCGGATACAACGCCCCGATGGACGACTTCCCGAGTTACATCCGGTCGACCTTCGGCCAGTACCGGAAGGTCAGGGGAACCGGAGCGAAACGGAGCGACTGGGAGCGGACGGGTGCCGAGAAAACCGTCGGACTGAGTGTCGAACCGCCGCAGAGCGACGAGAAGAAGAAGCTGTACATCAATACCTACGGTGCGACGCAGATCAGGAAGACACTCAAGATCAAGGCCAGTCTCGCGGGTCATATCGTGAAGCAGCGAGCCCTGGAACCCACCGGAACCTACGCGGATCTCACGACTTTCAAGGTGGAACTCCGCAAACGCAAGGCGTCACTCGGAAACGGAGCGATGCCCGACCTGGAATTGGCGATCACCAACATCGAACGGCTCAACAGGGCAGGCCTGGTCGACTGGGCTCCGCTGCACAAAGACCTATGAGGAACCACAGCAATGAATCAGATGTTTCCGTATGAGCGCCGCATGGACGAGACCGTCCGCGAGGTGCGTGATTCGTCGCTCCTGGACGTCCTGGACGAGCAGCGCGGCCCAGGCGGGGCAGGGGGCCCGGAGCCGGCGGAGTTGTTCGAGTCCCTGGCCCAGGACGGTTATCCGCTTGCCCCGAGGCTGCAGGAGACCCACATCCCCTACCGGAACAGGGGCCTGCACTGGCGTGCCGCGGATCCTGCCACCACGCTCGTCGGCGAATTCGATGTCATGAGTGTCGTGGCAAGCAGCGACAGGTGGCTGGACGTCGACGATTTCCTCCGGGAGGAGAGCGACCGAGAGCTCCTGGAGGACCTTCGAATTCTGGACGACATCTCCCTCGGGGGCGAAGGACGCATCGCTGCCATGCGATACCAGCGGGGCGTTGCGAACCCAGAGATCTGGTTCCTCGACCGTTACCACGGCTATGTACGGCTCGACCTCGACTACCGCGACTACCTCGACAACCTGTTCATCACCAAAGGCGTGACGGGCTGGCAGTACCTGTTCGCCGACGTCCGCCTGGGTGAACGGGAATTCGGATACATCCTGGAAAACCTCAGGACGATGCTGCGGCTCTTCCCGGG
The DNA here is from genome assembly GCF_044747345.1 of Streptomyces sp. NPDC090088. Classification (NCBI taxonomy): domain Bacteria; kingdom Bacillati; phylum Actinomycetota; class Actinomycetes; order Kitasatosporales; family Streptomycetaceae; genus Streptomyces; species Streptomyces sp. NPDC090088. The sequence goes on along the minus strand of NZ_JBIVDZ010000009.1, from coordinate 430,400 downwards.
CGAGTTCCCCGCACACGATTACGCGCCTTTGGCCGCACGTCTGGAGGCCCGCCTGTGACCCGTTACGCAGACATACCCAAACCCATCCGCTCCGGCCTGGTCGTCGTCGACCCCGCCAGCGGTACCCCCCAGCGTGTCATCGTGCTCCAGTTCAACCCGGACACCCTGGAGCGGAGCATCGCGCCGCAGTCCGCCGGGGACAGCACGGACAGTGCGAGCGGCGGAACCGGGAGCGGGGACCGGAACGAGGCGCTGCGGCTCAAGGGGCCCGCCCAGGAGTCCTGGAAGTTCACCGCCGAGATCGACGCCACCGACCAGCTGGAGATCGCCGCGCCCGACGGGATCCATCCGCAGCTCGCGACGCTGGAGATGCTCGTGCAGCCGACGACGGCCCAGCTGCGGGCCGCGAGCCGGCTCGCGCAGAACGGGACCATCGAGATCAGCCCGATCGAGATGCCGTTGACCCTGTTCACCTGGGGGAGCAAGCGGGTCATGCCCGTGCGGCTCACCGAACTGTCGGTCAACGAGTCCGCGTTCGACGTGAACCTCAACCCCATCCGGGCCTCGCTGAGCATCGGCCTGAGGATCCTCACCGTCAGCGACCTCCCGGCCGGGCACCGCGGCGCCGACCTCTACCTGGCCCACCTCGCGCAGAAGGAGCGGCTCGCCGCCGCCGCGCGGGGCGGGAGCCTCGGCGCCCTCGGGCTGCCGGGCGTGGACGTACTGAGCGGAAGGGGCTGAGGAGCGGCCATGGCCGACATCGAGCCGTACGAGAGTGCCCTGGGCGCGATACCGGGAGCGCATCCGTACCCCCGGACCAGCCGCTACCACGACGCCGGGATCGGGGTGCACGTCCAGCCGGACGGGACCGAAGTCCGCTACGCGAAACGCCGGTTGCTGCCCCCGCTCGACGCGCAGCCGACGCAGGACCACGTCGTCGGCGCGGGCGAGCGGCCCGACCTGCTCGCCCAGCGCCACTTCGGCGACCCGGGCCAGTGGTGGCGCATCGCCGACGCCAACCCCGTCCTCGACCCGCGGGAGCTGACGGACGAGGCCGGGCGGGTCGTGCGGATCCCCGAGCCCGGGGGACAGCGCCGTGTCTGAGCAGCCCGTGGGGCAGGGCCCCGTCCGCATCACCCTCCTCATGGGGCCGAAGCTCGTCCAGCCGGTGCCGGCCGAGGTGACCGAGGCCCTGCTGTCCGCGCAGATCACCGCGACCGCGGGGGAGCGCAGCGGTTTCCAGCTGGCCTTCGACCTCACCAAGACCGGCGTCATCAACGGGCGGCTGCTGCCCGAGGGGTTCTTCGACCCCAAGACCCGGCTCGTCGTCACCGTCAGCGTGCGCGGCACCACCGACGTCCTCTTCGACGGACTGGTCGTACGGCAGGAGGTCGGCGCCAGCAACCAGCCCGGCCACTCCACCCTCACCGTCACCGGCGAGGACCTGACCCTCCTCATGGACCTGGAGGAGCGCACCGCCCGCTACCCCAACCTGCCGCCCTCCGAACGCGTCCTCGCGATCCTGCGCCGGTACTCCGACTACGGCATCCGGCCCGACGTCTACGCGGAGAAGATCAGCCAGCCCCCGCACCAGGACCTGCGCGTGCCGTACCAGACCGGCACCGACCTGCAGTACGTCACCGACCTCGCGAAGGCCAACGGCTACACCTTCTACCTGGAGCCCGGCCCGAACCCGGGCCAGTCCTCCGCCCGTTGGGGCCCGGAGGTCCGGCTCGGCATCCGCCAGCACGCCCTCAACGTCAACATGGACGCCAACACCACCGTGGACCAGCTGACGTTCGCGTACGACGGGACGGCCCGGGAGGAGCCGCAGGCCCGCTGGCAGGACCCGGGGACCCGGCAGTCCACCCTGCTGCCTCAGCCGCCCATCAGCCCACTGCGCCCGCCGCTCGGCCGCCGGCCCACCCCCGCCCTCCGGCGGAGGACCCTCGCCGGCACCGCCAAGCAGCAGCGCGAGCAGGCCGAGGCCGAACTCCTCGCCCGCGCCGCCGTCTCGGCCGACGTCGTCTCCGGCTCCGGCTCGCTCGACGTCAACCGGCACGGCTACCTCCTGCAGCCCCGCCAGCTCGTCGGCGTACGCGGCTCGGGACGGGCCTACGACGGCGACTACTACGTCAAGTCCGTGACCCACACCCTGCGCCCGGGCTCGTTCCAGCAGAACTTCACCCTCTCCCGGGAGGGCCTGGAAGCCCGCAGCGACTACGTCCGGCCGTAACACCTCATCACTCAGGAGCAGTTCAGCATGGCGGCAGCAGCCAACAACCGCTACCTCGGCAAGTTCCGCGGCCGGGTCGTCGACAACGACGACCCGCTGCGCATCGGCCGGATCACCGTCGAGGTGCCCGACGTGCTCGGCGACGAGCCGTCCACCTGGGCGCTGCCCTGCCTGCCGTTCACCGGGCCGCAGTCGGGCCAGTTCGTGGTGCCGCCGCCCGGCTCCGGCGTCTGGGTGGAGTTCGAGCAGGGCGACCCGAGCTTCCCGGTGTGGACCGGGTGCTGGTACGGCGCCGCCGACGAACTGCCGCCGGACGCGCGGCGGGCGCTGCGGGCGAACTCGCCGACCAAGCCCGTCGTCGTGCAGACACCGGGCGCACACAAGATCGTCATGGACGACACCGCCGGTGCCGAGCAGGGGATCCTGCTCCAGGCCCAGGGCGGCGCCTACATCCGCATCACCAGGGAAGCCGTGGTCATCTCGACCGGCGCGGGCGCCGAAGTCCTGCTCCGCGGCGACCAGGTGACCATCAACCAGGGTCAGCTGACCGTGGGCTCGAAGCGCTAGAAGACACGGGGAGAAGAGAACTTGTCCGGGAGTCTGCTCGATGCCGGCGCCGTGATCGGCTGCCCGCACGGCGGCCGGGTCACCGCCGCCACCACACCCTCCGGCGCCGTACGGGTCGGGGGAGCCGTCGTCGCCACGGCCGCCCACGGCTATGTCGTCGTCGGCTGCCCGCACACCGTCGACCGGGTTCCCTCGCCGTGCGTCACCGTCCGCTGGACCGCCGGCGGCACCGGCGTCACGGTCGACGGCGCGCCCGTGCTGCTCGACACCTCCGCGGCCCTGTGCCTCTCCGCGGCCCTCGTGCCGCAGGGACCCCCCGTGGTCCAGGCCGCACAGCGAAAGGTCACCGTCCGATGAGCCCACGCCTTCGCCCCCGCACGGACATCGCGTTCCCCTTCCGCACCGACCGCAGGGGCCGCACCGCGCACGCCGGTCACACCGAGCACGTCCACGACCTCATCGAGCAGCTGCTGTTCACCAGCCCCGGCGAGCGCGTGATGCGCCCCGATTTCGGCTGCGGCCTCCTCGACCTGGTCTTCGCCCCGAACAGCCCGGAACTGGTCAGCACTCTCGAACTCTCCGTGCAGGCCTCCCTGCAGCGCTGGCTCGGCGACCTCGTCGACGTGGTCGCCCTGGACATCGACAACGACGACGCCGTGGTCCGCGTCCACCTGTCGTACGTCGTCCGCGCCACCGGCGCCGTCCGCGAGGACGTCTTCGTGGGGAGGGCGGCCGGATGACCACCGCCACCCGGCGGGCCAAGGTCCGGGCAGCGCAGCTCAACGGCGTCGACGCCGTCGAGGTGAGCGACGACGGCCTGCTGCTCACCGTCACCTTCCTCGGCAAGGCCCCGCACGGCCTCGGCCCCGAGAACGTCCGCGTCGACGGCGGCCGCCGGATCACCGGCATCACCGCCCTCGACATCAGCGTGGAACGCGAGGAGGACCCCGAGCTCGACGACCTGCTCCACGTCACCCTCGACCGGGCCGGCGACACCTCCCGCTACCGGCTCTCGCTGGTCGAGGCCGACCCGTACGGCCGCCCGGGCACCGAGCCCTTCCGGGGCTTCGACCAGCGCTACTCCAGCGCCGGGTTCTCCTTCCGGCCCGACTGCCCGACCCCCTTCGACTGCCAGGACGACGAACCCCGGGAACAGGACTTCCCGTCCGCCCCCGTCGTCGACTACACCGCCCGCGACTACGACACCATCCGCAAGCTGCTCCTGGACCGGCTCGCGCTCACCACCCCCGACTGGGCCGAGCGCAACCCCGCCGACCTCGGCGTGACCCTGGTCGAACTGCTCGCCCACACCGGCGACCAGATCGGCTACCAGCAGGACGCGGTGGCCACCGAGGCCTATCTGGACACCGCGCGCCGCCGGGTCTCGGTACGACGGCACGTCAAGCTCATCGACTACGCGATGCACGACGGCTGCACGGCCCGGGCCTACGTCACCGTCCGGACCGCGGGCGACACCGTCCTCGCCCCCGGCACCTTCCGCTTCGCCTCCGTCGACGTCCGCGCCCTCGACCCGCACGACCGCCCCGAACCCGGCACCGTCATCGACGAGAACGACCTCGGCGACCTGGACGAGCGCGGCTCGGTCGAGGTCTTCGAACCGGTCGTCGCCGCCGACCCGCTGGAACTGCGCGTCGCCCACAACGCGATCCGTCTGTGGACCTGGGGCGGCGAGGTGTGCGCCCTGCCCAGGGGCGCCACCGCCGCCACCCTGCGCGACGAGTGGGACGACCCGGAGACCTGCCGGGACCGCCGACTCGCCCTGAAGCCGGGCGACTTGCTGGTCCTCGAAGAGGTGAAGGGCCCGCGCACCGGCACCCCCGGCGACGCCGACCCGAGCCACCGCCAGGCCGTCCGCCTCACCTCCGTCACCCCCGCCGTCGACCGCATCGAGGACCAGCCGGTCCTGGAGGTCACCTGGGCCGCCGAGGACGCCCTGCGCTTCCCGCTCCGCCTCACCGCCCCCGGCGGCCGCGACTGCCTGCCCGTCGAGGACGTCACCCTGGCCCGCGGCAACGTCGTGCTGGCCGACCACGGCCGGTCCGGGTTCGGGGACACGGTCACCGTGCCGCCCGTACCCGCCGTCCTCGCCCCCTGCGGCCCTCCCGCCTTCGGCTGCCCGGACCGCGAGGAGGGCAACGCCCCCGCCCGGCTCCTCGGCTCCCTGACGGACAAGGCGGAACGCGGCGAGGCCCTCGTACCCGACGACGTCCAGGACCTCTTCGCGCACCTCGGCGAGGCGGCGACCGCACGCGCCGGCATCGGCCTGGAGCAGGCCGGCCAGCGCCAAGTGGGGGTCCCCCCGGCCGGAGGCTGGGGGAGGGTGGTGCCGGGGACCGCGTATGCCCAGGCGGCCGCCCTGCGCACCCTGCTCGCGCAGTCCGTCTACCCGGGCATCCCGCCCCGCTTCCGGCCGGTCCTCGGCCGGGCGCCGGTCGTCCAGGCGGTGCCCTTCCCCGACCCGGCGGGAGTCGCCGCCGGGCAGGCCGAGCGGATCGCCGAGATCCCCGGCCGGGTACGGCACCGGCTCGTCGAGCTGTGGCGCAGCGCCCGCGACCGGGACGGCCTCGGGGACACGGAGATCGACGAACTCACCGTCGTCTTCGGCCTGAAGGTCGTCGAGCGGTTCGAACTGCGCGCCCACCCGGTCCGGGCCCTGCGCGAACTCCTGCACCGGAGCGACGAGTTGCTCGACGGCAAGCTGAGCCGGGCCGCCGTCCTCGTCTCCCGCGCCCGGGCCGGCACGGTTCTCGACCCGCACATCGCCTGGGAGATCGCCCACAGCTGGGGCCCCGCGTACGCGGCCGGGCTGCACCCGCAGGAGCCGGTGCTGCGCGGGTCCGCCACCGCCGCCCTCGCCCAGGACCCGCGCCGCGCCCTGCCCGCCGTGCGCATCGGGGAGGGCGACCTCGCCTGGGAGCCGCGCCGCGACCTGCTGCACAGCGCCCCGCGCGAGCGGCACTTCGTCGGCGAACCGGAGGACGACGGCCGCCTCGCCCTGCGCTTCGGAGACGGCCGGCACGGCGCGCGGCCCACCCCCGGCGCCCGCCTCGACCTGCGCTACCGGCTGGGCGGCGGCAGCGCGGGCAACGTCGGCGCCGAGGCCATCAACCACCTCGTCGTCCAGGCCGGCCGCGAGCGGCCGCCGGCCGCGACGGTCCGCAACCCGCTGCCCGCCACGGGTGGCGTCGAACCCGAACCCGTCCAGCAGGTACGCCAGTTGGCACCCCTCGACCTGCGGCGCACCAGGCTGCGGGCCGTCACCGCCGAGGACTACGCGGCCCTCGCCGCCGAACTCCCCGGCGTCCAGCGCGCCGCCGCCGACATCCGCTGGACCGGCAGCGTCCGGGAAGCCCACGTGGCGATCGACGCGTACGGCACCGCACAGCCGTCGGCCGAACTGCTGGCCCGGGTCGAGCAGTCCCTGGAGCGGTACCGGCGCATCGGCCACGACCTGGTGGTCGGCCCCGCCCGGCTGGTCCCGCTGGACATCGCGCTCGCCGTCTGCGCCCGGCCCGGTCACCAGCACGGACGGATCCTCGCCGACCTGTACCGCGCCCTGGGCAGCGGCCGGGGCGGCTTCTTCCACCCCGACGCGCTGACCTTCGGCGAACCGGTACGGCTCAGCCGCCTGGTCGCCGTGGCCGCCGCCGTACCCGGCGTGGAGAGCGTCCGGGTCACCCGGCTGCGGCGGCTGTTCGAGCAGGACCGAGGAGAGAGGGAGGACGGCGTGCTGCGGCTCGGCCCGCTGGAGATCGCCACCTGCGACAACGACCCGGACCGGCCGGAGAACGGCCTGCTGGCCATATCCCTGGGAGGTACGGCCCGATGACCGCCACCGACGAGTGCACCTGCGGCTGCGGCGGCCACGACGAGCGCGTGGCACCGGCGCCGGTCCACAACCCTCCCGGCCGCACCGCCCTCGACTACCGGGTCGGCACGTACGGGACGTTCCTGGCCGCGCTCCTGGACCGGCTCGCCTCGCCCGCGTACCCGGCCCTGGCAGGGCTCACGGTCCGCACCTCGGACGACCCGGCGATCGGCCTCCTCGACGCCACGGCCGTCCTCGGCGACCTGCTCACCTTTCACTCGGAGCGGATCGCCGACGAGGCGTACGTCCGTACGGCGAACGAGCACCGCTCGCTGGTGCTGCTCGGCCGGCTGGTCGGCCACCGGCCGCGCCCCGGGGTCGCCGCCGCCACCCATCTCGCGTACACCCTCGAACGCGACGCGCGCGCCGAGACCCTGGCCGTGCGGATCCCGCGCGGCGCCCGCAGCCAGAGCGTGCCCGCCTCCGCCGACGAGGAGTCCCTGACCTTCGAGAGCGGCCGGGACCTCATGGCCCGCTGGGACTGGAACGAGCTGAAGGTCCGCCGGCGCCGGCCGTCGCTCGTCACCCCGGACGATCTGGCGCGCCGCTCGGAGCTCTTCGTCGAGGGCACGGCGAACCTGCTGGCGACCGGCGACCAGTTGCTGTTCGTGTTCGGTGAACAGGCCGGCGGGCAGCGTGAGTTGCTGCCGGTCGCGGAGGTGCGGATCGACCGGGACGAGGACATCACGGCGCTCACCCTGCCCGGGTCCGCGCCGGCCACGCTCAAGGAACTCGTCGACGAGGTGCGGCGGTGGATCGCCGCGCCCGCGGAGCCCGGCGAGCCGGGGGAGGAGCCGCCCACGCCGGAGGTGCCCGATCCGCGGCCGGTGAGCAAGCTGATCGAGGACTTCGAGGATCAGGTGCTGGCGCCGCTGCGGGCGGCTCTGGAGGGCGTGAAGACGCCGGAGGGGCTGGCGGGGGTGCTGGTCGAGCCGGTGGCTCGGCTGGGTGAGGCGGAGGTGTTGGCGGAGCCGTGGGAGGACGTGGCTGGTTGGTTCGAGCGGCTTCAGGCCGTGTTGGGAGAACTTGCCCGTCGGGCACTGGAGTTGGCACCCGCGCAGAGTGATGAGGGTGGTGCTTCGGGTGCGGCGCCGCGGGGGCTGGTCGCGCAGTTCCCCGCGCCCCCAAGCGGGGGCGCTTCCCGGACCGCTGCTTTCAAGGCGCTGGGCGCTGTGCTTCCCGCCCTGCGGGGCGCGAGGGCGACCGGGGGAGTCGAGGCGCGCCCGGCCACCGATCCGGCGCGGCTGCTGGCCGCGCTCAATCCCTCCCTCGGGAGCCTGTACCCCGCCTGGCGCAGGGCCGCCGTCGCCGATACCGCGCCGCTGCTCCGGGCTCTGCTCGCCATGCGGGTCACCGCCGCGCCCTTCGGTGCGACCGCACCGCTCAAGCCGGTGCAGGACGACAAGGGGCGGGTCATCCGGTCCACGGACTGGCCGCTCACCGGGGCCGTGCTCACCGGGACGCGGGTCGTGCTGGACGCGGCGGGGCGGACGCCGGTGCGGGCGGAGTTCCAGTATGTCGAGGGGAACAGCTCGGACCAGCGGGCGGTGACCCTGCCGGTCACCCAGCAGGTCCGCTTCACCCTCGGGACCGGCCAGGTGGAGCTGTCCAGCCGGGCCGCCCAGGATCCCGGGGTCACCGTCCGGCTGAGCGGGGGGCTCCCCGAGCGCACCCTCACCGTGTCGCGCCCGGGCGACGACGGACTGGTCCAGGTCGGCGTCAGCGACGGCACGGCACACGTCGAGCCGCTGCGGCCGGGCGACACCCGGCAGTTCACGCAGGGCGAGTACGAGGTGAGCCTGCGCTACACGGTGGGCGGCACCGAGTCCGACATCGAGATCGTGGTGGCCAGCAAGCCGGCGCCGGTGAACCGGAACGTGCTCCAGCTGGACTCCGTGCACACCGGCATCACCGTCGGCAGCTGGGTCGCGATCCAGCGCCCCGCGAAGGGCGGCACCATCCACGGCGACGCCGCACTCGCCTTCGTCACCACCCAGGTCGTGGCGGCGCGTACGGCGGCGTACACCAACTACGGGATCACCGGCCGCGGCACCGAACTCACCCTGGCCGACCCGTGGCTGGACGAGTTCGACGTGCTGCTCTCGCACATCCGGGACACCACCGTGCACGCGGCGAGCGAGCCGCTGGACCTCGCCGACGAACCGCTCGGCGAGGACGTGCACGGCAACGTGATCGAACTCGACCGGCTGTACGACGGGTTGCGGCCGGGCCGCACCCTGATCGTCGGCGGCGAGCGCGCCGACATCCCGGGCACCACCGGCGTCACCGCCACCGAGGTCGTGACCGTCGCCGCCGCGGATCCCGCCGTGGACCCCCGGCTGCCCGGCGACCACGTCCACACCCGGCTCGCCCTCACCACCGACCTCGCCCACCGCTACCGCCGGGCGACCGTCCGGATCCTCGGCAACGTCGTCGAGGCCACCCACGGCGAGAGCCGCGAGGAGGCCATCGGCAGCGGCGACTCGGAGCGGACGAACCAGACCTTCGCGCTCTGGCAGTCCCCGCTCACCTGGCTCGCCGCCGACAATCCCCTCGGCGCCACCCCGGTCCTGGAGATCCGGGCCGACGGCGTGCTCTGGCACGAGGTCGACAGCCTCGCCGGACGCGGCCCGGACGAGCGCGTGTACATCACCGGCACCGCCTCCGACGGCCGGACGACGGTCACCTTCGGCGACGGCGTGCACGGCGCCCGGCTGCCCAGCGGCCACGAGAACGTCCACGCCCGCTACCGCTTCGGCACCGGCCGGGCCGCGAACGTGGCCGCCGCCCGGATCACCCAGCCCCTCACCCGCCCGCTCGGCGTCACCGCGGTCACCAACCCACTCCCGGCGAGCGGCGGTTCGGACGCCGACGGCCCCGGACTGACCCGCCGGACCGTCCCGCTCGCCGTCTCCGCCCTGGACCGGCTGGTCTCGGTGCCCGACTACGAGGACTTCGCCCGCTCCCGGGCCGGCATCGGCCGGGCCGCGGCACGCGAACTCTTCGACGGACGGCGGCGCGTGCTGCACGTGACGGTGGCCGGCACCGACGACGTCCCGCTCGGCGAACAGACCCTCCAGGCCCTGCGGGCCGCCCTCGCCGAGTACGGCGACCCGGGCCTCACGGTCCGCGTGGACGCCCGCGAACCGGTGCTGCTGCTGGTCTCCGCCCGGGTGAAGGTCGCCCCCGACCACGCCTGGGAGTACGTCGAACCCCGGCTGCGGCAGGCCCTGTACGCCCGACTCGGCTACGAGGGACGGGAGCTGGCCCGGCCGGCCCGGCTCTCCGACCTCCTCGCCACCGCCCACACCGTGCCCGGCGTGGACTACGTGGACGTCGACGTCTTCACCGGCGTCCCCGCCTCCGCCACCCCGGACGAGCTGACCGCCCTCCTCGCGGATCCCGGCGAACCGAAGTCCTCCGTGCGGGCGCGCGAGGCGTCGTACGAGGAGCAGATCCACACCGTCCGCGACCCCGACGGCGAGACGCTCTCCTCCGTCTGCCGGCACTACGGCATCCCGCTGTCCCGACTCCTGCGCCTCAACCCCGACATCACCGACACGCAGCGCCTGCGGAAGGGCCGCTCGGTGTACGTCTTCCGCGGCATCCGCCCCGCCCAGCTCGCCCTGCTCTCCGCGAAGGCGACGGACACCCTCATCCTCACGGAGGTCAAGTGATGGCCGCCCACTCGCCGGACGGCCTCGCCGCCCTGCTGCCCCGCTGGCACCTGCTGCGCGACGCCGAGGAGGGCGAACCGCTGCGCGCGCTGCTCGCGGTGGTCGCCGAGCAGCTGGACCGGGTCCGCGACGGCGTCGAGCAGGGGTACGAGGACCTGTTCGTGGAGACGGCCGCGCCCTGGGTACTGCCGTACCTGGGTGATCTCGTCGGGTACCGCACCCTGCCCGGCTACGAACGCGTACTCACCACGGGGCTGCACGACGGCGGCCGGGACGCCCTCGCCGAGGCGGTCGCCCCGCGCGCGGACGTGGCCGCCACGGTCGCCAACCGGCGGCGCAAGGGCACCCTGCACCTGCTGGAGGAGATCTCCGAGCAGGTCGCCGGGTGGCCCGCGCGGGCGGTGGAGCTGTCCCGGCTGGTGGCGCGGAACCAGTCGGTGAAGCTGTTCCGGGACACGGGACGCGGCCGGCTCGTGGACCTCAGGGACGGCTCGGCACTCGCCCTCCAGGGCGGACCCTTCGACACCACGGCCCGCACGGCCGACGTCCGGTCGGCCGGCTCCGCCAGGAAGCAGGGCGGCCGGAGCCCCGCCGGGGTCGCCCTCTTCGTCTGGCGGCTCAAGGCGTACTCGCTCACCTCCTCCCCGGCGTACTGCGTCGACCGCGCCCGCAACCTCTACACCTTCTCGATCCTCGGCAGCGACAGCCCCCTGGTCACCAAGCCGGTCCCGGAGCCGTCGCCCACCCACATCGCCACCGTCGACAACGTCCCCGCCCTCATCACCCGCCGCCTCCTCCACGACCGGCTCCTCGACTACTACGGTCCCGGCAAGAGCTTCGTGATCCGGCGCGACGGCGAGGACCGGCCGGTGCCGCCGTCGGACATCGTGGTCGCCGACCTCTCCGACTGGCGCTACCGGCCCGGGCGCGGCCAGATCGCCGTCGACCCGGAGCTGGGGCGGATCGCGTTCGGCGCCCGGTCGGCGCCCCGGCAGGGCGTGTGGGTGGACCACCACTACGCGTACGGCGCCGACCTCGGCGGCGGCGAGTACGACCGGCCCGACCGTGTGGACCGGCCGGACGCGACCTACTACCGGGTCGGCCCGGGACAGCCGTACCGGCAGATCATGGACGCCTACCGGGCCTGGCAGAGCGAGCGCGACCCCGAGCGGACCGGGATCATCGAGATCACCCACAGCGGCGCCTACCAGGAACAGCTGGACTTCGACCTCGACCCGGGCGACCGCCTGGAGGTGCGCGCCGCCGAGGGCACCCGGCCGGTGATCCGCCTCCTCGACTGGTACAGCAACCGGCCCGACGCCCTCAACATCCGTGCCGTGGAAGGGGACTGCGCCCCGCACGAGCGGCCCCGGATCGTCCTCGACGGGCTGCTGGTGGCCGGCCGCGGCATCAACGTCACCGGGCCGATGGGCGCGGTGGTGGTCCGGCACTCCACCCTCGTGCCCGGCTGGTCCCTGGAACCGCACTGCGAACCGCACTCGCCCGAGGAACCCAGCATCGTCCTGGACCGCACCACCGCCTGCCTCCAGATCGAGCACAGCATCCTCGGCACCATCGAGGTCATCGGCGACGAGGTGACCGAGGACCCCCTCGGCATCCACCTCCGCGACAGCGTCCTGGACGCCACCGGCCACGACCGGGAGGCCCTGTCCGCCCCGGACGGCCGGCACGCCCACGCCGTGCTGCACCTGCACCGCACCACCGTGATCGGCGAGATCCACACCCACGCCGTCGAGATCGCCGAGAACTCGATCCTCACCGGCCGGCTGCACGTGGCCCGGCGCGGCATCGGCTGCCTGCGGTACAGCGCCGTGCCCGCCGGTTCGCGCACCCCGCAGCGCCATCGCTGCACCACCGTACGGCCGTTGTTCACGGCGCTGCGCTACGGGACGCCCTGGTACGCGCAGTTGGCCGACGGCGGCCCCGAGGAGATCCGCCGCGGCTCGGACGACGGCGCCGAACTCGGCGCCTTCCACGACCTCTACCGGCCCCAGCGCGAGGACGGGCTGCGGGCGCGGCTCGCGGAGTACACGCCCGCCGACTCGGACGCCGGGATCTTCTACGTGACCTGAGCAGTGCCGCCGTACGCCTCACCCGCACTTTCCTGAACCAGGGGGACCCCCTTCATGCACGCAGATCTCTCCCGCCTCACCTTCCGGCCGGAGCGGCACTACTCCGCGGTCGTCGCCCAGCAGGGCCGCGTCCAGCTCGACGCCGACGCCAACGAGCAGACCGCCATCCAGCTCCACCAGGCCCGCACCCTCGCCGCGGACCTGATCGGCCGCTACGGCGGGCCGCGCGACGCGGCGGGCTTCCGCATCGAGTACGTCGGCGGCCGGCACGACATCGACACCCTGTACATCCACGGCGGCCGTTACTACGTCGACGGCATCCTGGTCGACGCCGACCGCCCGGCCCCCGGGACACCGGTACCGGACGAGGATGCGGAGGAGGACACCACCGTCCCGCCCGCGTACTGGACCTACTGGGACCAGCCCGACGCCTTCCGCGACCCGGAGCGGCCCGGCGACCGGCTGCCCTCGCCCGCCACGTCGCCGTTCGTGGTCTATCTGCAGGTGTGGGAGCGCTCGGTGAACGCGGCCGAGGACCCGGCGCTGCGCGAGGTCGCCCTCGGTGCCGCGATGCCGGACACGGCGGCCCGGGTGAAGGTGGTCTGGCAGGTACTGCCGCTGTCCCTCGCGGAGCTGGCGATCGAGGACGCCGAGCCGTCCAGGGAGGTCGTCCGCGCGGCTTTCGAGAAGTGGGCGAAGGGGCAGTCGCTGTCCGCCGCCCGGCTCGCCGCCCGCAGCGAGCGGCCCGACCACGCCGACGAGGACCCCTGCCTGGTCCGGCCCGACGCCCGCTACCGCGGCCCGGAGAACCAGCTGTACCGCGTCGAGGTGCACGCCGGCGGTGCGGCGAAGGACGCCACCTTCAAGTGGTCCCGGGAGAACGGGTCGGTGGTCTTCCCGGTCGACGAACTCGACGGCACCTGGGTGCGGTTGGCGTCCCTCGGATACGACGACAAGCTGGACCTGGACGTCGGCGACCGGGTCGAGTTCACGGACACGGCCTGCTCCTCCCGGCTGGAGGCCCTTCCCCTGCTGCGCGTCGAGGAACTCGACCTGCCCGGACGGCGGGTCCGGCTCTCCGCCGAGCCCGCGCCGGGCGTCGGACGGCTCCCGGACCTCAACCCGTTCCTGCGCCGCTGGGACCACCACGAGGGTCCGCGGCGCAAGGGGCGCACGGCCGCGCTGAAGGAGGGGGCCGTGCCGGTGACGGAGGGGGAGTGGCTGCCCCTGGAGGACGGGGTCGAGGTCTACTTCGCCGAGGGCGGCGCCTACCGCACCGGCGACCACTGGCTGATCCCGGCCCGCACCGCCACCGGCGGTGTCGAGTGGCCCGTCGACCGGGCGCGCCGCCCGCTGCTCCAGGGCCCGGCCGGTGTCCTCCGGCACCTCGCCCCGCTGGCCCTGGTCAAGGGCGAGGAGAGCGCCGTCGACCTGCGGCTCGCCTTCGGGCCGCTGGCCAGCAGCATCCCGGCCGCGGACAAGGCGGCCCTGGCCGCCGAGGAGCAGGCACACCGGGAGGAGGTCGCGGCCGAGGACCCGTCGCACGGCAGGTCGCAGACCACCGCGGAAGCCGAGGCGGCGGCGCCGCTGGACGGAGACAACTGATGGCCACCCCCATGAGCGGCGCCAAGCTGCTGGACGTCCTGCGCGCGGAGGGCCTGACGGTGCACGAGGTGCGCGACTGGCGCCACCACAACCGGAACACGAAGGGTCCCTGGGGCCCGGTGAACGGCGTGATGATCCACCACACCGTCACCTCGGGCACCGACAGCTCCGTCGCCCTCTGCTACAACGGCTACTCCGGGCTGCCGGGACCGCTCTGCCACGGCGTCATCGACAAGCAGGGCCAGGTGCACCTGGTCGGCAACGGCCGGGCGAACCACGCCGGTCTCGGCGACAGCGACGTGCTCCGCGCCGTCGTCGACGAGACGAGGCTCCCGCACGACAACGAGGCCGACACCGACGGCAACCGGCACTTCTACGGCTTCGAGTGCATCAACCTCGGCGACGGCAAGGACCCCTGGCCCGAGGCGCAGAAGGAGGCCATCGAGAAGGTCTCCGCCGCGATCTGCCGCCACCACGGCTGGAGCGCGGCGTCGGTCATCGGGCACAAGGAGTGGCAGCCGGGCAAGCAGGACCCACGCGGATTCACCATGGACGGGATGCGCAAGCGGATCGCCGAGCGGCTGGCCGGGAAGTCCCCCAAGCCCGGCTCCGACGACCCCAAGCCGCCGTCCAGGCCCCGGTACGCCCCCTTCCCGGGCAGCGGCTTCTTCCACGTCGGCCAGAAGTCGCCGCTCGTCACCGCCATGGGCAGACGCCTGGTCGCCGAGGGCTGCGGCCACTACGACGAAGGACCGAGCCCCGAATGGACCGACGCCGACCGCAAGTCCTACCAGGCCTGGCAGCACAGACTCGGCTTCAAGGGCAAGGACGCCGACGGCATCCCCGGCCGCACCAGCTGGGACAAGCTGAAGGTACCGGCCTCCTGACGCGGAGCCGCCCGCCTACGCCGACTCGGCGTTGGTGGGCGGCTGGGCCGGGCGGGCCGGGACGGTCAGGGTCGGCAGTGGGGGCAGCGCGGTGCGGTGCACCCAGGCGTCGAGGAGGCCGTCGAGCGGCTCGTCCGCGAACCGGTTGACGTGGGCGGTGAACATCGGGGTGGTCACCGCCCCGCCCCGGTGCAGCCCCGCCCACGCCCGCAGCATGTGGAAGAACCGCTCGTCGCCGAGCGCGCAGCGGATCGCGTGGACCGTGACCCCGCCGCGCTCGTAGAGCCGGTCGTCGAACATCGCCTTCTTGCCCGGGGCGGCGATCCGGATGTCCTGCGGCAGCCCGGACAGCAACCGGTGGGCGACGCCCGCCAGTTGCTGGGCGCTGCGGCCGCCGGACCGCTCCGACCACAGCCACTCCGCGTACTTGGCGAGCCCCTCGTTCAGCCAGATGTGCCGCCAGTCGGCGATGGACACGCTGTTGCCGAACCACTGGTGGGCCAGCTCGTGCGCCACCAGACGCTCCGAACCCCGCGCCCCGTCCACGTGGTTGGCGCCGAACAGCGACAACCCCTGGGCCTCGACGGGGACATCGAACTCCTCGTCGGCGACGACCACGGCGTACTCGTCGAAGGGGTACGGCCCGAACAGCCGCTGGAACAGGTCCATCATGGCGGGCTGCCGCGCGAAGTCCCGGGAGAACTCAGGCAGGAGATGCGCCGGTATGTGGCCGTGCATCGGCACCCCGCCGAAGCCCGGATCGCCCAGCAGCACCGTCTGGAACTTCCCGATCGCGAGGCTCACCAGATAGCTCGACGTCGGCGCCGCCTGCTCGTACACCCAGGTCGTCGTGGACGCCTTGGTGGTACGGGTGAGCAGCCGGCCCCCGGCCACCACCGAGTACGCCGACGGGCAGGTCACCGAGATCAGGTAGGAGGCCTTGTCGGCGGGCCGGTCGTTGCACGGGAACCACGAGGGCGCGCCGATCGGCTGGCTCGCCACCAGCGCGCCGTCCGTCAGCTCCTCCCAGCCGATCCCGCCCCAGGGGCTGTTCACCGGCTTGGGGTTGCCCGACCAGTGGATCTCCACGGTGAACGCGGCCCCGGCCCGCAGCGGCTTGGCCGGCTTGATCCGCAGCTTGCCGCCCCGGTGCGTCCAGTGCGGCTGGCGGCCGTCCACCCGGATCCGGCCGATCTTGAAGTCGGCCAGGTTCAGCTGGAACTCGGGCAGCGCGGCCCGGCCCGCGATGGCGTTGATCCGGGCCATGCCGGCCAGGCGGTTGGGGCCTGGCCGGTAGTCCAGCGTGAGCTCATAGCGATGGACCCGGTACCGGGCATCGCCGTTGTCCGGGAAGTACGGGTCCGGACCCGCTGACTGCTGCACTGCCACTTCCGCGATCGCTCCCTGCGCTGTGCTCGAACCGTCCCTCGGTGCACCGATACCCGCGGCCACCGGACGGCCCGCGCTCAGGGACGCCATGCCTCGATCGGATTGCCGAGCCAGCGGGTGTCGTCGGGAACCGACTCCGCCGCCATGACGAGCGACGCGGGACCCAGGGTGGTGCGGGCCCCGATCATGCTGCCGGGCAGCACGATCCCGCCAGGGCCCAGCGTGGCGCCCTCACGGAGAACAACAGTATCCGTCCGCAAGATCCGGTCGTGGAAGAGGTGAGTCTGCAGGACACAGCCGCGGTTCACGGTGGCCGCGTCCTCCAGGGTCACCAGGTCGGTCTCCGGAAGCCAGTAGCTCTCCACCCAGACACCCTTGCCGATCCGGGCGCCCAGGCCCCGCAGCCAGGCCGTCAGCACCGGAGTACCCGGCACCGAACCGGCCAGCCACGGCACCGCCAGCACCTCCACGAAGGTGTCCGCCAGCTCGTTGCGCCAGACGAAGGAACTCCACAGCGGGTGCTCCCCGCTGCGGTGCCGTCCGACCAGCAGCCACTTGGCCAGCACCGAGACCAGACCCGCGGCCGCGCCGGCGGCGAGCAGCACCAGGCCGGACAGCAGCGGCGCCCACGCGCCGAGCGCGCACAGCGCGGCCACCGTGAGCCCGGCCAGCGCCACCGAGCACAGCACCGGCACGATCCGGCAGGTCTCCACCAGGGCCCGCGCCCACAGCAGCCGGGCCGGCGGCTCGTAGGTACGGCTCTGGTCGCCGTCGGCCGTGCTGCGCGGCAGCTTCACCGGCGGCAGCCCCAGGTACGAGGTGCCCTTCTTGGCCTTCTTCGGGGTCGCCGACAGCACGCCCACCAGACCGCCGTCCGGGACACTGCGGCCCGGCGCGGTCATCCCGGAGTTCCCGAGGAACGCCCGCCGGCCGATCTCCGCGCGCCCGATCCGCACATAGCCGCCACCGAGCTCGTACGGCGCGGTCAGCGTGTCGTCGGCCAGGAACGCGCCCTCGCCGACCGTGGTCAGGCTCGGCAGCGCGAGCACCGTCGACACCTCGGCACCACGCCCGATCCGCATCCCGAGCAGCCGCAGCCAGACCGGGGTGACCAGACCGGCGTAGAGCGGGAACAGCGTCTCGCGGGAGCGGTCCATCAGCTGGGAGACCGTCCAGGCCTGCCAGCCGATCCTGCTGTGCGTCGGATGCGTGCCGACCCTGAGGCCCAGGCTGAGCAGCCGTACGGAGACCAGGATCAGCAGCGCGTACGCCAGACCGAAGGCCAGTGTGGCCGGGACCAGCGCGACCGCCGCGCCCCGCAGGGCCTCGGCCAGACCGTCCCCGGGGGCCACGAAACGCCTGGCCACCAGCAGGGCGGCGGCACCGGCGAGCACCGGCAGCGCGCTGAGCCCGAGCCCGGTGAGGCCGTACATCACCCGCCAGTACGTGCCGCGCTGCGGCCGGTGCTTGGGCCAGTTCCGCTTGGCCTTGCCCAGCTTCACGGCCGGCGCGCCCGCCCAGCGCTGGCCGGTCGGGATCTGCCCGGTGACGGCCGAGCCGGGGGCCACCTCGGCCCGCTTGCCGACCCGGGCACCGGGGAAGAGCATGCTGCGCGTGCCGACGACCGCGTGGGCGCCGATCCGGACCGCGCCGACCACCAGCCGGTCGCCGTCCAGCCAGTAGCCGGACAGGTCCACCTCGGACTCCACGGCCGCGCCCCGGCCGATCCTGAGCAGGCCGGTGACCGGCGGCAGCGAGTGCAGGTCCACCTCGGGGCCGATCTTGGCGCCGAGCGCCCGCGCGTACCGCTCCAGCCAGGACCCGGTCAGCGTGGTCGCCCCGGTGAACTCGGCCAGCCGCTCCGCCGCCCACAGCCGCAGGTGGACGGAGCCGCCGCGCCGGTACCGGCCGGGCTTCACGCCCCGCAGCAGCAGCCGTGCGCCACCGGCCGCGATCACGATCCGGCCGGGCGGGGTGAACAGGGCCAGCGCCCCGAGGCCGACCAGCCACCAGGGCGCGGTGGGCAGCCAGCCGTAGCCGCCCAGCACATTGCCGAGCGCGGCCAGGACGACCGTCCAGCGCAGCCCGAGCAGCGTGAACAGGGGGAGCAGCAGCAGGAGCTGCACGGCCTGGGCCGAGCGCGGCACGGGCGCGATCGTGCGCTGCGTGCCGTCGTCCTGTGTGGACTCCTCCAGCCGGCGGGCCAGCTTGCGCAGCACCGGCTGCTGGTAGATGTCGAGGACGGCCGCGCTCGGGTAGCGGGTGCGCAGCCGGGTGGTGAGCTGGGCGGCGGACAGGCTGCCGCCGCCGATCGCGAAGAAGTCGTCGGCGGCGCTGGTCACCGGGATGCCGAGGACCTCGGTCCACTGCTCGGCGAGCCAGGCCTCGGTGCCGTACAGCTGCTCGGCCGGGCCGCCGGACTCCAGTCCCTCCAGGGGCCACGGGAGGGCGTTGCGGTCGACCTTGCCGGAGGTACGGGTGGGCAGCTCGGCGACGGGCGCGAGCAGCGGCACGAGGGCGGCGGGCAGTTCGGCGCGGAGCTTCTCGACGGCGGTGGCGTGGTCCCAGCCCTCCTGGGTGACGACATAGCCGACCAGGAGCTGGTTGCCGCCGCGCGCGGTCCGTACGGCCGCCGCGGCGCCCGCGACACCCGGCAGGGCCTGCAGAGCCGCGTCCACCTCGCCGAGCTCGATACGGCGGCCGCCGAGCTTGATCTGCTCGTCGGCCCGCCCGAGGAAGACCAGGCCCTCGCGGTCGGCGCGGACCAGGTCGCCGCTGCGGTACGCCCGCTTCCAGCCCAGCGACTCCAGCGGCGCGTACTTCTCGGCGTCCTTCTCGGCGTCGAGGTACCGGGCCAGGCCGACCCCGCCGATCACCAGCTGGCCGCTCTCGCCCATGGCGACGGGCTCGCCCGCGTCGTCCACGACGGCGAGCTCCCAGCCGTTCAGGGGCAGCCCGATGCGGATCGGCTCCTCGCCGCTCATCAGGGCGGCACAGGCGACCACGGTGGCCTCGGTGGGCCCGTAGGTGTTCCAGACCTCGCGGCCCTCGGTCACCAGCCGCTGCGCCAGCTCGGGCGGGCAGGCCTCGCCACCGAAGATGAGCAGCCGGACGTCGTTGAGGGTCTCGGGCTCCCAGAGCGCGGCCAGCGTCGGCACGGTCGAGACGACGGTGATCTCCTGCTCGACCAGCCAGGGGCCGAGATCGGCGCCCGAGCGGACCTGGGAGCGCGGCACGGGCACCAGACAGGCGCCGTAGCGCCACGCCAGCCACATCTCCTCGCAGGAGGCGTCGAAGGCCACCGAGAGGCCCGCCATGACCCGGTCGCCGGGTCCGATGGGCTCCTCGGTCAGGAACAGCGCGGCCTCGGCGTCCACGAAGGCCGCGGCGCTGCGGTGGGTGACGGCGACGCCCTTGGGCTTGCCGGTGGAACCGGAGGTGAAGATGATCCAGGCGTCGTGCTCGGTGCCGGGACGTCCGGCGGTACGACCGTCCGCGCGCCGGACGTCGATGTGCAGGCCCTCGCCGAGCACGGCCGCGACCTCGGCCTCGCCGAACACCAGCGCGGCCCGCTCGTCCGGGTCCTCGGCGTCGACGGGCACGTAGGCGGCGCCGGCCGCGAGGGTGCCGAGCACGGCGATGTACAGATCATTGGTCCCCGACGGGACGCGCACGCCCACCCGGTCGCCGAGCCCGATCCCGGCCTCGGCGAGCCGCCGCCGCAGCCGCTCCACCTCGACCGCGAGCGCGCGGTAGGTGAGCTGGGTGGTGCCGTCGTCCAGCGCGGGCTCGTCGGGGTGGGTCCGTACACTTGCCTCGAACACGTCTACGAGCGTGCGCGGCGACGCTGCCGCCCCGGCCGAAAATCGGGCCGTGTCCCCGAACTCCTCGCGGATCTCATCGTCGAGCAGGCCGAGAGCACTGCTCTCGTCTATGGCTGCCATCCGGTCCTCGCGTCTCGTTCCCGGAACCCTCCGGGGAGCCGGCGGGCCCGCAGGTGTGCCTGGGGTTATCCGGGTCCGGCTAGGTAACAAACCGGAAATGTTAGTACGACGCTAGGCTTCCGTTCATCTGACGGCCACTCGAAAGCCGCCGTTCGGAGCAGTCGTTTGAAACTTAACAAACCCCTGACCAGGCATGATCCATCTGGGGGGAGAGATGGACCACACAGTGTGAGACGGGCCAACTCCGCGTGTCCGGAGGTGGGTACGGCGACGGGCGCGGCGGGCGGTCAGGCGGCGCTGACCTCGGCCCAGATGGACTTGCCCCAGGGCAGGTTGCCCACGCCCCAGCGGCCCGAGCAGAGCGCGTCGAGGATCAGCAGTCCGCGCCCGCGGTCCCGTTCGACGGAGATGGGGCGCAGCCGGGGGTGGCGGCTCAGCGGGTCGTGCACCTCGACCCGGGTCCGGGAGCCGTCGGACTCGATGAGGAGCCGGACCGGATCGTCGGGGTCGGTCTCGTAGCGCAGGGAGTTGGTGACCAGCTCGCAGGTGACCAGCGCGACGGCTTCGATGTGGTCCCGGGAGGCGTCCGGGCTGTGATGGGTGATGAAGTCGCTCACGAACAGCCGTGCCGCCCTGGCCGACTGGGGCTCGCTCGCCAGTAACAGGACCGGCGGCGGGGCGACTTGCAGGGCACGGGTTTCGGTCGTGGTGCTCCGCTGGCGTTCGATCATGTGGATCCCCTCACGGGCATGTCCCAACGCAGGCACGGTGCTTCGCCATGCGAGTGCGGTCACTTTCGTATTTCCCGGATTCATGGTGCCTTCACGGCACAGTCGACCGCAATACGTCCTCGAAGATGTGAAAAATTGCGCATCTCCTCGGGAGACTTGCGGCACAAGTCGTCAGTCGGTGGCGGGGGCCTGGGCGGCACGGCAGACTGTCGGGCAGTTCACCGGACAGAAGGGGGATCCGTGAGCACGCCCACGGTGCGCCGGCGACGGCTCGGTGCCAAGTTGCGCGAACTGCGCGGCGAACTCACCCTCGACGAGGTCGCGGAGCACTCCGAAGGCGCGTTCGTCTCCTCGAAACTGTCCCGGATGGAGACCGGCAAGACGGCTCCCAAGGCAGCGGACATCCAGGCGCTGCTCACCCTGTACGGCGAACTCGGCCGCGACGTCAGCGACGAGCTGCGCGCGGCCCTGATCACCCTCACCAAGGAGGGCGGGCGGCGCGGCTGGTGGCACTCGTACCGAGGTGTTCTCACCCCGGTGTACGAGGACCTGATCAGCCTGGAGGCGGAGGCCGAGACGGTCTCCACCTGGCAGCTGGGCATGGTCCCCGGACTGCTCCAGACCGCCGAGTACGCCCGCGAGATCATCCGGGCGACCGCCATGTCCGAGGCGGTCGAGGCACGGGTCGACGCGCTCGTCGAGGTACGGCTCGCACGCCAGGCCGTCCTCACCCGCGACAGCGACCCGCTGGCGCTCTGGGCGATCGTCTCCGAGCAGGCACTGCGCTCCACCACCGAGGATCCCGCCCTGATGTACGAGCAGTTGGGGCGCCTGCTTACGATGGGGCGGCGGCCGAACATCAACATCCAGGTGTTGAGATCGGACGCTCCCCTCCACGCCGGGCTGACCGGCACCTTCAGCATCCTGGGCTTCGGTCCGCACACGGACCTGGACGTCGTCCACCAGGAAGGGCTGACTTCCGCCCTGTACATCGAGGAACGTGATCGGGTCTCCACGCACCGGGCCGCGTGGCAACGCCTCACGTCTGCCGCCGAGTCCGTCGAGGCGTCGGTGGAACTGATCACCCAGATAAGGAAGAACGAATAGCGAATGAAGCACGTTGACGACGCGTCGACTCTGCCGGTGACCTGGTGGAAGTCCTCGGCGTCCGCATCACAGTCCGACTGCGTGGAATGCGGGATCGTCGACGAGGCGACGGCCGCCGTCCGCGACAGCAAGCGGCCGCACGGCCCCGCGCTGCTGGTCGGCCGAGCGGTACTCTCCGCGTTCACCTCCGCCGTGGCCCTCGGCCACGGCCGAATAGGCGAGGCCGGCTGAGGCACCATTCCCTCCGCCGCAAAACCAAGAAACCCCTGCTGAGCAGGGGTTTCTTCGTGATTGCTCGCGATTCCTTCGTGGTGTCCGCGGCCAGTTCACCGATACGTCTGTGGTGGGCTCGCCATCCACGCCCGGTCGAGGGAATCGTCCCAGGTGCCGTCCCGGTCGAAGCTGGCGGCTCGGCAGCCACGGGACATGGGCGCCGCGGCACTGTGCCGCCAGGGAGCGTCCCCGATCCGGGCAATCGCGTGGCCGCAGCGTCGGCAGGCTGTGTGCCTCATCAACTCGTCAGCCAGTCGCTCGAACTGCGCGGTGCGGTCCGCGACCTCTTCTTTGATGGCCCGCAGCACCTGCTCGGCGCTGGAAACCCCCGCCGAGGCAATGATGTCGTGCACGAGCGCCGCCGCTTCGGTGGCGATGTCGGCTCGGCGTGCGGCGTCGACAAGGCTCTGCGCGGAACCGTTCGTAGGTGATTTGCGCACCGTCCGCTCAGCCAATTGAACCGACGAACGGCTCGACACCGATGACCGGCCATCGTCGGCCGCAGGCTCCGGTGCCCCGTCTCGCAAGCGTCTGCGAGCCACTTCGAAGGCCCATGCCTCGGTGGACGCCTTCTTGGTGACATTGAAGTGGGTACTGGTCGCCGCGTCCATCACCGTGTGGAACTCCTCCATCAGCGCGCCCCAGTGGTCGCCGCCGGCGAAGTCCTCCGGGCACCAGCCATAGTGGCGCACGAGTTCGTCACGCACTTGACCGAAATGATGAAGGCTCTTTCGTACGGGTCCGGACGTGTCGATGAGGAGGCCGACGCGTTCCGCCTTGGCCAGCATCTCCGGCTCCACACCTGCCCACTTCATATGGCCGTCGCGTGCACAGGCGTAGTCGACCCACGACCAGAACGCCTCGGCGTCCGCGACATCTGGAGCCTCACGGTGGTGCTGCGGGCAAAGGAGGGCGAAGTTCCGTACATCGTTGGAACCGCCGAGCGACTCCGGGACCACGTGGGCCCGCTCCACCGGTGTCTGCCAGCAGATCAGACAGATCGGCTCATCGAGACCGAGGTAGTCGGCGATGGCCCGGACCGGAGGCCTGGATCGGCGTCGGTGCGGTTGGCTGTCCCGGTTACGGACCCGCAGCTCGTGGTGGTCGTAAGCGTGCTCACGGTCCGGGTCTCGTATGTTCAGGACGTCAGGAATGTCCTCGCATTGCGGCTCCGGATTCCTGGCCCGGTAGAGGGGTGTGCTGATCTCCGTGAGGTAGGGACCCAGGAAGTCCAGTAAGAACTCGTGGATGATCTCGGAGGCGTCAGCGTCATAGTCGCCGGCGGCGTTGCGATGCCCTTGGACGTCGAGGTGGAGGTAGCGCGGGGAGCCGGGGCTTGTAGCCGCAGCATGCTTGAGAATCGAGAAGAGGCGAGTGGCGCACTTGGTGAAGTCCTCCTCGACCCGCATGTCGTGATAGAGCGCGATGCCCTTCGTCGTGCCATCAGGCTTCTGTGAGCTGTCGGTCATGCGCGCACAGTAGGCGCCGCGACTGACAGCGGGCGCCGGCCGTACTGGCGAGAAATAGAAAGACCCCAGGTCAACTGGGGTCTTCGCTGGTGTCCGAGGGGGGACTTGAACCCCCACGCCCGATAAAGGGCACTAGCACCTCAAGCTAGCGCGTCTGCCATTCCGCCACCCGGACAAGGTGTGTGTCGTACGAGATCTTCCGTGCGGGTTTCCCTCGCGGCGACGAAGGAAACACTACCAGGCTTTCGGGGGCCGCCGATCACACCCTGTTTCCGGCCGGGCGGGCGTGAACGGCGTGTGACGGGCCGGGACCGGCCTTGGGCTCGGAGCGGGAAGGGAGAGAGGATGGCGGGGACCGGCCGCCAGTGACAGCAGGAGGAAACGACGTGAGCGAGACGGACACGGCCAAGGGCGTCACCGGCGAGGAGGAGGTCGTCGACCTCTGCCGCGAGCTGATCCGGTTCGACACCAGCAACTACGGCGACCACTCCGGGCCCGGCGAGCGCAAGGCCGCCGAGTGGGTCGCGGAGAAGCTCGCCGAGGTCGGCCTGGAGCCGGAGATCTTCGAGTCCCACCCCGGCCGCGCCTCCACGGTGGCCCGCATCGAGGGCGCGGACCCGTCCCGGCCCGCCCTGCTGATCCACGGCCACCTCGACGTCGTACCGGCCAACGCCGACGACTGGACCCACCACCCGTTCTCCGGCGAGGTCGCGGACGGGTGCGTGTGGGGACGCGGCGCGGTCGACATGAAGGACATGGACGCGATGACCCTGGCGGTCGTACGGGACCGGCTGCGCAGCGGCCGCAAGCCGCCCCGGGACATCGTGCTCGCCTTCCTCGCCGACGAGGAGGCCGGCGGCACCTGGGGCGCCCGGCACCTGGTCGACAACCACCCCGGCCTCTTCGAGGGCGTCACCGAGGCGATCAGCGAGGTCGGCGGCTTCTCCTTCACGGTGAGCGAGGAGCGGCGGCTCTATCTGATCCAGACGGCCGAGAAGGGCATGCACTGGATGAAGCTGAAGGTGGCCGGCACTGCCGGGCACGGCTCCATGATCCACCGTGACAACGCCATCACCGAGCTGTCCGAGGCCGTGGCCCGGCTCGGCCGGCACCGGTTCCCGGTGCGGGTCACCAAGACCACCCGGGCCTTCCTCGACGAACTGGGCGACGCGCTCGGCACCGAGTTGGACCCGGAGGACATGGAGTCGACGCTGGCCCGGCTCGGCGGCATCGCCAAGCTCATCGGCGCGACGCTCAGCAACACCGCCAACCCCACCCAGCTGAACGCCGGTTACAAGGTCAACGTCATCCCGGGCGAGGCCACCGCGCACGTGGACGGCCGCTTCCTGCCGGGCCACGAGGAGGAGTTCCTCGCCGACCTCGACCGCATCCTCGGCCCGAACGTGGTCCGCGAGGACGTGCACTCCGACAAGGCGCTGGAGACCGGCTTCGACGGGCCCCTGGTGGCCGCCATGCAGTCCTCGCTGCTGGCCGAGGACCCCACCGCCAAGGCGATCCCCTACATGCTCTCCGGCGGCACCGACGCCAAGTCCTTCGACGACCTCGGCATCCGCGGCTTCGGCTTCGCGCCCCTCAAGCTGCCGCCGGAACTGGACTTCGCGGGCATGTTCCACGGGGTGGACGAGCGGGTGCCGGTGGACGGTCTGCAGTTCGGTGTGCGGGTGCTCGACCGGTTCATCGACGCGTCGTGAAGTCGTACGCGTCGTGAGGCTGAGGCTTCGGCTATTCGGGCGCCTGTGCGGGCTGGACTGAAAAGAGTGAATGCGACGATAAGCTCGTAGCTCCATTACTCCCTCCTCGTTACAGGTGGTGCGATCCGCTACTTGGGATCGCATTGCCAACAAGGAGGAATAATGCTCAAGAAGGTCGTCGCTGCTGCGGCTGCCACTGGTGGTCTGGTTCTCGCGGGTGCGGGCCTGGCCGTCGCCGACTCGGGTGCCCAGGGCGCTGCCGTGGGCTCCCCGGGCGTCGTCTCCGGCAACGTGATCCAGGTTCCCGTGCACGTCCCGGTGAACGTCTGCGGCAACACGATCTCGGTCATCGGGATTCTGAACCCCGCCTTCGGCAACACCTGCATCAACAAGTGACGCCGGCTCCCTGAGGGGGCGTCTTTCCGTCGGCCCCGGAGCGCGCGCCATGCGCTCCGGGGCCGACCGGTTTTTCCGCGGGTTCTTTCCGCGGGAAATGCAAACGGTCAGGATCCAAGGCAGGGGGGAATTCACACAATGCGACAGGGTGCCCGTAAGGGCCTTATGACCATGGCCGCGGCGACCGGCGTCATCGCCGCCGCGGGCGGCTACGCCCACGCCGACTCGGGGGCCGTCGGCTCGGCCTCCGACTCGCCCGGCGTACTCTCCGGCAACACGGTGCAGGCGCCGGTGCACGCGCCGGTGAACGTCTGCGGCAACACCGTGAACGTCGTCGGCGCCCTCAACCCGTCGGTGGGCAACAAGTGCGCCAACCACGGCGGTCACGGCGGCCACGACAGTCACGGGGGTCACGGCGGTTACGGGGGCCACGCGGGTCACGGCGGCCACGGCGGCTCGCACGCCGGAGGCCACACCGGGGGCTCACCCGGGGTCGGCTCGGGCAACACCGTGCAGGCGCCGATCGACGTTCCGGTCAACGTCTGCGGCAACAGCGTCGACATCATCGGTGTCGGCAACTCCGCCGTCGGCAACGAGTGCGCCAACGACGGGGGTTCCGGACATTCCGGCGGCCCGGGCGGTGGTCACTCCACGCAGCCTCCCGGCCACGGAGGGCACGGTGGGCATGGCGGCCACGGTGGGCACGGAGGCCACGGCGGTCATGGCGGTCATGGCGGGCACGGGGGTCACGGGGGTCACGGCGGGCATGGGGGCCACGGCGGGCATGGGGGCCACGGTGGTAATCCGCCCGGCAACCCGGGGACTCCGGGGAACCCGGGAACCCCGGGTCAGCCAGGGCAGCCGGTACACCCGGGCAACCCGGGCCAGCACCCGGGCACGCCTCCCGGTCACCCCGGGCACCCCGGCGGGCACGGGAGCCAGACCGTCCCGACCGGCACTCACGGAACTCCCGTGACCCATGGCGCCCCGGGACCCCACGGCTCCGCCCTCGTCGACCCCCTGGGCAGCCGCTCGGTGACCCAGCCCGTCACGGCCGCGCAGCTCGCGCACACCGGGAGTGACCTGCCGCTGGGCCTCGTGGCCCCGGCGGGCGTCGGCGCGCTGCTCGCGGGCGCGGTGCTGTACCGCAGGGCGCGCGCCGCGGCGTAGCGCACGGACGGTGACGCACCGGCGCCGGTGCGTGGTACGGAAGGGGCCCCGTCGACACGGGGCCCCTTCCGTCAGTCGGCCAGTCTCACCATGTGGCACGCACCTGGCGGATGATCCGCCGGCGCAACCGCACCCTGCGGCTGCCGTCGCGCATGAGGCTCAGTCGGTCCAACTCCCAGTGTCCGTACTCGGCATGGTCCGTCAGCAGTCGTGTGGCGTCCTTGCGGGAGACCCCGCGAGGTACGTACACGTCGACAAATTCGTATTCCGGCATCGCATCTATTGTGCGGGCTGGTGCCCGGTACGGATAGCGTCTGCACTATGTCTGATGCTGCGCAGCCCACCGCTGCCGAGGTACGCGCCGCCGCCGAGGCGGTCAAGACCGCGCTCGACCGCCATCTGGCCGCGGTCGAACGCAGGTCGGGGGAGGACGACCCGGCTGTCTACGAGGCGTTCAACCAGCTGGCCGCGGCCGCCGAGGTCTACGACGAGCTCCTTTACGACCGCTACGACGAGGTCACGCCCTTCGAGATCCCCGGTACGGACGACTCGCTGCCCCCGTACGCGGGTCCAGAGGAGCCGAACGCGATCAGCGTGCTGATCCGCCGCGACTACGCCGTGGCGGAGCCGCAGCGGCTGCTGGCGCAGGCCCAGCGGGTCGAGGCGGCGGAGTACGACGACGGCCCGGGCACGGACGCGGACGCCGCCGGCACGATCCACGGGGCGCTGGGGATCCTGTTCGGCGAGTTCGAACCGGACGAGATCGCCTCCCGGCACAAGGAGTTCGGCCTGGAGGAGGGCGACTCCACGCTGTGGGTGACCGCGGCGGACGAGCCGGCCGAGCCCGGGGAGTGGCTGGAGACACCGTTCGAGGCGGTCGACCCGCAGCGGGTGGTGTGCCGGTTCGACGTCAGCGCGGTCTTCGACGACGAGGACACCGACGACACGGAGGACGCCGACGAGCTGGAGGAACTCGACCTCGACGAGGACGAGGACCTGGAGCCGCTGGACGCCGAGCGCTGACCCCGTGGCCGGCCGCGGTGCCTTCCGAGAGGTTCAGGCGGGAAGGCACCGCGGGCCGGAGCCGTGGCGGCTGATCGCCGCCGCGGCGGAGACGCCGGTCAGCCCGCTGCCGGGACCTGGGTCTTCAGCAGCAGCGGCAGCCGGGTGGTACGGGGCTTGGGCAGGGTCTCGGCCACCGCCTTCGGCAGGGCCTGTTCCACGCCGTGGACCACCGAAAGATGGCGTTCGGCCCGGCTGAACGCCGTGTACACCCAGGGGCGGCTGAGGGTCGGCGCCGCGTCACCGGGGAGGACCACGACCGCCGCCGGCCAGCGGCTGCCCGCCGCCTGGTGGGCGGTGAGCGCCCAGCCCTGCCGGACGGACTGCTCCACCCGCTCCTTCGGTACGACGACGGGCACGCCCGCGCACGACAGGTGCAGCCCGTCGGCGTCCGCCGTCACCACCTGACCCGGGACCGTACGGCCCGGCGCGGGGGAGTAGGCGATCCGGTCACCGGGGTCGAAGCCGCCGAACCGGCCGGGGCCCGGATTGAGCCGCTCCTTCAGCGCCGTGTTGAGGGCGCGGGTGCCCGCCGCTCCGCCGTGGCCCGGGGTGATCACCACGGTCTGACCGGCGGGGACGCCGATCACGCGCGGCACCGAGTCGGCGACCAGCTGCACCGTCCGGTGCACCGCCTCGCCCGCGTCCCGCACCGGCACGATCACCAACTCCTTGCCCGGCGCATCGACCTGGGTGAGCTCACCGATGCCGATCCCGGAGACCAGCTCCCCGAGCGGGCCGGGGTCAGGTGTGCGGGACGCGATCTGCGGGCACACCCGGGCCGCCAGCAGATCGGCGAAGACGCGCCCGGGCCCCGCCGACCACAGCACCGCCGGATCCCCGCTCAGCACCAGCCGGGCCCCGTCGGGCAGCGCCTCCACGAGCATGGCCGCGCCCTCCACGTCCAACTGGGGCGCGTCCAGCACGATCAGCAGGTCGAGGTCGAGCGCCCCGTCCGCGTCCCGGCCGGGGCCCTCGGCGCCGGAGAGCAGACCGGCGACCGTCCCGACGGCTCCCTCACCACCGTCACCTTCCTCCAGCGCCGCCGCCAGCCGCCGGTGTCCCTCGGACGTGTGGGTGACGGCGCAGGCGCGCAGCCCGGCCGCGCGGGCGGCCGTCAGCAGCGCGGCGGGTTCGGCGCGGGCCGCCTCCCCGCCGGTGTGCAGCACCAGGCCGTGTCCGGCGACCGCGCGGACCAGCTCGGCCGCGCCGCCCGAGGCGGTCGCCGCGACCGCCTCCCAGCGCTCCGAGGCGTCCTTGGCCAGGGAGTTGACCAGCCGGGCCAGGCCGTCGGCGAGGCTCTCCTCGGCCAGGGCGTACCGCTCCAGAGCGACCAGGACCCGGACCGGGCGCTCCTCCTCGCCGTCCTCGGGTTCGGGGGCGCCCGGATCCAGGGCGTCCTGGAAGACCAGCGCCTCGCCCTCGGCGATCGCGTCCTGCACGGCCGCCTCCGGGTCGGGCACCGCCCGCTGGGCCAGCGCGGCGGTGAGCGCCGGCATCTCCAGCGCGGTGTGCCCGGCCAGGGCCGCCTGTTCGAGGAGCCAGCCGGTCACGGCCCGGCCGCGCCGCTCGTCGTCCGGACCGCACTCCGCGCCGAGCAGCGCCCGGGCGAACCCGTCGGCCTGGTCCGGCCGGACACCGGCGACCCGCAGCAGCTGCCAGGGATCCTCCCGGAGCAGGGTGTCGGCCCCCTCGCCGAGGGCGGCGGCGACCTGGGGCGCGAGCGACTCGGGCGCGCCGCCCTCGGCCAGGATCCGCCGTACCGTCGCGATCGTCTCCGTGGCGGGTGCCGCGGCGGCCGGTGCGGGCTGGGGCCGGCGGACGGCCTCCGGGGCGGGGGCCGCCGGGCGCGGCGCCGGATCCGGGGCGGCGAACACGGTGGTCGCCGGCTTCTCGCCGCCCTCCACCGCACGGATCGCCGCGAGCAGGTCGGCCGCCTTGCCGCTGAGCTTGGTGCCGCTCTCGACGGGCCCCCTCCGGTCGGCCTTCCGCCGCTCGATCCGCTCCCGCTCGACCCGCTGAGCGGCCAACTCGGCCTCGGCCTCGGACCGCTGGGGGGCCTCCGCCGCCCCGGCCTCCGAGGAGCCGGAAGCGGTCTCTTCCCGAACCCCGCCCGCGCCACCGACGCCGTCCGGCTCGCCGCCCTCGGCGACCGGTGGGCCGCTCGCACCGGCCTCCGGTGAGTGGCCCGCGCCGGAGTCGGGTGAGTCGCCGGCTCCGGCGGCCGGCGGGACACCCGCACCGGGGTCCGGCGAGCCGCTCGCTCCGGCCGGTCCGGCGGTGAGGTCCCCGGCCCCCGCCGTCCCCCCGGCCGTGGTTCCCTCGTCGTCGGCCTCGGGCCCTGTGCCCAGCCCCGGCTCCGTGCTCACAGCGTGCTCCAGTCGTGATCGGGATAGCGGTGCACGGGCGCCGACACGTCGTCGAGCGCCCGGCAGATCTCGTCAGGAAGCGTAAGGGCCTCCACTGACAATGCCGCGATGAGCTGCTGCGCGTTGCGCGCGCCGACGATCGGCGCGGCCACGCCGGGCCGGTCCCGCACCCAGGCGAGCGAGACCTGGAGCGGGGTCACCGCGAGCCCGTCGGCCGCCGTCTGCACCGCGTCCACGATCCGGGTCGCCGTGTCGTCGAGGTACGGCGCGACGAACGGCGCGAGATGCTCCGAGGCGCCGCGCGAGTCAGGGGGAGTGGCGTTGCGGTACTTCGCGGTCAGCACGCCCCGGCCCAGCGGGGAGGACGGCAGCAGGCCGATGCCCAGGTCCAGCGCGGCGGGCAGCACCTCGCGTTCGACGCCCCGCTGGAGCAGCGAGTACTCCAGCTGCGTGGAGGCCAGCCGGGTGCGGGTGCCGGGCGCCGCGAGCTGCCAGGTCGCCGCCTTCGCGATCTGCCAGCCGCAGAAGTTGGAGACCCCGGCATACCGGGCACGGCCGCTGCCGACGGCCAGGTCGAGGGCCTGGAGGGTCTCCTCCAGCGGGGTGTCCGGGTCGTAGGCGTGCACGTGCCAGACGTCGACGTAGTCGGTGCCGAGGCGGGCGAGGGAGGCGTCGAGCGCGGCGAGCAGATGACCGCGGGAGCCGTTGAAACGGCGGTCGGGGTCGGGGACGCTGCCCGCCTTCGTCGAGATGATCAGGTCCCGGCGTGGCACCAGGCCTTCTATGAGCTGTCCGAGCAGGTACTCGGCCTCTCCGTCGCCGTACACGTCCGCGGTGTCGACGAGGGTTCCGCCGGCCTCCCAGAACGCCTTCAGCATGTCCGCGGCGTCGTGCTCGTCGACGTCCCGGCCCCAGGTGAGGGTGCCGAGTCCGATTCTGGACACGCGCAGGCCGGTACGGCCGAGATGCCTCTGCTCCATGACCGCGAGATTACTGGCCAGAGTTGGTGCGTTGGGTTGCCTGTGGATAACCGATTTCCCCAGGGTGACCTGAGGTTGTGGCCCCCATGGCCCGCGGTCGGACGGGAACCGATCCCCCGTGCGGAAAATCTCCACGCTAAGGTCTCTCGCAACAGCGACGTTACTGATCGGTAAGGGGTACGGCCATGCAACTCGGGATCAACCTCGGCTACTGGGGCGCCGGGATGGACGGGGACAACCTGGCCGTGGCGCAGGAGGCCGACCGCCTCGGATACGCCGTGTGCTGGGCCGCCGAGGCCTATGGCTCCGACGCCGCCACCGTGCTCAGCTGGGTCGCCGCCCAGACCGAGCGCATCGACGTCGGCTCGGCGATCTTCCAGATCCCCGCCCGGCAGCCCGCCATGACCGCGATGACCGCCGCGACCCTCGACTCCCTGTCCGGCGGCCGTTTCCGGCTCGGACTCGGCGTCTCCGGACCGCAGGTCTCCGAGGGCTGGTACGGCGTCAAGTTCGACAAGCCGCTCTCCCGCACCCGCGAGTACGTGGAGATCGTGCGCAGGGCGATGAGCCGGGAGCGGCTCTCGTTCGAGGGCGAGCACTGGACGCTGCCGCTGCCGGGCGGCCCGGGCAAGCCGATCAAGCTGACCGTGCACCCGGAGCGCGAGCACATCCCCGTCTACATCGCCGCCATCGGCCCGAAGAACCTGGAGCAGACCGGTGAGATCGCCGACGGCGCGCTGCTGATCTTCCCCTCGGCCGAGCACCTGGAGGAGACGGCCGTCCAGTACCTGCGCGCGGGGCGGGAGAAGGCCGGCAAGACCCTCGACGGGTTCGACATCTGCCCGACGCTGCCGCTCGCCCTCGGCGACGACAAGGACGTGGCCACGCTCGCCGACACCTTCCGCCCGTACACCGCGCTGTACGTCGGCGGCATGGGCAGCCGCAAGCAGAACTTCTACAACCAGCTCGCCCGGCGTATGGGGTATGAGGAGGCGGCCACCGAGGTCCAGGACAAGTACCTGTCCGGGGACAAGAACGGGGCCGCGGCCGCCGTACCGCACGACCTGATCGACCGGACCACGCTGCTCGGGTCCGTGGACCGGATCGCCGACCGGATGAAGGCCTACGCGGCCGCCGGGGTCACCACGCTCTCCCTCGCCCCCGCCGGCTTCACCCTGGACGAGCGGCTCGCCTCGCTGCGGGCCGGCGCCGAGGCCGTGGAGCGCGCCGGGCTCGCCTGACGCCCGGGAGAAGTCTGCGGCCGTGGTGGGGGCTCGGGGGTCTTCCCCGCCACGGCCGTCACGGAGAACAACGCGCCCGTGCCCGCGCGGTTACGCCCCCGGCGTGACCCCGGTGCTCCTCCTTTCGGCCGAGTCCGCCCGCACAGCTGTTGCAGCGCCCGCGTTGCGGCATTTGACTGATTCTCCGCGGGTCTGGTGAGTCCTCCGGAGAGGTGCCCACGATGCTTTCGGCCAGGAGTCTGTTCCAGGAGATCCTCGACGACGACGAGTCCTTCCGGCTGTTCTGCTCGATCGCGGCCAGCGGGGAGTCGCAGGGCGGCTGGGAGAACGCCAGGATCGCCGCCCTGGTGCCCCCGGGCGAACGCGGCCTCGCCCCCAAGATCGCCCGCCACGGCGCCGACGAGGACAAGCACGGACGCATCTTCCGCGCCCTGCTGAAGAAGCGCGGGCTGGCACCCGCCCCGGTCCCGCCCGAGACCGACTACACGGCGCTCCTGGAACGGCACGGCATCGGGCTGGCCCACGACCGGCTCAGGGCCGACCGGCCGCTCGGCGTGCCGGACATCGTCACCTACCTCGCCCACAGCCGGGTCACCGAACAGCGCGCCTCCGAGCAGATGGACCTGCTGCGCCGGCATTTCGTCGACCATCCCGACGTGGGCCGCGCGGTGCGCATGATCTCCGACGACGAGGACAGCCACCTCGCCTACTGCCACGAGGAGCTGCTGCGCCTGGCCGCCGCCGGGCACGGCCGCGCCATCCAGCGCACGCTCCGCGCCTGCGCCTTCGCCGAGATCAGGATCTACCGGGACGTCAGCCTCGCCGTCATGGCCCACATGGGCCGCATCCTCGGCTGGCCGAGGGCCAAGTCCGCGCTCCTCGCGCTCGGCATCCACGCCGTCTACGCCTACGAACGCCTCCTCGGCTGGCGCCGCATGGTCTCCCTGCGGATGCCCGAGCACCGGAACGCTCTGGGCCGCCCCGCCACCGAGTACGCCTGACCTACATCCAGCCGCGGCGCTTG
Source organism: Streptomyces sp. NPDC090088 (assembly GCF_044747345.1). Taxonomy (NCBI): domain Bacteria; kingdom Bacillati; phylum Actinomycetota; class Actinomycetes; order Kitasatosporales; family Streptomycetaceae; genus Streptomyces; species Streptomyces sp. NPDC090088. The sequence continues at coordinate 396,579 of NZ_JBIVDZ010000009.1, read as the reverse complement.
AACAGCCGGTACAGCACCGTCTCCAGGAAGGCCATGACCAGGATCACCGCCGGGTACGACCAGTACCAGTGCAGCTCGGGCATGTGGTCGAAGTTCATGCCGTAGATCCCCGCGATCATCGTGGGCACCGCCGCCATGGCCGCCCACGCGGAGATCTTCCGCATGTCGTCGTTCTGCCGGACGCTCATCTGCGCGAGATGGGCGCCGAGGACGTCCGACACCAGCCGGTCCAGGCCCTCCACGCTCTCGTTCACCCGCAGCAGATGGTCGTTGACGTCCCGGAAGAACGGCCGGGCCTCCGCGTGCACGAAGGGGACCGTCACCCCGCTGCCGTACGGGCCCACTCCCGCCAGCTTGGTCATGGGCAGCGCCAGCGGCACGGTCGCCCGGCGGAACTCCAGGATCTGCCGTTTGAAGGTGTAGATCCGCGAGGCGGTGTGCCGGGAGCCGCCGCCGCTCGGCGAGAACACCTCGGCCTCCAGCTCCTCCAGGTCGTTCTGCAACTCGGTCGCGACCTCCAGGTAGTTGTCGACGACCGCGTCGGAGATCGAGTGCAGCACCCCCGTCGGCCCGTGCTTGAGCATCTCGTGCTGCTCCTCCAGATGCCGCCGGATGTCCCCGAGCGGCGAGGGCGTCCCGTGGCGCACGGTGACCACGAAGGAGTCCCCGATGAAGAGCATCAGCTCCCCGGAGGTCACCGTGTCGCTCCTCGGCTCGTACGTCACCGGCTTCAGGACGACGAACAGCGAGTCGTCGTACACCTCCAGCTTGGGCCGCTGGTGGGCGGTCAGGGCGTCCTCGACGGCCAGCGGATGCAGCCCGAACTCATCGGTGACCAGGTCGAACTCGCGCTCCGTCGGCTCGTAGAGGCCGATCCACAGGAAGCTGTCGCCCCGCGCGCGTGCCTCCGCGAGGGCGTCGGAGAAGTCCTGCGGGGTCTCCGTCCGCTCCCCGTCCCGGTAGATGGCACAGTCGACGATCACGGAGAGTATTGTCCCGTCGCCCGGCCGTCGGCGCACTCCGGCGTGCGCCTACCCTGGGCCGCATGCCCACGCTGATCCTCGTAAGGCACGGACGGTCCACCGCCAACACCTCCGGGGTGCTCGCCGGCTGGACGCCGGGCGTCGCCCTCGACGAGCGCGGGGCCGCCCAGGCCGCCGCCCTGCCCGGCCGGCTCGCCGGGCTGCCGATCTCCGAGGTCGTCACCAGCCCGCTGCAGCGGTGCCAGGAGACGATCCGCCCCCTGCTGGACGCCCGGCCCGAACTCACCGCCCACACCGACGACCGGATCGGCGAGGCCCACTACGGCGACTGGTCCGGACGCAAGCTCGCCGAACTCAAGGACGAGCCGCTGATGGAGGTCGTCCAGGCCCATCCGTCCGCCGCCGCCTTCCCCGGCGGCGAGTCCATGCGGGCCATGCAGACCCGGGCCGCCGAGGCGGTGCGCGAGTGGAACGCGCGCGTGGAGCGCGACCACGGCCCCGGCGCGGTCTACCTCATGTGCTCGCACGGTGACATCATCAAGTCCCTCGTCGCGGACGCGCTCGGCCTGCATCTCGATCTCTTCCAGCGGATCTCCGTGGAGCCGTGTTCCGTCACGGCGATCCGCTACACCCGCCTCAGGCCGTTTCTCGTTCGTCTCGGGGACACCGGGGATTTCGCCTCCCTTGCCCCCCGGGAGGAACCTCCAGGGGAAGACGCCCCGGTCGGTGGCGGCGCCGGCGCGCCGTGATCGACAAGCGCAGTAGGGTGAAGCGATCCACGTAAGCGACCGCACAGGTCGCGACGTCGCCCCCCGAGCCCACGCACCCTCGATTCCCATGGAGACAGGACGTGTCCCGTCAGGTGTTCCTCTACGATCCGCCGGACCGCTTCGTCGCGGGCACGGTGGGACTGCCCGGACGCCGTACGTTCTTCCTCCAGGCCACGGCCGGCCCCCGGACGACCAGCGTGGCCCTGGAGAAGACCCAGGTCGCCGCGCTCGCCGAACGCATGGACGAACTCCTCGACGAAGTCGTGCGCCGCAGCGGCGGCAACGCGGCGGTGCCCGCCGTCGCGCCCACCGAGATCAGCGACAGCGCGCCCCTCGACACCCCCGTCGAGGAGGAGTTCCGCGTCGGCACCATGGCGCTCGCCTGGGACGGCGAGGAAGAGCGCATGATCGTCGAGGCGCAGGCCCTCGTGGAGCTGGACGCCGACTCCGAGGAGGACCTCGCCGAGGCCGAGGAACGGCTCCTCCAGGACGAGGAGAACGGGCCCCCGATGCTGCGGGTCCGGCTGACCGGCGCGCAGGCCAGAGCCTTCTGCAAGCGCGCCCTGGACGTCGTCAACGCCGGGCGGCCGCCGTGCCCGCTGTGCAGCCTCCCGCTCGACCCGGAAGGACACGTATGTCCGCGCCAGAACGGATACCGCCGCGGAGCGTGACCGCCGCCGAGTTGCTCGCCCACGGTGAGCTGAAGGTGCGCGGCCGGATCCGCGACGCCTCCAACGCGGCGCTCTTCTGCACGGTCGCGCGGGACGGCGAGGAGGCGTCCTGCGTCTACAAGCCGGTCGCCGGCGAACGCCCGCTGTGGGACTTCCCCGACGGCACCCTCGCCCAGCGCGAGGTCGCCGCCTACGAGGTCGCCCGCGCCACCGGCTGGGACCTGGTCCCGCCCACCGTGCTGCGCGACGGCCCGTACGGCGAGGGCATGGTCCAGCTCTGGATCGACGTCGCCCCCGACGCCGCCGAACTGCTCGCCCTGGTGGACGCCGAGGAGCCGGAGCCCGGCTGGCGGGCGATCGGCCTCGCCGACGTCGGCGAGGGGAGGACCGCGCTGCTGGTGCACGCCGACGACGAGCGGCTGCGCCGGCTCGCCGTCCTGGACGCCGTGATCAACAACGCCGACCGCAAGGGCGGCCATCTGCTGCCCACCGCCGACGGCCGGCTCTACGGCATCGACCACGGCGTCACCTTCAACGTCGACAACAAGCTGCGCACCCTGCTGTGGGGCTGGGCGGGCGAGCCGCTGCCCGCCGACGCCGTCGAGGTCCTCGAAAGGCTGCGTACGGCCCTGGGCGGGGCGCTGGGCACCCGGCTGGCCGAGCTGATCACCGCGGCCGAGCTGGACGCCACCCGCGCGCGGGTCGACGCCCTGCTCACGGCGGGCAAGCACCCCGAACCGAGCGGGGAGTGGCCCGCCATCCCCTGGCCGCCCGTCTAGGCACATCGACCGCGCAAGATCAAGAGTGCCTTCCCGGCCATCTGGCCTGGTCCGGTTCGTATACCGAACTCGGGTCCGGTTACGCTCATGTACATGCATGCCTGGCCCGCTTCCGAGGTCCCCGCCCTGCCTGGTCAGGGCCGCGACCTGAGGATCCACGACACCGCGACCGGCGGTCTGGTCCCCCTCGACCCCGGTCCCGTCGCCCGTATCTATGTCTGCGGCATCACGCCGTACGACGCGACCCACATGGGGCACGCGGCGACCTACAACGCGTTCGACCTGGTCCAGCGCGTGTGGCTCGACACCAAGCGGCAGGTGCACTACGTCCAGAACGTGACGGACGTCGACGACCCGCTGCTGGAGCGCGCGGAGCGGGACGGCGTCGACTGGGTCGCCCTCGCCGAGAAGGAGACCACCCTCTTCCGCGAGGACATGACCGCCCTCAGGATGCTGCCGCCGCAGCACTACATAGGCGCGGTCGAGGCCATACCCGGCATCGTGCCGCTGGTCGAACGGCTCCGCGACCTCGGCGCCGCCTACGAGCTCGACGGCGACATCTACTTCTCCGTCGAGGCCGACCCGAACTTCGGCAAGGTCTCGAACCTCGACGCGGCCGCCATGCGGCTGCTCTCCGCCGAACGCGGCGGCGACCCGGACCGCCCCGGCAAGAAGAACCCCGTCGACCCGATGCTGTGGATGGCGGCCCGCGAGGGCGAGCCCAGCTGGGACGGCGGCTCCCTCGGCCGCGGCCGACCCGGCTGGCACATCGAGTGCGTGGCCATCGCCCTCGACCACCTCGGCATGACCTTCGACGTCCAGGGCGGCGGCTCCGACCTCGCCTTCCCGCACCATGAGATGGGCGCCTCGCACGCCCAGGTGCTCACCGGCGAGTTCCCGATGGCCAAGGCCTACGTCCACGCCGGCATGGTCGGCCTCGACGGCGAGAAGATGTCCAAGTCCAAGGGCAACCTGGTCTTCGTCTCCCGGCTCCGCCACGACGGCGTCGACCCGGCGGCCATCCGCCTCGCCCTCCTCTCCCACCACTACCGCAGCGACTGGGAGTGGACCGACCAGGTCCTGGCCGACGCCGTCACCCGCCTCGACCACTGGCGCGCCGCCGTCTCCCGCCCCGACGGCCCGCCCGCCGAGCCCCTGGTGGAGGAGATCCGCGAGGCCCTCTCCAACGACCTGGACGCCCCGACCGCCCTGGCGGCCGTGGACCGCTGGGCCACCCTCCAGCAGACGGAGGGCGGCACGGACACGGGCGCACCGGGCGTCGTGTCGCGGGCCGTGGACGCCTTGCTGGGCGTGGCCCTTTAGAGAAGCGCCGGCACCCCCGCGCCCGAAGGGGCGCGGGGCTGTGTCACGCGTGGCCACGGCGCCCGCGGCGGTGAGACCAGGCCGACGTCCGACACCGACCTACTCCCTCACCGCGGTCGGCGCCTGAGCCACGCCACGACGAAGGGGCGGTACGCACCACGCGTACCGCCCCTGTTCAGTCCTCGGATTCCGTCCCCGGATTCAGTCCTCGGAGGTGTCCTCGCCGTCCTGACCGCCGGAGCCGCCGGCCTCGCCGGAATCCCCCGAATCCCCCGAGTCGCCGGAATCCCCGGCGTTCCCCGCAGCTCCGGGCGTGTCGGGCTTCGGTGGGCGGGGTGGCCGGGTTCGGCCGCTGGGACTGTCCCGGAGGTAGGACGCGCTGTCGGTGCCGTCCGCCGTGGCGTGGCCGCCGGGCGGGCCGCCGGGTGCGCCGCCGTCCCGCCGTCGCAGATAGCGCTCGAACTCACGGGCGATCGCCTCGCCCGACGCCTCCGGCAGCTCGGCGGTGTCCCGGGCCTCCTCCAGCGTCTGCACGTACTCGGCGACCTCGCTGTCCTCGGCGGCCAGCTGGTCCACGCCGACCTGCCAGGCGCGCGCGTCCTCGGGCAGCTCGCCCAGCGGGATCCGCAGGTCGAGCAGGTCCTCCAGGCGGTTGAGCAGGGCCAGGGTGGCCTTGGGGTTGGGCGGCTGGGAGACGTAGTGCGGGACCGCGGCCCAGAGCGAGACCGCCGGGACGCCCGCGTGCGTGCACGCCTCCTGCAGGACGCCGACGATGCCCGTCGGGCCCTCGTACTTGGTTTCCTCCAGGTCCATCCGCTGGGCCAGGTCCGCATCGGAGGTCACCCCGCTGACCGGCACCGGACGCGTGTGCGGGGTGTCACCGAGCAGCGCGCCCAGGACGACCACCAGCTCCACGCCCAGCTCATGCGCGAACCCGAGCAGCTCGTTGCAGAACGAGCGCCAGCGCATGGACGGTTCGATGCCTCTGACCAGCACCAGGTCCCGCGGCTTCTCGCCGCCGACCCGGACCACCGAGAGCCGTGTCGTCGGCCAGGTGATCTTGCGCACGCCCGCGTCCATCCACACCGTGGGGCGGTTCACCTGGAAGTCGTAGTAGTCCTCGGCGTCGAGCGCCGCGAACACCTCGCCCTTCCACTCCCGCTCCAGATGCGCGACCGCGGTGGAAGCGGCGTCGCCGGCATCGTTCCAGCCTTCGAACGCGGCCACCATGACTGGGTCGATCAGCTCGGGAACCCCCTCCAGCTCGATCACCCAGTGCCTCCTTCCGACGTGCCCTCGCGTACGCCCCAACCTTACGGCGTCGGGCGGGGGCGCCCGCAGCCCCCTTGCACGGGGGAGTGAACGGATCACTGCCCCGTTCACCGCCCTCGAACACCCCTGGTTCCAGGAAGCCGGAAAGCGCTTCACCGGACTTCACCGGGGTTCACAGACTGCTGCGCAGCCACTGCTCCACGCTCGCGATGTGCACGGTCGCCCAGGAGCGGGCCGCCTCCGCGTCCCGGTCGCGCAGCGCGGCCAGGATCGCCCGGTGCTCGCGCAGGGTCCGGGCGACCGCGTCCTCCTGGGTCAGGCCGCGCCAGATCCGGGCCCGGGTGGTCGGCCCGGAGAGGCCGTCGAGGAGCGAGCACAGCACCGAGTTCCCGGAACTCTGCACGATGCCCCGGTGGAACTCCAGGTCGCAGGCGACCAGTTCCTCCACCGAGGGCGCGCCGCCGAGCGCGTCCAGCTGGGCGGCGAGCGCGTCCAGTTGCTGCTCGCTGATCCGGGAGGCCGCCATCGCGGTCGCGGCCGGTTCCAGGATCCGGCGCACCGCCAGGAACTCCAGGACCGTGTCGTCCCGGTGGAAGTCGACGACGAAGCTCATCGCCTCCAGGAGCAACTGCGGGTCCAGGCTGGTCACATACGTGCCGTCGCCCTGCCGTACGTCCAGGATCCGGATCAGCGACAGGGCCCGCACCGCCTCCCGGAGCGAGTTGCGGGACAGGCCGAGTTCGGAGGCGAGCTCGCTCTCCTTGGGCAACCGGTCACCGGGGCGCAGCGCACCGGAGACGATCATGTCCTTGATCTTCTCGATCGCCTCATCGGTGACTGCCATACCGGCCTCCCTGTCGCCCAGACATCCGATGTCTCAGCCCTATTATGCGACCTGGTCAGGCCGTGGCCGGAACGTTCTCACAGTGCCGCCGCCAAGTCGTCCAGGACGGCCCGCTCGTCCAGCGTGAGCAGCTCACGGCCGCGCATCAGCACCCGCCCGTCGACCACGGTGTCCCGCACGTCCGCCGAGTGCGCCGCGTACGCCAGCGTCGACCACGGGTCGTGCAGGGGCCGCAGATGCGGCGCGTCGAGATCGACCACGATCAGATCGGCCCGCTTGCCGACTTCGAGCGACCCGAGCTGATCGCCGAGGCCGAGCGCCCGCGCCCCCTCGATCGTCGCCATCCGCACGGCCTGTTCGGCGCCGACCGCCGTGGGGTCGCCGCCCGCCTTGTGCACCAGCGCCGCCTGCCGCACCGCGCCCAGCACGTCCAGCGAGTTGGAGCTGACCGCCCCGTCGGTGCCCAGCCCCACGGTGACCCCGGCGCCCAGCAGCCGGGGCACCGGCGCGATCCCGCAGCCCAGCTTCAGGTTCGACACCGGGCAGTGGGCGACCGCCGTTCCGGTGCGGGCGATGGCCGCGATCTCCGGTCCGGTCAGGTCGACGGCGTGCGCGAGCAGCACGTCCGGGCCCAGCAGCCCCAGCGCGTCCAGCAGTTCCACCGGCCGCTTGCCGTACTTGACCTCGACGGTGGCCACCTCGGTGCCGTTCTCGGCCGCGTGGATGTGCACCAGCGCCCCGAACTCCCGTGCCAGCGCGAATACTTCGGTCAGCTGGGCGGGGGAGAGGGTGTAGGCGGAGTGCGCGAACACCACCGGCCGGTGCCCGGGGCGGGCGTCCCCGCGCGCCTCCAGGTCCCGCCGCGCCCAGGCGAGCCGCTCCTCGTGGGCGAGGCCGTCGGGCGGCTCGGGCACGTCCATGAAGGTGGGCCCGGTGTGCAGCCGCCAGCCCGCCTCCCGGGCCGCCGTCTCGGCCGCCTCGTGGAACCAGTACATGTCCAGCGCCGAGGTGACCCCGGCCCGTACGCTCTCGGCGACCGCCAGCCGCACGGCCGCCGCCACGTTCTTCGGCGCCAGCAGCTGGGCCTCCCACGTCAGCACCCGCTCCAGGAAGCCCTGGAGGGTGACGTCGTCGGCCCGGCCGCGCAGCAGGGTCATGGCGAGGTGGGTGTGCGCGTTGACCAGTCCGGGCAGCACCAGGCAGCCCTCGGCGTCGATCGTCTCGCGGGCCGGGTACCGCTCGGCGAGTTCCCCGGCCGCCCCCACGGCCACGATCCTCCCCTCGTGCACGGCGACCGCCCCGTCCCGTACGACGGTCGAATCCCCGTCCACGGTGAGGACGTCCCCGCCCCGCACCAACAGGTCGACACTCACGCCGGGTTCTCCTCCGCCAGCAGCCGCAGCGCCTCCAGGGACACCAGCGCACCGCGCTCGACGCCGGCCGCGACGACCTCGCGGTGCGGGTTGTAGCCGCCGGTCGCCGACTCGTCGACCAGCTCGTCGGCGTTGGCCCCGTCGACGACCAGCACCCCGCCCGCGACCAGACCGCGCAGCGAGGCCGTCACCAGCAGCGCGGACAACTCCATCTCGATCGCGGCAAGACCGGCCCCCTGGTACGAGAACAGCGGCAGCAGCCCCGGCTGGAACGCCGCCCGCGTCCACACCACGCCCCGGTGGTGCGGGGCGCCCGCCGCGCGCGCCGCCCGCTGCAGCGCGAACACCGCCTCGGGGGCGGAGTACGCCGGGTACTCCGGCGGCAGCAACTGCTGCGTCACCCCGTCGTCCCGCACCGCCGCCTCCGCGATGACCAGGTCGCCGTCGCCGATCCCCGGCTTCATCGCCCCCGCCGTACCGAACCGCACAAAGGTCCGCACGCCCGCGTCGGCCAGCTCCTGGAACAGCAGGATCGCCCCCGGCGCGCCCACCCCGTGCGAGGCGACGGCCACCGGCAGCCCCTTCCAACTCCCGCTGAACACCCGGTACTCGCGGTGGTACGACACCTCCTCCGCGCCGTCGAGCAGCGCGGCCACCGCCGCCGCCCGCGCCGGGTCCCCGACCACGATCGCGTGCGCCGGCAGCCCCGTGCGCGGTATTCGGGTGATGGGCAGCTGGTCCTGCGTCATACGACAGCTCCGGAAGAGGGGGTACGGCGACGGCGGCGGGCCGTCGAGAGGAAGAGGGCGCCGAGCGTGACGACGTACGGCGCGGCGTCGGTCGCCTGCTGCGGCAGCCCGAGGCCCTGGAGGCGGAAGCCGGCCGCCTCGGCGAGCCCGAACAGCAGCGCGGCGGCCAGCACACCGAGCGGCGCGGCCCGCCCGAGCAGCACGGCGACGACGGCGATCCAGCCGCGCCCCGCCGTCATGTTCTCGGAGAACAGGGTGACGTTGCCCAAGGCGAGTTGGGCTCCCGCGAGCCCGCACAGCACACCCGAGGCCAGCACCGCGCCGTACTGGTACTTCACCGGGCTCACCCCGAGCGAGGCCGCCGCCCGGGGCGCCTCGCCGACCCCGCGCAGCCGCAGCCCCCACACATGGCGGGAGAGCAGCACCGCGGCCACGGCCACCGCCGCGAACGCCAGATAGGCGAGCGGTGTGAGGCCCCCGACGAGCGGCAGCCCGGCGAGGGACGGGTCGTCGAAGGTGCCCTGTACGCCGAAGACGGTACGCAGCAGGAAACTCGTCAGGCCCACCGCCAGCAGGTTCATCGCGATGCCGAGGACCACCGCGTCGCCCTTCAGGGTCACCGCGCCCACGGCCAGGATCAGCGAGTAGGCGGCCGCGGCGAGGGCGGCGGCCAGCACGCCCAGCCAGGCACTGCCGGTGAACCAGCTGGTCGCCACCGAGGTGAAGCAGCCGAGCAGCATCATGCCCTCGAGGCCGATGTTGAACACACCGGCCCGCTCGCACAGGGCGCCGCCCAGCGCGGCCAGCAGGATCGGGGTCAGCGCGCGCAGCGCCGACATCCACAGATCGGAGTCGAGGAACATCAGGCGGCCTCCCGCTTCCGGAACAGACGGCCGGGGAACCGGAGTCGGGCCGCCAGGAACACGATCACGATCGCCTGCAGCACCTGCGTCAGCTCACGCGGCACCTCGGTGGTCCGCTCCATCGCGAGGCCGCCGACCTGGAGGACGGCGAAGAAGAACGCGGCGACCACCGTGCCGAACGGGGCCGCGGCGGCGAGCAGCGCGGCCGTCAGACCCGTCCAGGTGTAGCCGGGCGCGGTCAGCGACCCGTCCACGAAACGGTACGGGAAGCTCAGCACCCCGATGGCGCCCACGAGTCCGGACAGCGCACCCGACACCGCCATCAACCTCAGCGTCAGACCACGGCGTTCGACACCCGCGTACGCGGAGAACCGGGCGTTGAGACCGGTCATCCGGATCTCGTAGCCGAAGGCCGTGCGCCGGTCGGTGAACCAGTAGGCGGCGGCGGCCGCCAGCACCAGCAGCAGCCCGACGGTCACCGTCGAGTCACCGAACGCGGGCAGCGCCACGCCGTCGTCGAGCGCCCGGGTCTGGGGCAGGCTGGAGCCGGGCTCCTTCAGCGGGTAGCGGGCCAGATAGGAGGCCAGCGACACCGCCGGGTAGCTCAGCAGCAGACTGCTGACCAGCAGCGGAACGCCGAGGTGGTTCTCGCAGAGGGCGGCCAGGGCCGCGTAGCCGGCGCCGGCCGCCATGCCCGCGAGCAGCGCCAGTACGACGGTGAGCGGGGCCGGCCCCGGCACGTACAGGCCGGTCACGGCGGCCGTGATGCCGCCGAGCACCAGCTGGCCGTCGCCGCCCAGGTTGATCAGCCCGGCCCGCAGCGGGATCGCCAGCGCCAGCGCCATGCCGAGCACGCTGGTGCCGGTGGACAGCGTCGAGCCGATGCCGTCGGCGCCGAGCGCGCCGGTGAGGACGGCGCCGTACGCGGTGACCGGGTCGGCGCCGGTGCCGAGCAGGAAGAGGGCGCCGATGACCACTCCGGCCAGCACCGAGAAGGTGACGGGGGACCGCACGGCCCCCGATATCCGTTCGAACACAGGGGAGTTCATGTCAGTCCGCGGCCTCCGCCGGCTCCCGGCCGCCCGCCATGGCAAGCCCCAGGGAGCGCTCGTCGGCCTCGTGTTTCGGGTACGACGCCGTGATCCGGCCCTCGTACATGACCAGCACCCGGTCCGCGAGCCCGCGGATCTCGCTCAGTTCGGCCGAGATCAGCAGGATGGCGTGGCCGGCGTCGCGACTGGCGATCAGCTGGTCGTGGATGTTCTGGACGGCCCCGATGTCGACCCCGCGCGTCGGCTGCTCGACGAGCAGCAGCGGGGCCTCGTGGGCGAGTTCGCGGCCGATCAGCAGCTTCTGCAGATTGCCGCCGGAGAGCGCGGACGCGGGCACCTCCGGGCTCGCCGCCTTGATGCCGAACCGCTCGATCAGCCGGCCCGCGTGGGCGCGGACGGCGGACGGCGGCAGCAGACCCCGGGCGGACAGGCTCGTACGGTGGTGGCCCATCGCCAGGTTGTCGGCGACCGAGGCGGCCGGGGCCGTACCGACCGCGTGCCGGTCCTCGGGGACGTAGGCGAGCCCCTTCGCCCGGCGTTCGGCGGCCGAGGCGTGGGTGACGTCCTCGCCCCCCAGCGTGACCGTGCCGCCGGTGGCGGGCCGCAGCCCGGCCAGCGCCTGGACCAGCTCGCTCTGCCCGTTGCCCGCGACGCCCGCGATGCCGACGATCTCCCCGGCCCGGACGGTGAGACCGACGTCCCGCACGCCGTCGGTGGCCAGGCCCCGCACGTCGAGGACGACCTCACCGGGCGTGCCCGGCTCATGGATCCGGTCCAGCTCCACCGCCCGGCCGGTCATCGCGGCGGCGATCTCGTCGGCGGAGGTCTCGGCGGTCACCAGCCGGGCGACCACCCGGCCGTCGCGCAGCACGGTCACCCGGTCGCTGCCCTCCAGCACCTCGCGCAGCTTGTGCGTGACAAGGATCACCGAACGCCCCTCGGCGGCCAGCGACTTCAGTACCGCGAACAGCGCGTCCGCCTCGGCCGGCGTGAGAACGGCCGTCGGCTCGTCGAGGATCAGCGTCCGGGCGCCCCGGTGCAGCAGCTTGAGGATCTCCACCCGCTGGCGCAGCCCGACCGGCAGGTCGCCGACCCGGGCGTCCGGATTGACGGCGAGCCCGTGCTCGGCGGCGAGTTCACCCACCCGGCGGCGGGCTGCGGCCCGGTCCACCAGGCCGAAGCGGCGCGGCTCGGCGGCGTAGACGACGTTCTCGGCGACCGTCAGCGAGTCGAACAGCTGGAAACTCTGGTGGACCATGCCCAGTCCGGCGGCCATGGCACCGGACGGCCCGGAGAAGCTGACTTCCCGCCCGTCGACCCGGACCGTCCCGGCATCCGGACGCTCCATCCCGTAGAGGACCGCCATCAGCGTGGACTTGCCCGCGCCGTTCTCGCCCATCAGCGCGTGGATCTCGCCCCGGTGGACGGTGAGGTCGACGGAGTCGTTGGCGAGCGTGCCGGGGAACCGCTTGGTGATTCCCCGGAGCTCGACGGCGACCTCGGGGTCAGCCTGCGGCGGGGTCATCGACCGTCAGCTTCCCGGCGACGATCTGGTCGCGCAGCGCCTTCACCTTGGCGAGGACGTCCTTGTGCTGGGCTATCACGCACTTCGACGAGTCGACCCCGGCCTCCAGGCCGGTGAGGCTGATGCCGCCCTCCTTCAGGCCGTACGACACGGTGGTGCCGGCCTTGCCGCCGAGGACCGCCTCGATGCCCTTCTCGACGGCGACGTCCGTGCGCTTGATCACGTTGTCGACGACCGTGCCGGGGGAGGAGGGGCACTGGTTGACGTCGACGCCGTACGCGAAGGCGCCCTTGGCCTTGGCCGCCTCGAAGACGCCGTAGTTGCCGGCCGCGGCCGCCGCCATGATCTGGTCGGTGCCCTTGGCGAGCAGCGAGTTCGCCTGCTCCTTGGCGCGCGCCGAGTCGTCGAACGGCGACTGGCCGCCGACGAAGCGGGTGGACGTCTGGGTCTTGGCGGCCACCTTCTTGGCGCCGGCCGCGAACGGGTCGCTGTAGCGCCGGAACTGGGGCGTGTCGAGCACGTCGACCGCGCCGACCTTCCCGGACTCGCTGAGCAGCCCCGCCTCGGCGCCCGCCAGGTAGACACCCTCGTGCTCCCGGAAGACCGCGCAGCTGACGTTCGTGAACGTCTTGGTCGTGCAGGCGTCGATCATCAGGAACTGCTGCTTCGGGTGGGCCTTGGCCTGCTGGGCGACCAGGTCGGCGAACTCGAAGCCGACGAGCACGATCACGTCGGGCGCCGCGGCCACGGCTGCCTGCACGTTCTGCTGCTGCGAGGCGGTGTCGGTGGACTCGTACACCTTCTGCGAGCCGCCGTGCGCCTTCGCCGCGTCCTTGATGCCGGTGACCGCGAGCTTCAGGAACTCGTTCTGGCCGACGGCGTCCGGGGTGACCAGCGTGAACGACTTCCCGGACGCGCCCGAGGCGCTGTCCGAGCCGTCGCTCTTGGCCGCCGCGTTGCAGGCGGTGGCGACGGTGGCCAGGAGCGCGGTGGCGGCGGCGAGTTGCAGGGAGCGGCGGTGTCTGCGGCGCATGGGGACCCTCCGGGGACCTTCCGGGTACGGCGAGACGCGCTCCGCCGTTGGAGCGCGCGAGGTGAGGTGGTGAAGAGGACGCTGAGGGGGAGAGTCAGCGTCGACAGCCGTCGCCGGCGCAGCGACCGAAGTCGAGGAAACGGCGTTTGGTGAGCGGCACGGTTCCTCCTTCGTCGTCTCGGCCTGCGGGATGCGGGTGTCGGCCTGTGGAATGCAGGTGCTGGACTGTAACACCCGTTTCCGGCCACCCGTTCTACCGTCTCGAACTGTGGTTCTTCGAGGTCATGTACGGTGTCGGACACCATCGGAACATCAGGAGTGTCCCGTTATGTCCCAGGAACTGCGCGCCGTCGAGTGGACCGGAACCGGTCTCGCGCTCATCGACCAGACCCTGCTTCCGCAGCGCACGGAGACCCTCCCTGTCCACGATGTGGACACCCTGGTGGATGCCATCCAACGGCTCGTGGTGCGGGGCGCCCCCGCGATCGGCGCGGCCGGCGGCTACGGCGTCGCGCTCGCGCTGCTCCAGGGCGAGCGCGAGGGCTGGACCGAGGCGGAGGTCCGCGCGGCCGTCGCCCGCGTCCGCGAGGCGCGCCCCACCGCCGTCAACCTGATGGTCTGCGTGGACCGCGTGATGACCCGGTTCGCCGAGGGACTCGACGCGGTCCTCGCGGAGGCCGCGGCGATCCAGCGCGAGGACGTCGAGGCGAACCGCGCGATGGGCGTGCACGGCGCTGAGTGGCTGCTGAAGAAGGTCGGCGCGGACCGCCCGCTGCGCATCCTCACCCACTGCAACACCGGCGCGCTGGCGACGGCGGGTTGGGGCACGGCGCTCGGCGTCATCCGCGAACTGCACTCCCGCGGCAGCGTGGAGGTCGTGTACGCCGACGAGACCCGCCCCCTCCTCCAGGGATCCCGGCTCACCGCCTGGGAGTTGGTGCAGGAGGGCATACCGCACTACGTCCAGGCCGACGGGGCCGCCGCCGGCACCATCCTGCGCGGCGAGATAGACGCGGCGATCGTCGGCGCCGACCGCATCGCGGCCAACGGCGACACCGCCAACAAGGTCGGCACCGTGGGCGTCGCCCTCGCCTGCGCCGACGCGGGCATCCCCTTCCTCGTCGCCGCCCCCACCACCACGGTCGACCTCGCCACCGCCACCGGCGCCGACATCCACATCGAACTCCGCTCGGAGACCGAGGTACTGGAGTGGGCCGGCCACCGCACGGCCCCCACGGAGTCCCGCGGCCACAACCCCGCCTTCGACGTCACCCCCGGCCGCCTCATCACCGGCCTGGTCACCGAGCGAGGCGTCCTGGAGATCTCGGCGGGCGAACTGCCGGGGGACAGGCTGCGGTAGCCGCCCGAGGGGCGCCCGACGACGGCGAGGGGCCGGCGGAACGTCCGCCGGCCCCCGACTCGTGTCCTCGGCTACTTCGCCGTGAGTTCCAGCTCCAGCAGCCACTCCACCACTTCGGTGTGGTGGCGGGCCTGGCGGGGGGTCTCGCCCCAGACGTAGAGGCCGTGGCCGGCGACGACCACGGCCGGCATCCGCGGGTTGCGGGCGGCTTCCAGGCGGTCGCCGAGTTCCGTCATGTCCTGGCTGTTGGCGATGACCGGCAGGGTCACCTCGACGTCGTGGGCGGGCTGGCCGACGCCCTTGAGCATCTCCAGGTCCCTGAAGACGATGCCGCCCGGGTGGCGGTGGCCCATGGCGACGGAGGCCACCGTGTGGACGTGCACCACCGCGCCCGCCCCGGTCAGGGCCGCCACGCGCGCGTGCAGTTCGGCCTCCGCGGACGGCTTGCCGCCCTGTACGGCGGCCCCCGCGCCGTCGACCAGCACCACGTCCGCGGGCGTCAGTTCGCCCTTGTCGTGGCCGCTCGCGGTGACCGCGAGGCGCAGCGGGTCGCGGGACAGGACGACCGACAGGTTGCCGGACGTGCCCCGCATCCAGCCGAAGTCGGCGAAGCGGGCGGACTCGGCGGCGAGCACCGCCCCCGCCTCCTCCAGGTCGCGGGCGGTGATGTCGGCGGTCACGTGGTGCTCCTCGAAACGGTGATCTCGTCGAACGTCCCCGCCTGCGCGTGGTCGCCGACGCCTTGCTCGTAGTACGGCTCCCCGGGGCGTCGGATCCCCACGGCGTGCCATCCGGCCGCCCGGGCCGCGTCCAGCTCGCCGGGCCGGTCGGAGAGGAAGAGGAGCCGGTCCGGGGCGATCCCGGCCGACTCGGCGATCCGGCGGTACGACTCCGCCTCCTGCTTGGGTCCCGCGTTCTCCGTGTCGTACAGCCCGGACAGCAGGGGCAGCAGATCGCCCTGAGGGGTGGCCGAGAACCACGCCCGCTGGGCCGCCACCGAGCCGGACGAGTAGACGTACAGGCGTAGTCCGGCCGCGTGCCAGGCGCGCAGCGCCGGGACGACGTCATCGTAGAAGTGCGAGACCAGGTCGCCGCGGGCGAAGCCCTCGGCCCAGATGATGCCCTGAAGGGTCTTCAGGGGCGTGGCCTTGCGGTCCTCGTCCAGCCACGCGTTGAGGGTCTTCTCGACGGCCGTCGCGTCGGCCTCCGGATCGCCCGTCAGCTCCCGTACCTGGGCCACCGCCCGCGCCACGTCCGGATCACCGCTCCGCTCCGAGAGCAGCGCTCCGAAACGCGAGCGCGAGTACGGGTACAGCACGTCCACCACGAACCCCGTGGCGCTCGTGGTGCCCTCGATGTCGAGCACCACGGCGTCCACGTCATAGTGGTATGTCACACCGCACCCTTGTCGGCCGCGTACCCCGCCGCGATCGTGTCGTAGTCCGGGAACCGCCCCGCGATGGACGACCCCGTGAAGTTGCCGATCCAGCCGTCCTCCTCGTGGAAGAACCGGATCGCGGTGAACGACGGCCTCGTGCCCATGTCGAACCAGTGCGTGGTGCCGCGCGGCACGCCCAGCAGGTCGCCCTTCTCGCAGTAGACGGCATGCACCTCACCGCTCACGTGCAGATAGAAGATGCCGGAGCCGGACACGAAGAACCGGACCTCGTCATCGTCGTCGTGCGTGTGCTCCTGGAGGAACTTCTCGCGCGCGGCCTTCGCCTTCACCGGGTACTCGGGGTCGTCACTGGGGTGCAGCCCGAGGACGTCGACGGTGGTGAAGCCCTCCTCGGCGTTGAGCTTGTCGATCTCGGGGCCGTACGCGGCGAACACGGTCTCGCTGTCCGCGTCGGAGGGGACGTCCGCACGGACCGGCCACTGCTCGTAGCGCACGCCCAGCGGCTTGAGCGCCTCGGCGATCTCGGCGGGGTCCGAGGTGCGGCGCACCACGGTGTCGGGGCCGGACTCGGCCCAGGTAGTCAGCAGCGTCATGGCGGCAACTCCAGGGAAGAGGGAGGGATGTCCGGATACCGAGACGGTAGCGGACGGAAGGGAAAGAGTGGGTGGACGGCTCGCGGGGGCAGTGGTCAGGCGCGACACAGCGCGCGGGTACAGCGGTGCATGCGGGGCATGCGCTGCGCTGTTACGCGTGCGGTCGTCATCAGGGCCTCACTGGGGCGGGGCGGGTGCCGGTCCCGTGATGGTAACGCCACCTACCGGGACGACCAGGTGTGACGTAGTCGTTGTCCCACATGTCGAGAAAACGCTTCCCCATCATTTGACGGGTGGCTGAAACCGTTCTCATGATCTGCGTATGAAGACGCTGCTGCTCGTGCGGCGGCTGTACGTGGACCTGCTCCGGTCGACCACGGCCAGCTGTCGCTGACCTCATCCGGAGCCCCGACGCGCCCTGTTGCGGCGCGTGCCCGCCCTCTCCGTGTGGCCGGCGTCCGCCCTGCCCAGCTCCGGTTCAAGCACCCTCCTTCTCCCTCCTTCTCTCTCCGCGCCACCCCTTGCACCTGGAGCCCCGTCATGCCCCGTGCCCGTCTGCCCCTTGCCGCGCTCTCGCTGGCCTCCGTCTCCCTCCTCCTCGCCGGCTGCTCGCAGTCCACGGACGCCTCGAAGAGCACCGGCTCCACCGCGGCCTCGGCCTCCGCCGCCACCGGCAAGAAGCCGGCCCCCTTCAGCAAGGGCACGGTGAAGGTCGCCCTGGTCCGGCAGAGCGGGGCCGGCGACTACTTCGAGCAGTGGGGCAACGGCGCCAAGGCGCAGGCCAAGGCCCTCGGCATCGACCTGACCGTGTACGACGCCCAGGCCGACAACGCCAAGCAGGCCACCGACCTCTCCTCGGCCATCAACTCCGGCGCGCGGGCGATCATCGTCGACCACGGCTTCCCGGCCACCATCCAGCCGGAGATCGACCAGGCGGTGAAGAAGGGCATCAAGGTCGTTGTCTACGACGTCGACCAGACCAACAAGTCCGTCGTCAGCACCGAACAGGACGACGCCAGCATGGCCCAGGCCGTCCTCGACGTGATGGCCAAGACGGTCGGCAAGAACACCAAGGTCGGATACGTCAACGTGGCCGGCTACGCCGCCCTCGACAAGCGCGACACGGTCTGGCAGAAGGCGCTCACGTCCAACGGGTGGACGCAGGAGTTCAAGGTCGGCAAGGTGACCGACTCCACCGCCACCGACAACGTTCCCCTGGTCTCTGCCGCGCTCACCCAGCACTCCGACGTGACCGGCGTCTTCGCGCCGTACGACGAACTCGCCAAGGGCACCGTCCTCGCCGTGCAGAACAAGAAGCTCCAGGACAAGGTGAAGGTCTTCGGCGCGGACGTCTCCAACGCCGACATCCAGAACATGACCGCCACCGACAGCCCGTGGGTGGCCACCGCCGGCACCGACCCGTCCGCCGTCGGCGCCGCCGTGGTCCGCACCACCGCGCTGGAACTGGCCGGCCAACTGAACAAGACCTCCGTCGAGTTCCCGGCCGTCGCCATCACCCGCGACTTCCTGCTCAAGAACAAGATCGAGAACATGGACCAGCTGCGCACCGCCCTGCCCGCGCTGAACCTCTCCCAGGTCAGCACCGCGGACTGGATCCCCAATGTCGCCCACTGACACCGCTCCCGCGGTCGCCCTGCGGGACGTGAGCATGGCCTTCGGCGGCAGGACGGTCCTGGAGTCCGTCTCGCTGGACATCGCCCCGGGCAGCGTGGTCGCGCTGCTCGGCGCGAACGGCGCCGGAAAGTCCACCCTGATCAAGATCCTGTCCGGCGTGCACAGGGACCACGGGGGCGAGGTGCGGGTCGCGGGGGAGCCCGTGGCTCTCCAGTCGCCGCTGGCCGCACGCCGGCTGGGCATCCAGACGGTGCACCAGCGCATCGGCGAGGGCATCGTCCCCGGCCTCACGGTCGCGGAGAACCTGGTCTTCGAGGAACTGGCCCAGCGGCGCGGCAACCCGTTCCTCGGCGGCGCCCGCACCCTGGCCCGCGCCCGCGAGATCCAGGCCGGCCTCGGCCTGGACTGGCCCGATCCGGTCCTCCGTCAGGACGTCACCGAACTCGGCATCTCCGACCGGCAGTTGCTGATCCTGGCCCGCGCCCTGGCCACCCGCCCCCGGCTGCTCGTCCTCGACGAACCCACCTCCGCCCTGTCGGCCGCCGAGGCCGAGCGGCTCTTCGCCCTCGTCGAGAAGCTGCGCGACGACGGCATCGCCGTGCTCTACGTCTCCCACCGCCTCGGCGAGATCGACGCCCTCGCCGACCGGCTGGTCGTCCTGCGGGACGGCCGTCTCACCGACGACCAGGCGAAGCCCTTCGACTGGGACACGGCCCTGCGCGCGATGCTCGCCCAGGCCCACGAGGCCCGGACGGCCCGCCCGGCCCGCGAAGGGGATCGGGGCGAGACCGTCCTCGCCCTGCGCGGCGTCCGGCTCCTCGACGGCCGCGCCCCGCTCGACCTCGACCTGCGCGGCGGCGAGGTCACCGGCGTCGTGGGCCTGCTGGGCGCGGGCAAGACCGAACTGGCCCGCGGCCTCTTCGGCGCCGAGCCCTTCCGCACCGGCACCACCGAACTGGACGGCAGGGTCTACGCGCCCCGCCGCCCCGCCGACGCCATCCGGGCCGGCGTCCACCTGGTCCCCGAGGACCGGCACACCGACGCCCTCGTCCCCGGCTGGTCGCTGGCCCAGAACATCTCCCTGCCGTTCCTCAGGTCCCTCTCCCGGGCCGGCCTGGTGAGCCGCCCGCGCGAGGACGCCCTCGGCCGGGACACCGTCGAGGCCCTCGGGGTCGTGGCCCGCGACGAGCACAGCGCGATCGAGGAACTCTCCGGCGGCAACCAGCAGAAGGTCGTCGTCGGCCGCTGGCTCGCGAAGACCCCCCGCGTCCTCATCCTGGACGAACCGTTCCGAGGCGTGGACATCGGCGCCCGCCGGGACATCGGCCGCCGGGCCCGCGCCCTGGCCGCCGAGGGCGCCGCCGTGCTCGTCCTGTCCGCCGACGTCGACGAGGTGCTGGAGGTCGCCGACCGGGTCGTCGTCCTCGCGGCCGGCGAGATCCACCTCGACGCGTACGGCGAGGACGCGGAGCGCGACCGCGTGATCCAGACCATCGCCGTGTCCGTCTAGTCCCTCCGACACCCGGCCGCCGAAGGAAGCAGCACCCATGACCACCATCACCCGGGGCACCGAGAGCCCGGCCCGGCCCGGCAACGCCGTGCGCGTCCAGGACGCCGTCATCAAGTACGGCTTCATCTTCGTGACGGTCGCGCTCTTCGCGTACTTCGCCCTGACCGAGGGCTCGTTCCGCGAGTCGGCGACCCTCCTCGACACCCTGCGCTATGTCTCCGTCGCCGCGATCCTCGGCCTCGGCGTCACCCTCACCATGGCCGTCGGCGGGATGGACATGTCCGTCGGCGCGGTCGCCGGACTCGGTGTCTCCGTCGCCGCCCAGACCATGGTGATCCAGAACCAGGTCGGCACGGTCGCCATCCTCGCCGTCCTCGCGGCGGGCGCCCTGGCCGGACTGCTCAACGCGCTGCTGATCGTCGTACTGAAGATCCCGGACATGCTGGCCACCCTGGGCACCATGTTCGTCATCCAGGGCGGCAAACTCATCCTGGTCGACGGCCAGTCCATCACCCCGGGCATGACCGAGTCCGACGGGACGACCGCCCCCGGCAGGTTCACCGCCGGGTTCCTGCGCATCGACCGCGGCACGGTCCTCGGCATCCCCGTCTCCGTGCTGATCTTCGGCGGACTCACGGTCGCCGCCTGGGTGTTCCTGGCCCGCACCCGCTGGGGCCGGGTCCTCTACGCCATCGGCGCCAACCCGGAGGCCGCCCGGCTGGCCGGCATCCGCGTCGGCGGCTACCGCGCGCTCGCCTACGTCCTGTCCGGCGTCCTCGCCTCCGTCGGCGGACTGATCCTGGCCTCCCGGATCGGCCAGGGCGACGTCTCGGCCGGCACCTCCCAGCTGCTGGAGGCGGTGGCGGTCGCCCTCGTCGGCACCTCCGTCCTCGGCAGGGGTCGCCCGAACGTGTGGGGAACCGCCCTCGGCGCCGTGCTGATCGGCATCATCACCACGGGCCTGACCATCAAGGGCCTGCCGTACTACACCCAGGACGTGGTCGAGGGCGCCGTCCTCATCCTCGCCCTGGTCTTCAGCTTCACCCTGTCCAAGCGCCGCACCGCATAAGGAAGTTCGAGACGATGGGCTACCGCATCCTGGAGACCGCCGACATCCCGGCCTACCTGCGCGAGCGCGGCCACTGGGACGACCCGGCCGACATCGAGGTCCGCGAGGTCTCCGACGGCAACGTCAACCGCGTCTTCCTCGCCTCGGACCGGGCCGGCACCCGCGGCCTCGCCCTGAAGCAGGCGCTGCCGTGGGTGCGGGTGGCCGGGCCGTCCTGGCCGCTGAGCCCCGACCGCTCCGACGCCGAGGCCCGCGCCTACGAGCAGCTCGCCAAGGTCGCCCCCGACACCGTCCCCGCGATCCACGGCTACGACCCCGAGAACCACGCCCTGGTCATGGAGGACCTCTCCGACCTGGAGGTGCTGCGCACCGTCCTCAACGAGGGCGCCGCGTACGGCCCGGTCACCTCCCCCCGGATCGGTGAACTGGTGGCCCAGCTCTCCTTCGCGACCAGCGACTTCGGCCTCCCCTCGGCCGAACGCAAGGCCCTGATCGCCGCCTCGGTCAACCCGGAACTCTGCGAGATCACCGAGGACGTCGTCCTCTCCGAGCCCTACGTCGAGCACGAGCACAACCACTGGCTGCCCGAACTCGACGACCTCGCCGCCGGGTTCCGCGCCGACGCCCGGCTGCGCACCGAGGTCGCCGACCTCCGCCACACCTTCATGACCAGCGCCCAGGCCCTCCTCCACGGCGACCTGCACACCGGCAGCATCATGGTCGGCGAGCGCGCGAGCACCCCCGTCGTCCGGGTCTTCGACCCCGAGTTCTCCTTCGTCGGCCCCATCGGCTTCGACCTCGGCCTGTACTGGGCCAACACCCTGGTCTCGGAGGAACGCGCCCGCGCCCTGGGCACGCTGTCCGACCACGCCGACCAACTCCGGCTGTCCTGGGAGGCGTTCGAGACCACGTTCCGCGGGCTGTGGCCGACCCGCGTGGACACCTTCTTCGACGACGCCTACCTGGACCGCTTCCTGGGCCGGGTCTGGACGGAGTCGCTGGGCTTCGCGGGCACCGAGATCGTCCGCCGCATCATCGGCTTCGCCCACCTCACCGACCTGACCACCTTGCCGGACCCGGCCCCTGCCTCCCGGCGCGCCCTGCTGCTCGGACGCGAACTGATCGTGCGCCGCGCCGAGTTGACGTCTCCCGAAGCGGTCCGGGAGCTCGTCGGCTAGCCGGGCCTGCCGCCCCGCTCCCGGACCGGCCCGTCGGCCGCCTCGCGCGGCCCGGGCGGTCCGACGGGAAAGACCTCGGGTGCGGCGTCGGCGGTCTCGTTCGCGAGGTACGACTGCAGCCGCAGATGCCGGAACTCGAAGTACGCCCCGGACTGCCGCAGCACACCCCGCCGGTGGGCGTCCTCCAGGAACGCCATCAGCCGCCAGGGCAGCCGTCCCGTCACCGCGAGCCAGCCCCGGGCGACGGCCAGCCGGCCCCACGCGCTCAGCGCCACCGCGGCCGTGCCGAGCGGCAGCCACAGCTGGGTACCGACGTGCACCAGCCCGCCCCAGTCGCCCGGCACCAGCGTCACCGGCACACAGACGCACGCCACCACCAGGGCGACGACCCCGCCCCGGGTCACGGACGCCGTCCGGTCGGTGCGCAGGTCGGACCCGGGACCGGGCGCCCGCATGGTGTCCGAGGGCACGCTCAGCGCCCGGTACACCCCGCACACACACCCGCCCACCACCCCCACGACGACTCCGGCCACCACGAACGGCGGCAGACAGCGGGCCAGCAGACCCGACGCCGGCCCCTGGGTCAGCCAGGCGCGCGCGTCCGGCGGCAGCACCGACCGCAGATCGGCCGCGTACGCGACCGGGCCGCCGGTGCCGCCCGGCGCGAGACGGACGACGACCGTGCCGCCCCGGGACTCGAACACCGTGTCCGCGGCACGGAACTCCGCGCAGTGGCGGCCGTGCAGCAGCGGGACCGTGCAGTCCGGCGGCACCGCTCCGCGCGGGTAGGCGATCGGCCGCGCCCCGTCGCCGGGGACCAACAGCGTGCCCCGCAGCGGCCGTTCGAGGGCGGCCGTCCTGACTCCGGCGTGCTCGGTGAACCGCCAGCCGTCGACCTGCCGTCCGGCGAGATCGGGTGCGGCACCGGACTTGAGGACGGTCACCCCCGTGGCGGCGAGCCCGGCCAGCGTGCACGCGGTGACACCGGTCAGCAGCGCGACGGCCGTACCCCGGACCACCCCGGTCGCGAACCGCCGTACGACCCGCCCGCCCCGGGGCACCAGCGCGCCCTCCCGGCCGGCCCGGCGGACACCGCTGACCAGCAGCGCGGTACCCGCGGCGGTGGCCGTGACGCCCACCAGCACCGGCCAGGGACCGCCGGGCCGGCCCAGCACCGCCCCGGCCGTCGTGCCCGCTCCGGCCAGCAGCAGGGCCGCCCCGCACAGCCGGGCCCAGATCCGCTCGCCGGTGCCGCTCCACGGCAGGCCGAGCGGCACCGGCCGCCGGGGCAGCCCCGCGATGCCGAAGAACAGCGTGAACAACAGGGAGAACAGACGGCCGCCGAGCAGATCCGGCAGCCAGCCGTCGGTCACCGAACCGAAGCGGAAGCCGAACCGCAGATCGTCTGCGTACGCGAAGGCCGCCCACAGGGCCCCGCTCACCCCGACGACGGTCAGCCCCTGCCGGACCAGGAACGGCCGGCCCGGCTCGCCCCCACCGTCCGGCAGCAGCCACGCCACCCCGAACGCGAAGCCCGACGCCTGCCCCACCAGCGTGGCGACCAGCGACAACAGGTCCTCCACACCGGCCAGTTCGCGCACCGCGCGAGTCACCGCGACCGGCAGCAGCAGCGCCGACAGCACGGCCATGGACAGCAGCCCGGGCGCATAGACCCGCAGGGCCCGCGGCAGCAGCGACTCCAGCTCCCACCAGGCCAGCCGTCCGGTGTCCCGGCGGTGCAACTCCCGTGCCAGCAGGGCGAGGTGCCGTGCCGCGTCCGAGGCGGTGTGCGGCTCCGCGTCCGCGTAGGCGGCCGGCACGAACGCCCCGAGCAGATGCTGCTCGACGGCGGCCGCCGTTCCGAAGCGCGCGGTGTCGAGGAGTTCCGAGGGGTCCCGGGAGGTGTCGCCGTACACCGCGCGGGCGAGGGACACCGTCAGGGGAGTGGTGAGCGCCGTGGCCGCCGGGGAGTGCGGGTGCCGCGCCAGCTCCTCCACCACCGGCGTCCACACGGTGGCGTCCGTCCCGTCCGTCGTCCGCTGCGGCCGCGCCGTGCGCTCCAGATGCGCGGTGGCCTGCGCGAGGTCGAGCGGCCGGAGTTCGACCACCTCGGCGGCGGTGAGGACGTCGCCCTCGGCCACCGCGGTCGCCCACGCCGTGGCCCGGCTGGTGAGCAGCAGCGGCAGGTCGTCGTCGAGACCGGCGTTGATCCGTCGTACCGCCTCCCCGTAGGAGGGCCGGGCCAGCTCGTCGAAGCCGTCGAGCACCGGCAGGACCAGCCCCGCGTCCAGCAGGCCGCGGGCGAGGGTGCGGGTGCCGTCGGTCACGGCGGCCAGCGGCCGGTGCTCCGCCGCCAGCCGCTCCGCGAGCCACTCCCGCAGCCCGGTCCGCCGCGGGTCCCAGCCGGCCAGCGGGAAGATCACCGGCACCGGTTCGCCCGGCTGCCGCTCGGCCAGCCGCGCCAGCACGAACCGCACCGCCAGCACACTCTTGCCCGCCCCCGGCCCCCCGAGCACCACCAGCCGCCGCCCCGGCACCACCGCGAACACCTCGGCCAGACCCTCGACCCGCGACACCCGCGGCCCCGGCACCCGCCGCGCCCGGCCACCGTCCCGGTCCCGCGCCCGGCTACCGTCCCCGTCCCGGCCACCGTCCCGGTCCCGCGCCCGGCTACCGTCCCCGTCCCGGCCACCGTCCCGGTCCCGCGCCCGGCTACCGTCCCCGTCCCGGCCACCGTCCCCGTCCCGCGCCCGGCCACCGTCCCGGTCCCGGTCCCGGTCACCGGACCGTCGGGCACGCGACCCGTTTCCGGGCCGGCCGCCGGACCGTGTGTTGCGGCGGGTGCTTTCGGGGTGTCGGCCGGGTTGCCCGTTTCGCCGTGTGTCTTGAGGGCGGTCGCCGGGCTGCTCGTTGCGTGGTGTGTCTTCGGGGTGGTCAGCGGGCCGGCCGATGCCGCGTACGTTCTCCGGATGGTCGGCGAGGCGCCGGTCCGCGGGGGCCCAGTGGACGTCGATCGGTTCCGGGTCCTGGAGGCGGCGCAGGCGTGCCTCCGCGGCCCACTGCTCGCGTACGGCCTCGGCCAGCGCGTCGGCGGCCCGTCGCCGTTGCTCCTCGGCGGGGGCCGGAGCCGGGTCGGCGTCGCCGCGCAGTACGTCGGCCACCAGCGCCGCGACCGACACCAGGGTGCCGATCGCCGAGATCAGGACGCCCTCGGTCGCCGCGTCGTGCCGCCAGAACCGGAGCACTCCCGTGAGCGCCGCCAGCGCCGCCGCGCATGCCGACAACGCCAGGCGCCGCCGCGCCCGGGCACTGTGCCATCCGCCCTGCATGTCCGCTCCCCGGGGGCCGCTCCGCTGTCTCTGCCGCGTACCGCCGTACGGCCGTGCGGACGTGCGGTACCGGAAGGACCCGTTGTAGCCGCCGGGATCTCGGAGAACCGGCTGTTCGAAACACGTGTGAGGGAGCGCGCGGTGGTGTTCGGGGGGCGGTTGGTGGTGCGATGCGAAGGCCCAGCAGATTCCCCGGGCACGGGGCTGCGGCATACGCATGCGAGGGCACGGGCATGCGAAGGGGCGGCTCCCCAGGGGATGGGAGCCGCCCCTTCTGTCGCCCGCCCCCGGTACGGCGGGGGCGGGGACGTCAGCGGATGCCGGGCCGGTCAGGGAGGACCCGGCACACCGCCCGTCTCGCGCCGCTTCTCGCTGCTCGGCGCTTCTTCTCGTTACTTCTTGTCGAGCAGGTCCTGGACCTTGGCCCTGACGTCGTCCGTGGCCAGGCCGCGGATCGTCAGGGTGGTGCGGCGGCGCAGCACGTCGTCCGTGGTCTCGGCCCACTCGTGGTCGCGGGCCCAGACGACCTGCGCCCAGATCTCCGGGGCGTCGGGGTGGACGCGCTCGGCCAGCTCCGGGTGCTCGTTGGCGATCCGGGCGATGTCGAAGGCCAGCGAACCGTAGTGGGTGGCCAGGTGCTTGGCGGTGTCGGCGGCCATGCGCGGGCCGGGCGCCGGGTTGTCCACCAGCAGGCGGTGGGCGACCGCGCGGGGGTTGGCGACACCGGGCAGCGGCAGCTTCTTCGGCAGCGAGGCGATGGGCTCGAAGTCGTCGCCGAGCGGGTGGCCCGGCAGCGCCTCCAGCTTCTGCATCACGGTGCGGCCGATGTGCCGGAAGGTGGTCCACTTGCCGCCCGCGACGGACAGCATGCCGCCCCGGCCCTCGGTGACCACGGTCTCCCGCTTGGCCTTGGCGGTGCTGCCGGGGCCGCCCGGCAGCACGCGCAGGCCGGCGAAGGCGTAGGTGATCAGGTCGCGCTGGAGCTGCTGGTCCCGGACGGAGAACGCGGCCTCGTCCAGGATCTGGGCTATGTCCTTCTCGGTGACCGCGACGTCCGCCGGGTCGCCCTCGTACTCCTCGTCGGTGGTGCCGAGCAGGAGCATGTCCTCCCAGGGGAGGGCGAAGGTGATGCGGTACTTGTCGATGGGGGTGGCGAGCGCGGCCTTCCACGGCGCGGTCCGCTTCAGGACCAGGTGCGCGCCCTTGGAGAGGCGGATGGAGGGGGCCGCGTTCGGGTCCTCCATCTTGCGCAGGTGGTCGACCCAGGGGCCGGTCGCGTTGAGCACCAGCCGGGCGTTGACGCCGAACTCCTCGCCGGAGACGGCGTCCTTCAGGTCGGCGCCGGTGACCCGGCCCTTGGTGAAGCGCAGGCCGGTGACCTGGGCGTGGTTGAGGACGACCGCGCCCGCCTCGACGGCCGCGCGGACCGTCATCAGCGCCATGCGGGCGTCGTTCATCTGGTCGTCGCCGTACACCGCGACGGCCTTGAGGTTCTCGGTGCGCAGCTCGGGCACGTCCTGCGCGGCCTTCGCCGGGCTCAGCAGGTGCCCCACTCCGTCACCGAACGCGGAGAGCGCGGAGTAGGCGAAGACGCCCGCCCCGAGCTTCGCGGCGCCGTGCGGACCGCCCTTGTACACGGGGAGGTAGAACGTGAGCGGGTTCGCCAGGTGGGGGGCCACCTGGCGGGAGACCGCACGGCGCTCGAAGTGGTTCTCCGCCACCAGCTTCACCGCGCCGGTCTGCAAGTAGCGCAGACCGCCGTGGAGGAGCTTGGAGGAGGCGGAGGAGGTGGCGCCGGCGAAGTCGCCGGCGTCGACCAGTGCCACCCGCAGACCGGACTGCGCGGCGTGCCAGGCGGTGGAGATGCCCAGGATGCCGCCGCCGATCACGAGAAGGTCGTACGACGCCTTGGAGAGCTGCTCCCTGGTCTCGGCCCGGCTCGGGTTGGAGCCGGAGGCCGGGTGCGTCCCCAGGGCAGGCACGGACTGCAGGGTGGACTGACTGGTCATGTCGGGTTCTTACTCCTCGTCAGAGCTCGATCGTGAGAGCTTGTGCGCTCTCGTCAGCTCTCGTCGTCGTCGATCCAGCCCATGGTCCGGTCGACGGCCTTGAGCCAGTTCTTGTACTCACGGTCGCGGGTCTCCGCGTCCATGCGGGGGGTCCATTCGGCGGCCCGGCGCCAGTTGGCGCGCAGCTCGTCGGTACCGGACCAGAAGCCGACGGCGAGGCCGGCGGCGTAGGCGGCGCCGAGGCAGGTGGTCTCGGCGACCATCGGGCGCACCACGGGCGCGTCCAGGACGTCGGCGAGCTGCTGCATCAGCAGGTTGTTGGCGGTCATGCCACCGTCGACCTTGAGGGCCACCAGCTCGTCGCCGGAGTCCTTCACCATGGCGTCCGCGATCTCGCGGGTCTGCCAGGCGGTGGCCTCCAGGACGGCGCGGGCCAGGTGCGCCTTGGTGACGTACCGGGTCAGGCCGGCGATGACACCGCGGGCGTCGGAGCGCCAGTGCGGGGCGAACAGGCCGGAGAAGGCCGGCACGAAGTACGCGCCGCCGTTGTCCTCGACCGAGAGCGCGAGCGTCTCGATCTCGGCCGCGGTGGAGATCAGGCCCATCTGGTCGCGCATCCACTGCACCAGCGAACCGGTGACCGCGATCGAGCCCTCCAGCGCGAACACGGTCGGCTGGTCGCCGATCTTGTAGCCGACCGTGGTCAGCAGGCCCGCGTAGGAGTTGATGATCTTGTCACCGGTGTTCATCACCATGAAGGTGCCGGTGCCGTAGGTGGACTTGACCTCGCCCTCGGAGAAGCAGCACTGGCCGAACAGGGCCGCCTGCTGGTCGCCGAGCGCGGAGGCGACCGGGATGCCGCCGAGCAGGTCGCCGAGCTTGCCGCCGGTGACCTCGCCGTAGACCTCCGCGGAGGAGCGGATCTCGGGCAGGATCTGCAGCGGCACGCCGATGGACTCGGCGATCTTCTCGTCCCACTGCGTGGTGTGCAGGTTCATGAGAAGGGTGCGGGAGGCGTTGGTGACGTCGGTGACGTGCTTGCCGCCGTTGACACCACCGGTCAGGTTCCAGATGACCCAGGTGTCCATGGTGCCGAAGAGGATGTCGCCCGCCTCGGCGCGCTCCTGGAGGCCGTCGACGTTGTCGAGCAGCCAGCGGGCCTTGGGGCCGGCGAAGTAGGAGGCGAGGGGGAGGCCGGTCTCGCGGCGGAAGCGGTCCTGGCCGACGTTGCGGCCGAGCTCCTTGCAGAGGGCGTCGGTGCGGGTGTCCTGCCAGACGATGGCGTTGTGGACGGGCTCACCGGTGTTCTTGTCCCACAGCACGGTGGTCTCGCGCTGGTTGGTGATGCCGATGGCCTTGATGTCGTCGCGGGTGATGCCGGCCTTCTGGATGGCCCCGGCGACGACTTCCTGGACGTTGGTCCAGATCTCGTTGGCGTTGTGCTCGACCCAGCCCGGCTTCGGGAAGATCTGCTCGTGCTCCTTCTGGTCGACCGAGACGATACGGCCGTCCTTGTCGAAGACGATGCAGCGGCTGGAGGTGGTGCCCTGGTCGATCGCGGCGATGAAGGGGCCTGCGGTGTGGGCGTCGGTCACTGTGTGCTCCTCAGAGGTCCGTGGTGTGGAGGCGGTACGTACGGCGCGTGTCTGCTTGTGAGCCGGATCTGCTTCTTAGCTTGATCTGCTTCTCAGGCGAATGCGACGTTGTAGATCCCTGCGGCGATGGCCGCGCCGATCAGCGGACCGACCACCGGGATCCAGGCGTAGCTCCAGTCGGAACCGCCCTTGTTGGGCAGCGGGAGGAGCGCGTGCACGATCCGCGGACCGAGGTCACGGGCGGGGTTGATCGCGTACCCGGTCGGGCCGCCGAGCGACAGACCGATCGAGACGACCACGAAGGCGGTGATCAGGCCGCCGATGACGCCGAGGCCGTTGCCCTTGTCGTTGAGGCCCTGGGTGAGGACCGCGAGGATCAGCACCACGGTGCCGATGATCTCCGTGGCCAGGTTCTGCACCGCGTTCCGGATCTCCGGACCGGTGGAGAAGATACCGAGGACCGGACCGGCGCCCGTCTCCTGGGCCTCGACGGCCTTGACCTTGGTGGCCTGGGCACCCGGACCGCCGACGATCTCCTTGTCGGTGAGGTGCGCCTGGAACTGGCCGTAGTAGGCGACCCACACCAGGGCCGCGCCGATCATGGCGCCGAGCAGCTGTCCGGCGAAGTAGACCGGGACGTTGCTCCAGTCGCTGTTCTTGATCGCGAGAGCGACGGTGACGGCCGGGTTGAGGTGGGCACCGGACAGCGGTCCGGAGATGTAGACCGCCGTCATGACGGCGAAGCCCCAACCGAAGGCGATGGCGAGCCAGCCGGCGTTACGGGCCTTGGAGGCCTTGAGCGTGACGGCGGCGCACACACCGCCGCCGAGCAGGATGAGTATGGCGGTACCGATGGTCTCGCCGATGAAGATGTCGGAGCTGGACACCCGCGACTCCTTTGTCCTTCGTCCAGGGGACCGAACCCCGGGTCCCTCCGGGAGTTCGAGCTGCCCTCGGGGGTGAGAGCGATGTTGCCGGCCCTTGGCGTTGTCACACTCTAGCGCGTATTGCCGGTAGGTGTTCGACAATGCCGACCGATGGACGGGAGTCTTGCTCCGGCGTTACGTGCACGTCAAGAGTTCTGTTATCGAAAACGCGATCGTTATTGATTGCTGTGAGATGTCGATCTTTGTCGGGTCCTGTGCCGGGTGTGACGTGATAGCCCCACTGAACTGCGGATTCATCCAGTTTTGTCCGTTTCAGGGTACGACTGAGGCCGGTTCGCCGACACGCGAACCGGCCTCAGTCGTCGATCAGTGGTGCCCGGTCAGAACCGTCCGGCGCCCAGGTCCCGCGACACCGCGCGGGCGCAGTCCCGCACCGCGGCGATCAGCTCGGGCCGCAACTCCCCGTCCTTGCAGAGCCGTTCCACCGCGCCCGTGATGCCCACCGCGCCCACCGGCATGCGCCGCCGGTCGTGGATCGGCGCCGCGACGGAGGCCACGCCCTCCCAGGTCTCCTCCACGTCGGCCGCGTATCCACGCGCGCGCGAGATGTCGAGGATGTGCTCGAAGGCGTCCAGCTCGCAGGTGGTCCGGTCGGTGAAGGGCTTGCGGTCGGCCTCCAGGGCCTCGCTGTGCGCCACCGGGTCGTAGGCCGACAGCACCTTGCCCAGGGCCGTGGAGTGCAGCGGCTGCATCGCGCCGATCTCCAGCACCTGCCGGCTGTCGTCGGGCCGGAAGACGTGGTGCACGATCAGTACGCCCTGCTGATGGAGAACGCCCAGGTAGACGCTCTCCCCGCTGGACCGGGCCAGGTCGTCCGTCCATACCAGCGCCCGCGCCCGCAGCTCGTGCACATCCAGGTAGGTGGTGCCCAGCCGCAGCAGCTCGGCGCCCAGCTGATAGCGCCCGGAGGCGTCGTCCTGCTCGACGAACCCCTCCTGCTGGAGGGTGCGCAGGATGCCGTGGGCGGTGCCTTTGGCGAGGCCCAGGGAGGAGGCGATGTCGGACAGGCCGAGCCGTCGCTCGCCGCCCGCGAGCAGCCGCAGCATCGCGGCCGCCCGTTCGAGCGACTGGATGTTCCGTGCCATCGCCGTCCTGTCCTCCGTCCCAACGACCCTCACCGCAACGACGGCGTAACCATCGTTCGGCAATGTCGAACACTACCGGTCCATGTCGACGGACCGCTAATGGTCCGTCGACACCTGTTACATCACACGTGGGAATCCGGTCACCTCACCGGGCACACACGTGACCTCTCTGTGACGAGCCCGTGCCCGGTCGGCCGGGCGGGTGAGGGTCCCGTGACGGCCCCGCGTCTCACTCGTCCGCCACATGGACGCCCTGCCCATCCAAGCCCACACCCGGTTAGGCTGACGCAGTGCGTCCCTGCCCGGGCCCGCCCCGGGGGGACCGCATAGCCGACAGCCGTCGCATCCAAGGGAGCCCTTCATGGCCTCGTCGCCGCCGTCCCCTTCCGCCGACAGCCGGACCCGTGTGTCCGCGCTCCGTGAGGCGCTCGCCACCCGTGTGGTGGTCGCCGACGGAGCCATGGGCACCATGCTCCAGGCGCAGGACCCCACGCTGGACGACTTCCAGCAGCTCGAGGGATGCAACGAGATCCTCAACGTCACCCGCCCCGACATCGTCCGCTCGGTCCACGAGGCGTACTTCGACGCGGGCGTGGACTGTGTCGAGACCAACACCTTCGGCGCCAACCACGCGGCGATGGCCGAGTACGACATCCCCGAGCGGGTCTTCGAGCTGTCCGAGGCGGGCGCCCGGATCGCCCGGGAGACCGCCGACGGCTACCTCGCCCGCGACGGCCGCCAGCGCTGGGTCCTCGGCTCCATCGGCCCCGGCACCAAGCTGCCCACCCTCGGCCACATCGGCTACACCACGATCCGGGACGCCTTCCAGCAGAACGCCGAGGGCCTGATCAGCGGCGGCGCGGACGCGCTGATCGTGGAGACCACCCAGGACCTGCTGCAGACCAAGGCGGCCGTGATCGGCGCCCAGCGCGCCCGTGAGCTCTCCGGCCTGGACGTCCCGATCATCGTCTCCGTCACCGTGGAGACCACCGGCACCATGCTGCTGGGCTCCGAGATCGGCGCCGCGCTCACCGCGCTGGAGCCGCTCGGCATCGACATGATCGGCATGAACTGCGCCACCGGCCCCGCCGAGATGAGCGAGCACCTGCGCTACCTCTCCCGGCACTCCCGGATCGCCCTGTCGTGCATGCCGAACGCGGGCCTGCCGGTCCTCGGCAAGAACGGCGCCAGCTACCCGCTGACCGCGCCGGAGCTGGCCGATGCCCACGAGACCTTCGTCCGGGACTACGGCCTCTCCCTGATCGGCGGCTGCTGCGGCACCACCCCCGAGCACCTGCGCCAGGTCGTGGAGCGGGTCCGGGGCGTCACCCCGCCCGAGCGCAGCCCGCGCCCCGAGCCCGGCGCCGCCTCCCTCTACCAGACGGTGCCGTTCCGCCAGGACACCTCGTACCTGGCCATCGGCGAGCGCACCAACGCCAACGGTTCCAAGAAGTTCCGCGAGGCCATGCTGGCCGCCCGCTGGGACGACTGCGTGGAGATGGCCCGCGAGCAGATCCGCGAGGGCGCCCACATGCTGGACCTCTGCGTGGACTACGTCGGCCGCGACGGCGTCGCCGACATGGAGGAGCTGGCCGGCCGCTTCGCCACCGCCTCCACCCTGCCGATCGTGCTCGACTCCACCGAGGTCCCCGTCATCCGGGCCGGCCTGGAGAAGCTCGGCGGCCGCGCGGTCATCAACTCCGTCAACTACGAGGACGGCGACGGCCCGGAGTCCCGCTTCGCCAAGGTCACCGAGCTCGCGCGGGAGCACGGCGCCGCGCTGATCGCGCTGACCATCGACGAGGAGGGCCAGGCCCGCACCCCGGAGAAGAAGGTCGAGATCGCCGAACGGCTCATCGACGACCTGACCGGGAACTGGGGCATCCACGAGTCGGACATCCTCATCGACACCCTGACCTTCACCATCTGTACCGGTCAGGAGGAGTCCCGCAAGGACGGCATCGCCACCATCGAGGCGATCCGCGAGCTCAAGCGCCGCCACCCGGACGTCCAGACCACCCTCGGTCTGTCCAACATCTCCTTCGGCCTCAACCCGGCCGCCCGCATCCTGCTGAACTCCGTCTTCCTCGACGAGTGCGTCAGGGCGGGCCTGGACTCGGCGATCGTGCACGCCTCGAAGATCCTGCCGATCGCCCGCTTCAGCGAGGAGGAGGTGCAGACCGCCCTCGACCTCATCCACGACCGCCGCGCCGAGGGCTACGACCCCCTCCAGAAGCTCATGCAGCTCTTCGAGGGCGCCACCGCCAAGTCCCTCAAGGCCGGCAAGGCCGAGGAACTGGCCGCCCTCCCGCTGGAGGAGCGCCTCAAGCGCCGCATCATCGACGGCGAGAAGAACGGTCTGGAGGCCGACCTCGACGAGGCGCTGACCACCCGCGCCGCCCTCGACATCGTCAACGAGACCCTCCTGGACGGCATGAAGGTCGTCGGCGAGCTGTTCGGCTCCGGCCAGATGCAGCTGCCGTTCGTCCTGCAGTCCGCCGAGGTCATGAAGACGGCCGTCGCCCACCTCGAACCGCACATGGAGAAGTCGGACGCCGAGGGCAAGGGCACCATCGTCCTCGCCACCGTCCGCGGCGACGTCCACGACATCGGCAAGAACCTCGTCGACATCATCCTGTCCAACAACGGCTACAACGTCGTCAACCTGGGCATCAAGCAGCCCGTCTCCGCGATCCTGGAGGCCGCCGACGAGCACCGGGCCGACGTCATCGGCATGTCCGGCCTGCTGGTCAAGTCCACGGTGATCATGAAGGAGAACCTGGAGGAGCTCAACCAGCGCGGCCTGGCGGCCTCCTACCCGGTCATCCTCGGTGGCGCCGCCCTCACCCGCGCCTACGTCGAACAGGACCTGCACGAGCTCTACGAGGGCGAGGTCCGCTACGCCCGGGACGCCTTCGAGGGCCTGCGCCTGATGGACGCCCTCATCGGCGTCAAGCGCGGGCTGCCCGGCGCGGTCCTGCCGGAGCTGAAGCAGCGCCGGGTGCGGCCGGCCGCGACCGTCGAGGCCGAGGAGCGGCCCGAGGAGGGCCACGTCCGCTCCGACGTCGCCGTCGACAACCCGGTGCCCACCCCGCCGTTCTGGGACACCCGCGTCATCAAGGGCATCCAGCTCAAGGAGTACGCGAACTGGCTCGACGAGGGCGCCCTCTTCAAGGGCCAGTGGGGCCTCAAGCAGGCCCGCACCGGCGAGGGACCCACGTACGAGGAACTCGTCGAGACCGACGGCCGTCCCCGGCTGCGCGGGCTCCTCGACAAGCTGCAGACGGAGAACCTGCTGGAGGCGGCCGTGGTCTACGGCTACTTCCCGTGCGTCTCCAAGGACGACGACCTGATCATCCTGGACGACCGCGGCAACGAACGCACCCGGTTCACCTTCCCGCGCCAGCGCCGCGGCCGCCGGCTCTGCCTCGCCGACTTCTTCCGCCCGGAGGAGTCGGGGGAGACGGACGTGGTCGGCCTTCAGGTCGTCACCGTCGGCTCCCGCATCGGCGAGCAGACCGCCAAGCTCTTCGAGGCCAACGCCTACCGCGACTACCTCGAACTGCACGGCCTGTCCGTCCAGCTGGCCGAGGCCCTCGCCGAGTACTGGCACGCGCGGGTGCGCTCCGAACTCGGTTTCGCCGGCGAGGACCCGAGCGACATCGAGGACATGTTCGCCCTGAAGTACCGGGGTGCCCGCTTCTCCCTCGGCTACGGCGCCTGCCCCAACCTGGAGGACCGTGCCAAGATCGCCGACCTGCTCCAGCCCGAGCGGATCGGCGTGCACCTCTCCGAGGAGTTCCAGCTGCACCCCGAGCAGTCCACGGACGCCATCGTCATCCACCACCCGGAGGCGAAGTACTTCAACGCGCGCTGAGCGGCGCGCCGACACCGAGACGTGTCCCACAGAGCACACTGATCGGATAAGTCGTACACTGGTCGGTCCACAGCAGGCCGGTTCCCCGCATGGGAACCGGCCTGATCGTCCCTCAAGGAGGTACGTGGATGACCAGCACGGTCCCCGCGCTCGGAACCCGGACGGCCGAAGGCTCGGCCCTTCAGGCGGTGCTCCTCGACATGGACGGCACCCTGGTGGACACCGAGGGCTTCTGGTGGGACGTCGAGGTGGAGATCTTCGCCCGCCTCGGCCACACCCTCGACGACTCCTGGCGCCATGTCGTGGTCGGCGGCCCGATGACCCGCAGCGCCGGGTTCCTCATCGAGGCCACCGGCGCGGCCATCACGCTCGCCGAGCTCAGCGTGCTGCTCAACGACGGCTTCGAGGAACGCCTCGACGGCGGCCTGCCGCTGATGCCGGGCGCCCGGCGGCTGCTCGCCGAACTCTACGAGCAGCAGATCCCCACCGCCCTGGTCTCCGCCTCGCACCGGCGCATCATCGACCGGGTCCTGACCGGGCTCGGCACCCACCACTTCAGCCTGTCCGTCGCCGGCGACGAGGTCTCGCGCACCAAGCCCCACCCGGATCCGTATCTGCTCGCCGCCGCCGGTCTGGGCGTGGATCCGGCCAGGTGCGCGGTGGTCGAGGACACCGCGACCGGAGTCGCCGCCGCCGAGGCTGCCGGCTGCCAGGTCGTCGCCGTCCCGTCCGTCGCGCCCATCGCCCCCGCCGAGCGGCGTACCGTGGTGGCCTCCCTCGAACAGGTCGACCTGGCATTTCTGCGCGGACTGATGACGGAAATGCGCTAGTCGTTCACCCAGCGTGCAAAGGGCATTGAGTGAAATCCCGGCTCGGGCCGCGCCATGGAATTCGCACCCGTTCGACCGGCTGAATTCCGATAGCTGCTCACACATTTTGCCATGTGACGTTCCCCACGTGCCAGACGCTCGACAACGTTGCCCGGCTGTGCCGCACGCCCCCGTTCGGGGGGAAACGCGGCGACCTTGTGTCCCGATTGGGGAGAGCCTGCACTAATCCTGCCGCTGTCGGGTTTTCGGTCTGTCCGCAACCGGTTCCACTCCGTGATGGGACCTCAACTCACGCGCCTGCGAACCCTCCTGCGGGTGCGCACTAATCTCGTCGCGAGAACATCGCCGCAACCCCCGTGATCCGCTTCGACACCCCATGTATGCGGGATACACGGACACGATCAGCTCTGGAGAACTTCGAGCATGAACCGTAAGACTTTGGTGCTGCCGGCCGTGGTCGGCCTGCTCACTCCGGTCCTCGCCGCCTGCGGTGGTTCCGGCAGTGGAAGCAGCAGCAACGACGCGATCGTCGTCGGCACCACCGACGGGTTCACTGCCACGAAGGAAGCCCCGGCGCCGGTCGACCCCGCCTACTCCTACGACGTCGGCGGCTGGAACATCCTGCGCCAGACCGTGCAGACCCTGATGTCCCAGCCCAAGGGCGAGGGCGACCCGGTCCCCGACGCGGCCGAGAGCTGCTCCTTCACCGACAGCGGCAGTGAGCGCTACGCCTGCAAGCTGCGTGAGGGCCTGAAGTTCTCCGACGGCAACTCCGTCACCGCCGAGGACGTCAAGTGGTCCATCGAGCGCGCCCTGCGCATCAAGTCGGACAGTGGGGTCTACGGCCTCCTCACGAACATCGACACCATCGAGACCCAGGGCGACCGCGAGGTCATCTTCCACCTCAAGACCGCCGACGCCACCTTCCCGTACAAGCTGTCCACTCCGGTCGCGGGCATCCTGAACCCGAAGGACTACGAGAAGGACAAGCTCCGCGACGGCTTCGACATCGACGGCTCCGGCCCCTACAGCTTCAAGGCCGACGTCAAGAACGACGAGCTCGTCTCCGCCACCTTCACCAAGAACCCGAACTACAAGGGCAGCGTGAAGGTGAACAACGAGCAGGTCGTCCTGCGCTCGTACAAGGACGCCGACGCCATGGGCGAGGCGCTCGACAAGGGCGACATCGACGTGATGACCCGCACCATGTCGCCGTCGCAGATCGACAAGCTCAGCACCGGCAAGGACTCCAACATCGACCTGGTCGAGATGTCCGGTCTGGAGATCCGCTACCTCGGCTTCAACACCGCCGCGTCCACGGTCAAGTCCAAGGCCGTCCGCGAGGCCATGGCCCAGCTCGTCGACCGCGCCGGCCTCGTCTCCAAGGTGTACGGCTCCCAGGCCGAGCCGCTGTACTCGCTGGTCCCGGCCTCCGTGACCGGCCACTCCAACTCCTTCTTCAACAAGTACGGCGACCCCAGCGTCTCCAAGGCCAAGAACCTGCTGACCGCGGCCAACATCACCACCCCGGTGAAGCTGACCCTGCACTACACGACCGACCACTACGGTCCGGCCACCAAGCAGGAGTTCGAGGTCCTCAAGCAGCAGCTCAACGGCAGCGGCCTCTTCGACGTCAGCATCGAGGGCCACCCCTGGTCGACGTACCAGACGGACGAGCGCAAGGGCGACTACGACGTCTACGGCATGGGTTGGTTCCCCGACTTCCCGGACGCCGACAACTTCCTCGCGCCGTTCCTCGACAAGGACAACTTCCTCAAGTCGCCCTACGTCAACAACCGGATCATCAACACCCTGATCCCCGAGTCCCGCCGCGAGGCCGACCGGGCCAGCGCCAGCGGCAGCCTGACGGAGATCCAGGACGACGTCGCCGACGACGTGCCGGTGCTGCCGCTCTGGCAGGGCAAGCAGTACGTCGCCGCCCGCGACGACATCACGGGCGTCGCCTACGCCCTCAACTCCTCCGCGAGCCTCCAGCTGTGGGAGCTCGGCCGCGGCTCCAGCAGCTGACGGACCTTCAGTACGCCGAAGGGCGCCCGCTCCGCGAGGAGAGGGCGCCCTTCGCCGTCGTGACCGGGTCCGCCGCCTACTGCGCCCCGGGGCGCACCAGCCCGCTCTCGTACGCGTACACCGCCGCCTGCACCCGGTCCCGCAGCCCCAGCTTGGTCAGCACATGCCCCACATGGGTCTTCACGGTGGTCTCGCTGACGAACAGGTCGGCGGCGATCTCCGCGTTCGACAGTCCCCGCGCCACCAGCTTCAGCACCTCCACCTCACGGTCGGTGAGGGTGTGCAGGGTGTCCGGCACCGGCTCCTCGCCGGACGGCAGATGGGTCGCGTACTTGTCGAGCAGCCGGCGCGTGATGCTCGGCGCCAGCATCGCCTCGCCGTTCGCCACCACCCGGATCGCCTGCACCAGCTCGTTGGCCGGGGCGTCCTTCAGCAGGAACCCGCTGGCCCCCGCGCGCAGCGCCTCCACCACGTACTCGTCGAGATCGAACGTGGTCAGCACCAGCACCTTCGCCGGGCCGTCCCGGCCGGGCCCGGTGATCTGCCGGGTCGCCTCCACGCCGTCCATCCGCGGCATCCGGATGTCCATCAGCACCACATCGGGCTGGAGGGCGCGCACCTGGTCGAGGGCCTGCAGGCCGTCTCCGGCCTCGCCCACGACCGCGATGTCCTGCTCGGCCTCCAGAATCATCCGGAACCCGGTTCGCAGCAGCGGCTGGTCGTCGACCAGTAGGACGCGGATGGCCACGGTGAGTCTCCTTCTGCTAGTCCGCGCCCATTCTGCCCTGCGGCACGTCCCCGGACTCGGCCGACCTCACCGGCAGCGGGTACGGCGGGGGAGTGCCGCCGAACTCCGGGCAGTGCGCCTGGTGGTCGCACCAGCCGCACAGCTTCGTGGGACGCGGCCGCCACTCACCCGACTCCGTCGCCTCCCGGATCGCCTCCCACAGCGCGAGCAGCTTGCGCTCGACCCGCTGGAGATCGGCGAGGACCGGGTCGTACGTCAGCACGTCGCCGCTGCCGAGATAGACCAGCTGCAGCCGCCTCGGCACCACGTTCTTCAGCCGCCACACCACCAGCGCGTAGAACTTCATCTGGAACAACGCGCCCTCGGCGTACTCCGGCCGCGGCGCCTTGCCCGTCTTGTAGTCGACGATCCGCACCTCGCCCGTCGGCGCCACGTCGACCCGGTCGATGATCCCGCGCAGCCGTAGCCCCGACTCCAGCTCGGTCTCCACGAACAGCTCGCGCTCCACGGGCTCCAGCCGGGACGGATCCTCCAGCGTGAACCAGCGCTCGACGAGCTGCTCCGCCTCGCCCAGCCAGCGTGCCAGCCGCTCGCCCTCGGGGTCGTCCGCGAACAGCTCACCGACCTCCGGCCGGTTCTCCCGCAGCCGGTCCCACTGGCCCGGGATCAGCGACTTGGCCCGCGGCGCGGTCCGGTCGGCGGCCGGGGCGTCGAAGAGCCGCTCCAGGACCGCGTGCACCAGCGTCCCTCTGGTCGCCGCCTCGCTCGGCTTCTCCGGCAGCCGGTCGATCACCCGGAACCGGTACAGCAACGGACACTGCATGAAGTCACTGGCCCGCGAGGGCGACAACGAGGCGGGCGGCCGGGCCGTCGGCCCCGCCACCGCCGTGACCGGCTCTTCCCCCTGCGCGACGTCCGCGCCCCGGGCCTGCGGGGTGTCCTCGATGCTGCTCTCCATGACCACAGACCATACGGCCCGCCACTGACAGTCACCCAACTCGCGCGACGGCCCGGCCAACACAAGGGGTGCCGGGGCGAAACGCGTCACGACGGCCGCATACCATCGACCACAGACGACGTTTCTAACGAGGGGACACCGTGGACGTGAGCGGCGGGAGCGGGCAGCCCCGGTCGGAGAACGCCGAACCGACCGAACACCCCGCAGGCCCTACGGCCCCGACCACCGACGGGGGCCCGGACCCGGCCGACGCCCCGACAGCTCCCCCGGAGACCGAGGCGTCCCCCCGCACCGGGAAACCGTCGCCGACGCCGTCCGCCGAGGAGCCGACCGAGCCCACGGAGCCGACGGCCGGGCCGGAGACCGACGAGGCCCCGGAAACGGCCACGCCCGAGGACACACGGGCCGACGCACCCGCCGACGCCCCGGTCTCGGACGCCGCGGTCCCCGACACCCGCACGGACAAGCCCACCGACGCCCCCGGCACCTCCGGTGAATCCGAGGGGCGGGCCCTGGCCGACTCGGGTATGAGCAAGGGGCGGCCGCCGCAGCGGCCCAAGGAACCCGGCGGCGGACTGCTCATGGGGCGCCCCTTCGGCGTGCCCGTGTACGTCGCCCCCAGCTGGTTCCTCGTCGCCGCCCTGATCACCTGGGTCTTCGGCGGCCAGCTCGACCGCGTCCTGCCCGAACTCGGCGCCGCCCGCTACCTCGTCTCCCTCTTCTTCGCCGTCGCCTTCTACGCCTCCGTCCTGGTCCACGAGCTGGCCCACACGGTCGCCGCGATCCGCTTCAAACTCCCGGTCCGCCGCATCCAGCTCCAGTTCTTCGGCGGCGTCTCCGAGATCGAGAAGGAGGCCGAGACCCCCGGCCGCGAGTTCGTGCTGGCCTTCGTCGGCCCGCTGCTCTCCCTCGTCCTCTCCGGCGTCTTCTACCTCGCCATGCAGCCCGTCGAGCCCGGCACCGTCCCCGGCGTCCTGCTGGCCGGCCTGATGGTCTCCAACCTCATCGTGGCCGCCTTCAACCTCCTGCCCGGGCTGCCCCTCGACGGCGGCCGGATGCTCCGCGCCGTCGTCTGGAAGATCACCGGCAGGCCCATGAGCGGCACCGTCGCCGCCGCCTGGGTCGGCCGCGCGCTCGCCGTCTCCGTCCTGATCGGCCTCCCCCTCCTCAACTACTCCGGTGCCTTCGGCGGCGGTGCCGAGGAGACCGGCGGCGGCATGGACACCGTCACCGACGCCCTGCTCGCCGCCATCCTCGCCGCGATCATCTGGACCGGCGCCGGCAACAGCCTGCGCATGGCCCGGCTGCGCGAACACCTCCCCGAGCTGCGCGCCCGCACCCTGACCCGGCGCGCCGTGCCCGTCGAGACCGACACCCCGCTCTCCGAGGCCCTGCGCCGCGCCAACGCCGCCGGCGCCCGCGCCCTGGTCGTCGTCGACGCCGACGGCAACCCGCTCTCCCTGGTCCGCGAGGCCGCCATCGTCGGCGTACCCGAGCACCGCCGCCCCTGGGTCGCCGTCAGCGGCCTCGCCCAGGACCTCACCGACGGCATGCGGGTCTCCGCGGAACTCGCCGGAGAGGATCTCCTCGACGTCCTGCGCGCCACCCCCGCCACCGAGTACCTGGTCGTGGAGGAGACCGGCGAGATCTACGGCGTCCTGTCGGCCGCCGACGTCGAGCGGGCCTTCGTGCGGGCGATGGCCCGCCCCAGCTGAGCACCGCTCTCCTAAAGCGGGTGTCATCTGCTTCCGCCGCAGGGCGGGAGCCGCTCGATCCCGCTCCTAGCGAGGCTGCCAGACGTCCCCGGGCGGGGTCGGCGCCCGTCGCCGCCGCAGTCGCCGGACGGTGAAGAGAACCGCCGACATGAGCGCCGTGAGCGCAACGGCGACCGGGGCCACC
This sequence comes from Streptomyces sp. NPDC090088, assembly GCF_044747345.1. NCBI lineage: Bacteria > Bacillati > Actinomycetota > Actinomycetes > Kitasatosporales > Streptomycetaceae > Streptomyces > Streptomyces sp. NPDC090088. Next base: position 355,293 of record NZ_JBIVDZ010000009.1, on the reverse strand, counting down.
GCCTGCCAGGGGACATGGAGCAGGAGCGCACCGTAGGCCCAGCCGAGCCCGGCGACCAGCACGATGCCGAGCAGCCAGCGGCCCACCGGGCGCCAGGTCCAGGGCCCCAGGTCGTCCGGCCGGACCAGCCGCAGGGCGCCGAACCCCAGCGCCAGCGCCGCCAGCAGGGCCGCCGTCACGCCGAGTCCGGCGAACATCTGCGGCTCGTCGCGCGGTTCGTCGGCCGTGGCCTGCTCGTCGTCGTACCGGACGAGCCGCATCACCGCGCCCCGCCAGACGACGCCGCCGACCCGGTCCCCGGTCCGGAGCTGCCGCAGTACCGGCCCCGGGTCGCCGAACGCGACCACGCCGTCCCAGTAGCGGGTGCCGGACAAGGTCGCCTCGAAACGCACATGCCGTCGGGAGAGGAATCCCTGCCGGCCCTCGACCACCGTGTCCCGCACCGTGAAGGTGACGGTGCGCAGGCAGTCCTCGGCGGGACCGGCCGGCACCGGGTCCGAGCAGACCGCGGCCGCCCGGTACTCCCGGTACTCGCGCATGGTCGTCGGCAGCATCACGGTGAACAGGTAGCAGCAGAAGTACGCCGAGACCACCGCCCCGACCACCAGCAGCACGCCCCAGAGCCGTGCCTCGCCCGCGTCCGACCCGTCTCCGACCCCCACCGCCACGGCCCGCTCCCCCCGCTCGCCGGCGTCACCCTCGTGTTGACGCCACGGCCTCACGCGGTGGTTCCACGCGCCCCACCCGCCCCAGGGAGCCGCCGCCGGCCCCACGGCGGTACGGCCGCACGGTGGTCGGTGCCCTGCGCAAACCCCGGTAGGCTGTTCACATGTCCGAACCGACCGGTGCCGCCCGCAGGCGCGGGCCCTTCAAGGTCGGGGACCAGGTACAGCTGACCGACCCCAAGGGCCGCCACTACACGTTCACGCTCGAAGCCGGGAAGAACTTCCACACCCACAAGGGCTCCTTCCCGCACGACGAACTGATCGGCGCTCCCGAGGGCAGCGTTGTCCGCACCACCGGCAACGTCGCCTACCTCGCGCTGCGCCCCCTGCTCCCCGACTACGTCCTGTCCATGCCCCGCGGGGCAGCCGTCGTCTATCCCAAGGACGCGGGGCAGATCCTGTCCTTCGCCGACATCTTCCCCGGCGCGCGCGTCGTCGAAGCCGGTGTCGGCTCCGGTTCGCTCAGCAGCTTCCTGCTGCGCGCCATCGGCGACCAGGGCATGCTGCACAGCTACGAGCGCCGCGCGGACTTCGCCGAGATCGCCCAGCAGAACGTGGAGCGCTACTTCGGCGGCCCGCACCCGGCCTGGCAGCTCACCGTCGGCGACCTCCAGGACAACCTGTCGGACACCGACGTCGACCGAGTCATCCTCGACATGCTCGCCCCCTGGGAGTGCCTGGAGGCCGTCTCCAAGGCGCTCGTCCCCGGCGGCATCCTGTGCTGCTACGTCGCCACCACCACCCAGCTCGCCCGGACCGTCGAGTCCATCCGCGAGATCGGCTGCTTCAACGAGCCGACCTCCTGGGAGACGATGATCCGCAACTGGCACGTGGAAGGCCTCGCCGTCCGCCCCGACCACCGCATGATCGGCCACACCGGCTTCCTGCTCACCGCCCGCCGCCTCGCGGACGGCGTCGAGCCGCCCATGCGCCGCCGCCGCCCCGCCAAGGGCGCCTACGGCGAGGACTACGACGGCCCCAACGCCGACGGCGGCGCCGGGCGCTGACCCGTCCCGTCACCGCAGCAACGTACGAGCGCCGCCGCCGAGTTCCCCGGACCCCACCGGAACTCGGCGGCGGCGCTCGCGCGTTGACCCGGCACCAGGGCCGCGGAGCCCCACCGGCCGCGGAAGCCCACCCCGCCCGTTCCCTCCCACTGTGACGTGTGGCACTATGCAGGCCACCCCCACCGGCACAGGCCTCACAGGAGACACTCCTAGTGCAGCAATCCGTGGTCCCGGAGCTCGCTCACACCGACACCCGTCCCATGCACTGGCTCGCCACCGCGACCGCGGTGGCCGGCGTCGTGGCTCTGTCGTCCTTCATCCAGCCGGGCTCGGCCAAGGCCGCCCAGCCCGCCGCGAACAGCGATCCGAAGCCCGCCGCGGCGACCGCCGCGCCGCCCAGCACCACCGGCGTGGACTTCCCGCTCGACTGCGGCCCGGTCAAGGAGAAGGTCGTCAAGAAAGCCACCGGCGACCTCGACGGCGACGGCAGACCGGAAACCGTGGCGGTGGTCCACTGCGACTCGGCCATGGGCACCCCGCCGGACGGGGTCTACGTCCTCACGCAGGCCGCCGACGCCACCGCACCGCGGGTCGTGGCCACCCTCGTCGACCCCAAGGACCGGTTCACGGTGACCGACTTCACCGTCGCCGCCGGGTCGGTCACCGCCACCCTGCTCGGCTATTCCTCGGACGATGTGCCCAGTTGCTGTCCGGACGTGAAGACCGCCGCCAAGTGGCGGTGGAACGGCCACGCGTTCGTCCGCTCCACCCCGGTGGCCGCCCACAGCGTCTGACGGCCGCACCACCGGGACGTACGGGCCACGCGGGGTGGCCGGAAAGTCACTCCGCGTCGGGCCCGTACACCTCGACCCGGTCCGCGACCCGGCGCACGTGGATGCACTCGCCCGGGCACTCCCGCGCCGAGTCCACCACGTCCGTGAGCAGCGGCAACGGCACGCGCGCCGTCGCGCCCGCCGCCTGCAGCAGCTCGTCGTCCGCGCCCTTCACATAGGCCAGACCGTCGATGTCCAGCTCGAACACCTCCGGGGCGTACTGGGCGCAGATCCCGTCGCCCGTACACAGATCCTGGTCGATCCAGACCTCCAGTGCCTCGCCGCCGGCCAGGGCCTCCTGCTGCACGGTCATCTCTCCTGCCGTCGAAAGCGCCGGGCGACCGGACCCGGGGGTCACCCGGTCCCGCCCCGGCGGGTGTTGAACGCCTTCGACCCTACCTCCGCCGGAGCACCCCTCCGGCGGCCACCGCCCGCCCCCGTACCCGCCGCCGGCACCGGTACCGGAGCCCGGACCCGGAGCCGCCCCGGAGCCCGGCCCGGGCGCTCCCGCGCCCCGCGCCCAGCCCCCTGCCGGGCGCCCCGCGCCCGCGCACACGGCGCGTCCGACCGCGCGGGGCGACGGCGCCCGGCCACCGGATCGATCGACTTCGGCCAACCCGCAACCCGCATCCACCGTCACATTCACGGCCCGACCGGTTGCTCTGTGTAAGGAACGCGCCACCGGGGCACAACCCCTGAACCGGCATCGGATCGGACAACTCCGGTCAGTCACGAAGGGTTTTGACCGCTCCGGGCCTGGAACACGCCGCTTCTGAATCGCGTTGAGTGGGTATCCACCCGGCACGAGGGAGAACGCAATGGGTGACCGACGACACACCTTGACAGTCTTTGTGATCTAGGGGTTTCAATCGACACCCACCCAGGTAGGGTCTGGAAGCGTCCAGCTCCCCTTGGAGGAGGTGAGGACCGTGGCAGCCCACGACGACGACATGAACCGCGGCATCCGCCCGGGACGAGGGTCCGACGACCCGGCCGGGCAGATCGCTTACCTTGAGCAGGAGATCGCCGTCCTGCGACGCAAGCTCGCCGACTCTCCGCGACACACGAGGATTCTCGAAGAGCGGATCGTCGAGCTGCAGACGAACCTGGCCGGCGTGTCCGCCCAGAACGAGCGACTCGCGAACACGCTCCGCGAGGCCCGCGACCAGATCGTGGCCCTCAAGGAGGAGGTCGACCGACTCGCACAGCCGCCGGCCGGCTTCGGTGTCTTCCTGCAAGCCAACGAGGACGGCACCGCGGACATCTTCACCGGCGGTCGCAAACTGCGGGTGAACGTCAGCCCAAGCGTTGACCTGGACGACCTCAGGCGCGGCCAGGAAGTGATGCTCAACGAGGCGCTCAACGTGGTCGAGGCCATGGAGTACGAGAGCGTCGGCGACATCGTCACCCTCAAGGAGATCCTGGAGGACGGCGAGCGCGCCCTCGTCCTGGGGCACACGGACGAGGAGCGGGTGGTACGGCTCGCCGAGCCGCTGCTCGACGTGAACATCCGCCCCGGCGACGCCCTGCTCCTCGAACCCCGCTCCGGGTACGTCTACGAGATCGTCCCCAAGAGCGAGGTCGAAGAGCTCGTCCTCGAAGAAGTCCCCGACATCGGCTACGAGCAGATCGGCGGCCTCGGCGGCCAGATCGAGGCCATCCGCGACGCCGTCGAGCTTCCCTACCTGTACCCGGACCTGTTCAAGGAGCACGAACTGCGCCCGCCCAAGGGCGTCCTGCTCTACGGACCGCCCGGATGCGGCAAGACGCTCATCGCCAAGGCGGTCGCCAACTCGCTCGCCAAGAAGGTCGCCGAGGTGACCGGCCAGGCCGCCGGCAAGAGCTTCTTCCTCAACATCAAGGGCCCCGAGCTCCTGAACAAGTACGTCGGCGAGACCGAGCGGCAGATCCGCCTCGTCTTCCAGCGTGCGAGGGAGAAGGCCAGCGAGGGCACCCCCGTCATCGTCTTCTTCGACGAGATGGAGTCGCTCTTCCGGACCCGTGGCTCCGGTGTCAGCTCGGACGTCGAGAACACGATCGTCCCGCAGCTGCTCGCCGAGATCGACGGTGTCGAAGGCCTGCAGAACGTGGTCGTCATCGGCGCCTCCAACCGCGAGGACATGATCGACCCCGCCATCCTGCGCCCGGGCCGCCTCGACGTGAAGATCAAGATCGAGCGTCCGGACGCGGAAGCGGCCAAGGACATCTTCGGCAAGTACCTCACCGAGCGCCTCCCGCTGCACTCCGACGACGTCGGGGAGCACGGCGGCAGCAAGGCCACCACCGTCGAAAGCATGATCCAGACGGCAGTGGAACACATGTACGCCGAATCCGAGGAGAACCGCTTCCTGGAAGTCACCTACGCCAACGGCGACAAGGAAGTCCTGTACTTCAAGGACTTCAACTCCGGCGCGATGATCGAGAACATCGTCGGACGTGCCAAGAAAATGGCGATCAAGGACTTCCTCGAACACAGCCAGAAGGGTCTCCGCGTCTCCCACCTCCTCCAGGCCTGCGTGGACGAGTTCAAGGAGAACGAGGACCTGCCCAACACCACCAACCCCGACGACTGGGCCCGAATCTCCGGAAAGAAGGGCGAGCGGATCGTCTACATCCGTACCCTCATCACCGGAAAGCAAGGCGCGGACACCGGACGCTCCATCGACACGGTGGCGAACACCGGACAGTACCTGTAAGACACAGGGCGGCTGCGGGTGCCCTCACCGGGTACCCGCAGCCGACTGTTTTTCCGGCCAAAACCGGAACCGAGGGCGAGCAAGGCAATGACGCAAATGATCTCCCCACCAGCGCAAAGGCGTTCTAGGCTCTTTCCTACCGCCGAGTCGCGCAGTGCGGGGACGGGCACCGCACACGCACCGGAGCGCCAGCGGTACGCGAGCGGAGCCCACGACCGAGGGCTCCGCCGGGCAAGGAGGGCCGCATGACCGTACGGCGAGTAATGGGCATCGAGACGGAGTACGGCATCTCCGTTCCCGGCCACCCCAACGCCAATGCCATGCTCACCTCGTCCCAGATCGTCAACGCCTACGCGGCGGCGATGCACCGGGCCCGACGCGCCCGCTGGGACTTCGAGGAGGAGAACCCGCTGCGGGACGCCCGGGGCTTCGACCTCGCCCGGGAGGCCGCCGACGCCAGCCAGCTCACCGACGAGGACATCGGCCTCGCCAACGTCATCCTCACCAACGGCGCGCGCCTCTACGTCGACCACGCCCACCCGGAGTACAGCGCCCCCGAGGTCACCAACCCCCGGGACGCCGTCCTCTGGGACAAGGCCGGCGAACGGATCATGGCCGAGGCCGCCGAACGGGCCGCCGCGCTCCCCGGCGCCCAGCCGATCCACCTCTACAAGAACAACACCGACAACAAGGGCGCCTCCTACGGCACGCACGAGAACTACCTGATGAAGCGGGAGACCGCCTTCTCGGACATCGTGCGCCACCTCACCCCCTTCTTCGTCTCCCGCCAGGTCGTCACCGGCGCCGGCCGCGTCGGTATCGGCCAGGACGGCCATGAGCACGGCTTCCAGCTCAGCCAGCGCGCGGACTACTTCGAGGTCGAGGTCGGCCTGGAGACGACCCTGAAGCGGCCGATCATCAACACCCGGGACGAGCCCCACGCGGACGCGGAGAAGTACCGCCGCCTGCACGTGATCATCGGTGACGCGAACCTGTCCGAGATCTCGACGTACCTGAAACTGGGCACGACGGCTCTCGTGCTCTCGATGATCGAGGACGGCTTCATCGCGGTGGACCTCGCGGTCGACCAGCCGGTGCGCACGCTCCACCAGGTCTCCCACGACCCCACCCTCAAGCGCCTCGTCACGCTCCGCAGCGGCCGCACGCTCACCGCCGTCCAGCTGCAGATGGAGTACTACGAGCTGTCCCGCAAATACGTCGAGGAGCGCTACGGCGCCGACGCCGACGACCAGACCAAGGACGTCCTCACCCGTTGGGAGGACACCCTCAACCGCCTCGAGAACGACCCCATGAGCCTGTCGGGGGAACTCGACTGGGTGGCCAAGAAGGAACTCATGGAGGGCTACCGGCGCCGCGACGACCTCGACTGGGACGCCGCCAAGCTGCACCTCCTCGACCTCCAGTACGCCGACGTACGGGCCGAGAAGGGCCTCTACAACCGTCTGGCGGCCCGTGGCCGCATCAAGCGGCTCCTGGACGAGGCCGACGTCGAGCGGGCCCGTACGAGCCCGCCCGAGGACACCCGCGCGTACTTCCGGGGCCGCTGCCTGGAGCAGTACGCCGACGACGTCGCCGCGGCGAGCTGGGACTCGGTGATCTTCGACCTCCCGGGGCGCGATTCGCTCCAGCGGGTCCCAACCCTGGAACCGCTACGCGGAACGCGAAATCACGTCAAGGAGCTGCTGGACCGCTGTCGCACCGCAGAAGACCTGGTCAGGGTCCTCTCCGGCGGCTGAGCGGGCCCAGGGACCGCACCGGTCGGACGGGGTCAAAATCCCGCCGCCCGGGAATCATCGAGGTGGCCCCCGTACGTTGGAGAAACTGCGGGGCCGATGTCGGACCCGGCTTGTAGGGTCTGATCATCACCGATCGGCAGGAATGCCGACCTGTCGACCATGTCGGGCGAACTGAGCGGGGTGAGGGTTATGGCAACCAAGGACACCGGCGGCGGACAGCAGAAGGCCACGCGCTCCACCGAGGAGGTCGAGGAGCAGGCGGCGGAGTCGCAGGCTTCGGAGGACCTCAAGGAGCGGCACGAGAAGCTGAGCGATGACGTGGACTCGGTTCTGGACGAGATCGACGACGTCCTGGAGGAGAACGCGGAGGACTTCGTTCGCTCGTTCGTTCAGAAGGGTGGACAGTAGCCCACACCCGTGAACAGCGGGGGGAATGCGCTCGGCCCGCCGGGAGGCTCTTCCGGCGAGCGCGTGCGCGGCGGGTAGGCCAGGGGCCGACGGCCCTCCGGCCGACCGTCGCGCACGCGCGGCCGAGTTCCACGGGCGCCGCCAGGAAGCACCGAAGCCGAGCGCGACGCGATGGTCGCCTCCCCGTACGGACTCCGCGCGATCTGCCTCGATACCCCGCCCGTTCATGTGGATCACCGCCACAAGACGGGTAGGGTCCGAGGCGTACTGAGCTTCAACTGCAATTCGGCCATCGGCACTTCGAGGGACCAGTCCGCCGCCGCGCGCCGAACCGCTGCTTACCTGGAAGGAAACTTGTGGAAGCCAACACTCGTAGCACCGGGCGTCTGCCGGCTGCCTTCCTGACGCCTGGGTCCTCTTCGTTCATGGACTTTCTGGGTGAGCACCAGCCGGAGTTGCTGCCCGGCAAGCGCCAGTTGCCGCCCACACAGGGGGTGATCGAGGCGCCGCACGGGACGACGATCGTGGGGGTGACCTTCCCCGGGGGCGTGGTGCTGGCCGGTGACCGCCGGGCGACCATGGGGAACGTGATCGCCCAGCGCGACATCGAGAAGGTGTTCCCGGCCGACGAGTACTCGGCCGTCGGCATCGCCGGCACCGCCGGTCTCGCCGTGGAGATGGTGAAGCTCTTCCAGCTGGAACTGGAGCACTTCGAGAAGGTCGAGGGCGCCCAGCTGTCGCTGGAGGGCAAGGCGAACCGGCTGTCGACGATGATCCGCTCGAACCTGGGCATGGCGATGCAGGGGCTGGCGGTCGTGCCGCTGTTCGCCGGTTTCGACGTGGACCGGGCCAAGGGGCGGATCTTCTCGTACGACGTGACGGGCGGCCGTTCCGAGGAGCACAACTTCGCGTCGACGGGCTCCGGCTCGATCTTCGCGCGGGGTGCGATGAAGAAGCTGTTCCGCGACGACCTGACAGAGGAGCAGGCGACCACACTGGTGGTGCAGGCCCTCTACGACGCGGCTGACGACGACTCGGCGACGGGTGGTCCCGATGTCGCCCGCCGGATCTACCCGATCATCACCGTGATCACCGAGGCCGGTTTCCGTCGGCTCACCGAGGACGAGGCGTCCGAGCTCGCCCGCGCGGTGCTGGCGCGCCGTCTGGAGGAGCCGGACGGACCGCGCGCGGCGCTGCTCTGAGGCGCTCGGCGCTTGTTGTGAAGGTGATCCCAGTGACTTCGACGGAACCCTAAGGAAGGGGACGGATACCGGTGTCGACGCCGTTCTATGTCTCACCCCAGCAGGCCATGGCGGACCGTGCCGAGTACGCCCGCAAGGGCATCGCGCGAGGCCGCAGCCTGGTTGTGCTCCAGTACGCCGACGGCATCGTGTTCGTCGGCGAGAACCCGTCCCGCGCGCTGCACAAGTTCAGCGAGATCTACGACCGGATCGGCTTCGCCGCCGCCGGCAAGTACAACGAGTACGAGAATCTGCGGATCGGCGGCGTGCGGTACGCCGATCTCCGTGGTTACACCTATGACCGTGACGATGTGACGGCGCGCGGTCTTGCCAACGTGTACGCGCAGACCCTGGGCACGATCTTCTCCAGCGCGGCCGAGAAGCCGTACGAGGTGGAGCTGGTGGTCGCCGAGGTGGGGGAGACCCCGGAGGGCGACCAGATCTACCGGTTGCCGCACGACGGCTCGATCGTGGACGAGCACGGTTCGGTGGCGGTCGGTGGCAACGCGGAGCAGATCAGCACGTATCTGGACCGCGAGCACCGGGACGGCATGACCCTCGCCGAGGCCCTGAAGCTGGCGGTGACGGCGCTGTCCCGGGAGTCCAACGGCACTCAGCGGGACATTCCCGCGGAGCGCCTGGAGGTCGCGGTGCTGGACCGTACGCGTCCGCAGCAGCGCAAGTTCAAGCGGATCGTGGGCCCGCAGCTCGGCCGGCTGCTGGAGGCCGACGGCGCGACCACGGCCGCCGAGGCCGAGGAGGCCGAGGAGTCCGGCGGAGACGTCGAGTAGCGCTCCCTGTCCATTCCGATCAGTCCCGCTCCACCAGCCCTGATCGGTTCCGCTCCGCGCGCCCCGTCCGGTGACCACCGGGCGGGGCGCGGGCGTTCCCGCGATGTGGGTTCTCGTGTGGGTTCCTGTGTGGTCAGGAGGGCCGTGGGGGCGCCGTGGAGCCCCGCACGACCAGTTCGACCGGGATGTCCCCGCTCTCCGGTTCCCGGCCCTCCAGGACGGCCAGGAGGGCCCGCATACCGCGTTCGCCGAAGAGTTCCGCGTCCAGGCGCACGGTCGTGAGCTCGGGGTCGATGGCGGTGGCGAGGGCGAGGTCGTCGAGGCCGGTGACGGAGATGTCGTCGGGGACGCGGAGGCCGAGGCGGCGTACGGCCTTGTAGGCGCCCGCGGCGAGCTTGTCGTCGTCGCAGACGAGGGCGGTGGGCCGGGGGCCGGGGCCGGCGAGGGCGGCCTCGGCGGCGGTGACGGCGCCGTCGATGGAGATGGGGGCGCGGACCGTGCGGACCGAGGTGCCGGGCGTTGCCGCCGTCCGTGCGGCCAGCTCCCGGGCGCGTACCTCGAAGGTCCAGGACGCCACGTCCGCCGCGATGTGCAGGAAGCGCCGGTGGCCCAGGCCGAGCAGGTGTTCGGCGACCTGCCGTACGCCGTCGGCGATGTCCAGGTTGACGGTGGCGGCGCCCAGGCTGCCCTCGGGGTCGCTGTCGAGCATGACGAGGGGGAGCTGGTCGCCGCGGATGGCGCTGAGGGCGTCGGCGGCCATGGAGGAGGCGATGACGCCGTCCAGGGCGGCCTGGGCGGAGGCGAAGGGGTCGCGGGCCGGGCCGATGCCCTCGGGGGACGGGTAGAGGACGACGCCGAAGCCGTTCTCGGCGGCCACACGGGCGGCGCCGGTGTAGACGCCGGCGAAGAACTCGGTGGTCAGCGCGGGGACGACGAGGAGCACGGTGCGGGTGTGGCCGAGGCGGAGGTTGCGGGCGGCGAGGTTGGGGCGGTAGCCGAGGTCGCGCGCGGCCTCGCGGACGCGGGCGGCGGTGGTCTCCGAGACCCGGCCGCGCCACTTGTCGCCGAGGACGAGTGACACGGCGGCCTGGGAGACGCCGGCGGCCTGGGCGACGTCGCGGCTCGTCGGGCGCGTGCTGCTGCGTGCCACCGGGGGTGCGCTCCTTCGTCTGGACGTGTGAACAGGGCACATGGTACGTATGGGAGAAGGGGTTATACGTAAAACTTGGAGGCAGGTCATGGCCGCGGGGTACCTGGAGATCCTCAGGGCGAGACATGCGGCCCGGCTGCTGACCGGGACGCTGGTGGGCCGGTTGCCGAACGCGACCGCGGCGATCGCGATCGTGCTGTTCGTGCGCGCGGAGGGCGGTACGTACAGCCTGGCGGGGGTGCTCGCGGCGGTGTACGGGGTGGCCAACGCGGTCGGCCAGCCGGTGCTGGGGCGGCTGGTCGATCTGCGCGGGCAGCCGCGGGTCCAGCTGCCCGCGGCGCTCGCCTCGGCCCTCGCGATGGCCGTCTTCGCGTTCGCCGGCACCGGGACGCTGCCGCTCGCCTACGCATCCGTGGCGGCGGCCGGGCTCTTCACCCCGCCGCTGGAGGGCGGCCTGCGGGCGCTGTGGCCGAGCGTGCTCGGTGACGGGGAGCAGGTGCACACGGCGTACGCGATGGACGCGGTGGCGCAGGAAGTGATGTTCACCGTGGGCCCGTTGCTGGTGACGCTGTGCGTGTCGCTGTGGTCCGCGCAGGCGGCGCTGCTCGTCGTGAACGCGCTGGGCGTGCTCGGGGCCCTCTCCGTCGTGGTCTCGCCGCCCTCGCGCGCGTGGCGCTCGGCGCCGCGCGAGGCGCACTGGCTGGGCGCGCTGCGCTCGCCCGGGCTGCTGGCGCTGCTGGGCGCGTTCCTGTTCGTGGGGATCGCGCTGGGCTCCATCACGGTGGCGTCGGTGCCGTACGCGGACGAGCACGGCGGGGACGCGGTGTACGGCTGGCTGATGGCCGCCCTGGGGCTCGGGGCGCTGTTCGGGGGGTCCGTCTACGGGGCGCGGCGGTGGTCGGGGGAGCCGGGGCGGCGACTGCGGGTGCTGGTGGCGCTTCTGGCGGTCTGTTATCTGCCGCTGATGCTGATGCCGGATGCGTTGGCCATGGTGTTGCTCACCGTGCTGGCCGGAGTGTTCCTCGCGCCGGCCATCGCCTGTGCGTTCGTGCTGGTGGACCGGCATGCCCCGCGGGGGACGGTCACCGAGGCGTTCTCCTGGCTTGTGACGACGTTCACGGTGGGGGCGTCGGTCGGAACGGGCCTGGCGGGCCCGGTCGTCGAGGCGGGCGGAGCGCTCTGGGGCTTCGCGGTGCCGGCGGTGGCGGGGGGTGTGTCCTTGCTGGTCCTGGTGGTCACGCGGCGGGTCCTCGCAGCTCCCGGTGGGGGTGCGGTGGTTGCGACCGGTTCGGAAAATGATCCAAATCGTGCTGCCGAACCCCGTTTCAGCTCAGGGGATCGGGCGTAATGTTCAGTCATGGACCGCCGCATTTTCGGGCTGGAGAACGAGTACGGCGTCACGTGCACGTTCAGGGGACAGCGCCGCCTGTCGCCTGACGAGGTGGCGCGGTACCTCTTCCGCCGTGTCGTGTCATGGGGCCGTAGCAGCAATGTCTTTCTGCGGAACGGCGCCCGGCTCTATCTCGACGTGGGCTCACATCCGGAATACGCGACACCCGAATGTGACAACGTGACCGAACTGGTCACCCACGACAAGGCCGGCGAGCGCATTCTCGAAGGGCTGTTGGTGGACGCCGAACGACGCCTGCATGAGGAAGGAATCGCGGGCGACGTCTACCTTTTCAAGAACAACACGGACTCGGCGGGCAACTCCTATGGTTGCCACGAGAACTATCTGGTGGCGCGGCACGGGGAGTTCTCCCGGCTCGCGGACATCCTCATTCCGTTCCTGGTGACCCGCCAGCTGCTGTGCGGCGCGGGCAAGGTGCTGCAGACGCCGCGCGGTGCGGTGTACTGCGTGAGCCAGCGGGCGGAGCACATCTGGGAGGGCGTGTCCTCGGCGACGACGCGCTCCCGGCCGATCATCAACACGCGCGACGAGCCGCACGCCGACGCCGAGCGCTACCGCCGGCTGCACGTCATCGTGGGCGACTCGAACATGTCCGAGACGACGATGCTGCTGAAGGTCGGTGCCACCGACCTCGTGCTGCGCATGATCGAGGCGGGCACGGTGATGCGGGACCTGACCCTGGAGAACCCGATCCGGGCGATCCGCGAGGTCAGCCACGACATCACGGGCCGGCGCAAGGTGCGCCTCGCCAGTGGCCGCGAGGCCTCGGCGCTGGAGGTACAGCGGGAGTACTACGAGAAGGCCGTGGACTTCTGCGAGCGGCGCGGTATCCGCACCGGCACGGTCGAGCAGGTGCTGGAGCTGTGGGGCCGGACCCTGGACGCCATCGAGGCGGAGGATCTGGACCGGATCGGCACCGAGATCGACTGGGTCATGAAGTACCAGCTCATCGAGCGGTACCGGGCCAAGCACAACATGACCATGTCGCATCCGCGAGTGGCGCAGATAGACCTCGCTTATCACGACATTCACCGTCGTCGGGGTCTGTATTACCTGCTGGAGAAGAAGGGGCAAGCCGCGCGGATCTGCAATGACTTGAAGATCTTCGAGGGCAAGTCGGTGCCGCCGCAGACGACTCGGGCGCGTTTGCGCGGTGACTTCATCCGGCGGGCCCAGGAACAGCGGCGGGACTTCACGGTCGACTGGGTGCATCTCAAGCTCAACGACCAGGCACAGCGGACCGTGTTGTGCAAGGACCCGTTCCGTTCGGTGGACGACCGGGTGGAGAAGCTCATCGCCGGTATGTGACGCGGTAGGCGAGCGCACTCCACAGACGCCACACGGGCGCCGTACTTTCCCGTACGGCGCCCTTGTCACGCCGTAGAGTTGCGCGCACGCCATCCGCAAGATCGACCGATTACGAGGCTCTTCCGTGCGCCGACGCTCTGTTCTCCTTGCCGCCGTTCCCGTTGGGCTGGTCACGCTCGCCGCGTGCGGTGACGACAAGTCCGCCTCCAGCAAGGCCAGCGCGGCACCGTCGGCCTCGGCCTCCTCGGTACCGCCGCCGAAGATCGTGGACGGGCCGCTGCCGGCGATCACGGCGGGCACCAAGTTCGACGAGAAGCCGACCGTGGCCAAGGGCACCGGGGACCCGTCGAAGAACCTCGCGGTCAAGACGGTGATCGCGGGCAGCGGCAAGTCGGTCGCCGAGAACGACTTCATCCAGGCCAACTACCTGGGGCAGATCTGGTCCACGGGCAAGGTCTTCGACCAGTCCTACGACCGTTCGCCCCTGTTGATGCAGCTTGCCCAGGGCAGCATCATCGACGGCTGGCGGTACGCGCTGGCGGGCAGGAAGGTGGGCAGCCGGGTCCTGATGGCGGTGCCCCCGACCTGGGGTTACGGCACCTCGGGCAACTCCCAGGCGGGTATCAAGGGCACCGACACGCTGGTGTTCGTGGTGGACGTGCTGGACTCCTTCAACTCGAAGAGCTCCAGCACCGGCAAGGAGGTCGCGCAGAGCGACGCCGCGCTGCCCAAGGTGGGGACGAACACGGACGGCAAGGCCCCGTCGATCGACATCCCCAAGGCCGACCCGCCGAAGAAGCTGGTGTCGAACTACGTCCTGGAGGGCGACGGCGCGGAGGTCCAGGCCGCGCAGACGATCCTGTGCCAGTTCAAGGGCGTGGTCTGGGACGGCGGCAAGACCTTCGAGCAGACCTACTCGACCGCGCGGCTGAGCCAGTTCTCGCTGGAGCAGATGCAGGAGGTCGTGAAGGGCCTGGCGCAGGGGATCACCGGCAAGAAGGTGGGCAGCCGGGTGATGATCGTCGTACCGCCGGACCTCGCCTATGGGAACAACCCGCCGAGCGGTGGTGTGGTGAAGAAGGGGTCGACGCTGGTGTTCTCGGTGGACATCCTGGCGGCGATGTAGTCGCGCGGGCATCGGCCGGGCGGGGATGAAAGACTGTCCGGGTTCCGTGTCGTACACAAGCAGGAGCCAGAGACGTGAGCATCGACAAGCCCGAGATCGACTTCCCCGGCGGCGAGCCCCCGGCCGACCTGGAGATCAAGGACATCTGGGAGGGCGAGGGCGAGGTGGCCCAGGCGGGCCAGACCGTCACCGTGCACTACGTGGGTGTCGCGTTCAGCACCGGTGAGGAGTTCGACGCCAGCTGGAACCGCGGTACGCCGTTCCGCTTCCCGCTGGGCGGCGGCCGGGTCATCAAGGGCTGGGACCAGGGCGTGCAGGGCATGAAGGTCGGCGGCCGTCGCCAGCTGACCATCCCGGCCCACCTCGCCTACGGCAACCAGAGCCCGACCCCGGCGATCCAGGCCGGCGAGACGCTGATCTTCGTCGTGGACCTGCTCGGGGTCTGATCCCCGTCCCTGGCCGGCGCCCGTGAGGCGCTGACCGGTCCCGGTCGGAAACCGGCTGGACGAGGGCCCGTGCCGTGTGCGCGGGCCCTCGTCGTTTGTCGTGGCCTGTCCGTTTCGGCCCTCAATGTTGGCACTGGCTTTTGCCGTGACACTCCGGAGCGGTACGGTCATCGGTCAGAAGCACCATAGGGAAGGCGAAGGGCGTCGATGGCCATTGCCAAGGCCGAGCGGCTGATGAACCTGGCGCTGTGTCTGCTGGGAACGCGGCGGCCGCTCAGCAAGCGTGAGCTGCGGGAATCCATTGAGGCCTACCTGGAAGCGGGGTCGGACGACTCCTTCAACCGGATGTTCGAGCGCGACAAGGACGATCTGCGCGAGCTCGGCCTGGTGATCGAGACCGTCGAGAACCTGGACGGCGAGGTCGGCTACCTCGCCCGCCGCGACAGCAACCGCCTCCCGCCCATCACCCTCGACGCCGAGGAGGCCGCCGCCCTCGGGCTCGCCGCCAAGGTCTGGCAGCAGGCCCGGCTCGCCGGCGCGGCCAGCGGAGCGCTGCAGAAGCTGCGCGCGGCCGGGCTCCCCGAGGACGTCGACCCGTACGAGGCCCATGGCGCCCTGGAGCCGCGGATCCCCGTGCACGAGGCCGCGTTCGAACCGCTGATGCTGGCCTGCCGCGACCGCCGCCCGGTCGTCTTCGACTACCGCAAGGCCACCGCCGCCCACCCCGAGACCCGGCATGTCGAACCCTGGGCCCTGGAGTGCTGGCGCGGCCACTGGTACCTGGCGGGCTGGGACCGCGACCGCGGTGCCGAGCGGGTGTTCCGGCTCTCCCGGATCACCGGCAAGGTCCGCTCCCGGGGCACCGGCTTCACCGTGCCGGTCCCGGACGTCGTCACCGTGCGCGAGACCGTCGCGAGCTGGGCCGGCGAGATCGCCGACCGCTCCGCGCTGATCCGGCTCCGTTCCGGGTCCGGCTACCCCCTTCGGGCGAAGGCCACCGCGGTCCGGGAACTCGGAGACGGCTGGGACGAGTTGGAGATTCCGTACGGGCACGGGCTGGACGCCTGGCTGGTGGAGTTCGGACCGGACGCGGTGGTGCTGGAGCCGGCCGAGCTGCGTGCGGACGTGGTGGACCGGCTGCGTGCCGTGGCCAAGGGCTGAGGGGGAGCGGAGCAAGACAGTGGCAGGCAAACCGGTCAGGCCCGTGAACGCCATCGACCAGACCCGACGGATGCTCTCCCTGGTGACCTATCTGCGCGAGCGCCCCGGCGCCCGGATCGCGGACGTCGCCCGCGCCTTCGGCATCACCGAGGATGAGCTGGTCTCCGACCTCGACGTGCTGCCCATGTGCGGCACCAGCTTCCGGGGCGGCGACCTGCTGGACATCGACACCGACGGCGAGCGGATCTGGTGGCACAACGCGGCCGCGCTCGGCGAGGAGGCCGCCGAACCGCTCCGGCTCGCCGCCGACGAGGCGACCGCGCTCCTTGTCGCAGCCCGCGCCGTGGCCACCCTGCCCGGACTGCGCGAGGGCGACCGGCAGGCGCTGCTGCGGGCCACCGCCAAGGTCGAGACCGCGGCCGGCGAGGCGGGCGACGCCAGTGCCCGCCTCTCGGTGACCTTCGAGTCCGAGGGCGGCGTCTTCGCCGACGTCGACCGGGCCATCGCCGAGCGCCGCCGCCTGTGGATCCGCTACTACTCACCCGCCCGCGACGAGGTCACCGAGCGCGAGATCGACCCGATCCGCCTGGTCAGCGTCGGCCACACCTATGTGGAGGCCTGGTGCCGGCGCTCCGAGGCCCGGCGCACCTTCCGGCTCGACCGGGTGGCGGAGATCAAGATCCTGGACGAGCCGTCCGCGCCCCCGGAGATCGAGCTGCGCGACCTGTCCGAGGCCCTGGTGCAGCCCGCCGCGGAGGACCCCGAGGTGGTCGTCGAGGTAGGCCCGGGCGGCCGCTGGGTCGCCGAGTACTACCCGCACGACAGCGCGGATGAGCTTCCCGACGGCGGACTGCGTATTACCCTGCGCACCCCCGATCCGGCCTCCCTGCGCCGGCTGGCGCTCAGGCTCGGCGGCGACGGCCGGATCGTGTCACCGCCCGAGCTGGCCGACAGTGCCCGCCGGGCGGCCCGCGAGGCACTGGCGGCGTACGACCACGTTGGGCACGGCGACGAGGAAGGGCAGGGGCGAGGGATTTGAACGAGTCTTCTGGGGTTCTGGACGAGGCTTCGGGTTCCGGTGTCGCGGGAGCGCGGGAGATGACGGTCGCGGCCGCCTTCGCCGGGATGAGAAGAGTGGTCCCCGTGGTGTTCCGGGCCGGCTGCCCGGACTGCCGGGGCAGCTTCGAGCTCACCGCGAGCGCCCTGCGCCTGGCCATCGGAGCCACCAGCAAGACGACGTTCTACTCCTTCACCTGCCCCGACTGCGGGGCCGCCGTCCGCAAGCCCGCCGGCGAGCGGATCGTCGAACTGCTCACCGGCGGCGGGGTCAGGACACTGCGGCTGCACCCCACCGTCTAGGCTCGGCGCATGTTCTGGGCGATGGTCGCGGTAGCTGTGGGTTTCGTGGGTCTCGCCGTGCTCGGCGTGCTCGCCGTCCGGGTCTTCCTGGCGGCACGACAGCTGGGAGCGCAGGTCACGGACTCGGCCCGGCGCATCAGCCGCGCCGCCGAGGACCTGGAGCGGGCCGCCGAGAGCGCCGCCCGCACTGTCGACGCACTGTGACGCCCGCTGTGGAAGCGATGTGAGTAGTGGGCCATAAGCGGTTTGCGTCACTTCGCCCTGTCACGGTGCCCGCAGGGAAAGGTACGCTGCTGCTCGCGGCACGGAGAACGAGGCCCGTACCGCGGACCGGGAGTACGCACGGGGATTGCCTCACGTTTACCCCTGAGCGTTACGATCGCTGACAGCACGATCACTCGGACGTATGTCCGACGGATCGGACAGCACCCCACCCAGCCGCCTCGGTGAGAAGGTAAAGACTTATGTTCGGAAGGCTCGGAGCCCCCGAGATCATTCTCATCCTTGTCGTCGTCATCCTGCTGTTCGGCGCGAAGAAGCTTCCGGACATGGCCCGCTCGCTCGGCAAGTCCGCGCGCATCCTCAAGAGCGAGGCCAAGGCGATGAAGGAAGAGGGCAACACCACCAGCTCCGCCCAGGCGCCCGCCTCCGGCGAGCAGTCCCAGGCCCAGCGCACCATTCAGGCGGCCCCCGGCGACGTGACCAGCTCCCGCCCGGTCAACGAGCCGTCGGACACCACCCAGCGCTGACGCAAGGCCGGTAGCCCCCGGCCTGCCGCACGAGATGAGGACGTGGGTTGCCCAAGTCTGCCCGCAAAGAGGAGAGGGATCCCGAGGGGCGGATGCCTCTCGCGGATCACCTTCGTGAGCTCCGCAACCGGCTCGCGAAGGCCATGCTGGCCATCGTCATCGTGACGGTCGTCGCCGCCTTCTTCTACAACGACATCATCAACTTCCTGACCAAGCCGATCCTCGACTCGATCGGTTGCCACCAGACCTTCTCGGAGATCAACAGCGCGGGTGGCAGCGAGAAGTGCGCCACGATCACCATCGACGGCCTGCTCGCTCCGTTCACGCTCGCCCTCCAGGTCTCCCTGACCGCCGGCGTGGTCTTCGCGTCGCCGATCTGGCTGTACCAGCTGTGGGCCTTCGTCGCCCCGGGTCTGCACAGGAACGAGAAGAAGTACGCCTACGCGTTCGTCTTCACCGGCGCCCCGCTCTTCCTCGGCGGCGCCTACTTCGCGTACGCGGTGCTGCCCACCACCGCCAAGGTGCTGATCGACTTCACTCCGAGCGGCAGCATCGCCAACCTGCTGCCCCTCGACGACCTGCTGCAGCTGGTCACCCGCATGGTGATCGTCTTCGGTCTCTCCTTCGAGCTGCCGCTGCTCCTGGTGATGCTCAATCTCACCGGCATCATCACCGGTAAGCGCATGCTCGGCTGGTGGCGGGCGATGATCCTCGGCATCACGGTCTTCGCGGCCGTGGCCACCCCGAGCACCGACCCGCTCTCCATGCTGGCGCTCGCCGGACCGATCTGGGTGCTGTACTTCGGCGCGGTCGCGTTCTCCCTCCTCAACGACCGCCGCAGGCGCCGCCGCGACGAGGACGGCCTGGACGACGACGAGGCCTCCGACCTCGATCTCACGCCCGAGGACGTCGGCGAGGTCGAGACCGTCTCCGCCAGCCGCGCGCTGCCCGAGGCCGGCCCGGACCGGGTCAACGGCTACGACGACGTGACCTGACCGGCCACCACAGCCACCGAGAGGTGCCCGCGTCCCAGGACGCGGGCACCTCTTCGTCGTCCGTTGTCCCATGTTCCGGATAATGATCGTCCTGTTGTCAGTGGGGACCGGTACGCTCGAAAGCACGATGACAGAGGACCTCTCACCGGCCGAGCGATATGCGGCGGCCCGCCAGCGGGCAGCCGAGCAGGCCACCGCGCTCGCGTCGTTCCGCGAGATGTACGACTTCGGCCTCGACCCCTTCCAGATCGAGGCCTGCCAGTCGCTCGAAGCCGGAAAGGGCGTACTGGTGGCCGCCCCCACCGGCTCCGGCAAGACGATCGTGGGCGAGTTCGCCGTCCACCTCGCCCTCATGCAGGGCAAGAAGTGCTTCTACACGACACCCATCAAGGCGCTGTCGAACCAGAAGTACGCCGACCTCTGCCGCCGCTACGGCGACGGCATGGTCGGCCTGCTCACCGGCGACAACAGCATCAACCCGGACGCCGCCGTGGTCGTCATGACCACCGAGGTCCTGCGGAACATGCTGTACGCGGGCTCCCAGACCCTCATCGGCCTCGGCTACGTGGTGATGGACGAGGTCCACTACCTCTCCGACCGCTTCCGCGGCGCCGTCTGGGAAGAGGTGATCATCCACCTCCCGGAGTCCGTGACCCTGGTGTCCCTGTCGGCCACGGTCTCCAACGCCGAGGAGTTCGGCGACTGGCTCGACACCGTCCGTGGCGACACCGAGGTCATCGTCTCCGAACACCGGCCCGTCCCGCTGTTCCAGCACGTGCTCGCCGGACGCCGGATGTACGACCTGTTCGAGGAGGGCGAGGGCCAGAAGAAGGCCGTCAACCCCGACCTCACCCGGCTGGCCCGGATGGAGGCACAGCGTCCGTCGTACCAGGACCGCAGACGCGGCCGCGCCATGCGCGAGGCCGACCGGGAGCGGGAGCGCCGGCAGCGCTCCCGGGTATGGACCCCGGGCCGCCCCGAGGTCATCGAACGCCTCGACAACGAGGGCCTGCTGCCCGCCATCACCTTCATCTTCAGCCGCGCCGCCTGCGAGGCCGCCGTACAGCAGTGCCTGCACGCGGGCCTGCGGCTCAACGACGACGAGGCGCGGGAGAAGGTGCGCGCCCTCGTCGAGGAACGCACCTCGTCCATCCCGCCGGAGGACCTGCACGTCCTCGGCTACTACGAGTGGCTGGAGGGCCTGGAGCGCGGGATCGCCGCCCACCACGCCGGCATGCTCCCCACCTTCAAGGAAGTCGTCGAGGAACTCTTCGTCCGCGGCCTGGTCAAGGCCGTGTTCGCCACCGAGACCCTCGCGCTCGGCATCAACATGCCCGCCCGCTCGGTGGTGTTGGAGAAGCTCGTCAAGTGGAACGGCGAGCAGCACGCCGACATCACCCCCGGCGAGTACACCCAGCTGACGGGCCGTGCGGGTCGGCGGGGCATCGACGTCGAGGGCCATGCCGTGGTGCTGTGGCAGCGCGGGATGAGCCCCGAGCACCTGGCCGGGCTCGCGGGTACGCGTACGTATCCGCTGCGGTCCAGCTTCAAGCCGTCGTACAACATGGCGGTCAACCTGGTCGAGCAGTTCGGGCGGCACCGCTCGCGCGAGCTGCTGGAGACCTCGTTCGCGCAGTTCCAGGCCGACAAGTCGGTCGTCGGGATCTCCCGTCAGGTGCAGCGCAACGAGGAAGGGCTCGCCGGCTACAAGGAGTCCATGACCTGCCACCTGGGCGACTTCGAGGACTACGCCCGGCTGCGCCGCGAACTGAAGGACCGGGAGACCGAACTGGCCCGGCAGGGCGTCGCCCAGCGGCGCGCCGAGGCGGCCGTGGCACTGGAGAAGCTCAAGCCGGGCGATGTCATCCACGTCCCGACGGGCAAGTACGCGGGCCTGGCCCTCGTCCTCGACCCCGGGCTGCCCGCCGGGCGGTCCAACGGCCACCGCGGCTTCGAACAGCACGACGGGCCGCGCCCGTTGGTGCTGACGGCCGAGCGGCAGGTCAAGCGGCTGGCCTCGATCGATTTCCCGGTGCCCGTCGAGGCGCTGGAGCGGATGCGGATCCCCAAGTCCTTCAACCCCCGTTCCCCGCAGTCCCGTCGGGACCTCGCGTCCGCGCTGCGCACCAAGGCCGGGCACATCCCGCCGGAGCGCGCTCGCAAGAAGCGGTCGCAGGCCGCGGACGACCGGGAGATCGCGCGGCTGCGCACGGCCATCCGGGCGCACCCCTGCCACGGGTGCAACGACCGTGAGGACCACGCCCGCTGGGCCGAGCGGTACCACCGGCTGATCCGGGACACCTCGCAGCTGGAGCGGCGCATCGAGGGGCGGACCAACACCATCGCCCGCACCTTCGACCGGATCGTGGCGCTGCTCACCGAACTGGACTACCTGCGCGGGGACGAGGTCACCGAGCACGGCAAGCGGCTGGCCCGGCTGTACGGCGAACTGGACCTGTTGGCGAGTGAATGCTTGCGGGCGGGGGTCTGGGAAGGCCTCGGCCCCGCCGAACTCGCCGCCTGCGTCTCGGCGCTGGTGTACGAGGCCCGGGTCGGGGACGACGCGATGGTGCCGAAGCTGCCGTCCGGGAAGGCCAGGGCCGCGCTCGGCGAGATGGTCCGGATCTGGGGGCGGCTCGACGCGCTGGAAGAGGAGTTCCGGATCACGCAGACCGAAGGGGTCGGGCAGCGTGAGCCGGAACTCGGCTTCGCCTGGGCCGCCTATATGTGGGCCTCCGGGATGGGGCTGGACGAGGTGCTGCGGGAGGCGGAGATGCCGGCCGGTGACTTCGTGCGCTGGTGCAAGCAGGTGATCGATGTGCTGGGGCAGCTGTCCGCGGCGGCTTCTCCCGCGGAGGGCTCGACCGTGGCCAAGACTGCGCGGAAGGCGGTTGATCTGGTGTTGCGGGGGGTTGTGGCGTACTCGTCGGTGGGGTGACGGGTGGGTTGGCGGGTGCGGGTGGGGTGTGGCTGGTCGCGCCCGCGCGGCGGTAGCCGCATATCGCATACAGCCCCGCGCCCCTAAGGGGCGCTCGTCCTAGGCCTCTTTCAAGAAGGCTCGCCATCCTCCGTGGTGGGTGATGTCCTCGGCGTCCGTCAGTGCGCTCGGTTCGCACAGGAAGCCGGGGACGCTGGTGCCGTCTGCCAGTTCCACGCTGCCCAGCGTCATCGGGCGGGGGAGTGCGGTGAGCAGGCGGCCCAGGCCTTCGGGGGGCAGGCTCCATACCTCCGCCTCGATCGCGGCGCCGCCCTCGTCCACGTGGACCAGGCCCGGCTTCGGCGGGGTCGTCCCGAGGGCGTAGAAGCGGTACGTCGGTGCCGTGGTCGTCGTGCGGTCGAGTACCGCTCCCAGGGCGAGGAGTTGGGGGTTGAGGGGCTGGCCGGTCAGGTGGGCGCCCAGGACCGCGAGGCTCACCCGGGGTTCCAGGGCGCGGGCGATGGTGGTCAGGCGGTCGTCGGTGAAGGCGGGGCCGATCAGCATGACGCCGAAGGGGAGGCCGTTCACCTCACCGGCCGGGACCGCCACCGCGGCCAGGTCGAAGAGGTTCGTGGAGTTGGTGAAGCGGCCCAGGCGGGCGTTGGCGCCCAGGGGGTCGGCGGCGACCTCGGCGAGGGTGGGGTGACCGGGGGTCGTGGGGAGGAGCAGGGCGTCCGCGTCGGACAGTTCGGCCAGGGCGCGGGTGCGCAGGGCCGCCAGTCGGTCCTGGTCGGTGAAGAGCCGGTGCGCGGGGATGTCACGGGCCCGGGTGATGATGCCCGCGACCGTGGGGTCCAGGCCCTCGCCGCCCGATGAGATCGACTTGTCGATGAAGGCGCCCACCGCTGTGTAGCGCTCGGCGACGAACGCGCCGTCGTAGAGCATGGCCGCCGCCTCGGTGAAGGGCGTCAGGTCCAGGGGCTGGATCGTGGCGCCGGAGGCGGCCAGGCGGGCGACTGTCCGCTCATAGGCCTCCGCCCAGCCCTCGTCCAGCTCGCCGAGCTGGGCGAGCGGTGGGACGGCGATGCGCCAGGGGCCGGGGGGTCGCTGGGGGAGGGGCGGGAGCGGGCGGTCCGGGTGCTGTGTGACATACCACAAGGCCTGCTCGGCCTCCGGAAGGGTCCGGGCGAACACCGTCACACAGTCCACCGAGGCGCACGCCGGGACCACCCCGGCCGTGGGCACCAGGCCGCGGGTCGGCTTCAGGCCGACGATGCCGTTGAAGGCGGCCGGGACCCGGCCCGAGCCCGCGGTGTCCGTGCCGAGGGCCAGGTCGACGATGCCCAGGGCCACGGCGACGGCCGAGCCGGAGCTGGAGCCGCCGCTGATCCTGGCCGGGTCGACCGCGTTGCGGACCGCGCCGTACGGGGAGCGGGTGCCGACCAGGCCGGTCGCGAACTGGTCGAGGTTGGTGGTGCCGAGGGCGATCGCCCCGGCCGCGCGCAGCCTGGCCACCACCGGGGCGTCGGCCTCCGGTTCGTACGCGTAGGCCGGGCAGCCCGCCGTCGTGGGCAGACCGTGCACATCGATGTTGCCCTTGGCGGCGAACAGGCGGCCCGCGA
The DNA here is from genome assembly GCF_044747345.1 of Streptomyces sp. NPDC090088. NCBI lineage: Bacteria > Bacillati > Actinomycetota > Actinomycetes > Kitasatosporales > Streptomycetaceae > Streptomyces > Streptomyces sp. NPDC090088. Next base: position 331,591 of record NZ_JBIVDZ010000009.1, on the reverse strand, counting down.
GGGGGAGCCGTTCGCCGGCGGCGACCCGTTCGTCGATCGCGCGGGCCTCCGCCTCGACCTCCTCCCGCAGGCGCAGGTCGATCCAGATCTCGGGGCGGTCGACCGCTTCGACGCGCGCGTAGGCGGCACGGACACGGGAGACGGTGCTGGACATGCTCTTGCTCCTGTCGGTCAGTTCGCGGCCGGCGCCAGGACGAGCAGGGCTGTCCCCGCCTCCACCTGGTCGCCGGGCCTCGCCAGGATCTCCGCCACCACGCCTGCCATCGGCGCGTGCACCCTGGACTCCATCTTCATCGCCTCCAGGGCGAGGAGGGGCTGGCCGGACGCCACCTCGTCGCCCGGGCGTACGTTCAGCTGCCAGACGGAGGCGGCGAACTCGGCCTCGATCAGGCGGCCGCCCGGCGGTATCGACACCTCGGCCGGTGCGGCGGCGGGTGCCGTGGCGGCGTCCGCCCGCGCGAACTCGCCCGCCGCCTCCCACGCGTCGCGTTCCGCGCCGAAGGCCGCCTGCTGGCTCGTCCTGAACTCGGCTATGGCGTCGGCGTGTTCGGTGAGGAAGTCCTGGTACGCGGCGAGGGAGAAGGTGCCTTCCTCGATGCGGGGCACGAAGCGGCCGGAGGTGATGTCGGCGCGCAGGTCGAGGAGTTCGTCCGCCGACACCGGGTACCACCTGATCCGGTCGAAGAAGCGCAGCAGCCACGGCGAGCCCGGTTCGAACGCGCCGCGCTGCTGCCAGCCCGACCACACCTGGGTCGTCCGGCCCACGAACTGGTAGCCGCCCGGTCCTTCCATGCCGTAGACGCACAGGTAGGCGCCGCCGATGCCGACGGAGTTCTCGGCGGTCCAGGTGCGGGCCGGGTTGTACTTGGTGGTGACCAGGCGGTGGCGCGGGTCGAGCGGGGTGGCGACCGGGGCGCCCAGGTAGACGTCGCCCAGGCCGAGGACGAGGTACTCCGCGTCGAAGACCGTGCGGTAGACGTCCTCGACCGAGTCCAGGCCGTTGATCCGGCGGATGAACTCGATGTTCCACGGGCACCAGGGGGCGTCGTCGCGGACCCCCGCCATGTAGCGGGCGATCGCCTCGCGGGTCGCCGGGTCGTCCCAGGAGAGGGGGAGGTGGACCGTGCGGGAGGGGACCACGAGTTCGTCGGTGGGCGGGAGTGCGGTGACGATGTCCCGTACGGCGGCGAGGAGTTCGGGCTGGGAGAGGAGACGGGGGTCCGTCTGGATCTGGAGCGAGCGGATGCCGGGGGTGAGGTCGGTGACCCCGGGCAGGGCCGCCGCCGTCACCGCCTCCATCAGCGCGTGGACGCGCATGCGGAGCGCCAGGTCGAGCTGCATCGGGCCGAACTCGACCAGCAGGTTGTCGTCGCCGCTGCGGCGATAGGTCACATCGCCGTCGCGGGCCAGGATGCCGCCGTCGACGATCTCGGGGCGGGCCGCGCCCGTGATGTCGACCGGGGCGAAGCGGACCGTGTCGCCGGGGCGGAGCTGGCCCAGTTTCCAGCGTTCGCCGCTCAGGACGGTCGCCGGGCAGACGAAGCCGCCCAGGGAGGGGCCGTCGGGGCCGAGCAGGACCGGCATGTCGCCGGTGTAGTCGACGGCGCCGACCGAGTACGGGGTGTCGTGGATGTTGGACGGGTGCAGGCCGGCCTCGCCGCCGTCGGTGCGGGCCCAGCGCGGCTTGGGGCCGACCAGCCGGACGCCGGTGCGGGCCGAGTTGAAGTGCACCTTCCACTCGGCGGCGTAGAAGTCGCGGATGTCGTCCTCGGTGAAGAACTCCGGTGCGGCGTGGGGGCCCTCGACGGCCGCGAGGTTCCAGGCGGAGGTGAACCGCGGGCGTTCGGCGACCGGTTCGCCCTCCGTGACGGCTCCGCCGTGCAGGACGTCGCCCGTGCGCAGGGCCCGGCCGCCGTGACCGCCGAACCGGCCGAGCGTGAAGGTGCTCGCGCTGCCCAGGAAGGGCGGGACGTCCAGGCCGCCGCCGGCGAAGAGGACGTAGGTGCGCAGGCCGTGTGCGGAGGGGGCGCCGATCTCCAGCAGGCCGCCCGCCGGGACCGTCACCGGCTCCCACTGGGCGACCGGGGTGCCGTCCAGGGTCACCGGGGCCGGGGCACCGGTCACGCAGACCGTGGTGGGGTGGGTGAAGCGCAGGGACGGGCCCTGGAGGGTGCATTCGAGGCCGGGGGCGCCCTCCGGGTTGCCCAGGGCGCGGTTGCCGAGGCGGAAGGAGCGGTCGTCCATCGGGCCGCACGGGGGGACGCCGACCTGCCAGTAGCCGGTGCGGCCCGGCCAGTCCTGGACCGTGGTGAGCGTGCCGGCGGCGACCACCTCGATACGGGGGGTGGGGTCGGTGACCTCGGCGAGGGTCGCCGTGGCGTGGGCGGCGGCGCGGAAGGCGGGTTCGGCGAGGGCCGCGCGGACCAGGCCGAGGTTGGTCTCGATGCCGTCGACCCGGGTGCGGGCCAGCGCCTCGTCGAGGCGGCGCAGTGCCTCGGCGCGGTCGGGGCCGTACGCGATGACCTTGGCGAGCATCGGGTCGTACGACGTCGTGACCTCGGTGCCGGTCTCCACCCAGCCGTCGACGCGGACGTCCGCCGGGAACTCCACCCGGGTCAGCAGGCCCGCGCTGGGCCGGTGGTCACGGGTGGGGTCCTCGGCGTAGACGCGGGCCTCGACGGCGTGGCCGCGCGGTGCGCCCGGGTCGCGGACGACGTCGGTCTCGCCCCGCGCCAGGCGCAGCATCCAGGCGACCAGGTCGACGCCGTAGATCTCCTCGGTGACCGGGTGTTCCACCTGGAGGCGGGTGTTGACCTCCAGGAAGTAGGCCTCCTCGCGGGCCGCGTCGTACACGAACTCGACCGTGCCGGCGGAGCGGTAGCCGACCGAGGCGCACAGTTCGCGGGCGGCGGTGGCCAGTCGGCCGCGGACGTGGTCGGGCAGGCCGGGGGCCGGGGCCTCCTCGACCACCTTCTGGTTGCGGCGCTGGAGCGAGCAGTCGCGGTCGCCGAAGGTGACGACGCGGCCGGTGCCGTCGCCGAAGACCTGGACCTCGACATGGCGGGCGTGCTCGACCAGGCGTTCCAGGAAGACCCCGGCGGAGGAGAAGGAGGCGGCGGCGACGCGCTGCACCCGCTCCCAGGCGTCGGTCAGTTCGTCGGCGGATCGACATGCCGACATGCCGATGCCGCCGCCACCGCCGGTGGCCTTGAGCATGACGGGATAGCCGATGGCGGCGGCCGCGCGGAGCGCCTCGGCCAGGTCGGGGAGGAGTCCGGTGCCCGGGGCCAGCGGGACCCCGGCGGCCTCGGCCGCCGCCCGTGCCGTGTGCTTGGCGCCGAACAGCTCCAGCTGTTCCGGGGCCGGGCCGACGAACACGATCCCGGCCTCCTCGCAGCGCCGGGCGAACCCGGCGTCCTCGGAGAGGAAGCCGTAGCCGGGGTGGATCGCGCCCGCGCCGGTGTCCTTGGCCGCCTTCAGGACCAGGTCGGCGTCGAGGTACGACTCCTTCGCGGGCGCCGGGCCGAGGCGGACCGCCTCGTCGGCGAGGCGGACGTGGGGTGCGGAGCGGTCGGGGTCGGAGTACACCGCGACCGTGCGCAGGCCCAGTTCACGGGCGGTGCGGATGATGCGGACGGCGATCTCGCCGCGGTTGGCGACCAGCAGGGTGTCGAAGGTCATCCCGCGGCTCCGGCGATCGTCATCTCCACGGCCGTCGGGTCGAAGCCGTTGCAGGGGTTGTTGATCTGGGGGCAGTTGGAGACCAGGACCAGCACGTCCCGTTCGGCGCGCAGGGTCAGCTTCAGGCCGGGGGCCGAGATGCCGTCGACGATGCCGAGGGTGCCGTCCTGCTCGACGGGCACGTTCATGTACCAGTTGATGTTGGAGACCAGGTCGCGTTTGCCGAGGCCGTGCCGGGCGCCCTCCGCGAGGAAGTTGTCCACGCAGGCGTGCTGGGACCAGGTGTGGTGGCCGTAGCGCAGGGTGTTGGACTCCTTGGAGCAGGCGCCGCCGACCGTGTCGTGGCGGCCGACCTCGTCGGCGACGACGGTCATCAGGGGGGTGTGCTCGTTGCTCATGAGCACGCTGCCGGTGGTGAGGAAGAGGGAGCCCTGGGCGTGGATCGTGTCCGGCGCGCTGTAGCGGACGGCGGTGTCGTGGGCGTCGTAGACGAGGAAGTCGACGGCCTGGTTGCCGTGCAGGTCGGTGATGGTGAGCGTGTCGCCCTCGGGGATCACGGCGGACCAGGCGGCGCGGGACGGGACGACGGCGGTCTGCGTGCGCGTGCGTGTGCTCGTACCCGTGCTCGTGCTCATGCGAGCCCCCTCGCGGCGAGGAATTCGGCGGTGTTGAGGAAGGCGCGGTGGCCCTCGGGGGTGGCGTCCCAGAGTGGGTCGCCGGGGGCCGTCGGCGCGGCGCGCCAGGCCAGGACCTCCAGCGGGGTGCTGACGTAGTCGGGGCGCGGGTCGACCGGGTGCGGGACGTTGGCGATCAGCACGGTCAGGTCCTGCTCGGCGCGGAGCGTGACGCTGCCGCCGGGGCCGGCCGAGCCGGTGAAGTCCAGCGTGCCGTCCTCGCGCACCTCCACGCCCTGGAAGAACGACAGGGACGGCGGCAGGTCGCGCGGTTCCAGTCCGTTCTTGGCGGCCGCCAGCTTGAACAGCTCACGGCCGGCGGGGGAGGGCGACTGCGGGGTGCCGTCGCCGTACCGGTCGGTGTTGCGGACCAGGGTGGAGGTGCCGCACAGGGCGTCGTGCCGGCCGGAGGCGTCGGCGACGACGGAGGCGAGGACCCGGCCCTGGTCGGAGAGGAGCAGGACGCCCTCGCCGAGGTACGCGTTCCACTGGACCTTGACCGTGTCGGCGACGTTCAGCCGCTCCCAGGGGCGGTCGGCGACGTACAGCAGCAGATGGGCGCAGGCGTCGCCGATCGGGTCGGTCAGCCGCAGCTCGGTGCCGCGGGCCAGGACGCGGTGGGTGTAGTTGCCGCCCGCCACCGTCTCGGCCCACACCAGGTGGCCCGCCTCGCAGGGCGGGTCCGGCCACTGTGCCGCCGGGACGACGGGCATGGCCGCGGCGCGGGTGCCCTCCTGGGCGCGGGCATGCGCCCGGGCTCCGTACGTGGTCGCTGTCGCCATCTCGCCGACCTCCGGCTCCTTGGACTCGGGTATTTCTGTCGCTCGACAGAAATTAGGGGCGGGCCGGGTCGAGGGCGTTGCCACCGCGTTCCGGGCCGGTTACCGAGGGCTCACCGGGGGTGCGGCGCGGACGCGCGTCGTGATCACCGGGCGACGGCGTGTGCGAGGATCGAACACATGGGGACGAGCAGTGGGCGCCGGGTCGGCCGGCCGCGGGTCGCGCAGCGGGCGGACAGCGGTCTGGAGCCGCGGGCCGAACTGCTGGTGGCTGCCGCCGAGTTGTTCACCACCCATGGCTACGCGGCTACCACCACCCGGGCCGTCGCCGAGCGGGCGGGTATGCGCCAGGCGTCGATGTACCACTACGTCTCCGGCAAGGAGGAGCTGCTCGCCGAGCTGCTGGAGTCCACCGTCACGCCGTCCCTGGCGTACGCGCGTGAGCTGCTCGCGGACGACGCGATGCCGGCCGGGGAGCGGCTGCGGGCCCTGTGCCGGGCCGACGTGGAGCTGCTGTGCGCCGGGCCGCACAACCTCGGCGCGCTCTACCTGCTGCCCGAGGTGCGCGCCGAGCGGTTCGCCGGTTTCCGCGCCGTGCGCTCCGAACTCAAGGACGCCTACCGCCAGTTGATCGCCGCGACGGACGCCGGCGGGGCGCTCGGCAAGGGCGAGCTGGAGCTGCGGACCGATCTGGTCTTCGGTCTGATCGAAAGTGTCATCCTGGTCCACCGTTCCGAACCGGAGCGCCCTGTCGGCGAGTTCGCCCGCGCCACGGCCGACGCGGCGCTGCGGATCGCGGGGGTCTGAACCCGGCGGAGGTTTCGCCCCAGGGAGCCTTTTCACCCGTCACGGCGAGTCACTCTCGTACGCCCGTGCGTCGTGACGCAACGTGTGCGAACAGATGCCCAGCGTGCAAAACGACCGAGGGTACTCCACTCCTTTGGGCGTTTTCAGGTGCTTGCTGAATATGACACGGCGTTGATCCGGTCGGACTAAGCTCGCCCGCGGCGCACCGAGTTGAGATGAATTCGTGCGCCTGTTCCCAAACATACGGAAGATCCTGACTGCTCCATGAACCTTCCCCCCACGAACTCCCCCGACACCCAGCCGATTCGTCTCAGAAGGCATACATGGTGAGTGTGCAATCGCCTCCCAATGGCCGTGAACTCTCCCTGGCGCGCGTGCTGTTGCTGCCCGCCATACTGATGGCCGCGGCGACCGCCGCCGCCGTCCTCCTGGTGGCGGGGCCCGCCCGGACCGCCGTCGGCGTGTGCGGGGCCGTCGGTACGCTGCTGGTGCTCGTGACGGCGGCGGAAGCGGTACGCCGCGGCCGTAGGCTCCGGTACGCCCGGGCCGAGCACGCCCGTCACAGCGCGTATCTGGAACAGCGACTCACCACCTCCGACGAGGAGATCGAACGCCTCGGCAAGGAGGTCTTCCCGACCGCGCTGTACCGGCTGAAGGCCGGTGAGTCGCCCAAAGAGGTGATTCGCCAGGTCTTCGACCTCGACCCCCGGCTGCGCCACGCGCCCGAGTCGCAGCGCGTGCTGATCCGCACCATGCTCGACATCGTCGACGAGGAGGACCTCCAGCGGGACTCCCTGGAGCGCTCGTTCGTCAGCGTCGCCCGCCGCGTCCAGGCCATCGTCCACCAGCAGGCCCACGAACTGCGGGAGATGGAGGAGGACCACGGCCGCAACCCCGAGGTCTTCGACGACCTGCTGCGCATCGACCACGGCACCGCGCTGATCGGCCGCCTCGCCGACTCGGTCTCCGTGCTCGGCGGCGGCCGCCCCGGCCGCCAGTGGCCCAACCCCGTCGCCCTCTACAGCGTGCTGCGCGGCGCCATGTCCCGGATCCTGGAGTACCGGCGCATCGAGCTGCACTCCATCTGCCAGGTCAACATCAAGGGCACCTCGGTCGAACCGCTCATCCACGCGGCCGCCGAACTCCTCGACAACGCCACCCGCTACTCGCCGCCCTCCACCAAGGTGCACGTCACCGCCGTCGAGGTGCAGTCCGGTGTGTGCATCGAGATCGAGGACGCCGGCGTCATCCTCAACGAGGAGGCCCGCGACCGCCTGGAGGGCCTGCTGGAGAAGGCCAAGCAGGGCAAGGACATCCAGGTCCTCGGCGAGAACCCGCGCCTCGGCCTCTCCGTCGTCGGCCGCCTCTGCACGACGTACAACATGGATGTCTCGCTGCGCGCCTCGGCGTACGGCGGTGTCCGGGCCGTCCTCATCGTGCCCAGCGACATGATGACCACCGACCCGGCCCCCGGCATCGCCCACGGCATCGGCGCCACCGGCATTCCCAAGCCCGAACTGGGCGCCCTCGAAGGCCCCAAGCGGCCGCCCAAGAAGCGCCGGCCCACCAGCCCCCGGATCCCCGCCGGTATCTCCATGGAGGACGACGTCCCCGAGGTCACCGAGTGGACCGCCGGCGGACTGCCGCAGCGGCGCAGCCGGATGAAGATGCCGCTCAGCCAGCGGCTCGCCGAGCAGGCCGCCATCGAGCGCGCCGAACGCGAGGGCAACCCGACCGTCTGGTCGCAGCACAAGGAGCCCGAACCCGAGCCGGAGCCCGAGCGCCGCGAGCCCGGCCTCTGGGTCGAGGCCTTCTGGGAGGGGCTCAAGAAGAACAACCCGGGTGTGCACCCCACCGACTTCACCCGGAACCCCACCAAGTACCTGCACCTGATCAACGACCCGGCCGGCCCCGAGGCCGACGACGAGGGGGATCTCAAGTGATCCAGCAGCGAGGCAACTTCGACTGGATGCTCAAGCAACTCGCCGACGGCGTACCGGGCGTCGAGATGATCGTCGTCCTCTCCGCCGACGGCCTGCGCATCGCCCGGCACGGCGGCGACCCCGACGCCGCCGACCGGCTCGCCGCCGCCTGCGCGGGGGTGCAGAGCCTGGCCGGCGCCGTCGCCCAGGAACTCCCCATCAGCAACGGGGACATGAACCTCGTCCTGATCGAGATCGACAGAGGTTACTTCTACCTGATGTCCGCCGGCGCCAACGCCTACCTCGCGGTGCTCGCCGACGTGACCTGCGAACCCGGCCGGATGAGCGAGATGATGCGCGACCTCGTCGTCCGCATCGGCGCCCACCTCACCAGTCCGCCCCGGCGGAACGGGCAGACCGTATGACTCCTCCGCAACGCAAACGGCGTCAGCCCCGGCCGGAACACCAGCCGCCGCTGCCGTCCGTGCCGCCGGTCCCCGAGAGCGGCGGCGCGGACGGCGGCAACGACCGCACCGGGGACGGCGACAACAAGAACCCCGAGCGGCTCTATGTGATCAGCGGCGCCGACGGCGCCCGGGCCGAACTCGACCTGGTCACCTTAATCGTGGCGCGCGCCGACCCACCGCCCTCCGTCACCCCGGAGCAGGCGGCGCTGCTCCGGCTCTGCCTCGCCCCCCTGTCCGTGGCCGAGCTCTCGGCCTACCTCAACCTGCCGTTCAGTGCGATGACGGCGCTGATCACCGAGCTGATCACGGCCGAACTGGTCACGGCGCGCGCCCCGATCGTCCGCCAGGCGCTCCCCGACCGTTCACTCCTCGAAGCGGTGATGCATGGACTTCAAAAGCTCTGAGATGATCCCCGGCCCCCGCACCCAGGACCATCTGCCGCACACCGCCCAGGCCGCGGTGAAGATCGTGATCGTCGGCGGCTTCGGAGTCGGCAAGACCACCATGGTCGGTTCCGTCAGCGAGATCAGGCCGCTGACCACCGAGGAGACCATGACCCAGGCCGGTATCGGGGTCGACGACAACTACGGCTCCGAGTCCAAGACCGCCACCACCGTGGCCATGGACTTCGGCCGGATCAGCATCACCGACCAGCTGGTCCTCTACCTCTTCGGCACCCCCGGCCAGGAACGCTTCTGGTTCCTGTGGAACGGCCTGTTCGAGGGCGCCCTCGGCGCGGTCGTGCTCATCGACACCCGGCGCCTGGAGGTCAGCTTCGACGTCATGGGGCGCCTGGAGGAGCGCGGCGTGCCGTTCGTCGTCGCCGTCAACTCCTTCCCGGACGCGCCCCGTTACCCCATCGAGGAACTGCGCACCGCGCTGGACCTGTCGCCCGAGATCCCCATCATCGAGTGCGACGCCCGCCGCCGGGCCTCCAGCCGGGACGTCCTGATGACCCTGATGCGCTTCCTGCACTCGCTCGCCATGTCCGGCGCGCTCACCTGACACCTCTCCCCGGAGCGATCACTGTGACGCCTGAATCCCCCGTCCCGGCCGGCACCAGCACCGACCCGGCCCCACCGCCCGGCTGCCCGGCGCACGACCGCGGCCCCGGCGGACTGCAACGGCTCTACGGCGCCGGCGCGGACCACCTGGGCGAGCTGTACGAGAAACTGCGCGAGGACCACGGCGCCGTGGCCCCCGTCCTGCTCCACGACGACGTACCGGTCTGGGTGGTCCTCGGGCTCACCGAGAACCTCCAGATGGTCCGCACGCCCGCCGTCTTCACCCGCGACAGCCGCGTCTGGACCCCGCTGCGCGAGGGCATGGTCAAGCCCGACCACCCCCTGATGCCGCACATCGCCTGGCAGCCCATCTGCTCCCACGCCGAGGGCGACGAACACCTACGGCTGCGGGCGGCGGTCCAGGGCGCGATGACCACCATCGACCACCGCAGCATCCGCCGCCTCATCGGCCGCTACACCCAGCTGCTGGTCAACGAGTTCTGCGAGAAGGGCCGCGCCGAGCTGGTCTCCCAGTACTCCGAGCACCTGCCGATGGCCGTCATGTGCGAACTGCTCGGCATGCCCGAGGAGTACAACGACCGGATCGTGGAGGCCACCCGGGACGCCCTCAAGGGCACCGAGACCGCGATCGCCAGCAACGAGTACGTCATGGGCTGCCTGACCCGGCTCACCGCCCGCCGCCGGGCCCGCTCCGAGGACGACTTCACCAGCCACCTCGTCAACCACCCCGCCCGGCTCAACGACGACGAGGTCGCCCAGCACCTGCGGGTCGTCCTCTACGCCGCCTACGAGACCACCGCCAACCTCCTCGCCAACGCGCTGCGCATGGTCCTCACCGAGCCCGGCTTCCGCGCCCAGCTCAACGGCGGCCAGATGACCGTGCCCGAGGCGATCGAGCAGTCCCTGTGGGACGAACCGCCGTTCAGCACCGTCTTCGCCTACTTCGCCAAGCAGGACACGGAACTCGGCGGCCAGCGCATCCGCAAGGGCGACGGACTGCTCTACGCACCCGCCCCGGGCAACGTCGACCCGCGCGTCCGCCCCGACCTCAACGCCAACATGCAGGGCAACCGCTCGCACCTCGCGTTCGGCGGCGGCCCGCACGAGTGCCCCGGCCAGGACATCGGCCGGGCCATCGCCGACGTCGGCGTCGACCAGCTGCTCACCCGTCTCTCCGACATCCAGCTGGACTGCGACGAGGACGAGCTGCGCTGGCGCGCGTCCATCGCCTCCCGGCACCTGGTCGAGCTGCCGGTCCGCTTCGACCCGAAGCCGAAGCAGGACGTCACCCTCATGCCGAGCCCCGCGCTGGTCCCGCCGCAGCGGAGCGACTGGCAGCTCGGCACGGTCCGCCCGGCCGCCGCCCCGGCCGCTCCGGAGCCGGTGGAGCCCCGTCCGGCTCCGGCACCCGCCGCCCCGGCCGCGCCCGAACCGCCGGCCGCCCCGCGCGGCATCTGGCCGCGGCTGCGCCGCTGGTGGCTGGGTCGCTAACGGTCCGGCCGACCGGCCCAGTCCTCGTACGACGCCCAGGCCCGCAGCGCCCGCCCGCTGACGAGCCGATGCTCCACCCCCGTGACCGGATCGGTGAACTCCAGCCGCCGCGCCAGCAGTTGCAGCGGCCGCCGGAAGTCACCGTCCGGCACGGGGCCGGTCACCACCGGATACAGCGGATCACCGAGGATCGGCACCCCCGACGCGCTCATATGGACGCGCAGCTGATGGGTCTGCCCGGTGCGCGGGCTGAGCCGGTACCGCCCCAACGCGCCCCTGGTCTCCACCAGTTCGATCAGCGTCTCCGCGTTGACCGGCCCCTCGATCTCTCTGGCCGCCGGCACCCCGCGCTCCTTGAGGATCCGGCTGCGCACGGTCCGGGGAAGCGCGAGCGAGGGATCGTACGGCGCGATCGCCTCGTACTCCTTCCGCACCCGCCGCTCGCTGAACAGCGTCTGATACGCCCCCCGCTCCTCGGGCCGCACCGTGAACAGCACCAGCCCGGCCGTGAGCCGGTCCAGCCGGTGCGCGGCCCCCAGCGAGGGAATCCCCAGCTCCCGCCGCAGCCGCGCCAGCGCCGTCTCCGTGACGTGACTGCCGCGGGGGGTGGTGGCGAGGAAGTGCGGCTTGTCGGCGACGACGATGTGCGCGTCGCGATGGACGACGTGGAGGGGGAAGGGGACCGGGACCTCGGGGGGCAGGTCGCGGTGGAAGAAGAGGTAGAGGCCGGGGGTGTACGGGGTGTGGGCGCCGACCGGTCGTCCGTCAGCGCCCACGACGAGCCCCGAGTCCAGCATCTCCGCGACGACGCCGGGCCCGGCTCCGGAGAGCCGGGCCACAAGGTATTCACCGACGGTCGCCCACTCACCGGAGAAGGGCAACCGCACCCGAACGGGGTCCACCCCTTGGCGCTGGGGGAGGGGAGAGGGCGGGGCTGCGGTCTTACGTCTCATTTGCAGCCAAGGCTACGGGGAACGCCCCCGTCTTGGGGGCGCGGGGAACTGCGCGACCAGCCCCCACGCACCCGCACCCGCACCCGACGGACTACGCCACAGCCTCCGGCACGGCGACCGCACTTCGGGACTCCGCCCGGGTGAGCCTCCAGACCCCGCCCACCACCACGGTCCCGACCAGGAACAACACGGTGAACCACCGGAAGTACCAGTGCCCGCCCGCCGGGTCGTACACCGCCCCCCGAGGCCACGCCAGGTTCACGGTCATCACCAGCCCGTACAGCAGCGCGACCGCGTTGACCGGCACCCCCCACCGCCCCAGCGAGAACAACGGCGCCCCGGTCTCGTCCGTGCCCTCGACCCGGAACTCGCCCCGCAGCCGCCGCACCAGCAACGGCCCGGTCACCATCGCGTAGGCGAGGTACAGCATCACGATGCAGGTCGTCCCGATCGCCAGAAACGCGTCCGGGGAGACGAAGTTGAGCAGCAGCAGCGCGGCGGACAGCACCCCCACCACCACGGCCGGCGCACTCGGCATCCCGGTCCGCGGGTTCACCCGCGCCAGCCGGTCGGCGAACGGCAGTTGCCCGTCCCGCGCCATGGAGAACAGCATCCGGGAGGCCGCCGTCTGGATCGCCAGCGTCGCCACCGCGATCGCCACCACGACGTCCGCCAGCAGCACCCGGCCCACCCCGTCCCCGAGACTGCTGGTCAGGACGTAGCTGAGCCCGTCCACCCCCAGCCGCCCGTCGGTGAGGCTGGGCGCGGCCAGCAGCCCGCCCAGCACCACGAGGCCGCCCAGCAGGCCCGCCGCCCCCAGCGCCGTGAGGATCGTGCGCGGAGCGGTCCGCCGGGGCTGGTGCGTCTCCTCGCTCATCTCGCCCGCGCTGTCGAAGCCGATCATCACGTACGCGGCGGTGAACGAGCCGACCAGCAGCGCGCCGAGCAGACCGCCCTCGGCGGCCGTCCCGGTGTGGAACGTGATGCCGGGGGAGCGCTTGGAGTGGGTGAGCAGCAGGACGACGATCAGGACCGCGCCGATGATCTCGGCGGTCACCCCGACCCGGTTGATCACGGACATCACCCGGTTGTCCATGACGTTCACCAGGGTGGTCAGCACCAGCAGGACGACGCCCAGCACCGCGGCGTTGGCGGCTCCGTCGGCCGAGGTCGGCGCCGGGTCCGTGCCGATCAGCTGGAAGCCGGACCAGAGCGCGGGCAGCACCATCTGCAGGGCCAGCGCGGCCGCCGCGACCACCACGATCTGCCCGATCACCATGATCCACCCGGCGAACCAGCCGAACGCCGGGTTCGAGAGGCGGGAGGACCACTGGTAGATGGCGCCGGAGATCGGGTAGCGCCCGGCCAGTTCGGCGAAGCAGGCGGCCACCAGCAACTGGCCGATCAGCACGGCCGGCCAGGCCCAGAAGAAGACCGGGCCGCCGAACGCGTACCCGAAGGCGAAGAACTGGAAGACGGTCGTCAGTACGGAGATGAAGGAGAACCCGGCGGCGAACGAGGCGTACCGGCCGAGGCTGCGGTGCAGTTCCTGGCGGTAGCCGAACTCCTCCAGGGAGTGGTCGTCGGTCTTCCTCAGCGAGCGTTCGTCGGTGGTGGTCACGGCGATACCTGCCTGTCAGGCGGATTTCCTGTCGAGCGACAGAAATTAGGGACGTGCTGTTTCCGCCGCGTCACACCGGCATGTCGGGGGCGGGCCCAAGTGCTCACGTCCTTGCGTGGCCCCCTCAGACGCGATACATCGTGTGTATTGACGTTCGCGTAGGGCACGCGATATGTTCGGTCACGGATATTCGGAGGCGAGGAGGTCGGCGTGGCGGTGAAGCGGCGCAAGCTCGGCAATCCGCTGGCGCTCGTCGTGCTGACGACCCTGTGGCAGAAGCCGATGCATCCGTACGAGATCGCCCAGACCCTGCGCCGTCAGGGCAAGGACACCAGCACCCGGATCAACTACGGCTCGCTCTACACGGTCATGCAGAACCTGGAGAAGCACGGCTTCGTCGAGGTGGCCGACGTGGAGCGGCAGGGCAATCGCCCGGAGCGCACGGTCTACGGCATCACCGAGGCCGGGCGCGAGGAGATGGTCCACTGGCTGTCGGATCTGATGGCCGTCCCGGCCAAGGAGTACCCGATCTTCGAGACGGCGCTCTCGCTGATGGGCGCCCTGCCGCCGGACGAGGTCGAGCGCCTGCTGGCGGAGCGGCTGAGTTCCCTGGAGGTCGAGGTCGCCGGCGGCCGTGCCGTGCTGGAGAAGCTGCACGAGACCCTGCCCCGGCTGTTCGTCGTCGAGGTCGAGTACCACCTGCACATGCTGGAGGCGCAGACCGCGTGGGTCCGCGGCTTCGTGCGGGAGATACGGGACGGTTCACTGCCGGGCGTCGAGGGCTGGCGCCGGTTCCATGAGACCGGCGAGTTCCCGCCGGAGTTCACGGAGGTGGACCGGTAGCAGAAGCAGTGGACCGGTAACAGGAACAGACCCCGGCGGAGCTGTTGCAGCAGCCCCGCCAGGGTCTCGAACCCCGAGCTGAACCCGCCGAGAGGCAGATCCGGGCGATCGAGGTGCGGCACACCCAGGATAGCCCGGCGCTCCTCAGGCGGATCAGCTGTCATCCGCTCATTCAGGAGAGCCCTGTCATGAACACCCGTGCGCCCGCAGTGCAGGCGCGCCAGCTGATCAAGACCTACCCCGGCGACGTCACCGCCCTCAACGGCATGGACGTCACCGTCGAACCCGGCATCGTCTTCGGGCTCCTCGGGCCCAACGGCGCCGGCAAGTCCACCACCGTCAAGATCCTCACCACCCTGGCCCGCCCCGACTCGGGCACCGCCACCGTGGCCGGCCACGACGTGCTGCGCCACCCGGACCGGGTGCGCCGCGCGATCGGCGTGGTCGCCCAGAACTCCGGCGCCGACCCGGTCGCCACCGGCCGGGAGAACCTCCGGCTCCAGGGCAGGCTCTACGGCCTGCGGGGTACCGCCCTCGACCGCCGGGTCGACGAACTGCTGGACCGCTTCACCCTCACCGACGCCGCGAGCCGCCCGGTCAAGGGCTACTCGGGCGGGATGCGGCGCCGCCTCGACGTGGCCCTCGGCCTCGTCCACCGCCCGGAGGTGCTCTTCCTGGACGAGCCCACCACCGGACTCGACCCGGAGGCCCGCACCGCGATGTGGGAGGAGATCGGCCGGCTGGCGGGGGAGGAGGGGCTGACCATCCTGCTCACCACGCACTATCTGGAGGAGGCCGACCGGCTCGCCGAGCGGATCGCGATCGTCGACCGCGGCCGGGTCGTGGTCGAGGGCACCCCCGACTCCCTCAAGGGCGAACTCCGCGGCGACGCCGTCCACCTGGAGCTGCGCGAGACCCCCGGGGACGCCGGCCGCACCCTGCTCGCCGGTGCCCTGACCGGGCTGCCGGGGGTGCACGAGGTGCACTTCGACGGGCGTCGGATCAGCGTCCGCGCGGACGACGGGGCCGCCGCCGTGCCCGCGCTGCTCGCGGCCCTGGAGCGGGCCGGGGTGAGCGTGGCCGCCGCGACCGTCGCCCGTCCCTCGCTCGACGACGTCTATCTGCGCTACGCGGGCCGCCGTTACGCCGAGGCCGAGGCCGGCGGTACCGACTCCCTCGCCCTGGCCGGAGGTGCGCGATGAGCAACGCCCTGTCCCAGACCTGGTACATGACCCAGCGTCAGCTGCTGGTGTTCGCCCGTCAGCCCGCGTACGCGATCATCACCCTGATCCAGCCGGTGATCTGGCTCTTCCTGTTCGGCAACCTCTTCAAGAAGGTCGTCGAGCTGGGCGGCTTCGGCACCACCTCGTACCTCGACTACCTGGTGCCGGGGGTCGTCGTGATGAGCGCCCTCAGCTCCAACATGTGGGCGGGCATGGGCACGCTGGAGGAGATCCAGCGCGGCACCCTCAACCGCTTCCTGACCACACCGGTCAGCCGGGCCGCGCTGATGAACGGCAACGTGGTGAACAACGGCCTGATCACCGCGGGACAGTCGCTGATCATCGTGCTGCTCGGGCTGCTGGGCGGCGCCGACTACCCGGGCGGGATCGGCGGCATCGCGGTCCTGGTGGTGGCCGCCGTGCTGCTCGGCACCGTCTTCGGGGCGCTGTCCAACGCGCTCGGCATGCTGGTGCGGGAGCGGGAGTCGATCATCGGGATCAACACCTTCCTGCTGCTCCCGCTGACCTTCCTGTCCAGCGCCTTCATGGCACCGTCCCAGATGCCCGGCTGGATACGGCACATCGCCGACTTCAACCCGCTCGACTGGGCGATGGTGGCGGGCCGTTCGGCGATGTCCGCGGACCCCGACTGGGGTGCGGTGCTCGGGCGCGGCGGCGCGCTGCTGGCGCTGGCGGTCGCGGCCGTATGGCTGTCGATCAGGACCTTCCGCTCCTACCAGCGGTCGGTGTGAGCGGCCCTCACGGGTGACACGGACCGGCGGCGCCTGCGGGTGCCGCCGGTCTTCGGGTCTTGGGGGAGCGCGGCTTTCGGGCCGGGCTCACGGATTTCTCAGGCGGCGGCCGCCCCGCCGCTCTCCTGCTCCGCCTCGATACGGGCGTTCCAGTCACGCTTGGAGGCCTGCCAGCCGTCCTCGTTGTGGCCGAGGCGCCAGTAGCCGGAGATCGACAGGTCCTCGCGCGGGATCCGGCGGTCGACGCGCAGCAGCGCCCGCAGCTCCTTCACGAAGCTCGCCTCGCCGTGGACGAAGGCGTGCACCCGGCCCTCCGGGAACTCCAGCGCCCGTACCGCCGCGACCAGGGCCTGGCCGACCGGCCGGTCCCCGCGGTGCAGCCAGACGACCGGCACATCGGAGTCGATCTTCTGCTCCTCCTCGGGACCGGGCACCTCGATGAAGGCGAAGGCCTGCGATCCGGAGGGCAGGGACTCCAGGG
Source organism: Streptomyces sp. NPDC090088 (assembly GCF_044747345.1). NCBI lineage: Bacteria > Bacillati > Actinomycetota > Actinomycetes > Kitasatosporales > Streptomycetaceae > Streptomyces > Streptomyces sp. NPDC090088. Next base: position 314,872 of record NZ_JBIVDZ010000009.1, on the reverse strand, counting down.
AGCGGGCGATCGCGGGCAGCGCGCTCTCGTCGCCGGCGAGCAGATGCCAGTCGGCGTCCGTGTCGGGGGCGTAGGCGCCGCCGGGGCCCATGAAGCGCACGGTCTCGCCCGGCTGCACGCGGCACGCCCACGGTCCGGCCAGGCCCTCGTCGCCGTGCACGACGAAGTCCAGGGTCAGCTCACGGTGCTCGGCGTCCCAGGAGCGCACCGTGTAGGTCCGGGTCACCGGCCAGTGCTCGCGCGGGAACTCGGCGCGGATCCGCTCCAGGTCGAAGGGCTCCGGATAGGTGACGCCCTCCGGGCCGAAGAGGAGTTTGACGTAATGGTCGGTGCAGGTGTCCGCGGCGAAGCCGGCCAGTCCGTCACCGCCGAGGACCACACGCTGCATGTGCGGGGTCAGTCGTTCGGTGCGCACGACCTGGGCGGATTGGGGCTTACGCGGCTTGCGACCCGGGCGCTCTGCCATGACCGGTCTCCCTGCTCCATTGGTTAGGTTTACCTAAGTTAGCATCTCGACCCCAGTTAACACCTCTTCCATGAACACTTGATGAGCGCGTTTTGCCAGAACAATTCTCAGGCCGTCACCCGCCGAGTGTCACCAGCAGCCGGTGCAGCGAGCCGCCCAGGCCCCAGCGCGCCGACAGCGCGTCCAGCCGGGCCGCGTCGCGCGGGGCCTTCGGCAGCACGGTGTCCACGTCCGGCAGCGGTACGTCACCCGCGACCCGGACCACCGTGGGCGCCACGGCGACATACGGGCGGGCCTCGTCCAGCCGCTTGCGCTGCGACGGGGTGAGCTTCGCCTTGGGGTCGTCGACCGCGGCCATGATCCCGGCCAGGTCACCGAACTCGGCGAGCAGCTTGGCGGCCGTCTTCTCACCGATGCCCGGCACGCCCGGCAGCCCGTCGCTCGGGTCGCCGCGCAGCAGCGCGAGATCCGCGTACCCGGGCCCGTCCACCCCGTACTTCTCGCGCAGCCACGCCTCGTCCGTCGTCTGCAGGGTGCCGACGCCCTTCAGCGGGTACAGCACCCGCACCCCGCGCCCGTCGTCCACCAGCTGGTAGAGGTCGCGGTCGCCGGTGACGATGTCCACCGGGCCGTCGGCGCGCGCGGTGAAGGTGCCGATCACGTCGTCCGCCTCGTACCCGGCGACGCCGACCCGGGCGATCCCGAGCGCGTCCAGCACCTCCTCGATCACCGGCACCTGCGGGGAGAGGGTGTCCGGCACCTCCTCCTCGTCGGGTCCCGATGCCCGCTCCTCGGCGACCCGGTGCGCCTTGTAGGAGGGGATCAGATCCACCCGCCACTGCGGCCGCCAGTCGGCGTCCATGCAGGCCACCAACCGGTCCGGGCGGTGGTCCTTGACCAGCCGGTCGATGAAGTCCAGCAGCCCGCGCACGGCGTTGACCGGCGTGCCGTCCGGCGCCTTCACGGAGTCCGGGACGCCGAAGTAGGCGCGGAAGTACAGCGAGGCGGTGTCGAGAAGCATCAGTCGTGCGGTCACGCCACGCATCATGCCGTACGGCACTGACGGCGACCGGGTGCTGCACGACGGGTCGGGGGCCGTGGAGACCACGTGCCCTGGCCCACGTACGCGTTCGACGCCTCCTTCCAGGGCGAGGCCGGCGAGATATTCGTCGTGATGGGCCTGTCCGGATCCGGCAAGTCCACCCTGCTGCGCACGCTCAACGGCCTGCTGGAACCCACCGCGGGCCAGGTCCGCTTCGACGGCCAGGACCTCACCGCTCTCACCGACCGCGAACTGCGCGAACTGCGCTCGCGGAAGATCGGCATGGTCTTCCAGCACTTCGCGCTCTTCCCGCACCGCACCGTCCGCGACAACGCCGCCTACGGCCTGGCCGTGCAGGGCGTGCCCCGCGCCGAACGCGACCGCCGCGCCGACGGGGCCCTTGCGCTGTGCGGACTGGCCGGCTGGGCGGACTCCTGGCCCGACGAGCTGTCCGGTGGCATGCGGCTGGGGGTCCCCCCAGGCCCTTAAGGCACTGGGGGAGCGTCGGCCTGGCCCGCGCCCTGGCCACCGACGCCGACCTGCTCCTCATGGACGAGTCGTTCACCGCCCTGGACCCGCTGATCCGCCGCGACATGCAGGACCAGCTCCTGGAACTCCAGAAGACCCTGAGGAAGACCATCGTCTTCATCACCCACGACCTCAACGAGGCCATGCGCCTGGGCGACCGCATCGCCGTGGTGCGCGACGGCCGGATCGTCCAGACCGGCACCGCCGAGGACATCCTGCCGCGCCCCGCCGACGAGGCGGACTGCGGCTGCGCCACCGTGACCCCCGACACCCCGTTCACCGAACTGTGCGCGCTCAGCGCCCGGTTGAGCCACCCGGTCGCCGTCCTCGACACGGCGCACGCGGTCGTGGGCGTCGTACCGAGACAGCGGCTGGTCGGCTTCCTCGCGGAGGCGGACGACGCGCCCGTGGTCTGCGACGGCGGAGAGCGGGTGACCGCCCGTGCCTAGGCTGCGTCTCGGCGACTGGGTCGACTCCGGCGTCAACTGGCCCGTCGCGCACATGTCCTGGCTCTTCGACGCGATCCGCGCGGTCGTCGAGGGCATGTACGACGGCATCGACGGCGTTCTCACCGCCCCCGCACCCCTGCTGCTCGCGGGCATCCTCGCGGTACTGGCCCGGTGGCCGCGCGGCGTCGGCGCGGGCGTCCTCGCCTTCGCCGGGTTCGCGCTCGTCGACTCCCTCGACCTGTGGGACCGGGCCATGTCCACCCTGGCGCTGGTCCTGGTCGCCACCCTGATCGCGCTGGTCGTCTCGGTACCGCTGGGCATCTGGGCGGCCCGCTCCAAGGCGGTCAGCGCCACCGTGCGGCCGGTCCTGGACCTGCTCCAGACCATGCCGTCGATGGTCCTGCTGATCCCGGCCATCCTCTTCTTCGGCCTGGGCACCGCCGCCGGTGTGACCGCCATCCTGATCTTCGCGCTCGCCCCCGGCGTCCGCATGACCGAGCTGGGCATCCGCCAGGTCGACGCCGAACCCGTCGAGGCCGCCGAGGCGTTCGGCACCACCCCCCCCGCGACACCCTGCTCCGCGTCCAGCTGCCGCTCGCGCTGCCCACCATCATGGCGGGCGTCAACCAGGTCATCATGCTGGGCCTGTCCATGGTCGTGATCGCCGGCATGGTCGGCACCGGCGGCCTCGGCGGCGCCGTCAACGAGGCCATCGGCCGGCTCGACATCGGGTTCGGCTTCGAGGCGGGCGTCGGCATCGTCGTCCTCGCCCTGGTCGCCGGCGGGATGGGCGTCTTCGGCTCCGCCTCCGACAGCACGGACCAGGCCTCGGCCACCGACGTCGGCCAGGGCAAGGAGCTCAAGATCGGCTACATCCCCTGGGACGAGGGCATCGCCTCCACCTTCCTCTGGAAGGAGATCCTGGAGGAACGCGGCTACCGGGTGACCACCACCCAGTACGCGGCCGGCCCGCTCTACACCGGTCTCGCCACCGGCCGGCTCGACTTCGAGACCGACTCCTGGCTGCCCACCACGCACGCCGAGTACTGGAAGAAGTACGGCAAGCAGCTCGACGACCTCGGCAGCTGGTACGGGCCCACCTCCCTGGAGCTCACCGTCCCCTCGTACGTGAAGGACGTGAACTCCCTGGCCGACCTGAAGAACCACGCTTCCGAGTTCGGCGGGAAGATCGTCGGCATCGAACCCAGCGCCGGGATGATGGGCCTGCTCAAGACCAAGGTGCTCAAGGAGTACGGCCTCGACGGCGCCTACCAGGTCGTCGACGGCTCCACGCCCGCCATGCTCGCCGAGCTGAAGCGGGCCTACGCCGAGAAGCAGCCCATCCTGGTCACGCTCTGGTCCCCGCACTGGGCCTACAGCGACTACGACCTCAAGAAGCTCAAGGACCCGCAGGGCGCCTGGGGCTCCGGCGACGGCGTGCACACCCTCTCCCGCAAGGGCTTCGCCGACGGCAACCCGCGGGTCGGCAAGTGGCTCCAGGACTTCTCGATGACGGAGCGGCAGCTCACCGGCCTTTGAGGCCGCCATCCAGAAGGCCGGCCAGGGCAAGGAACAGGACGCGGTGCGCTCCTGGCTGAAGCGGAACCCCGGTCTCGTCGACAAGTGGGCGCCGGTCGGGACCTGAGCCGCCGGGCGGGGTGTGGCGCACCCCACCCCGCCCACCCGGCACCGGTCCGGGCCCGGGGCCGTACGCTCTGACGCCCCGCCCCCGCGCCTTCCTGTGAGCACCCCGTGATCCGCCGGCTGCTGCCCCTGCTGCTGCTTCTGACGGCCGCGGTCACCGTCCCCCGGCTGCCGGCGGCGAGCCCGGACCCGGCCTCGGCGGCCACCGCCCGCTTCGAGGCGCTCGCCGGGGACGTGGGCCGGGCCGACGGCGCGGTCTTCGACGCCCGGGACGACACCGGCCGCACCATGGACACCGCCGAGATCACCCCGGTGCCCGCGGCGTACGGCGGCGGCTACCTCGCCGCCTACCACACCACCCTCGCCGACGACCGCTTCCACACGGCCGTCGCCACCTCCACCGACCTGCGCGTCTGGACCCGCCGCCACGACTTCGGGGCCGGCACCAGCCAGCCCTCCCTGCACCCCGACGGCACCGGCGGATGGGTCCTCGCCTACGAAAAGGATCCGGCCAACCACATAGCGCTACGGCATTACCCAGACCTCGCCGCGTTGCTGGCCGGAAGGTCCGACCGCGCGTTCGACGCCCCCCGCACGCTGTCCGACTGCGCCGAGGGCACCCCGGACCTCACCGCGGTCCGCGGCGACACCGTGGAACTGACCGGCCACTACCGGGCCGGCTGCGCCACCGACCGCCAACTCCGGGCCACCCTGCGGGACTTCACGCACTGGCAGGCACGCCCGGATCACCGCCTGGACCAGGCACTCCTCGCCTGGGGCACCGCCGGGAACATCGGCGACCGCTCGCGCATTGAACTCATGGGGCGCCCCCTCGTCCTGATCGAGGGCCAGCGCCTGCGGAACGACTTCGGGAGCTGGTCGACGTATGCCTACGACCCCGTCTCCGGCCGGGCCGACCGGGTCGGCCTGCGCACCCCCGGCGGCAGCGGTGCCTTCGCCAATCCGTCGGCCGCGCTGATCACCGACCCCGACGGCCGTCCGGCCCTCCTGGTCAGCGTCTTCATCCCGAAGGAGGAGTCCGCGCCCGGCGAGTCCGGCGAGCTCGTGTACTGGCGCGAACTGTGAGGGTCGGGCTCACCGGACGTGACGGGGATGTGACGGCCGCCTGAAACGGTTTGCCGAACATGCGTAGGGTGCAGAGAACCCCTCAGGAGGGGCCCGGCCGCCGCCGGACACCCGGGGGACGGAACGACGAGCGAAGGAGGGAGCCGGAGCGATGGGCGACCACAAAGACCAGCAGCCCGTGCGGGTGGGCGCGGCAGTGCGACGGCGCCGCCGTTCGCTGGAGCTCACCCTCGCCGTCGTGGCCGAGCGCAGCGGCCTGTCGGTGCCCTTCCTGAGCCAGATCGAGAACGACAGGGCCCGCCCCAGCCGCACCTCCCTGGAGAAGCTCGCCGACGCCCTGCGCACCACCGCCGTCGAACTCCTCGCCGCCGCCGACCCGGCGTGCAGCGTGGACGTCGTACGGGCCGACGCCGCCACCGAGCCGGACTTCGCGCCCCAGGTGCGCTCCCTGGTCCGCGGTCACCACCAGCTGCACGCGTCCGAGTTCACCGGCGACCACGACGCCGGCCGTGAATTCCAGCACCGCAACGACGAGTTGATGTACGTCGCCGACGGCGCGGTGGAGATCGAGGCCGAGGGCCGCGCCTACCGTCTCGGCCGCGGCGACACCCTCTACCTCACCGGCGGGGTCCGGCACCGCTGGCGGGCGACGGTCCCGGACACCAGGGTGATCGTGGTGGCGGTGGCGGAACACATCGAGGCGGTCCAGGACCGTCAGCGCTGATGCGGGTCGTCTCCCTGGTCCCCTCGCTCACCGAGACGGTGGCCGTGTCCGCGCCGGGAGCGCTGGTCGGCGCCACGGACTGGTGCAGCCATCCGGCCGACCTCGACGTCCCCCGGATCGGCGGCACCAAGAACCCCGACCTCGACCGGATCCTCGCCCTCGCTCCCGACCTGGTGATCGCCAACGAGGAGGAGAACCGCGCCCCCGACCTCGACGCACTGCGCGCGGCCGGGGTGAAGGTGCTGGTCACGGAGGTACGGGAGGTGCCCCAGGCCTTCCGGGAACTGGCCCGGGTGCTGGCCGCCTGCGGTGCGGACCCCCGCCCCCGCTGGCTCGCGGAGGCCGAGGCGGCCTGGTCGGCGCCGGTGCCCGGACCCCGTGGAACCGTGGTGGTGCCGATCTGGCGGCGCCCCTGGATGGTCCTCGGCCGGGACACCTTCGCCGGCGACGTCCTGCACCGGCTCGGCTTCACCAACGTGTACGCCACCCACGCCGAGCGCTACCCCCGCGTGCCGGTCGCGGAGCTGAACGACGCCGCCCCCGACCTGGTCGTCCTCCCGGACGAGCCCTACCGCTTCACCGCCGACGACGGCCCGGAGGCCTTCCCCGGGCTGGCCTGCGCGCTGGTCAGCGGACGGCACCTGACGTGGTACGGACCGTCGCTGGCGACAGCGCCGGGGGCGCTGGCCGAGGCGCTGCGAGCAGTTCGCCGCTGAGCAGTCCGCGCACGGTGCCGGACGCCGCCGCGAGCCAGCCGGCCACCAGCAGGCCGTACAGGCCGACCGCCAGCGCGTCGTAGGCGACGAGGCCGGTGTGCCGGGCGAGGGCGGTCGCGCCGGTGGCACAGGTGCCCACCGGGAAGGTGAACGACCACCAGGTCATCGCGAACCGCATGCCGTGCCGCCGGGCCCGCACCACGTGCGCGACCGCCAGCGCCAGCCACAGCAGCGCGAAGCCCATCACCGGGACGCCGTACAACACGGCGAGCAGGCCGAAACCGGCCGCATACGGGGCCGGTACGACCCCGGGCGCGAGGTCCGCGAACACGCCCACCGCCGTGGTCGACTGCCCGAGCGGCCCCAGCACCAGCAGGATCGTCGGGGTGAGCGCCAGCGGGAGCGGGCCGCGGGTCACCAGCCGGGCGAAGACCAGGGTCAGCATCAGCAGGGTGACCAGCAGGCTCATCCCGAACATCGCCACGCACGCGAACAGCAGGGTCTCGCGCGGCTGCCCCGCCGGCAGATGCGGGACGAGCTGCGGCCCGAGCGCCGCCGACACCATCGGCGCGACCAGCGGCAGCAGCCACGCCGGGGTGGCCTGACCGGGCTCGACCCGATGCCGTACGGCCAGCAGGTACGGCACGGCGACGGCCGCCGTCAGCCCGACGGCCGTACCGGCGACGAACAGCACGGCGTCGAGCACGACGGCCGCCGGCTCGCCGATCCAGTCCCGGCCGAGCGCCAGGGCGCCGCCGCCGACGGCCAGCAGCGCCATCGAGAGACAGCCGTAGAAGGGGGCGACCGCAGGATCGCGCAGATGGGCGAGGGCCTGGTCGCGGTGGTGGATCCAGTGCAGGGCGCGGGCCACCAGCAGGACCACGAGCTGCAGCAGCGACAGCGCCCAGACGCCGACGAACAGCCCACGCGGGCCGCCGCCACCGAGCGCGGCGCCGCCGAGCGCGAGGGCCGCGGTGCCCATGGCGGAGGCGTACCAGTTGGGGCCGAGATGCCGGACTGCGGTGACCATGTCTCCACGGTCCCGCCGGCCCGCGCCCGCGACCAGGGAGTGTTCTTCTATGGGGGCATAAGCTGGTCTTATGAGCCAGGCGGAGGAACGGGCGGGTGGTGGTGGCACGCTGGCGCACCGGGTGCCGGATCTCGGGGCGCTGGAGCTGCTGCTGGCGGTGGCGCGGCTGGGCAGTCTCGGGGCGGCGGCGCGGGAGGTCGGCATCACCCAGCCGGCGGCCAGCAGCCGGATCCGCTCGATGGAACGGCAGCTGGGCGTGGCCCTCGTCGACCGCTCGCCCCGCGGCTCCCGGCTCACCGAGTCCGGGGCGCTGGTGACCGACTGGGCGCGGCGGGTGGTGGAGGCGGCGGAGGCCTTCGACGCGGGGGCGCAGGCGCTGCGGCACCGGCGGGACTCGCGGCTGCGGGTCGCGGCGAGCATGACCATCGCCGAGTACCTGCTGCCGGGCTGGCTGCTCGCGCTGCGCGCCCAGCGCCCCGACACGGCGGTCTCCCTGCTCGCGGGCAACTCGGCGGCGGTGGCCGAACGGCTGCTCGCCGACGAGGCCGACCTGGGCTTCGTGGAGGGGCTGACCGTCCCGCCGGGCCTGGACTCCGCCGTGATCGCCCATGACCGGCTGATCGTCGTCGTCGCCCCCGCCCACCCCTGGGCCCGCCGCCGACGCCCGCTCGCCGCCGAGGAGTTGGCCGCGACCCCCCTCATCCTCCGCGAGCGCGGATCCGGCACCCGCCAGGTCCTCGACGTCGCCCTCGGCGGCCTCGCCCGCCCACTGATCGAACTCTCCTCGACCACCGCGGTCAAGGCCTCCGCGGTCAGCGGCGCGGGCCCCGCGGTACTCAGCGAACTCGCCGTCGGCGAGGAACTCGCCATGCGCCGGCTGGTGAGCATCCCGGTGGACGGCGTGGCCTTGCGCCGCGACCTCCGCGCGGTCTGGCCAACAGGGCACCGCCCAACAGGCCCGGCCCGAGAACTCCTGTCACTGACCCGAGCCTGACCCCCACCCACCCACCACCCGACTCGGTTGGTTGAGGGGGTGAGGTCTGGTTGGACGGTGGTGGGGTGAAAATGCGTGGCGGTGGGCGGTGAGGCGGCTTCACCATCCCCTCATGACCATCCCTGTCGCCCCGCCCGCCGAAGGTGCCCGGATGCCCTGGGAGGCTCTGCCCGGGGTCGTTCGCGGTGCTGTTGCCGAGGTTCTCGGTGGTGGGCCGGTCGTGCATGCCGTCACGCAACCCGGCGGGTTCTCGCCGGGTGTTGCCGCCAGGGTCCGTACCGCCGGTCATCGCACCGGGTTCGTGAAGGCGGTCAGTGGTGAGGCGAACCCGCACAGTCCCGACCTGCACCGCGCGGAGGCCCGGAACGCCGCCGCGCTGCCGGCCGTCGTCCCCGCGCCCCGTCTGCTCGGCAGCTATGACGACGGCACCTGGGTGGCGCTGGTCTTCGAGGAGGTGGACGGGCGTCAGCCGGACATTCCCTGGCGGCCGGAGGAACTGGGGCGCGTTCTCGACGCCGTCGGCACCCTCGGTCGTACGCTCACGCCGTCCCCCGTGGAGGCCCCGCCCGCCGCCGAGCACCTCGCGGACACCTTCGACGGCTGGCGGAGGTTGATCGAGGGTCCGGACGGGGCCGTCGGACGGCTCGACGGCTGGACCGTCGCACGGCTCGAAGACCTGGCCCGTCTCGCCGAGCCGTGGCCCGCGGCCGTCGGCGGGGACACCCTCGCCCATGCCGACCTGCGGGCCGACAACATGCTGCTGACGGCGGACGGGGGAGTCGTCTTCGTGGACTGGCCGCATGCCGTGCGGGCCGCGCCGTGGTTCGACCTGCTGGTGATGCTGCCGTGTGTGCGGGCCCAGGGCGGGCCGGACCCGGAGGAGGTGTTCGGCGCGCATCCGGTTGGTCGGGAGGCCGATCGCGATGCCGTCACGGCGGCGCTGGCCGCGCTCGCCGGGTTCTTCCTGGAGCACTCGGTGCGGCCCGCGCCGCCCGGTCTGCCCACCCTGCGCGCGTTCCAGCGCGCGCAGGGCGACGCGGCCCTGGAGTGGCTCAGGACGCGGCTGTGACCAGGGCCCGCATGACGCGCAGGTCCTCGCCCATCTCGGGATGCCACTGGACGCCGAGGACCCAGCCGCGGTCGGCGGGGAGTTCGATCGCCTCGACCGTGCCGTCGTCCGTGGCGTGCGCGGAGGCCAGCAGGCCCTCGCCGAGGCGGTCCACGGCCTGGTGGTGGAAGGTGGGGACGGAGGTCTCGTCAGGGACCGTCCCGGCGTACAGGGTGCCGGGGACCGGCTTGACCGGGTGGCTGCCGAAGACGCCGGGGACCTCCGCGTGGCCGTCGATGTGCTGGACGAGGGTGCCGCCCAGGGCGACGTTCAGCAGCTGCATGCCGCGGCAGATGCCGAGCAGCGGTATGCCCGCCGTCAGCGCCGCGTCGATCAGGGCCAGCTCCCAGGCGTCCCGGGCGCGGGCCGGTCGGCCGGTGCGGGGATCGGGCTCGGCGCCGTAGCGGACCGGCTCGACGTCCGGGCCGCCCGCGATCACCAGGCCGTCCAGCCGGGCCACCGTCGCCGCCGCCAGCCCGGGATCGTCCGGGGGCAGCAGGGCCGCGAGGCCGCCGGCCCGCTGGACCAGGCGCGGATAGCCGGCCGGCAGCAGGGCCGCCTCCAGCTCCCAGGCGCCCCAGCGGGCGCCGGCCTCCAGATACGTGCTCACGCCGATCAGCGGCCGTCCGGTCATGGGCCCCTCCCGTGTCACAAAGGTGTTCGTGCGTACCTTTATGACACGCCGATGGGCCGTTACGCCAGAAAGCCCCGCAGCAGCGCCGCCGTCCCCGCGCAGTGCTCCCGCATCATCTCCCGGGCGCCGTCCGCGTCCCCGTCCAGCACCGCCTCCACCAGCGCGATGTGCTGGCGCTGGGAGTGCTCCAGGTTGCGCACCAGGAGCGGGATGCAGTCGAGGAGGTCGTTGACCGTCGCCCGTACCGCCGCGTACTGGGCGGTGAGCGAGGGCGAGCCGCACAGCTCGGCGATCGTGAGGTGCAGGAGGGTGTCCAGGCGGCGGTAGTCCGCGAGCGGGGCCTCGTGGGTGCGGGCGAGGGCCTCGCGGAGGCGGGCCGCCTGCTCGCCGGTCAGGCCGTGGGCCGCGCACAGGCCCGCCGCACCCACCTCAAGGACCTCCCGGAAGCGCAGCACGTCCTCGATGTCCACCTCGGCGATCCGGCGCCGCAGCTCGTCCTCGCCGCCCGCGTCCGCGCGCGGCAGCACGAACGTGCCGCCGTACCGCCCGCGCCGGGACTCCACCAGACCCTGGTCCTGGAGCACCTTGAGCACCTCGCGCAGCGTCACCCGGCTGATCCCCAGCCGCTCCGCCAGCTCCCGCTCGGCGGGCAGCCGTTCGCCGCCCGGGACCAGCCCCAGCCGGACCACCTGGAGGATCTGCTCCAGCGCCTCCTCGAAGCCGTTGCCCGCCCGCACGGGTCGCAGCACCGGAGTCAACGGATCGTCGAGGGCGCCGTCCGCGTCCAGCGACATATGGCCGTACCCCCTTCCCAAGCAATGGTTCTCACCAATACCTTAGAGCTCCCGCCCCGGCCACAGAAGCACAGCACCATCGTGAAAGAAGCCGAAGGAGCTCCCCCGTGGCAGACCGCACACCCCCGCTGAGCATCGAGGAACTGCACACCCTCGTCGCGAGCGGTGAGATCGACACTGTCGTCCTCGCCTTCCCCGACATGCAAGGGCGGCTGCAGGGCAAGCGGTTCTCCGCCCGCTTCTTCCTGGACGAGGTCCTGCACCACGGCACCGAGGGCTGCAACTACCTCCTCGCCGTCGACACCGAGATGAACACCGTCGACGGGTACGCCATGTCCTCCTGGGACCGCGGGTACGGCGACTTCGCGATGCACCCCGACCTGTCCACCCTCCGCCGGGTGCCCTGGAACGCGGGCACCGCCCTGCTCGTCGCCGACCTCGCCTGGAACGACGGCTCCCCGGTCGTCGCCGCGCCCCGCCAGATCCTCCGCCGCCAGCTGGAGCGCCTCGCCGAACTCGGCTACACCGCACAGGTCGGTACGGAGCTGGAGTTCATCGTGTTCAAGGACACCTACGAGGCGGCCTGGGACGCGAACTACCGGGGGCTGACCCCGGCCAACCAGTACAACATCGACTACTCGGTGCTGGGGACGGGGCGGATCGAGCCGCTGCTCCGCCGGATCCGCAACGAGATGGCGGCGGCCGGCCTGACCGTCGAGTCCGCCAAGGGCGAGTGCAACCCCGGACAGCACGAGATCGCCTTCCGCTACGACGAGGCCCTGGTCACCTGCGACCAGCACGCCGTCTACAAGACCGGCGCCAAGGAGATCGCCGCCCAGGAGGGCGTCTCCCTCACCTTCATGGCCAAGTACAACGAGCGGGAGGGCAACTCCTGCCACATCCACCTGTCGTTGACGGACGCGGACGGCCACAACGTCTTCGCCGCCCCCGACGGGCCCGGCATGTCCGACGTGATGCGGCACTTCCTCGCCGGACAGCTCGCCGCCCTCCGCGACTTCTCCCTCCTCTACGCCCCCAACATCAACAGCTACAAGCGGTTCCAGCCGGGCTCCTTCGCCCCGACCGCCGTCGCCTGGGGGAACGACAACCGCACCTGCGCCCTCAGGGTCGTCGGCCACGGTCGCTCCCTGCGCTTCGAGAACCGGCTGCCCGGCGGCGACGTCAACCCGCACCTCGCCGTCGCCGGACTGGTCGCGGCCGGGCTGTACGGCATCGAGCAGAAGCTGGAACTCCCCGAGGCCTGCCCCGGCAACGCCTACACCGCCGACTTCGCCCACGTCCCGACCACGCTCCGCGAGGCCGCCGAGCTCTGGGAGAACAGCCCCATCGCCAAGGCCGCCTTCGGCGACGAGGTCGTCGCGCACTACCGCAACATGGCCCGCGTCGAGCTGGAGGCCTTCGACGCCGCGGTGACCGACTGGGAGCTGCGCCGCTCCTTCGAACGCATGTGAGGCACCACTTGTCGCAACAGCACCCGTACGAACTCGACGTGCTCAACCCGGCCACCGAGGAGGTGATCGCGACCGTCCCCGGGGCCGGGGAGGAGGACGTCGACACCGCCGTACGACGGGCCGCGCACGCCCAGGAGCGGTGGGCCGCGCTCGGACCCGGCGACCGGGCCCGGCTGCTGCGCCGCTTCGCCGTCGTCGTCGACGAACACCGGGAGGAACTGGCCCGGCTGGAGGTCCGGGAGGCCGGGCACACCGTCGGCAACGCCCGCTGGGAGGCCGGCAACGTCCGCGACCTGCTCGACTACGCGGCCGGGGGAGTGGAGCGCCTGACCGGCCGCCAGATCCCGGTCCCGGGCGGCCTCGACGTCACCCTCCTCGAACCCCTCGGCGTGGTCGGCGTGATCGCCCCCTGGAACTTCCCGCTGCCCATCGCGGCCTGGGGCACCGCCCCCGCGCTGGCCGCGGGCAACGCGGTGGTCCTCAAGCCCGCCGAGACCACCCCCCTCACCGCCCTCCGCCTCGCCGAACTCGCCCTGGAGGCGGGCCTGCCCGAGCACCTCTTCCAGGTGCTGCCCGGCCGCGGCGACATCGCGGGCGAGGCGCTCGTGCGGCACCCGGGCGTCGCCAAGATCGTGTTCACCGGCTCCACCCGGGTCGGCAAGCGCATCATGGCGCTCTGTGCCGACCAGGTGAAGCGGGTGACCCTCGAACTCGGCGGCAAGAGCCCCAACCTCGTCTTCGCCGACGCCGACCTGGAAGCCGCCGCGGCCGCCGCCCCCATGTCCTTCCTGGACAACTCCGGCCAGGACTGCTGCGCCCGCACCCGCATCCTCGTCCAACGCCCGGTCTACGACCGCTTCCTGGAACTCCTCGCCCCGGCCATCGAGTCCGTCACCGTCGGCGACCCGGCCGACGAGAGCACCGACATGGGTCCGCTGATCTCCAAGGCCCAGCTGGAGCGGGTCCGCTCGTACGTCGACGCCGACGCGCCCGGAATCCGGGGCAAGGCCCCCGAGGGCCCCGGCTTCTGGTTCCCGCCGACCGTCCTCACCGGCGTCGACCCGCACGCGCGGGTGGCCGTCGAGGAGGTCTTCGGACCGGTCGCCGCCGTCATCCCCTTCGACGACGAGGCCGAGGCCGTCCGGCTCGCCAACGGGACGGACTACGGGCTCTCCGGCTCCGTCTGGACCCGGGACGTCGGCCGCGCGCTGCGCGTCTCGCAGGCCGTCAAGGCCGGCAACCTGTCCGTCAACTCCCACTCCAGCGTCCGCTACTGGACCCCCTTCGGCGGCTTCAAGCAGTCGGGGATCGGCCGTGAACTCGGCCCGGACGCCCTCACCGCCTTCACCGAAACCAAGAACGTCTTCATCAGCACGGAGGGCTCCGCACAGTGACCGACACCCCAGTTTGCCGACGCCTGGTCGGCCGTACGGCCGTCATCACCGGAGCCGGCAGCGGCATCGGCCTCGCCACCGCGCGGCGGCTCGCCTCCGAGGGCGCCCACGTCGTCTGCGGTGACGTCGACGAGGCCCGCGGCAAGGCCGCCGCCGAGGAGGTCGGCGGGATCTTCGTGAAGGTCGACGTCACCGACGCCGAGCAGGTCGAGGCGCTGTTCAAGACCGCCTTCGACACCTACGGCAGCGTCGACATCGCCTTCAACAACGCCGGTATCTCGCCGCCCGACGACGACTCCATCCTGGAGACCGGCCTGGAGGCGTGGAAGCGCGTCCAGGAGGTCAACCTCACCTCCGTCTACCTGTGCTGCAAGGCCGCCATCCCCTACATGCGGCAGCAGGGCAAGGGCTCCATCATCAACACCGCGTCCTTCGTGGCGAGGATGGGCGCGGCCACCAGCCAGATCTCCTACACCGCCTCCAAGGGTGGAGTTCTGGCCATGTCCCGGGAACTGGGCGTGCAGTTCGCCCGGGAGGGCATCCGCGTCAACGCCCTGTGCCCCGGACCGGTCAACACCCCCCTGCTGCAGGAGCTGTTCGCGAAGGACCCCGAGCGGGCCGCCCGCCGCCTGGTGCACATCCCGCTCGGCCGGTTCGCCGAGGCCGAGGAGATCGCCGCCGCCGTCGCCTTCCTGGCCAGCGACGACTCCTCCTTCGTCAACGCCAGCGACTTCCTGGTCGACGGCGGGATCTCCGGGGCGTACGTCACACCCCTGTAGGAGCCGCCCCAACTCCCGTCCTACAGTGCGGGAGTGAGCATGACGCCGCCCGGCTGGTACGCCGACCCACAGGCTCCGCACCTGGAGCGCTGGTGGGACGGACGCGCCTGGACCGAGCACCGGCGCACCCCGACCGGCCTCCCCGCGCCGCCGACCCCGGCGGCCGGGGCGTCCGGCCGGGCCAAGGCGGTCGCGCTGATATCCGCCGGGGCGGTGCTGGCCACGGCCATCGTCGCCGGCGGGACGGTCCTCCGTACGGACGTGGCCGGCGGCCGCGACACCCGGGTCGACGGCGCCCCCGCCGCCCCGCCGCCCCCGTCCCTGGTGGTCGACCGGCTCAACGGCATCGCCCTGCCCGTCCCGCAGGGCTGGACCGGCACGTCCGCCCTCGCCGAGGACGACGTCGTGATGACCACCGACGGCACCTACGCCTGCCCGGCCGCCACCGGCCGCTGCCGCCACGGCCAGGTGATGAGCCGTACGGCGGGCAGCGCCGAGGGCGCCTCGCCGCGCACCGTCGCCGAACGGGACGTACCCGACGCGGCCGAGACGGCCTACGGCCACGACGCCGACGGCCGGCAGCCCTACGGCGGCATCCGCTCCCACCAGGTCGTCGAGGCCGGGCGGGTGGCGGTCGCCGGACACGACGGATACCTGGTGCGCTGGCGGGTACGGACGGCCGACGGATCCGGCGGCTACGTCCAGTCCCTCGCCTTCCCCTCCGACTCCGGCATCCCGGCCCCGGCCGTCGTCCGGATCGCCCTCGACGCGGGCCCGGACGGGCCGCCGCTCTCCGACATGGACGAGATCACCAAGGGCATCCGCCCGGCCCGCTAGACGCCCAGAAGAAGACGGCCGGAATACGGTCGGAGGAAGCCGGAATACGGTCGGAGGAAGCCGGAATACCGTCGAAGGAAGACGGTCAGAGGAAGGTCTGGCCCTCGCCCCGGTACGTCGGCACGGTCGCCGTCACCCGGTCGCCCTCGACCAGGTGCAGCTCGGCGAACCGCTCGCACAGCTCGCCCGCCTTGGCATGCCGGAACCACACCCGGTCGCCGATCAGCAGATCGTCCGCCGCCGAACCGAGCAACGGGGTCTGCACCTCGCCGGGACCCTCCTGCGAGTCGTACGACAGCCCCTCCGGCAGGTACGGCACCGGCAGCCGGTCCGGGCCCGCGACGCCCGAGGCCGGATAGCCGCCGCCGAGGACGGTCACCACCCCGACACCCGGCCGCCGGACCACCGGCATGGCGAAGAGCGCGGCCGGCCGGCCGGTGAACGACGTGTAGTTGTCGAAGAGCCGCGGCACGTACAGGCCCGAGCCCGCCGCGATCTCGGTGACCGCGTCCTCCGCCGCCGTGGTCTGCACACTGCCCGTGCCGCCGCCGTTGACGAACTCCAGGTCCGGCACCACCGCACGGACCGCCCGCACCACCGCGCCGCGCCGCTCCGCCAGCTCACGGCGCGCGGTGGCCTGCATCAGCCGCACCGCGCGCGAGCGCAGCGGCCGGCCGGCGACCGCGTCCCCGACCCCGGCGATGTGGCCCTCGTACCCCATGATCCCGACCAGCTTGAACCCCGGCCGCCGGGCCACGGTCCGCGCCAGGTCGGCGAGCTGGGCGGGGGAGTACAGCGGCGACCGCAGGGCCCCGACCCGCACCCGGCCCCCGAGCAGCTTCAGCGAGGTGTCCAACTCCAGGCAGACCCGCACCACTTCGGTCCCGCCGTCGCGGGCCGCGTCGATCAGGTCGAGGTGTGCCGGGTCGTCGATCATCACCGTCACGGCGGCGGCGAGCTTGGGATCGGCGGCCAGCTCGGCGAACCGGGCCCGGTCGGCGGACGGATAGGCCAGCAGGATGTCCTCGAACCCGGACCGGGCGAGCCACAGCGACTCCGCGAGCGTGAAGGACATGATCCCCGCGAAGCCGTCCTTCGCGAGCACCCGTTCCAGCAGGTGCCGGCAGCGCACGGACTTGCTCGCGACCCGGATCGGCTTGCCGCCGGCCCGGCGTACGAGATCGTCCGCGTTGGCGTCGAATGCCTCCAGATCCACGATCGCGAGAGGGGCGTCCAGGTGAGCGGTGGCCCGGTCGTAACGGGCCCGGTCGGCGGCGCGCGCAGTCATGACGGCAGCCTGCCAGACAGGATTACCGCAGGGTAGGGGGACGATCCGGGCAGATGCCCCGGGGCCGTGGACTGGTTCCCGTTTGCCGTCGCACAACCCGTAGAGTGACGCGCACGTACGACGGACCGGCCCCGGCCGCCTGACCCGCGCCGGGATGCGGATCCGCGTGTACGGGTATGCGTGCCCGGGGCGGACTTCTCCGCGCCGGGGAGCGGGACGGCCCGTACGAGGAGTTGGCCCGGGCACGAGGAAACGGGGGGCGCATGAGCAGGGAAGCGCGGCACGCCCCGATCCCGCGACGCCCTTCGCCCGACCCCGCCTCGACGGAGCCCACGGACGGGTCCGCGCCGACCGCGGACGGGGCCGGTGGCGCCGCGTCCGGCCGGTCCGACGGGCCGGGGTTCTTCGAGCGGCCGAGCCGAATGAACTGGTCGCACCGGCCCGACGTATCCACCCATGGCGCCGACGCCACCGGGCAGGACCAGCTGCCGGGGCGGCCCGGCGTGCAGCAGAGTCGTGAGGACCGGACGAGTCGGGGCGGTGCGGTGGGGCAGGGCGAACAAGGTGCGGGGGACCGGAACGCCGGCCGCTCGACGCCCACCGAACACATCACCCGCCCCCGCTACCCCAGCTTCCGCCCACCCCAGCCCACGCCCACCACGCCCCCCCTCCCACCCCCACCCGCCTCGGCCCGCTTCCCGGACACCCCACCACCCCCCGCAACCCCACCGACCGACCCGCCCCCCGGCCGGGAGCCCGGCCGACCGGTGCCGCCTGTGTCTTCGGAGCGGGAAGCGGGTCGCAGCACGTCGCGGTTCACCCCGGCCGCCGGCGGGGAGTCCGACTGGTCCGTGCCGCCCAGGTCCTCCGGCGCGGAGTCCGGCCGGTCGGCGCCGTCGGTGTCCTCGGGGCGGGATGCGGGGGGTCGTGTGCCGCGGTTCGGGCCGGCCGCTGGTGGGGAGTCCGGGCGGGGCGTGTCCCCGGCTTCCTCCGGGCGGGATACGGGGACCCGTGTGCCGCCGTCGGCGCCGGGCTCCGGGCGGGAGTCCGGGCGGGTCGTGCCGCCGTTTCGGTTGTCGTACGGTTCGGGGTCGTCGGTCCGGCGGGCGGAGCCCGGGTCGGAGCCGACCGCGTCGCCGCGCCCTCTGCGGGCGGCGGAGCCGGAGCAGTCGCCGGAGCCCGCGCCGTCGAGCGACAGGGACGGAAACAGCTCCGCCCCGGCCGGGCCCAGACGGCTCGAAAGACCGCGCGGCGACTTCTCGGCCGCCGCCGGTGGGGCGCCGGACTCGGGCAGTGCGTGGAGCCCGCACATGCGGACGTTCCCGGTGCCCACGGCCCCGCCACGCCCCACGACCCCGCCGAAGACCACCGCCCCGCCTTCCCGCCCGGCGAAGTCCGCGGCCCCCACCGCCCCACCACGCCCGGCTGAGCCGCCGTCGGCGGGCGCTCCGCCCCGTCCCGCCGACTCTCCGACGACCGGTGCCGAATCGTGGTCGCCGGGTGCCCCGACTCCGGCGGCGCCGCCGCGGCCGGTCGGCGCACCGTCCGGCTCCGGTTCCGGGGCTTCGCCCGGGGCCGACGGTTCGTCAGGCCCCAAGGCGGCCGAGCCGGCGTCGGCGGCCGGTGCCCCGCCCCGTCCCGTGACGCCCCCGGCGTCCGCGCCCTTCCCCGCCGCCGCCCCTGCTCCGCACGACCCGGCGGCCTCCTCCCCGTACGCCGCCGGACCGGCGCCGGACCCGGCGATGTCCTGGAACTCGTCCGCGGGAACTCCCGGCCGGGACCGGCCCGTTGTGACCTTCGGTGAGCCGGAGGGGTACGACGCGCGAGGGCGGGGGCTGTCGTTGGTCGGTCGCGTGGCGCCGCGTACCGCCGCTGCCGCCGCCTGCATGGTGCTCGGCCTCGGACTCATCGGCGGCGCGGTCACCGGGAGCTGGATCATCGACGACGACGGTGACGCGACCACGGCGACCAGCTTCAGCTCCTCGGCGGGCCTGTGGCACAACGTGCCCGTCGACGAACTGTTCCCGCCCACCGTGCTGGGCACCGGCGCCGGACCCGGCGGAGCCGACCGCGCCTGGACCCGGATCGCCGTCGCCCCGGCCACCGGCTGTGCCGACGGCTTCGACGCCCTGCTGCGCAAGGTGCTCGCCCCCGTCGGCTGCCAGCGCCTGATCCGCGCCACCTACACCGACGCCACCCAGAGCTATGTGACGACCGTCGGCCTGTTGTTCACGAAGGCCGACCCGGCCGCGATGACCGCCCTGGCCAAGCGGTTCGAGTCCGAGCGCCTGGACCGCCGTACCGATCTGCTGCCCCTCCCGTACGCCGCGAAGGGCACCGCCGCCGAGCGGTTCGGCCCGCACCAGCGCGCGTCCTGGACGATCTCCGTGCTCACCGATGCCCCGGTCGTCGCCTACGCCGTCTCCGGCTGGGCCGACGGCCGTACCGTCGACACCCCGCAGCCCGCCGCCGACGCCGAGGCGTCCGGCGCCACCACCGCCGCCGCCCAGGCGGGCCTCGGCAACGAGGCGCAGGGCCTGGCCGACCGCATCGAACGGCGACTGCGTCAGAACACCGCCGGCTCGGCAACGGAGAAGCCCTCATGAAGCGCCGCGCAACCGGGGCCGCGCTGAGCCTGCTGCTGGCCGGCTCGCTCGCCCTCCTGCCGTCCGGCACCGCGTACGCCGACAGCATCCGCGCCCAGCAGTGGGGCCTGTCCGCCCTGCACCTCGACGAGGCCTGGCGGACCACCAAGGGCAAGGGCATCACGGTCGCCGTCCTGGACACCGGCGTGGAGGCCGACCACCCCGACCTCGTCGGCAACGTGCTGACCGCCAAGGACATGATCGGTTTCGGTGCCGGGCCCGGCAATCGGAACTGGGCCCGGCACGGCACCGCCATGGCCGGCATCATCGCCGGTCACGGCCACGGCGTGGGGAACCAGGACGGCGTGATGGGGGTCGCCCCCGAGGCCAGGATCCTGCCCGTCCGGGTCATCCTCGAAGACGGCGACAGCGCCCGCGCCAAGGCCCGCTCCACCCGGGGCAACGCCCTCGCCGAGGGCATCCGCTGGGCCGCCGACCACGGCGCCGACGTCATCAACCTCTCCCTCGGCGACGACTCCGACTCCGCGCACCCCGAGCCCAGCGAGGACGAGGCCATCCAGTACGCCCTGAAGAAGGACGTCGTGGTCGTCGCCTCGGCCGGCAACGGCGGCGACAAGGGCGACCACATCTCCTACCCGGCCGCCTACCCGGGGGTCGTCGCCGCCACCGCCGTGGACAAGTTCGGCGTCCGCGCCTCCTTCTCCACCCGCCGCTGGTACGCCACGGTCAGCGCGCCCGGCGACGACATCGTCATCGCCGACCCGGACCACAAGTACTACGAGGGCTGGGGGACCAGCGCGGCCTCCGCCTTCGTCTCCGGCGCCGTGGCCCTGATCAAGGCCGCCCACCCCGGACTCACCCCGGCCCAGATCAAGAAGCTCCTGGAGGACACCGCCCGCGACGCCCCCAGCGGCGGCCGCGACGACTCCCGCGGCTTCGGCATGATCGACCCGGCGGCGGCCATCAAGGCGGCCGCCAGGCTCAAGACCCAGAACCTCACCTCGGCCTCGTACGGCAAGAAGTACTTCGGCTCCGGCCCCGACCCCGAGGACACCTCGACCAGCCCCACCGACTGGGCCGCCCCCCTGGCAGGCATCGCGGGCACCGCCCTCCTCGCAGCGGCCGTCATCCTGTGGCGAGGCCGCCGCCGGATCACCCTGAGCTGAAGCGCCCCCAAAGGGGCGCGGGGCTGTATCGATATGCGGCTCCGCCGCGTGGGCGCGATCAACCCCCACACAGCCGCAGTCGCCACGAAACCTGTCGCCCCTACCCCTACTGCGAAGCAGAAGCAGAAGCCGACGCAGTCGAATCGGCGTCAATAAACGACCGCACCGCCGCCTTGGCAGCCCCCTCCACCACCGCGATCCCCTTCGCCTGACTCACGGTCCCCTTCGACAGCACGGCCACCAGATAGTCGGCCCCGTCCACCGTCACCCGACCGATGCTGTTGACATCCCACAGCCCCGTCGTACTCCGTGCCAGCCACCCGTTCTTCAACGCGTACTCCGACCCGTCGGCCGCCGCGGAGACCCCCCACCGCTGGTCGGCCTCGACCGTCTTCATCAGCCCCTGGATGTACGACCGCGAGGCCCCGCTCAGTTTCGAGTCGTCCCCGAACACCTGCTGGAGCAGCGTGAGCTGGTCCGCCGCCGTGGTCTGGGTCAGCCCCCACAGCGCCCCGTCGCCGCCCTCCGTCTCCGTCAGCCCGAAGCGCTTGTTCGCCGCGTCCAGCCCCGCCGCCTTGCCGATGACGTCCCACAGTTGCGACGCCGACGTGTTGTCGCTGTTCTCGATCATCTTCGTGGCGTACGCCTTCTCCGTCGCCGTCAGATGCCGCCCCGCGTCCTGCGCCTGCAACAGCAGCGTCGCCAGGATGTCGACCTTGACGATGCTCGCGGTGTCGAAGGCCGTGTCGCCGTAGGTCGCGCTGTCGCCGGAGTCCAGGTCCAGGACGGCCGCCGACACCTTCGCCCCGGAGGGGACCGTCACCTTCGCCATCGCCGAGCTCAGCAGCGCGTCCCGGTCCATGGCCGGTTCCGTCACGGGTTCCACCGATGCCTCCCCGTTCGCCGAGGCCGAGGAGGAGGGCGACGGCGACGCGGCCGAGGATACGGCCCCGTTGTCGCGCGCGTGCGCCTTCACGTAGACGGTCCCCGCCGCCGTAGCGCCGACGGCGGCGACCAGCGCGAGGCTCGTGTAGAGAAGGGCGCGGCGCCGCGCCGGGCGGGGGCGACGGCGGCTTCGCGGGGCTTCGGAGGCGGCTCTGGGGGACTCCATGCCGCGATGCTGGAGGCACGGACTGTGTGCCCCGTTAGCCCGAAGTTAGAAGTCCGTCAGGGAAATCTGAGATTCCGGTGAAAGCTGTGTCGACGTGGTTTCGGGGGCCGCACAACCGCAGCAGCTTCCCCCCGATAGGGTCGGGGACCGTGGCGAACAAGAACATTCCCGACTCCGGCTTCCCCGACGACGACGGCTCCGCCGACCCCCGGCTGTCCGCCGCGCTGGCCGTCTGGGACGCGGACCGCAGCGCCGTCGGCCCGGTGCTGGAGGCGCTCAAGGGCGCCCGGCTCCTTGTGCCGGTGGTCGCGGTGCTCGGCGAGGTCGAGGAGGACGAGAACGGGCTGCGCCACGAGAAGACCAGCGACATGGCCGTCCCCACCCTGAAGGCCGGTCACCGCACCGCCCTGCCCGCCTTCACCTCCACCGAGTCGCTGGCCCGCTGGGACCCGGCGGCGCGGCCCGTCGCCGTACCGCTGCACCAGGCGCTGCAGGCCGCCGCGCACGAGAGGGCCGACACGGTCGTCCTGGACCTGTCGGGGCCGGTGCCGTTCGAGCTGACGGGGGCCGCGCTGCGGGCCCTCGCGGAGGGGCGTACGACGGCCGACCCATTGGCCGACCCGGCGGTGACCGAGGCCGTGCGGGCCGCCGTGGCCGCCGAGTCCGGTGTGCTGCGCGCCCACCTCGGGCCGGGGCCGGCCGACGGCACGCTCGCCCTGGTCCTCGACCCGGCCGCGGCGCCCGCCGAGACCGCGCGCGCCGTCGCCGGACGGCTCGCCGCCGACGAGACGCTGAGGGCCCGCCTGGTGGGCGGTCTCGACCTGGCGCTGCTGCCGGCCGGGACCACGCCTCCGGGCGAGCCCTTGTACGTACGTGACGCCTAGCGGATTTACTACCCGTAGACCGGGCCGGTGTACTTCTCACCGGGGCCCTGGCCCGGCTCGTCGGGGACGATCGAGGCCTCGCGGAAGGCCAGCTGGAGCGACTTCAGGCCGTCGCGCAGCGGGGCCGCGTGGAAGGAGCTGATCTCGGTCGCGGACGCGTCGAGCAGGCCGGCGAGGGCGGTGACCAGCTTGCGGGCCTCGTCCAGGTCCTTGTACTTGTCGCCCTCCTCGGTCAGACCGAGCTTCACGGCCGCGGCGCTCATCAGGTTGACGGCGACCGTCACGATCACCTCGACCGCGGGGACCTCGGCGATGTCGCGGGTCATCTCGTCGAAGTCGGGCTGCTCGGCGTCATCGGGGCCGGGAAGGGGCGTCTCACTCATGCCCCACACGATAGGCGCACCCGTGCGGGGCGCCGACCGGGGCCCGCCTCGCCCCAATTAGCCCTCTGTCCGCTTTGCTGCTAACCTTGTGTGACGACCGGCCGGACAGGTATGCCTCGCGGCTAGCTGAACCGGCCCACAAGTGGAGGCTTCGAACTCCCACCTGACCGCCCTCCGGGCGGCGGGTCACCGGTCAGACGGTCGCTTCGCCGCTTTCCTGGCGACGGCGTTCCGTCCGATAGCGCGCCCCGCGATCCTCGCGGCGGTGTCTCCGGTAGTTCGAGGAGTCCCGCCTGTGATCGTCCGGGGCATTTTTTCTGCTTCGGTGCGGTTAGGTCTTACGAAACAGACGTTACGCGGCTGTCCGCCAGACCGTCGTGTGGTGCTACCGAGGAGGATCCATCAGCACCGAGCCCCGCATCAACGACCGGATTCGCGTTCCCGAGGTGCGACTTGTCGGTCCCAGCGGCGAGCAGGTCGGGATTGTTCCGCTTGCCAAGGCGCTGGAGCTTGCCCAGGAGTACGACCTCGACCTGGTCGAGGTGGCGGCGAGCGCACGTCCGCCGGTCTGCAAGCTCATGGACTACGGCAAGTTCAAGTACGAGTCGGCCATGAAGGCCCGTGAGGCGCGCAAGAACCAGGCGCACACGGTCATCAAGGAAATGAAGCTCCGGCCGAAGATCGACCCGCACGACTATGACACCAAGAAGGGTCACGTCGTCCGGTTCCTCAAGCAGGGCGACAAGGTCAAGATCACGATCATGTTCCGTGGTCGCGAGCAGTCCCGGCCCGAGCTGGGCTACCGACTGCTGCAGCGTCTCGCGGAGGACGTCCAGGACCTCGGTTTCGTGGAGTCGAACCCGAAGCAGGACGGCCGGAACATGATCATGGTTCTCGGTCCGCACAAGAAGAAGACCGAGGCGATGGCCGAGGCCCGGCAGGCGCAGGAAGCCCGCAAGGCGGACGCGAAGGCCAACCCCGGTCGCTCGCAGAACGCCGCCGAGATCGAGGCCGATTCCGAGGCCGAGGTCGAGGCGCCCGCCGAGGAGCATGCCGAGGCGTGATCCAGGGGTGAACCGCCCCAGGTCAGCACCCAGGGGCGAGAGTCCCAGGATGTACCCGATACAAGAGCGACGTTCCACCGTGCCCGGTTTCACGACCGGGCACCGGAGCGCCATCGACGAGGAGATAACGGCGCTATGCCGAAGAACAAGACGCACAGCGGTGCCAGCAAGCGCTTCAAGGTCACCGGCTCCGGCAAGGTGCTCCGTGAGCGCGCCGGCAAGCGCCACCTGCTCGAGCACAAGTCGTCCCGCGTGACGCGCCGCCTGACCGGCAACGCCGAGATGGCCCCGGGTGACGCCGCGAAGATCAAGAAGCTTCTCGGCAAGTGACACGAGGGCGCCTCGCCGCACCCTGAGTCAGTACAACCGGGACCCAGTCGTTTCCGGGCCGCGTGAGTCCAACCGCGGCCCCGCTACAAGGAGTTAAACAAGTGGCACGCGTCAAGCGGGCAGTCAACGCCCACAAGAAGCGCCGGGCGATCCTCGAGGCGGCCTCCGGCTACCGCGGTCAGCGTTCGCGCCTGTACCGCAAGGCCAAGGAGCAGGTCACCCACTCGCTGGTCTACAACTACAACGACCGCAAGAAGCGCAAGGGCGACTTCCGTCAGCTGTGGATCCAGCGCATCAACGCCGCTGCCCGCGCCAACGGCATCACCTACAACCGCTTCATCCAGGGTCTGAAGGCCGCGAACGTCGAGGTCGACCGCAAGATCCTGGCCGAGCTGGCCGTCAACGACGCCGGCGCCTTCGCCGCGCTCGTCGAGGTGGCGCAGAAGGCGCTGCCGGCGGACGTCAACGCCCCCAAGGCGGCGTGACGCTGCGCTGGCTTCGGCCGACGTGACTTGAGGACCCGCAGGCTGAATGGCTTGCGGGTCCTGTTGTTGGCCCACGGCAGTCGTTCGGCTGCGGGCTTGTGGGGGCTGGTCGCGCAGTTCCCCGCGCCCCTTTGGGGCGCGCTTTCGCCGCGTTTCCTCGAAAGTGACCGACACGATGCCCACCCCCGAGCTGATCTCCCCCCGGTCCGCGCGTGTCTCCGCCGCCCGGCGGCTGGAGCGGCGGAACTTCCGGGGGAAGGAGCGGCTGTTCCTCGCCGAGGGCCCGCAGGCCGTGCGGGAGGCGGCCGGGCATCGGGTCGGTGACGAGCCGACGCTCGTCGAGCTGTTCGCCACCGTCGAAGCCGCGGAGCGGTACGCCGACATCATCGGAGCGGCCAGGACGGTCGGCGCCCGGATCCACCTCGCGTCCGAGGACGTCATCGCCGACATCTCGACCACCGTGACGCCCCAGGGGCTCGTCGGGGTCTGCCGGTTCCTGGACACGCCGTTCGAGGAGATCCTCGCCGCCCGGCCCAGGCTGGTCGCCGTGCTCGCCAACGTGCGCGACCCCGGCAACGCCGGGACCGTGCTGCGGTGCGCCGACGCCGCAGGCGCGGAGGCGGTCGTACTGACCGACGCCTCCGTGGACCTGTACAACCCGAAGGCGGTCCGGGCCTCCGTCGGCTCGCACTTCCACCTGCCCGTCGCCGTCGGTGTCCCCGTCGAGGAGGCCGTGGCCGGGCTCAAGGGCGTCGGCGTGCGGATCCTGGCCGCCGACGGGGCCGGGACCGACGACCTCGACGACGAACTGGACAAGGGGACCATGGGCGGGCCCACTGCCTGGGTGTTCGGCAACGAGGCCTGGGGGCTTCCGGAGGAGACCCGCGCGCTGGCGGACGCCGTCGTGCGCGTCCCGATCCACGGGAAGGCCGAGAGCCTGAACCTCGCCACCGCCGCCGCCGTATGTCTCTACGCATCGGCCCGTGCACAGCGCGCCTCCGGAGGGTGCCGTTCCGTCACCCTGAGCTAGTAGGGTGACCAGCTCGGGGGCCTGCTGCGCCGTCTGAGAGGTGGAGTACGGGGTATGAGTGTCGGCACCAGCAACGCGCCGGGGGGCCGCGGCACCGGCCGCGTGCCCGCACCCCGGCACGGCGACCTCACCGGGCTCGGCATCGACCCCGACGAACTGCCCGACGGCCTCGTGGTCGCCGACGAACAGGGTCTCGTCGTCTGCTTCAACGCCGCCGCCGCCCGCATCACCGCGACCGCCCCCGCCGACGCCCTCGGGCAGCGCCTGGAGAAGGCCCTCCCCTTAGAGGATCTGGAGGGCAGGCGCTGGTGGCAGCTCACCGACCCCTACGGCGGCCTCGCCATCCGGGTCGGCCAGCCCGAGCGGAACCTGCTGCTGCCCGGCGGCCGGGAGGTACTGGTGTCGGCGCGGTATGTGCGCGCCGAGCCCACCGGCCCGGTGCGCCGCGTCGTCGTATCGCTGCGGGACACCGAGGCCCGGCGCCGTACCGAACGCAGCCACGCCGAGCTGATCGCCACCGTCGCCCATGAGCTGCGCTCGCCGCTGACCTCCGTCAAGGGGTTCACGGCCACCCTGCTCGCCAAATGGGAACGGTTCACCGACGACCAGAAGCGGCTGATGCTGGAGACGGTCGACGCGGACGCCGACCGGGTCACCCGGCTCATCGCCGAGCTGCTGGACATCTCGCGGATCGACAGCGGGCGGCTTGAGGTGCGGCGGCAGCCCGTGGACATAGGCGCGGCCGTCGGACGGCACATCCAGGCGTACGTCGCCGCCGGGCAGCCCGCCGACCGCTTCCTGCTCCGGATCGAGCAGCCGCTGCCCGCGCTCTGGGCCGACCCCGACAAGGTCGACCAGGTCCTCAGCAACCTCATCGAAAATGCCGTGCGGCACGGCGAGGGAACCGTCACCATCGACATCACGGCCACGGCGTCCCCGCGCGAAGGGGAAGGCCAGGAGAACGCAGCCACGTCGGTCACGGTGAGCGACGAGGGGCCCGGCATCCCGGAGGAGTCCATGAACCGCGTCTTCACCCGCTTCTGGCGGGGCAGCAAGCGCGGCGGCACCGGCCTCGGGCTGTACATCGTCAAGGGCATCGTCGAGGCCCACGGCGGCACCATCACCGTCGGACGCGCCCCCGGCGGCGGCGCCGAGTTCCGATTTACCTTGCCCGTGAGCACGCCGGCGTATCTCGTCTGAGATCTGCCGAGCGGCCCACGGGCTCTTCGTATACCTCCACCCCGTTAGACTCGGCCTTTGGCACCTTTGTGTCCTTCTCACGGCCCATCAACGGTCTCGGGGACCATCCGCCAGCGAATCGGAAGCACGGGAAGAGATGTCGGCACCGAATAAGTCGTACGACCCTGTAGAGGTCGAGGCCTTGAAACCGGAAGAGATCGAGCGCATGCGGGACGAGGCGCTCGCCGCCTTCGCCGCCGCGGACTCCCTCGACGCGCTCCAGGAGGCCAAGGTCGCCCACACCGGCGGCACCTCCCCGCTGGCCCTCGCCAACCGCGAGATCGGCGCGCTGCCCCCGCACGCCAAGGCGGCCGCCGGCAAGGTGGTCGGCCAGGCCCGCGGCGCGGTGAACAAGGCCCTCGCCGGCCGCCAGGAGGAGCTGGAGGCCGAGCGTGACGCCCGGGTGCTGGTCGAGGAGGCGGTGGACGTCACACTGCCGTACGACCGCGTACCGGCCGGCGCCCGCCACCCGCTGACCACGCTCTCGGAGCGCATCGAGGACGTCTTCGTGGCCATGGGCTACGAGGTCGCCGAGGGCCCGCAGGTCGAGGCCGAGTGGTTCAACTTCGACGCCCTCAACATCGGCCCGGACCACCCGGCGCGCGGTGAGGCGGACACCTTCTTCGTGCAGGGTCCCGAGGGCGGCACCGAGTCCGGTGTCGTGCTGCGCACCCACACCTCGCCGGTCCAGATCCGCTCGCTGCTCGACCGAGAGCTGCCGGTCTACGTGATCTGCCCGGGCCGCGTGTACCGCACCGACGAGCTGGACGCCACCCACACCCCGGTCTTCCACCAGGTCGAGCTGCTCGCCGTCGACGAGGGCCTGACCATGTCGGACCTCAAGGGCACCCTGGACCACATGGTCCAGGCGCTGTTCGGCGAGGGCATGAAGACCCGGCTGCGGCCGAACTTCTTCCCCTTCACCGAGCCGTCCGCCGAGATGGACATGCTCTGCTACGTCTGCAAGGGCGAGTCCGTCGGCAACCCCGACCGCCCCTGCCGAACCTGCTCCTCCGAGGGCTGGATCGAACTCGGCGGCTGCGGCATGGTCAACCCGCGGGTGCTCACCGCCTGCGGCGTCGACCCGGAGAAGTACAGCGGCTTCGCCTTCGGGTTCGGCATCGAGCGGATGCTGATGTTCCGCCACAACGTCGAGGACATGCGAGACATGGTCGAGGGTGACGTCCGGTTCACCCGGCCGTTCGGGATGGAGATCTGATGCGGGTCCCGCTTTCTTGGCTGCGGGAGTACGTCGACCTGCCGGCGACTCAGACCGGCCGTGACGTCCAGGCCAAGCTCATCTCGGCAGGTCTTGAGGTGGAGACCGTCGAGCAGCTCGGCGACGGCCTCAAGGGCCCCCTGGTCGTCGGCCGGGTGCTGACCATCGAGGAGCTGGAGGGCTTCAAGAAGCCGATCCGCTTCTGCACGGTCGACGTCGGCACGGCGAACGGCACGGGCGAGCCCCAGGAGATCGTCTGTGGCGCCCGCAACTTCGCCGTCGGCGACAAGGTCGTCGTGGTCCTGCCCGGAGCCGTGCTCCCGGGCGGGTTCTCGATCAGCGCCCGCAAGACGTACGGCAAGACCTCCCACGGCATGATCTGCTCCAGCGGCGAGCTGGGCATGGGCGACGACGGCACCCACGGCATCATCGTGCTGCCGCCGGAGACCGAGGTCGGCAAGGACGCCATCGAGCTCCTCGAACTGGTCGACGAGGTCCTGGACATCGCCGTCACCGCCAACCGCGGTGACTGCCTGTCCATCCGCGGTGTCGCCCGCGAGACCGCCATCTCCTACGGCCTGCCGCTGCGCGACCCGGCGCTCCTCGACGTGCCGGGACCGAACGCCTTCGGCTACCCGGTCAAGGTCTCCGACCCGTTCGGCTGCGACCGCTTCACCGCGCGCACCGTCATCGGCCTGAGCCCCGAGGCCCGCTCCCCGATCTGGCTCCAGCGCCGCCTGCAGAAGGTCGGCATGCGCCCGATCTCCCTCGCCGTCGACGTCACCAACTACGTGATGATGGAGCTCGGCCAGCCGCTGCACGCCTACGACCGCACGCTGGTCCAGGGCACCATCGGCGTCCGCCGCGCGGCCGAGGGCGAGAAGATCGTCACCCTCGACGGCGTGGAGCGGAAGCTGCACGCCGAGGACCTGGTCATCACCGACGACCGCGGCCCCATCGGCCTCGCGGGCGTCATGGGCGGCGCCAACACCGAGATCGCCGACCACGATGCCGGCGAGAACGGGGAGAACGCCACGACCGACGTGGTCATCGAGGCGGCCCACTTCGACGCCGTCGCCATCGCGCGCACCGCCCGCCGCCACAAGCTGTCCTCCGAGGCGTCCCGCCGCTTCGAGCGCGGCGTCGACCCGCAGGCCGCGGCCGCCGCCGCGCAGCGCACCGTCGACCTGCTGGTGCTGCTCGCCGGCGGCACCGCCGAGGCCGGTGTCACCGAGGTCATCGCGCCGTCCGCGCCGCACACCATCACGGTCGCGGCGGACCACCCCGACAAGGTCGCGGGTGTCGAGTACGGCCGCGAGACCGTCGTCCGCCGCCTCCAGGAGGTCGGCTGCGACGTCTACGGGCAGGACGAGCTGATCGTCACCGTCCCGTCCTGGCGGCCCGACCTCCTCGAACAGAACGACCTGGCCGAAGAGGTCATCCGGCTGGAGGGCTACGAGAACCTGCCCTCCACGCTGCCCAAGCCGCCGGCCGGCCGTGGCCTGACCCACCGCCAGCGCCTGCACCGCCGGGTGGGCCGCGCACTGGCCGGGGCGGGGTACGTCGAGGCGCCGAACTACCCGTTCATCGGCGAGGGCGTCCTCGACCAGCTCGGTCTGGCCGCCGACGACCCGGCCCGCCGTGTCGTCAAGCTGACGAACCCGCTCAACGACGAGGAGCCCGCGCTCCGCACGTCGCTGCTGCCGGGTCTGCTCGGCGCGCTCCGGCGCAACGGCGGGCGGGGCGCGCACGACCTGGCGCTGTTCGAGACCGGCCTGGTCTTCCTCCCGCGCGAGGAGCAGGGCATCGCCGGGCACCTGCCCGTCGACCGCCGCCCGACCGACGAGGAACTCGCCGCGCTCGACGCCGTGCTGCCCGAGCAGCCGCGCCATGTCGCCGTCGTCCTCGCGGGCGCCCGCGAGCAGGCCGGCTGGTGGGGCAAGGACCGTCCGGCCGACTGGGCCGACGCGGTCCAGGCCGCGCGGACCGTCGCCGCCGAGACCGGTGCCGAACTGATCGTGCGCTCCGGCCAGTACGGGCCGTGGCACCCCGGCCGGTGCGCCGAGCTGGCGGTCGTCGCCGACGGCGCGGAGCGGGTCGTGGGCCACGCCGGTGAGCTGCACCCGCGCGTCGTCAAGGCGCTGGGGCTGCCCGCGCGCAGCTGCGCGATGGAGCTGGACCTGGACGCCCTGGAGCAGGCCGGCGACGGCACGCCCCAGGCGCCGAGCATCTCCACGTTCCCGGTGGCCACGCAGGATGTCGCCCTTGTGGTCGACAAGCCGGTGCCGGCGGCGGAGGTGGAGGCCGCGCTGCGCGAGGGCGCGGGCGAACTCCTGGAGGCCATCCGGCTGTTCGACGTGTACGAGAACGCCGCGCAGCTGGGCGACGGGAAGAAGTCGCTGGCGTACGCGCTGCGGTTCCGCGCGGCCGACCGGACGCTGACGGTCGACGAGGCGTCGGCGGCGCGGGACGCGGCGGTCGCCCTTGCGGGGGAGCGTACGGGAGCGGTGCTGCGCGGCTGAGTGCCGTGAGGGGGGACTGTTGTCGGCCGGCCGCGGGTGGTGTGTGGCTGGTCGCGCCCACGCGGCGGCAGCCGCATATCGGCACAGCCCCGCGCCCCTGACGGGGCGCGTTGGTGACGGGTACTTACAAGTACTGCTACCTGCATAAATGCGGGTGTCTCGTTGGCGGTCACTCATTTGGGTGAGATCCATCCGGGACATGGCCCTTTCGGGGCATGCCGTCGACAGAATCGGACCGGCCTTTCGGGGTCGGTCCGTCTGTTCTGTCAGGGCCTACATGGGGGCCATCGGCATGATCCGCATCAAGGCTGGGGTTCCCTCCAGGAGGCGGCCCCGGACCAGTTCTCGGCCCTCGCGCCTCGTACAGACCCTGGGGCTGCCCACGGTCTGGGGCGCCGTCGCCGTGTCGTACAAATTCGGATGCCCGCTGGCCGAGCAGACCGGGCTCGGCGCGCGCATCGTCACCAGCGCCGTGTTCTTCGCGGTCGGTACCGGGCTCATACTCCATGTCCGCCGCACCCTGCTCAGGGAGCTGCGGCAGATCCGCAAGGTCGCCGGCGCCGCGCAGAGCGTGCTGCTGCGGCCGCTGCCGCCCCGGCTGGCCGGGCTGAACATCGCCGCCGCCCAGCTCTCCGCCGACCGGGGCGCGACCATCGGTGGCGACCTCTACGAGGCCGTCGCCACCGAGCACGGCGTACGGGTCGTGATGGGCGACGTACGCGGCCACGGCCTCTCCGCCATCGGCACGGTCGCCGCCGTCCTCGGCAGCTTCCGCGAGGCCGCCCACGACGAGCCCGAACTCGGCCGGGTACTCGGCCGGCTGGACCGCGCCCTCGCCCGCCACCTGCGCGAACGCGCCAGAGCCGAGCACCCGTCCAGCGGCCAGGACCCCGACACCCCGGTCGCCGAGGAGTTCGTGACCCTACTGCTGCTGGAGATCGCGGGAGACGGGGAGCTGCGGGCGATCAACTGCGGCCATCCGTGGCCGTACGTGCTGAGCGGCGCTCGCGTCGAGCCCCTGTCGCGGGCCGATCCGCTTCCGCCGCTCGGGCCCTTCCCGCTTCCGGCGGACCTGGCTGCCACGCCCTGCGGGCATCTGCTCGCCGACGAGTCCCTGGTCCTGTACACGGACGGAGCGGAGGACGCGAGAGACGCCCGAGGCCGCTTCTTCTCCTTGCAGGAAGCCCTGACGGAAGCGGTGCGAAGCCACCTGGTCTCCCCCCAGGCCATCCTCCGTACGGTCTTCACCGCCCTGCTCCAGCACACGGCGGGCCGCCCCACCGACGACATCGCCCTCCTGGTGCTACGCAACGAACGCGCGCACCAACGCGCCCCTTTGGGGGCGCGGGGCGAGGACATCAGCGGCTCCGCCGCGCGGGCGCTCCCAGCCCCCACCCACCCGCAGCCGACAACGCACCGCTAGCCCCCGAACATCGGCCAAGCCGCCAGCCAGGCCACCGCACTGTACGAGGGGGAGCCGGTGGCCCAGCCGGCCTCTTGCGAGGCAATTAAGTCAACCGGTACGACACTCTCCGCGACAGTGCGCGCACGCTACGGATGCGCGCACTCCGTTCACACCCCGTGTGAACGCACCCGCACTACGCTGACGGCACAGGCCACTCGGGGGGCATCCATGCAGCCCAACTCTCTGCTCGACGCGATCCTGGACGAGGCGGGGGTCTCGCACGCCGGTCTCGCCGCCCATGTCAACCAGGCGGGCCGGGCCCGTGGACTCGCGCTCCGTTACGAACACACCGCCGTGGCACGGTGGTTGAAGGGGCAGCGGCCCAGGGGCCAGGTGCCGGACCTGATCTGCGAGGTGCTCGCCGCCCGGCTGCACCGGCCGGTCACCCTCGACGACATCGGCCTCGGTGTACCCGGCGAGCCCAGCCTCCCGCACGCGACCTCGCTCTCCGGGTTCGTCGAACGGGCCACCGCCCTGTGGCGGTCCGACGAACAGCAGCGCCCGCACATACTCGGCGCCCCCGCCGTCACCGGCACCCCCGCCGTGATGCCGGTGTGGGAGTGGGAGAACCCCCCGGAGGACGTGGACGTCTCGCGGGGCGGGCGGCACCGGGTCACCGCGGCCGACCTGGAGATGCTGCGCTCCGCCCGGGCCCACTACGAGCAGATGTACCGCAAGGCCGGAGGCATGGCGACCCGCACCCGGATCGTCGGCTTCCTGAACGCCGAGGCCGCCCCGCTGCTGCGCGGCAGCTACACGGACGCCACGGGCCGTCAACTGCACCGGGCCACCGGCGGTCTGGTGGCGATCGCCGGCATCTGCGCGTACGACTCCGACGCCCACGGCCTCGCCCAGCGCTACTTCCACCAGGCGCTCCGGCTGGCAAAGGCCAGCGGGGACCGGGGACTCGGCGCCTACGTCATCGCGCTCCTGGTCAACCAGGCGCTGTTCATGCGGGAGTTCCGGCAGGCCGTGGCCTTCGCCGAGGCCGCGCTGCGCGCCGCGGGCAAGCACATCACCCCCGCCCTCGCCTCCGACCTCTACGCGATGCAGGCCAAGGCGTACGCCCACCTCGGCGACAGCACGAGCGCGCTGTCCTGCATCCGGCGGGCGGAGTCGGCCGCCGAACGCATCCGGCGGGGCTACGAACCCGACGAGACCGGCTATGTCCAGCCGGGTCTGGTCAACGTGCAGGTGGCCGAGGCGCTGCTCAGCCTCGGCGAGCTGGCCGCCGCCCGGGAGCACGCCGCGGCCGCCGTCGACAACCCGGCGCACGACCGGGGGCGGGTGCACCGGCTCGCCATGCTCAGCACCATCGAACTGCGTCAGGGGAACGCCGACAACGCCGTGGCCACGGCCGTGCAGATGGCCGAACAGGCCCGCGGAATGGAGTCCCAGCGCCTGCGTGACAGACTCCGCGCGGTACGCGAGCACCTGGTGCGCAGCGGCTCGGCCGGAACTGCCGAAGCCGCCGAACTCATCGACGGGGCGCTGCGCGTACCGCTGTAGAGGCACAGTAGGCCTGAGGAGTCCCTGCTGCGATATTGCCACTTACTCGGCGGAAGGTGGCAGAACCGTGCAGTGGACGAAACAGAACGAACAAACTGTGTATGAAAACCGCTGGTTCAGCGTCAATCTCGCGGATGTCGAGCTGCCGGACGGCCGGCACCTCGACCACTTCCTGATACGGCTGCGGCCGGTGGCCGTGGCGACGGTGGTCAACGAGGCGGGCGAGGTCCTCCTCCTGTGGCGCCACCGATTCATCACCGACAGCTGGGGCTGGGAACTCGCGGCGGGAGTCGTGGAGGACGGCGAGGACATCGCCGTCGCGGCCGCCAGGGAACTGGAGGAGGAGACCGGCTGGCGGCCGGGGACCCTGCACCATCTCATGACCGTGGAGCCGTCCAACGGCCTCACCGACGCCCGGCACCACATCTACTGGTCCGACGAGGGCGAGTACGTCGGACACCCCGTGGACGACTTCGAGTCGGACCGCCGGGAGTGGGTCCCCCTCAAGCTCGTCCCGGACATGATCGCCCGCGGGGAGGTCCCGGCCGCCAACATGGCGGCCGCGTTACTCCTGCTGCACCACATGAGGCTCAGCGAAGACTAGTGGGCCAGCGTCTGCCAGACGGTGACGACGAGGGCGCCCAGTGCGGTGAGCGCGGCGATCGAGGGCAGGGGCCAGCGGGCGTGTTCCAGCGAGGCGAGACGGGTGTTCAGGTCGTCCAGTTCCTTGGCCGTCTCCTTGGTGCGGTGGCTCAGGAGGTTCAGCCCTCCCTCGACCTGTGCGTAGGCCACATCGAGGCGGCGACGTAACTCTGCGAGTTCTCCTTGGACCACGGGATGCTCTGGTTCGGTGGCCACGGGTCCGCTCCTCTGCGTAGTCGAATGGGTCGTTCCGCATCCCTTGCATGCGCATGAAGAGTGAACTCGCCTGGTGAGCGCGTGGGGAGAGTGTGCGAAGGGCATATGCGAGCCCGGTACGCACACGGTGTGTGAAACACACGGGCCCGGCACCGAAGGCGGTGCCGGGCCCGTGGAGCATCGCTCCCTGTGACCAACCGGGGGTGATCAGCCGTAGGTGTAGAAGCCCGAGCCGGTCTTCCGGCCCAGCCGGCCCGCCTCGACCATGCGCTGGAGCAGCGGGGGAGCGGCGTACAGCGGCTCCTTGAACTCGGCGTACATGCTGTTCGCGATGGACACGACGGTGTCCAGGCCGATCAGGTCGGACAGCTTCAGCGGGCCCATCGGGTGCGCGCAGCCCAGCTCCATGCCGTTGTCGATGTCCTCGCGGCTCGCGATGCCGGACTCGAACATCCGGATGGACGAGAGCAGGTAGGGCACCAGCAGCGCGTTGACCACGAAGCCGGAGCGGTCCTGGGCGCGGATCGCGTGCTTGCCGAGCACCTTCTCGGCGAAGACCTGGGCGCGGCTGATCGTGCCCTCGGAGGTGGTGAGCGCCGGGATCAGCTCGACCAGCTTCTGCACCGGGGCCGGGTTGAAGAAGTGGATGCCGATCACGTGGTCGGGGCGGGAGGTGGCGACCGCCAGCTTCACCAGCGGGATCGAGGAGGTGTTGGAGGCCAGGATCGCGTCCGGGCGGGTCACCACCTGGTCGAGCACCTGGAAGATCTCCGTCTTCACCTGCTCGTTCTCGACGACGGCCTCGATCACCAGGTCGCGGTCGGCGAACTCGCCGAGGTCCGTGGTGAAGCTCAGCCGCGCCAGCGCGGTGTCCCGCTCCTCCTCGCTGATCTTGCCGCGCTCGGCGGCCTTGGCCAGGGAGTTGAGCAGCCGGGTACGGCCGATCTCCAGGGCCTCGCCGGTGGTCTCGGCGACCTTCACGTCCAGACCGGCACGGGCGGCGACCTCGGCGATGCCCGCCCCCATCTGGCCGCAGCCCACGACTCCGACCTTCTCGATGTCGGTCACATCGTCCCCTTCGCTGATCTACGGGCGGCCGGCAGACCTCCGGATCCGGTGCCTGCTTCCGTTCGTGCTCCGTTCGTGCACGTTACCCGTAAGTATCGATGATCGATCGTCCGGGTGGGGGCATCCTGTGGCGCGGAGGCGATCCGTGATCGCACGGGTCCGGAGAGTGAGAGGGTCTCACGATGGCAGGAGTGTCTCGCAGGGCGTTCGCGCTGGCGGCGCTGTCCACGCTGACGCTGGCGGCCCCGGGGGCGGCGGCCCCCACCGGCCGGCCGCACCGGCCGGGCCGGCCGCGTCGGGCATCCACCGAGATGCGGGGCATGTGGCTGGCGACCGTCTCCAACCGCGACTGGCCCTCCCGCACCGGGCTCTCGGCGGCCGACCAGCGCAAGGAGCTGACCGCCCTCCTCGACAAGGCGGTCCACTACCGGCTCAACGCGGTGATGTTCCAGGTACGGCCGACCGCCGACGCCTTCTGGCCCTCGCCGTACGAGCCCTGGTCCCAGTACCTCACCGGCACCCAGGGCAAGAACCCCGGCTGGGACCCGCTGGGCGTCGCCGTCGAGGAGGCCCATGCCCGGGGCCTGCAGCTGCACGCCTGGTTCAACCCGTACCGGATCGCCAACAACACCGACCCGGGGAAGCTGGTCTCCTCGCACCCCGCCCGCAAGCACCCGGACTGGGTGGTGCCGTACGGCGGCAAGCTCTACTACAACCCGGGCATCCCGGCCGTCCGCACCTTCGTGGAGCAGGCGATCCTGGACGCGGTCACCAAGTACCCCGTGGACGCCGTCCACTTCGACGACTACTTCTACCCGTACCCGGTGGCCGGCCAGACCTTCGACGACGACGACGCCTACGACGCCCACGGCGGCGACTTCTCCTCGCGGGCGGCCTGGCGGCGGGACAACATCGACAAGCTGGTGACCGAGACCGCGGCCGGGATCAAGGAGCTGCGGCCCGGTACCCGGTTCGGGATCAGCCCGTTCGCGGTGTGGCGCAACGCCACCACCGACTCCCGGGGCTCGGACACCAAGGCGGGCGTCGAGACGTACGACGACCTGTACGCGGACACCCGCAAGTGGGTCCAGAAGAACTGGATCGACTACATCGTCCCGCAGGTGTACTGGCAGATCGGCAACTCCGCCGCCGACTACGCCAAGGTGGTCGACTGGTGGGCGGGCGTGGCCAAGGGGAGCGGGACGCGGCTCTACATCGGCGAGGCGCTCTACCAGGCGGGGGCGGCGGGCGCCGCCTCGGCCTGGCAGGACCCGGCCGAGCTGTCCCGGCATCTGACCCTGGCCGGGCAGTATGCGCAGGTCGGCGGGCATGTGTACTTCGCGGCCAAGGACGTCGTCGCCGACCCGATCGGGGCCATGTCGCGGGTGGTCGCCGACCACTACCCGCAGGCGGCGCTTCCGCCGGGCTGACCTGCGCGCGGCCGGCGACCTCGGTACCGCGGCCTAACGTTGCGGATGGGTCTCCCGGTGCCTGACCTGGCAGTCGGGGCCGGGGGACATGATGGCCTCGTGGCCGTCCTCGAAGCGGACCCGGTAGGGCGGGGTGCCCTCCGGTCCCAGCACCTTGACGATGGTCGAGACATGGTCGTGCTGACCGACCACCCTGCCGTGCTGGACAAGCTGGTCGCCCTCGGATGCACGCATCTCCAGGGCCTCCTCACGATCGCGATCGTTGGGTGACGGCGATGCACACGAGCACGGCGGCGGCCGTGAGTGGAGCGGCCGCGGAGAGGTGCTCGCCCAGCAGCAGCACCGACCACACCAGTGTGAGCAGCGGCTGGGCCAACTGCAACTGGCTGGCCTTCGGAATGCCGACGGCCGCCATGCCCCGGTACCAGACCACCAGCCCGAGGAACTGCGAACCCGCCGCCACCCACAGCACACCGAGCACACCGTGCGCGTTCCAGACGACCGGTTCGTACGACAGCGCGAGCACGGCGGCCGGCACGGTGAGCGGCAGGCAGAGCACCAGCGCCCAGCCGATGACCTGCCAGCCCGGCATGATCCGGGCCAGCCGGCCGCCCTCGGTGTACCCGGCCGCGCACACCACGAGGGCCGCGAAGAGGTAGGCGTCGGCGGTGGTGAGGGTCCCGCCGCTCTGGGCGACCGTGAACGCCAGCACGGCCGCCGCCCCCGCCAGCGCCGCCGCCCAGAAGGTGCGGGAGGGGCGGATGCCCATGCGCAGCGCGGAGAAGAGGGCGGTGGTCAGCGGGAGCAGGCCCACCACCACGGCCGCGTGCGAGGTGGTGGAGGTCTCCAGGGCGAGCGTGGTCAGCATCGGGAAGCCGAGCACCACTCCGGCCGCCACGACGGCGAGCCCCGCCCAGTGCCGGCGCTCGGGCAGTCGTACCCGGAGAAACAGCAGACAGCCGCCCGCCATGGCCGCCGCGAGCACACTGCGCACGGCCACCAGCGCCCAGGGCCCGAAGCCCTCCAGGCCCCAGGCGGTGGCCGGGAAGGTGAGGGAGAAGGCGACGACTCCGAGGGCGGCCTGCAGGGTGCCGAGCCGGTGGGCGGCGGAGGCGGGCGCCCCGGCGGGCGGGGGAGTGCTGACCGCTATCGCAGTCGGGTCAGTAGCGCTACTCTGTGCTCTCATGCAAGAGCGTAGCAGTGTCCTTGAACTGGCGGAACAGCTGCGGCGGGACCTCGACCGCTACTCACCAGGAGGAAAGCTCCCGTCGAGCCGGGTGCTCGTCGAGCGGTTCCGGGTGAGCCCGGTGACGGTCTCCCGGGCGCTGGCCCAGCTGGTCGCCGAGGGGCTGGTCGTCACCCGGCCCGGCGCCGGTGCCTTCAAGGCCCGGCCCCGCCCCGCGGCCGAGCCCGCCGGGGACACCTCCTGGCAGGAGGTGGCGCTCAGCGCGGACGGCGCCCTCGACGTGGTCCCGCGCACGGTGGACGCGTCCGGGGTCACCGTCTGCCTGGCCGCCCCGCCGCCCGGTGTACTGGAGTTCAACGGCGGCTACCTGCACGCCTCCCTGGAGCCCGAGCGGGCGCTGGCCGCGGCCCTGGCGAGAGCCGGCCGCCGCCCCGGCGCCTGGGGCCGGCCGCCGCTGGACGGCCTGCCGGAGCTGCGCGAGTGGTTCGCCCGCGAGATCGGCGGCGCCGTCACCGCCGCCGAGGTGCTGATCGCGGGCGGCGGCCAGTCCGCCCTGGCCACCGCCCTGCGCGCGCTCGCCCCGCCCGGCGCCCCGGTCCTCGTCGAGTCCCCGACCTACCCCGGCATGCTCGCCATCGCCCGCGCCGCGGGGCTGCGCCCGGTCCCGGTCCCGGTCGACCCCGACGGCGTGCGGCCGGACCTCCTCGCCGACGCCCTGCGGGCCACCGGCGCCCGCGTCTTCGTCTGCCAGCCCCTCTTCCAGAACCCGACCGGCGCCGTCCTCGCCCCCGACCGCCGCGCCGAGGTGCTGCGCATCGCCCGCGCGGCCGGCGCGTTCGTCGTCGAGGACGACTACGTACGACGGCTGGTGCACGCGGACTCCGGCCCGCTGCCCCGCCCGCTCGCCGCCGACGACCCCGACGGAGTCGTGGTCCATGTGGGCTCGCTGACCAAGGCCACCTCACCGAGCCTGAGGGTGAGCGCCCTGGCCGCCCGGGGCCCGGTCCTGGAGCGCCTGCGCGCCATCCAGATCGTCGACACCTTCTTCGTGCCCCGCCCGCTCCAGGAGGCGACCCTCGAACTCGTCGGCTCCCCGGCCTGGCCCCGCCACCTGCGCGGTCTCTCGGCCGAACTGAAGACCCGCCGCGACACCATGACCGGCGCCCTCGCCCACCACCTCCCCGAACTCGCCCTCCCGCACATCCCGTCCGGCGGCTACCACCTGTGGCTCCGGCTGCCCGACGGCACTGGGGGCACCTCCCAGGCTTTCGGCACTGGGGGAGACACGGTCCTCACCGGTGCCGCCCTCCGTGCGGGCGTCGCCATCACCCCCGGCCGCCCGTACTTCAGCGCCGAACCGCCGGCCGCCCACGTCCGCCTGAGCTTCGCGGCCGTCGCGGGGACGGGGGAGATCACCGAAGGGGTACGACGGCTGCGGGCCGCGTGCGACGAGGTGCTGGGCTCCGGATCATGAAATCCGATCGACGCCGGCCTCCCGTACCGGCGAGGATCCCCGCATGAGCGACGCACCCAGCCTCCCCGAGGGCTACGAATTCTCCGCCGAGACGGACCGCGTGGACGTCGAGCGCGTACACGGCTGGCTGTCCGGCGACGCCTACTGGGCGACCGGCCGCCCGCGCGAGCAGCACGAGCGCGCGATGGCGGGCTCCCTCAACTTCGGGGTGTACGACACCGCCACCGGCGAGCAGGTGGCCTACGCCCGCGTGGTCACCGACGGGGCGCTGTTCGCCTGGCTCGCCGACGTGTACGTCGACCCGTCGGTGCGCGGCAAGGGCGTCGGCACGGCGATGGTCGGAGCGATCCGCGAGCACCTGCGGCCGTCCGGCATACGGCGCGTCCTGCTGGCCACCCACGACGCCCACGGGGTCTACCGGAAGCTCGGATTTGCCCCGCTCGAACACCCGGACCAGTGGATGGCCCTCTACTACGAGTCGCCCGCGTGACATTCCGACTGACTTGTCGGACACCTCCTGACCACTGGGTAACATTTCGTCCACCTCGGACGACTCACTGCCCGGCAGCCCTTGACCTGCGCACATGAGCGTCACACCATCGCCGCATGTCACTTCGGGTCACGTTCGTCGCAGCCGCGCGCAGCTCGGCGCTGCTCGCGGAGCGCTTCGAGGACGACCGCCCGCTGGACCAGGCGGGCTGGGAGGAGGTGCAGCGGGTCGCCGGTGATCTGCTGCCCCTGGCGGCGGCCGAGCTGCGCTACTGCTCGCCGACTCCGCGCAGCC
Source organism: Streptomyces sp. NPDC090088 (assembly GCF_044747345.1). Lineage (NCBI taxonomy): Bacteria > Bacillati > Actinomycetota > Actinomycetes > Kitasatosporales > Streptomycetaceae > Streptomyces > Streptomyces sp. NPDC090088. The sequence goes on along the minus strand of NZ_JBIVDZ010000009.1, from coordinate 274,074 downwards.
GCGCGACCGGCGACGCGCTGGGGTACGCCCCGCTGGTCCAGCTCGCCCTGCGCGACTGCGACATGGGCCGCTGGCGCGGGCTGACGCTGGGCGAGGCGATGGCCAGGGAGCCGGGTCTGGTGGACGCCTGGCTCGCCGACCCGCGCGCCACCCCGCACGGCGGCGAGTCGCTGCTGGCGTTCATCTCCCGGGTGGGCGGCTGGCTGGACACCCGCCCGGTGGGCGACGGCGGCCGGATCGTCGCGGTCGCCGAACCCTCGGTGATCCGCGCCGCGCTGGTCTACGCCCTCAAGGCACCACCCTCGATCTACTGGAACATCGACGTGCGCCCCCTCTCGACGACCACGGTCACCGGCCTCGCCGGCCGCTGGAACCTGCGCCTGGACGTGTCACCGGCGCACTCCTCCCGCACGTAGCCGCTCCGCTGGGTGCGCCGGGGACGTTGCGTGTCATGTGCGGCGCCGTCGTGGCTGGTCGCGCAGTTCCCCGCGCCCCTTCGGGGGCGCTTTCGTGCCGCAGTTGGATTCGCCGGGTCGGCTCAGTCGGTCTCGCGTACGTAGTCCGTCGTCAGGAGCAGGTCCTTCGTCGGGCCGCCCACCTGCCACACCGTGCGCCAGTGGTCGGCGTCCTGGACGGTGAACTCGCCCCGGTAGAGGTCGGCCGCGCAGGGGTGGTCGGCGATACAGCGCCCCGACGTCAGGTCCAGGTCGTGGAAGGGCCGCCCGTCGGCGAAGCGCACGTCTGCCGTGCCCGGCCGGGCTCCGGGCAGGAACCGTAGCGTTCGCTCGGCGGGCCGGGGCACCCCCTGCCAGGTGAACGTTCCCGACTCCTCGTGCAGCAGGCCGCCGTCCGGCAGCGGCCGGAACAGTGTGGTGCCGTCGAAGCGCCCCTCGTCCCCGCCCGCCAGGTCCCGCACGGTCCGCCGGACCCGCCACCGGCCGCCGAGATGGGCCAGCACGTCCGGCACCGGCCAGAACCCGTCGTCCACGGTCCTCACTTCTTCGGCCGGGGAGAGCCGGTCGGCGTCTTGCGCTCGGCCTGCTGCCGGACCTCTTGGTGCGCGGCATGGCTGGTCGCCCGGAACGCCTCCTCGTACGCGGCCAGCGCCCCGCCCGGCCCGCCGCCGGAACCGGCGAACACGATCAGGGGCGGCAATAGCGTCTGCATCCCTTGACCCTACGCCCGCCCCATTGACGCGCTCATGGCGTCTACATATCTTGCCGTTCGAAGTGCTGACCGCTGTCCGATATTTCGAATGAGCAACTCCTTCACGAGCCGCGGAGTATCCATGTCACGCACCACCCGCACCCGGCTGAGACTCGGCCTTGGGGCAAGCGCTTTCCTGCTAGCCGTCGGGCTGGTCCCGGCCCCCGCCCACGCCGAGGACACCACCGACTACGCGATCACCGTCGACCCGGCCACCCGGGGCGCCACGATCGACAAGACGATGTACGGCGTCTTCTTCGAGGACATCAACCGCGCCGCCGACGGCGGTCTGTACGCGGAACTGGTCCAGAACCGGTCCTTCGAGTACACGACCGACGACAACAAGTCGTACACCCCGCTGACCGCCTGGACGGTCACCGGCACCGCCCAGGTCGTCGACGACTCCGGCCGCCTCAACGACCGCAACCGCGACTACCTCGCCCTCGCCGCCGGTTCGTCCGTCACCAACTCCGGCTACAACACCGGCATCCGGGTCGAGGACGGCAAGAAGTACGACTTCTCGGTCTGGGCCCGCGCCGAGGCCGGTACGACCCTCACGGTCGCCCTCGACGATTCCGGCGGCACCCTCGCCACCGCCCGTCAGGTGGCCGTGAAGAAGAACGGCTGGGCCCAGTACAGGGCGACCTTCACCGCGACCCGCACCAGCTCCACCGGCCGCCTCACCGTGGCCAGTTCGGACGCCGCCGCGCTCGACATGGTCTCCCTCTTCCCGCGCGACACCTACAAGCACGAGCCCAACGGCCTGCGCAAGGACCTCGCCGAGAAGATCGCCGCCCTGCACCCGGGCTTCGTCCGCTTCCCCGGCGGCTGCCTGGTCAACACCGGCTCGATGCAGGACTACAGCGAGGCCTCCGGCTACCAGCGCAAGCGGTCGTACCAGTGGAAGGACACCGTCGGCCCGGTCGAGACCCGTGCCACCAACGCCAACTTCTGGGGCTACAACCAGAGTTACGGCCTCGGCTACTACGAGTACTTCCGCCTCGCCGAGGACATCGGCGCCATGCCGCTGCCCGTCGTCCCGGCCCTGGTCACCGGCTGCGGCCAGAACAAGGCCGTCGACGACGACGCGCTGCTCAAGCGGCACATCCAGGACACCCTCGACCTCGTCGAGTTCGCCAACGGCCCGGTGACGTCGAAGTGGGGCGGGCTGCGCGCCCGGATGGGCCACCCCAAGCCGTTCCACCTCACCCACATCGAGGTCGGCAACGAGGAGAACCTGCCCACCGAGTTCTTCGCCCGCTTCACGCAGTTCCGGGCCGCGATCCAGGCGAAGTACCCGTACATGCAGGTCATCTCCAACTCGGGCCCGGACGACTCCGGCACGACCTTCGACACGGCCTGGCAGCTCAACAAGGACGCCAAGGTCGACCTGGTCGACGAGCACTACTACAACAGCCCGCAGTGGTTCCTGCAGAACAACGACCGCTACGACTCCTACGACCGCAGCGGCCCGAAGGTCTTCGTCGGCGAGTACGCCTCCGGCGGCAACACCTTCAAGAACGGCCTCGCCGAGGCGGCCTACATGACCGGCCTCGAACGCAACGCGGACGTCGTCGAACTCGCCTCCTACGCCCCGCTGTTCGCCAACGAGGACTACGTCCAGTGGCGCCCGGACCTGGTGTGGTTCAACAACCACGCCTCCTGGGACTCGGCGAACTACGAGGTCCAGAAGCTGTTCATGAACAACGTCGGCGACCGGGTGGTGCCCTCCACGGCCACCGGCACCCCGTCGCTGCTCGCCCCGATCTCCGGCGCCGTCGGCCTGTCCACCTGGAACACCAGCGCCGCCTACGACGACGTCAAGGTCACCGACGCCGACGGGAACACCCTGCTCTCCGACGACTTCTCCGGTGACGCCGCGCAGTGGACGCACACCGGCGGCGGCAACTGGGAGATCCAGGACGGGCAGTACGTCGAGACCTCCGACACCGCCGAGAACACCATGGTCCAGGCCGGTGACCCGAACTGGCACGACTACGACCTGCATGTGAAGGCCACCAAGAAGTCCGGCAAGGAGGGCTTCCTCGTCGCCTTCGGCGTCAAGGGCACCGGCGACTACTACTGGTGGAACATCGGCGGCTGGAACAACACCCAGACCGCGGTCGAGCAGGCCGTGGCCGGCGGCAAGTCCACGCTGATCGCCAAGGCCGGGTCGGTGGAGACCGGCCGCGCCTACGACGTCGACATCAAGGTGCGGGGGCGGCAGGTCACCCTCTACCTCGACGGACAGGAGTGGGGCAGCTTCACGGACGACAAGCCCGCCGAGCCGTTCCGGCAGGTCGTCACCGAGGACCGGAAGACCGGCGACCTGATCGTCAAGGTCGTCAACGCCCAGTCCTCGGCGGCCCGTACGGCCATCGACCTCGGCGGTGCGAAGGTGGCCGGGAAGGCCCGGGTGACCACGCTCGCGGCGGCGCCCGACGCGGTGAACACGGAGACGTCCACCGCGGTCGCCCCCGTCACCTCCACCTTCACCGGGGTCGCCGACAGGTTCACGTACACCTTCCCGGCGAACTCGGTCACCTTCCTGCGGATCAGGCAGAGGTAGCGTCCGGCGCGGGCTGCTGGGCCACCGGCAGCAGCCCGCGCTCGGCGAACACCTTCTTCGCGACGAAGGTGGCGTTGAGGGCCTTGGGGAAGCCGCAGTAACCGGCCGAGTGCAGCAGCGCCTCGACGATCTCCTCGGGGGTCAGGCCCATGTTGAGGGACGCGTTGACGTGCACCTCCAGCTGCGGCTCGCAGCCGCCCAGCGCGGTGAGCATGCCCAGGGTCACCAACTGCCGGTCCCGGGGCGCGAGTCCGGGGCGGCTGTAGATCTCGCCGAAGCCCCAGGCGACGACCTGGTGGCCCAGCTCGGGGCTGATGTCGGCCAGCGAGTCGATGACCCGCTGCCCGGCCTCGCCGTCGACCTTCCGCAGGACCTCCAGACCGTGGGCGAAACGTTCTTCGCGCGTGGTGCTCTCGCTCATGTCAGCTCTTCCGTTCCCCTCGGAGACAGGCACGACAAGCACGCTAGGAGGTGGAGTGCGCTCCAGGTCAAGCGGGCCGGCGATCACCCCAGCGCGCGCAGTGCGGCGACCCGTTCGCCCAGGAAGCCGCGGCCCCAGCCGGCACGGTCTGCGTCGTAGCCCCGGGGGCCGCACTCCACGACCAGGATCAGTCCCAGGTAGAGGCCGTACAGCGCGAGGCGGTGGCGCAGGGCCGGGGTGAAGTCGAGGTGGCCGCCGGCCGCGAGGTACCCCGCCGCCAGATCGCTGTCCGGGCCGATGCCCCCGCCGAACTCCAGCGAGACCAGTTCGGCGGCCGGGTCGCCCCAGAAGGCGCGTTCGTGGTCGATGAGCCCGGTGATGCGGGCCCCGTTCCCCGGGTGGTCGACGAAGATGTTGCCCGGCCACAGGTCGAAGTGGACCAGGCGGGGCTCGGTGACCTCGTCGAGGGCCCGGCCGCCCGCGGCCACCAGGGCACGTATCCCGGCGGCGGACACCCCGAGGTCGGACCCCCAGCGCCCGGCGTCCTCCAGGAGGGCTTCCACCATGGCCGTGAAGGCGGTGCGCCAGTCGGCGGCGGACAGGTCGGCCTCGGGCGCCGGATAGCCGAACCGGCCGTCCTCGGCGGTCAGGGTGTGCAACCGGGCGGTGATCGCCCCCAGTTCGCGGCGCAGCACGGCCGCCGAGGCGGGGGGAAGCTGCTCGGCCGCCTTGTCCCACGGGGTGCCCTCCAGGACGGAGACGGCGAGGAAGTCGTCGCCGGAGTGCAGCAGCGCCGGGGCCGGCACCGCTCCGTCGGCGAGGGACGCGAGCCGCCGGTAGACCATGGCCTCGGTCGCCATGATGCCCCGCTCGTACCGCAGCACGGGTGCCCCGGCGGGCGGGGCGAGCTTCACCACCGCCGGGCGTCCGTCGTCGAAGCGCACGCGATAGGCGGTGTTGAACCAGCCGTCGGTCAGTTCCGCCTCAAGCCGGCACCCGACGCCCGTCGCCGCGCGGAGGAGGGCGTCGAGTTCGGGCGCGGACAGTTGCCGCTTGGTCAGACTCCGCATGGGGCGACTCGCTCTCGTCCGGGGCTGCCTGGGAGCGCTCCCGAACCTACGGGACCCGCGTCAGCCGGGACCCCCGCTTCGGACGATCTCCGCGGCCTCCAGCAGTTCGGAGAGCACGGTCCGCACCGCCCGGCGGGCCACGCGCTCGGGGCGGTGGAGCACGTCGATGTGGCGGTGGGCCTCGATGCCGTCGAGCGGTCGCAGGGTGATGCCCGGGTGCGGGCGGGAGGTCCAGCGGGGCATCAGGGCGACCCCGCCACCCGCGGCGACCACCTCGGCGACCACCGCGATCTCGTTGACCCGGTGGACGATGTCGACCCGGTGCCCGGCCGCGGCGGCGACCGCCTCGACGGTCGCGAGCAGCGGGAAGCCGTCGTGCACGGTGATCCAGGGCTGGCCGGCCACGTCCCGCGCGGTCAGCGCGGGCCGCTCCGCCAGCGGGTGGCCGACGGGCAGGGCGATGTCGAGGGGTTCGCGCAGCAGCGGGGTGGCCGTGACGGTCCTCGGCCAGGGCGGGGCGTGGTCCAGGCGGTGGGCGAGGACGAGGTCGTAGGCGCGGGTCAGGGGCGGGAAGTCGGCCTGGGCCACGTCCTCGTCGTGGAGGGCGAGCCGGGGTGAGCCGGGCGCGCGCAGCTGTCGTAGCAGCTGGGGGAAGAACGCGGCGGCCCCGCTGTGGAAGGCGGCCAGCGACACCCTGGCGTCGGGCTCGTCGACGTACGCGTCGATGGTGTGGCGGGCCCGGGCCAGGGCCGTCTCCACGCCGATCGCCGCGTCGGCCAGGGCCTGCCCGGCCGCCGTGAGGACCAGCCGGCGCCCGGCGCGTTCGGTGAGCGGGACCGGGATCGAGCGCTGCAGCAGCCGCAGCTGCTGCGAGATCGCCGAGGGCGTCACCCGCAACGCCTCCGCGACGGCCGTGACGCTGCCCAGTTCGCCCAGCTCCCGCAGGATCCGCAGCTGCCGTTCGTCCACGGCATGAGTGTAGCTTTGCTAAAGGGTCGGTTGAGCAAGACGTCGTTTACTTCAACATGCAGGTCGTGGATCGTGAACGGCATGCCGACCAGCCGTCGTACCGATGGGGTGCTCCTGGCCGTCGCCGTCGTCTGGGGCTCCAGCTACCTGACGGCGAAGGCGGCCACGGAAGCGCTCCCCGTTCTGATCGTCCTCTTCCTGCGCTACGCCCTCGGCGCCCTCGCCTGCCTCCCCGCGCTGCGCGGGTCCCGCGCCCTCACCCGCGACGAGCGGACCTACGGCGTGCTGCTCGGCCTCACCCAGGCCGCGGTCCTCGTCCTGGAGACGTACGGCGTCGCCCACACCAGCGCCGGGAACGCGGGCCTGATCATCAGCCTCACCCTCGTCCTCACCCCGGTCCTGGACCGCGCGGCGCTGCCGGGACGGTTCTTCCTGGCCGCCGGGGCGTGCGTGGCGGGGGTCGGGCTGCTCGTGTCCGGCCACGGGCTGCGGGCCCCCGGAGCCGGTGATCTGCTGATGCTCGCGGCGGCGGTGGTCCGGGCGGGCCATGTGGTGCTGCTCGGGCGGGTGACCGCCCGCCGGGCCCTGCGCCCGTTCCAGCTGACCGCCGTGCAGAGCGTCGTGGGGGCGGTCCTCTTCCTGGTGCCCGCGGCGCCCGGACTGCCGCAGCTCGCCCGGACCGGCGCCGCCACCTGGGCCCAGCTGCTCTATCTGGCCTTGTGCTGCGGACTGTTCGCCTTCCTCGCCCAGACCTGGGCCGTCCAGCGCACCTCCCCGACCCGGGCCGGCCTGCTCCTCGGCACCGAACCGGTGTGGGCCCTGCTGACCGGTGTCGCCCTCGGTGGCGATCGCCTCACCGCGCTCTCCCTGCTCGGGGCCGCCCTGATCGTCGGCGGAACATACTGGGGCCAAGCCCTCGAACGCGGCCATCGCGCCCCCGCCCCGACGACCGCCCGCGACACGGTCCTCGACGACGCCGATACAGGCCTCACACAGGCGCGTTAACCAGAAAAACATTTCATCGAAATCTTCTGTTTCCTTTGAAGTCGCGAATTCTTTCCGAGTCGCACGCGGATTCGGAATTCGACTTATTACTTCACAGGCGAGACACAACCATCAGGAACCACTACCCGTCTAAGTCGGCGAAACACCGACCTGCGGGGAGTAACGCCCCCGTTTTTCTCTGGGGGCCGCACAGAATGAATCGCACCACCCTGACCGGGCACGAACAGGGGGCGAAACCGGCAGGGGGCGAAGAGCGGGAGACGGTATCCGCGAGACGGCTCCAGGCCGATCCGCGGTGGGCCGCCGCCCTGCTCGCGGCCGTCCTCACCACCGTCGCGTTCTGCGCGGCCGACGTGGCGGCCCGCAGCTACCCCTTCGGCTCCCGCACCCGCAGCGTCAACGACCTCGGCAACCAGTACGTGCCCTTCCACGCCCACCTGTGGGACCTGCTGCACGGCAGGGCCGACGGCGGTCTCCTCGTCAACTGGCAGTCCGGGTACGGCTCCAGCTTCCTGCCGGACGTCGGCACCTATGTCAGCAGCCCGTTCGCCCTGCTCGTCGCGGTGTTCCCGCGCGACGAGATCGACCTCGCCGTCTACACGATCACCGTGCTGAAGACGGCCACCGCCGGCGCCGCCATGGCCTGCCTGCTGCTCACCCTGCGCCGGGGGCGCTGGTGGGCGGCCGGTCTGCTGGGCGCCTCCTACGCCCTGTGCGGCTGGAGCCTCGCCCTCGCCTCCTACAACCCGATGTGGCTCGACGGCCTGATCGCGCTCCCGCTGCTCTGCCTGGTCGGCGAGTGGGCGCTGACCGGCCGCCGTCCGCTGGTCGGGGTGCTGATCGTGGCGCTCGCCTGGATCGCCAACTTCTACACCGCCTACATGGCCACCCTCGGCGCCGCCCTGGTGCTGCTGCTCCGGCTGGTCCTCGCCGAACTGCCCTGGCGGCGCGCCCTCGCGGTCGTCGGCCGGGCCGCGGTGACCGTCGGGCTCGGCATCGGTCTCGCCGCGCCCCTGGTGATCGTCGTCTACTCCGGCACCAAGCACGCCTACCCCGGCCGCGAGGGCCACTTCGCCCCGGTCGGCGCCGACGACCTGCTCGCCCGGCTGCTGCCGACCACCTACAGCTACAGCTCCCCGGCCCTCTACGTCGGCATCACCGCGCTGGTGCTCGCCCTCGCCCTGCCCTTCCACCGGGCGGTCCCGGCCCGGGTGCGGGCGGGCTGGACCGTGCTGGTGCTGCTGGTCGCCCTCTCCCTGCAGTGGGCGCCGACCAGCCTGGCCTGGCACGCCTTCGCCGCCCCGAACGGCAGCTCCTACCGCCAGGCCTTCGTGCTCTGCGCCCTGCTGGTCATCGCCGCTTGGCATGCCCTCGCCTACGGGATGCCGGACTGGCGGGCGCTGGGCGCCGCGGCCGGGCTCCTGGTCCTCGTCGCCGCCGTCGCGAGCCGCAGCACCCTGACCCACCAGCACCATCACCACACCTGGCCGGTGGTCCTGCTCGCCGCCGCGGGCGCCCTGGGCGGTCTCGCCCTGCTCGGCCTGGGGAACGGCAGGCCCGTACTGGTCGGCCTGGCCGCGCTGCTGCTGGTCGGCGCCCAGTTCGGCGAGGCCGCCGCCACCTCCGCCGTGGCCACCCGCATGCGCCTCGGCCAGATGGACGACTACGCCCCCTGGGGCGACCGCCAGCAGCGGGAGGCGGACGCCGTCGCCCAGGCCGACGCCTGGCCGAGGTACCGCACCGAACCCGGCCGCGACCAGACCGTCGCCAACGACCCGATGACGGTCGGCGGCCAGGGTTCCCAGTACTACAGCAGCCTCACCGCCGACGTCCTCAGCCGCACCATGACCGCCCTCGGCGACGGCTGGACCTCGCGCGGCCGCAGCCTGCAGAGCCTCGACAACCCCGTCACCGACGCGGTGTTCTCGGTGGGCGCCCGGGTGCACAACCCGCCGGACCCGCACCAGAAATGGCTGCCCCAGGGCGGCGGCCCGTCGACCGTCACCCGCGAGGACGTCCCGCCGCTGGTGACCGTGCGGCCCACCGCCGCGCACAGCACCCCCGCCGCCTTCGGCCCCTCGCCGTACCGCAACCAGGAACTGCTCCTCGGCGCCCGCGTCTACACCCTGCCCCGCACCGCCCTCACCGGTGAGCGCAAGGGCGACGAGGTGCGCGGCCTGCTGGTCGACGGGCCACAGACCGTCAGCGCCCAGTGCCGGGCCGGGAGTTCGGTCTTCCTGTGGGCACCCCGCTACTCCGGCACGGCCCAACTCGCCAGTGGCGGCGAGCGGAAGCTGTTCCGCTCCGACGCCGAGGGCACGAAGATCGCCGCGATGCAGCCGCTCGGCACGGTCCGTACCACGGGGCGGGTGCGGATCGAGCTGACGCCCAACCGGCTGAGCCGGATACCGGCCCGGGGCGCGGTCGGCTGCCTCGACACCGCGAAACTCCGCGCCGCCGTAGGGCGGTTGAAGTCCTCCGGCGCGACCGAGGTGACCGTCTCCGACGGCACCCTGCACGCCCGGCTCCCCGCCGGCAGCAAGGGCACCGCCGTCGTGGCCGTCCCCAGGATCGCCGGCTGGCGCTGCTCCGCGGGCGGCCCCGAGGCCGCGGCGAGCGAGTTCCACGGCCTGATCGCCGTCCCGCTGGGCGCCTCCGCCACCAGCCTCACCTGCACGTTCCACCCGCCCGGCCTGCGCCTGGGCACGGCCGTCGGCGGTGTCTCACTGCTGACCCTGATCCTGCTCGGCACCCTGGCGGCCGTGCGCCGCAGAACCGCCGCGCGCTCCGGAGAGCCCACGACCACCGCTCACTGACCCGTCCCCAGGGGGAGAACAACCCATGCTGATATCGATCGTCGCGCCCTGTTACAACGAGGAAGACGTCATCGAGCGCTTCCACGAGCAGGTCCAGAAGATCGCCAACGAGCTTCTGCCGCTCGGCCACGACATGGAGTTCGTGTACGTGGACGACGGCAGCCGCGACCGGACGCTGCCTCTCCTCAGCCAGCTCGCGGACCGCGACTCCCGGGTCCGGTACGTCTCCTTCAGCCGCAACTTCGGCAAGGAGTCGGCGCTGCTCGCCGGCCTGAAGCACGCCACCGGCGACGCCGTGATCGTGATGGACGCCGACCTGCAGCACCCGCCGGCCCTCATCAAGCGCATGGTCGAACTGCGCGGCGAGGGCTACGACCAGGTCATCGCCAAGCGCACCCGGCAGGGCGACCGCTTCACCCGCACCCTCACGGCCCGGCTCTACTACCGGCTCATCAACCGGATGGTCGACGTCGAACTCGTCGACGGCGTGGGTGACTTCCGGCTGATGTCCCGCCGTGTGGTGGACGCGGTCGTGAACCTCACCGAGTACAACCGGTTCTCCAAGGGCCTGTTCGCCTGGGTCGGCTTCCCCAGCACCACCTTCGAGTACGAGAACGCGGTGCGCGAGCACGGCAGCAGCTCCTGGTCCTTCCGCAGCCTGCTCAACTACGGCCTGGACGGGCTGCTCTCCTTCAACAACCGCCCGCTGCGCGCCGCGCTCTACCTCGGCATGACCCTGCTGGCCCTCGCCGGCGCGTACACGGCGTGGATCGTGGGCGCCACGATGATCCACGGTGTCCAGACGCCCGGCTATGTCACCATCATTACAGCCGTCACCGCCCTGGCCGGTGTCCAGATGATCATGCTCGGGGTCATCGGCGAGTACACCGGCCGGATCTACTACGAGGTCAAGGGGCGCCCGCACTTCCTGGTGAAGGCGACGAACGTGGACCGAACGGAAGACCGCACCCGCGGCACGACGAAGGACCTCATCCCCTGATGCCGAACGCCCTGTCGACCGCCACCGGACCCACCCGCCCGATATCGGGGCAGATCATCACGTTCGCGGTGGTGGGCGTCGTCAACACGGCGACGTACTACGGCCTTTACCTGCTATTTCTCAGGTATTTGCCGTACCTGGCCGCGCATGTTCTCGCGTTTTTCCTGAGCATGATCGGCTCGTTCTTTCTCAATGCGAGGTTCACTTACCGTACGCGTCCCACCTGGCGGAAATTCCTGCTCTTCCCGCTGACCAACGCGACGAATTTCGTGATCACCACGGTGGGCGTATATGTGATCGTCGACATGCTGCACGCGAACAGCCGCTTCGCGCCGCTGATGGCGTCGGCCGCGGCGATCCCCGTCACCTTCGTGGTGTCCCGGTGGGTCATGCTGCCGAAGGTGGAGGCGGCCTAGCCGCGACGCGGGGACGTTCTCCGGCGCCGTCTCCTGGGCATGATCGGGGTGCCGCCGGCCGCGGCCGCGTACGCGGCGGGGGAATGCGTTGCATAAAAGTGCAGGGAACCGTATAGTCATGCCATCAGGAGGAGGATGGACATGGCGGTACGTGCGGCGGTGGCCGGAGCGAGCGGATACGCGGGCGGAGAGGTCCTGCGGCTGCTCCTCGCGCACCCCGAGGTCGAGATCGGCACCCTGACCGGCAACTCCAACGCGGGCCAGCGCCTCGGCGCGCTCCAGCCGCACCTGCTGCCGCTGGCCGACCGCGTGCTCGCGGAGACGACCCCCGAGGCCCTCGCCGGGCACGACGTCGTCTTCCTCGCGCTGCCCCACGGCCAGTCCGCCGCCGTCGCCGAGCAGCTCGGCCCGGACGTCCTCGTCGTCGACATGGGCGCCGACTTCCGCCTCCAGGACCCGGCCGACTGGGAGCGCTTCTACGGCTCCCCGCACGCCGGCACCTGGCCCTACGGCCTTCCCGAACTGCCGGGTGCCCGCGCCGCGCTGGAGGGGTCCAAGCGCATCGCGGTACCCGGTTGCTACCCCACCGCCGTCTCCCTCGCCCTGTACCCGGCCTACGCCGCCCAGATCGCCGAGCCCGAGGCGCTGATCGTCGCCGCCTCCGGCACCTCCGGCGCGGGCAAGGCGCCCAAGCCGCACCTGCTGGGCAGCGAGGTCATGGGCTCCATGACCCCGTACGGCGTCGGCGGCGGCCACCGGCACACCCCGGAGATGATCCAGAACCTGAGCGCGGCGGCGGGGGAGCGGGTCGCGGTCTCCTTCACGCCGACCCTCGCGCCGATGCCCCGGGGCATCCTCGCCACCTGCAGCGCCGCGGCGAAGGACGGCGTGACCGCCGAGTCCGTCCGCGCCGTCTACGAGAAGGCCTACGCCGACGAGCCCTTCGTCCACCTGCTCCCCGAGGGGCAGTGGCCCGCGACGGCGTCCGTCCACGGTTCCAACGCCGTTCAGGTGCAGGTCGCGTACGACGAGGCCGTCGGCCGCATCATCGCGATCAGCGCCATCGACAACCTGACCAAGGGCACCGCCGGCGGTGCCGTCCAGAGCATGAACCTCGCCCTGGGTCTCGCCGAGACCACCGGGCTGACCACGATCGGAGTTGCGCCGTGAGCGTGACGGCAGCGAAGGGATTCACGGCGGCGGGTATCGCCGCCGGGATCAAGGAGAGCGGCAACCCGGACCTGGCCCTCGTGGTCAACACCGGGCCCCGCCGTGCCGCCGCGGGCGTCTTCACCTCCAACCGTGTGAAGGCCGCGCCGGTGCTCTGGTCCGAGCAGGTCCTCAAGAGCGGCCAGGTCTCGGCCGTCGTCCTCAACTCCGGCGGCGCCAACGCCTGTACCGGTCCCAAGGGCTTCCAGGACACCCACGCGACCGCCGAGAAGGTCGCCGAGGTGCTCGGGCGCGGCGCCATCGAGGTCGCGGTCTGCTCGACCGGTCTGATCGGCGTGCTGCTGCCCATGGACAAGCTGCTGCCGGGTGTGGAGACCGCCGCCGGGCAGCTGTCCGAGCACGGCGGCGAGAAGGCCGCCATCGCCATCAAGACCACCGACACCGTGCACAAGACGTCCGTCGTGACGAAGGACGGCTGGACCGTCGGCGGCATGGCCAAGGGCGCGGGCATGCTCGCCCCCGGCCTCGCCACCATGCTGGTCGTGCTCACCACGGACGCGGTCGTCGGGAGCGAGGACCTGGACCAGGCGCTGCGGGCCGCGACCCGCACCACCTTCGACCGCGTCGACTCCGACGGCTGCATGTCCACCAACGACACCGTGCTGCTGCTCGCCTCCGGTTCGGCCGACGTCACCCCGCAGTACGCGGAGTTCGCCGAGGCCGTCCGCACCGTCTGCGACGACCTCGGCCAGCAGCTGATCCGGGACGCCGAGGGCGCCAGCAAGGACATCAAGGTCGAGGTGGTCAACGCCGCCTCCGAGGACGACGCCGTCGAGGTGGGCCGCTCCATCGCCCGCAACAACCTCCTCAAGTGCGCCATCCACGGCGAGGACCCCAACTGGGGCCGCGTCCTCTCCGCGATCGGCACCACCAGGGCCGCCTTCGACCCCGACCGGCTCAACGTCGCCATCAACGGCGTCTGGGTCTGCAAGAACGGCGGCGTCGGCGAGGACCGCGAGAAGGTCGACATGCGCTACCGCGAGGTGCACATCGTCGCCGACCTCGCCGCGGGCGCCGAGACCGCCACCATCTGGACCAACGACCTGACCGCCGACTACGTCCACGAGAACAGCGCGTACTCGTCATGAGCACCACGCGTAAGCACACCGCGCTCCCGAAGGCCCAGACCCTCATCGAGGCGCTGCCCTGGCTGGTCCGGCACAACGGCAGGACCGTCGTGATCAAGTTCGGCGGCAACGCCATGATCGACGAGGACCTGAAGGCCGCCTTCGCCAAGGACGTCGTCTTCCTGCACCACGCCGGCCTCAAGCCGGTCGTCGTGCACGGCGGCGGCCCGCAGATCAGCGCCGCCCTCGACAGGCACGGCATCGTCAGCGAGTTCAAGGCCGGCCTCAGGGTCACCACCGAGGACGCCATGGACGTCGTACGGATGGTGCTCGCCGGGCAGGTCCAGCGCGAGCTGGTCAACCTGCTCAACCAGCACGGGCCGCTCGCCGTCGGACTGACCGGCGAGGACGCCCACACCATCACCGCCACCAAGCACCAGCCCAGGATCGACGGCGAGTTGATCGACATCGGGCGGGTCGGCGAGATCACCGCGATCGACACGGGCGCGATCGAGGCCCTGCTCGCCGACGGCCGGATCCCGGTCGTCTCCTCCATCGCCCGCAGTCAGGACGACGGACATGTCTACAACGTCAATGCTGATACGGCGGCTGCGGCACTCGCTGCTGCTCTGGGCGCCGAAACCCTCATGGTCCTCACCGACGTCGAGGGCCTCTACGAGGACTGGCCGAACTCCGACGAGGTGATCAGCCGCCTCACCGCTTCCCAACTGGAGAAGCTGCTGCCGGAGTTGAGCGCCGGCATGGTGCCGAAGATGGAGGGCTGCCTGCACGCCGTGCGCAACGGCGTGCAGACCGCCCGGGTCATCGACGGCCGGGTCCAGCACTCGATCCTGCTGGAGATCTTCACGGACGAAGGCATCGGCACGATGGTCGTGCCGGACGCGGAGGGGGACTCATGAGCAATCAGGAACTGACCACGCGCTGGCAGGGCGCGCTCATGAACAACTACGGCACCCCGCGCCTGCCCCTGGCCCGCGGCGAGGGCGCCAAGGTCTGGGACACCGACGGCCGGGAGTACCTCGACTTCGTCGGCGGCATCGCCACCAACGCGCTCGGCCACGCCCACCCGGCGATCGTCGAGGCGGTGAGCAGCCAGATCGCCTCCCTCGGCCACATCTCCAACTTCTTCATGGCCGAGCCCACCGTCGCCCTCGCCGAACGGCTGATCCAGCTCTTCGGCCGGGAGGGCAGGGTCTTCTTCTGCAACTCCGGCGCCGAGGCCAACGAGGCCGCCTTCAAGATCGGCCGGCTGACCGGACGGACCCACATGGTCGCCACCGACGGCGGCTTCCACGGCCGGACCATGGGCGCCCTCGCACTCACCGGCCAGCCCGCCAAGCAGGACCCGTTCCGCCCGCTCCCCGCCGACGTCACCCACGTCCCCTACGGCGACGCGCAGGCCCTGGCCGCCGCGGTCACCGAGGACACCGCCCTGGTGATCATCGAGCCCGTCCAGGGCGAGAACGGCGTGGTCGTACCCCCGCCCGGCTACCTCAAGGCGGCCCGCGCGATCACCGCCGCCACCGGCGCGCTGCTCGTCCTCGACGAGGTGCAGACCGGCACCGGCCGCACCGGCACCTGGTTCGCCTACCAGGCCCACGAGGGCGTGCTGCCCGACGTCGTCACCCTCGCCAAGCAGCTCGGCGGCGGGCTGCCGCTCGGCGCGACCGTGGCCTTCGGCCGGGCCGCCGAACTGCTCCAGCCCGGCCACCACGGCACCACCTTCGGCGGCAACCCGGTCGCCTGCGCCGCCGGCCTCGCCGTCCTCGACACCATCGAGAACGAGGGGTTGCTGGAGAACGTCAAGCGGCAGAGCGAGCGGTTGCGGGACGGAATCGAGGGTCTCGGCCACGGGTTGATCGATTATGTCCGGGGTGCGGGCCTCCTCCTGGGTATCGTGCTCACCGAGCCCCTGGCCGCACAGGTGCAGCAGGCGGCTCAGGAGGCCGGGTTCCTGGTCAACGCGCCCGCTCCCGACGTCGTACGGCTGATGCCCCCGCTGAACCTCCGCGACGCCGAGACGGACGCGCTGCTCAGTGCCCTGCCCGGCATCCTCGACGCAGCGAGCGGGGACGGACGATCCGGAGAATGAGACGACGATGAGCCAGGCGCAGGAGTTCGACCAGTCCGGCGGGACGGGGGCGGCGGTGCCGCAGACCCGGACCGCCCGGCACCGCCGGATCGTGGACATCCTCAACCGGCAGCCGGTGCGCTCGCAGAGCCAGCTCGCCAAGCTGCTGGCCGACGACGGGCTCACGGTCACCCAGGCCACGCTCTCCCGGGACCTCGACGAGCTGAACGCGGTGAAGATCCGCAACACCGACGGCGAGCTCATCTACGCGGTCCCGAGCGAGGGCGGCTTCCGCACGCCCCGCGCACCGCTGGGGGAGTCGGCCAAGGAGGAGCGGATGCGCCGCCTCTCCCAGGAACTCCTGATCTCGGCGGAGGCGTCGGCGAACCTGGTCGTGCTGCGCACCCCGCCCGGCGCCGCCCAGTTCCTGGCCTCGGCGATCGACCAGGCGGAGCTGCACGACATCCTGGGCACCATCGCCGGGGACGACACCCTGCTGCTCATCAGCAGGGACCCGACCGGCGGGCAGGCCCTCGCGGACCATCTGCTGCGCCTGGCCCAGAACGGCCACTGACCCGCGTGCGGGGCCCGGCCCGCCGACGGAGAATGGGTATGTGATCTTCCGCGGCGGGCGGGAAGGCGGGCGGGCGCTCCCCGGCGGGCGGGCAATCCCCTGGCGGCCGTCGAACGTATACAGAGGTGTGTCGGGTTTCCGGTTCCCCGTCGGCCGCCTCCCGGACGAGGCGCTGCTGTCCGGGCTGGCCACCGGAGACCCGGAGCTCGCCGAGATCTTCGTACGGAGATTCCAGCACCGGGTCTTCGGCGTCGCCATGGCCGTCACCGGCGACCAGCAGCTCGCCGAGGACATCGCCCAGCAGACCTTCGAACGCGCCTGGCGGCACGCCCAGATCTACGACTCGCGCCGCGGCTCGGTCGCCACCTGGCTGACCACCATCGCGCACAACCTCGCCGTCGACGCCGTCCGCGCCCGGCGGACGGAACCGATGGCACCCGAGGACCTCGACCCGCTGCTCGACGCCGTCACCGAGACCCCCGAGCGGTGGGCGCTGGCCGAGGAGGCCTCCTCCCAGCTCCGGACCGCCCTCGCGCGGCTGCCCAGGGAGCAGGCCAGGGCCCTGATGATGGCGGGCATCTACGGCATGACGGCCCAGCAGATCGCCGAGGCGGAGCAGATCCCGCTGGGCACCGCGAAGACCCGGATCCGAGCGGCGATGGCGAAGCTCCGCACCGCACTCACGTCTCCGAAGCGGGGCGACCATGTCCAGTGACGCGCACTGCGAGAAGCTGCGGGAGGTCGGCGCCGAGCTGGCGCTGGGCGTCCTGCCCGGCCGCGAGCGGGCCGAGGCCGTCGCCCACCTGGACGGATGCGCGGACTGCCGGGAGTACGTCCGGCAACTGACCGGGATCGGCGACCGGTTGATCGGCCTGCTGCCGGACGCCGAACCCCCGCCCGGCTTCGAGACCCGGGTGGCGCGCAGCCTGGCCCGGCAGGCGGCCGGGGCCGAGGGACAGCGGCCGGCCCGCACCGCCCCGCGCGGCTGGCGCGGCCCCGCCCGGCGGGCCCGGCTGCGGCTCGCCGCCCTCGCCACCGCCCTCGCCGTCGCGGTCGGCTTCGCCGGCTGGGCGATCGGCACCGCCGTGGAGGGCGCCGTCACCGCCTCGTCGCCCGCCGGCGAGTCCGAGCCCGTCTTGGTCGGGGACATGATCCCGGCCGGGGGCGGACAGCCCGTCGGCGAGGTCTACGCCCACCCCGGCAGCCCCGCCTGGATCTTCATGTCCGTCGCCCTCACCGCCACCCCCTACAACGGCAGGGCCACCTGCCTCCTGGCACGCGCCGACGGCACCACCACCCGCGTCGGCGACTTCCCGCTGCGCGACGGACGCGGCAACTGGGGCGTCGCGGTCCCCGTCGACCTCACCCGCTACAGCGGCGCCCGTCTGACCACCGCCGACGGCACGGTCCTCGCCACCGCCCGGCTGCAGCAGGGCAAGGTGGTGACCCCGGAAGGGTGAGCCGCCCCGGGCGGCGGGGGAGCGGCGTCGCTCAGGACGGCACCGCGCCCGCGTTCAGCCGGTGCAGCCGGGCGTACGGCCCCTCGTGCCCGAGCAGGTCCGCGTGCGCGCCGTCCTCGACGACCCGGCCGTGGTCGAGCACCACGATCCGGGTGGCGTCGCGGACGGTCAGCAGGTTGTGGGAGATGACGACGGTCGTCCGCCCGGCCATCAGCCGGCGCAGCGGATCCATGATCCGCCGCCCCGAGCGGACGTCGAGCCCGGTGGTCGGCTCGTCCAGCAGGAGCACCGGCGCGTCCCGGATCATCGCCCGCGCGATCGCCAGCCGCTGGCACTGTCCGCCGGAGAGCGTCCGGCCGCGCTGGCCGACCAGCGTGTCGTAGCCCTCCGGGAGCCGCTCGACGAACTCGTGCGCGTCCGCGGCACGCGCCGCCGCGACGATCTCCGCCTCCGTGGCCGCCGGCCGCCCGTAGGCGATGTTCTCCCGCACGGTGCCGTGGAAGACGAGCGTCTCCTGGAGCACCACCGCGACGCTCTCCCGCACGTCGGCGAGGGCCAGCTCGCGCAGATCGGTGCCGTCCAGGCGGACCGAGCCCCGGTCGGGGTCGTAGAACCGCAACTGGAGCTTGGCCACCGTGGACTTGCCCGCCCCGCTCGCCCCGACCAGCGCCAGCGTCTCCCCGGGCGCCACCCGGAAGGACACGTCCGACAGTGCCCAGGCCGCCGTACCGGGATAGCGGAACCACACCCCGTCGAACGCGACGGCACCGCGCGCCCGCCGGATCCGCCGGGCGCCCGCCGCCTCGGTCACCTGGGGCCGCTGGTCGAGCAGTTCGATGATCCGTTCCGCCGAGGCGGAGGCCGCGTAGAAGGTGGTGCCGAGCCCGGACAGACCGTGCACCGGGCTGTACAGCTTGCCGATCAGCGCGAGGAACACCAGCAGACCGCCGAGGCTCAGCTGGCCCTGGGCCAGCTTCCAGGTGCCCAGACCCAGCACCGCGAGACCGCCGGCCGTCTCGACGAACTCCACGACGGGTCCGTACACGGCCCGGATCCGCGCCGAGGCCATCGCCGCCCGGAACCTGCCGAGGTTCTCCTGTTCGAACCGGCGCGCCTCCCAGCCCTGCCGGTTGTACGCCTGCACCAGCGCCACATTGCCGAGGGACTCCTCGGCGATCGCGCTCAGCGAACCGCTGCGCCGCCTGCGCTCCCGCGAGGCGTCCTTGACCAGCCGCGAGAAGTGCCGGGCGGAGCCCCAGAACAACGGCACGACGAGAAGGGAGAGCAGGGTCAGGTCCCAGCTCAGGGAGAACAGCAGGCCGAGGAAGACACCGAGGCGGATCAGGTAGTAGAGGGCGTCGGCGACCCCGGACAGCAGGAAGGCCTCCACCGCGTCGACATCGCCCGTGACCCGGGACAGCACGTCCCCGAGCCGCCGCCGCTCGAAGAAGCCGAGCGAGAGCCCCTGGACATGCCGGAACACGTCGGAGCGCAGCGCGAGCAGGAAGTGTTCGCCGACCCAGGTGGAGGTCACGTCGTCGGCGTAACGGAGTGCGCCGGAGCAGACGACGAGGCCCAGACAGGCGGGCGCGATCCATGCGAAGGGCCGCAGATCCCGGGTGACGAGGACGTCGTCGACGACGATCTTGAAGAGCCAGAGCTCGGCGGCGTCGACGGCGGGCGAGGTCAGGCTCAGCAGGACGAGCGGTACGAGCCAGCGGCGGCCGCCGCGGGTGTACGGCCAGAACCGGCGGAACACCTCGCGCGGCGACACGGGGGGAGCGGCCGCCACCACGGCGTCGGCACGGAGCGGGCCGGCTCCCCCGGGGGTCGGCCCGCTCGGCCTTCCGATGCGGTCAGTAGTGGTCGTGGCCGTGGCCGTCGTGGTCGCCGTGGTTGCCGTGGTCATGACGGTGGTCGTCGTGGTCGTGACGGTGACCGTGGTGGTCGTCGTGGCCGTGGCCGTGGTGGTCGCCGTGGTCATGACGGTGGTCGGCCGGCATGAGGTTGCTGAAGATGGCCATGTCGTTCCTCCTGAAACTTGCTTCACAGGGGATACGGCCGAGGGGGGAATCGGGATGGCGTTCTGCGGGACGAATCGGAAAAACTTCGCGTTTCGTTTCGGCCGCAGGCCGGTGGGGACTGGTCGCGCAGTTCCCCGCGCCCCTGAAGGGGCACGTCAGCCCAGACGCGCGGCCAAGCCCCCGGTGCACCGCACCTCGTCCCCCGCAGTGATCAGCAACCCCTCCACCCCAGGCAGCGACTCCAGCCAGGACAGCCCCTCGCGCGACCCCATGGCGAAGGCCGCCGTGGCCCAGCAGTCCACCCATGTGAGGCGTGGGCCCACCACCGTCACGGCCACCAGATCGGTGACCGCGGACTTCCCCGTCCGGGGGTCGACGATGTGGGCGCCGCGCTCGGCCGTGCCCGACGTGGCCACCGCCAGTTCCGCCACGCCCGCCGCCGAGATGACCGCGGCCAGTCCGCCCGGCCGCAGCGGATCGGCGATGCCGACCCGCCAGGCGCGGGTCGGCTCGGGCGCGCCGTACATCTGGACGTCGCCGCCGCCGTTGACGCTGACGCCGGTCACCCCGGGCAGCAGGGAGAGCGAGCGGGCGGCCCGCTCGGCGGACCAGCCCTTCACGATCCCGGTGGGGTCGAGCCGGCCCCGGTAGCGCGTGCTGAACCAGCCGTCGCTCACCCGCTCCGCCTCGGCGGCCAGCTCCAGCACCTCGGCCACCTCGGGATCGCAGGCGTCGACGTCGATCTCCTCCCGCGCCAGCCGGGAGACCTGGCTGTCCTCGCGGTAGGTGCTGAACACCTCGTCGACCCGGTGCAGACCGGCGACCGCCTCGTCGAGGACCGCCCGTACCGCGTCCGGATCCCCGCCGCGGACGTCAAAGGAGAAGACAGTCCCCATGACCTCTTCCGCATGACGTACCGCGGCGGGAGCTTCCGCGGACTCCGCCACGGCCTCAACCACCGGCCTGGTCCAGCGCCGACTGCAGGGACTGCTTGTAGCCGGTGCTGGTGTAGGTGGCTCCGGAGACGGAGTCGATGTCGGCGTTGCCGGCCGCCACCGCCTCCTGGTTGAGCTTCGGGACGGACAGCGCGGTCTTCTGGTCGCTGGTGCCGCCACTGGGCGCCTGCACGGCCTCGGCCTTGGTGATCTTCCCGCCGGAGACCGTGATCCGGACCTGGACCGGCCCGTACTGGGTCTGCGCGACCTGCCCGGTCACCACCTTGGCCTGCGCCTGCGCGGACCCGGAGGAAGAGCCGGAGGAGCCCGAGGAGGACGAGGAACCGGACGGCGAGGAGGCGGCCGCCTCCTTCATCTTGTCCAGCGCCGACTGCAACGACTGCTTGTAGCCGGTGCTGGTGTAGGTCGCCCCGGAGACGGAGTCGATGTTGGCGCTCTGCGCCGCCACCGTCTCCTTGTTGAGCTGGGGTACCGACAGCGCGGTCTTCTGGTCGCTGGTGCCGCCCTTGGGCGCCTGGATCGCCTCGGCCTGGGTGATCTTGCCGTTGGCCACGGTCAGCCGGACCTGCACGACCCCGTACTGCGTCTGGGTCGCGTCGCCGGTGACCGTGGTGGCCCCGGCGGCCCCGGTGCCGCCCTGTGGCGACTCCTGACCGGCCGCCGCGGCCGACGGGGCCGCGCCCGCCGCCGACGCGGACGTGGGGTCCGACGACGGCTTCAGCGACAGCAGCAGCACGACGGCGGACACGGTTCCCGCGGTGGCCAGCACCACACGCCTGAGGGGGTGACTCTTCCTCATCGTTCCAGAACTCCCGATTCCCCTGGATTCCCTGAATTCCCGTCGCTCACATCTCGAACGACTCGTGATGGATGCGGCGGGCGGGAACCCCCGCGCCGCGCAGCGCTTCGTACACTCCCTGAGCGAACCCGGGCGGGCCGCACATGAAGACGTCGTGGTTGTCGATGTCCGGGATCTTCCGCTGGAGGTTCTCCGCGGAGATGTCGGGACGCTCGCCCTCCGGGCTGTTGACCGCGTACATCAGCCGCGCCCCGCGCTCGTTGGCGATCTTCGCGAGCTCGTCCCAGAGGGCCAGGTCCTGCGTGGTGTTGGCCCGGTAGAGCAGGGTCAGATCGCCCGCGGCGCCGGGCAGCGTCTCGAACAGCGCCCGCATGGGCGTGATCCCGACGCCGCCCGCCACCAGCAGGACCTTGCCGCGGCTGCGCCGGGACGCGGTCATCGCCCCGTACGGCCCTTCGGCCCACACCTTGGTTCCGGGCCGTAGTTCGCGCAGCCGCGCGCTGTGGTCGCCGATCGCCTTGACGGTGATCCGCAACATGTCGGGGCGGGGTGCCGCCGACAGGGAGTACGGGTGCGAGCTGAACCGCATCCCGGGAGCCAGGAACCGCCAGCGGAAGAACTGGCCGGCCTCCGCGCCCATCCGGTGCAGCTTGCGCCCGCCGATCAGCACCGACACGATGCCGGGCGTCTCCTCGATGACCGCCTCGACCCGCATCCGGTGCCGCAGGTTGAGCCTGATCGGGGTGAGGATCCGGTACCAGACCACGAGAGCGGTGACGACGCCGTACAGCCCGTACCAGAAGGTCTTGGCGATCGGGGTGAGCGCGAAGTCGTTGCCGGTGGTGATCTGGTGCCAGAACGTCAGGAACACCGCCGCGTACGTCAGCAGGTGCACGTGGTACCAGGTGTCGTACGGCAGCCTGCGCCGGACGGCGCCGATCGAGGACAGGCCGATGACCACGAACAGGCCGGTGCCGATGGCCGCCTTGCCCATGTCGGGCAGCTGGTTCACGGAGTCGATGGTCTGCTGGACGATGTCGTTCAGCGTCTTGCCGGCCTGCAGCGCGTAGCCCCACATGATGAGGAACACGTGCGCGAAGACCAGGCAGAGGGTGTAGCGGCCGCTCATCGCGTGCCAGCGGGCGACGCGGTCGGAGCCGACCCGCCGCTCCAGCGCGGGCACCCGGGCCATCTGCAGCACGACGAGTGCCATCAGATAGCCGGCCAACAGGCCGGTGATACGGCCCGCGTTGAGGATCTTGCCGTTCTGGTCGGCGATGGACGGGGTGTTGTGCCACCACAGCCAGAGCACGGCCGCCGCGCCCGCCCATACGGCGAGCAGCAGCGGGACGGCCGGGGAGCGGCGCGGGCGGATGCGGCGCATCGTCTGGCGGCGGGCGGCACGTCCGCCTGCGAGTGTGGTGGTCACGGTTCCTCCGTGGGGACTTGACCCTTGGCCCACAGATACGTGCCGCACAGCCTGAGTGTTCAGAGACCCGCGGAGTCCAGTGCCGACTGGAGTGACTGCTGGTAACCCTGGCTGGTGTAAGTCGCCCCGGAGACGGTGTCGATGCTCGCGCTCTGCGCGGAGAGGGCCTCGCTGCGCAGCTGCGGCAGGGCGTAGCTGTTGATCTCCTGGTCCCGGGGGTTGTCCGACGGGTACTGGAGCGCCGTGACGTCGGTGATCTTGCCGTTCTTGACGGTGATCCGCACCTGCACCGGACCCCAGCGGGTCTGCACGGTGTCCCCGGTGACGGTCTTGCTCCCGGCGCTCTTGGTGCTGCCACCGGTGCTCTTGGTGCTGCCACCAGAGCTCTTGGTACTGCCACCGGTGCCGCTGGACGCCTCCGGTGCGGCGCTCGCGCTGCTGGACGGCGCCGGGGCCACCGAGTCCGTGACCACGGTCGGGCCGGTGTGCGGCTTCAGTGCCAGCAGCAGCACGATCCCGGAGACGGTCGTGGCACTCGCCAGCAGGACGCGGCGCAGCGGACGGTTCTTGTTCAGTGCGTGCACAGCGGGGCCCTCACAGCTCGAACGACTCGTGGTGGATGCGGCGGTCCGGCACCCCGGCGGCCCGCAGCGCGCCGTACAGCTCCTGGGCGAAGCCGTGCGGGCCGCAGATGTACACGTCGTGCCCGGCGAGACCGGGGAAGGTCGCCCGCAGCGCGTTCGCCGAGAGGTCGGGGCGCTCGCCGCGCGGCCCGTTGAGGGCGTACAGCACCCGGGCCCCGCGCCAGCGCGCTATCGCCTCCAGCTCGCCGCCGAGCGCCAGGTCCTCGGCGGTACGGGCCCGGTAGAGCAGCGTGACCTCGCCGGGCAGGGTCTCGAAGAGGGCCCGCAGCGGGGTGACCCCGACACCGGCCGCGATCAGCAGCGAGCGGTGGCTGGTGGCCCTGCCGGCGGTGAGCGAGCCGTAGGGGCCCTCCGCCCAGACCCGGGTGCCGGGCCGCAGCAGCGACACGGCCGCGCTGTGGTCACCGAGCGCCTTGACCGTGATCCGCAGCAGATCGCCGCGCGGCGGCGCCGACAGGGAGTACGGCGTCGACGTCCAGCCCATCCCGTCGCCGCCGAAGAACCGCCAGCGGAAGAACTGCCCGGCCCGCGCGTCCAGTTCGCCGATCCGCCGCCCGCGCACCACGACCGAGTACACGCCCGGCGCCTCCTGCCGCACGGAGTCCACCCGCAGCCGGTGCCGGAGGTTGAGCCGTACCGGAGCCAGCACCCGGAACCACAGCACGAGGGCCGCGACCCCCAGGTACAGCGCGTACCAGAACGCGGTGGCGACCGGCTTGCCGTTGAGGTCGTTGCCGAGCGCCAGCTGGTGGCCGAAGGCGAGGAAGACGGCCGCGTAGGTGAGGAGGTGGACGTAGTACCAGAACTCGTAGCCGGTACGACGGCGCACCGCGCGTACCGAGGTGACGCCCACCGCGAAGAGGATCAGCGTGCCGGCGGTGGCCTTGAGCATCTCCGGGTAGTGCAGGACGACGTCGACCGCCTCGTGGACCAGCGAGGCGTGGTCCTGGGCCGCGTACCCGGAGAGGATCAGCACGATGTGCGCGACCAGCAGACAGACGGTGTACCGCCCGGCCATCGCGTGCCACCGCGCGACCCGGTCGGAGCCGACCCGGACCTCAAGGAGCGGCACCCGGGCCATCAGACCGACCAGCACCGCGCAGGAGTACCCGCACAGCAGCCCCGCGATCCGCCCGGCCCCGGTCAGCCAGCCCGCCGCGCCGACGACCGAGCCGGTGTCCGACCACCACAGCAGGAGCACGGCCGCCGCTCCGGCCCACACCACGGCGAGCACGGCACCCGCGGGGGAGCGGCGCGTGGGCACGGCCGGCACGGCGGGGGCCGTACGCCGTTCGTCCACGGTCGTCATGAGTCGCGTCCTTTCT
Source organism: Streptomyces sp. NPDC090088 (assembly GCF_044747345.1). NCBI lineage: Bacteria > Bacillati > Actinomycetota > Actinomycetes > Kitasatosporales > Streptomycetaceae > Streptomyces > Streptomyces sp. NPDC090088. The sequence continues at coordinate 249,002 of NZ_JBIVDZ010000009.1, read as the reverse complement.
CCGTCCGGTGCCGCCACTGTGCAGCCCGAACTTCTGAGCGACCTCTCAGTGGCCGCCGGCTCAGCCGACTCAGAGCAAACTCAGAGGACCGGGAATCACCCCTCTTCACCCGGACGAGCGATGCTGGTAGACGCGATGAACACGACCCGCTCCGGCCGCCCGGCCCTCACCCGACCCGACGGCACCCCGCTCCGCGTCCTCGTCGTCGACGACGACCCCGACCTCGCGGAGGTGCTCACCGGCGCCCTGCGCTACGAGGGCTGGCAGGTCCGCGCGGCCGGCGACGGCGCCACCGCGCTCACCACGGCACGCGAGCTGCTGCCGGACGCCGTCGTCCTCGACGTGATGCTTCCCGACACCGACGGCTTCGCCGTGCTCCGCTCCCTGCACCAGGTCAAGCCGGACGTCTGTGTGCTCTTCCTCACCGCCAGGGACGCCGTCGAGGACCGGATCGCCGGCATCACCGCGGGCGGCGACGACTACGTCACCAAGCCCTTCAGCCTGGAGGAGGTCGTCGCCCGGCTGCGCGGCCTGCTGCGCCGGGCCGGCATGGCCCGCCAGCAGGAGGACGGCCCCCGGCTCACGGTCGGCGACCTCACCATGGACGAGGAGGCCCGCGAGGTCACCCGGGCCGGCGAACTGATCGAACTCTCCCCGACCGAGTTCGAACTCCTCCGCTTCCTGATGCGCAACCCGCGCCGCGTCCTCAGCAAGGCCCAGATCCTCGACCGCGTCTGGTCGTACGACTTCGGGGGCCGCGCCCACGTCGTCGAGCTGTACATCTCCTACCTGCGCAAGAAGGTGGACGCCGGCCGCGAGCCCATGATCCACACCGTGCGCGGCGCGGGTTACGTCCTCAAGCCGGTGACCAGGTGAATCCCCTACGACGACTCAGGCCGCGGCTACGGCACCTGCCCCGCCCCCGCATCCTCCGCATGCCCCGGACCCTCCGCGCCCGCCTCACCGCGGGCCTGGTCGTGCTGCTGGCGGTGAGCTGCGCGGCCGTGGGCGTCGCGGCGGTGGTCGAGCTGAACGGCTTCCTCACCGGCCGCCTGGACCAGCAGCTCCAGCAGAGCGGCCCGAGCTTTCCGCAGTCCCTCGAACACGGCAGGTACAAGCCCAGCGACCGGGACGGCGACGAGCACGGCGACACCCGCCGCCAGGCCTCCGGCACCTTCGGCGCGCGCCTCCTGAACGGCCGGATCACCAACGCGGCCCTGATCCCGGCCGACGACGATCCCGACCTGACCGTCGGCCTCACCGCAGACGACCGCACGGTCCTGGCCGGGCTGCCGGTGGACGGCAAGGGGCACTCGGTCCGCCTGCGGTCGATCGGCGACTACCGGCTCGTGGCCTGGACCGGCATCGACGGCGACGTCCTGATCACCGGTCTGCCCCTGGAGCCGGTACGGGCCACCGTGCACCGCCTGGAACTGGTCGCCGCCGCGGTCTTCGGCCTCGCCCTGGCCGTCGCCGGGGTGGCCGGCGCCCTCTGGGTCCGCTGGTCCCTGCGCCCCCTCAGCCGCGTCGCCGCCACCGCCACCCGGGTCAGTGAACTCCCGCTCGCCAGCGGCGAGGTGGCCCTGCCGCCGCGCGCCCCCGACACGGACCCCCGCAGCGAGGTCGGCCAGGTGGCCACCGCCTTCAACCGCATGCTGGGCCATGTCGAGGACGCGCTCACCAAGCGCCACGCCAGCGAGGAACGCCTGCGCAGCTTCGCGGCCGACGCCAGCCACGAGCTGCGCACCCCGGTCGCCTCGGTCCGCGGCCACGCGGAACTGGCCCTCCTCCACCCCGGCCCGGTACCCCCCGAGGTCACCCGGGCCCTGGACCGCATCGCCGCCGAGTCCTCCCGGATGGGCGAGATGGTCGACGACCTCCTGCTGCTGGCCCGCCTGGACGCCGGCCGCCCCCTGGAGGCCCAGCAGGTCGACCTCACCCACCTGATCCTCGACGCGGTCACCGACGCGCGCGCCGCCGGCCCCGACCACCGCTGGACCCTCGACCTCCCCGAGGACCCGGTCACCGTCACCGGCGACACCCACCGCCTCCAACAGGTCCTCGCCAACCTCCTGGCCAACGCCCGCCTGCACACACCGGCGGGCACGAAGGTGACGGTGCTGCTGGAGGCGGAGGACGGCTCCGCGATCGTACGGGTCCACGACGACGGCCCCGGCATCCCCGCAGACATCCAGCCGGGCGTCTTCGAACGCTTCACCCGAGCCGAACACCGCCGTCGCGCGGACGCCCCCGGCGGCGGAGCGGGCCTCGGGCTGTCGATCGTGGCGGCGGTGGTGGAGGCACACGGCGGGACGGTCACTCTGGAGAGCCGCCCAGGAGCGACGACGTTCACGGTCGGACTTCCGACCGGCGGAGACACCTAGGGGCGGGCAGTGCCGCTCCTGCCGGTCGGACTGCTCAACCGCGCTGTGCGACGGCGTCGCCTCCGCGCTGCCACATTTCGTGGTTTCCGCATTCCGCGGTGATGTCGGCCGTTGCCTGAGCCGCGGCGAGGAAGGCGTCGGCCAAGGGCGAGGTGCGCGATTCCGTCACGGCGAGGCAGACCTGTTCGGGCGCCAGATCCGGGACGGGCACATGACTGACTTCCGGATGTGAGGAGAACACGGTCGCCGAACGGGCCAGGAACTACCCGAACTCATCGCGGCCGGGCACGAGGTCACCGGCCCGGCCCGGTCGGACAGAGCCGCGGCGGCGGTGTCCGCGCTCGGTGCGAAGGTGCGCCGCGGCGGGCTTCGCCGGCTGCCCCGCGGACGGCGCGAACCTGTGGGGCGCGGTACACGTCCGTGACGCCGCCTCGGCGTTCCGCCTGGCGCTGGAGAAGGGTCCGGCCGGCAGGTGCTGGCACGCGGTGCAGGACGGCGGCATCCCGTTCCGCGAGATCGCCGAGGCCGTCGGCAGCCGTCTGGGCCTCCCCGCCGTCAGCGTTCCCGCGGACGAACTGATGCTCCCGGGATACTTCGGGTTCCTCACGGCCGTGGTCACGCTGGACCTCCCGGCGTCCAGCCTCATCACCCGCCGGATCCTCGGCTGGGAACCCGCCCAGCCCACCCTGCTCGCGGATCTGGCCGACGGCCACTACTTCCCCGCCGGCTGACGCGCCCCTCTCAATACCGGGTGAGCGCCGTATCCCCGCCCGCCGTCCCGATGGCCATGTGCGGCGCCTTCCCGGGATCCGCCCACTGCAGGATCCGCCGCATCGCGTCCTCCGGCACCGACACACATCCCGCCGTGGCCCCCGCCCCGTTGACGTGCAGGAAGATCCCGGCCCCCCGCCCCCGCACCGGCTTGTCGTAGTTGAACCCGATCACCAGCGCGTACGCGTACTGCGTCCCGTACGACGACAGCTTCTCCGCCTCCGCGGCACGGCAGTCGGACGGCAGCGGCTCCACCCAACGGTTGTAGGAGGCCGAGTCGTTGTCCTGGCACCACCACGAATCCGCCGTCACCGGCCGGTACTCGACGGTCGTCCCCGCCGGCGCCGCCTGGATGCCGAACCCGAACGGAAGGTCGTACAACCCCGTGGGGGTCGTGTTCGTACCCTGCTGCCGCGCGGCCCCCTCGACCAGACCCTTCGCCCCGAACCGCGCGTCGGCGGACCCCGCCTTCGCCCACTCCCCGTCCCGCCGCTCCCACCACGTCAGCGTCCCCGACGTCGAGTCGAGCGCGGACGCCTCCGCGGTGATCAGCTGGCTGCCGCCACCCGTGTCGGCCATCCGGGCGGGCAGCGGCGAGGCGTCCCCGTCCCCCGGTGCCGCGCCGAGCAGCAGCAGGGACGCGGACACGAGGGAGACGACGAAGCCTGGGCGCATGGCTCAGACGGTAGAGGGAGGCAGCGGCAACGGCAGCCCGGGTAGGCCATCCAGGCTCACCGCGATGTGCTCCTTGCGCTCGAAGTACGCGCTCAGCGACGCGTCGTCCTCACGGGCGAACCGCTTCCCGTGCAGCTCGCGGTCGGCCTCGTACGCCATGTGGGGGACGGCGTAACCGCAGCTGTCCCGGACGAGTTCGGCGTGCACCACGATGATCGCGCGCAGGCCGTGCCGGGTGGGGTCGATGTCCGGGAAGCGGGCGAGGAGTTCCGGGAAGCGGGGGTCGTCGCGGAAGACCGCCTCGCCGCGGCCGTGCACCCGCACGATGTTCGGCGGGCCCTGGAAGGCGCACCACATCAGGGTGATCCGGCCGTTCTCCCGCAGATGGGCGATGGTCTCCGCGTTGGAGCCGGCGAAGTCCAGGTAGGCCAGGGTGAGTTCGTCGATCACGACGAAGGAGCCCCGCAGTCCCTTGGGGGAGAGGTTGACCGTGCCGTCGCCCGCCAGCGGGGCGGTGGCGGTGAAGAAGAGGGGCTGTTCCTCGATGAACGTGCGGAGTCTGCCGTCGATGCGCTCATAGGTCTTTCCCATACCTCGGAATTGTCCGCGCGATTACTTCACACGTCTAAGGAATTCCGCGATACGGACGGGCCGGGACGGGACGAGCCGGGACAGGTCCGCCCCGTCCGGGCCCCACTGTGGCCGCCCCGGCCGGCGCTGTACACGGGGCGGCCACAGCTGCCTGTCACGTCACTTGGTGAGCGTGCAGGCGGCCAGGGAGTCGAGGCCGGTCGGCTTGGTCGAGGTCCGGCCGATCGCGATGGCGATCCGGTCGATCGTCGACTTCCGCTTGTCCGCCAGCGGGCCGAGGATCGCGTTCTGCACAAAGTTCGGGCCGCCCTGGCCGACCGTGCTCTGGAGCCGGTTGTTGGCCTCGGTGATCTGAGTCTGGAGCAGGGTGAGGTTGCGGGTGACCTCGGCCTGCGCGGAGGCGGGGATCGCCGGCAGCTGGGAGGCGACGTCCGGGCAGGTGATCGTGCCCACCGCGCTGCTGCCCGCGGTGCCGGTGCTGCCCGTCGACTGCTGCTGGGTCGCCGCCGTGCTCGGCGTGGCCGAGGCGGAGGCCGCGCCGGTCGCGGTTCCGCCGCCGGTGTTCGTGTTCGTCCCGCTCGCGTTCAGGGCGCACGGAGCCAGCGAGTCCAGGCCCGTCGGCTTGGCGGCCGTCCGGCCGATCGCGGTCGCGATCCGGTTGATGGTCGCGACGCGCTTGTCCTTGAGGGGACCGAGGATCGCGTTGTTCACGAAGTTCGGCCCACCCTGGCCCACGGTGTCGACCAGCCGCTTGTTGGCCTCCTGGATCTGCGTCTGCAGGAGCGTGAGGTTTCTGTCGACCTCGGCCTTCGCGGTCGCGGGGATCGCCGGCAGCTGGGAGGCCACGTCCGGGCAGGTGATCGTGCCGGGCGAGGCCGCGAGGGTGCGGGCATTGCTGGTGTCGCTGCTCTTGTCCGGCGTCCCGGCGAGGGCCGAACCGGCGATGACCGCACCGGACAGCGCCACGGCGGCGGCGCCGCCGATGAACACGACACGACGCTTGTTGTACTTCGGAAGAGCCCTGGACATGCGGATGCCTCACTTGGGTCAGAGGTGGGTTTACAAACGCGGCGCCAGCGTTCAGGCATGGGTACGAGTAAGCGGTTTCGTTTGTTCAAACCTTTTTCACATCGATCCGCCGAACCCGGCCGGATTGACGAATCATGCATTGCTCTGCATACTCATGCATAGTAAGCGGATGTACGGGAGGAGGGACCCATGACCGAGCGCGTCGTGCTCGCCTACTCGGGCGGCCTCGACACCTCCGTCGCCATCGGCTGGATCGCCGAGGAGGCGGACGCCGAGGTCATCGCCGTCGCGGTGGACGTCGGCCAGGGCGGCGAGGACCTGGACGCCATCCGCAAGCGCGCCCTTGCCTGCGGCGCGGTCGAGGCCGAGGTCGCCGACGCCAGGGACGAGTTCGCCGAGGAGTACTGCCTCCCCGCGATCAAGGCGAACGCCCTCTACATGGACCGCTACCCGCTGGTCTCCGCCCTCTCCCGGCCGGCCATCGTCAAGCACCTGGTCGCCGCCGCCCGCAAGCACGGCGCCACGACGGTCGCCCACGGCTGCACCGGCAAGGGCAACGACCAGGTCCGCTTCGAGGCCGGCATCGTCGCCCTCGCCCCCGACCTGAAGTGCGTCGCCCCGGTCCGCGACTACGCGATGACCCGCGACAAGGCCATCGCCTTCTGCGAGGCGAAGAACCTCCCGATCGCCACCACCAAGAAGTCCCCGTACTCCATCGACCAGAACGTCTTCGGCCGCGCCGTCGAGACCGGTTTCCTCGAAGACATCTGGAACGGCCCGATCGAGGACATCTACGAGTACACGCACAACCCGGCCACCCCGCGCGAGGCCGACGAGGTGATCATCACCTTCGAGGAAGGCGCCCCGGTCGCGCTCGACGGCCGCCCCGTCACCGTCCTCCAGGCGATCCAGGAACTCAACGAGCGCGCCGGCGCCCAGGGCGTCGGCCGGATCGACATGGTCGAGGACCGCCTGGTGGGCATCAAGTCCCGCGAGGTGTACGAGGCCCCCGGCGCGATCGCCCTCATCACGGCCCACCAGGAGCTGGAGAACGTCACCGTCGAGCGCGAACTCGCCCGCTACAAGCGGCAGGTGGAGCAGCGCTGGGGCGAACTCGTCTACGACGGCCAGTGGTTCTCCCCGCTCAAGCGCGCCCTGGACGGCTTCGTCAACGAGGCGAACCAGCACGTCACCGGAGACATCCGGATGACCCTGCACGGCGGCCGGGCGGTCGTCACCGGGCGCCGTTCCGACGCCTCCCTCTACGACTTCAACCTCGCCACCTACGACACCGGCGACACCTTCGACCAGGCCGCGGCCAAGGGCTTCATCGACATCTACAGCCTGTCGTCGAAGATCGCCGCACGGCGTGACCTGCGGGCGTAGCCCGACCTGACCTGTCCTGAGCAGTAACGTGACGACCGCCTCCCCGTTCATGGCCGGGGAGGCGGTGCCACATCCGTATCTCTTCTAGGAGCAACGCAAGTGAGCAGCAACAGCGGTGACGTTCGGCTCTGGGGCGGCCGTTTCGCCGACGGTCCCGCCGAGGCCCTGGCGAAGCTGTCCGCGTCCGTCCACTTCGACTGGCGGCTGGCGCCCTACGACATCGCCGGTTCGCGTGCCCACGCGCGCGTGCTGCACAAGGCCGGGCTGCTCACCGAGGACGAACTGACCCGCATGATCGCCGGCCTCGACCGGCTCGAAGCCGACGTCGCCGACGGCTCCTTCGTGGGCACGATCGCCGACGAGGACGTCCACACCGCCCTGGAGCGCGGCCTCCTGGAGCGCCTCGGCCCCGACCTCGGCGGCAAGCTCCGCGCCGGCCGCTCCCGCAACGACCAGGTCGCCACCCTCTTCCGGATGTACCTCCGGGACCACGCCCGCATCATCGGCGGCCTGATCGCCGACCTCCAGGACGCCCTGGTCGGCCTGGCGGAGGCCCACCCGGACGTGGCGATGCCCGGCCGCACCCACCTCCAGCACGCCCAGCCGGTCCTCTTCGCCCACCACGTCCTGGCCCACGTCCAGTCCCTGTCCCGGGACGCCGAGCGGCTGCGCCAGTGGGACGAGCGCACGGCCGTCTCCCCGTACGGCTCCGGCGCCCTCGCGGGCTCCTCCCTCGGCCTGGACCCGGAGGCGGTGGCGAAGGACCTCGGCTTCGAGCACGGCAGCTCCGCGAACTCCATCGACGGCACGGCCTCCCGCGACTTCGTCGCCGAGTTCGCCTTCATCACCGCGATGATCGGCGTGAACCTCTCCCGGATCGCGGAGGAGGTCATCATCTGGAACACGAAGGAGTTCTCCTTCGTGACCCTGCACGACGCGTTCTCCACCGGCTCGTCGATCATGCCGCAGAAGAAGAACCCCGACATCGCGGAGCTGGCCCGCGGCAAGTCCGGCCGCCTGATCGGCAACCTGACCGGCCTCATGGCCACCCTCAAGGCCCTCCCGCTCGCCTACAACCGCGACCTCCAGGAGGACAAGGAGCCGGTCTTCGACTCCTGCGACCAGCTGGAGGTCCTGCTCCCCGCCTTCACCGGCATGATGGCCACCCTCACCGTCCACCGCGAGCGCATGGAGGAACTGGCCCCGGCCGGCTTCTCCCTCGCCACCGACATCGCCGAGTGGCTGGTCAAGCAGGGCGTCCCGTTCCGCGTGGCCCACGAGGTGGCCGGCGAGTGCGTCAAGGCGGCAGAGGCCGAGAACAAGGAACTCGACCAGCTGACCGACGACCAGTTCGCCAAGATCTCCGCCCACCTGACCCCCGAGGTCCGCTCCGTCCTCAACGTCCCCGGCGCCCTCGCCTCCCGCAACGGCAGGGGCGGCACGGCGCCGAGCGCGGTGGCGATCCAACTGGCGGAGGTCAAGACCAACGTGGCACAGCAGCACGAGTGGGCGGAAGCCAAGAAGCAGGCCTGAGTGCAGCGCCCCGTCAGGGGCGCTGGGGGCACCCCCGGCCGAAGGCTGGGGGAGGAACTGCGCGATCAACCACAACGCACCCGTACCCGCAGACGCACCGAACCCCCCGAGCTGAACGGCGAACCAAAGGTCATCGCGGGTTACGTTGGTCGACAGACCGACGCAGCCGACCGAAACGGAACCCGCGATGCCCTTCGCCCGACTGGCAACAGCGACAACCCCCACCTGCCACATCGGCCTCGGCCTCGCCGCGGTCGGCCGCCCCGGCTACATCAACCTCGACCGCGACGAGGACCTCGGAGAGAACCGCACCGTAGAGGCCCTCCGCACCCGCACCCACGAACTCCTCGACGCCGCCTACGCCCAGGGCGTCCGCTACTTCGACGTGGCCCGCTCCTACGGCCGCTCCGAGGAGTTCCTCGCCGACTGGCTGACCGCCCACCCCGACCTCACCGACGTGGTCGTCGGCAGCAAGTGGGGCTACACCTACACCGCCGACTGGACCACGGACGCCGAGAAGCACGAGGTCAAGGACCACAGCCTCGCGACCTACGACCGTCAGCGCGCCGAGTCCGCCGCACTCCTCGGCGACCGCCTGGACCTCTACCAGATCCACTCGGTGACCCCGGACAGCCCCGCCCTCACCGACAAGGAACTCCACGCCCGCCTCGCCGAAGCGGCGGCGACCGGCCTCACCCTCGGCTTCTCCACCAGCGGCCCCGCCCAGGCGGACGCGATCCGCGCCGCCCTCGCGATCACGGTCGACGGCGAGCCCCTCTTCCGTACCGTCCAGTCGACGTACAACGCCCTGGAGACGTCGGCGGGCCCCGCCCTCGCCGAGGCGCACGACGCCGGACTGACGGTGATCGTGAAGGAGGGGATGGCCAACGGCCGGCTGGCCGCCCCGCACGCCCCCGACGCCCTGCGGACCGTGGCCGAGCAGACCGGCCTGGGCTGCGACGCCGTCGCCCTCGCCGTCGTCCTCTGCCGGCCCTGGGCCGGCGTCGTCCTCTCCGGCGCGGCGACCCTCACCCAGCTCGCCTCCAACCTGCACGCGGCCGCGGTCGACCTCGACGAGGACCAGCTGACCCGCCTGGCCACCCTGGCCGAGGACCCGCGGACCTACTGGGAGCGCCGCGGCAGCCTGCCCTGGCACTGACCCGAAACCGGACCTGACCCGAAACCGGACCTGACCCACCCCCCCCTGCATCACACATGCCCACCGTGAGACAAAGATGTCTCACATGGGCTACTCTTGTCTCATGGCCCTCGACCGTGACCACGTCCTCCGCAGCGCGGCCGCCCTGCTGACCCGCAGATCCACCGCGACCATGGACGAGGTCGCCAAGGCCGCCGGGATCAGCCGGGCCACCCTGCACCGGCACTTCGCCGGGCGGGACGCGCTCGTCCGCGCGCTGGAGGCGCTCGGTATCGAGGAGTGCGAGGCGGCCCTGGACGCGGCCCGGCTGGACGAGGGCCCGGCGGTCGACGCCGTGCACCGCCTGGTCCGCGAGATCGAACCGGCCGCCGCCCTGCTGGCCTTCCTCTACACCGAGAACCAGCTCTTCGAGGGCGACGGGCAGAACGAGGGCTGGAGCCGGATCGACGACCGCATCGCGGCGCTCTTCCGGCGCGGCCAGCGCGGCGGCGAGTTCCGTATCGACCTCACGCCCGCCTGGCTCACCGAGGCGCTGTTCGGCCTGCTGGCCTCCGGCGCCTGGGCGGTCTCCGAAGGCCGCGTCGCCCCCAAGGACTTCACCTACATGATCGTCGAGCTGCTGCTCGGCGGCGCACGAAGAAGAGAGGAATCATGAGCAGCACCCTGCAGCCGGCGCATGTCGCGGAGGCGGAGGAGAAGCGTCCGGGCCGCTGGCTCGCGCTCTCCGTCCTCGTGCTGGCCGTGCTGCTGGTGGCCGTCGACGCGACCGTCCTCGGCCTCGCGACCCCCTACATCAGCGAAGACCTCCAGCCCACCGGCACCCAGCTGCTCTGGATCGGTGACGTCTACTCGTTCGTCATCGCCGGTCTGCTGGTCTCCATGGGCAGCCTCGGCGACCGCATCGGCCGCAAGCGGATCCTGCTCGTCGGCGCGGCGGCGTTCGGCGCGATATCCGTCCTGAACGCCTATGCGACGACCCCCGGCATGATGATCGCGGCCCGCGCCCTGCTGGGCGTCGCGGGCGCGACCCTGATGCCCGCCACCCTCGCCCTGATCCGCAACCTCTTCCACGACCCGCGCGAGCGCAGCCTCGCCGTCGGCATCTGGGGCGCCACCGCCTCCGCCGGTACGGCCGTCGGCCCGATCGTGGGCGGTTTCCTGCTCGAACACTTCTGGTGGGGTTCGGTCTTCCTCATCAACCTGCCGGTGATGGTGGTCCTGGTCCTCGTCGGCATCAGGACGCTCCCCGAGTCCCGCAACCCGGACCCCGGCCCCTGGGACCTGATCAGCGTCGTCCTGTCGCTGGTCGGCATGATCGCGGTCGTCTACGCGGTGAAGGAGGCCGCCGCCCACGGCCTCACCGCGGTGACCGCGGCCGCCGCCCTGCTCGGCGCCGCCGCCCTCTACGGGTTCGTCCGCCGTCAGCTCACCATGCCCAAGCCCCTGTTGGACATGCGCCTGTTCCGCGGGCGCGGCTTCAGCGGGGCGGTCCTGGCCGACCTGCTGACCGTGCTCGGCATGTCCGGCCTGGTGTTCTTCCTCTCGCAGTACCTGCAACTGGTGCAGGGCAGGCCCCCGTTCGAGGCGGGCCTGGCCGAACTCCCGGCCGCCGTGGGCGCGGTGGCGGCGGGGCTGGTGGCCGGCCGGGCGGCCCGCCGCTACTCGGTCCGGGCGGTGGTCTCCGGCGGCCTGGCGGCCGTCGGCGTGGCCCTCGCGGCGCTGACCACCCTCTCCCAGTCCACCGGCTACCCGATCCTCGGCGCCGCCCTCCTGGTGGTCGGCGTCGGCGCGGGCTTCTCCTTCACGGTCACCGCGGACGTCATCCTCTCCAGCGTCCCCAAGGACCAGGCGGGCGCCGCCTCGGCGGTCTCCGAGACGGCGTACGAGCTCGGCGCGGCCCTGGGCATCGCCCTGCTCGGCTCGATCGTCATGGGCGTCTACCGCGACTTCACGGCCCCGCCGGGCACCCCGGCCGCCGCCCACGAATCCCTGGGCGCGGCCCTGGAGGCATCGAAGACCATGCCGACGCCCACGGCGACGGAGATGCTGGCAGCGGCCCGCGACTCCTTCACCCACGGCCTCCACCTGGCCTCCGGCGCCGGCGCCGCGGTACTCCTGGCCACGGCGGTGGCAGCGTGGTTCCTGCTGCGCAACCAACGGCTGGAGAGCGCCCCGTAAGGGGCGCGGGGCTGAATCCGATGTGCGGCTACCGCCGCGCGGGCGCGACCAGCCCCAACGCACCCGCCCCCGAAAGACCACCGAACCCCTCAGGACATCACTTCTTATAACCCAGCACCGTCATCATCCCGCTCTCCGAGTGGTACTGGTTGTGACAGTGCAGCATCCACAACCCCGGATTGTCCGCATCGAAGTCCAGCACCAGCTTCCGATGCGGCAACACGATCGTCGTGTCCTTCCGCGCCCCCTCCGAGTTCAGCCCGGTCACCGCGAACGTATGCCCGTGCAGATGCATCGGATGCCACATGTCCGTCGCGTTGATGAGCGTCAGCCGCACCCGCTCACCGGCCCGCACGGCATGCCGCTGCCGTACGTCGTACGGCGTGTGGTCGAACCCCCAGTCGTACTTCTTCATCGTGCCCGTGATCCTGATCCGCAGGTCCCGGTCGGGCTTGCGCTCGTCCATGGCGACGGACTCGGCCGGCACCAGCCGCCGCGCCGGCACGCACTCCCGGTCCAGTTCGCTCGGGCGGACATCCGGCGCCGGAAGGTTTCTTCCCTTGTCGGTCCGGAGCAGCGCGAGCGCCTTGCCCGGCTTGCCCTCGGCCAGCGCGACGAACGGGAAGACGCCGTCCTTTGCGGTGACGAGCACGTCGTACCGCTCGGCCATGCCGACCAGCAGGGCGTCCGTCCGCTGGTGCTTCACGGGATAGCCGTCGGTGTGGGTGACGGTCATGTCGTGGCCGCCGAGCGCGACCCGGAAGGCGGTCTCGGAGCCCGCGTTGATGATGCGGATCCGGATCCGGTCGCCCGGCTTGCAGCGGAAGACGGACGGGTCGGTGCGCAGCCGCCCGTTCGCCAGGTAGTGCGGGTAGGCGACATTGCCGCCCTCCCCGTGCAGCATGCTGCTGTGGGAGTCGCGCAGCACCCGGTCGGGACCCAGCGCGGCCTTGGACTTCGACGGAGCCATGGACGCGTGCTTCGATCCGTGCGGGCTCGGGCTGCCGCGGCCGGGACCCATGCCCATTCCCCCCATGTCCATGCCCATGGAGCCGCCCGGCTTGAGCTGCTGGATCACCTGCTCGGGGTTGGAGCCGTCGATGCCGTCCACCCAGTCGTCCAGGACGAGGATCCACTCCTTGTCGTAGGAGAGGGGCTCCCTCGGGTCGTCGACGATGAACGGCGCGTACAGGGCACGGTCGGGCTGCATGCCGACGTGGGAGTGGAACAGATACGTGCCCGGGTGGGCGGCGACGAAGCGGTAGATGAAATCCGTCCCCGCCTCGATGGGGGGCTGTGTCAGGTCCGGGGCACCGTCCATGTCGCAGCGCAGCCGCACCCCGTGGGCGTGCAGTGTGGTCTTCTCGGGCAGCCGGTTCTTGACGGTCAGGCTGAGCACGTCACCGGCGGTGACCCGCACCAGCGGACCCGGCACCGACTCGTTGTACGCCCAGCTGTGCACCGACCGTCCGCCCAGGTCCAGCATGCTCGGCGCGGCCGTGAAACCGACCATGCGGACCGGCCCGGACCCCCGCTTCCGCTCGGCCGCGAGAACCTCCGGGTCCGACGGGTTGACGAACCCCCGGGGCCCCTGGGGTACGAACGCTCCGGTGCCGGCCGTGTGCTGTGGGCCGGAGCGGGGTTCTGAGCCGGAGTCGGAACAGGACGCCAGAAGCCCCGCGCCTGCGGCAGCGAACGGAGCACGGAGCAGGGTACGCCGAGAAGGTTTCTGCATGTCTGAATAAGACATGCTGTGTGCTCATATGGCCGGTAAATACGGAGGAATGATCGAAGTGTCGGGCCAGATTCCACCGCCAGGCGGACGGCAGGCGCACCGAGGCGGATATCAGGCGGATGGCAGACAGAAGGGCACGGACCACAGGCCCGTGCCCTTGCGCCGAAAGAGTGTGTGTCAGGCGGCCTTCGCCTTCGTGGCGTACATGTCCACGTACTCCTGCCCGGACAGCCGCATGACCTCGGCCATCACCGAGTCGGTCACGGCCCGCAGCACATAGCGGTCCCGGTCCATCCCCTCGTAACGGGAGAACTCCATGGCCTCGCCGAACCGGACGGTGACCTTGCCGGGCCGCGGGATGCCCGCGCCGCCCGGCTGCAGCTTGTCCGTGCCGATCATCGCGAAGGGGACCACCGGCGCGCCGGTCATCAGCGTCAGCCGCGCGATGCCGGTACGGCCCCGGTACAGCCGGCCGTCGGGGGAGCGGGTGCCCTCCGGGTAGATCCCGAAGATCTTGCCCTCCTCCAGGATCCGCCGCCCGGTCATCAGCGCCGCGACACCGCCGTTCGCGCCGTCCCGGTCCACCGGGATCATGCCGACGCCGGTGAAGAACCAGGCCATCAGGCGCCCCTTGAGGCCTTTCCCGGTGACGTACTCGTCCTTGCCGATGAAGAACACCTGCCGCTTGGTGACCAGCGGCAGCACGATCGAGTCGATGAAGGTCAGATGGTTGCCGGCGAGGATGACCGGACCGTCCCCCGGGATGTGCTCCACGCCCTCCACCTGGGGGCGGAACATCAGGCGCATGATCGGTCCGAGCACTGCCTTGATGAGCGCGAAGCGGGACAACGGGTCCTCCGATGTCGAGGGGCGGTATGAGTCTGTGCAGGTGAGGACATTACTCGCGGCTGTGTGGGAAGCGCACATCGGGTACGGCCGGTTCACCGAGGTCTTACGCACTGTTGACGCTGGTTTACCTGCGGTGGCGCGCAGAAGACGGTTCGTAACGAGCTCGCGACGATGTGACCGAGGTCGCCGACGGTCCGTCATCACTCGCCGTCCATCAGCCATACGGCGTCACCCGACCGTTGGGTCGGTGGTCTCCCTTCGGTCACGTCGGCACCCCTACGATCAGCCGGCATCAAAGGGTGAAGGTCAGGAGAGCGCTCATGGACACGCACGACTCGAACGAGCGGACGTCACTGAACGGCACGACCGGACGGCGGGCGCTGCTCGGCGCCGCGGTCCTCGGCGCCGGCGGCGCGGTCCTCGGACTGCCCGGTGCCGCGAGGGCCGCCGAGGCCAAGCAGGCCGGCTACGGCAACGGCGGCCTGAAGAGCCTCCCCAAGCCGACGATCATCGGCCACCGCGGCGCCAGCGGCTACCGCCCGGAGCACACCTTCGGCTCGTACAACCTGGCTCTCGACCTCGGCGCCGACATCGTCGAGGCCGGCGACCTGGTCCCCACCAAGGACGGTCACCTGGTCTGCCGGCACGAGCCGGAGATCGGCGGCACCACGAACGTCGCCGACCACCCCGAGTTCGCCGACCGCAAGACCACCAAGACGCTGGACGGCGTCCCCACCACCGGCTGGTTCACCGAGGACTTCACGCTCGCCGAGCTGAAGACGCTGCGCGCCGTCGAGCGCATCCCGGCCAACCGCCCGCACAACACGCTCTACAACGGCCGCTGGGAGATCCCCACCTTCGAGGAAGTCCTCAAGTGGCAGGACGAGCAGACCCGCAAGCGCGGCAAGCAGGTCTGGATCTACCCCGAGACCAAGCACCCCACCTACTTCCGCCGGCTCGGCCTCGGCCTGGAGGAGCGGGTCGCCAAGCTGCTGCGCAAGTACGGCAAGGACAAGCGGAACTCGCCGGTCATCCTGCAGTCCTTCGAGCCCACCAGCATCCAGCGCCTGAACACGCTGGTCGACAACCCGCTGGTGGTCCTGCTCTCCGGCGCGACCACCCAGCCCTACGACTTCGTCGCCACCGGTGACCCGCGCACCGTCGCCGACCTGATCACGCCCAAGGGCCTCCGCGAGATAGCCGGCTACGCGCAGGGCATCGGCCCGACCCTGGACCTGATCATCCCGAAGGACGCGAGCGGCAACTTCACCACGCCGAGCACGCTGGTCGCGGACGCGCACAAGGTGGGCCTGATCCTGCACCCCTACACCATGCGCAACGAGAACCCCTTCCTGCCGCCGGCCTTCCGCAAGGGCACCGACGTGGACGCCTACGGCGACCCCTTCGGCGTTTTCAAGACGTACTTCGCCACCGGCATCGACGGTGTCTTCTCGGACAACGCCGACACCGCCGTCCTGGCCCGCGCCGACTTCGTCAACGGCTGAGCCCCCGCACCCCGTTCGGGGTGTCTCCCGGCCGCCCCGGCAACCTGCCCCGGGGCGGCCGCGTCGTTCCGCATATGACGTACGACCTGGTCACCGCGCTGCGCCCGCTGCTCACCGCGGAGGCCTCCGCCGAGGCGCACGCCTCGGGAAGCGACCCCGGCGACCTGGAGCAGACCGTCTGGCTCCGCCTCCTGGAACGCCTGCAGACCCACGGTCCGCCGAGCGCCCCCGAGGACTGGCTGCGCCGGGCCGTCCGCGCCGAGTCCCGCCGCACCCGCCGTACCACCCGCCTCGAACGCCCCTACGGCACCGAACCCGCCGACACCACCACCCCCACCCCCGAACAGCGCGTCCTCACCACCGCCGGCCACCGGGCCCTGCGGGAGGCGGTCGCCCGGCTCCCCGGCCGCTGCCCCCGCCTGCTCCAGGCCCTGCTCTCCCCGAAGGACCTCACCTACCGGGAGATCGCGGGGGAGTTGGGTATCTCACAGGGCAGTCTGGGACCGGAACGTTCCAGATGTCTGGGATGTCTGCGCCGATTGTTGACGCCGGAGGTTGCGTCCCGCGAAGTGCGGGGATAGGAGTGAGAACGACAGGCGATCAGGTGAGCGGGAGGCGTGCGCACATGGGCATGAGCGTGACCATCTCGGTGGCGACCGAGCAGGATGCAGAGCAGATCTTCAGGCTCCAGTACCTGTGCTTCCAGAGCGAGGCGGCGCTGTACGGCAACTACCGCATCGATCCGCTCGTCCAGAGCCTCGACTCGGTCCGTCAGGAGCTCGCCACCGACTGCGTCTTCGTCGCCCGGCTCGGCGAGGAGGTCGTCGGCTCGGTCCGCGGCTCGGTCACCGAGGACGGCGCCGCCGCCATCGGCAAGCTCTGCGTCCATCCCCGCCTCCAGGGCCACGGCATCGGCGCCCGCCTGCTCCGCGCCGCCGAGGCGGCCCTCGAAGGGGAACGAGGCGCCAAGAAGTTCCGCCTCTTCACCGGCCACCGCAGCGAGGGCAACCTGAGGCTGTACCGCCGCGTCGGCTACGAAACGGTAGGCACGTCGAAGGGCGCGGACGGCGTCCCGATGATCGTCCTGGAGAAGCCGGCCAGTACTTATGCAACTACGGCCTGAGTAGCGCCCCGTCAGGGGCGCGGGGCTGTGTTTGATTTGCGGCTGCCGCCGCGTGGGCGCGACCAGCCACAACGCACCGGCAGTCGCGCACCTTCCTCAGCCCGCCGCCCCCTGTGCGCCCTTCCGCAACCAGTACAAAGCAGAAATCGGCAACAGCACGGGAATGAACACATACCCCATCCCGTAATCCGACCACACGGTCGCGTCCGGGAACGCGGAGGAGTCGACGAGGGTCCACGTCCCCACGATCAACACCCCCGCGAGCTCGGCCGCGCAGCACACCTGCGCCACCCGCCGAGCCGTCTCGCCGCCCCGCACCAACGTGTACGTGATGAACCCGTACACCACCCCCGCGACCGCCGACAACGCGTACGCCAGCGGCGCCCGGTCGAACTCGGTCGCGATCTGGTACGCGGACCGCGACACCGCCCCGACGACCATCACCCCGTAGAACCAGACCAGCAGCGTCCCCGGCCCGCTCGTCAGCCGCTTCGGCTTCTCCTCCGCGGTGGTCATCTCACGCTCCCCAGATGTCATAGAGCCGCACCTCCAGCACGGCCAGCACCACACCACCCGCGGCGACCGTCACCGATCCCCACCGGGTCCGCTCGGCGAGCGACATGAACCCCGCCGCCGGTACACACGCGAACGCCCCCAGCAGATACGCCACGAAGATCGTCGTCCCCTGGTCCGGCTTCTCGCCCCGCGCCAGCAGCACGATCCCGGCCACCAGCTGGACCAACGCCAGCACCGACACCACGGCCATCCCGATGAAGTGCCAGTCCTTCGTCGGCTGGTCCCGGTACGCGGCCCACCCGCACCACGCGGCGAGCAGCAGCGCGGCGACTCCGGTCACCGTCAGCAGGGCATTGAGCATGCCGTGACCTTATTACGGCCGAAACGGCCCGATGCCGTCGCCCCCGCCGTACGCCGTAGGGTCTAGACCATGATGATCCAGACGATCCACGCACAAGCCCTGCTCTTCGACAACGACGGCACCCTGGTCTCCTCCCTCGACTCCGTGGACCGCTGCTGGACCCTCTGGGCCGCCGAGTACGGCATCACCCCGGAGGACTTCGCCCGCGTCGAACTGCACGGCCGCCCCGCCGTCGAGATCGTCGCCGACCTGCTCCCCGCCCACCTGGTCGCGGAGGCCGTGGCCCGCGTCGAACAGCTCGAAGTGGACGACGTCCCGGGCGGCGGCGTCCAGCTGCTCCCCGGTACCGCCGCCCTCCTCGACTCACTGCCCGCCGACCGCTGGGCCGTCGTGACCTCGGCCACCCGTCGGCTGGCCGAGGCCCGTCTGGAGGCGGTCGGGATACGGCCGAAGACCCTGATCGCCGCCGACGACATCACCCGGGGCAAGCCCGACCCCGAGCCCTACCTCCTCGCCGCCCGTCAGCTGGGCGTCGACCCGGCCCGCTGCGTGGTCTTCGAGGACGCCCCCGCCGGGCTCCGGGCGGGCCGCGCCGCCGGGATGACCACCGTGGCGTTGGCCACAACCCACCGCGCCGAGGAGCTGCGCGCCGACCTCGTCGTCGAGAACCTGTCGGCCTTGTCCGTGCTGGTCACCGACCACGGCGTCGAGATCTCCGGACGCCGCTGACGGGTGTCCGCGGCTGTCCAGGATGCGGACAGCGGCGGCCTGTCAGGACCGTAGGTCTGGTTTACTGATCGCATGACCACGACGAGCGACCGCACCCCTGCGACCGAGGCGACCATGACGCCCGGTGCTCGTTGTATGTGTCGAATGTGCGCCTTCTAGAGGGCCCCCGCACCACCCCAGAGCTCGCGCCCCGAAGCGAGACAGGTGGCATGTCCGTACGACGCCACGACGCGTGTATGTGACACAAGCCGCCCCCGCGCACATGTTCTCCCCGGTTCAGCGCCTTCGCGAGAACCGTGCCGCGTCCCTGAACGAACGCATCCGTGCGCCCGGGCACACCCACGCCCGCGCACTCGACAGTGACGGAAACCCACGTGATCACCACAACGGGCCTGACCAAGGTCTACCGCTCGCGCGGCCGCGAGGTCACCGCCCTCGACGGCGTCGATCTGCACGTCCGCGAGGGCGAGGTGTACGGCGTCATCGGCCAGTCCGGCGCCGGCAAGTCCTCGCTCATCCGCTGCGTCAACCTGCTGGAGCGCCCCACCGCCGGCACCGTGACGGTCGACGGACGGGACCTCACCGCCCTCGCCGGACGCGGCCCCCGGGCCGGCAAGGAACTGCGCCAGGCGCGCAGCCGGATCGGCATGGTCTTCCAGCACTTCAACCTGCTGTCCTCCCGGACCGTCCAGGACAACGTCGAGCTGCCGCTCGAAATCCTCGGCACCTCTGGGAAGGAACGTTCCCGCAAGGCCCTGGAGCTGCTCGACCTCGTCGGTCTCGCCGACAAGGCGAAGGCCTACCCGGCCCAGCTCTCCGGCGGCCAGAAGCAGCGTGTCGGCATCGCCCGCGCCCTCGCCGGCGACCCCAAGGTGCTGCTCTCCGACGAGGCCACCAGCGCCCTCGACCCGGAGACCACCCGCTCCATCCTCCAGCTGCTGCGCGACCTGAACCGGCAGCTGGGCCTCACCGTCCTGCTCATCACGCACGAGATGGACGTCGTGAAGACCATCTGCGACTCGGCCGCCCTCATGGAGAAGGGGCGCATCGTCGAGCACGGGACCGTCAGCGAGCTGCTCGCGACCCCGGGCTCCGAGCTGGCCGCCGCGCTCTTCCCGGTCGGCGGCGAGGCCTCCGGCGCGGACCGCACCGTCCTCGACGTCACCTTCCACGGCGAGGCCGCCACCCAGCCGGTCATCTCCCAGCTCTCCCGCACCTACAACATCGACATATCGATCCTCGGCGCGGCCATCGACACCGTCGGCGGCCTGCAGATCGGCCGGATGCGCATCGAACTCCCCGGCCGCTACGAGGACAACGTGGTGCCCATCGGGTTCCTGCGTGAACAGGGCCTGCAGATCGACGTCCTGGGCCAGGAGCCCGCGCTGGTGAAGGAAGGTGCCAAGTGAGCTGGTCCGAGATGCAGCCGCTGCTGTCCCAGGCGTGTTGGGACACCCTCTACATGGTCGGCTGGTCCACGGTGATCGCCGTGGTCGCCGGACTCCCGCTCGGTGTCCTGCTCGTCCTCACCGACCGCGGCGGCCTGCTGCAGAACGTACTGGCCAACAAGGTCATCGGGCAGATCGTGAACATCGCCCGCTCGATGCCGTTCATCATCCTGATGGTGGCGCTGATGAGCTTCACCCGCTGGATCACCGGGACGACCATCGGCCGTGAGGCCGCCATCGTGCCGCTCGCCATCGGCGCCATCCCCTTCTTCGCGCGCCTCGTCGAGACGGCTGTCCGCGAAGTGGACGGCGGGCTCGTCGAAGCCGTGCAGTCGATGGGCGGCAACACCTGGACCGTCGTCCGCAAGGTCCTCGTCCCCGAGTCGCTGCCCTCGCTCATCTCCTCCACCACGACCACGGTCGTCGCGCTCATCGGCTACTCCGCCATGGCCGGCACGGTCGGTGCCGGCGGCCTCGGCGACATCGCCATCCGCTACGGCTACCAGCGCTTCGAGACCGAACTGATGTGGATCACGGTGGCCATCCTCGCCGTCGTCATCTCGGTCATCCAGTTCGCCGGCGACTACGCCGCGCGCTCGCTGCACCGCCGCGGCGGCACGTCGGGCCCTGCGCCGAAGCTGCGCCTGCTGAAGGCGTCGGCGGCCACCGGCAAGACCGGCTGAGCCCACCCCTGTTCTCCCCGCACCACCCCTCGCGGGGTCGCTCCACCCTTAAGGAAAGGCACTTTTCGTGCGTAACACCGCCAAGCTCACCACCGCCGTCCTCGCCGCCGGAGCCCTCACCTTCGGGCTGACCGCCTGCGGCTCCGGCAAGGACTCCGCCTCCGGCTCCGCCGACTACAGCGGCCCGCTGGTCGTCGCCGCGAGCCCGACCCCGCACGCCGAGATCCTGGACTACGTCAAGGACAACCTGGCGAAGAAGGCCGGACTCGACCTGGAGGTCAAGGAGTTCACGGACTACATCACGCCCAACACGGCGACCGAGGACGGCTCGGTGGACGCCAACTACTTCCAGAACCAGCCGTACCTGGACGACTTCAACAAGAAGCGCGGCACCCACATCGTGCCGGTCGTCACGGTGCACCTGGAGCCGCTCGGCCTCTACTCCCACAAGGTGAAGAGCGCCGACGCGCTGAAGAGCGGTGCGACGATCGCCGTCCCCAACGACGCCGTGAACGAGGCGCGTGCCCTCAAGCTGCTCGCCGCCAACGGCCTCATCACCCTCAAGGACGGCGCCGGCAGCGAGGCGACCCCGCAGGACATCGCGAAGAACCCGAAGAACCTCCAGTTCAAGGAGGTCGAGGCGGCCCAGACCGCGCGCTCCCTGGACGACGTGGACGCCGCGGTGATCAACGGCAACTACGCCATCTCGGCCGGCATCAAGCCCGCCAAGGACGCCCTCGTCCTGGAGTCCGCGAAGAACAGCCCCTACGGCAACTTCCTCGCGGTGAAGAAGGGCAACGAGAAGGACCCGCGCGTCAAGAAGCTCGCGAAGCTCCTCACCTCGCCCGAGGTCAAGAAGTTCATCGAGGACAAGTACCAGGGCTCGGTCATCGCGTCCTTCTGACGGCACGTATACGGCGTATCGCCACGCACGGGGTCCACTCGGTCACCACGGGTGGACCCCGTCGTGCGGTTCGGTGGTTTCATGCTGCATGCTGGGCAGTTCGCGGGTCCATGAGGTCTGGGCCCGGAAGGATTTCCGAAGGTTACGGAGCGGCGCATGACTAGCACCTTCCCCAACATCTCCATCAGCACGGAGCGGTTGGTGCTGCGTCCCCTCGACGAGGACGACGTGCCCGCCCTGGCCGAGATGATGAACGACGAGCAGGTCGGGGCCTGGACCGACGTACCGCAGCCGTTCACCGAGGACGGCGCCCGGCGCTGGATCGCCGAGTACGCGCCCGCCGAACGCATCGCCGGCCGGGGACTCGACCTCGCGGTCACCGAGTTCCTGACCCAGCGGCTGGTCGGCATCATCCAGCTCGCCAAGACCAACTGGCACGTCCGCTCGACCGAGTTGTCGTACATCGTCGCCCCCTGGGCCCGCGGCGAGGGCTACGCCTCCGAGGCCGCGCTCGCCACCGCGCAGTGGCTCTTCGGCGACCAGAAGCTGGAACGCATCGAGGTCCGCACCGCCGCCGACAACACCGCCTCGCAGCAGGTCGCCCAGAAGATCGGCTGTATCAGCGAGGGCGTGCTGCGCAACGCCTGCATAGTCCACGTCCGCACCGAGGACGGCACCTGGGTGGACGCGCGCACCGACTACATCGTGTGGAGCCTGCTGCCCGAGGACCTGGACGGCGCGGGCGAGGAACTCGCCGAGAGCGGCGGGTTCACCTCCTGGAACTGACGCGACGGGACTCGCCCGCCGCGTTCCGGACACCTCCACCAGGTACTCTCACGGAGCCCGCCCCCTGGGCCCCGACCCTGACGGCCTGCGAAAACCCTGGAGACTGACGACGATGGCCGACCGGGTCACGGTGATCGGCTGGGACGGCTCGCCCCTGACCGCGGCAGCCCGCGGCGCCCTGGGCGCCGCCACCCTCGTCGCGGGCGCCGCCCATCATCTCGCCCTGCCCGAGGTGCCGCCCCGCGCCGAACGCATCCGCCTCGGCAGCGTCGCCCTCGCCGCCCGCCGCATCGCCGGCCACCGCGGCACCGCCGTGGTGCTCGCCGACGGCGACCCCGGCTTCTTCGGTGTCGTACGGACCCTGCGCGCGCCCGAGTTCGGCCTGGAGGTCGAGGTCGTCCCCGCCGTCTCCTCGGTGGCCGCCGCCTTCGCCCGCGCCGGCATGCCCTGGGACGACGCACAGGTGGTCGTGGCACACCGGCGCACCCTGCGACGCGCGGTGAATGTGTGCCGCGCCCACACCAAGGTCGCCGTCCTCACCTCACCCGGCGCCGGACCGGCCGAACTCGGCCTGCTGCTGGAGGGCGTCCACCGCACCTTCGTCGTCTGCGAGGAACTGGGCACCGACCGCGAGCAGGTGCACATCGTCACCTCCGACAAGGCCGCCGACCGCGCCTGGCGCGACCCCAACGTCGTCATCGTCATCGGCGGACCGGCCGGTCCGGTGACGGCGGCCGAGGGCGGCGGCTGGATCGCCGGCCGGGACCCGTCGGTCGGCCCGCGCGGCTGGGTGCAGCCCGACACGGAGTACGGCGACGGAGCCGCGCTCGGCGAAGGGGAAACGGATCTGCTCCGGGCCGCCCAACTCGCCAGGCTGGGGCCCCGGGTCGGCGACCTCGTCTGGGACATCGGCTGCGGCAGCGGGGCGTTCGCCACCGAGGCCGCGCGCGCCGGGGCCGCCGTCATCGCCGTCGACCGGGACCTGACGGCCTGTGTGCGCAGCGAGACGGCCGCCCGGAAGTTCGGCGTCCAGCTCCAGATCGTGCACGGCGGCGCGCCCCACGTACTGGAGAACCTGCCCGAACCCGACGTGGTCCGGGTCGGCGGCGGGGGAGCGGCCGTCGTCACCGCGGTCGCCGACCGCCGCCCGCAGCGCATCGTCACCCACGCCGCCACCCGGGACGCGGCCGAACTCATCGGCCGCGACCTGACCGAGCACGGCTACGACGTCGAATGCGCCCTGCTGCAGTCCGTCGAACTCGACACCAGGGCGTGGACGGAGACCGAGCGGAACGTCGCGTTCCTGCTCAGCGGTGTTCTCCCCGAGCGCGCCCCGTGATCCTGTTGTCATACTGCGCGCGGTAGGCTGGCCGATCGCTGCACCGCACCGGTGGCCCGGAAATTCGTTCGTCAATGTCCGGAAAACACGCCCCTTTTGGGACGGGTGTGGTACGGCAGAACCGGGGACGCGCAACGTGGCGCAGTCCACAGCGGGCTGTCGCGGATCACGCTGTCGCGACGGTCGAACGGCCGGGACAATGCCACTGAATGGCTTTGTCGCCTTTTCCGGCGGGTCGTTCGTGCCGCTGGGCACGCACGCTCGTTCTTCACTGTGGGGCGGTCGGTGCGCCGCCCCGGGTGAGCTGGTCGTAGAAGGCACTAACCGATGGGCGAGGGGTACGCATGACGGACACCGGCCAGGTCCCGGGCGAGGGACTGCCGGAGAGCGCAGGCATGGTGGAACAGCCGGGCGTTCCCGCGCACGGCGCGTACACCTACCTCTCCGAGTCGCCCGCCGAGGACGAAGAGCTGCTGCTCCCCGGCGCCCAGGGCGCCTGGGGCAACGAAGTGCCGCCGCCGGCACCGGAACCGGTCGTGGAGACCGTCCACGAGCCCGGCCCGCACGAGACGGCGGGCCGCGACAGCGGCTCGGTCGACCTCACCGGCGTCCGGCTGCCCAGCTCGGTCCCCGCGTCCCCGATCCTCTCGGTGCCGCACGACCCGGCCGCCGCCCCGGCCCCGCGCCGCCCGCTCCATCTCGGGCCGCCGATCCCGGACACCTCCACCAGCCCGGTCCGTTCCCTGGCCGACCGCGGCCCGGCGGGCGCACCGGTACGGCAGCCGGGCCCGCCGGCCTCCGGCGGCCCCGAGTACCTCGACGCCCAGCCGCTGCGCGAGGCCGTACCGCAGTCCGCCGCGCCCTGGGGTGCCCCGCAGGCGGTCCCGCAAGCCGTCCCGCAGGCCGCTCCGGTGGCACAGGTGGGCGTACCGGCCCCGGCTGCCGAAACGGTTGTTCCAGTGGCGGAGACCGTGTCCTCCACTGCTCTCGCCGCTCCTGCCGCGCCGCCCGCCCCCGCCGTCCCGGCGGCTCCCGCCGTTCTGGTGCCGGAGTTCGCGGTGGGCCCGCAGGTCCCGACTCCCGACCCGTCCGGCATCGCCCACGCGACTCTCGCCCGGCTTGCCACGGAGGCGGGCGTCGTGGGTGTGGCGGTGGAGCAGCCGATGGCGGCGGGCGCGGCCCAGCCGGCCGACGGGAGCGTTCCGGTTCCCGTCGCCGAGCCGGTGGCACCGCAGGCCGTGGCCGCACCGGAACCGGTACCGGCCACGCTCGTCCCCCCGATTCCGCAGGCTCCGCACGGTCACGACCCGGTGCAGGCGCCGGTACCCGTGCAGGTGCCCGGCGACGGGGCGGCTGCCGCTGAGCCCGTCGCGCCCGAGGCCGTGCCCGTGGCCGTGCCCGTGGCCGTGGCCGTGGCCGTGGCCGTCGTGGAGGAGACCGGTCAGCTCGCGGAGCCCGTCGCTCCGGAGCCGGTCACCGAGGCCGTGTCCGTGGCCGCCGTGGCCGCCGAGGCCGTCGTGACCGAGCCGCCGCAGTCCGTCCTGCCGGTCCCGCCGGTCGAGTCGGCCGAGCCGGAGCCGCAGGCCGAGGAGCCGGTCGTACCCGAGCAGGCCGTTGAGCCCGTTCCGGCCCCGGAGACCGTGGCGGCAGCGCCGGTTCCGGCCCCGGAGGCCGTCGTGGCCGAGCCAGTCCAGCCGGTGGTGGCGGCACCGCCCGCGCCGGTGCCGTCCGAGGAGGCCGTCATCGAGGAGTCCGCCCCGCCGGCCCCCGAGCCCGTCGCCGAGGCCCCGCAGGCGCCGGAGCCCGTCGCTGCCGTGGCCCAGGAGGCCGCGGAACCCGTGCCGTTCGCCCCGGAGCCGGTGGGCGCCGAGGCCGCCGCCGAGGTCGTCGTACCCCCGGCCGATGCGCAGCCCGTCCCGCAGGTGGAGGTGCCCCTCGCCGGCCCGCAGACGCAGGGCCCCCCGCCCGAGGAGACCCCGGTGACCCCGGAGCCGCAGGCCGCGGCCGTCCCGGTGGAGCCGGTGCCGGACCAGCCCCTCGGCGAGTTCGTCGCCGTGGACGGCCAGGTGCCGACCACCCCGCACCTCGCCCCGACCCCGCCGCACCCCCTGGTCTTCCCCGCGCAGGACCAGGGCGAGCCGGCGCCGGAACAGGCCGCGACCGTCCCCGCCCCCCGCGAGGCCGAGCCCGGACCCGTGGCGGAGCCCCACCCCGATGTCGTACAGCAAGCGGAGGACCTGGACACCAGGGCCGCCGACCAGGAAGAGAGCACGGCCCCCGTGGCAGAAGCACGACAGTCCACCGGCCCGGCCGCGCCCGCCTACGACGACGCCGAGCGCGAGGCCGTCCTCAAGGTCATGCGCGAACGCCGTGACATCCGCAACGGCTTCCGCAGCGACCCCATCCCGCACGAGGTGCTGCTGCGCGTCCTGGAGGCCGCCCACACCGCGCCCTCCGTCGGCCACTCCCAGCCCTGGGACTTCGTCGTCATCCGCTCGGCCGACACCCGCCGCTCGATGCACGAACTGGCCATGCGCCAGCGCGACGCCTACGCCAAGTCCCTTCCCAAGGGCCGCGCGAAGCAGTTCAAGGAACTGAAGATCGAGGCCATCCTCGACACCCCGGTCAACATCGTCGTCACCGCCGACCCCACCCGCGGCGGCCGCCACACCCTCGGCCGGCACACCCAGCCGCAGATGGCGCCCTACTCCGCCGCCCTCGCCGTCGAGAACCTCTGGCTCGCCGCCCGCGCCGAGGGCCTCGGCGTCGGCTGGGTCAGCTTCTTCGACGAGCGCGAGATGGTCCGCGCGCTCGGGCTGCCCGAGCACCTCGAAGTCATCGCCTACCTCTGCGTCGGCTACGTCGACGAGTTCCCGGACGAGCCCGAGCTGATGCAGGCCGGCTGGTCCAAGCGCCGCCCGCTGTCCTGGGTCGTCCACGAGGAGACGTACGGCCGCCGCGCGCTGCCCGGCGAGGACCCGCACGACCTGCTCGCCGAGACCGTCGCCAGCGTCCGCCCGCTGGACGCCAAGGCGCTCGGCGAGGCCTGGGAGCGCCAGAAGCGGATGACCAAGCCCGCCGGCGCGCTCGGCATGCTGGAGATCATCTCCGCCCAGCTGTCGGGCCTGTCCCGGCAGTGCCCGCCGCCGATCCCGGAGCCCGCGGCCGTCGCGATCTTCGCCGGCGACCACGGGGTGCACGCCCAGGGCGTCACCCCCTGGCCGCAGGAGGTCACCGCCCAGATGGTGGCCAACTTCCTCGGCGGGGGAGCGGTCTGCAACGCGTTCGCCGGCCAGGTGGGCGCCGAGGTGTGCGTGGTGGACGTCGGCGTGGCGACCGATCTCCCGGCCACGCCCGGGCTGCTGCCCCGCAAGGTCCGTGCCGGCACGTCCGACATGACGACCGGTCCCGCGATGACCCGCGAGGAGGCCAAGCAGGCCATCGAGGTCGGCATCGAGACCGCCCGCGACCTGGTGGCCGCCGGCAACAAGGCGCTGCTGACCGGCGAGATGGGCATCGCGAACACGACGGCGTCCGCCGCCCTCATCTCCGTCTTCACCGGCGCCGACCCCTCCGAGGTCACCGGCCGCGGCACCGGCATCAACGACGAGACCCTCGCCCGCAAGACCGAGGTCGTCCGCCGCGCCCTGGAACTCCACCAGCCGGACCCGGCCGACCCGATCGGTGTCCTCGCGGCCGTCGGCGGCTTCGAACACGCCGCGATGGTGGGCCTGTTGCTGGGCGGCGCCTCCCTGCGCACCCCGGTGATCCTGGACGGCGTCAGCGCCGGCGCCGCCGCCCTGGTGGCCCGCGCCATCGCCCCCGAGGTCCTCGCCGCCTGCATCGCCGGCCACCGCAGCGCGGAACCGGGCCACGTGGCAGCCCTCAACAAGCTGGGCCTGCGCCCCCTGGTCGACCTCGACCTCCGCCTGGGCGAGGGCACCGGCGCCCTGCTGGCCCTTCCGCTGGTCCAGAGCACGGCCAGGGCCATGCACGAGGTGGCCACGTTCGACTCGGCGGGCGTGACGGAGAAGTAAGGGACTGAGGTTCCGGCTTCCTCGTAATACGGGGCTGGTGGTTGTGGGCAGTCGTTCCGCAGGGCGGAACGGGTGGGCGCAACCACCCACAGCCATGCACCCGGCAGGCAACGCCCAGCCACCGGACACCTGGCCCGCCGAAACCCCGCCCCGCTTAAAATGCCCACGTCAGGGCTATCGCACCGCCGCCTCAAGAGGAGCCGCACCTCATGGCAGAACACCCCGCCTACCCCGTAGGCCTCCGCCTCACCGGCCGCAAGGTGGTCGTCCTCGGCGGCGGCCAGGTGGCCCAGCGCCGTCTCCCGGCCCTCATCGCGGCGGGCGCCGAGATCACCCTCGTATCGCCCGAGGCGACCCCCTCGGTCGAGGCGATGGCGGACACCGGCGAGATCACCTGGACCAGGCGGCCGTACCAGGACGGCGACCTCACCGACGCCTGGTACGCCCTCATCGCCACCAGCGACCCCGCCGCCAACACCGCCGCCTCCGCCGAGGCGGAGCGCCACCGCGTCTGGTGCGTGCGCTCCGACGACGCCGACCAGGCCACCGCCTGGACCCCGGCGACCGGCCACAGCGAGGGCGTCACGGTGGCCGTCCTCACCACCGACGCACGCGGCCGCGACCCCCGCCACACGGCCGCCATCAGGGACGCGGTCGTCGAGGGCCTCCGCGACGGCACCCTCGTCGCTCCGCACCACCGCACCCGCACCCCCGGCGTCGCCCTGGTCGGCGGCGGCCCCGGCGACCCCGACCTGATCACGGTCCGCGGCCGCCGCCTGCTCGCGGAGGCCGACGTCGTCATCGCCGACCGCCTCGGCCCCCGCGACCTCCTCGCCGAACTCCCGCCGCACGTCGAGGTGATCGACGCGGCGAAGATCCCGTACGGCCGCTACATGGCCCAGGAGGCCATCAACAACGCCCTGATCGAGCACGCCAAGCAGGGCAAGTCGGTCGTACGGCTGAAGGGCGGCGACCCCTACGTGTTCGGCCGGGGCATGGAGGAGGTCCAGGCGCTCGCCGAGGCAGGGATCCCCTGCACGGTCGTGCCCGGTATCTCCAGCTCGATCTCGGTACCGTCCGCCGCGGGCATCCCGGTCACCCACCGGGGAGTCGCGCACGAGTTCACCGTGGTCAGCGGCCATGTCGCACCGGACGACGAGCGCTCGCTGGCCGACTGGCCGTCCCTCGCGAAGCTCACCGGGACCCTCGTCGTCCTCATGGGCGTCGACAAGATCGGGAAGATCGCCGAGACGCTCGTCGCCCACGGCAAGTCCCCGGACACCCCCGTCGCCCTCGTCCAGGAGGGCACGACGGCCGCTCAACGCCGGGTCGACGCCACCCTCGCCACCGTGGCGGAGGTGGTCCGCGCGGAGGAGGTGAAGCCCCCGGCGGTCATCGTGATCGGCGAGGTCGTGAACGTCGGCCCGCACCCGGCGGCCTGAAAGGGCACCCGCCCGGGCACCGACGTAACCCCGGGTAACACAACCCGTTCCAGACCATTGGCACCCCACCCAGGACAAGGCAGTATCACCCTGTGGCCGATCTCATCACCGTTGAGGATCCCGACGACCCGCGCCTGCGTGACTACACGGGCCTGACCGACGTCGAGTTGCGCCGCAAGCGCGAACCCGCCGAGGGCCTGTTCATCGCCGAGGGCGAGAAGGTCATCCGCAGGGCCAAGGACGCGGGCTACGAAATGCGTTCGATGCTGCTGTCCGCCAAGTGGGTCGACGTCATGCGCGATGTCATCGACGAACTCCCCGCCCCCGTCTACGCGGTCAGCCCGGAACTCGCCGAGAAGGTCACCGGCTACCACGTGCACCGCGGCGCGCTCGCCTCCATGCAGCGCAAGCCGCTGCCGACGGCGACCGAACTGCTGCGCACCACCCGCCGGGTCGTCGTCATGGAGTCGGTCAACGACCACACCAACATCGGCGCGATCTTCCGCTCGGCCGCCGCCCTCGGCATGGACGCGGTGCTGCTCTCACCCGACTGCGCCGACCCGCTCTACCGGCGCAGCGTGAAGGTCTCGATGGGCGCGGTCTTCTCCGTGCCCTACGCCCGTCTCGACACCTGGCCCAAGGGGCTGGACTCGGTCCGCGAGGCCGGGTTCACCCTGCTCGCCCTCACCCCGGACGAGAAGGCCCGCAGCCTCGACGAGGCCGCCCCGCACCGCATGGACAGGGTCGCGCTCATGCTCGGCGCGGAGGGCGACGGCCTCTCCACCCAGGCCCTGGTCGCCGCCGACGAATGGGTGCGCATCCCGATGTCCCACGGCGTCGACTCCCTCAACGTGGGCGCGGCGGCCGCGGTCGCCTTCTACGCGGTGACCGCCGGCCGCCCCGAGGCATAGGGCCCGCTACTCCCGCAGGGCCACGGTCTTCGCGGGTGCGGCACCACCGGACACGGCACCACCGGGTTCGACACCCATCCCGTGCGCCGGTCCGGAACAGCCCTGGGCCAGCGCGATCCCCAGCGCCACCAGCAGCGTCACCACGACGAACACGAACAGCCGCTGGCGCAGCAGCCGCGGATTGGCCGGCCGCCGTCCGGTGCCCGTGGGACGCGGCGCCGGACGCCCGCCACCACCGCGCGAGGCGGTCCGGTTGCCGTTCCCGGGCCGGGTGCCGTTGCCGCGCGGCGCGGGGGTGGGACGTACGCCGCCCGGCCGTGACGGCACACCGCCGTTGACCCGCGGACCGCTGCCGCCCCGCGAGGGCGGGTTGGTGCCGCGAACCGGCGTCCCCTGCGTCCGCCGCTGGGTGCGCTGCGGCTCGGGGTAGGTCTCGGCGAGCCGTCCGGTGGGCCGGTCCGCCTCCGCGGCCCGCGGCGCCGGCGGACGTACGTCGGGCAGCCCCTGTGCCTCGCGCGCGGCGATCTCCTTCAGCCGGAGCGAGAGCTGCAGCGTGCTCGGCCGCTCCTCCGGGTCCTTCGCCAGGCAGGCCCGCACGAGCGGCGCGAGCGCGTCCGGTACCCCGTGCAGGTGCGGCTCCTCATGGACCACGCGGTAGAGCATCACCTCGGAACTGCCGTGCCCGAAGGGCGAGTCACCGGTCGAGGCGTACGCCAGGGTCGCGCCGAGCGAGAACACGTCCGTGGCCGGCGTGACCGCGGCTCCGCGCACCTGCTCGGGGGCGAGGAAGCCGGGGGAGCCCACCGCCGTACCGACGTGGGTGAGCGTGGAGGCGCCGGTGGCCCAGGCGATGCCGAAGTCGATGATCCGCGGGCCCTTGGGGGACAGCAGGATGTTGGACGGCTTGAGATCCCGGTGCACGACCCCGGCCTCGTGGACCGCGACCAGCCCCTCGGACAGCGCGGCCCCGACCGCCGCGGCCTCGGCCGCGTGCAGCGGGCCCTCGTCGGCGACCTTGTCGTGCAGCGAGGGCCCGGGTACGTACTGGGTGGCGAACCACGGCCGCTCGGCCTCCAGGTCCGCCGCGACCAGCCGTGCCGTGCAGCCGCCCCTGATCCGCCGGGCCGCCGACACCTCGCGGGCGAAACGCGACCGGAACTCCTGGTCCTCCGCCAGATCGGGCCGGATCACCTTCAGCGCGACCCGCTGCCCCTTCTTGTCGGAGCCGAGGTAGACCACGCCCATGCCGCCGGCGCCGAGCCTTCTGTGAAGCCTGAACGAGCCGACGACGCGCGGGTCCTCGCGCCTCAGGCGCATCATCGCCATGTTCATCCCCGCTGCCCGGTCCGTTTGACGTGGCACAGCTTACGTTTACCGGGCCGCCCGTGCGCAGAGGCCGCGCCCTCTCGGCCCGATGGATTGTCAGTGCCGGGTGCGAGACTTGAGGAGTGGTCAGGAAGGCGCCGTATTCGGCGCCTTTGAGCACCCGTCT
This sequence comes from Streptomyces sp. NPDC090088, assembly GCF_044747345.1. Classification (NCBI taxonomy): domain Bacteria; kingdom Bacillati; phylum Actinomycetota; class Actinomycetes; order Kitasatosporales; family Streptomycetaceae; genus Streptomyces; species Streptomyces sp. NPDC090088. The sequence continues at coordinate 217,436 of NZ_JBIVDZ010000009.1, read as the reverse complement.
GCTCCAACAAGCCGTCACAGAAGGGGGATTGAAGCTGTGAAGGGTGACCGAGTGGAGATAGTCGTCGACGCCGGAGACACGACCCGCACGTACGAGGTGGTGGCGAGCAGGGCGGGCCGCCGGGTGGAGACGGCGGTACGGCGAGGGGTGGTGGAAGTGAGCGAAGTCACGCGAAACGGGACCGTTGTCCGTACCGCCCGGTTCATGGCCACCCGGGTCCTCGCCCTCGTCGAGCAGCCGGTGCCCCGTGAGGACAGCTCGGAAAAACAGGGAAGGACCGGGCACCCCCTCGGGGAAGACCCCGAGACGTAGGACGAGACCGGGTCACCGTCTCCACCCAGGGGAGTAGACCGCAGGTCATGGCTCATCCTCTCGGAGGCCCGCGATTCGATACGAGGGCATGACGCCCGCCGGACGCCGCACGCCTAGATTTGAGGTCAAGCGGCGGGTGCAGCACTCGTCCCCCGAGGTCAGACACCCGCCGCTGCCAGACAACTGAGAACGGTCAGGAGAGGGACCATGGCCCTTACGGCACAGCGGACACACACCACCCGCCCCCGCCGACAGGGCCGTCGCCACCCACTGGTGGCGACGCTCATGGCCCTCCCCCTGGCGGCCCTGCTCCTCCTCGTCTTCGACGGCTGGGAGACGGTGGCCACACAGGCGTCGTCCGTGGGAGTGATGCTGGGGCGCTGAGCGGCGACCCCAGGCCCGGAAGAGCGGTCCGGGCGGGGACATCCACCCATGAAACCCCGTGGGGACGGGGGTGCGGCGGACGGCACAAATGCCGGCGCAGCTGGGGAGCTGCGCCGGCATTGCTTTTTGCGTGCGCGGGCCGGTGCGAACGAGGGAGCGTGGACGTTCCGCAGCGGGCCGCAGCCGTGTCTCACACAGCTGCGGGCATGCGTGCCGCCCGGGGCGGCACGGGCGGGCGCAGCGGCACCCTGCCGGCGCCGGCAAGCGATCCGCCCCGCCCCCAGCCCCCTCCTCGGGCCACGACCCCCACGTACGCTCACCTCACCACCGCAGCGCACCTCACCACCGCGCCGCACCCCCGCACCCCCGAGGCCCCGTGACGACCGCAGACGTACTCCCTCAACTGACCGCCAAGATCAGAGCCGCCGCCCACCCCGACCCGGCGGCGCCCTGTGCCTGCGGCACCACCACCCTCGCCGACCGCCCCGACACCACGGTCCTGCGCCACGCGGAAACCGTCGCCAAGGCACACGCCCCCGGCACCGACCCCGCCGCCCTCGCCCTCCGCCTCGCCACCGCCTCCCTCCTCCCCGACGTCTTCCTCGCCCCGCTCGCGCCCACCCCGGCCACCCTGGCAGGCGCCCGCCCGGTCACCCTCTGGCCGTACGGCGCTCCGATCGACCCGGAGGGCGACCCGGCCGAGGCCCCCTGGGAAGCCGCCGCCTCCCTCCTCGCCCGTCTCCACCGCACCCCGCCCCCTCCCGGCACACCGGCCATGCGCGGCCCCGCCAAGGCCGCCCACGCGATGGCCCGGCTGCGCGAGACGCTGGCCGCCTCGCCCCCGCATCCCGCCGCCCCGCCCGTCCTCCGCGCCTGGTCCGCGCTGCCCGGCTGGGCCCGCGCCGAGGCTCCGATGCCCGGCATCCCCGCCCTCTGCCACGGCGATCTGCACCTCGGCCAGCTGGTCCGGCACCCGGCGCCCGACGGACCCTGGCGGCTGATCGACGTCGACGACCTCGGCGTCGGCGTCCCCGCCTGGGACCTCGCCCGTCCCGCCTCCTGGTACGCCTGCGGCCTGCTGCCGCCCGAGGACTGGACCCGCTTCCTCACCGCCTACCGCGCGGCCGGCGGCCCGGCCGTACCGGAGGACGGCGACCCCTGGCCCGCCCTGGACGTCCCGGCCCGTGCCCTCACCGTCCAGACGTCCGCCCGCTACCTCGCGAAGGCGATCGCGGCGGACCGCCCGCTGGACGAGGTCGAGCAGTCCCTGATCGACGCGTGTGCCCGCATGGCGCCGGAATGATCCCGCAATGCTCCTGAATGACTTTGGTCCCCGCCCGGTTGACCCTCGATTTCCCGAAGTAGGGTGCAACCGACCGGGTGCGGACGGAGTCTGTCCTGGGAGAACCGCGAAGAAGTTTTGACCGGCGAGGAGTTGAGCCGACCATGCAGTGTCCGAAGTGTCATGCGCCGATGCACACCTACAACCGCAATGGCGTCCAGATCGAGCAGTGCAGCGGCTGCCGGGGCATCTTCCTCGACTACGGCGAGCTGGAGGCGCTGACCCAGATGGAGGCCCAGTGGGCGAAGCCCGTCCCGCCGGCCCCGCAGGCCTACCCGGCCCCGCCCGCGCCGGCCTGGGGCGCCCCGCACCACGGCGGTCACCACGGCGGTCACCACAACAAGAGCTGGGCCCACATGCTCTTCTCCAGCTGAGCACCGCACGAAGAAGCCCCGGCCGTTCGAGACGGCCGGGGCTTCTTCATCGTGTGGACGATACTGGGATTGAACCAGTGACCTCTTCCGTGTCAGGGAAGCGCTCTCCCGCTGAGCTAATCGTCCTCGGGGCCATGATCCGAAGATCACGGGCACTGCGTGCGCGATACTGGGATTGAACCAGTGACCTCTTCCGTGTCAGGGAAGCGCTCTCCCGCTGAGCTAATCGCGCGGGATCGGATACTCGATCGTCAGACCAAGATCCAGTGGACGATACTGGGATTGAACCAGTGACCTCTTCCGTGTCAGGGAAGCGCTCTCCCGCTGAGCTAATCGTCCTTGGAGGTGGAGACGGGATTTGAACCCGTGTAGACGGCTTTGCAGGCCGTTGCCTCGCCTCTCGGCCACTCCACCAGGAGTGTAGGGGATCGGGAAGACCCCTGTTTCCTTCGAGCGGACGACGAGGCTCGAACTCGCGACCTCAACCTTGGCAAGGTTGCGCTCTACCAACTGAGCTACGTCCGCCTGTCGTTTCGGTCCGCTCTCGCGTCCCGGCGACGTGTTGAACTCTAGCGGATTCCCCGGCCAGCACAAAAACGCGTTTACGCAGCGTGCTGCGCCGGACCCGGCCGACCACGTGGCCGGGACCCCCTCGGCGACATGCCCGGGCCACCCCCAGGACACCCGCCATAGACTCGACGACGTGCTCCGTCTTCCTCCCCTCGCCCGGTTCGGCGGTCAGGTCGCCACCGGTCTCCTCGACGTCACCCGCGATCCCGCGGCCCTCGACTCCACCGGGTTCTGGGCCGTGTGCGCGGACTTCGAGGGCCGGCTGACCTGTGCCCGCTTCGCCGACGTACGGCAGGAGCCGGTGCCCGCGCCGGTGCCGGGGGAGTGGCACGGCCCGGCGGCCGGTGACTGGGCGTCGTCCCTGGACCGGGCCGCGTACCGGGCGGCCGTGGAGCGGATCCGCGCGCACATCGCGGCGGGCGAGGTCTACCAGGCCAACCTCTGCCGGGTGCTGTCCGCCCCGGTCGCCCCGGACGCCGACGTGGACGCCCTGACCGCGCTGCTGGCCCGCGGCAACCCGGCGCCGTACGCCGGAACGATTCGCCTGCCCGGACACGGCGTGGAGATAGCGACCGCCTCGCCCGAACTCTTCCTGCGCCGGACGGGTCGGACCGTCGAGAGCGGGCCCATCAAGGGCACCGGCCGGACCGAGGCGGACCTGCTGGAGAAGGACTACGCCGAGAACGTGATGATCGTGGACCTGGTCCGCAACGACATCGGGCGGGTCTGCGCCACCGGCACGGTGACCGTCCCCGACCTGTGCGCCGTGGAGAAGCACCCGGGGCTCGTCCATCTGGTCTCCACGGTCCGGGGCGAGCTCCGCGCGGACGCCGGCTGGCCCGAGCTGCTCGTCGCCGCCTTCCCGCCGGGCTCGGTCACCGGCGCGCCGAAGTCCAGCGCGCTGCGGATCATCGAGTCCCTGGAGACCGCGCCGCGCGGCCCGTACTGCGGCGGCATCGGCTGGGTCGACGCGGACCGGGGTGTCGGCGAGCTGGCCGTGGGGATCCGTACCTTCTGGATCGACCGGACCGCCGAGGACGCCGCCATGCTCCGGTTCGGGACCGGCGCCGGGATCACCTGGGGTTCCGACCCGGAGGGTGAATGGCGGGAGACCGAGCTGAAGGCCGCCCGGCTGCTCGCGGTAGCGTCGGGTACGTACGACGTGAACGAAGGGGGCCTCGGGTGAGGATCTGGCTGGACGGCGAGCTGCAGGACGCCGAGTCCGCGCGTGTCTCCGTCTTCGACCACGGGCTGACCGTGGGGGACGGCATCTTCGAGACGGTGAAGGCGACGGACGGCGAGCCGTTCGCGCTCACCCGCCATCTGGACCGGCTGACCCGCTCGGCGCGGGGCCTCGGCCTGCCCGACCCGGACCACGACGAGGTGCGCCGGGCCTGCGCGGCGGTCCTCGCCGCCAACCCGATGCCGCTGGGCCGGCTGCGCATCACCTACACCGGCGGTCACGGACCCCTCGGCTCCGACCGCGGCGACCGCGGGCCCACCCTGGTGGTCGCCCTCGGCGAGACCGGCCGCCGTGCCGACTCCACCGCCGTGATCACGGTCCCCTGGACCCGCAACGAGCGGGGCGCCCTCACCGGCCTGAAGACCACCTCGTACGCCGAGAACGTCGTCGCGCTGGCCCGCGCGAACCGGCACGGCGCCTCCGAGGCCCTGTTCGCCAACACGGTCGGGCAGCTCTGCGAGGGCACCGGCTCCAACGTCTTCGTCGTCCTCGACGGCGAGATCCACACTCCGCCGGTCGCCTCCGGATGCCTGGCCGGCATCACCCGCGCCCTGGCCGTCGAGTGGACCGGCGCCAGGGAGACCGACCTGCCGCTGGACGTCCTGGGGCGGGCCGACGAGATCTTCCTCACCTCCACCCTGCGCGACATCCAGGCCGTGCACCGCGTCGACGACCGTGAACTCCCCGGCACCCCGGGCCCGGTGACCGCCAAGGCGATGCGCATCTTCGACGAGCGGTCGGGCGAGGACCTGGACCCGTAGGGGTTGCCGGAAAATGGGCTGCTGTGCGGCCTCTCCACGGGTAGAACACCCCTGATGACCACGACCCTGCGGCCGACCGAGCCGCTCCAGCACGGCGCCGACGGGGCGCTGTCCCGGCGCTTCCAGGTATGCGTGAACAGCCGGCCCGTCGGCACCCTCCACCTCGGCACCTCGCCGAACCTCGGCGCCCGGGTGGCCCGCATCGTCGACCTGAGCGTCGAGGAGCCCGACCGCCGCCGCGGCCGGGGCACGGTGGCCGCGCTCGCCGCCGAGGAGGTGGCGCGCGGCTGGGGCTGCCGGCAGATCGAGGCGCATGTGTCCGCCGCCGCGGAGCCGGCCCTGCACCTCGTGCGGGCGCTCGGCTACGTCCTGCGCAACCGCGGTATGGAGAAGCGGCTCGGCCGGACCCCGCACGCGCTGCCTGCGGGCAGCCGGGGCCGCGACATGACCGGGGCCGAGTTCGAGGCGTGGCTCGCCCACGAGTCCGAGCACTACGCGCGCGTGTGGATCGGGTACGGCGTGCCGGAGGCCGAGGCCTTCGAGAACTCCCGGATCGGCCACGAGAAACTGCTGCCCCAAGGGCTCGCCACGGACGGCATGCGGTTCAGCGTCCTCGAACACGAGGGAGCCCACGTCGGCGTCCTGTGGGTGGCCTTCCGGGAGAACGGCGCGTGGGTGTACGACGTCGAGGCCGACGCCGCCCACCGTGGCCACGGGCACGGCCGCACCCTCATGCTGCTGGCCGAGAACCAGGTGATCGCCTCCGGCGGAAGCACCCTCGGCCTCAACGTCTTCGCCGGCAACACCCCGGCCGAGCGGCTCTACGACTCGCTGGGGTACGTCACCATGTCGCACTCCTTCTACAAGGACCTGATCTGACCACCAGAACCTGCGCCGACCGCGAGGACTTGAGCCGGCTGCCAGTACCCGGGTCGGCCGCGGGGGCCTGCGCCGACTGTGAGGACCTGAGCCGGCTGCCAGTACCCGGGCCGACCACGAGAACCTGCGCCGACCGAGAGGCCTGATCCGAGTTCCGGTCAGGCCTGCCCGGCCAGCAGCCGGTCCGCGATCTCCTCGACGCGCTCCCGCAGGCCCTGCTGGCTCTTGCCGCCGTCGAGGCGCTCGCCGCCGATGACATAGGTCGGGGTGCCGGTCACGCCGATGGCCTTGCCCTCGGCCTGGTCGGCGTCGACGATCAGGATGTGCCGGCCGTCGATCAGCGCGGTGTCGAACTCCTCGGCGTCCAGGCCGAGTTCACGGGCGACCTCGACCAGGAACGGCTCGCCCCGGCGGTCCAGCTCCTCGACCCGGCCGAGGACCGCCTCGACGTACTCCCAGCCCTTCCCCTGCTCCAGCGCCTCCTCGGCGGCCTGCGCGGCGGCGAACGCGTGCTTGTGCTTCTCCAGCGGGAAGTGGCGCAGCCGCAGCTCCAGCCGGTCGCCGTACCGGGCCCGCAGGGCGCGGACGTCGTCCAGGGCGCTGCGGCAGTCGGGGCACTGGAGTTCGCACCAGACGTCCAGGACGGGGGCGCCGGGGGCGGGGGAGGAGTCGTTCATGAACGCCAGTCTTCCAGGCCGGGCTCCGGCCACCCAATCGAGACGGTGGGCCGCGGCTCGCGGCTGATGAGGTGAGGGCTCGTACCTGGGGTGGAGACGACCCGGAGCGGACCCCGAGATCGCCCTGATTGTCGGGCCTGGGCATGGATCGCACGGGCCGGGCGGTGCACGATGGAAGGGGCGAAGCACCACACGTGCCGCGCCCGAGGCACCGCATGCCCGACCCAGCCCGCCAGGAGGACCGGATGATCGCCGAGACAGTCTGTTCCGCCGTGTCCGCGGCCGGCCTGGGCATCGCCGTGGTCACCGCGTACCGCAAGCGGTATCTGGCGGCCGCCCGCATCGCCGCCTACTCGCTCGTGCCCGTCGGCCTGGTCATGACCGGAGTCGTCGGCTGGCTGGCCGACACCGCCTTCAGCCCGACCGCCTGGGCGGGCTTCGGTGTGCTCGGCGCGGCCTGGGCCCTGTTCTCCACGACCCGTGCCGTGGAGCGCCGGCGCGGTGGCACCCGTGCCGAGCGCAAGGCGGCCGCCCGGGGTGCGCAGCGTGACGCCGTCGCCCCCACCGCCTCGGCCCCCTCGCTGAGCCCTGCCACCCGTCCGGCCGCCAAGCCCGCGGCGACGCCCCGGAGCGGCACCTCGGGCGACGACTTCAGCGACATCGAGGCCATCCTCAAGAAGCACGGCATATGACAGTCACATAAGGCATTGAAACGACACAGTGCGCCCGCGGCACGCACGCAACCGTTCACGGGGCGGGCGGAAGCGAAACGGACATCACGGAATTCGGCGAACTCCCGCCCATTGCGGGCGTGTTGATCGCGCGGCGGGTGTCTTCTAGGTCATCATCGCCGCGAGATGCTGGACACGAAACAGAGCGAGGCCGCGTCGCCGGAGGACGAGCCGCGCGGGTGCCTCTTCGCCCTTTCCCAGCCACCGCTGATGATCTTCCTTGCGGTGATCGGGTGTCTGCTCCTCATGGCTGCGCTGCACGACCTGCTGTGGCTGTGAGCCGTACCCGCCCGTCCCGGCGCCATCCGCCGGGGCAGGCGTCGGCATCCCGCCGATCAGCCCGCCGCCTCCTTGCGGCGCGCCCGGTACGCGGCGACGTGCAGGCGGTTTCCGCAGGTCCGGCTGTCGCAGTAGCGGCGCGAACGGTTGCGGGAGAGATCGACGAAGGCGCGCCGGCAGTCCGGGGCCTCACAGCGCCGCAGCCGCTCCTGCTCTCCGGCGACGACGAAGAACGCGAGCGCCATCCCGCAGTCGGCGGCGAGATGGTCGGCCACCGAGGCGCCGGGCGCGAAGTAGTGCACATGCCAGTCGTAGCCGTCGTGGTCCGTGAGCTGGGGGGTGGTGCCGGCCGCCGCGACCAGCTCGTTGATCATCCCGGCCGCAGTCCGGGCGTCCGGGGCGGCGAAGACCGCCGCGAACCGTCCGCGGATCTTGCGCACCGCCGACAGGTCGAACTCCGACAGCACACCGACATCGCTCATGTCGTGGCTTCGTACGAAATTCTGGAGGGCCGGGACATCGGACAGCCCGTCCAGCGCCGTGTCGTCCTCCGGCGCGGTGTTCACCAGATCCACCACAGCGTCGAGGGAACACCGGGTGTCGTGGGTGATCAGCACGTTTCGCTCCCTGGCCTGGGGGTCGGGCGGGCGCCCGCCGATGGTGGCCGATGGTAGCGACATACGGAGGCCCCGCACCGTGCCCTGCCCCACTGATGGCTGTCCCGTAGAACGGCCGGGGCCCGGCGGAGGTTCCCCAGGGCACACGGACACACCGGCGCCGCCCCGTGACCGAACACGGTGGCGGCGCCGGTGCTGCCGTATGCGGTTGTCTAGGCCCGAGCCGTCTCCCCGAGTGGACGGCGCCGGGCGGCTTTCAGGGGCGGCCTAGCTCTCCGCCAGAATGTGCGAGAGCTCCTGATCGAGATCGAAGTGCCGGTGTTCCGTGCCGGGCGGCACGGCGGCGTCTGTTCGCTTCAGGAAGGACTCCAGGGCCCGCGCCGGGGCCTCGAGCAGAGCTTCCCCCTCCGGGGAGCTCAGGGCGATGCACACGACGCCCTGACCGTGGCTGCGGGACGGCCAGACGCGGACGTCGCCGGTGCCGGTGGGGCGGTGCAGCCCCTCGGCGAGGAGGTCGCGGGCGAACACCCACTCGACGGTCTCCTCGGCTCCGGTGTGGAAGGTGGCGTGCACGGCGTAGGGGTCGGCCGTGTCGTACCGCAGGCCTGCGGGGACAGGCAGGGAGGACTCGCTCGACACAACGAGGCGCAGGTGCAGCTCGCAGCTGACCGTGGTGTTCATAAGCGCCAGGGCCTTTCGCTCAGTGTGCGCTCGGGGATTCGCACGTCGGCGAAATCGACATGCCACCTACGGTGCCGTTGTAAACCCCTCTGAGTGTTTTGCGTGTGTTTACGTAACTCTTCCGGCCGAGAAGCTGAGCATGATCTACGACCATTCCGGTGACCGGAATCGCTCAGGTAGGGTTTGGTCGTATGAATACGGGGAGTAACGAACCGGGCGAGGTCGCCGTGGCCTCGGACGGGAACGAGGCGGACGGCGCGACGGCGGCCGGGGCGCGCGACGAGCGGGGGCTCGGTTCGAGGGCGCCCGGCTTCGTCAAGGCGCGCCGGGTGCTGCACCTGAGCTGGCAGGTCGGGGTCTTCACGGTCGGCCTCGCGGTCGTCGCCGTGGGCATCGTCCTGCTGCCGTTGCCCGGTCCGGGCTGGGTGGTCATCTTCGGCGGCATGGCGATCTGGGCGACCGAGTTCGTCTGGGCGCAGCTGGTGCTCCGCTGGACGAAGCGCAAGGTCACGGAGGCGGCCCAGAAGGCCCTCGACCCCAAGGTGCGCCGCCGCAACATCACGCTGACGACGGTCGGCCTGGTGATCGTGGCCGGCCTGGCCGGGGTCTACCTGTCCAAGTTCGGCGTCGTGATGCCATGGAGGATCGAGGAGTGACCCGACCCTCGGTCGCGGGCCCCGGCGACTGGTCGGGAGCACCCCCTGACATGGGGTAATGTTCTTCCTGCGTCCGGGCGATTAGCTCAGTGGAAGAGCGCTTCGTTCACACCGAAGAGGTCACTGGTTCGAACCCAGTATCGCCCACCGGAACTGCGGCCCACCTGCGAGACAGCAGGTGGGCCGCAGTCGTTCCCGGGGTCTGGGGGAGTGGGGTCGCGGACACGGTCCGTGGTCGACGGGCGGCCGCCGTCGGAGGGTGCGGTCGATCTTCGGGGCGGGCCGCGCGGGCGGGGTGCGGCGGCTGTAGTGGTCGGAGGTGTCCGTCTCTCGTCCGCTCCGGGGCCGTCTGGATCACCGGCACCGGCTCGTACCGTCCCCAGGGCGAGCCGACGGATCCTCGTCGTGACGAGCCGATGGATCTTCGCCGCGGTCGTGGATCCGTGGGGTCTACAGGAACCCCTTGGCCGCCCCGCGGTGGATCTTCGCCGCCCCCTCGCCGTCGGCCCGTCCCGGCGTGAACCGCTCGCCGAGGCCAAGCCGTAACCCCGGCGCCGGTCCGGCCGCCTGACGTTCGGTCACCCGACCGTGCGGCCCTCACCTGCGACGTCATCGGCCTCCCGGCCGCCGCGCCGGTGCGGCGCCACCCCGCTCGGCCGCCCCCGTTCACAAGAAAATCCTGTCCGAATCATTGACGCCTCACCGGGCCCTCCGTAACTTGTGCCAGCAAGCGCTTACTTGAAACGATTCATGCAGACGGCGGCGACGCTGCGGGGAGGGGCCCGACTGTGGGAACCAGCAGGAATGTGGAGCGGCGGACCATCCTGAAGGCGGCCGGTGCCTCGGCGGCCGTGCTCGGTCTGGGAGCGACGACCGCGTGCGGTGGCGGCAGCGGCTCCGGGGACGGCACGGTGACGATCCGTTACTCGTGGTGGGGTGCCGACGAACGCGCCAAGAAGATCAACCAGACCATCAAGCTCTTCGAGAAGAAGTACCCGAAGATCAAGGTGAAGACGGACTTCCAGGACTATCAGTCGTTCTGGGAGAAGTTCCAGACGCAGGCCGCGGGCGGAAATCCCCCGGACGTTTTCCAGAATGCTGTCGGATTTCTTCGGAAGTACGACAAGAGAGGAATTCTGCTCGACCTCAACTCCCAGGTAAAGGCGGGCAACCTGAGCCTGGATCACTTCCGGGCGGGGGTCACCAAGGTCGGCGAGGTCGACGGCAAGCAGCTCGGTGTCCCGGTCGGTTCGAACACCATGGCGCTGGTCATCGACAAGAAGGTGTTCGAGAAGGCGGGCGTGGACCCGCAGACCGGCTGGACCTGGGACGAGTACTTCAAGGCCCTGAAGACCATCCACGACAAGACGAAGATCGCGGGTGACACGGGCTACTTCTCCATCATGTACCTGTACGACCTGTACCTCCGCCAGAACGGCAAGGCCTTCTTCACCAAGGAAGGGCTCGGTTTCGACCAGGCCGACCTGACGGAGTGGTGGCAGGACGGCTACGGCAGGGTCAAGGCGGGCATCGTCACCGACCCGAAGATCGTCGCCCAGGACCAGCCCAAGTCCTCCCTCTCCGCCGGCCACGCGGCCTCCGAGTTCACCTGGGACAACTTCACGGTCCGCTACTCGGCGGAGGGCACCAGCACCTACGGCCTCGGCCCGATCCCCACCACCGACGGCACGCACACCGGCCAGTACCTGGCCTCCCTGATGCTGAGCGCCTCCGCCCGCACCGCGCACCCCAAGGAGGTCGCCCAGTTCATCGACTTCATGGTCCACGACCCCGAGGTCGGCACGATCATGGGCTACGACCGGGGCATCCTGGCCAGCACCGAGCAGTACGCGGCGTTCAAGCCGACCGACACGGTCAGCAAGGAGATCGCCCAGTACGAGGACGACACCGCCAAGGCCGGTGTCCTCGGCACGATCACCCCGCACCCGTCCGGCGCCGACACCATCGAGGCCGCCTTCCTGCGCATCGGCGGCGACATGTCCCAGGGCAAGACCAAGGTCTCCGACGCGGTGAAGCAGTTCTTCTCCGAGTCCGAGGCCGCCTTCCAGGCCTGACCAGTCCGATGGGAACCGCCGTGACGCTCGTCAAGGACACCGCTCCCGCCGCCCGCAGGGCACACCCCGCCGCCCCCGCCACCGCGCGGCGGCGGGGCCGCCGGGAGAACCTCGCCGGCTACCTCTTCATGTCCCCGTGGATCGCGGGCTTCCTCCTGCTGACCGCGGGCCCCATGGTGGCCTCGCTGTACTTCGCCTTCACCGACTACAACCTCTTCAACACCCCGAAGTGGGTCGGCCTCGACAACTTCACCCGGATGTTCGACGACCCGCGGTGGCAGAAGTCGGTCGAGGTCACCGCGAAGTACGTGATCATCGGCACCCCGATCAAGCTGCTGCTCGCCCTCGGTGTCGCCCTGCTGCTCGCCCAGAACCGCCGTGGCCAGGCCTTCTACCGGGCCGCCTTCTACGCGCCGTCGCTGATCGGCGCGAGTGTCTCGGTCGGGTTCGTCTGGCGGTCGCTCTTCTCCGACGGCGCCGTCGTGGACCGTACCCAGTCCTTCCTCGGCTTCCATGTCGGCGGCTGGGTCGGCAACCCCGACTGGATCCTCTACTGCCTGGTCGCCCTGACGGCGTGGCAGTTCGGCGCCCCCATGGTCATCTTTCTCGCCGGACTCAAGCAGGTCCCCAAGGAGCTGTACGAGGCCGCCGAGATGGACGGGGCCGGGCCGCTGCGCAAGTTCTGGAACATCACCCTGCCGATGATCTCCCCGGTGCTCTTCTTCAACGTGCTCCTGGAGACCATCCACTCCTTCCAGATCTTCGGCTCGGCCTACGTCGTCTCCAACACCCAGTGCGGGCCGGCCGACGCCACGCTCGTCTACACCTGTTACCTCTACCAGCAGGGCTTCAAGAACGCGCAGATGGGCTTCGCCGCCGCGATGGCCTGGATGCTGCTGCTCGCGGTGGCCCTGGTGACGGCCGTCCTCTTCTGGTCCCAGAAGAAGTGGGTGCACTACGAGGAGGACGCCCGATGAGCGCGACCACCACCAAACCGTCCCTGCTGAACCGTCGCCGGAGCGGTTCCCTGGGCTGGCACCTCGGCGCCCTGCTGATCCTCGCCGTCATCCTCTACCCGGTCGTCTGGGTCCTCGGGGCGTCCTTCAAGCCCAGCAAGGACATCATCAACAGCCTCACGCTGTTCCCGTCCCACCCGATCCTGGACAACTTCAAGGGGCTCGCGGACGGCATCGCGGACGTCTCGATCTGGACCTTCTTCCAGAACTCCCTCTTCTACGCCGTCGGAGCCGTCGTCGGCGTGCTCGTCTCCTGCTCGCTCACCGCCTACGCCTTCGCCCGCATCCGGTTCGCCGGCCGCAACCTGCTCTTCTCCCTGATGATCGGCACGCTGCTGCTGCCGTACCACGTGCTGCTGATCCCGCAGTACGTGATGTTCCAGAAGCTGGGCTGGATCAACACCTACGTCCCGCTGCTGATCGGCAAGTACCTCGCCACCGAGGCCTTCTTCGTCTTCCTGATGGTGCAGTTCATGCGGAACCTGCCCCGGGAGCTCGACGAGGCCGCCCGGCTCGACGGCTGCGGGCACTTCCGCATCTACTGGTCGATCGTGCTGCCGCTGTGCCGGCCCGCCCTCATCACCAGCGCGATCTTCACCTTCATCAACGCCTGGAACGACTTCATGGGCCCGCTGATCTACCTCAACGAACCCGGCAAGTACACGGTCTCCCTGGGCCTGATGATGTTCCGCGACTCCGACGGCGTGGCCGCCAACTACGGCGGGATGATCGCCATGTCCCTGGTCGCGCTGCTGCCCGTGCTGCTGTTCTTCCTCGCCTTCCAGCGTTATCTGATCGACGGAATGGCGACCTCCGGACTGAAGGGCTGAAGCCATGGCCGACGACGCGCGAGTGAAGCCGACGCCTCTCTCGGACCGGTTCGGTGTCTTCGCCGAGTCTCTGCTCACCGGGGTGTGGATCGCCGTCGCCTCCCTGGGGGTCGTCACCTATCCGGCCGCCTTCGCCGCCGGTGCCCGGCATCTGCGCCGCCGCACCGGTCAGGTGGGCGGTGGCTGGCGGGAGTTCGTGAGCGACTTCCGGGCCGCGCTGCCCGGCGGCGCGCTCGTCGGGCTCGTCGGCTGGGGCGCGGTCGCGGTCGCCTGGGTGGACGTCCAGGCGGTGCGCGCCGGGCTGCCCGGCGGGCCGCTCGTGGGGGCCGTCGGCCTGTTCGCGGTGATCGGCCTCGCGGTCGCGGGGCTGCGCGCGGCGGCCGTCTGGGCGCCCGGCGACCGCTGGCGCACCCTGCTCGCCGCGGCCGGCCGCCGTACCGTCCTCGACCCCGGCGGATCGTTCCTGCTCGTCGGGGGAGCGGTCCTCGTGATCTGTTCCGCCCTGCTCGTCGCGCCGCTGGCGGTCCCCGTGCTCGGTGCCGTCGCGGCGGCGGCCGTCGCCGTGGAGGAGCGCCACCGGCGCCGTCACTGACGGGCTCCGCACCAGGGGCGGCGCCCGGTCGGCGCCGCACCTCTCTCTGTCATGCCCCTGACCACCCTTGCGTGTGCACGGAAAGGAAAGGCGGACTATGTCTCCCATCCCTCGCAGGTCCCTCCTCAAGGCGGCCGCGGTCGCCGGTGCCGCCGCCCAGTTCAGCTGGGCGCTCGGGGCGAAGGACGCGCAGGCCGCGCCCAGAACCGAGGCCGCCGACGCGGATCCGGTGACCCTGGACTGGCTGGAGGACGGCGGCCTCGGCGCCGCGCCCGGCTCGACCGTCGGCGTGCCCTGGCCGATGGGCGCGTTCCAGGAGGACCAGACCTTCGCGCTGACGGACGCGGACGGCAAGGACGTGCCCGTCCAGTCCTGGCCGATCGCCTACTGGCCCGACGGCTCCCTCAAGTGGACCGCCCACGCCGTGAGTTCGGGGAGCGGAAAGCTCACCCTCGCGGCGGGCGACGCGACCGCGCCGGAGAAGAAGGTCACCGTCGACAGGAGCGGCGGCACCATCGACGTGTCGACCGGTGTGATCGCCGTGAAGATCGGCAAGAACGGCTCCACGATCGTCAAGTCCGTCACCCGGGGCTCCACCGAGATCGCCAGGAACGGGCGGCTGGTCCTCATCCGCCAGCCCGAGGTCGAGGACGAGGACCAGGGCACGGTCAAGACCGAGCGCTTCGACGGCGCGATCGACTCCGTCACCGTCGAACAGGACGGCCCGGTCCGCGCGGTCGTCCGTATCGACGGCAAGCACCGCAAGGGAAGCCGGAGTTGGCTGCCGTTCTCGATCCGTCTCTACTTCTACGCGGGCGCCGACTCCTTCCGCATGGTCCACACGATCACCTACGACGGCACGCAGGAGCCCGGCAAGGCCAGTGGCGACTTCATCCGCGGGCTCGGCGTCCGCTTCAGCGTGCCGATGCGCGACGAGGCCTACGACCGCCACATCCGCATCGGCGGCGAGGGGACCGGCCTGCTGCGGGAGGCCGTCCAGGGCATCACCGGCCTGCGCCGCGACCCGGGCGCGGCGGTCCAGGCGGCCCAGTACGCGGGCCAGAAGCTGCCCGACCCGGCCACCTGGGACCAGCGCGTCACCACCCGTCTCCAGTACATCCCGCACTGGGGCGACTACACCCTCTCCCAGCTCTCCGCCGACGGCTTCACCCTGCGCAAGCGCACCAGGAAGGGGTACGGCTGGATCGCGGCCGGCGGCGGCAAGCGCGCCTCCGGATTCGGTTACGTGGGCGGCGCGAGTGGCGGATTCTCCTTCGGGCTGCGGGACTTCTGGGAGAAGTTCCCGGCCCAGCTCGACATCCGCGACGCCCACACCGACGCGGCCGAGGTCACCCTCTGGCTCTGGTCGCCCGAGGCCCAGCCGATGGACCTGCGCTTCTACCACGACGGCATGGGCCAGGACACCTACGCCGAGCAGCTCGAAGGCCTCAACATCACCTACGAGGACTACGAGCCGGAGTTCGGCACCCCCTACGGCATCGCCCGCACCTCGGAACTCCTCTTCTGGGCCAACGAGTCGACGCCGACCCCGGAGGTACTCGCCGACCAGGTCGAAGCGGTCCGGGTCCTCCCGCAACTCACCGCCCCGCCCAAGCAGTTGATCAAGTCCAAGGTCTTCGGCCCGGGCCTCTACTCCGAGCCCGACCGCTCCACCGCCGCCAAGGCGAAGATCGAGGACCACCTGGACTTCCTCTTCACCTACTACAAGGACCAGGTGGAGCAGCGCCGTTGGTACGGCTTCTGGGACTACGGCGACTTCATGCACACCTACGACACCGTGCGCCACCAGTGGCGGTACGACGTCGGCGGCTACGCCTGGGACAACTCCGAGCTCTCGCCCGACCTGTGGCTCTGGTACGCGTACCTTCGAAGCGGCCGCTCGGACATCTTCCGGTTCGCCGAGGCGCTCACCCGGCACACCGGCGAGGTCGACGTCTACCACATCGGCCAGTGGGCGGGCCTCGGCACCCGGCACGGCGTCCAGCACTTCGCGGACAGCGCCAAGCAGCAGCGCATCTCCAACACCACCTACCGGCGCTTCTACTACTTCCTCACCGCCGACGAACGCGTCGGCGACCTCATGGCCGCCAACGTCGACTCCGACGAGACCTTCCTCGTCCTCGACCCGCTGCGCAAGGTCCGCACCGACCCCTACACCCCCGACCGGCACGCCCTGTCCATCGGCTTCGGCACCGACTGGAGCGGTTTGGTCTCGGCCTGGCTCACCGAGTGGGAACGCAAGGGCCCCAAGTGGGAGAAGGCCAAGGCACGCGTCCTGTCCACCATGGAGGGCATCGCCGCCCAGCCCAACGGCTTCGTCCAGGGCAGCGGCCTCTACGACCTCGACACCGGCAAGTTCGCCACCGCGGACACCCCGGTCGTCTCGGTCTCCCACCTCTCGGCGGTCTTCGGCCTCAACGAACTCTGCGCCGAACTCATCCACCTGGTCGACATGCCGAAGTTCAACGAGGTCTACTTCGACTACTGCCGCTACTTCAACGCCACCAAGGCCGAGCAGGCGGCACGCTACGGCTCCAACTTCGGCACCCTGCTGCTCTTCCAGGGCCACTCACGGCTCGACGCCTACGCCGCCGTACAGACCGGCGACGAGACGCTGGCCAAGCGCGCGTGGACGAAGTTCTACAGCTCCGACGGGTACCTGGAGTCCTCGCCGTGGAAGACCGAGCCGCTCTCCGGGCCGGTCACCCTCGTCGCGGGCAGCGAGGCGAGCTGGGTGTCCTCCAACGACACCGCGCTGTACGGGCTCGCCGCCATCGAGAACCTGGCGCTGCTCGGCGACAAGATGCCTTCGTAGCAGGTGAGAGGGGGAGCGCCGTCGCACGGGCGGCGGCGCTCGTACGGTGAGTGTGGTCCAGGTCACTCCATGGAGGCATGAGTACGCGTACTCAGATCGCCTTCCCGGGCAGACTGCGCCCATGGACTGGACCCACTACCGCTTTCTGAGCCTGTGGCAGCTGCCCTACGGGGTCGCGGCCGTCTACCGGGCACTCGAACGCGTCGAGGACTACCCGGACTGGTGGCCCCAGGTGCGTTCGGTGAGCCGCCTGAACGACACCACGGGCGTCATCACCATCCGCTCGGTCCTGCCGTACGACATGACCTTCACCGCCCGCGAGACACGACGCGATCCCGAGGCCGGCCTGCTGGAGATCGCCATGACCGGGGACATCGAGGGCTGGGCCCGCTGGACGGTCGCCGCCGACGGCACCGGCACGCTCGCCCGTTACGACCAGGTCGTCGACGTCAACAAGCCGCTGCTGCGGCGACTGGCCGTGCCCGGACGGCCGTTCTTCCGCGCCAACCACCGGCTGATGATGGGCGCCGGGCGGCGCGGACTGCTCGGGCACCTGCAAGCGGTTTGAACGAAACGCGCCGGTCCCTGTATTGTTCACTCCGGTCCCGGGCGATTAGCTCAGTGGAAGAGCGCTTCGTTCACACCGAAGAGGTCACTGGTTCGAACCCAGTATCGCCCACCATAAAAAGTTCATTGGAACCCGGTACCTTCCAGGGGCCGCCCACCAGGGCGGCCTCTGTCAGTTGCAGGCCGGCGCCCGTCCCCGGCCGGTCGACCGGGGGAAGACGGACGCGGCACGCCACTCAAGGTCATCACACTGCGGCGAACGTCAACGACGTCACCCGGGCCCTCGCCCGCAGCCTCATCTGCCGGCGCCGGCTCAAGAAGGCTCGCTCCTGATCCTGTTGCGAACTCTGAGTGGCGTACGTATCTCGGTGTGAACGTGATGGGGCGGCATGCTCGCGCGGGAGCGCCCCGCGGCGCGTGGCTGCGGGGCGCCAGTGGGCGTTAGTCGACCATCTGCCCGTCGCCCGTACCGCCGACGCACTTCATCCCGACCACCTTTCCGCCGCCGTCCACGCACTCACCCGGGGTGAGGCTTTCGGTGTGGGCGGTGGCGGGGGTGTTGTGGGTGGCGGCCGTGGCCGTGGCGGCACCTGTGAGGCCGAGCCCGGCGAGGGCTGCCGTGGCGATGACGGCGGCGAGAGTTCGTCGAATGCGCATGTGGTTTCCCTTTCACGGATAGCCTCGGTTGGGGCACTACTCAGCTTGATCTTCACCCATGTGGGTGGCGCATTTGGTTACTCCATTCGGGTGAAACCTGCCGGAGTGGCCTTGGGGGCCGTGCTCGCATTCACGTACGCAGGTATCGCCAGTACGACAATCCTTAGCGCCGGTGCCGGCGGATGAGGCTGCAGGCGAGGGGGACGAAGGCGTCAGGATCCGGCGTTTGCGCAGCTCATCGCGGTTCGGGTTCGAGTCGTAGGCCTTGTCGCCGACCAGGTGGTGCAGTCGCCAGGCGAGGCCTTGTCGCCCACTATCGGGAAGGCCGGTCCGCGTGAGCGGACCGGCCTTTCGCGCGGACCGTCACGCGGCCGTCGGCAGGTCCGGCCGGAGTGGCCAGTCCTGGTTCACCGTCTCCGGCGTGCCGCTGCGGGTGAACCATGCCTGGAGGCCGCGGGCCTGCGCCGCGTGCCAGGTCGTCTGCAGGGTGTGCAGTTCGGCGGGGGACAGGCGCTCCAGGCGGGTGGCGAAACGGCGGCCCAGGGCCCGTACGACCTCCAGGGACGCGAGCGCGTCGGCGCCCGCGTCGTGCGCGCCCTCAAGGGTGACCTCGTAGTGCGCGCACAGGTCGGTCAGGGTGCGGCGGCCCTTGCGGTAGCGGTCCAGATGCTTGTCCAGGACCCGGGGGTCGAGGACGAGCAGGGGGCTCGCCTCGAACCAGTGGTCCAGCGAGGACGCCCGATGGCGGCGCAACTCGCGGTCCAGCAGGGTCAGATCGAACGGCGCGTTCATCACCACCAGCGGGCGGTGCATCGCCGCGTGCTCGGCCAGTTCCTCGGCTATCTCATGCATCACCGGCGCCGGCCAACGGCCGTTGCGCTGCAGGTGTTCCTCCGTGAGCCCGTGCACCGCCGTCGCCGCTTCCGGCACCGGCACACCCGGGTTCACCAGCCAGCGGGTCACCCGGGGACGGGTGCCCGGGGCGTCCTGGACGACGACCGCGGCGGACACGATGCGGTCGGTCTCCACGTCCACGCCCGTGGTCTCCGTGTCGAAGGCCGCCAGGGGCCCCTCGTACCAGCACGTCATGCCAATACAACTCCTCGTTCACCCACGGCAGATGACGTTCCGTCTTCTGCCCGTTTGGTGATACCCGGGCCGTTTGCGACGTACGCCGGAAGGACACAACAGGAGTGCGGGTCTTTGCAGTTCAGCGGCCCGCCACGGGGAAACTCTTTGGCTGGGAAGGCTGTTGGTCATGGCGATAGCGCAGCCCGAGCGGGGCGGGCTGCTGCCCGAACGCACGGGCCCCCATCGCGGCACGCTCGCGACCACCGCCTGCATGGAGACACTGCAGGTGGGCTATCTGCATGCCGTCGCGGCGGCGGCCGGCTGCTCGCTGTCGCAGCCGTTTCCGGACAACGGCATCGACTGGCACGTCAGTCATGGCTCGCCCGGGCACACCGTCGACGACGAGGTGACCATCAAGGTGCAGCTCAAGTGCACGTACCAGATCGCGCCCAACCCGCCGGGGCGTTTCTTCTCCTTCACGCTGGACAACGACCACCTGCGCAAGCTCGCCCGCACACCGGTGTCGGTGCACAAGATCCTGGTGGTGATGCTGGTACCGCGCTCCCAGGACGACTGGCTGCGCGCCAGCCACGACCGGCTCGATCTGCGCCACTGCTGCTACTGGGTCAACCTGGCAGGGCAGCCGATCACCGGCCGGCACCGGACCACCGTGCGGATCCCGACTTCGCGCATCTTCGACGACCGGGCGCTCTGCGAGATCATGACGCGGGTCGGGACGGGAGGCAGGCCATGAGGCACCGTCCGTACGAGGAGCAGCTGCGGGAGGTCCGCCCGCATCCCGACGATCTCCACGGGCCGCACTGGAACCATCCCCCCGAGCCCGCCGAGGTCGACCCCGTCGTGCTCGGCGCCCTGCTGCGCCGGCACGGCTGGCAGCGGCGCGGGGGAGCACCGGGCCGGTACGGCCGCTGGACCCCACCCGGGCCGGGCAACACCGGCACCAGCCTGCTGGTACCCGAGAGCCGCGCCTTCCCGGACAGTGACGACCTGCTCGGGGAGGCGCTCACCGCTCTCGTGCGCAGCGGCACGCCCGCCGCCCGTGAGGTGCTGGTCGGGCTCGCCGTGCCCAGCGACGAGATCCGCTGGTGGCGGGATGTCCCGAGCGGACCGGCGGACGCCGCGTCCTGGACGGCCGAGGAGCAGTTGCGCACCGCCGCCCGGCAGACCCTCCTCGCCGGCGCGCTCGCCACCCGCGCGCGGGCCGGCTACTACGGCGCCCGGCACAAGCGCGCCGCCGCCGCGCTGCTCGACTCCGTCCTCGTCGGCTCCGCGGAGGGCGGGCGCGGACTGACCGCCTTCGTGCCCGTCGGCACCGGCCGGCCGCTCGCCGTACGCCTCCACCAGGCGCTGTACGCGGCCCGCGAGGCCATCGACTACCAGCGGGCCACCGGCGGCATGGACGCCTTCGACGGGGCGGTCGAGGCCGGCGTCAGCCGCGAACTGACCGACGCCCTCGTCACGCTCGTACGCGGCACGGAAGGCGCCCGTATCTCCGTCGAGTGGGCACCCGGCGCCGGGGTCCCCGACGACTGCGCGTCGGCCGCCGAGCCCGTCGAGTTCTCGCCCGGCGACCTGCCCGTGCTGCGCGAGGCGAGCGCCCGCTACCTGCGCGACGAACCCTCGGTGGCGGTCCGCGTCACCGGCACCGTGGTCCGGATGCGCCGCTCCGAACCGCGCGGCGAGGGTGCCGTACGACTGCGGGTGCTGGCCGGGGCCGACGTGCCCTACGTCCGGGTCACCCTCGACGAGGAGGACTACCGGATCGCCGGACAGGCGCACATCGTCGGACTCCCGGTGCGGGTGCACGGGCGGCTGGAGAGCCGCGGCGGCTTCCGGCGGCTGTCCGGCGCTTCCGGGGTCGTACCGGTGCAGGTGGAGGAGGCGGAGCGGGACCGGCTGATGAAGTCGCTCCAGGAGAACCTCGACTTCTTCGAGGAGGCGTGCAGCGGCGACGACTGCGACTGAGGGGCGACTGTCGGTAACCGTTTCGCAGTCGGTGGGGCCGGGTCGGTACGATCCGGTATGGCGTGCGCTCCGGTACGGCGCCCGCATCCACCTTCAGTCAGGAGAGACCGGTGTCAGACGTCCGTGTGATCATCCAACGCGATTCCGAGCGGGAAGAACGCGTGGTGACGACGGGCACTACGGCCGCCGAGCTCTTCGCCGGCGAGCGCTCGATCATCGCCGCCCGGGTGGCCGGAGAGCTCAAGGACCTCGCCTACGAGGTACGGGACGGCGAGACCGTCGAGGGCGTCGAGATCTCCTCCGAGGACGGCCTCAACATCCTGCGCCACTCCACCGCGCACGTCATGGCGCAGGCCGTCCAGGAGATCTTCCCGGAGGCCAAGCTGGGCATCGGCCCGCCGGTCAAGGACGGCTTCTACTACGACTTCGACGTGGCGAAGCCGTTCACGCCGGAGGACCTCAAGGCCGTCGAGAAGAAGATGCAGGAGATCCAGAAGCGGGGGCAGAAGTTCTCCCGCCGTGTGGTCACCGACGAGGCGGCCCGCGAGGAGCTGGCGGACGAGCCGTACAAGCTGGAGCTGATCGGCCTCAAGGGCTCCGCGTCCTCGGACGACGGCGCGGACGTCGAGGTCGGCGCCGGTGAGCTGACGATCTACGACAACCTGGACGCCAAGACCGGCGAGCTGTGCTGGAAGGACCTCTGCCGCGGTCCCCACCTGCCCTCCACCCGTCTCATCCCGGCGTTCAAGCTGATGCGCAACGCGGCCGCCTACTGGCGCGGCAGCGAGAAGAACCCGATGCTCCAGCGCATCTACGGCACCGCCTGGCCGTCCAAGGACGAGCTGAAGGAGTACCTGGACTTCCTCGCCGAGGCCGAGAAGCGCGACCACCGCAAACTGGGCAACGAGCTGGACCTGTTCTCCATCCCGGAGCAGATCGGCTCCGGCCTCGCCGTCTTCCACCCCAAGGGCGGCATCGTCCGCCGGGTGATGGAGGACTACTCGCGCCGCCGGCACGAGGAGGAGGGCTACGAGTTCGTCTACACCCCGCACGCCACCAAGGGGAAGCTCTTCGAGACGTCCGGGCACCTGGACTGGTACGCCGACGGCATGTACCCGCCCATGCAGCTCGACGAGGGCGTGGACTACTACCTCAAGCCCATGAACTGCCCGATGCACAACCTGATCTTCGACGCGCGCGGCCGCTCCTACCGTGAACTGCCGCTGCGCCTCTTCGAGTTCGGGACCGTGTACCGGTACGAGAAGTCCGGTGTCGTGCACGGCCTGACCCGGGCCCGCGGCTTCACCCAGGACGACGCGCACATCTACTGCACCAAGGAGCAGATGGCGGAGGAGCTCGACAAGACGCTCACCTTCGTCCTGAACCTGCTGCGCGACTACGGCCTCACCGACTTCTACCTGGAGCTCTCCACCAAGGATCCGGAGAAGTTCGTCGGTTCCGACGAGGTCTGGGAGGAGGCGACCGAGACGCTCCGCGCGGTCGCCGAGAAGCAGGGCCTCCCGCTCGTCCCCGACCCGGGCGGCGCCGCCTTCTACGGCCCGAAGATCTCGGTGCAGGCCAAGGACGCCATCGGCCGCACCTGGCAGATGTCCACCGTCCAGCTGGACTTCAACCTGCCCGAGCGCTTCGACCTGGAGTACACCTCCGCCGACGGTTCCAAGCAGCGCCCGGTGATGATCCACCGCGCCCTGTTCGGCTCCATCGAGCGGTTCTTCGCGGTGCTCCTGGAGCACTACGCGGGCGCCTTCCCGGCCTGGCTGGCGCCGGTCCAGGCGGTGGGCATCCCGATCGGGGACGCGCACGTCGACTACCTGCACAAGTTCGCCGCCGAGGCCAGGAAGAAGGGCCTGCGGGTCGAGGTCGACGGCTCCTCCGACCGGATGCAGAAGAAGATCCGCAACGCCCAGAAGCAGAAGGTGCCCTTCATGGTCATCGCGGGCGACGAGGACATGGCGGCCGGTTCGGTCTCCTTCCGCTACCGCGACGGCTCGCAGGAGAACGGCATCCCGTTCGACGAGGCCATCGCCAAGATCGTGAAGGTGGTCGAGGAGCGGGCGCAGGTCTGATCGCACCCGCTCGCGCGAGGCCCCTGGAGATCAGTTCTCCGGGGGCCTTCCGTCGTTCTCGCTCCCCGAGAACCGCTGCAGCATCCAGGACGAGAAGGACCCGGTGACCGTGCCCAGCAGGGCCAGACCGCAGGCCATCAGCCCCGCGGCGATGAACCGCCCCAGGGTGGTCACCGGGACGTAGTCGCCGTAGCCGACCGTGGAGAGGGTCGAGCAGGTCCACCAGAGGGAGTCGCCGAAGGTCCGGATGTTGGCGTTCGGGGCCGAGCGTTCGGCCTGGTAGACGGCGAGGGCGCCGGAGAAGCCCAGCAGCGAGATCGACAGCGCCGAGTAGGCCGCCACGCGCGCGTGCAGCCCCATCCGGGGCTCACCGTGCCGGCGCTGCATCGCCTCGTACGTCCGCACGACCCGCACCGGCCGCAGCAGGGGCAGCACCAGGACGACGGTGTCCAGCCAGTGCCGTCGTACGAACCCCGGTCCCTCGCGGCTGAGCCGCCAGCGCACCGCGTAGTCGACGCCGAACATCGCCCAGGTCGTGTAGGTGAGTGACAGCAGGACGGCGTGCACGGCCTCGGGCAGGTTCGGCTCCAGCACATGCACCGCGTACGAGCTCAGGAAGACCAGCGACGCGATGCCGAGCGGCAGGTCGGTCCGTCGGTCCCAGCGGTCCAGCCGGCTGTGGTCGTCCATCCGCCCAGCTTCGCCGCCGAGCGGTTTGTGCTGGCCCCGGCGACACGCCGCGAACGGGCGAAGCCATATGCTTTCTGGCATGACGAGTGAGCCGGAGCAGCAGATCGGAGTGGGGACGCAGGACGCGTTCCAGCGCCTGTGGACGCCCCACCGGATGGCCTACATCCAGGGCGAGAACAAGCCGACCGGCCCCGGGGCCGATGACGGCTGTCCCTTCTGCTCGATCCCGGCCAAGTCCGACGAGGACGGACTGATCGTCCGGCGCGGTGAGCATGTCTACGCGGTGCTGAACCTCTACCCGTACAACGGCGGCCACCTGATGACGGTGCCGTACCGCCATGTCGCCGACTACACGGACCTGACCGGCCCGGAGACCGTCGAACTCGCCGAGCTGACCAAGCAGGCGATGACGGCCCTGCGCAGCGCGTCCGGCGCCCACGGCTTCAACATCGGCATGAACCAGGGCACGGTGGCGGGCGCCGGCATCGCGGCCCACCTGCACCAGCACATCGTGCCCCGCTGGGGCGGCGACACCAACTTCATGCCGGTGGTGGGCCATACGCGCGTGCTGCCGCAGCTGCTGGCCGACACCAGGAAGATGCTGGCCGAGGCCTGGCCGACGGCCTAGGCCCGACGGCTCCCCACTCCTGCGGTTCCCCTTCCCCAAGCCGGGGGGAGGGGCTCAGGCGTCGTACTTGTCGGCCTTCTTCGGTGACGCCTCCTGGACCGACCCGCTGAGGGCGCCCGCGCGTGACGTGAACTTGTCGGTGTTGACGTCGTGTTCCTTGAGCACGCTGAGCGCGGCCCGGTGCACCGCGCGGAGTATCGGGGTGGCCGCGCGCAGCGCGTCGTCGGCCATGAAGCGGTGGTTCCAGGGCTGGTCGGCCCAGGCGTGCCGCAGGCCGAACGGCTCGGGCAGGCCTATGGAACCGCCGAGCCACTTCAGCAGCGGCGGGTACCAGCTGACCGTCGCCCGCGCGGCGAGCCGGACCACCTCGTCCGGGGTGACCAGCGGCAGCTTGACGGTCCGGGTCTCCCAGAACCGCACGGTCTTGGCGACCGTCTTCGTGGGCGCCTCGGGCTTGCCGCTGAACAGGCCGTTGACCGGGCCCAGGGCATGGCCGGTGACCTCGATGCGGAGGGTCTCCTTGAGCACGGTCACGGTGGCCATCATCGTGATGATCAGCTCGCCGTTCCACAGGTGCGGCCACTGCACGCCGAGGTAGTGCCGGTCGCCCTTGTCGAAGTGGTTCTTGTTGCAGATGTCCTCGACGTCCTTGGGCCCGACCTTGTAGTCGGTTCCCTCGGGCCGGGACACCGCCTTGGCGCCCTCACCGACGTGGCTGACGATCCAGTGCCTGACCTGCGGTTCGGGGAAGCCGCCGGTCTTGAGGTGCTGCCGGTGCAGCACGCTCAGCTCCTTCTCGATCTCCCGGACCACCGTCCAGGCGCGGAACTCGTGGATGCCCTTGACCGGGTCGAGCGGGACCAGCTCCTCCGCGAGGTGCCAGGAGCCCCAGCGGGTGCCCATGCCGAGTATGCCCTTGGAGCCGGCGTAGAAGACCGCGTTGGACTGCTGCTCGGCGCTGAGCCGGGCCAGGGACTGGCGCAGCTGCTCGGCCGCGGCCTGGTCGGGGCTGGTCGGCACCGCCTCGGGGACCTTCGCGCCGACGCTGCCGCCGGAGAGCAGACCGCCCCAGGCCTCGCGCAGGTCCTTCGCGGTGCTCTCGCACAGCCGCTTGGCCAGGTACCAGCCGACGACCGGGAGCACGATGCAGCCGCGCGCGTACCAGCCCCAGAAGCCGGTGAGCGGCATCCGGATCAGGAAGATCACCGCGAGCACGCCGACGGCGGCCAGCAGGGCGCTGCCGAGCCCGGAGACCCGCTTGTTGTCGGCCTTCAGCATGGTGGCCCGGAGCTGGAAGACGAGCAGCCAGATCAGCAGGCCGGGCAGGAAGAGCACCCCGCACAGGAACATGATGGCGGTCAGCCGCTGGTCGCGTTCCCGGCGGATGCGGTTGGCGGCGAGGCAGTGTTCGACGACCACCTGGGGCTCGCTGCCGAAGGACTGGATGAGCGGCTTGCGGCCGACGCCCAGCATGCGGTCGATGACGGCCTGGGAGTACGCCTCACCGAAGTTGGGCCGGAAGATCTTCGCCCACTTGCGGCCCTCGTTGACCGCGGACTGGTGCCACTCGTTGTCGGCCTTCTTGATCTCCTCCATCGGCGTGTCCCGGTAGGCGGCCGAGGCCAGGGCGTAGGTCGGGGCCTGCGCCTCGCCGCCCGGCCTGGGCACCTGCGGCCCGAAGAAGTCCTCGAAGCTCATTCCCGCCCCCACTTGCCGCCGTCCCGCTCCTGCGGCTTTCCCGACTTCCGTACTCCGCACACCTGTTGATCAAGTACTCAGAGTATCCCCAGCCACCGACAACCGTCGGCGGACGGCCGAAGCCGTCCGCCGAACACCGTTGTTGTCGACTATGAGGGCACCTACGAGGCTTCCTTCGCCTGTTCACGGATCCGGTCGGCGATCTGCGGGGGCATCGGCTCGTGCCGGGCGTAGGAGCGGCTGAAACGCGCCGTCCCGTGCGACAGCGAGCGCAGGTCCACCGCGTACCGGCCGATCTCGAACTCGGGCACCTCGGCCTTGATGAGGGTGCGCCCGCCGCTGGTCTGCTCGGTGCCCAGCACCCGGCCGCGCCGCCCGGACAGGTCGCTCATCACCGCGCCCACGTAGTCGTCGCCGACCAGCACCGACACCTCGGCCACCGGCTCCAGGAGATGGATCCTGGCATCCGCGGCCGCCTCCCTCAGCGCCAGCGCGCCCGCCGTCTGGAAGGCCGCGTCGGAGGAGTCCACCGAGTGCGCCTTGCCGTCGAGCAGGGTGACCCGCACGTCGATCAGCGGATAGCCGGCGGCGACCCCTTTGGCGGCCTGGGCCCGGATGCCCTTCTCGACGGACGGGATGAACTGCCGGGGCACCGCGCCGCCGACCACCTTGTCGACGAACTCGATGCCCGAGCCGCCGGGCAGGGGTTCCACCTCGATCTCGCAGATCGCGAACTGCCCGTGCCCGCCGGACTGTTTGACGTGCCGGCCGCGTCCGCCGGACTTCCCGGCGAACGTCTCCCGCAGGGACACCCGGTGCGGTACGACGTCGACCTGGACGCCGTACCGGCTGCGCAGCCGCTCCAGGGCGACGTCCGCGTGCGCCTCGCCGAGGCACCACAGCACCACCTGGTGGGTGTCCTGGTTCTGTTCGAGCCGCATCGTCGGGTCCTCGGCGACCAGGCGGGACAGGCCCTGCGAGAGCTTGTCCTCGTCCGGCTTGCTGTGCGCCTGGATGGCGAGCGGCAGCAGCGGGTCGGGCATCTCCCAGGGCTCCATGAGCAGCGGGTCGTCCTTGCCGGAGAGGGTGTCCCCGGTCTCCGCCCGGCCGAGTTTCGCCACGCACGCGAGGTCACCGGCGATGACATGGGTGACCGCGCGCTGCTGTTTGCCGAACGGGGTGGACAGGGCGCCGACCCGTTCGTCGACGTCGTGGTCCTCGTGGCCGCGGTCGGCCAGGCCGTGCCCGGAGACATGGACGGTCTCGTCGGGGCGCAGGGTGCCGGAGAAGACCCGGACCAGCGAGACGCGGCCGACGTACGGGTCGGACGCGGTCTTCACGACCTCCGCGACCAGCGGACCGCCGGTGTCGCACGGTTTGATCTCGCGCGGTGTGCCGTCGAGGGTGGTGACACCCGGCGTGGGGTGCTCGAACGGGGTCGGGAACCCGCCCGTGACCAGTTCGAGGAGTTCCACCGTGCCGAGCCCCTGGCGGGCGCCGTCGGCGGCCGGGGCGGCGGCCAGGACGGGGAAGAACGCCCCGCGGGCCACGGCCCGCTCCAGGTCCTCGATCAGGGTCTTGAGATCGATCTCCTCGCCGCCCAGATAGCGGTCCATGAGGGTCTCGTCCTCGCTCTCCGAGATGATCCCCTCGATGAGCCGGTTGCGGGCCTCCTCGATGTCCGGCAGCTGGTCGGGGCCCGGCTCGGCCTCCTTGCGCTCCCCGGAGGAGTAGTCGAACAGCTTCTGGGTGAGCAGCCCGACCAGCCCGGTCACGGGCGCGTGCCCGTCCGGGCCCGCCGCGCCGTGCAGCGGCAGGTAGAGGGGGAGCACGGCGTCGGGGTCGTCGGCGCCGAACGCCTCGGCGCACACCCGGGTCATCTCCGCGAAGTCCGCGCGGGCGGCCTCCAGGTGCGTGACGACGATCGCCCGCGGCATCCCGACCGCCGCGCACTCCTCCCACACCATCCGGGTCGAGCCGTCCACCCCGTCCGAGGCCGAGACGACGAAGAGGGCCGCGTCCGCCGCGCGCAGACCGGCCCTCAGCTCACCGACGAAGTCGGCGTATCCCGGGGTGTCCAGGATATTGATCTTGATTCCGTTCCAGTCGACCGGTACCAGCGACAGCTGTACGGAGCGCTGCTGCCGGTGCTCGATGTCGTCGTAGTCCGACACGGTGCCGCCGTCCTCCACACGGCCCGCCCGGTTGACGGCTCCCGCGGTCAGCGCGAGAGCCTCCACCAAGGTGGTCTTGCCCGATCCGGAGTGGCCGACCAGCACCACATTCCGTACGGACGCGGGGTGGTCGGCCGCCGTAGCCCTGCCGGCGGCCCCGGGGTGTTCCTTGATCTTGTCGCCCATGGCTATGCCTCCCGTGCACGGTGAGGTCTCTGTGGGCGCGGGCGAGCATGGCGGGCCGCGTGCGGTGGCGGCTCCGATGACGCCCGCGGTTATTCGAGCTTTCCACTCCCGTCACGGTGCGTCCATACGGACGACGCGATCGTGCCCGCGGGACCCGTCCCGGAGGACCGCCGGTGCCGTCTGCGAGTGCCCGCCCGTCGCACACACGCGCGCGTGGCTACGATGGGCCAGCCGGGGTGGCCAGCAGGGGCCGCACGGCGCTACGACCGTCGGGAAGGCCATGCTGAACAAGTACGCGCGTGCATTCTTCACGCGTGTCCTCACACCGTTCGCCGCGTTTCTCATCCGCCGGGGAGTGAGCCCGGACACGGTCACGCTCCTCGGCACGGCCGGAGTGGTCGCGGGCGCGCTGGTGTTCTTCCCCCGGGGCGAGTTCTTCTGGGGCACGATCGTGATCACGCTGTTCGTGTTCTCGGACCTGGTCGACGGCAACATGGCCCGCCAGCTGGGCCGCACCAGCCGCTGGGGCGCCTTCCTGGACTCCACCCTGGACCGGGTCGCCGACGGCGCGATCTTCGGCGGCTTCGCCCTCTGGTACGCGGGCAACGGGAACGACAACGTGCTGTGCGCGGTCTCCATCTTCTGCCTGGCCAGCGGCCAGGTGGTGTCGTACACCAAGGCGCGCGGCGAGTCGATCGGGCTGCCGGTGGCCGTCAACGGTCTCGTGGAGCGCGCCGAGCGCCTGGTGATCTCGCTGGTGGCGGCCGGTCTGGCCGGTTTCCACAAGTTCGGCGTGCCGGGCATCCAGATCCTGCTCCCGATCGCCCTGTGGGTGGTCGCCGCCGGCAGCCTGGTCACCCTGATCCAGCGGGTCGTCACGGTCCGTCGCGAGTCCGCCGAGGCGGAGGCGGCGGCCGAGCGCGAGAAGGCCTCGCACGGGAGCGAGGCCTCCCAGTGAGCGCCGCCGACCGGCTCACCGACGCCCTGTACGGACTCGGCTGGGGCACCGTGAAGAAGCTCCCCGAGCCGGTCGCCGTACGCCTGGGCGACTCCATCGCGGACCTCGCCTGGCGGCAGCGCGGCAAGGGCGTCCAGCGGCTGGAATCCAACTACGCGCGCGTGGTGCCCGACGCGAGCCCGGAGCGGCTGCGCGAGCTCTCCCGCGCGGGCATGCGCTCGTACCTGCGCTACTGGATGGAGTCCTTCCGCCTCCCCGCCTGGAGCGAGGACCGTGTCCGGGGCGGATTCGACGTCAAGGACGTCCATCACCTCACCGACGGCCTCGCCTCGGACCGGGGCGTGATCATCGCGCTGCCGCACCTGGCCAACTGGGACCTGGCCGGCGCCTGGGTCACCACCGAGCTGAAGACCCCGTTCACCACGGTCGCCGAGCGCCTCAAGCCCGAGACGCTCTACGACCGGTTCGTCGCCTACCGCGAGGGCCTCGGCATGGAGGTCCTGCCGCACAGCGGCGGCACCGCCTTCGGCACCCTGGCCCGCAGGCTCCGCGACGGCGGCTTGATCTGCCTGGTGGCCGACCGCGACCTGTCCGAGTCGGGGGTGGAGGTCGACTTCTTCGGCGACACCGCGCGGATGCCCGCGGGACCCGCCCTGCTGGCCCAGCAGACCGGCGCGATCCTCCTGCCCGTCACGCTCTGGTACGACGACACCCCCGTCATGAAGGGCCGGGTGCACGCCCCGGTCGACGTGCCCGAGTCAGGTGACCGGGCCTCGAAGACGTCTGTCATGACACAGGCGCTGGCCGACGCCTTCGCCACCGGGATCGCCGAGCATCCGGAGGACTGGCACATGCTGCAGCGTTTGTGGCTCGCGGACCTCGACCCCGCGAAGGGACCGTCGTGAGGATCGGCATCGTCTGCCCCTACTCCTGGGACGTCCCGGGTGGCGTCCAGTTCCACATCCGCGATCTCGCCGAGTACTTCATCCGGCTCGGCCACGACGTCTCCGTGCTCGCCCCCGCCGACGACGACACCCCGCTGCCGCCCTACGTCGTCTCGGCGGGCCGCGCGGTCCCGGTGCCGTACAACGGCTCGGTGGCCCGCCTCAACTTCGGGTTCCTGTCTGCGGCGCGGGTGCGCCGCTGGCTGCACGACGGCGCGTTCGACGTGGTCCACATCCACGAGCCGACCTCGCCCTCCCTCGGCCTGCTGACCTGCTGGGCCGCCCAGGGGCCGATGGTCGCGACCTTCCACACCTCCAACCCGCGCTCCCGCGCGATGATCGCCGCCTACTCGATCCTCCAGGCCGCCCTGGAGAAGATCAGCGCCCGGATCGCGGTCAGCGAGTACGCCCGCCGCACGCTGGTGGAGCACCTCGGCGGGGACGCGGTGGTCATCCCCAACGGTGTCGACGTCGACTTCTTCGCCAAGGCCGAACCGCGCCCCGAGTGGCAGGGCGACACGATCGGCTTCATCGGCCGGATCGACGAGCCCCGCAAGGGCCTGCCGGTCCTGATGAGGGCCCTCCCCAAGATCTTCGCCGCGCGCCCGCAGGCCAGGCTCCTGGTGGCCGGCCGGGGCGACGAGGAGGCCGCGGTCGAGTCCCTCCCCGCCGAACTGCGCTCCCGCGTCGAGTTCCTCGGCATGGTCAGCGACGAGGACAAGGCCCGCTTCCTGCGCAGCCTCGACCTGTACATCGCGCCCAACACGGGCGGCGAGAGCTTCGGCATCATCCTGGTCGAGGCCCTGTCCGCGGGCGCTCCCGTCCTCGCCTCCGACCTCGACGCCTTCGCCCAGGTCCTGGACCAGGGCGCGGCCGGCGAGCTCTTCGCCAACGAGGACGCGGACGCGCTGGCCGAGGCGGCGGTACGGCTCCTGGAGAACCCGGAACGCCGGGCCGAGCTGCGCGAACGCGGCAGCGTCCATGTGCGGCGCTTCGACTGGTCCACGGTGGGCGCGGACATCCTGTCGGTGTACGAGACGGTGACGGCGGGCGCGGCGGCGGTGGCGGCGGACGAGCGGTCGGGGTTGCGGGCGCGGTTCGGGTTGGCGCGGGATTAGTGAGCCGCGAGGGGTCGTCTGATCTGGTGCGGCTTCGTTGTGGCTGGTCGCGCCCGCGCGGCGGTAGCCGCACATCGGATACAGCCCCGCGCCCCTTCGGGGCGCTCGTGTCGGCGTCTCCTATAGCGTTCCGTCCGTGACCGCAACGCTCATCTGGATTCTTGCCGCCCTTGTGGTGATCGGCCTGTACCTGAGCTGGACCGCAGGGCGGCTCGACCGGCTGCACTCGCGGATCGACGCCGCCCGTGCCGCCCTCGATGCCCAGCTGCTCAGGCGTGCCTCCGTGGCGCAGGAGCTGGCGACCTCGGGGGTGCTGGATCCTGCCGCCTCGATCGTGCTGTACGAGGCGGCGCACGCCGCCCGGCAGGCCGAGGAGGAGCAGCGGGAGGTCGCGGAGAGCGAACTGAGCCAGGCGCTACGGGCGGTCTTCGAGGATCCGCAGCAGGTGGAGGAGGTTCGTGAGGCGCCCGGTGGCGAGGCCGCGGCGACCGAGCTGGCCGAGGCCGTGCGCCGGGTCCCGATGGCCCGCCGTTTCCACAACGACGCCGTCGGCGCGGCCCGCCGGCTCCGCGAACACCGCAAGGTCAGGTGGTTCCGGCTGGCCGGACACGCGCCCTTCCCACTGGCCTTCGAAATGGACGACGAGCCGCCGACCGCGCTGGTCGAGCGGGCCGCCTAGGGCCAAAACGATCCACCGGCTTCCCATTGGCCCTTGCTGTGGACTGGTCCGCTCGCGTTTCCTCGGTGTTCGCAGAAACCCTCTTTCACTTCAGCGAGGTCACCCGTGTCCACCATCGACAACCAGGCCCCCGAGACCGGTACCGCCCGTGTGAAGCGCGGCATGGCCGAGCAGCTCAAGGGCGGCGTGATCATGGACGTCGTCACGCCGGAGCAGGCGAAGATCGCGGAGGACGCGGGCGCCGTCGCCGTCATGGCCCTGGAGCGGGTCCCGGCCGACATCCGCAAGGACGGCGGGGTCGCCCGGATGTCCGACCCGGACATGATCGAGGGCATCATCGAGGCCGTCTCCATCCCGGTCATGGCCAAGTCCCGCATCGGCCACTTCGTCGAGGCCCAGGTCCTGCAGTCCCTCGGCGTCGACTACATCGACGAGTCCGAGGTCCTCACCCCGGCCGACGAGGTCAACCACTCCGACAAGTGGGCGTTCACCACCCCCTTCGTCTGCGGCGCCACCAACCTCGGTGAGGCCCTGCGCCGGATCGCCGAGGGCGCGGCCATGATCCGCTCCAAGGGCGAGGCCGGCACCGGCAACGTCGTCGAGGCGGTCCGCCACCTGCGCCAGATCAAGGGCGAGATCGCCAAGCTGCGCGGCTGCGACAACAACGAGATCTACGCCGCCGCCAAGGAGCTGCGCGCCCCCTTCGAGCTGGTCAAGGAGGTCGCCGAGCTCGGCAAGCTGCCGGTGGTGCTGTTCTCCGCCGGTGGTGTCGCCACCCCAGCCGACGCCGCGCTGATGCGTCAGCTCGGCGCCGAGGGCGTCTTCGTCGGCTCCGGCATCTTCAAGTCCGGCGACCCGGCCAAGCGCGCCGCGGCCATCGTCAAGGCGACCACCTTCTACGACGACCCGAAGATCATCGCGGACGCGTCCCGCAACCTCGGCGAGGCCATGGTCGGCATCAACTGCGACACCCTCCCCGAGGCCGAGCGTTACGCGAACCGGGGCTGGTGATGACCACTCCCGTGGTCGGAGTGCTCGCGCTCCAGGGCGACGTACGGGAACACCTCGTCGCCCTGGCCGCGGCCGACGCCGTGGCCAGGCCGGTCCGGCGCCCCGAGGAACTCGCCGAGGTGGACGGCCTGGTCATCCCCGGCGGCGAGTCCACCACCATCTCCAAGCTGGCCGTCCTGTTCGGCGTGATGGAGCCCCTCCGCGCGCGCGTGCGGGACGGTCTGCCCGTCTACGGCACCTGCGCGGGCATGATCATGCTCGCCGACAAGATCCTCGACCCGCGCTCGGGCCAGGAGACGATCGGCGGTATCGACATGATCGTGCGCCGCAACGCCTTCGGTCGTCAGAACGAGTCGTTCGAGGCGGCGGTCGACGTACGCGGCGTCGACGGCGATCCTGTAGAGGGCGTGTTCATCCGCGCCCCCTGGGTCGAGTCCGTGGGCGCCGACGTCGAGGTGCTCGCCGAGCACGAGGGCCACATCGTCGCGGTCCGCCAGGGCAACGCGCTCGCCACGTCGTTCCACCCGGAACTGACCGGCGACCACCGTGTGCACTCCCTGTTCGTCGACATGGTGCACGCGAACCGGGCGACGGAGTCCTAGTAGGATCTCTGGCGTTCGTTGTTCGGATGGGTTACGCGAAGGAGACAGGCAGATGTCCGGCCACTCTAAATGGGCTACGACGAAGCACAAGAAGGCCGTGATCGATGCCAAGCGCGGCAAGCTCTTCGCGAAGCTGATCAAGAACATCGAGGTCGCGGCCCGCATGGGCGGCGTCGACATCGAGGGCAACCCGACCCTCTACGACGCCATCCAGAAGGCGAAGAAGCAGTCGGTCCCCAACAAGAACATCGACTCCGCGGTCAAGCGCGGCGGTGGTCTTGAGGCCGGTGGCGCCGACTACGAGACGATCATGTACGAGGGCTACGGCCCGAACGGCGTCGCGGTGCTCATCGAGTGCCTCACCGACAACCGCAACCGCGCCGCCTCCGACGTGCGCGTCGCCATGACCCGCAACGGCGGCAACATGGCCGACCCGGGCTCGGTGTCGTACCTCTTCAACCGCAAGGGCGTCGTCATCGTCCCCAAGAGCGGGCTGACCGAGGACGACGTCCTCGGTGCCGTCCTGGACGCGGGCGCCGAGGAGGTCAACGACCTGGGCGAGTCCTTCGAGGTGCTCAGCGAGGCCACCGACATGGTCGCCGTCCGCACCGCCCTCCAGGACGCCGGGATCGACTACGACTCCGCCGAGGCCAACTTCGTCCCGACCATGCAGGTCGAGCTGGACGAGGAGGGCGCCAAGAAGATCTTCAAGCTGATCGACGCGCTCGAGGACAGCGACGACGTGCAGAACGTCTTCGCCAACTTCGACGTCAGCGACGAGGTCATGGAGAAGGTCGACGCGTAACGCCGCATCGGGCCGCATCAGGCTGAACGGACCGAACGGGCCGACGGGACACACCCGTCGGCCCTTCGTCATGTCGGCCGTTGTCGGTGGTACCGGATAGCCTGCACAAACTGGGGGCACCTCCCAGCGATAGCTGGGGGAGACCGAAGGGAGAGGGCGCGTGCGCGTCTTGGGGGTGGACCCAGGGCTGACCCGCTGTGGTGTCGGGGTCGTCGAGGGCGTGGCCGGGCGGCCGCTCACGATGGTGGGCGTGGGGGTCGTACGGACGCCGGCGGATGCCGAACTCGGCCTGCGGCTCGTCGCCATCGAGCAGGGCATCGAGCAGTGGCTGGACGAGCACCGGCCCGAATTCGTCGCCGTGGAGCGGGTGTTCAGCCAGCACAACGTACGGACCGTGATGGGCACCGCCCAGGCCAGTGCCGTCGCCATGCTGTGCGCCGCCCGCCGGGGCATCCCCGTCGCCCTGCACACCCCCAGCGAGGTCAAGGCCGCCGTCACCGGCTCCGGACGCGCCGACAAGGCCCAGGTCGGCGCCATGGTCACCCGGCTGCTCCGGCTCAGCGCCCCGCCCAAGCCCGCCGACGCCGCCGACGCCCTCGCGCTCGCCATCTGCCACATCTGGCGCGCCCCCGCCCAGAACCGACTCCAGCAGGCCGTCGCCCTGCACGCAGCCAACGCAACGAAAGGCCGTACGGCATGATCGCCTTCGTCAGCGGCCCGGTCGCCGCCCTCGCCCCGGACTCCGCGGTCGTCGAGGTCGGAGGGATCGGCATCGCCGTCCAGTGCTCGCCCAACACCCTGTCCGGGCTGCGCATGGGCCAGCAGACCAAACTCGCCACCTCCCTTGTCGTACGGGAGGACTCGCTCACCCTGTACGGCTTCGTCGACGACGACGAGAAGCAGGTCTTCGAGCTGCTGCAGACGGCGAGCGGTGTCGGCCCCCGGCTCGCCCAGGCGATGCTCGCCGTGCACAGCCCGGACGCGCTGCGCCGCGCGGTCGCCACGGGCGACGAGAAGGCGCTGATCGCCGTGCCCGGCATCGGCAAGAAGGGCGCGCAGAAGCTGCTGCTGGAGCTGAAGGACCGGCTGGGCGAGCCCATCGGCGCCCCCGCGATCGGCGCGCCGGTCAGCCAGGGCTGGCGGGACCAGCTGCACGCGGCCCTGATCGGCCTCGGCTACGCGACCCGGGAGGCCGAGGAGGCCGTGACCGCCGTGACCCCGCAGGCCGAGGCGGCGGGCGGCACCCCGCAGGTCGGCCAGTTGCTGAAGGCCGCCCTCCAGACCCTCAACCGCGCCCGCTGACCCCACCACCGCTGAGGCACATCACTTATGAACTGGGACGACACGACCGACACCGGCGCCGACGCGGAGCGGCTGGTGGGCGCCGTCGCCGACCGTGAGGACCAGGCCGTAGAGGCCGCGCTGCGCCCCAAGGACCTGGGCGAGTTCATCGGGCAGGAGAAGGTCCGCGAGCAGCTCGACCTGGTCCTGCGCGCCGCACGCGCGCGGGGCGCCACCGCCGACCACGTGCTGCTCTCCGGCGCGCCCGGCCTGGGCAAGACCACCCTCTCCATGATCATCGCGGCCGAGATGGGCGCGCCGATCCGCATCACCTCCGGTCCCGCCATCCAGCACGCGGGCGACCTGGCCGCGATCCTCTCCTCCCTCCAGGAGGGCGAGGTCCTCTTCCTCGACGAGATCCACCGCATGTCGCGGCCCGCCGAGGAGATGCTGTACATGGCGATGGAGGACTTCCGCGTCGACGTGATCGTCGGCAAGGGCCCGGGCGCCACCGCGATCCCGCTGGAGCTGCCGCCGTTCACGCTGGTCGGCGCCACCACGCGCGCGGGCCTGCTGCCGCCCCCGCTGCGCGACCGTTTCGGTTTCACCGCGCACATGGAGTTCTACGAGCCCACCGAGCTGAAGCGGGTCGTCCATCGCTCGGCCAACCTCCTCGACGTCGAGATCGACCCCGCGGGCGCCGCCGAGATCGCCGGCCGCTCGCGCGGTACGCCCCGGATCGCCAACCGGCTGCTGCGCCGGGTCCGCGACTACGCGCAGGTCAAGGCCGACGGGCTGATCAACCGCGAGATCGCGCACGCGGCGCTGGCCGTCTACGAGGTGGACGAGCGCGGCCTCGACCGGCTCGACCGGGCCGTCCTGGAGGCCCTGCTCAAGCTGTTCGGCGGCGGCCCGGTGGGCCTGTCGACGCTGGCGGTGGCGGTGGGGGAGGAGCGCGAGACGGTCGAGGAGGTCGCCGAGCCCTTCCTGGTCCGCGAGGGCCTGCTCGCCCGCACTCCGCGCGGCCGCGTCGCCACCCCCGCCGCGTGGGCCCATCTGGGCCTGACCGCCCCGCGCGGTGCGGCGGGCGGAACCGGTCAGCAGGACCTTTTCGGCACGTGACGCCCCCGCGGCGGGGCTGGCGGACGGGTCGCCGCCCGTCCGCCAGGGCCCGACGCCAGACGTGATCTCTTCGTGACGGCGGGGTATTGGCGGGCGCAGGAACCCAGGTGCCATGCTGAGCGTTGTTCCATGCGCGCGGACTCGCTTAGACTCCGCCGATGCCGCCTTTGCGGGCGGCGCCGACCACGCCCCCATCATCCAGGCCGCTCACCGCCGCGGCTGCGCGAAGGAAATTCCGTCCCGTGAATACCTTGACCCTTCTCCCGCTCATCGTGCTCATCGCGGCCATGTTCCTGCTGACGCGGTCGAACAAGAAGAGGCAGCAGCAGGCCCAGAACATGCGGAACGAGGTGCAGCCCGGCAGCGGTGTCCGCACCATCGGCGGCATGTACGCGACGGTCAAGGAAGTGAACGACGACACGGTCCTGCTCGACGCGGGCCCGGGCGTCGAGCTTCTCTTCGCGAAGAACGCGATCGGCTCCGTCCTCACCGACGACGAGTACAACCGCATCGTGCACGGCGTCGAGCACGACCTGAAGTCCGACGCCGCCGTCGTCCCGGACGACGCCTCCTCCCTCACCGAGACCGACGACGAGTCGGCCGACGCTGCCGCCGCCTCCGACGACAAGGCCGTCGACCTCGGCAAGAAGGACGAGGCCGAGGAGACCGCCGAGGCGAAGACCGAGGACAAGGCCGAGGACGAGGTCGAGGAGGCCGGGACCGTCGAGGCGAAGGCCGGCGAAGAGCCGAAGAAGACCGACGGCGAGACCGACGCGAAGTAGCCGCGACCCGGGGGGTGGTGCGCGCGTCCCGCGCGCACCCCGCACCCCGGGCGCGTCTGTTTCCCGCAAGGGATCCCGACACCAGTCATGGCCGACCGCGCCGACCAGGCGCGCGGCGGCCCGAGAGGGAGTACGAGAAGGTGGCAGCACCTAAGAGGGGCCGGAGCGCGAGCGCCCAGAGCAAGCCAGGGCGCTCGCTGGCCCTGATCCTGATCGCCATCGTGGCGCTCACCGGCGGAATGTTCGCCTCGGGGCACACCACTCCGCGCCTGGGCATCGACCTCGCCGGCGGCACGAGCATCACGCTGCAGGCGAAGGCCGACCAAGGGTCCGCGATCAACAAGGCCAACATGGACACCGCGGTCGACATCATGAACCGCCGTGTCAACGGTCTCGGTGTCTCCGAGGCGGAGGTGCAGACCCAGGGGACGAGCAACATCATCGTCAACATCCCCAAGGGCACCAACTCCGAGGAAGCCCGTCAGCAGGTCGGCACCACCGCGAAGCTGTACTTCCGCCCGGTCCTGGCCAGCGAGGCCAGCGCCGGCGCCGCGGCGAGCGCCTCCCCGAGCGCGTCCGCCAGCGGCAGCTCCACCGCCTCGCCCAGCGCGACCCCGTCGAGCAGCGCGTCGGCCTCCGAGAAGGCGACCGGAACGTCCTCCGCGTCCCCGTCGTCCTCCGCCACCTCGCAGGGCCGGGCCGTCACCGACGCCCTGAAGGCCGACTCCACGCCGTCCTCCTCGGCGAGCGCCTCCTCCTCGGCGAGCCCCTCCGCCGACGCCTCGGCCTCCGCGAGCGCCTCGGCCGCCGCCTCGAAGCTGGAGGCCCAGTACACCGCGCTGGACTGCTCCAAGCCCGCGCAGCGCGCCACGGCCGGCAAGAAGGCCAAGCCGACCGACACGACCGTCGCCTGCGGCAAGATCTCCGGCGTCTGGTACAAGTACGTGCTCGGCCCGGCCGCCGTCGACGGCACCGAGGTCAAGAAGGCCCAGGCCGTCTACGACACGCAGGGCGCCTCCGGCTGGCAGGTCCAGATGACCTTCACCGGCAACGGATCCAAGAAGTTCGCCGACATCACCGGCCAGCTCGCCAAGAACTCCCAGCCGCAGAACGAGTTCGGCATCGTCCTGGACGGCGAGGTCGTCTCCAGCCCGTACGTGAGCCAGTCCATCGTCGGCGGCCAGGCGGAGATCTCCGGCAGCTTCACCCAGGAAGAGGCCCAGAGCCTCGCCAACGTGCTGTCGTACGGCGCGCTCCCGCTCTCCTTCCGCGAGGAGAGCGTCACCACCGTGACCGCCGCGCTCGGCGGCGAGCAGCTGCACGCCGGTCTGCTGGCCGGTGCCATCGGCCTCGCGCTCGTCATCATCTACCTGGTGGTCTACTACCGGGGCCTGTCGCTCGTCGCGATCGCCTCGCTGCTGGTCTCCGCGGTCCTGACCTATGTGCTCATGGCCCTGCTGGGCCCGGCCATCGGCTTCGCGCTGAACCTGCCGGCCGTCTGCGGTGCCATCGTCGCGATCGGTATCACAGCGGACTCGTTCATCGTGTTCTTCGAACGCATCCGGGACGAGATCCGCGAGGGCCGCACGCTGCGCCCCGCCGTCGAGCGGGCCTGGCCGCGCGCCCGGCGCACCATCCTGGTCTCCGACTTCGTGTCGTTCCTGGCCGCCGCCGTGCTGTTCATCGTGACCGTCGGCAAGGTCCAGGGCTTCGCGTTCACCCTCGGTCTGACCACCGTGCTCGACGTCGTCGTCGTCTTCTTCTTCACCAAGCCGCTGATGACGATCCTCGCCCGGCGTAAGTTCTTCGCGGGTGGCCACAAGTGGTCCGGACTCGACCCGAAGGGCCTGGGCGCCAAGCCGCCGCTGCGCCGCACCCGCCGTCCCGCCGGTCCCGTCGCCGGCCCTGTCGACCCGAAGGAAGCGTGAGCGATGTCGAAACTCGGCAACCTCGGCGCCCGACTCCACCGCGGCGAGATCAGCTACGACTTCGTCGGCAAGCGCAAGATCTGGTACGGCATCTCCATCCTGATCACCATCACGGCCATCGTCGGCCTGGCGGTGCGCGGCCTGAACATGGGCATCGACTTCCAGGGCGGTGCCGTCTTCACCACCCCGAAGACCAGCGTCTCGGTGTCCCAGGCGGAGACCTACGCGAAGGAGGCCGCGGGCCACGACGCGGTCGTGCAGAAGCTCGGCTCGGGCGGTCTGCGCATCCAGATCGCGGGCATGGACACCGCCAAGTCCGACGCCACCAAGGCGAAGCTCGCCAAGGACATGAACATGTCCACCGAGTCCATCGCCGCCGACCTGGTCGGCCCCAGCTGGGGTGACCAGATCGCCAACAAGGCCTGGGAGGGCCTGGCGATCTTCATGGTCCTCGTGGTGATCTACCTGGCGATCGCCTTCGAGTGGCGGATGGCGGTCGCGGCCCTGGTCGCGCTGATCCACGACATCACCATCACGACCGGTATCTACGCCCTGGTCGGCTTCGAGGTCACGCCCGGTACGGTCATCGGTCTGCTGACGATCCTCGGTTACTCGCTCTACGACACGGTCGTCGTCTTCGACAGCCTCAAGGAGCAGACGAAGGACATCACCAAGCAGACCCGGTTCACCTACAGCGACATCGCCAACCGGTCGATCAACGGCACCCTGGTCCGTTCGATCAACACCACGGTCGTCGCGCTGCTGCCGGTCGCCGGTCTGCTGTTCATCGGCGGCGGCTTCCTC
Organism: Streptomyces sp. NPDC090088; assembly: GCF_044747345.1. Lineage (NCBI taxonomy): Bacteria > Bacillati > Actinomycetota > Actinomycetes > Kitasatosporales > Streptomycetaceae > Streptomyces > Streptomyces sp. NPDC090088. The sequence goes on along the minus strand of NZ_JBIVDZ010000009.1, from coordinate 176,803 downwards.
GGCGCGGGCACGCTCAACGACATCTCGCTGTCGCTGTTCGTCGGTCTCGCCGCCGGTGCCTACTCCTCGATCTTCATCGCCACGCCGCTCGTCGCCGACCTCAAGGAGGCCGAGCCGCAGATGAAGGCCCTGAAGAAGCGCGTCCTCGCCAAGCGGGCCCAGGCCGCCGCCGAGGAGGAGCTGGCCGAGACCCGTGGCGGTGCCGACGAGCCCGAGGACGCCGCCGCGGCCGTCGTCGGCCCGCGCAACCAGCCCGCGTCCCGCACCCGGGGCGGCCGTGGCCGGCCCTCGGGGAAGCGCCGATGACCGACGTCAGGGAACTGCTGCTCAGCCGCATCCGGGACGTCGAGGACTACCCGGAGCAGGGCGTGATGTTCAAGGACATCACGCCGCTGCTCGCGGACCCGGCCGCGTTCACCGCGCTCACCGACGAACTGGCCGGGATCGCCGCCGCCACCGGCGCCACCAAGGTCGTCGGCCTGGAGGCCCGGGGCTTCATCCTGGGCGCCCCGGTCGCCGTCCGCGCCGGCCTCGGCTTCATCCCGGTCCGCAAGGCGGGCAAGCTCCCCGGAGCCACCCTGCGCCAGTCCTACGAGCTGGAGTACGGCTCGGCCGAGATCGAGGTACACGCCGAGGACCTCGGCCGGGACGACCGGATCCTGATCGTCGACGACGTGCTCGCCACCGGAGGCACCGCCGAGGCCGCGATCCAGCTGATCCACCGCGCCGGCGCCGAGGTCGCGGGGGTCGCGGTCCTGATGGAGCTGGGCTTCCTCGGCGGCCGAGGCCGCCTGGAGCCGGCCCTGGACGGAGCGCCGCTGGAGGCCCTGCTCCAGGTCTGAGCGCCGTACGACCGGCAGAACGCCCGCCTCTCGGAGGCGGGCGTTCGCGCGTTCCGAGGGCCCCCGGCCACCTGTCGGACACCCCGGAGGAATCCCGCTGCAGCCTCGTGTGTTTCTCCCGTATACGGTTCCCGGTCCGGCCTGCAGGAGATGACCTGGCCCAGGATCGCTACCATGGGGTCTCCGGAACCTGACCGGGGGACCCGGATCGCGCACGAGGAGCCCTCTTGCCAGACGAGGCCCAGCCACTGACAGCCGCCAAGCCCGAGCCCGCCTCGGCGCCCGCGGCCAAGCCCGCGCCGAACGTGTCGCAGACGAAGAACGACACCCGTGGGCCGGTCGAGCATGCCCAGTCCGCGCCCGCCGAGAAGTCGGCCGAGACCTCGCGCCCCAAGCCGGCCCCTCCCGAGCGCCCCGCCGCCCGCCCCAACGCCGGCCAGCCCGCGCGCTCCGGCTCCTCCAACCGCGTCCGCGCCCGCCTGGCCCGCCTCGGCGTGCAGCGCGCCAACCCGTACAACCCGGTCCTGGAACCGCTGCTGCGCATAGTCCGCAGCAACGACCCCAAGATCGAGAACGCCACCCTGCGCCAGATCGAGCGCGCCTACCAGGTCGCCGAGCGCTGGCACCGCGGCCAGAAGCGCAAGAGCGGCGACCCGTACATCACGCACCCGCTCGCGGTCACCACGATCCTCGCCGAACTCGGCATGGACCCGGCGACCCTGATGGCGGGGCTGCTGCACGACACCGTCGAGGACACCGAGTACGGCCTGGAGGACCTGCGCCGCGACTTCGGCGACGTCGTCACGCTGCTCGTCGACGGCGTGACCAAGCTGGACAAGGTCAAGTTCGGCGAGGCCGCGCAGGCCGAGACCGTGCGCAAGATGGTCGTCGCCATGGCCAAGGACCCGCGCGTCCTGGTCATCAAGCTCGCCGACCGCCTGCACAACATGCGCACCATGCGCTACCTCAAGCGCGAGAAGCAGGAGAAGAAGGCGCGCGAGACCCTGGAGATCTACGCGCCGCTCGCCCACCGCCTGGGCATGAACACCATCAAGTGGGAACTGGAGGACCTCGCCTTCGCGATCCTCTACCCCAAGATGTACGACGAGATCGTCCGGCTGGTGGCGGAACGGGCGCCGAAGCGCGACGAGTACCTCGCCATAGTGACCGACGAGGTGCAGTCCGACCTGCGCGCGGCCCGGATCAAGGCGACCGTCACCGGCCGCCCGAAGCACTACTACAGCGTCTACCAGAAGATGATCGTCCGCGGCCGGGACTTCGCGGAGATCTACGACCTGGTGGGCATCCGCGTCCTGGTGGACACCGTCCGCGACTGCTACGCGGCCCTGGGCACCGTCCACGCGCGCTGGAACCCGGTTCCGGGGCGCTTCAAGGACTACATCGCGATGCCCAAGTTCAACATGTACCAGTCGCTGCACACGACGGTCATCGGCCCCAACGGCAAGCCCGTCGAACTCCAGATCCGCACGTTCGACATGCACCGTCGCGCCGAGTACGGCATCGCCGCGCACTGGAAGTACAAGCAGGAGGCCGTCGCCGGCGCCTCCAAGGTGCGCACCGACGTGCCGAAGGCCGGCAAGGGCAAGGACGACCACCTCAACGACATGGCGTGGCTGCGCCAGCTCCTCGACTGGCAGAAGGAGACCGAGGACCCCAGCGAGTTCCTGGAGTCCCTGCGCTTCGACCTCTCCCGCAACGAGGTCTTCGTCTTCACCCCCAAGGGCGATGTCATAGCGCTCCCGGCCGGCTCCACCTCGGTGGACTTCGCGTACGCGGTGCACACGGAGGTCGGTCACCGGACGATAGGGGCGAGGGTCAACGGCCGTCTCGTCCCGCTGGAGTCGACGCTCGACAACGGCGACCTGGTGGAGGTCTTCACCTCCAAGGCGCCCGGCGCCGGTCCCTCCCGGGACTGGCTGGGCTTCGTCAAGTCGCCGCGCGCCCGGAACAAGATCCGCGCCTGGTTCTCCAAGGAGCGCCGGGACGAGGCGATCGAGCAGGGCAAGGACGCCATCGTCCGCGCGATGCGCAAGCAGAACCTGCCGATCCAGCGCATCCTCACCGGCGACTCCCTGGTCACCCTCGCGCACGAGATGCGCTATCCGGACATCTCCTCGCTGTACGCGGCGATCGGCGAGGGCCATGTGGCCGCGCAGAACGTCGTGCAGAAGCTGGTGCAGGCGCTCGGCGGCGAGGAGGCGGCCACCGAGGAGATCGACGAGGCGGTCCCGCCGTCCCGGACCCGCGGCCGCAAGCGGCGCAGCAACCAGGACCCCGGCGTGGTCGTGAAGGGCGTCGACGACGTCTGGGTCAAGCTGGCCCGCTGCTGCACGCCGGTCCCCGGCGACCCGATCATCGGCTTCGTCACCCGCGGCAGCGGGGTGTCGGTGCACCGCAGCGACTGCGTCAACGTCGAGTCGCTGTCCCGTGAGCCCGAGCGCATCCTTGAGGTCGAGTGGGCGCCCACCCAGTCCTCGGTCTTCCTGGTCGCCATCCAGGTCGAGGCCCTGGACCGCTCCCGGCTCCTGTCGGACGTCACCCGGGTGCTGTCCGACCAGCACGTCAACATCCTCTCCGCGGCCGTCCAGACCTCCCGCGACCGGGTGGCCACCTCCCGCTTCACCTTCGAGATGGGCGACCCCAAGCACCTGGGCCACGTCCTGAAGGCGGTACGGGGCGTGGAGGGCGTCTACGACGTCTACCGGGTGACCTCGGCGCGGCAGCAGCGTTAGTCCTGCGGGGCAAGTCTCCGTTACCGCACGGAGATTGCCCCCGGGGCGGCGGACGCCGGACCATCGGAGGAGACGTAACCGGGGGGTGGCGTGGCCGAGTTAGGGGTCATCGGGGACCGTTACGAGATCGGTCGGCAGCTGGGCGCGGGCGGCATGGGCCGGGTCTACGAGGCGCTGGACATGCGGCTGGGGCGCCGCGTCGCGGTCAAGGTGCTCAGTACCGGTCTGGCCGACGCGGACCTGCGGCAGCGCTTCATGCGCGAGGCCCGTGCGCTGGCGCGGATCAGCCACCCCAACACCGTCGTGCTGCACGACTTCGCCCTCCACGAGGACACGCCCTACCTCGTCATGGAGCTCCTGGAGGGCGTCGACCTGGCCCGTCTGCTGGGCATCCGGCGCACCCTGCCGCACGCCCTGGTGCGGGCCATCGGCGCCGGCATGTCCTCCGGCCTGTCCGCCGTGCACAACGCCGGGATGCTGCACCGGGACGTGAAACCGAGCAACGTCCACCTGACCCGCGAGGGCCGGGTGGTCCTCCAGGACTTCGGGATCTCCCACCTCCTGGACGCGGCCCACTCCCGGCTGACCGCCACGGGCGCCTTCATCGGCACCCCGCTCTACATGGCGCCCGAGATCATCAGCGGCGACCGGGCCGGACCGTACTCCGACCTCTACGGCCTCGGCACCTGCCTGTACGAGATGCTCAAGGGCGAGCGCCCCTTCGACGGCGGCTCCCCGGTGACCACCCTGTACCGCGTGGTCCAGGAGGAGGCACCCTCACTGGCCGGCGTGCCGGGCGTCCCCGACGACCTCGCCGCCCTGGTCGCCCGCCTGATGGCCAAGGACCCCGCACAGCGCCCGGGCGACGCCGAGGTGCGCGACCTGCTGCGCGCCCCGCCCAACGCCGCCGAACTGATCGCCGAGGCGGCCACCGGGGAACTGCGCGAACGCGCGGTGCGCGGCTTCACGGCCCCCGCCGACGAGGACCACCCGCCCACGCTCCTCCCCGCGCCGCGGCCCCTGGAGGACTTCAGGGACGCCTGGCCGCCGCCGGAGGGGACGTCCCCGCCGCACACCGCCGCGGGACGTCACCGGCGCGGCGGGAGCGAGCTGGGCCTGAGCAGCGCCACCCTCCACCAGATCCGCCGGGGTATCTCCCCGGAGATGGCCGAGGCCCGCCAGCGCGAGGCCGTCGACCTGGTGCTGCGCGGCTCCCTGGCCGAGGCGGTCGAACTGCTCGGCACGGTCGCCGAGGTCTGCCGGACGTCCTTCGGCAGCCACCACCCCGTGACCCTCACCTGCCACTACTGGCAGGGCGTCTGCCTGGCCCGGCTCGGGGCCGGCGGCGAGGCGGTCACGATGTTCGCCGATGTCACGTCCGCGGTGACCGAGGCGCTCCAGGAGCAGGTGTGACAGCCGGTACCGGACCGGCGGAAGGGGGAACCGTGACCGCGATCGAGGTCCGGGTGCACGACGTGGCGGACCCGGAGACGGAATTGCGCTCGCTGCTGCGCTGGCTGACGGCCGACGAGGAGGTCGGCCGCGCCGTGCACGGCAGGCTGGCCGGCTCCGCACCCGCCCGCCCGGACCACCAGGGCACCCTGATCGACCTGATCTCGCTGGCGGTGAGCGGCGGACTGTCCGCGGCCCAGCTCTCCTTCGCCGTCGACCAGTGGCGCACCCAGCGCCGGGGCTCGCCCCGGGTCACCCTGCGCCGGGGTGGTCTGGAGGTCGAGGTGGACGGGAGCGACGAGGACACCCTGCGCAAGGTCGTCGCACTGCTGGAGAGCGAGGAGCGGACCGGTGACGGCGGGACTGCCTGACCCCTCGGCCTCCGCCGCCGTCCTGATCGGGACCTCCCGCTACGCCCACCTGGCCCAGCTGCCGGCCGTGGAGAGCAACCTCGCGGAACTCGGGACCGTCCTTCAGGACCCGACGGTGTGGGGGCTGCCCGAGGCGCACACCCTGACCGTGCGCGAGCCGGCGAACGCCACCGCGCTGCTCGACCCCGTGTACAGCGCGGGGGAACGGGCCGTCGACACCCTGATCGTCTACTACTGCGGGCACGGCCTGAGGGACTCGGAGTCCGCCGACCTGTATCTCGCCCTGACCGGATCACGGGAGGGCGCCGGATACACCGCGGTCGAGTACCGGCATCTGCGCAGCGCCATCCTGTCGTCCCCGGCCCGCCGCAAGATCGTCGTCCTGGACTGCTGCTTCAGCGGGCGCGCCGCGCGCACGCTCGCCGCTCCCAGCGCGCTGGCCGCCCAGGCCGGCATCCAGGGCGCCTACGTGCTCACCGCGTCCCCCAAGGACCATGTGGCGCTCGCCCCCGAGGGGGAGCGGCACACCGCGTTCACCGGCGAGCTGCTGCACGTCCTGCGGCAGGGCGTGCCCGACGCTCCCGAGACCCTGGACCTGGAGACCGTCTACCGGGCCGTGGACCACCGGCTCGGCGCCCGCAACAGGCCCCGGCCGCAGCGCAGCCAGGAGAACGACGTGGGCCGCCTGCCGCTGGTGCGCAACCGGGCCCGCGCCTCGCGACGCGCCCCGGCCGGGCCGGTGATCGACGCCGAGGTCGAGGCGGCGATGATCTCCTCGGGGCTCCAGCTGGCCCGGCTGCTCAGATCCGTGGGCCGCACCCGCGACGCCCTGCCGGTGCTGCGGATGATCCTGCAGAGCGGCACCCCGGACGCCGACGGCGACAGCGTCATCGTCCATCTGGAACTGGCCGAACTGCTCACCGAGTCGGGCCAGGACCGGCAGGCCATCGAGGTGCTGGAGAGCGCCTTCCAGCTGACGCACAAGCGGTTCGGCCCCGAGGCGGTCACGGTGTGCCGGCGCCTCGCCGAACTGCTCCAGTCCGCCGGCAACCACAGCCAGGCCTGCGAAGTGCTCCGGCACGCCCTGGACACCCTGGAACGGGGCATGCGGTCCCGCTGACGGCAGCACACGACCCCGCCACCCGGAGAGGGTGACGGGGCCGCGCGGGGACCACGACGGGGCGCGGGACGTCAGCCGCCGAACTCCTGCAGGCCCTTGAGAGCCTGGTCCAGGAGCGCCTGGCGGCCCTCCAGCTCGCGCTCCAGCTTCTCCGCCTTGGACGCGTTGCCCTGGGCGCGGGCCTGCTCGATCTGCGCCCGCAGCTTGTCCACGGCGGCCTGCAGCTGGCCGGTCAGACCCGCGGCACGCGCGCGTGCCTCCGGGTTGGTCCGGCGCCACTCGGCCTCCTCGGCCTCCTGGATGGCCCGGTCGACCGTGTGCATCCGGCCCTCGACCTTCGGACGCGCGTCGCGCGGCACGTGGCCGATGGCCTCCCAGCGCTCGTTGATCGAGCGGAAGGCGGACCGCGCGGACTTCAGGTCGGTGATCGGCAGGAGCTTCTCGGCCTCGGCGGCCAGCTCCTCCTTCAGCTTCAGGTTCTCCGTCTGCTCCGCGTCCCGCTCGGCGAACGCGGAACCGCGCGCCGCGAAGAACACGTCCTGGGCGCCGCGGAAGCGGTTCCACAAGTCGTCCTCGTGCTCGCGCTGGGCGCGGCCGGCGGCCTTCCACTCCGTCATCAGCTCGCGGTAGCGCGCGGCCGTCGGACCCCAGTCCGTCGAGTCCGACAGCGACTCGGCCTCGGCGACCAGCTTCTCCTTGGCCTTGCGGGCGTCCTCGCGCTGCGCGTCGAGCTGCGCGAAGTGCGCCTTGCGGCGCTTGGAGAACGCCGACCGTGCGTGCGAGAAGCGGTGCCACAGCTCGTCGTCCGACTTGCGGTCCAGCCGCGGCAGACCCTTCCAGGTGTCCACCAGGGAGCGCAGCCGCTCACCGGCGGCCCGCCACTGGTCGGACTGGGCCAGCTGCTCCGCCTCGACGACCAGGTCCTCCTTGGCCTTGCGGGCCTCGTCGGACTGCTTGGCACGCTGTGCCTTGCGCTCCTCGCGGCGCGAGTCCACGGTCTTCACCAGCTCGCCGAGCCGGGTGCGCAGCGCCTCCAGATCACCGACCGCGTGGTGCGCCTCCACCTGCTCGCGCAGGTGGTCGATGGCGACCTGGGCGTCCTTCGCGGACAGGTCGGTGGTCTGTACTCGCTTCTCGAGGAGGCCGATCTCGACAACCAGGCCCTCGTACTTGCGCTCGAAGTAGGCCAACGCCTCCTCAGGGGAGCCCGCCTGCCAGGAACCGACGACCTGCTCGCCGTCGGCCGTACGCACGTACACGGTCCCCGTCTCGTCGACGCGGCCCCACGGGTCGCTGCTCACAGCGCCTCCTCCACATGATGCCTGCAAGGGGCCTCTGTACCCCCGGGCATCGTCCACAGTTTCGTCACGGCCAACATAGGCGACCAGCGGGTTGCCTGTCCGCATCCCGCGCGACCGAAATTTCGCAGTTGGTGGTCAGGATTTGGTGACCGTGGCCTTGTTGATCACGACCGTCGCGTTCGGTGCTCCGTCACCCGCTCCGGTGTTCTCACCCGCGGCGGCGATTTTCTTCAGGACCTTCAGTCCGGCCGCGTCGACCGTGCCGAACGGGGTGTAGCTGGCCGGCAACTGGCTGTCCTGGTAGACCAGGAAGAACTGGCTGCCGCCGGTGTGCTTCTGACCCGTGTTGGCCATCGCGACCGTGCCCGCCGGGTAGACACCGCCCTTCAGGCTTTTGTCCTTGAGGTTCTCGTCGGGGATCGTGTACCCCGGACCGCCGCTGCCGGTGCCCGTCGGGTCACCGCACTGCAGCACGTAGATGCCGTTGGTGGTGAGCCGGTGGCACTTCGTGTGGTCGAAGTAGCCCTTCGACGCGAGGAAGTCGAACGAGTTGGCCGTGTGCGGGGCCGCCGCCGTCTTCAGCGCGATGCCGATGTCGCCGCAGGTCGTCGCCAGCGTCATCGTGTAGTCGGCCGACGTGTCGATCGACATCGCCGGCTCCTTCTTCCAGCTCAGCTTCTTCACCTTGCCGGCCGCGGCCTTCTCGCACGGGTCCGGCGCCTTGCTGGCACTGGGCGAGGCGCTGGGCGTCGTCTCCGAGCTCGCGTTCGCCTTGTCGTCGTTCTTGAACACATTGGTCGTGTACAGCGCGACACTGCCGATCACGATCACGCCGAGCACGGACGCGATCACGGAGTTGCGCATGCGTGACTTGCGCCGTGCGCTGGTGCGCCGCTGCTGCTGCCGCAAGAACTTCTCCCGGGCGAGCTGACGCCGCCGCTGCTCCTGGCTGACCACCGGGTTCTCTCCTCATGCGTGTCGTGTGTCGACCGGTACGCGTGCGTCCTGAGCGCTGTGTGAGCCGACCGCTGCGTGTGCCCCGTACCGTATATGGGTTCGCTGAGGAAACGGCAGCGCCGGTAGGCTCTGGACCACAGCTTGTAGCCACCCGAACCGACACAACGAAGGACGATCGTGCTCATTGCCGGGTTCCCCGCCGGGGCCTGGGGGACGAACTGTTATCTCGTCGCCCCCGCCGCCGGTGAGGAGTGCGTGATCATCGACCCCGGCCACGAGGCCGCCGAAGGCGTCGAGGAAGCGCTGAAGAAGCATCGGCTCAAGCCCGTCGCCGTCGTCCTCACCCATGGCCACCTCGACCACGTGGCCTCGGTCGTCCCCGTCTGCGGAGCGCACGACGTACCGGCCTGGATCCACCCCGAGGACCGGTACATGATGAGCGACCCCGAGAAGGCGCTCGGCCGGTCCATCGGCACGCAGCTGATGGGCGAGCTGACCGTGGGGGAGCCGGACGACGTGAAGGAACTGACCGACGGCGCGCGGCTCGCGCTGGCCGGTCTCGAGTTCTCCGTCGCGCACGCGCCGGGCCATACCAGGGGGTCGGTGACGTTCCGGATGCCGGAGACGCCCGAGATCCCCTCGGTGTTCTTCTCCGGTGACCTGCTCTTCGCCGGCTCCATCGGACGCACGGACCTGCCGGGCGGCTCCATGGACGACATGCTCGCCTCGCTGGCCCGCGTGTGCCTGCCGCTCGACGACTCCACCGTGGTGCTGTCCGGCCACGGCCCCCAGACGACCATCGGCCAGGAGCGCGCCGCCAATCCGTACCTACGGGAGCTGGCCGCCGGCCCGGGAGCGAACGCCGATGCCGCTCCCCGACGAGGAATGTGACGAGAGACCTTCCGTGAGCACCTTTCAGGCCCCCAAGGGCACGTACGACCTGATCCCGCCGGACAGCGCCACGTACCTGGCCGTCCGTGAGGCGATCGCCGCTCCGCTGCGCAACTCCGGCTACGGCTACATCGAGACCCCGGGCTTCGAGAACGTCGAGCTCTTCGCGCGCGGTGTCGGCGAGTCCACCGACATCGTCACCAAGGAGATGTACGCGTTCGAGACCAAGGGCGGCGACAAGCTGGCCCTGCGTCCCGAAGGCACGGCCTCCGTGCTGCGCGCCGCCCTGGAGGCGAACCTCCACAAGACCGGCAACCTCCCCGTCAAGCTCTGGTACTCCGGCTCGTACTACCGCTACGAGCGTCCGCAGAAGGGCCGTTACCGCCACTTCTCGCAGGTCGGTGCCGAGGCGATCGGCGCCGAGGACCCGGCGCTCGACGCCGAGCTGATCATCCTCGCCGACCAGGCGTACCGCTCGCTGGGTCTGCGCGACTTCCGCATCCTGCTGAACAGCCTGGGCGACAAGGAGTGCCGCCCGGTCTACCGCGCGGCCCTGCAGGACTTCCTGCGCGGCCTGGACCTGGACGAGGACACCCTGCGCCGGGCCGAGATCAACCCGCTGCGCGTCCTGGACGACAAGCGTGAATCGGTCCAGAAGCAGCTGGGCGACGCACCCCTGCTGCGGGACTACCTCTGCGACGCCTGCAAGGCGTACCACGAGGAGGTCCGCGAACTGATCACGGCGGCGGGCGTCTCCTTCGAGGACGACCCGAAGCTGGTCCGCGGCCTGGACTACTACACGCGTACGACCTTCGAGTTCGTCCACGACGGTCTGGGCTCCCAGTCCGCGGTGGGCGGCGGCGGCCGCTACGACGGACTGTCCGAGATGATCGGCGGCCCCGCGCTGCCGTCCGTCGGCTGGGCCCTCGGCGTGGACCGCACGGTCCTCGCCCTGGAGGCCGAGGGTATCGAACTGGACCTCCCCTCCGCCACCAGCGTCTTCGCGGTACCGCTGGGCGAGGAGGCCCGCCGGGTCCTCTTCGCCAAGGTCACCGAACTGCGCCGGGTCGGCGTCGCGGCGGACTTCTCCTACGGCGCCAAGGGCCTCAAGGGCGCCATGAAGAACGCCAACCGCAGCGGGGCCCGCTACACCATCGTGGCCGGCGAGCGCGACCTCGCCGAGGGCGTCGTCCAGCTGAAGGACATGGAGTCCGGCGAGCAGACGGCGGTGGGCGTGAACGAGATCGTGGCGGAACTGGAGTCCAGGCTGGGCTGACGGCCCGCCGGGGCGGCGGGGGTGTTCCCACATCCCCGCCGCCCCTCTCGCTACCCGCCGCCCCCGGTCAGCCGTCGCGCCGGCTCTTCCACCGGAAGGTCAGCAGACACAGCACCAGTCCGCCGACGCACCAGGCGGCCAGCACCAGCGCGATCCGCCCGAACTCCCAGTCGCCCGCCTGCTCCAGAGCCTTCGCCGAGTCGGGCAGGAACACCCCGCGCAGGCCCTGGCACAGCCACTTCAGCGGGAACAGCGCGCCGATGTCGAGCATCCAGCCGGGGATGGTGTCGACCGAGATGTAGACCCCGGAGATGAACTGCAGGACCAGGAACGGCAGTACGACCACCGAGCTGGCGCTCCGGGCCGACTTCGGCACCGAGCTGATCGCGATGCCGAGCAGCGCGCATCCGGTCAGCCCCAGCACGAAGATCCAGGCGAAGTCCAGCCAGCGCCCCGCGTCCGACGGGAGCGAGACGTCGTAGAACGTGGTGCCGACGGCGAGCAGGATCGCCGTCTCCAGGACGCCCGTGAAGAGCACCAGCCAGATCTTGCCCAGGAAGTAGGCGGACGGCGGCATCGGCGTCCCGCGCAGCCGGCGCAGGACCTTCTCGTCCCGTTCCACCGCGATGGAGATGCCCAGCGACTGGAAGCTCGTCGACATGATCCCGGAGGCCATCATGGCCGGCACGTACAGCTGGGACGCCGTGACCCCGCTGCCCTCGACGTCGTCGTGGAAGATCGACGCGAAGAGGAAGAGGAAGACGACCGGGAAGGCGAAGGTGAAGACGACCTGGTCGCGCTGGCGGAAGAACTGCCGGATCTCCAGGGCGCCCCGGCGCAGCCCGAGCGGCCAGGCGCCCGGCAGGCGGGCGTCGCCGTCGCGGGTCCGGGCGGGTGCGGTGGTCGTCGCGGTCATCGCGCGGCCTCCTGTCCGGTCAGCCTGAGGTAGACGTCCTCCAGGGTGGGGCGGCTCACCCGCAGCCCCGGGATCTCGCCGTCGAAGCGCCGCATGAGTTCACCGACCGTCCTGGTCGGGGTCTCTGTGTGCTCCGCCCGCGTGGTGCCGTCGGGGTCGGTCCACTCGACGGTGGCGCCGGTGCCGAAGCGGTCCCGGAGCTCCTGCGGCTCGCCCTCGGCGACCACCCGGCCCCGGGCGACGATCGCCAGCCGGTCGGCGAGGGCCTCCGCCTCCTCCAGGTAGTGGGTGGTGAGCAGGATCGTCGTGCCCTCGTCCGCGAGGAGGCGGATCAGCTCCCAGAACCGGCGCCTGGCCGCCGGGTCGAAACCGGTCGTCGGCTCGTCCAGGAGCAGCAGCTCGGGTCCGCCGATCACCCCCAGCGCCACGTCCAGGCGGCGGCGCTGGCCGCCCGAGAGGGCCTTGATCCGGCTGTCCGCCTTGGCCTCCAGACCGACCAGCCCGATCACCTCCTCCGGGTCGCGCGGCCTGGGGTAGTAGTGCGCGAAATGCCGTACCGTCTCGCGGACCGTCAACTCGGCGGGCGCCGATTCGTCCTGCCAGACGATGCCCACACGGGACCTCCACGCGCGCGTGCCCGCCGCCGGGTCCGCGCCCAGGACCGAGACCTCGCCCGCGTCCCGGGTCCGGTTGCCCTGGAGGATCTCCACCGTCGTGCTCTTGCCCGCCCCGTTGGGCCCGAGCAGGCCGAACACCTCGCCCCGCCGGATGCCCAGATCGATGCCGTCCACCGCGGTCACGTCGCCGTACCGCTTGCGCAGCCCCCGGACGTCCACCGCGAATTCGTTCGCGTGTGCTGTCATCCCACGAGGGTCGGCCAGAACCGAGCGTTCCGGGACCTCCTTGCGTACTTCCTTATGCGCACCGAACGGTGGACAGGGCGCCCCGTGCGGCACAATGGCCCCTGCCCGAAGAAGTTCCAACTCTCAAACAGACGGAATCGGCGTGATGAGCAAGACGACAGTCAAGGACGTCTCCACCGAGCCCGAGCCCGAGCACGCCCCCGCGGCACCGCGCACGGAGGGCGGCAGTCTCGCCTTCGCGCTGCTGCTGATCATCACGGGTGCCGCCGGCCTGCTGGCCGCCTGGGTCATCACGATCGACAAGTTCAAGCTGCTGGAAGCCAAGGTCGAGGGCAAGACGTTCACCCCCGGGTGCAGCCTCAACCCGGTCGTCTCCTGCGGCAGCGTCATGGAGTCCAAGCAGGCCGCCGCCTTCGGCTTCCCGAACCCGATGCTCGGACTGGTCTGCTACGGCATCGTCATCTGCGTCGGCATGAGCCTGCTGGCCCGCGCCCGCTTCCCGCGCTGGTACTGGCTGACCTTCAACTTCGGCACGCTCTTCGGCGTCGGGTTCTGCACCTGGCTGCAGTTCCAGTCCCTGTACCGGATCAACGCGCTGTGCCTGTGGTGCTCGCTGGCCTGGGTCGCCACGATCACCATGTTCTGGTATGTGACCTCCTTCAACATCCGCAAGAGCTTCCTGCCGGCCCCGAACTGGCTGAAGTCCTTCTTCGGCGAGTTCACCTGGGTGCTGCCGGTCCTGCACATCGGCATCATCGGCATGCTGATCCTGACCCGCTGGTGGGACTTCTGGACCAGCTGACAGCGCGCGCCGCGTTGTCAGTGCGGTGATTTAGGGTTTCAGCGTGGAACCCGACCTGTTCACCGCAGCCGCCGAAGAACGCCAGGAGAAGGACCCGACCGGCAGTCCCCTGGCGGTGCGGATGCGCCCGCGCACCCTCGACGAGGTGGTGGGCCAGCAGCACCTGCTGAAGCCGGGATCCCCGCTGCGCAGACTGGTCGGCGAGGGCGGCGGCGGTCCCGCCGGCCCCTCGTCCGTCATCCTCTGGGGGCCGCCCGGCACCGGCAAGACGACCCTGGCGTACGTCGTCTCCAAGGCCACCAACAAGCGGTTCGTGGAACTCTCCGCGATCACCGCCGGGGTCAAGGAGGTCCGCGCGGTCATCGACGGCGCCCGCCGCGCCACCGGGGGATACGGCAAGGAGACCGTCCTCTTCCTCGACGAGATCCACCGCTTCAGCAAGGCCCAGCAGGACTCCCTGCTCCCGGCCGTCGAGAACCGCTGGGTCACCCTGATCGCCGCCACCACCGAGAACCCGTACTTCTCGGTGATCTCCCCGCTGCTCTCCCGCTCGCTGCTGCTCACCCTCGAACCCCTCACCGACGACGACGTGCGCGGCCTGCTGCGCCGGGCCCTCACCGACGAACGCGGTCTCAAGGCGGCCGTCACCCTCCCCGAGGACACCGAGGAACACCTGCTGCGGATCGCCGGCGGCGACGCCCGCCGCGCCCTGACCGCCCTGGAGGCCGCCGCCGGGGCAGCCCTCGACAAGGGCGAGCAGGAGATCGGGCTGCGGACCCTGGAAGAGGTCGTCGACCGCGCCGCGGTGAAGTACGACCGCGACGGCGACCAGCACTACGACGTCGCCAGCGCCCTCATCAAGTCCATCAGGGGCTCCGACGTGGACGCGGCCCTGCACTACCTGGCCCGGATGATCGAGGCCGGCGAGGACCCCCGCTTCATCGCCCGCCGCCTGATGATCTCGGCGAGCGAGGACATCGGCCTCGCCGACCCGAACGCCCTGCCCATGGCCGTGGCCGCCGCCCAGGCCGTCGCCATGATCGGCTTCCCCGAGGCCGCCCTCACCCTCAGCCACGTCACCATCGCCCTCGCGCTGGCCCCCAAGTCCAACTCCGCGACCATGGCGATCGGCGCCGCCCTGGAGGACGTCCGCAAGGGCCTGGCCGGCCAGGTGCCCCCGCACCTGCGTGACGGCCACTACAAGGGCGCCGCCAAGCTCGGCCACGCACAGGGCTACGTCTACCCGCACGACCTGCCCGAGGGCATCGCCGAGCAGCAGTACGCCCCGGACCCGATCAAGGACCGCGAGTACTACACCCCGACCCGGCACGGCGCCGAGGCCCGCTACGCCGACGCCGTCGAGTGGACCCGGAACCACCTCGGTCGCAGGCGGTCCTGAGCAGCCTGTAGAATCCCTCGAAGCGCTGAGTCCCGCGCTGTCAGAGCGGGACAACCAGCCGGAACCTCCGCAAGGGGGATCCAGGAGCGTCGCGCACCGTCGAACGGTGTCGCGGGCAGCCCACCACCATCCGTCGCACGACGGGACCGGTCGGTGGGCCACTCGCGTGCTGCACGTATGTGCCCAGACCAGGGGAGCGGCTGCCCACCAGGCCCGGCAACGGGTCCCGGCGGGTTTCCCCGGCTGCGGATTGCGACCTCCCTCAACCCTGACAAGCCGAATAGTCAGAAGGAAGAAAGAGACAGTGGCGAACCAGTCCCGCCCCAAGGTCAAGAAGTCGCGTGCCCTCGGCATCGCGCTGACCCCGAAGGCCGTCAAGTACTTCGAGGCCCGTCCCTACCCGCCGGGTGAGCACGGCCGCGGCCGCAAGCAGAACTCGGACTACAAGGTCCGTCTGCTGGAGAAGCAGCGTCTGCGCGCGCAGTACGACATCTCCGAGCGTCAGCTGGTCCGCGCCTACGAGCGTGCCTCCAAGGTGCAGGGCAAGACCGGTGAGGCCCTGATCGTCGAGCTCGAGCGCCGCCTCGACGCGCTGGTCCTGCGTTCGGGCATCGCCCGCACGATCTACCAGGCCCGCCAGATGGTCGTCCACGGCCACATCCAGGTCAACGGCCAGAAGACCGACAAGCCGTCCTTCCGGGTCCGCCCGGACGACGTCGTGCAGGTCCGCGACCGTTCCAAGGACAAGACGCTCTTCCAGATCTCCCGTGAGGGCGGCTTCGCCCCCGACGGCGAGACCCCGCGCTACCTGCAGGTGAACCTCAAGGCCCTGGCGTTCCGCCTGGACCGCGAGCCGAACCGCAAGGAAGTTCCGGTCATCTGCGACGAGCAGCTCGTCGTCGAGTACTACGCCCGCTGATCACCGGCCGGGTGTAGCACCTCAGCGTCAGCCCGCCGTCTCCCCGCCCTTCCGGGTGGGCGAGGCGGCGGGCTTCCGCATGTCGGCGGCCTCCCGCCGCTGCCGCACCGGCCCGCGCGGCGTCGGCAGCACCTCCAGCGGCCGGACCCCGAAGTACCCCAGCGCCCGGGCCACCGCCGCCTCCCGGTCCAGCCTGCTGCCCTGTCGTACGCACTCCGCGTACCGCTCGTCGCCCAGCGCCCGCCGGGCCGTCGCCTCGCACAGCTCGTGCGGGGCGTTGTAGTACGCCGAGCCGAACAGCGGCAGCCCCACCGACGGCCACAGCCGCCCGGCCGCGCCCTGCAGCACCGCCGCCTCCGCCGGATCGCCCTGCGCCACCGTCACCAGGGCGAGCAGCTCGATCGACAGCACCGAACCCAGCAGGTCACGGAAGCCGTGCGCATGGCGCAGACAGTCCGTCAGCAGTTCGCGGGCGGCCGGGTGGTCGCCGTCCTGCCAGGCCGCGTAGGCCAGGACGTACAGCGCGTACGAGCGGGCCCAGTGCTCGCCGTGGTCCTCGCACACCCGGCGCACGTCCTCGCACAGCCGCACCGCGTCCGGCAGATCACCGAGGAACGCCCGGGTCATCGCCAGTTCGACCTGGCCCATCAGCACATTGCTGTTCAGCTCGCCGATCTCCTGGTAGCGGTCGAGAGCCGAACGCAGCAGGGTCTCCGCGCGGGGCATGTCATCGGTGACCAGGGCCAGACAGCCGGTGCGGTGCTCCGCGTACGCCACCGCCGTCGGGTCGGCGACCAGCTCGGCCTCCTCACGGCACTCCTGGAGCGCGGCCAGCGCGGGCACCGCGTCCCCCTGGAGGATCGCCACATAGCCGAGCACCCACAGCGCCTTCAGCCGGGACTGCGGATACTCCGAGTCCAGCTCCAGGCTCCGCTCCAGCCAGCGCCGGCCCTCCGAGAGCCGGCCGCAGCCCGCCCAGTAGAACCAGAGCGAGCCCGCCAGGTACTGGCCCAGATGCGCCTCGTCCGGCTCGGTCAGGCAGTGGTCCAGGGCGGCCCGCAGATTCGGCAGCTCGGCCTCGACCCGCGCGGCCACCTCGCCCTGCCGGGGCGAGAACCAGTCCAGCTCGCACCAGGTCGCCAGGCCCATGAACCAGTCCCGGTGCCGGCGCCGCAGCCGGCCCGCGTCCCCCGTCGCCGCCAGCCAGTCCGCGCCGTATGCCCGCACGGTGTCCAGCATCCGGTAGCGCACGCCCGTCGGGGTCTCCTCCCGCGCCACCACCGACTGCGCGAGCAGCTCGGCCAGCACGTCCAGGACGTCCTCGGACGCCAGCCCCTCCCCGCCGCACACGTACTCGGCGGCCTCCAGCTCGAAGGTCTGCGCGAACACCGACAGCCGCGACCACAGCAACCGCTCGGCCGGGGTGCACAGTTCATGGCTCCAGCCGATCGCCGTGCGCAGCGTCTGGTGCCGGGCGAGCCCGTCCCGCCCGCCGCCCGTCAGCAGCCGGAACCGGTCGTCGAGCCGCTCCAGCAGCTGCCCGGGCGACAGCGCCCGCAGCCGCCCGGCCGCCAGCTCGATCGCCAGCGGGATCCCGTCCAGGCGCCGGCACACCTCCCGTACGTCCGCGCGGTCCCCCACGTCCAGCCCCTGCCGCCCGGCACGCTCGGCGAACAGCTCCACCGCCTCGTCCTCGCCGAGCGGCGCCAGCGGGAACAGCCGCTCGCCCGCCACCCCGAGCGGCCGCCGCCCCACCGCCAGCACGGTCAGCTCGGGCAGCCGGCGCAGCAGCTCGGCCACCAGCTCCGCGCACGCGTCGACCAGGTGCTCGCACCCGTCCAGCACCAGCAGGATCCGGCGGCCGGCCAAGTGCTCCAGCAGCGCCTCGCGCGGCAGCCGGGTGGTGTGGTCGGTCAGGCCCAGCGCCTCCACGACCGCGTACTCCACGAACTCCGGATCGCGCACCGGCGCCAGCTCCACCCGCCACACCCCGCCCCGGGGCGCCGCTCCGGCCGCCGCCCGGGCCGCGAGCCGCGACTTGCCGACCCCGCCGACCCCGGTCACCGTCACCAGCCGGGCGGACTCCAGGGCCCGGGCCAGCTCGCCGAGTTCGGCCGACCGGCCCACGAAGGCGGTGAGTTCCAGGGGCAGATTGCCGTCCGCCGAAGAGCCGGGGCGCTGAGGACCTCGCATGGGACACGGAGCGTACTTAACCGTGTTCGGTCCGTACAATCGCTTCCCGGAAGTCCGCCTGCCACGCGCCGTAATCCGGTACGGAGCCCCATCCCCGGCGCGATAGGCTCGGTGCAGACTTTTCGATGTTGAGGCACGTTTCAGGGAGCGGGTGCGCGCAGTGTCCGGTGGAGAGGTGGCCGGGATCCTGGTGGCCGTCTTCTGGGCGATCCTGGTCTCCTTCCTCGCCGTCGCACTGGCGAGGCTGGCCCAGACGCTCAAGGCGACCACCAAGCTCGTGGCGGACGTGACCGACCAGGCCGTCCCGCTGCTCGCCGACGCCTCCGCGGCCGTACGCTCCGCGCAGACCCAGATCGACCGGGTCGACGCGATCGCCTCGGACGTCCAGGAGGTCACGTCCAACGCCTCCGCGCTGTCCTCCACCGTCGCCACCACCTTCGGCGGCCCGCTGGTCAAGGTCGCGGCCTTCGGCTACGGCGTGCGCCGGGCGCTGTCCGGCCGCAAGGCGGACGTGCCCGTGAAGGAGCCCAGGCGTACCGTGATCGTGGGCCGGACGGTCCCGGCCGCACGGCGGAAGAACCGGGGAAAGTAGGAGCCAGGCCATATGTTCCGCCGTACGTTCTGGTTCACCACCGGTGTCGCCGCCGGGGTCTGGGCCACCACCAAGGTCAACCGCAAGCTGAAGCAGCTGACCCCGGAGAGCCTCGCCGCCACCGCCGCCAACAAGGCGCTGGAGACCGGCCACCGGATCAAGGACCGAGCGGTCGGGTTCGCGCTCGACGTCCGCGACAACATGGCCCAGCGGGAGGAGGAGCTGGGGGACGCGCTGGGCATCAACGCGGACCCCGAGTTCCCCGCGCCCCGGCGGTTCGCCGCCATCGAGAACCGCAGCAACCCGAAGTACCCCGACACCACGAGGTACTCGCACAACCGGAATGAGGACCACTGATGGAGTCGGCAGAGATTCGCCGCCGCTGGCTGAGCTTCTTCGAGGAGCGCGGGCACACCGTCGTCCCTTCGGCGTCGCTCATCGCGGACGACCCGACTCTGCTCCTCGTCCCGGCCGGCATGGTGCCCTTCAAGCCCTACTTCCTGGGTGAGGTCAAGCCGCCCTTCGACCGCGCCACCAGCGTGCAGAAGTGCGTGCGCACCCCGGACATCGAAGAGGTCGGCAAGACCACCCGGCACGGCACCTTCTTCCAGATGTGCGGCAACTTCTCCTTCGGCGACTACTTCAAGGAAGGCGCCATCAAGTACGCCTGGGAGCTGCTCACCAGCCCCCAGGACAAGGGTGGTTACGGCCTGGAGCCGGAGAAGCTCTGGATCACCGTCTACAAGGACGACGACGAGGCCGAGCGCATCTGGCACGACGTCGTCGGCGTGCCGAAGGAGCGCATCCAGCGCCTCGGCATGAAGGACAACTACTGGTCCATGGGCGTCCCCGGCCCCTGCGGCCCGTGTTCCGAGATCAACTACGACCGCGGCCCCGAGTTCGGCGTCGAGGGCGGCCCCGCCGTCAACGACGAGCGGTACGTGGAGATCTGGAACCTCGTCTTCATGCAGTACGAGCGCGGCGAGGGCATCGGCAAGGACAACTTCGAGATCCTCGGCGAACTGCCCAGCAAGAACATCGACACAGGCCTCGGCATGGAGCGCCTCGCGATGATTCTGCAGGGCGTGCAGAACATGTACGAGATCGACACCTCGATGGCCGTCATCAAGAAGGCCACCGAGCTGACCGGCGTCCACTACGGCGAGGCCCACGCCTCGGACGTCTCGCTGCGGGTCGTCACCGACCACATGCGTACGTCGGTCATGCTCATCGGTGACGGCGTCACCCCCGGCAACGAGGGCCGCGGCTACGTGCTGCGCCGCATCATGCGCCGCGCCATCCGCAACATGCGCCTGCTCGGTGCCACGGGTCCGGTCGTCCTCGACCTGATCGACACCGTGATCGCCATGATGGGCCAGCAGTACCCGGAGCTGGTCACCGACCGCGAGCGCATCGAGAAGGTCGCTGTCGCCGAGGAGAACGCCTTCCTCAAGACGCTGAAGGCCGGCACCAACATCCTCGACACCGCCGTCACCGAGACCAAGGAGTCCGGCGGCACGGTCCTCGCCGGCGACAAGGCGTTCCTGCTCCACGACACCTGGGGCTTCCCGATCGACCTCACCCTCGAAATGGCCTCCGAGCAGGGCCTTTCCGTGGACGAGGAGGGCTTCCGCCGCCTGATGAAGGAGCAGCGGGAGCGCGCCAAGGCCGATGCCCAGGCCAAGAAGACCGGGCACGCCGGCGCCGGCGCCTACCGCGAGATCGCCGACAGGACCGGCGAGACCGACTTCATCGGCTACAGCGACACCGAGGGCGAGACCACGATCGTCGGCATCCTCGTCGACGGCGTCTCCTCCCCGGCCGCCACCGAGGGCGACGAGGTCGAGATCGTCCTGGACCGCACCCCGTTCTACGCCGAGGGCGGCGGCCAGATCGGCGACACCGGCCGGATCAAGGTCGACACCGGTGCCGTCATCGAGATCCGCGACACCCAGAAGCCGGTCCCGGGCGTCTACGTCCACAAGGGCGTCGTCCAGGTCGGCGAGGTGACGGTCGGCGCCAAGGCCCACGCCTCGATCGACCAGCGCCGCCGGACCGCCATCGCCCGCGCCCACTCGGCCACCCACCTCACCCACCAGGCGCTGCGCGACGCCCTCGGCCCGACGGCCGCCCAGGCCGGTTCCGAGAACCAGCCCGGCCGCTTCCGCTTCGACTTCGGCTCGCCGTCGGCCGTTCCGACGGCCGTGATGACCGACGTCGAGCAGAAGATCAACGAGGTGCTCGCCCGCGACCTCGACGTGCGCGCCGAGATCATGGGCATCGACGAGGCCAAGAAGCAGGGCGCCATCGCCGAGTTCGGTGAGAAGTACGGCGAGCGGGTCCGCGTGGTGACCATCGGCGACTTCTCCAAGGAGCTGTGCGGCGGCACCCACGTCCACAACACCTCCCAGCTGGGCCTGGTCAAGCTGCTCGGCGAATCGTCGATCGGCTCGGGTGTCCGCCGTATCGAGGCTCTCGTCGGCGTCGACGCCTACAACTTCCTGGCCCGTGAGCACACGGTGGTCGCCCAGCTCCAGGAGCTGATCAAGGGCCGTCCGGAGGAGCTGCCGGAGAAGGTCTCCGCGATGCTCGGCAAGCTGAAGGACGCCGAGAAGGAGATCGAGAAGTTCCGCGCGGAGAAGGTGCTTCAGGCCGCCGCCGGTCTCGTCGAGTCCGCCAAGGACATCCGCGGGATCGCCGTGGTGACCGGGCAGGTCCCGGACGGCACCACCCCGGACGACCTGCGCAAGCTCGTCCTCGACGTGCGCGGCCGCATCCAGGGCGGACGCGCCGCCGTGGTCGCCCTGTTCACGGTCAACAACGGCAAGCCGCTCACGGTCATCGCCACCAACGACGCCGCCCGCGACCGCGGTCTCAAGGCCGGTGACCTGGTCCGCACCGCCGCCAAGACGCTCGGCGGCGGCGGTGGCGGCAAGCCGGACGTCGCCCAGGGCGGCGGCCAGAACCCGGCCGCGATCGGTGAGGCCATCGACGCCGTCGAGCGTCTGGTGACCGAGACCGCGAAGTAAGGAAACGGTCGGAAATGCGCAGAGGACGTCGACTCTCGATCGACGTCGGGGATGCCCGGATCGGGGTCGCCTCGTGCGACCCCGACGGGATCCTCGCCACCCCGGTCGAGACCGTCCCCGGCCGGGACATCCCCGCCGCCCATCGCAGGCTGCGGCAACTGGTCGAGGAGTACGAACCGATCGAGGTCGTCGTCGGACTCCCTCGCTCCCTCAAGGGGGGCGAGGGGCCGGCCGCCGTCAAGGTCCGCGCCTTCGCCCAGGAACTCGCCAAGGGCATCAAACCGGTACCGGTCCGGCTGGTCGACGAGCGGATGACGACAGTAACGGCCAGCCAGGGGCTGCGCGCTTCTGGAGTGAAGGCCAAGAAGGGCCGCTCGGTCATCGACCAGGCCGCGGCGGTCATCATCCTTCAGCAGGCACTGGAATCCGAACGGGTGTCAGGTAAACCACCCGGCGAGGGCGTCGAAGTAGTCATCTGATCGCGATACGGTAACGTTCCGCGCGATGCGATGGTTTTCGAACAGCCACCGCACAGCAAGAGGCGGAACGGGAACCGGCCCACCAGCCGCGCACCGTACCGCCTCGCGGCTCTAGGGGATCGATGACTGAGTATGGCCGGGGCCAAGGCTCCGAACCGTGGCATCCGGAGGACCCGTTGTACGGGGACGACGGATGGGGCGGACAGCAGGCCCACGTGGGCCAGCAGTCCCCCTACGGCGGCCAGCCACAGCACTACCCACAGCAGTCGCAGCAGTCGCAGCAGCAGTACGGCGACTGGGACCAGCACCCGCAGGGCGGCTACGACCAGCAGCAGTACGCCACGTACTACGACGAACAGGGCAACCTCCGGTACGCCGACGGACAGGGCCAGCAGCACTACGACCAGCAGCAGTACGACCAGCAGTACGCCGGGCATGCCCAGGTCCAGTACCAACACGGCGGCTGGGACGCGACCGGCACCCACGGCCAGGTCCCCTACGCCGCCGACCCCGGCGACCCCTACGGCCAGCAGCCCGTGGCCTACGGCGGGGAGCAGCCCGACTTCTACGGCACCGAGGACGCCTACCCGCCGCCGGAGCCGCCCGGCCGCCGGCGCCCCGAGCCGGAACCGCAGCCGGAGCCCGCGGTCGAGGAGGAGGAAGAGGAGCAGCACCCCTTCTTCACGGGCGCCGATGACGACGGCGACGACGGCGAGGACGGCGACGACCCGAAAGGGCGCCGCGACAAGGGCCGGGGCAAGGACGCCAAAGGCGGCAAGGGCGCCAAGAAACGCCGCAGCGGCTGCGCCTGCCTGGTGGTCTGCCTGGTCTTCGGCGGCGGCGCGAGCGTCGTCGGCTACTACGGCTGGCACTTCTACCAAAATCGTTTCGGCGCGTCCCCGGACTACGCGGGCAGCGGCAACGGCGAGACCACGACCGTCTCGATCCCCAAGGGCGCGGGCGGTTACGACATCGGCCGCATCCTGAAGGCGGCCGGCGTGGTCGAGAGCGTCGACGCCTTCGTCTCCGCGCAGACGGCGAACCCCGACGGCAAGACGATCCAGGACGGCGTCTACACGCTGCAGAAGGAGATGTCCGCGGCCAGTGCGGTGGAGCTGATGCTCAACCCGAAGAGCCACAGCAACCTGGTCATCGCCGAGGGTCTGCGCAACTCCGCGATCTACGAAATGATCGACAAGCGGCTCGCCGTGAAGAAGGGCACCACCGCGGCCGTGGCGAAGAAGGACTACAAGTCCCTCGGCCTGCCCAAGTGGGCGCTGAACCACGCCAACCTGAAGGACCCGCTGGAAGGATTCCTCTTCCCCTCCAGCTACGCCGTCTCCAAGGGGCAGGAGCCCAAGGCCGTCCTCACCGAGATGGTGGCCCGCGCCAACGACCAGTTCCAGACGCTCGGCCTGGAGAAGAAGGCCGCCGGCCTCGGCCTCGACGGGCCCTGGCAGCTGCTCACCGTGGCCAGCCTGGTGCAGGCCGAGGGCACCAGCCACGACGACTTCCGCAAGATGGCCGAGGTGGTCTACAACCGCCTCAAGCCCGGAAACTCCGAGACCTACGGCGCGCTGGAGTTCGACTCCACGTACAACTACGTGAAGAACCAGAGCAAGATCGACCTGTCGATCGCCGAACTGCGCCGCTACAACAACCCCTACAACACGTACTACGTCAAGGGACTGCCGCCCGGGCCCATCGACAACCCCGGCGAGGAGGCGCTGCAGGGCGCCCTCAACCCGACCGACGACGGCTGGTACTACTTCATCTCGATGGACGGCAAGACCAGCGAGTTCACCAAGACGCTCGCCGAGCACGAGAAGCTCGTGAACGAGTGGAACGCCTCACGGAAGAAGAGCTGAGCCGCGCGCGCCGGCGGCGCGGCCCCGCCCCTGCACAAGGACAGATTCGATGCCACCTAGGGCAACCGATGCCCGCCGGGCCGCCGTGCTCGGTAAGCCCATCGCCCACTCCCTCTCCCCGGTGCTGCACCGGGCCGCGTACGCCGAACTCGGGCTCACCGACTGGTCGTACGAGCGCTTCGAGGTCGACGAGGCCCAGCTGCCCGGCTTCCTCGGCAAGCTGGGACCGGAGTGGGCGGGGCTGTCGCTGACCATGCCGCTGAAGCGGGCGGTCATCCCGCTCGTCGACGAGATCAGCGAGACGGCGGCCTCCGTCGACGCGGTCAACACCGTGGTCTTCACGGAGGACGGACGGCGCGTCGGGGACAACACCGACATCCCCGGCATGGTCGCCGCGTTGCGCGAGCACGGAATCGAACAGGTCGACTCCGCCGCCATCCTGGGCGCCGGCGCCACCGCCTCCTCCGCGCTGGCCGCGCTCGCCCGGATCTGCACCGGCGAGGTCGTCGCCTACGTCCGCAGCGAGGCCCGCGCCGCCGAGATGCGGGAGTGGGGCGAGCGGCTCGACGTCGAGGTGCGTACCGCCGACTGGGCCGACGCCGAACAGGCCCTGAGCGCCCCCCTGGTGATCGCCACCACCCCCGCGGGCAGCACCGATGCCCTCGCCGGCGCCGTACCCGAGCGTCCCACCACCCTCTTCGACGTGCTCTACCATCCCTGGCCCACCGCCCTCGCCGCCCGCTGGTCCATGTTCGGCGGGGCCGTGGTGAGCGGCCTCGACCTCCTGGTCCACCAGGCCGTGCTCCAGGTCGAGCAGATGACCGGCCGCGCTCCGGCGCCGGTGGACGTGATGCGCCGGGCCGGGGAGAAGGCGCTCGCGGAGCGCTGAGGGCCGGGGGAGGCCGCGCCCGCGGAGCGCTGACCTGACATATCCGCGTCCGACTGTTGGACCGGCGGCCGGGTTCGGCTGCCGGACGTGGGAGGATCGGAGGCGGCGGACCGGGGCCGCGCACCCGGTCGGGCCGTCGCCGTACGCGAGGACGCGCGTACGCAGGGCAGTAGTACCAGGGCGCGAGCACTGAGGAGCATCGTTGAGCAGGCTGCGTTGGCTGACCGCGGGGGAGTCCCACGGTCCCGCACTTGTCGCGACGCTGGAGGGCCTTCCCGCCGGCGTGCCGATCACCACGGAGATGGTCGCGGACCATCTCGCGCGGCGGCGGCTCGGCTATGGCCGTGGTGCGCGCATGAAGTTCGAGCGTGACGAGGTCACCTTCCTGGGCGGCGTCCGGCACGGGCTGACGCTGGGCTCCCCGGTGGCGATCATGGTGGGCAACAGCGAGTGGCCCAAGTGGGAGCAGGTGATGGCGGCCGACCCGGTGGATCCGGAGATCCTCGCCGGGCTGGCCCGCAACGCCCCGCTGACCCGCCCGCGTCCCGGCCACGCGGACCTCGCCGGTATGCAGAAGTACGGCTTCGACGAGGCCCGGCCGGTCCTGGAGCGCGCCTCCGCCCGCGAGACCGCGGCGCGGGTCGCGCTCGGCGCCGTCGCCCGCTCCTACCTGAAGGAGACGGCGGGCATCGAGATCGTCTCGCACGTCGTCGAGCTGTGCTCCGTGAAGGCACCGCAGGGCGTGTACCCCACCCCCGCCGACGTCGAGAAGCTCGACGCCGACCCGCTGCGCTGCCTCGACGCCGACGCCTCGAAGGCGATGGTCGCGGAGGTCGACCAGGCCCACAAGGACGGCGACACCCTCGGCGGTGTGGTCGAGGTGCTGGCCTACGGCGTCCCGGTCGGCCTCGGCTCGCACGTGCACTGGGACCGCAAGCTGGACGCCCGTCTCGCCGGGGCCCTGATGGGCATCCAGGCGATCAAGGGCGTCGAGATCGGCGACGGCTTCGAGCTGGCCCGGGTGCCCGGCTCGAAGGCACATGACGAGATCGTGGGCACGCCCGAGGGCATCCGGCGGGTCTCCGGCCGGGCCGGCGGCACCGAGGGCGGACTCTCCACGGGCGAGCTGCTCCGCGTCCGCGCCGCGATGAAGCCGATCGCGACCGTGCCGCGAGCCCTGCGGACCGTGGACGTCAGCACGGGCGAGGCCACCCAGGCCCACCACCAGCGTTCCGACGTCTCCGCCGTGCCGGCCGCCGGCATCGTCGCCGAGGCCATGGTCGCGCTCGTCCTCGCGGACGCGGTCGCCGAGAAGTTCGGCGGCGACTCGGTCCCCGAGACCCGCCGCAACGTGCGGTCGTACCTCGAGAACCTGGCCATCCGGTGAGCAGCGGCGCGCCGATGGTGGTGCTGGTCGGACCGATGGGCGTGGGCAAGTCCACGGTCGGGCAGCTGCTCGCCGAGCGGCTCGGCGTCGGCTACCGGGACACCGACGAGGACATCGTGGCCGCCGAGGGCCGCACCATCGCCGACATCTTCGTGGCCGAGGGCGAGCCCGCCTTCCGGGCCATCGAGAAGCGGGCGGTGCACACCGCGCTGGCCGAGCACGAGGGTGTCCTCGCGCTCGGCGGCGGCGCGATCCTCGACGCGGACACCCGCGCGCTGCTCGCCGGGCAGCGGGTGGTCTACCTCTCGATGGACGTCGAGGAGGCCGTCAAGCGCACCGGCCTGAACGCGGCCCGGCCGCTGCTCGCCCTCAACCCGCGCAAGCAGTGGCGCGAGCTGATGGAGGCACGGCGGCACCTGTACGAGGAGGTCGCCGCGGCCGTCGTGACGACCGACGACCGTACGCCCGAAGAGGTCACCCAAGCAGCCCTGGACGCACTGGAGTTGAAGGAAGCATGAGCGAGGCAGTCACCCGGATCCAGGTGGGCGGCACGGCGGGCACCGAGCCGTACGAGGTCCTGGTGGGCCGTCAACTCCTCGGCGAACTGGGCGCACTGGTCGGCGAGAAGGCCCAGCGGGTCGCGATCGTCCACCCCGAGGCGCTCGCCGAGACCGGCGACGCGCTGCGGGCCGATCTGGCCGAGCAGGGCTACGAGGCCGTCGCCATCCAGGTGCCCAACGCGGAGGAGGCCAAGACCGCCGAGGTCGCCGCCTACTGCTGGAAGGCGCTCGGCCAGTCCGGCTTCACCCGCTCCGACGTGATCGTCGGCGTGGGCGGCGGCGCCACCACGGACCTGGCCGGTTTCGTGGCCGCCAGCTGGCTGCGCGGGGTCCGCTGGATCGCCGTCCCGACCACCGTCCTCGCCATGGTGGACGCGGCGGTCGGCGGCAAGACCGGCATCAACACGGCCGAGGGCAAGAACCTGGTCGGTGCCTTCCACCCGCCGGCGGGCGTGCTCTGCGACCTCGCCGCGCTGGACTCGCTCCCGGTCAACGACTACGTCTCCGGGCTCGCCGAGATCATCAAGGCCGGCTTCATCGCCGACCCGGTGATCCTGGACCTCATCGAGTCCGACCCCGAGGCCGCGCGCACCCCGGCGGGCCCGCACACGGCCGAGCTGATCGAGCGGTCCATCCGGGTGAAGGCGGAGGTCGTCTCCTCCGACCTCAAGGAGTCGGGCCTGCGCGAGATCCTCAACTACGGCCACACGCTCGGCCACGCCATCGAGAAGAACGAGCGCTACAAGTGGCGGCACGGTGCCGCGGTCGCCGTCGGCATGCACTTCGCCGCCGAGCTGGGCCGGCTGGCCGGGCGCCTGGACGACGCGACGGCGGACCGCCACCGCACGGTCCTGGAGTCGGTCGGCCTCCCGCTGCACTACCGCTACGACCAGTGGCCCAAGCTCGTCGAGACGATGAAGGTCGACAAGAAGTCCCGCGGCAACCTGCTGCGCTTCATCGTCCTGGACGGTCTCGCCAAGCCGACGGTCCTGGAGGGCCCCGACCCGGCCGTGCTGCTCGCCGCGTACGGCGAGGTCGGCCAGTAGGTCCGCCTCGCGGCACGGGCACTTCGGACCGCCCCCGGCCGTTTCACCAAACGACGACCGGGGGCGGTACCGTTCGGTAACGAGCGCAGCCGAACATGACGAGACGGAGTGGCACCGGATGCAGCACGCAGTGGGATCTCCGCTGCCGCCGCCCCATCAGCCGGGGCAGGGACCGACCGGCTGGCAGCCGGCCGCACAGCACCCGGGAGCGCCCCAGGGCCCCGCGCCCGTGCCGCCACCACCGGCCGCGCCGCCGCACCCGACGGTTCCGCCACCGCCCTCGTCCCCGCCGCCCCCCGACACCACGGGCCACGTCCCGCTGCCGCCGGGCGCCCCGGTGGGGATGCCGAGCGCGCCGCCCGCCGCCACGGTCCCCGACCCGACGACCACCACCCTGGCCGTCCTCCTGATCGGCCCGGCCGGCGCGGGCAAGACCAGCGTGGCCAAGTACTGGGCGGACCACCGGCGGGTCCCCACGGCCCACATCAGCCTCGACGACGTCCGCGAGTGGGTCCGCTCCGGCTTCGCCGACCCCCAGTCCGGCTGGAACGACAACTCCGAGGCCCAGTACCGCCTGGCCCGCCGCACCTGCGGCTTCGCCGCCCGCAACTTCCTCGCCAACGGCATCTCGTGCATCCTCGACGACGCGGTCTTCCCGGACCGCCCGGTCGTCGGCCTCGGCGGCTGGAAGCGCCACGTCGGCCCCGGCCTCCTCCCGGTCGTCCTCCTCCCCGGCCTCGACATCGTCCTGGAACGCAACGCCGAACGCCGCGGCAACCGCCGCCTCACCGACGAAGAGGTCGCCCGCATCCACGGCCGCATGGCCGGCTGGTACGGCTCCGGCCTCCCCATCATCGACAACTCCCAACTCGACGTCCCCACCACAGCAAGACTCCTCGACGAGGTCCTCTCCAGGTCCATAGCCAGCCCCCCAACCTGGTAACCAGCCCCAGCAAAGCAACCCAGGGGCGCGCGGAACCGCGCGAATGCCCCCCCCCCGACCGGCAGCCGAAAGCCGACCTGTCTCCCCCCAGGGGCGCGGGGAACTGCGCGAAAGCCCCCCACCGGCGGGCAGCCGAGATGCGGCCGGTAGTTCCAGGGGCGCGGGGAACCGCCCGAAACCCACTCACGGACCCGCACCCGACAACGGCGCCCCGCCACCCCACTCGGCCCCCCTCAACCGGCACAAAACGCCCATTCCTCCTACGCTCGACTCATGTCAGACGTGTACGCGGCCCGCAGAACCAGGCTGAGGGAACGCTGCAACGCGGCCGGCAGCCAGTCCGCCGTCATCTCGCACCCCGCCAACGTGAGATACCTCGCCGGCACCGCCCCCCACGGCTCCGTCCTGCTGCTCGGCAAGCGCGAGGACCTCCTCGTCTGCCCCGGCCCGCCGGACGACCGCCCCACCGAGGCCCGCCCCGACGAGTCCCTCCGGCAGCACCTCCTGGAAGGCCCCGGCGGCGACCCCGCCGTCGCCGCCGCCGACCTCGCCGCCGCCCAGGACGCCGACGTCCTCGCCGTCGAGGAGCACCACCTCACCGTCGCCCGGCACCGCGCCCTCGGCTCGGTCGCCCCGCAGCTGCGCCTGACCGATCTCGGCGCCGCCGTCGAACAGCTCAGGGTCGTGAAGGACGAGGAGGAGATCTCCTGCCTCCGCATCGGCGCCGAGATCGCCGACCAGGCCCTCGGCGAGCTGCTGGAGTCGATCCTCGTCGGCCGCACCGAACGGCACCTCGCCCTGGAGCTGGAGCGCCGCCTGGTCGACCACGGCGCCGACGGCCGGGCCTTCCCCACCTCCGTGGCGACCGGACCCAACTCCGGCCGCCGAGGCCACCGCCCCACCGACCGCCGGGTCGAGGAGGGCGACTTCCTCTCCGTCTGCCTCGGCGCCACCTACCGCGGCTACCGCTGCGAGATCGGCCGCACCTTCGTCATCGGCACCTCGCCCGCCGACTGGCAGATCGAGCTCTACGACCTGGTCTTCGCCGCCCAGCGGGCCGGCCGGGAGAGCCTCGTACCCGGCGCCGCCTACCGTGACGTGGACCGTGCCGCCCGGCAGGTGCTGGGCTCCGCGGGCCACTCCGAGGGCCTGCAACCGCTCACCGGGCACGGCGTCGGACTCGAAATCGACGAGGAGCCGCAGCTGGCCCCCTCAGCCATGGGTAAACTGGACGCTTGCGTGCCGGTCACCGTCGAACCGGGGGTCCACCTCCCGGGCCGGGGCGGTGTCCGGATCGATGACACGCTCGTCGTGCGCCCCGAGGCGGACGGCGGACCCGAGCTACTCACCATCACGACCAAGGAGCTGCTCGCACTATAAGGAAGGTGCGTGCCCCGGGGTCGTCCACGTCAGTCCAGGAGATTCCGCAACCGTGGCTTCCACGAACGACCTCAAGAACGGCCTGGTGCTCAAGCTCGAAGGCGGCCAGCTCTGGTCCGTCGTCGAGTTCCAGCACGTCAAGCCCGGCAAGGGCCCCGCCTTCGTGCGCACCAAGCTCAAGAACGTGCTGTCCGGCAAGGTGGTCGACAAGACCTTCAACGCCGGCGTCAAGGTCGAGACGGCCACTGTCGACAAGCGCGACATGCAGTTCTCGTACATGGACGGCGAGTACTTCGTCTTCATGGACATGGACACGTACGACCAGCTGCACATCGACCGGAAGACCGTCGGCGACGCCGCGAACTTCCTGATCGAGGGCTTCACGGCCGTCGTCGCCCAGCACGAGGGCGAGGTGCTCTTCGTCGAGCTCCCGGCCGCCGTCGAGCTGGTCATCCAGGAGACCGAGCCGGGTGTCCAGGGCGACCGCTCCACGGGCGGCACCAAGCCGGCCACGCTGGAGACCGGTCACCAGATCCAGGTCCCGCTCTTCATCACCACCGGTGAGAAGATCAAGGTCGACACCCGTACGAGCGACTACCTCGGCCGGGTGAACAGCTAACCGTGGCTGCCCGCAACACGGCCCGCAAGCGTGCCTTCCAGATCCTCTTCGAGGGCGACCAGCGCGGGGCCGACGTCCTGACCGTGCTCGCGGACTGGATCCGGCTCTCCCGGGACGACACCCGGCAGCCGCCGGTGAGCGAGTACACGATGCAGCTGGTCGAGGGCTACGCCGAGCACACGCGGCGGATCGACGAGCTGATCGCCCAGTACGCCGTCGGCTGGACGCTCGACCGGATGCCGGTCGTCGACCGCAACATCCTGCGCCTCGGCGCCTACGAGCTGATCTGGGTCGACGAGACGCCGGACGCCGTCGTCCTCGACGAGATGGTGCAGCTGGCGAAGGAGTTCTCGACGGACGAGTCGC
The DNA here is from genome assembly GCF_044747345.1 of Streptomyces sp. NPDC090088. Classification (NCBI taxonomy): domain Bacteria; kingdom Bacillati; phylum Actinomycetota; class Actinomycetes; order Kitasatosporales; family Streptomycetaceae; genus Streptomyces; species Streptomyces sp. NPDC090088. The sequence continues at coordinate 145,590 of NZ_JBIVDZ010000009.1, read as the reverse complement.
CCTCGTTCGTGAACGGGCTCCTGGGTCGGCTGAAGGAGCTGAAGCCGTCGCTGCGCCGGGAGGCGTAGCCGACGGAACGCCGGAAGGCCCGCAGCAAGCCGCTGCGGGCCTTCCGGCGTTCGTGTGCCCGATGGGGTGGGTGGGGCGGCCTTCGGGCGGCTGACGGCCGTCTGGGGCTGGTCGCGCAGTTCCCCGCGCCCCTAGGGGGTTGCACTTACGTCGCTCAAGACGTGAACGCTGAAGAAACCGCCGGGGTGGCCGGAACCGTCAAGTTCCGGCCACCCCGGCGGCACGTTTCTGCTCAGGTGTGGTGCGGCTCAGGCGTCTTCGTGGGTGGCCACGGCGCGGCGGGCGTCCGCGTCCAGTACGCCCCAGCTGATCAGCTGCTCGGTGAGGACCGAGGGGGACTGGTCATAGATGACGGCCAGTGTGCGCAGGTCGTCCTGGCGGATCGACAGCACCTTGCCGTTGTAGTCACCGCGCTGGGACTGGATCGTCGCCGCGTAGCGCTGCAGCGGGCCCGCCTTCTCGGCCGGCACGGTGGCCAGTCGCTCCAGGTCCAGGACCAGCTTCGGCGGGGGCTCGGCGGCACCGCCGGGGGTGGTGCCCGGCAGCAGCTCCTGCACCGGCACACCGTAGAAATCCGCCAACTCGGCAAGGCGCTGCACGGTCACGGCACGGTCGCCGCGCTCGTACGAACCGACCACCACGGCCTTCCAGCGCCCCTGGGACTTCTCCTCGACACCGTGGAGGGAAAGGCCCTGCTGGGTGCGGATGGCCCGGAGCTTGGCCCCGAGCTGTTTGGCGTATTCGCTGGACATATAGCTCCCCGGACACTGTGTCGACGCGGCCGGCCTTGGTTCCCGCCGCGCGGCTGGTAACTCACTGTGAGGTTACGCAGCGTTACTCTCCTGCGTCAAGCCGAATGGTCCGCACCGACTCTTCCGTGGTAGCGATGGCCGATTACGCCAAGGGGGTGATCGGGGGCCTCTCCGCCACCTGCTACGGTGGATGGCGCAAATCCGACGTCCTTTAAGGTCCGTCCCGTGAGGCGGAGAAGGGGGTCCGTTTCGTATGGACAAGCAGGGAAAGCCTGACCTTCAGGCAGGCGACGCACGGCCCGTTCTCGAAGGGCCCGACATCGCGCGGGTACTGACCCGCATCGCCCACGAGATCGTCGAGCGCGCCAAGGGCGCCGACGACGTGGTGCTCCTCGGCATCCCGACCCGCGGCGTCTTCCTCGCCCAGCGGCTCGCCGCCAAGCTCGAGCAGGTCACCGACCGCAAGATTCCGGTCGGTTCGCTCGACATCACCATGTACCGCGACGACCTGCGCATGCACCCGCCGCGTGCGCTGGCCCGCACCGAGATCCCCGGTGACGGCATCGACGGCAGACTGGTCGTCCTCGTCGACGACGTGCTCTTCTCCGGCCGCACCATCCGCGCCGCCCTCGACGCCCTCAACGACATCGGGCGCCCGCGCGCGGTCCAGCTGGCGGTCCTCGTCGACCGCGGCCACCGTGAACTGCCCATCCGCGCCGACTACGTCGGCAAGAACCTCCCCACGTCGTTGCGGGAGACGGTCAAGGTCCTGCTCGCCGAGGAGGACGGTCGCGACACCGTGCTGCTCGGCGCCAAGCCGACCCAATAGCGAGCCGAGGGGACGCGCCGGTCCGGCGCGCCCACGCCTGCCCGCAATCTCCCGATATGTGAACTGCCTTACGGAGCCTGACAGATGCAGCGTCATCTCATCTCGGCCGCCGACCTCACCCGCGACGACGCCGTCCTGATCCTCGACACCGCCGAGGAGATGGCCCGGGTCGCCGACCGGCCGATCAAGAAGCTGCCGACCCTGCGCGGCCGCACCGTCGTCAACCTCTTCTTCGAGGACTCGACGCGGACCCGGATCTCCTTCGAGGCCGCCGAGAAGCGCCTCTCCGCCGACGTCATCAACTTCACCGCCAAGGGGTCCAGCGTCTCCAAGGGCGAGTCCCTGAAGGACACCGCCCAGACCCTGGAGGCGATGGGCGTGGACGCCGTCGTCATCCGGCACGGCGCCTCCGGAGCGCCCTACCGCCTCGCCACCTCCGGCTGGATCGACGCCGCCGTCATCAACGCAGGCGACGGCACCCACCAGCACCCCACCCAGGCCCTCCTGGACGCCTTCACCATGCGCCGCCGGCTGGTCGGCCGGGACGCCGGGATAGGGCAGGACCTGGCCGGCAAGCGCATCACGATCGTCGGCGACGTCCTGCACAGCCGGGTCGCCCGCTCCAACGTCGACCTGCTGCACACCCTCGGCGCCGACGTCACCCTGGTCGCCCCGCCCACCCTGGTCCCGGTCGGCGTCGAGCGCTGGCCCTGCGAGGTGTCGTACGACCTCGACGCCGTACTCCCCAAGTCCGACGCCGTGATGATGCTCCGCGTGCAGCGTGAGCGCATGAACGCCGCGTTCTTCCCGACCGAGCGCGAGTACTCGCGGCGCTACGGCCTCGACGGCGAGCGGATGGCGAAGATGCCCGAGCACGCCATCGTGATGCACCCCGGCCCGATGGTCCGCGGCATGGAGATCACCGCCGAGGTCGCCGACTCCGAGCGCTGCACCGTAGTCGAGCAGGTCGCAAACGGAGTCTCCATCCGGATGGCCGTTCTGTACCTCCTGCTCGGCGGCAACGAACCCGCCGTCAGCCACGCCCGCACCATCGAGGAGAAGTAAGACCCATGAGCAAGATCCTGATCCGTGGTGCGAAGGTGCTCGGCGGTGAGCCGCAGGACGTACTGATCGACGGCGAGACGATCGTGGAGGTGGGCTCCGGGCTGTCCGCCGACGGGGCCGAGGTCGTCGAGGCCGCCGGGAAGGTGCTGCTGCCCGGGCTCGTCGACCTGCACACCCACCTGCGCGAGCCCGGCCGCGAGGACTCCGAGACCGTCCTCACCGGCACCCGCGCGGCCGCGAGCGGCGGCTACACGGCCGTCTTCGCCATGGCCAACACCTTCCCGGTCGCCGACACCGCCGGTGTGGTCGAGCAGGTCTACCGGCTGGGCCGGGAGCACGGCTACTGCGACGTCCAGCCCATCGGCGCCGTCACCGTCGGCCTGGAGGGCAGGAAGCTCGCCGAGCTGGGCGCCATGCACGAGTCCGCCGCCGGGGTCACCGTCTTCTCCGACGACGGCAAGTGCGTCGACGACGCCGTGATCATGCGCCGCGCCCTGGAGTACGTGAAGGCCTTCGGCGGGGTCGTCGCCCAGCACGCCCAGGAGCCGCGGCTGACCGAGGGCGCCCAGATGAACGAGGGCGTCGTCTCCGCCGAGCTGGGGCTGGGCGGCTGGCCGGCCGTCGCCGAGGAGTCGGTCATCGCGCGCGACGTGCTGCTCGCCGAGCACGTGGGGTCGCGGGTGCACATCTGCCACCTGTCGACCGCCGGGTCCGTCGAGATCGTGCGCTGGGCCAAGTCCCGCGGCATCGACGTCACCGCCGAGGTCACCCCGCACCACCTGCTCCTCACCGACGAGCTGGTCCGGTCGTACAACCCGGTCTACAAGGTCAACCCGCCGCTGCGCACCGAGCGCGACGTGTTCGCCCTGCGCGAGGCCCTCGCCGACGGCACCATCGACATCGTCGCCACCGACCACGCCCCGCACCCGCACGAGGACAAGGACTGCGAGTGGGCCGCCGCCGCCATGGGGATGGTCGGCCTGGAGACCGCGCTGTCGGTGGTGCAGGAGACCATGGTGGACACGGGCCTGCTGACCTGGGCCGGTGTCGCCGACCGGATGTCCTTCAAGCCCGCGCGGATCGGACAGGCCGCCGGCCACGGCCGTCCCGTCTCGGCTGGTGAGCCCGCCAACCTCACCCTCGTCGACACGGAATACCGTGGCCTGGTGGACCCCGCGGGCTTCGCCTCGCGCAGCCGCAACACCCCGTACGAGGGGCGCGAGCTGCCGGGCCGTGTCACCCACACATGGCTGCGGGGCAAGGCGACGCTCGTGGACGGGAAGCTGACGTGACACCTCTGATCCTGCTGGCCGACGAGAAGAAGTCGGCCGCGGTCACCGACTGGGCCGCGCGCATCGGCTGGCTGGTAGGTCTGGCCCTCTTCGTCGCGCTCGTCTACTGGCTGATGCGCGAGGGCTGGAAGTGGCGCGGCACCCTCCAGGGCGACCTTCCCGAGCTGCCCACCGCGCCGGACGAGCCCGGCGAGGCGAAACTGACCATGAGCGGCCGCTACCACGGCTCCACCACCGCCGGGCAGTGGCTGGACCGCATCGTGGCCCGCGGCCTCGGCTCCCGCAGCCGGGTCGAGCTCACCCTGACCGACGCGGGCCTGGACGTCGTACGCCCCGGGGCGACCGACTTCTTCATCCCCGCCGCCGCGCTCCGCGAGGCCCTGCTCGGCAAGGGCATCGCGGGCAAGGTCCTCACCGAGGGCGGACTCCTCGTGGTGACCTGGCAGCACGGCGACCGGCTGATCGACTCCGGATTCCGCTCGGACCACGCGGCCGAGCACGGCGAGTGGGTCGACGCCATCAACTCCATGACCAAGACACCCAGCACGGAAGGCGCCGAACGATGACGACCTCCACCAGGGGAGCCGGCAAGGTTCCCGCAGTACTCGTCCTGGAGGACGGCCGGATCTTCCGCGGCCGCGCCTACGGGGCCGTGGGGGAGACCTTCGGCGAGGCCGTGTTCTCCACCGGGATGACCGGCTACCAGGAGACCCTCACCGACCCCTCGTACGACCGCCAGATCGTGGTCGCCACCGCCCCCCAGATCGGCAACACGGGCTGGAACGACGAGGACGACGAGTCCAGCCGCATCTGGGTCTCCGGCTACGTCGTGCGCGACCCCGCGCGCGTGCCCTCCAACTGGCGCGCCAAGCGTTCGCTCGACGCGGAACTGGTGGCGCAGGGCGTGGTCGGCATCTCCGGGATCGACACCCGCGCCCTCACCCGCCACCTCCGCGAGCGCGGCTCGATGCGCGCCGGCGTCTTCTCCGGCGAGGCGATCGCCACCGACGCCGAGCTCCTCGCGCGCGTGCAGGCCCAGCCGCACATGAAGGGCGCCTCGCTGTACGAGGAGGTCGCCACCAAGGAGGCCTACGTCGTCCCGGCCGTCGGGGAGAAGCGATTCACCGTCGCCGCCGTCGACCTCGGCATCAAGGGGATGACCCCGCAGCGGATGGCCGAGCGCGGCATCGAGGTGCACGTGCTGCCCGCGACCGCCACCGAGGACGACGTGTACGCCGTCTCCCCGGACGGCGTGTTCTTCTCCAACGGCCCCGGCGACCCGGCCACGGCCGACGGCCCGGTGGCCCTGATGACCGCCGTCCTGGCGCGGAAGACCCCGCTCTTCGGCATCTGCTTCGGCAACCAGATCCTCGGCCGCGCGCTCGGCTTCGGCACCTACAAGCTGAAGTACGGCCACCGGGGCATCAACCAGCCGGTCCAGGACCGCACGACCGGCAAGGTCGAGGTCACCGCGCACAACCACGGCTTCGCCGTGGACGCGCCGCTCGACCGGATCAGCGACACCCCGTTCGGCCGCGCCGAGGTCTCGCACGTCTGCCTCAACGACAACGTGGTGGAGGGGCTGCAGCTGCTCGACCAGCCGGCCTTCTCCGTCCAGTACCACCCCGAAGCGGCAGCGGGCCCGCACGACGCCGCCTACCTGTTCGACCGCTTCACCTCTTTGATGAGCACAGTCCTGATGGAGGGCCAGCGTGCCTAAGCGCACCGATATCCAGTCCGTCCTGGTCATCGGCTCCGGCCCGATCGTCATCGGCCAGGCCGCCGAGTTCGACTACTCCGGCACCCAGGCCTGCCGCGTGCTGCGCGCCGAGGGCCTGCGGGTCATCCTCGTCAACTCCAACCCGGCGACGATCATGACCGACCCGGAGATCGCCGACGCCACGTACGTCGAGCCGATCACCCCGGAGTTCGTCGAGAAGATCATCGCCAAGGAGCGCCCCGACGCGCTGCTGCCCACCCTGGGCGGCCAGACGGCCCTGAACACCGCGATCTCGCTCGACGAGAACGGTGTCCTCGCCAAGTACGGCGTCGAGCTGATCGGCGCCAACGTCGAGGCCATCAACAAGGGCGAGGACCGCGACCTCTTCAAGGAGGTCGTGGAGGCCGTCCGCGCCAAGATCGGGTACGGCGAGTCCGCGCGCTCGGTCATCTGCCACACCATGGACGAGGTCATCGCGGGCGTCGAGGAACTCGGCGGCGGCTACCCGGTCGTCGTCCGCCCCTCCTTCACCATGGGCGGCGCCGGCTCCGGCTTCGCGCACGACGAGGAGGAGCTGCGCCGCATCGCGGGCCAGGGCCTCACGCTCTCCCCGACCACCGAGGTGCTCCTGGAGGAGTCCATCCTCGGCTGGAAGGAGTACGAGCTGGAGCTGATGCGCGACAAGCACGACAACGTCGTGGTCGTCTGCTCCATCGAGAACTTCGACCCGATGGGCGTGCACACGGGTGACTCCATCACCGTGGCGCCCTCGATGACGCTGACCGACCGCGAGTACCAGATCCTGCGGGACATCGGCATCGCCGTCATCCGCGAGGTCGGCGTCGACACCGGCGGCTGCAACATCCAGTTCGCGGTCAACCCCGAGGACGGCCGCGTGATCGTCATCGAGATGAACCCGCGCGTGTCGCGGTCCTCCGCGCTCGCCTCCAAGGCCACCGGCTTCCCGATCGCGAAGATCGCGGCGAAGCTGGCCGTCGGCTACACCCTGGACGAGATCCCCAACGACATCACGCAGGAGACCCCGGCCTCCTTCGAGCCCACGCTCGACTATGTGGTCGTCAAGGCCCCGCGCTTCGCTTTCGAGAAGTTCCCGCAGGCCGACTCCACGCTGACCACCACCATGAAGTCGGTCGGCGAGGCGATGGCCATCGGCCGCAACTTCCCCGAGGCCTTCCAGAAGGCGCTGCGCTCGCTGGAGAAGAAGGGCAGCCAGTTCACCTTCGTCGGCGAGCCCGGCGACAAGGACGAGCTGCTGCGCGAGGCGGTCCGGCCCACCGACGGCCGGATCAACACCGTCATGCAGGCCATCCGCGCGGGCGCCACGCCCGAGGAGGTCTTCGAGTTCACGAAGATCGACCCGTGGTTCGTGGACCAGCTCTTCCTCATCAAGGAGATCGCGGACGAGCTGGCCGAGGCCGCCGAGCTGACCCCCGAGCTGCTCGCCGAGGCCAAGCGGCACGGCTTCTCCGACCAGCAGATCGCCGAGATCCGCGGGCTGCGCGAGGACGTCGTCCGCGAGGTCCGGCACGCGCTGGGGGTGCGCCCGATCTACAAGACGGTCGACACCTGCGCCGCCGAGTTCGCCGCCAGGACGCCGTACTTCTACTCCTCCTACGACGAGGAGACGGAGGTGGCGACCCGCGAGAAGCCGGCCGTCATCATCCTGGGCTCCGGCCCCAACCGCATCGGCCAGGGCATCGAGTTCGACTACTCGTGCGTGCACGCGTCCTTCGCGCTGAGCGACGCGGGCTACGAGACGGTGATGGTCAACTGCAACCCGGAGACCGTCTCCACCGACTACGACACCTCCGACCGGCTGTACTTCGAGCCGCTCACGCTGGAGGACGTGCTGGAGATCGTCCATGCCGAGCAGCAGGCCGGTCCGGTCGCCGGTGTGGTGGTCCAGCTGGGCGGGCAGACCCCGCTCGGCCTCTCGCAGGCGCTGAAGGACAACGGCGTGCCGATCGTGGGCACTTCCCCGGAGGCGATCCACGCGGCCGAGGACCGGGGCGCCTTCGGGCGGGTGCTCGCCGAGGCGGGCCTCCCGGCCCCCAAGCACGGCACCGCCACCACCTTCGCCGAGGCCAAGGCCATCGCCGACGAGATCGGCTACCCGGTCCTCGTCCGCCCGTCGTACGTCCTCGGCGGCCGTGGCATGGAGATCGTCTACGACGAGACCCGCCTCGCCTCCTACATCGCCGAGTCGACCGAGATCAGCCCCTCCCGGCCGGTGCTCGTCGACCGCTTCCTCGACGACGCGATCGAGATCGACGTCGACGCGCTGTACGACGGCGAGGAGCTGTACCTCGGTGGCGTCATGGAGCACATCGAGGAGGCCGGCATCCACTCGGGCGACTCGGCCTGCGCCCTGCCGCCGATCACCCTGGGCGGCTTCGACATCAAGCGGCTGCGCGCCTCGACGGAGGCCATCGCCAAGGGCGTCGGCGTACGCGGTCTGATCAACATCCAGTTCGCGATGGCCGGGGACATCCTCTACGTCCTTGAGGCCAACCCCCGCGCGTCCCGCACGGTCCCCTTCACCTCGAAGGCGACGGCGGTGCCGCTGGCCAAGGCCGCGGCCCGGATCTCGCTGGGCGCGACCGTCGCCGAGCTGCGCGCGGAGGGGCTGCTGCCCGCGCGGGGCGACGGCGGCGAGCTGCCGTTCGACGCGCCGATCTCCGTGAAGGAGGCGGTCATGCCGTGGTCGCGGTTCCGGGACATCCAGGGGCGCGGTGTGGACACCGTGCTCGGCCCGGAGATGCGCTCCACGGGCGAGGTCATGGGCATCGACTCCGTCTTCGGCACGGCGTACGCCAAGTCGCAGGCGGGGGCGTACGGGCCGCTGCCGACCAAGGGCCGCGCGTTCATCTCCGTCGCCAACCGCGACAAGCGGTCGATGATCTTCCCGGCGCGCGAGCTGGTCGCCCACGGCTTCGAGCTCCTCGCCACGTCCGGCACGGCCGAGGTGCTCAAGCGCAACGGCATCAACGCGACGATCGTGCGCAAGCAGTCGGAGGGCGTCGGTCCGCAGGGCGAGAAGACGATCGTGCAGCTCATCCACGACGGCGAGGTGGACCTCATCGTCAACACCCCGTACGGCACGGGTGGCCGCCTGGACGGGTACGAGATCCGGACGGCGGCGGTGGCGCGGTCGGTGCCGTGTCTGACGACCGTGCAGGCGCTGGCGGCGGCTGTGCAGGGGATCGACGCCCTGAACCACGGGGATGTCGGGGTGCGGTCGCTGCAGGAGCATGCGGAGCGATTGACTGCCGCGAGGGACTGAGCGGCGGTAGTTCGGCTGCGGGCCGGTGGGGGCCGGTCGCGCCCACGCGGCGGAGCCGCAAATTGAGCACTGCCCCGCGCCCCTGACGGGGCGCGTTGCCCAGCTGTCTATGAAGGGGGGCACCGGTGACGGTGTCCCCCTCCGCATGAGGACTCCATGTACAAGATCTTCTTCAATCTCGTGTTCAAGCGGATGGATCCGGAACAGGCCCACTACCTGGCCTTCCGGTGGATCCGGCTCGCCGCCCGTATCCCCGTGCTGCGCACCTTCGTCGTCGCCGTGCTCGCGCCCCGCTACAAGGAACTGCGTACCGAGGCCTTCGGGCTGCGGATGCACGGGCCGTTCGGGCTGGCCGCCGGGTTCGACAAGAACGCGGTCGCGATCGACGGGATGTCGATGCTCGGGTTCGACCATGTCGAGATCGGCACGGTGACCGGGGAGGCGCAGCCGGGCAATCCGAAGAAGCGGCTGTTCCGGCTCGTCGCCGACCGGGCGCTGGTCAACCGGATGGGGTTCAACAACGACGGATCGCTCGCCGTCGCCGCCCGGCTCGCGACCCGGGAGGCCGTCTTCAACACCGTCGTGGGCGTCAACATCGGCAAGACCAAGGTCGTACCGGAGGCCGAGGCGGTCGGTGACTACGTGAAGTCCGCCGAGCGGCTCGCGGCGTACGCGGACTACCTGGTCGTGAACGTGTCGTCGCCGAACACGCCGGGGCTGCGCAACCTGCAGGCCACCGAGGCGCTCAGGCCGCTGCTGAGCGCCGTGCGCGAGGCCGCGGACCGGGTGGTGGCGCACCGCAGGGTGCCGCTGCTGGTGAAGATCGCGCCGGACCTCGCCGACGAGGACGTCGACGCCGTCGCCGACCTGGCCGTGGAGCTGGGTCTGGACGGGATCATCGCGACCAACACCACCATCGCGCGGGAGGGGCTGGGGCTGCGGTCCGACCCCGGCCTGGTGCAGGAGGCCGGAGGGCTCTCCGGGGCCCCGCTGAAGGCGCGCTCCCTGGAGGTGCTGCGGCGGCTGTACGCGCGCGTGGGCGACCGGATCACCCTGGTGGGCGTGGGTGGCATCGAGAACGCCGAGGACGCCTGGCAGCGCATTCTGGCCGGTGCCACGCTGGTCCAGGGCTACAGCGCCTTCATCTACGAGGGACCCTTCTGGGGCCGCACCATCCACAAGGGCCTCGCGGCGCGCCTGCGCACCAGCCCGTACGCCACCCTCGCCGACGCGGTCGGCGCCGATGTGAGGAAGACCGTATGAGCCCCCTGGAGCCCTTCGGCGCCCGGCTGCGCCGCGCGATGGACGAGCGCGGCCCGCTGTGCGTCGGTATCGACCCGCACGCCTCGCTGCTCTCCGAGTGGGGACTGAACGACGACGTGGCGGGCCTGGAGCGGTTCAGCCGGACCGTCGTGGAGGCGGTGGCGGACCGGGTCGCGGTCATGAAGCCGCAGAGCGCGTTCTTCGAGCGGTTCGGCTCGCGCGGGGTCGCCGTCCTGGAGCGGGTGGTGCAGGAGGCGCGGGCGGCCGGGACGCTGGTCGTCATGGACGCCAAGCGCGGCGACATCGGCTCCACCATGGCCGGATACGCGGAAGCCTATCTGATCAAGGACGCCCCGCTCTTCTCGGACGCCCTGACCGTCTCCCCGTACCTCGGCTACGGCTCGCTCAGCCCGGCCGTCGCGCTGGCCCGGGAGAGCGGGGCCGGCCTGTTCGTGCTGGCGCTGACCTCGAACCCGGAGGGCCCCGAGGTGCAGCACGCGGTGCGTGCCGACGGCCGGACGGTCGGCGCGACCATGCTCGCCCACCTCGCCGCCGAGAACACCGGGGAGGAGCCGCTGGGATCCTTCGGCGCCGTCGTCGGTGCCACGGTCGGCGACCTGTCGTCGTACGACCTCGACATCAACGGTCCGCTCCTCGCGCCCGGGGTCGGCGCACAGGGGGCGACGGCGGCCGATCTTCCCGCGGTCTTCGGTCCGGCGGTGCGCAACGTGGTTCCAAACGTGAGCCGAGGTGTTTTGCGTCACGGTCCCGACATCGGGGCGCTGCGGGCGGCCGCGGAGCGGTTCGCGGGTGAGATCCGGGACGTCCTCGCAGGTGGATGAGGACTCGGATGAGTGCTCGGACGGTGCTCCGGCGGGTCTCGCGGCGACGGTTCAAGCGTGAATACATCCTCAAATCCGGGGCAGTATGTCTGAAATGTCCGGCCTGGCGCAGGCTGACCAGGACTTTTCCGCTGTTCTCGCTGACTCTGGCGGACTTGCCCGCTAGTCTCCGAGCAGAGTCAACGGGCAAGCGTGTTGCTCGTAGCTCCCCTGGTGTGGGGCGACTAGGTTCCTCACCGGTCCGTATCCGACAGTTCGACATCCGAGGTGACGTAGGCGTGGCTCTTCCGCCCCTTACCCCTGAACAGCGCGCAGCCGCGCTCGAAAAGGCCGCCGCGGCTCGCCGGGAGCGGGCCGAGGTCAAGAATCGACTCAAGCACTCCGGCGCCTCTCTCCACGAGGTCATCAAGCAGGGTCAGGAAAACGACGTCATCGGCAAGATGAAGGTCTCCGCCCTGCTCGAGTCCCTGCCGGGCGTGGGCAAGGTCCGCGCCAAGCAGATCATGGAGCGACTCGGGATCTCCGAGAGCCGCCGCGTGCGTGGCCTCGGGTCCAACCAGATCGCTTCCCTGGAGCGCGAGTTCGGCAGCACCGGCTCCTGATCACCGGACCGCCCGGGAGGGCCGTCCCGGGCAGTCCGCGATTGCTGGAATAATCGCTGCATGGCTGCAACATTCCGGGGGACGACCCCCGAGCCCCCGGACGTACGTCCGCGGCTGACCGTGCTCTCCGGCCCCTCCGGGGTCGGCAAGAGCACGGTCGTCGCTCATATGCGCAAGGAACACCCCGAGGTCTGGCTCTCGGTGTCGGCGACCACCCGCAAGCCGCGCCCGGGCGAGAAGCACGGAGTCCACTACTTCTTCGTCACCGACGAGGAGATGGACAAGCTGATCGCCAACGGCGAGCTCCTGGAGTGGGCCGAATTCGCCGGCAACCGCTACGGCACCCCGCGACAGGCGGTGCTGGAGCACCTGGAGTCCGGTGTCCCCGTCCTCCTGGAGATCGACCTCCAGGGCGCCCGGCAGGTCCGCGAGTCCATGCCGGAGGGGCGGCTGGTGTTCCTGGCCCCTCCCTCCTGGGAGGAGCTGGTCCGCAGGCTCACCGGACGCGGCACCGAGGCGCCCGAGGTGATCGAGCGGCGGCTGGACGCGGCCAAGGTCGAGCTCGCGGCCGAGCCGGAGTTCGACGAAACCCTGGTCAACACCTCTGTCAAGGACGTGGCGCGTGAGCTGCTAGCCTTGATGGACGTTGTGTGATCGTTGCTGATCATTCAGACTGAATCTTTCCCATCCATCGGAAGGCAGAGCGTGTCCTCTTCCATCACCGCGCCCGAGGGCATCATCAACCCTCCGATCGACGAGCTCCTCGAGGCCACCGACTCGAAGTACAGCCTCGTGATCTACGCGGCCAAGCGCGCCCGTCAGATCAACGCGTACTACTCGCAGCTCGGCGAGGGCCTCCTCGAGTACGTCGGTCCGCTCGTCGACACCCACGTCCACGAGAAGCCGCTCTCCATCGCCCTGCGCGAGATCAACGCGGGTCTGCTGACCTCCGAGGCCATCGAAGGCCCGGCGCAGTAGTACTTTCGTATCGCAATTGCTTTATCCACAGGCCCGGCGCACGACTGCCGGGCCTGTGGTGTGTCATGGAGTCGTGAGTTCGTGGATTCGACGAGTGGAGGCCCGGTGAGCAAGCCGAAGGTCGTGCTGGGGGTCAGTGGCGGGATCGCCGCCTACAAGGCCTGTGAGCTGCTGCGAAGGCTCACCGAGTCGGGGCACGACGTCCGGGTGGTTCCGACCGCCTCCGCGCTGCACTTCGTCGGCGCCGCCACCTGGTCCGCGCTCTCCGGCAACCCCGTCTCCACCGAGGTCTGGGACCACGTCGAGGAGGTCCCGCACGTCCGCATCGGCCAGCACGCCGACCTGGTCGTCGTCGCCCCCGCCACCGCCGACATGCTCGCCAAGGCGGCCCACGGCCTCGCCGACGACCTGCTCACCAACACCCTCCTCACCGCCCGCTGCCCGGTCGTCTTCGCCCCCGCGATGCACACCGAGATGTGGGAGCACCCGGCCACCCAGGAGAACGTGGCCACGCTGCGCCGCCGTGGCGCCGTCGTCGTCGAGCCGGCCGTCGGCCGCCTCACCGGCGTCGACACCGGCAAGGGCCGGCTGCCCGACCCGGCGGAGATCTTCGAGGTCTGCCGCCGTGTCCTCGCGCGGGGCGTGCGGGAGCCCGACCTGGCGGGCCGCCATGTCGTCGTCTCCGCCGGCGGCACCCGCGAGCCCCTCGACCCCGTCCGCTTCCTGGGCAACCGCTCCTCCGGCAAGCAGGGCTACGCCCTCGCGCGCACGGCCGCCGCGCGGGGCGCCCGGGTGACGCTGGTCGCGGCGAACACCACCGGCCTGCCCGACCCGGCCGGCGTGGACGTCGTCCCGGTCGGCACCGCCGTCCAGCTGCGCGAGGCGGTGCTGAAGGCGGCCGCCGACGCCGACGCCGTGGTGATGGCCGCCGCCGTCGCCGACTTCCGCCCCGCGGTCTACGCGGCCGGGAAGATCAAGAAGAAGGACGGGCAGGAACCCGAGCCGATCGTCCTGGTGCGGAATCCGGACATCCTCGCGGAGATCTCGGCCGACCGGGCGCGGACCGGACAGGTGATCGTCGGCTTCGCCGCCGAGACCGACGACGTGCTCGCCAACGGCCGGACCAAGCTGCAACGCAAGGGCTGTGACCTGCTCGTGGTGAACGAGGTGGGGGAGCGCAAGACCTTCGGCTCCGAGGAGAACGAGGCCCTGGTGCTCGGTGCCGACGGCAGTGAGACGCCGGTGCCGCACGGGCCCAAGGAGGCTCTCGCCGACATCGTGTGGGATCTGGTCGCGGCCCGTTTGGGTTAACTTATTTCAGCCATATGTCAACTTTCCCGGACGGCACATTACGGTGTGGTGGCTCTGGTCAAGGCCGCCGGCCATTGGGCAGAATGCGCGTGCCGCAGGTCACAGCACTTCCGAGTGTCGAGACAGGTGGGCCGGCGGCAGAGTGCGACCGATAAACTGTTCTCGGACGGTGCCCGGGTGCAGCCCCCGTGTCGTCCGCCAATGATCAGACAGCAGCCGCTGCAACCCCAGGGAGCGTTGTGTCCCGTCGCCTGTTCACCTCGGAGTCCGTGACCGAGGGTCACCCCGACAAGATCGCTGACCAGATCAGCGACACCATTCTCGACGCGCTTCTGCGCGAGGACCCGACTTCCCGGGTCGCCGTCGAGACGCTGATCACCACCGGCCTGGTGCACGTGGCCGGCGAGGTCACGACCAAGACGTACGCGGACATCGCGACGCTGGTCCGCAACAAGATCCTCGAGATCGGCTACGACTCGTCGAAGAAGGGCTTCGACGGCGCCTCCTGCGGCGTCTCGGTGTCGATCGGCGCGCAGTCCCCCGACATCGCGCAGGGCGTGGACACGGCCTACGAGAACCGCGTCGAGGGCGACGAGGACGAGCTCGACAAGCAGGGTGCCGGCGACCAGGGCCTGATGTTCGGCTACGCCACCGACGAGACGCCCACCCTGATGCCGCTCCCGATCTTCCTGGCGCACCGCCTGTCGAAGCGCCTCTCCGAGGTCCGCAAGAACGGCACCATCCCCTACCTGCGCCCCGACGGCAAGACGCAGGTCACCATCGAGTACGACGGTGACAAGGCCGTCCGCCTCGACACGGTCGTCGTCTCCAGCCAGCACGCCTCCGACATCGACCTGGAGTCGCTGCTCGCGCCCGACATCCGCGAGTTCGTCGTGGAGCCGGAGCTGAAGGCCCTGCTGGACGAGGGCATCAAGCTCGACACCGAGGGCTACCGCCTGCTGGTCAACCCGACCGGCCGCTTCGAGATCGGCGGCCCGATGGGCGACGCCGGCCTGACCGGCCGCAAGATCATCATCGACACCTACGGCGGTATGGCCCGCCACGGTGGCGGTGCCTTCTCCGGCAAGGACCCGTCCAAGGTCGACCGTTCCGCCGCCTACGCCATGCGCTGGGTCGCCAAGAACGTGGTCGCCGCCGGTCTGGCGTCCCGCTGCGAGGTCCAGGTCGCGTACGCGATCGGCAAGGCCGAGCCCGTGGGCCTCTTCGTCGAGACCTTCGGTACCGCCAAGGTCGACGCCGAGAAGATCGAGAAGGCCATCGACGAGGTCTTCGACCTGCGTCCGGCCGCGATCATCCGCGACCTCGACCTGCTCCGCCCGATCTACGCCCAGACCGCCGCGTACGGCCACTTCGGCCGTGAGCTCCCCGAGTTCACCTGGGAGCGCACGGACCGCGTCGAGGCCCTGCGCAACGCCGTCGGCCTCTGAGCCACCGGCACCCGGCACATCTGACGTCGGCTCCCGTTCCCACCGCTCGGTGGGGACGGGAGCCGACGTCGTTCCCGCGACTCCTAGGACACGCGCGGCTGCTCGGTCGTGGTGTCCGTGGTGTCCGTGGTGTCCGCGGCGGGTGTCGCGGACACCGGGGCGTCGGCGGTGCGGGTCCCCCGGAGGTGGCGGGCCGCGAGGATCGCCAGCAGGGAGGCGGCGGAGAGGGTGTAGAGGCCGCCGTTGGTGCTGCCGGTCGTGTCCTTGAGGTACCCGAACAGGAACGGGGAGACGAAGCCGCCGAGGTTGCCGATGGAGTTGACGAGCGCCAGCCCGGGTGCGGCGATCCGCAGATCCAGGCCGGTCTGGGCCATCGGCCAGAACAGCGTCGCCGCGCACTTGGAGCCGACCCCGGCGAGGGTGATCGCGGCGAGTCCGAACCAGGGCGAGCCCAGCGTGGCCAGGTAGGTGCCGGCGGCCGACAGCAGCAGGGTCACCGCCAGGTAGGGGCGCCGGTCGGGCGCGCGGTCGGTGAAGTGGCTCATCGAGTACATCGCGATCATGGAGGCGATCGCCGGTACGGCGGCGAGCAGGCCGACCTCGAAGGGCGACAGCCCGTTGATCTCCTCGATGAGGCTGGGCAGCCAGAAGGTGATCGCGTACCCGGTGAGGGTCATCGCGAAGAACGCCCCGGTCAGCAGCGCGACCTGCGGATGGAACATCAGCCGCAGCCGCGACACGCGCGGCGCCCGCTCCCGCCGCGCCTCGTCCCTGGCCACGGACGCCCGCAGGGCGCCCTTCTCCTCGGCGGACAGCCAGCGCGCGTCCTCGATCCGGGAGACCAGGAAGAACCCGGCGATGACGCCGACGATGACCGAGAGGGTGCCCTCGATGCCGAACATCCACCGCCAGCCGGCGACACCGCCCGCGCCGTGCAGTTCGAGCAGGGCGCCGGTGACCGGTCCGGTGACGATGCCGGCGGCGGCCGAACCGCCCAGGAAGATCGCGGTGGCCCGGCCCCGGCTGGAGTCGGGCAGCCACTGCGTGATGTAGAGCATCGCGCCGGGGAAGAAGCCCGCCTCGGCGACACCGAGCAGGAAGCGCAGCACGTAGAACGTGGTGACGTTGTGGATGAAGCACATCGCCACGATCACCAGACCCCAGGTGATCATGATCCGGGTCAGCCAGACCCGGGCGCCGAAGCGCTCCAGGAGCATGTTGCTGGGCACCTCGAACAGCGCGTACCCGATGAAGAACAGCCCGGCCCCGAGCCCGTAGGCCGTCGCACTGACGCCGACGTCCGCGCGCAGCTCGTCCTGGATGAAGCCGACGTTCGTCCGGTCCAGGTTGTTGACCAGCAACATCAGCACGAGGATCGGCATCATCCGGCGGAGGAACTTCCCGGTCGCCCGTTGCTCGGCCGTCACCTGGGGCCCGGCCGCCACAGCCGCGTCTGACATCGTTGTCTCCCGCCCTTTGTGCATGTACATGAATTGCAGTCACGTAGATGGGCAGATTAGGGAAGCTGATCTTCCGGGTCAATGGGTTGAACCTGTGGATATGTATGTGAACCCATGGGCTGGCGAGGGCGGAACGGCGCCTCGCGGTACGGCCGTTGTCAGTGGCGTTTGGTAAGAATGCAAGCGTGAGCAGCGAGAACGGGCAGGAGAGCGGAGGCGCCGCAGGGGTGCCGCCGGAGCAGCTCGCGCTCATCCGGGAGAGCGTGCGGGAGGCCAAGGTGCCGCGGGCCAAGCCGCGGACCTGGCGGGGGGCCGCGCTGGCCGAGCGGTTGCCGGTCGCGCGGGTGCTCGTCGACAAGGGCGTGCTCCACCTCGACCGGTACTTCGACTACGCGGTCCCCGCCGAGCTGGACGCCGAGGCCCAGCCGGGGGTGCGGGTCCGGGTGCGGTTCGGGGCCGGGCGGCACCGGGTGCGGGACGGGCGCCGGGAGGGCGGAGGGCTCATCGACGGGTTCCTGGTGGAACGGCTCGCCGAGTCCGACTACTCGGGACCGCTGGCCGCGCTGGCCCAGGTCGTCTCGCCCGAGCCGGTGCTGAGCGAGGAACTGCTGCGGCTCGCGCGGGCCGTCGCCGACCGGTACGCGGGAAGCCTCGCCGACGTGCTGCAGCTGGCGGTGCCGCCGCGCAGCGCGCGGGCCGAGAAGCGCCCGTCCCCCGAACCGCTGCCACCCCCGCCGGCGCCCGACGCCGGTACCTGGACGCGATACGAGCACGGGCCGGCCTTCGTCGAGTCCCTCGCCTCCGGGGGCGCGCCGCGCGCGGTGTGGACCGCTTTGCCCGGACCGGAGTGGAGCGCCGAACTCGCCCGGACCGTCGCCGCCACGCTCGCCTCGGGGCGCGGCGCGCTCGTCGTCGTACCGGACGGACGGGCCGCCGCGCGGGTCGACGCCGCGCTGACCGAGGTCCTCGGCGCGGGACGGCACGCGCTGCTCACCGCCGACGCCGGGCCCGAGAAGCGGTACGCGCAGTGGCTCGCCGTCAGCCGGGGCACGGTACGGGCGGTGGTGGGGACCCGGGCGGCCATGTTCGCGCCGGTACGGGACCTCGGCCTGGTCGCCCTCTGGGACGACGGGGACGACAGCCACAGCGAGCAGCACGCACCGCAGCCGCACGCGCGGGACGTGCTGCTGCTGCGGGCGGCCCTGGACAAGTGCGCCTTTCTGGTCGGGAGCTGGAGCTGCACGGTGGAGGCCGCGCAGCTCGTCGCGAACGGCTGGGCGCGTCCCCTGGCGGCCGGGCGGGATCAGGTGCGCCGTGCCGCGCCGCTGGTGCGGACCGTGGGGGACGGGGACCTCGCACGGGACGAGGCCGCGCGGGCCGCCCGGTTGCCGACGCTCGCCTGGCAGGCCGTGCGGGACGGGCTGCGGCACGGTCCCGTGCTGGTGCAGGTGCCCCGGCGCGGCTATGTGCCCCGCATGGCCTGTGCGCAGTGCCGGGAGCCTGCCCGCTGCCGGCACTGCGCCGGGCCGCTGGAGGCGCGGGACGCGGGAGCGCTGGGCTGCGGGTGGTGCGGGCGCGAGGAGAGCGACTGGCACTGTCCGGCGTGCGGTGGCTTCCGGCTGCGGGCCCAGGTGGTCGGGGCCCGGCGGACCGCCGAGGAGCTGGGGCGGGCCTTTCCCGCCGTCCCCGTACGGACCTCCGGGCGGGAGCATGTGCTGGACACCGTGCCGGGGACGCCCGCGCTGGTGGTGAGCACCCCGGGCGCCGAGCCGGTCGCCGAGGGCGGCTACGCGGCCGCCCTGCTGCTGGACGGCTGGGCCATGCTCGGACGGCCGGATCTTCGGGCCGGCGAGGACGCGTTGCGGCGGTGGATCGCGGCGGGGGCGCTGGTGCGGCCGCAGGGGGACGGGGGGACCGTGGTCGTCGTCGCGGAGCCGACGCTGCGGCCCGTGCAGGCGCTGGTGCGGTGGGACCCCGTCGGGCATGCGGTGCGGGAGCTGGCCGAGCGGGCCGAGCTGGGGTTTCCGCCGGTGTCGCGGATGGCGGCGGTGTCGGGGACGGCGGCGGCGGTCGCCGAGTTTCTCGGTACGGCGCAACTGCCGCCGGACGCCGAGGTGCTGGGGCCGGTGCCGCTGCCCGTGGTGCGGGCCGGGGCGCCCCGGCGGGTGGGGGCGCCGCCGCCCGGGGAGCACTGGGAGCGGGCGCTGGTACGGGTGCCGCCGGGGAGCGGCGCCGCGTTGGCGGGGGCGCTGAAGGCGGCGCAGGCCGCGCGGATGGCCCGCGGGAGCGGGAGCGGGAACGCGAGTGGGGGAGGGGGAGGGGGAGGGGACGCGGTGCGGGTGCGGATCGATCCGCCGGACATCGGGTGAGGGCCGGGTGGGGCGGGGCCGCGACGTACGGCTGCCCTCCCGGGTGCTTGCCGGGAGGGCAGGGGCGGGAGGGTCAGCCCTTGAGGTCAGCCGTGGCGTGGTCGAGCCGTCGCGTGGGGCGGGCCGTGGTGCCGGCGGGCCGTCGCGTGTGTCGGTGGTCGCGCATGCCTGCGGTCGGTCGCGTACGTGGGCCGCTGCGGACGTCAGCGGCGGGTGTACGTCGGCCGTGGGGGCACCTCAGCGGTTGCGTACGTCAGCCGTTGTGTACGTCAGCCGTTGTGTACGTCAGCTGTTGTGTACGTCAGCCGTTGCGCGGGCCGGGGAAGGCGGTCGGTCGTGCCTCGTCGCGGAGGGTGGGGCTGCCCGCGGTGGGCTGGGTCGGCATGGAGCGGGCGGCCGGGACCGTCGGCACGGTGGGCAGACCGCCGCCCACGTTCATGGTGCGGGTGCCCGACGGCTCCGTCGGCCGTTCGGCCTCGGCGGTCACCGTCGTCTGGGCCGTGGTGCGACGGGCGCCGTAACGGCGGTGCACCGCCTGCTTGGTGACCCCGAGCGCGGAGCCCACCGCGTCCCAGGAGAAGCCGAGCGAGCGGTCGAAGTCCACGGCGGCCGTGACCAGGGTTTCGACACTGTCCCGGAGCTCCTGGGCGAGACGGACCGTCGGGGCGGGGGCGCGTCCGTAGACGACGAAGCCCGTGGACGGGCCGGAGCGGCGTGGGCGGTAGACGTTGCCCAACTGGGCGGTGAGCGTGCGCAGTGCGTCCACCTGGCGGCGGACCCGCTCGATGTCCCGCACCAGCAAGTGCAGGCTGGCCCGGGCCTGGGCGTCGTGGGTTGCGTGGTCGGCCATGAACAAGCCTCTCGAACCGGCGTGAAAGGAATGGGCCGCGCGTATGCGGCCCGTTGTGGTCAACTCTGTCTTGACCAACGCGTGGACGCTCCGCTGGTCACGGTGTGGGGGCGTATGGGCATATGCGTACGCCGTGCGGCCCGCTGTGCACCACCGTTTCCTCTCCCACTCGCGCACCGCCCGTTCGCGGTCGGCGGCGGGGTGCCGTCGGCGGCCTGCGGGCGGTGGGTTGTGGGCGGTGGGGTTGGTCCGGCGGGGCGGCATAAACTTGTGCGTTGCCCGTAAGTGACCCCGTCCGAGAGGCTCTCAGCCGCCCATGAAGCTTGTCTTCGCCGGTACTCCCGAAGTCGCCGTTCCCGCTCTGGACGCTCTCATCGCCTCCGGGCGGCACGAGGTGGCCGCCGTGGTCACGCGACCCGACGCGCCGGCCGGGCGGGGGCGCAGGCTGATCGCTTCTCCCGTGGCCGAGCGGGCGACGGAGGCCGGGATCGAGGTGCTGAGGCCGCTCAAGCCGCGTGATCCGGAGTTTCTGGCGCGGCTGGCGGAGATCGGGCCGGACTGCTGCCCGGTGGTGGCGTACGGCGCGCTGCTGCCGCGGGTCGCGCTCGACGTTCCGGCCCACGGGTGGGTCAATCTGCACTTCTCGCTGCTTCCCGCGTGGCGCGGGGCGGCGCCCGTCCAGCACTCCGTCATGGCCGGGGACGAGATCACCGGCGCCTCCACCTTCCTCATCGAGGAGGGGCTGGACTCCGGGCCCGTCTACGGGACCGTCACCGAGCAGGTCCGGCCCACCGACACCAGCGGCGACCTGCTGACCCGGCTCGCCTTCGCCGGGGCCGGGCTGCTCGCCGCGACCATGGACGGGATCGAGGACGGCACGCTCAAGGCCGTACCGCAGCCGGCGGAGGGCATCACCCTCGCGCCGAAGATCAGCGTCGAGGACGCGAAGGTGGAGTGGTCGGCGCCCGCGCTGCGCGTGGACCGGGTCGTGCGCGGCTGCACCCCCGCCCCCGGCGCCTGGACCGTCTTCCGCGGTGAGCGGCTCAAGCTGATCCAGGTCACCCCGGTGCCCGAGCGGACCGATCTCGCGCCGGCCGAGATCGCCGTCGGCAAGAACAGCGTGCACGTGGGGACGGGGTCGTACGCCGTGGAACTGCTCTGGGTGCAGGCCCAGGGCAAGAAGCCGATGCGGGCCGCCGACTGGGCGCGCGGTGCGCGCATCGGCACCGGCGAGACCCTCGGCGCCTGAGTCCCCTTTCTCAGCAGCGGCTTTCCGGTGTGCGCGGCGTACGCTGGGAGTCGCCTCATTCCCGTACCCGGAGCACCTTTTTCGTGAGCGAGCAGTCCCGGCGGCCGCGCAGGCCCGCCAAGCCCTACCGTCGTCCCCAGAAGGACCCCGTCCGTATCCTCGCCTTCGAGGCGCTGCGCGCCGTGGACGAGCGGGACGCGTACGCCAACCTCGTGCTGCCGCCCCTGTTGCGCAAGGCGCGGGAGAAGGGCGACTTCGACGGGCGGGACGCCGCGCTCGCGACCGAGCTGGTGTACGGGACGCTGCGCCGGCAGGGCACCTACGACGCGATCATCGCCGCCTGTGTCGACCGGCCGTTGCGCGAGGTCGACCCGCCGGTCCTTGACGTGCTCAGCCTGGGCGCCCACCAGCTGCTCGGGACCCGGATCCCGAGCCACGCCGCCGTGTCCGCCTCCGTCGAACTGGCCCGCGTGGTGCTGGGGGACGGGCGGGCCAAGTTCGTCAACGCCGTGCTGCGCAAGGTCGCACAGGACGACCTCGACGGCTGGCTCGTCAAGGTCGCGCCGTCCTACGACCAGGACCCCGAGGACCATCTCGCCGTCGTGCACTCGCATCCGCGCTGGGTCGTCTCCGCGCTCTGGGATTCGTTGGGTGGCGGACGGGCGGGGATCGAGGAACTGCTGGCCGCCGACAACGAGCGGCCCGAGGTGACCCTGGTCGCCCGGCCTGGGCGGGCCACCGCCGAGGAGCTGCTCGGCGAGGAGGCGGCCGTCGCGGGGCGCTGGTCGCCGTACGCGGTGCGGCTCACCGAGGGCGGGGAGCCCGGCGCGATCACGGCCGTGCAGGAGGGCCGGGCCGGTGTGCAGGACGAGGGCAGCCAGCTGGTCGCCCTCGCGCTCGCCAACGCGCCGGTCGAGGGGCCGGACACGAAGTGGCTCGACGGGTGCGCCGGACCCGGCGGCAAGGCCGCGCTGCTCGCCGCGCTCGCCGCGGAGCGCGGAGCCGTACTGCTCGCCTCCGAGAAGCAGCCGCACCGGGCCGGGCTCGTCGAGAAGGCACTGCACGGCAACCCCGGGCCCTACCAGGTCATCGCCGCCGACGGCACCCGGCCGCCGTGGCTGCCCGGCACCTTCGACCGGGTCCTGATGGACGTCCCCTGCACGGGGCTGGGCGCGCTCCGCCGCCGCCCCGAAGCACGGTGGCGGCGCCGCCCCGAGGACCTCGACAACTTCGGCCCGCTCCAGCGCGCCCTGCTGCGCACCGCGATCGACTCGGTGCGGGTCGGCGGAGTGGTCGGGTACGCGACCTGCTCCCCGCATCTGGCGGAGACGCGGGCGGTGGTGCAGGACGTGCTGAAGCAGCGCCCGGACACGGAGCTGGTGGACGCGCGTCCGCTGCTCCCGGGGGTACCGGAGCTGGGCGAGGGCCCGGACGTCCAGCTGTGGCCGCACCTGCACGGCACGGACGCGATGTACCTCGCGCTGATCCGTCGCACCGGCTGAGGCGGGGTGGGGACGCTTACCGGCGCCGGCAGGGTGCTTCCCCCAGCCTTCGGCCGGGGGGACCCCCAGCGCCCACCCGTGCCGCCGTGCGGCACGCCTGCCCGCAGCTGGGTGAGCTGGAAGGGCACCGCGGCTGCAGCGCCCCGCAAGGGGCGCGGGGAACTGCGCGGCCAGCCCCCACCCACCCGCAGCCGACACTCGTCCGCACCCACCCCGAACCCCACTCGGCCCACCCCGCCAGGGCATGGCACGCTTGGGGCATGGCCGCGCAGATCAACCCCAGCATCCTGTCCGCCGACTTCGCCCGCCTCGCGGACGAGGCGAAGGCGGTCGAAGGCGCCGACTGGCTCCACGTCGACGTCATGGACAACCACTTCGTCCCGAACCTCACGCTCGGCGTGCCGGTCGTAGAATCCCTGGCCCGTGCTACGGACATCCCGCTGGACTGCCACCTGATGATCGAGGCCCCCGACCGGTGGGCACCCCAGTACGTCGAAGCGGGGGCTTCCTCCGTCACCTTCCACGTGGAGGCGGCGGCCGCCCCGGTGCGGCTCGCCCGCGAGATCCGGGCGAAGGGCGCCCGCGCCTCCATGGCGCTCAAGCCCGCGACGCCCATCGAGCCGTACGAGGACCTGCTCCCCGAGCTGGACATGCTGCTCATCATGACCGTGGAGCCCGGTTTCGGAGGTCAGGCGTTCCTCGACATCATGCTGCCGAAGATCCGCCGCACCCGGGAACTGATCAGCAAGCACGGACTGGAGCTGTGGCTTCAGGTCGACGGCGGCGTTTCGGCGTCGACGATCGAGCGCTGCGCGGAGGCCGGGGCCGATGTTTTCGTGGCTGGATCGGCGGTGTACGGGGCAAACGACCCGGCAGAGGCGGTACGTGCACTACGCACCCAGGCGGAGTCGGCCACCGCCCGGGCGTCGTGGGCGTGCGACCACTGAGGTACGGGAACGTGAACGGCTCCGATCAGGGCTGATCAAGTGCGCCGGATCTGCAAGGATGAACGGCGTATCCAGAGTGTGAACAGCAGTGAGGAGATGGCCGTGTCGGGTATGTCGGCGGGCCGGTCAGCCATGCGGATGGGACCCGCTGAGCTGGTGCAGGCGGCGGCCATGGCCCGCCGCTTCTACCTCGAGGGCAAGTCCAAGATCCAGATCGCTGAGGAGTTCGGCGTCAGCCGCTTCAAAGTGGCCCGGGTACTGGAGACTGCCCTCGAAAGGGATCTCGTACGCATCGAGATCCGTGTGCCGGCCGAACTGGACGCCGAGCGCTCGGACGCGCTCCGCGCCCGCTACGGCCTGCGGCACGCCGTCGTGGTCGAGTCCCCGGCCGAGGCGGAGGAGACCCCGGACCCCGAGAACCTCGGCGAGGTCGCCGCGGACCTGCTCGGCGAGCTGGTCAACGAGGGAGATGTGCTCGGTCTGGCCTGGGGCCGGTCCACGATCCACATGGCGGCGGCGCTCGACCGGCTGCCGCCGTGCACGGTGGTGCAGCTGACGGGCGTGTACGACGCCGGGACCTCCGAGCGCGGGTCGGTCGAGGCCGTCCGGCGCGCCGCCCAGGTGTCGGGCGGGGACGCGCACCCCATCTACGCGCCGATGCTGCTGCCGGACGCTGCCACCGCGGCCGCGCTGCGCAGCCAGACCGGCATCGCCCGGGCCTTCGAGTACTTCGACAAGGTCACGGTCGCGTGTGTCTCCATCGGCTCCTGGGAGCCCGGTATCTCGACGGTGCACGACATGCTCAGCGACGAGGAGCGGGCGCACTACGCCACGCTCGGTGTCGCCGCCGAGATGGCCGCGCATCTCTTCGACGCCGAGGGCCGCCGGGTCGGGCGCGACCTGGGGGAACGTTGCATCACGGTCAAGGCCGACCAGTTGCGCCGGATCCCCGAGGTCGTCGCGATCGCGGGCGGGCAGCGCAAGGCGGCCGCGATCGACGCGGTGCTGCGGTCGGGGCTGGTCACCAGCCTCGTCACCGACACCTCGGCCGCCGACTATCTGATGACGGCGGGTTCGACGCCCAAGTCGACGCTGAACCGCTCCGACCCGGACGGTTCCTGACGCGGAACGGCGTAGCGCCGCGGCGGCACCGGTGACAACGCTGCCGCGGCGCCCGTCCGCGAAGTCTCAGCGTGCGCTCGAAACCGCCGCGTCGATCAGGACGCCGGCCGCCTCCCGGGCGACCGCGCCCGCCGACGGGTCGCGGTCCATGCGGGCGGAGAGGCCGCCCCCGTCGTACAGCAGGTGGAGTTGGCGGCCCAGGGTCTCGGGATCCCGGGCGCCGGCCTCCCGGGCGAGGCCGGTGAGCAGGGCGCGGACCCAGGCGCGGTAGGCGTCGGAGGCCTCTTCGACGGCGCTGCCGGGCTTGGCCTCGGCGCTGGCCGCCACGAAGGCGCACCCGTGGTAGTTCTGCTGGGCGAACAGCTCGGCCTGCGCGTCGAAGACCGCGAGGAGCCGCTCCCGCGGGGTCCCGGCCGCGTCGACCCGGCGCAGCAGCCGCTCGGTCAGCCGGGCGTGCCGGGAGTCGAGGTAGGCGCGGATGAGCTGTTCCTTGCCGCCGAAGGTGTTGTACAGGGAGGCCTTGGCGACCCCGGCGTGCTCGATGATCCGGTCGATCCCGACCGTCTGCACGCCCTCCGCGTAGAACAGCTCGTTCGCCGCCGAGAGCAGCCGCTCCCGGGCCGTGGGGGCCTTGGCACTCACCGTCTTCGTCATGCCACTCACCTTCTCGACATTCCTTGAGTCCAGGGCTGACCAGACCGGTCTACTCAGTCAGCGCGTCGCGTCCGCGTGCTCGGCCCGGGCGGCCGCGACGGGCTGCGAGCCGCCGGAGGCCACCAGCACTCCGGGCGCGCTCTGCGGCCGGCCGCGTACCAGCAGGGCGGCGAGGGCCAGCAGGGCCAGGGCGATGACCACCGCGCCGTACTCCTCGGAGGTCGGCAGCAGCCCGCCGCCGTGCACCACCAGCGCGCCGGCGGCCACGGAGGGGACGCCCATGCCGAGGTAGGCGACGACGAACAGCAGGGACAGCACCCCGGAGCTCTCATGCGGCTCGGCCAGCGGCAGCACGGTACGGATGCCGCCCTGGAAGCCGCTGCCGAAACCGAAGCCGGCGACGGCCGTGCCGACGAAGAACAGCGCCGGTGCGCTCTGCACGACGGCCACCAGCGTGAGGGCGACCCCGGCGACCAGCGCGCCGATGCCGGTGTACATCACGGTCGTCGCGGCGGCCTTGCGCAGGGCGAGCACGGAGCCGGCGGCGACGAACGCGAGGACGAAGAGGCCGAGGCCGCCGTAGACGGCGGAGGTGGAGCCGACCAGGGTGCGGACCAGGGCGGGGCCGAGGGAGCCGTAGAACCCGGCGAGCGCCCAGACGGCGAAGATGACGGGGGAGGCGGCGAGGACGGCGCCGCGGACCGAGCGCGGGAGCCTGATCTCGGGCACCAGGCTGGCCAGGGCTCCCGGGGCCTTGGTGACGGTCTCGTCGATCAGGGCGAGGGCGACCGCCTGGGCCACGAACACGCCCAGCAGGGCGAGGTAGATCGTGTGGGTCGGGGCCGGCAGGTACTGCACGACGAAACCGCTGACCAGGGCGCCCGTCGCGGTGCCGAGACCGGGGGCGAAGGCGTTCGCCAGCGTGCCGCGGGAGCGGTTGACGTCCATCATCGCGGCGCCCACCGCGCCGAGGGCGGCACCCGTGGACAGGCCCTGCACCACGCGGGCGACGAGCAGTTCGCCGACGCCCCCGGCGGTGGCGAACACCAGCATCGCGGCGGCCTGCGCGGCGATCGCGGCGATCAGGACGGGACGGCGGCCGACGTGGTCGGAGAGCTTGCCGAGGACCAGCAGGCCGGACAGGACGGCGATCGCGTAGACGCCGAAGACCAGGGTGGTGGTGATCGGGGTGAAGCCCCACTCGGCCTGGTAGGTCGCGTACAGCGGGGTGGGCGCGCTGGAGGCGGCGAGGAAGGAGACGACGACGGAGGCGAGCACATAGAACGCCGCGCGGGGCGGGATCGGCTTGCGCGATGCCGTGGTGCGCGCGGTTCGCTCGTGCGGTGCGAGGTGGTTCATCGGAGATCCTTCGCGGGGACGGGGCCGAAGAGCGTCGGTTCTGAGGCCCGTACCGGCCGGTCCTCAGTGAGTAGACCGGTCTGTCTGTCTGCTCGCCCTGGTCAACCCCATAGACAGGTCTGTCTATTCCGTCGGCGGGAAAAATTTTCGAGCACCCCGGCGCCGTCTCCCGTGTTGTGTTCGACTGGACGCCGTCGACCCCGAGTATGGGTACGACGACAGGCCGAGCGCCGAACCGATCGGGAGGACGCGTTGACCACTGGATCCCAGCCCGGGCCCGGAGCGGAACCACAGTCCGTGCTCAGGCCGTTGACGACCGCCGCGATCTTCCTGGTGGTGAGCGTCCGCCCCGGCGGCGAGGAGACCGCACGAGACGTGCTGGGCGAGCTGAGCGCGCTGCAGCGCAGCTTCGGGTTCGGCGCGCCGGACGCCGCCCTGAGCTGTGTCGCGGGCATCGGCTCCGACGCCTGGGACCGGCTGTTCGACCACCCGCGCCCCGCCGGGCTGCACCCGTTCCGGCCCCTGGAGGGACCCCGGCACAGCGCGGTCGCCACCTCCGGCGACCTCCTCCTCCACATCCGGGCCACCCGGTTCGACCTCTGCTTCGGGCTCGCCACCGAGATCATGCACCGGCTGCGCGACGCGGTGACCGTCGAGGACGAGGTACAGGGCTTCAAGTACCTCGACGCCCGCGACCTGCTGGGCTTCGTCGACGGCACCGAGAACCCGGTCGGCGCCGCCGCCCGCCGGGCCGTCCTGATCGGCCAGGAGGACCCCGCGCACGCCGGCGGCAGCTATGTGATCGTCCAGAAGTACCTGCACGACCTGGATGGCTGGAACGCGCTGCCGGTCGAGACGCAGGAGCGGATCATCGGCCGTACCAAGCTCGCCAACATCGAACTGGAGGAGCCGGCCTCCCATGTGGACCTGAACACGATCACCGGACCGGACGGCGAGGAGCAGCAGATCCTGCGCGACAACATGCCCTTCGGCAGCCCCGGCCACGGCGAGTTCGGCACCTACTTCATCGGGTACGCCCGTACCCCGGACGTCATCGAGCAGATGCTGCGCAACATGTTCCTCGGCACCCAGGACGCCACCCACGACCGGATCCTCGACTTCTCCACGGCGGTCACCGGCACGCTCTTCTTCGTGCCGTCCGCGGACTTCCTCGACGACCTGCCCCCGGCGCCCAAGGCCGCCGAGGCCGCCGAGAACGGGTGACGGGGTGTCCGCGCGGGTGATCGCCGCGTTGTCACCCGGGCCGCCGGTGGGATCTACTACACCGGTCCCACCGGTCCCACCGGCCCCCCAACTCCCCCCGGACGGTACTGAGATGACGTCGTATCCGAGTCCCCACCTGGTCACGCTCGATCTCGCCGGGGTCACCGACAAGGCGGCCCTGATGGACCGGGCCGTCGCCGCGCTGCGCCTGCCCGACTGGTTCGGCCGCAACTGGGACGCCCTGGCCGACAGCCTTCGCGACCCCTCGGTCTGGCCGCCGCAGGCCGTGGACCACGGGCTCCTGGTCGTCGTCACCGGCTGGCAGGAGTACGCGCGGACCCGGCCCGACGAGTGGCAGGTCGCCCAGGACGTCTTCGGCCAGGCGGCCGCGGGGGAACCGGCCCTGACGGTCGCCCTGGCTCTCGGCTGACGGCTTGGACGTTCCTCCCAAGCACCGCTGACCTGCCTGGACGTTCGTCCCGGGCATCACATACCGGCCCCCATGGGACAATGAAGTACGTGCTCTTCCCCTTGGCCGGCCGGTCCGGGGGTCACCTCTGATCGACTGGGATGTGCGGCACGTGCGTTTCCTCAATGACCTCCAGCCCCCGTACGACCTGACGTACGACGACGTCTTCATGGTGCCGAGCCGCTCCGCGGTCGGCTCGCGTCAGGGGGTGGACCTCAGCTCGCCGGACGGCACGGGCACCACCATCCCGCTGGTCGTCGCCAACATGACCGCGATCGCGGGCCGGCGGATGGCCGAGACGATGGCCCGGCGCGGCGGGCTCGTCGTGATCCCGCAGGACATCCCGATCGACGTGGTCACCGACGTCATCACCTGGGTGAAGAGCCGCCACCTGGTGCTGGACACCCCCATCGTGCTCGCCCCGCACCAGACCGTCGCCGACGCGCTGGCCCTGCTGCCCAAGCGCGCGCACAACGCCGGTGTCGTCGTCGACGAGGACGGCCGCCCGGTCGGTGTCGTCACCGACCGCGACCTCTCCGGTGTCGACCGCTTCACCCAGCTCGCCGAGGTCATGTCCCGTGACCTGCTGCTGATCGACGCGGACATCGACCCGCGCGAGGCGTTCAACAAGCTCGACGGGGCCAACCGCCGCTACGCCCCGGCCGTGGACCGGGACGGCAAGCTCGCCGGCATCCTCACCCGCAAGGGCGCCCTGCGCGCCACCCTGTACACCCCGGCGACCGACGCCGACGGCCGGCTGCGCATCGCCGCCGCCGTCGGCATCAACGGCGACTTCGTGGACAAGGCCAAGCAGCTCCTCGAAGCGGGCGTCGACACGCTCGTCATCGACACCGCGCACGGCCACCAGGAGTCGATGATCAACGCGATCAAGCTGGTCCGCGACCTCGACCCGCGGGTGCCGATCGTGGCCGGCAACATCGTCTCCGCCGAGGGCGTCAAGGACCTCGTCGACGCGGGCGCGGACATCATCAAGGTCGGTGTGGGCCCCGGCGCCATGTGCACCACCCGCATGATGACCGGCGTCGGCCGGCCGCAGTTCTCGGCGGTCCTGGAGTGCGCGGCCGAGGCGAGGAAGTACGGCAAGCACGTGTGGGCCGACGGCGGTGTCCGCCACCCGCGCGACGTGGCGATGGCGCTCGCCGCCGGCGCGTCCAACGTGATGATCGGGTCCTGGTTCGCGGGGACCTACGAGTCGCCGGGCGACCTCCAGCAGGACGCCGACGGGCAGCTGTACAAGGAGTCCTTCGGCATGGCCTCCGCGCGTGCGGTGCGCAACCGCACGTCCGAGGAGTCGGCCTACGACCGGGCCCGCAAGGCGCTGTTCGAGGAGGGCATCTCGACCTCCCGGATGTACCTCGACCCGGCCCGGCCGGGGGTGGAGGACCTGATCGACTCGATCATCGCGGGCGTGCGGTCGTCGTGCACCTACGCGGGCGCCGGGTCCCTGGAGGAGTTCGCCGACAAGGCGATCGTGGGCATCCAGAGCGCGGCCGGCTACGCCGAGGGCAAGCCGCTGCACGCCAGCTGGAGCTAGACGCTCCGCTGGGGGCGCCGATTTCGGGTGCGGGTCGTCCGTGGCCGGTCGCGCAGTTCCCCGCGCCCCTGAGGGGGCGTGTCATGAGCGGCGCGCAACAAAAGTTCGCGTTGCTGCCGCGGACGCAATGATCTTGCGTATATGGGCAAGGTTGCTGCATTACGTCCGTGAAGTGTCGGCTCATAGGGTCGTGCGCTGTACGTGGCGTGGCCGGGACCCCGCTCGGTGGGGCCCTGCGGGAGGGGCGCCGCCGGTTCCGGCCGCCCTCACCCGCAGCGACGAAGGAGCCGCGCGTGCTCGACCAAGGCCAAGGCGCACCCCCACGAACCGACGTCCCCCCGTCCCTCGGTGCCCGGCTCATGCGCCGGAAACCGGTGGAACGGCTGGTCGCGGAGGGCGGGCAGGGCGAGGGCGGATCGCTTCGGCGTTCGCTCGGGCTCTGGCAGCTGACGATGATCAGCATCGGGGCCACCCTCGGCACCGGCATCTTCGTGGTGCTCGGCGAGGCCGTCCCCAAGGCCGGCCCGGCCGTCACGCTCTCCTTCGTGATCGCCGGGCTGACCGCGCTCTTCTCCGCGTTCTCCTACGCCGAGCTGGCCGGCACCATCCCGGTCTCCGGCTCCTCGTACTCGTACGCGTACGCGACCATGGGCGAGCTGATCGCCTGGGTCTGCGGCTGGTGCCTGCTCCTGGAGTACGGCGTCTCGGTGGCCGCGGTCGCCGTCGGCTGGGGCGAGTACCTCAACGAACTGCTCGACGGCACGATCGGCGTCACCATCCCGCAGGCACTGTCGGCCCCGCCCGGCGACGGCGGCGTCTTCAACCTGCCCGCGCTGATCGTCGTCCTGCTCGCGATGGTGTTCCTGCTCGGCGGGGCCAAGGAGTCGGCGCGCGCCAACACCGTCATGGTGTGCGTGAAGATCGCCGCGCTGGTGCTGTTCTGCGCCATCGGCTTCATGGGCTTCAGGTCCGGCAACTACGCCCACTTCATGCCGCTGGGCATGGCCGGGGTCAGCGCGGCCGGGGCGACGCTCTTCTTCTCGTACATCGGCTTCGACGCCGCCTCCACGGCCGGCGAGGAGGCGAAGGACGCGCAGCGCGACCTGCCCCGGGCCATCATGCTGTCGCTGGTCATCGTGACCGCGCTGTACGTCCTCGTCGCGGCCGTCGCCGTCGGCGCGCGGCCGTGGCGGACGTTCGCCGGCTCCGAGGCCACCCTCGCCCAGATCATGCGGGACGTGACCGGTCAGAGCTTCTGGGGGACGCTGCTGGCCGCCTGCGCGGTCGTCGCCATCGCCAGCGTCGTGCTGACCGTGCTCTACGGCCAGACCCGCATCCTCTTCGCGATGTCCCGGGACGGACTCGTGCCGAAGGTGTTCGCCCGGATCCACCCGAAGACCGGCGCGCCCCGGGCCAACACCGTGATCGTCTCCGTGTTCTGCGGGGTGCTGGCCGCCGCGATCCCGCTGGGCCAGCTGGCGGACGCCACCAGCATCGGCACCCTGTTCGCCTTCGGCCTGGTGAACATCGCCGTGGTCGTGCTGCGCCGGACCCGCCCCGAGATGCCCCGCACCTTCCGCGTCCCGCTGTCCCCGCTGCTGCCCGCGCTGGGCCTCGGCTTCTGCGTCTGGATGATGGGCAGCCTCTCGGCCGTCACCTGGGTCGTCTTCGGTGTCTGGATGGCGGCCGGGCTCGTGTTCTACTTCGTATACGGCTATCGCCGGTCCCGTCTTGCAACATCTGAGAGCTGAACGACCCCTTGCTGAACGATCTCGACGAACGCATCGTGCACGCCCTCGCCGAGGACGCCCGCCGCTCCTACGCGGACATCGGGCAACTGGTCGGCCTGTCCGCGCCTGCCGTCAAACGGCGCGTGGACCGGCTCCGCGCCACCGGAGCGATCACGGGTTTCACCGTGCGGGTCGATCCGGCGGCCCTCGGCTGGGAGACGGAGGGGTTCGTCGAGATCTACTGCCGGCGCAACACCTCTCCGGAGACGATCCAGCGGGGGCTGGAGCGGTACCAGGAGGTGGTGGCCGCGTCGACGGTCACCGGTGAGGCCGACGCGGTCGTGCAGGTCTTCGCGTCCGACATGCGTCACTTCGAGCGGGTGCTGGAGCGGATCGCCGGCGAGCCCTTCGTGGAACGGACCAAGTCGGTCCTGGTGCTGTCGCCGTTGCTGCGGCGGTTCTCTTCGGGGGCGCCGGGGTGAGAACGGGGTAGGGGCTTGGGGGTGCGGGTCCGGTGCCGGGTGCGGGTGCGTGGGGGCTGGTCGCGCAGTTCCCCGCGCCCCTCAGGTGGGACCAGCCGAGTCGCCTTTTAGGGGCGCGGGGAACTGCGCGAGCAACCACACACCACCCGCACCCGGCACCTCACCCGCGCCCCCACCCCCTACTCCGCGGTCTTCCGCGACAGCGCGTTGCTGTCGATGGAGTTGTGCACACTGAAGCTCACCGCATCCGACCGGTACCGGTCGTCCGACCACTCCACCGGGCGGCCCTCGCGCGTCGTCGTCACCCGGCGCACCCGCAGCAGCGGACTCGTCCGGCGCACCCGCAGCAGCTCGGCGTCCTGCGCCCCCGCGGCCACCGCGTCGATGACGTGCTCGCCGTAGGCGAAGACCAACCCCTTGTCCTCGTAGAGCCGTTGGGTCACCGAGGGGCATTCCGGCTCTATCGCCTCGACCGCCGGCGAGATCCAGTCCGCGTACACCGTGCGCTCCAGCAACACCGGCTCGCCGTCCAGGCCGCGGACCCGGAGGACGTGCAACACCGGCGTACCGGCGGCCAGTTGGAGGCGGACGGCGTCCTCCTGTGCGGCGGGCCGGTACTCCTGGGCCACCACGTGGCCCGTCGCCTCGCGGCCCATCGCCTTCGCCCACTGGGCGAAACTGCGCAGCTCCGCGAAGCTCTGGCTGCGGCGGCTGGCCAGCACCACCCGGCGGGCGCCCTGGCGGGAGCCGATCAGCCCCTCGGCGGTGAGCGCGGCGACGGCCTGGCGGACCGTGCCGCGGGACACGCCGTACTGCGCGGCGAGCTCCGTCTCCGCGGGCAGTCGACTGCCGACGGTGTACTCCTCGCGGTCGATGGCCTGCCGCAGCTCGTCGGCGATCTCCTCGTGTCGCGCCGTCATGCTTCCCCTCTGAGTCGGCAGCTGTGCACAGCGTGACCAGCCTAATCGACGTTCCCAGGTGATTCGTGTCAGCCCGTACCCGGCCTGGATTGTGCAGGGAATCAGGGGCTGGAGTTTCGTCGCCGTTCATGAAGGGGAAACCCACGGCGGGCGTACTAGGGCCAACTTGTTCAGACAAGTTCGCTCGGCGCCACCCCTAGCGCCACCCACCCTCGTGCGTACTCCCTGGAGAGACCGTGACCGTGTCCCTGCCGAGAACCGCCCTCCTCGGCGGTTCCCTCGCCACCGTTGCCGCGCTCGCCCTGAGCGCCTGCGGCGCCGCTCCCGACAACGCGTCGTCCACCACGTCCGGTGGCAAGAGCGCCGCCACCGCCACCTCCGCCGCCGACCTCGGCGGGATGGACAAGCTGATCGCCGCCGCCAAGAAGGAGGGCACGCTGCACATCATCGCCGTGCCCCGCGACTGGGCGAACTACGGCGCCATCATCGACGGCTTCAAGGCGAAGTACGGCATCAAGATCGAGGACGAGAGCCCCGACGGCTCCAGCCAGGACGAGATCAACGCCGTGACCTCGCGCAAGGGCCAGGACCGGGCGCCGGACGTCCTGGACCTCGGTTCCTCGTTCGCGCTCAGCGCCGCCCAGCAGGGGCTGCTCGCGCCGTACAAGGTCACCTCCTACGACGACATCCCCGAGGGCCAGAAGGACCCGAAGGCCCAGTGGTACAACGACTACGGCGGCTACATCTCCATCGGCTGCGACGCGAAGCGGGTGAAGACCTGCCCGACGACCTTCGCCGACCTGCTGAAGCCGCAGTACAAGGGGCAGGTCGCCCTCAACGGCAACCCGACCAAGTCCGGCTCGGCCTTCGGCGGCGTGTACGCGGCGGCGCTCGCCAACAAGGGCTCCTTCGACGACATCCAGCCCGGCCTGGACTTCTTCGCCGAGCTGAAGAAGAACGGCAACTACACGCCCGTCGAGTCCACCCCGGCCACCGTCGAGAAGGGCGAGACGCCCATCTCCATCGACTGGGACTACCTCAACGCCGGTTACGCCGACGAGTTCAAGTCCAAGGGCGTGGACTGGAAGGTGACGGTCCCGGCCGACGGCCAGTTCTCGCAGTACTACTCCCAGGCCATCAACAAGGACGCCCCGCACCCGGCGGCCGCCCGCCTGTGGCAGGAGTACCTGTACAGCACCGAGGGCCAGAACCTGTGGCTCAAGGGCTACGCCCGCCCGGTCCTGATGCCCGCCATGGAGAAGGCAGGCACGCTCGACAAGACCGCCGCCGCCAAGCTCCCCGCGGTCACCGGCACCCCGTCCTTCCCGACCGAGGCCCAGCAGGACAAGGCCAAGACGGTCCTGTCGTCCGGTTGGTCGAAGGCCGTCTCCGGATGACGGCCACGCTCACGCGGGCCGACGTGGCGTCCGCCGCTTCCCAGAAGCGGCGGCGCCGTGTCCCCGGCTGGCTCGCCGTCGTCCCGCTGCTCGCCTTCACAGCCGTCGCCTTCGGACTGCCGGCCGTGGCCATGCTGAACGGCGCCTTCACGGTCAAGGACCCGACCAGCGGCGCGAGTTCGTACACCGCGAGCAATCTCGGCGACTCGCTGCAGGGGCCGTACCTCACCGCCCTCGTCGGCAGTGTGAAGCTGTCCGCGCTCTCCGCCGTCATCGCCGCCGTCCTCGGGCTGCCGCTGGCGCAGGCCGTGGTCAGCTCGCGCTCCCGGGCGCTGCGCGAGGCCGTGCTCACCGCCTCCGGTGTGCTCGCCAACTTCGGCGGTGTGCCGCTGGCGTTCGCGTTCGTCGCGACCCTCGGCAACGCCGGTGTGCTGACCGTGCATCTGCACCTCGCGGACCACGGCTGGGACCTCTACAGCTTCTGGGGTCTGGTCCTCGTCTACCTGTACTTCCTGATCCCGCTGATGGTCCTCACCATCACCCCGGCCCTGGACGGCCTGCGGGTGCAGTGGCGGGAGGCCGCGCGGAACAACGGCGCGACCGGCGTGCAGTACTGGCGGTTCGTGGCCCTGCCGGTCCTCGCGCCCTCGCTGCTCGGCGGGTTCGTGCTGCTCTTCGGCAGCGCCTTCGCCGCCTATGCCACCGCCGCCGCGATGGTCGGCAGCGCGGTCCCGCTGGTCACCCTGCAGATCGCCGACGCCCTCTCCGGCAACGTCCTGGTCGGCCAGGAGAACGTGGCCCTCGCCCTGAGCCTGGACATGGTGCTGGTGGCCGGCCTGGTGATGGCGGTGTACCTGCCCCTGCAACGACGGAGCGCCCGATGGCTCGACGCCTGACCCCCTGGCGCTGGGCCGTCCTCGGCCTGGCCGCCCTCTACTTCCTGGTCCCGCTGGGCGCCTCCGTCCTGTTCACGGTGGACGTGCCCGGCCAGGGCATCACCTTCGACGCCTACACCCAGATCGTCTCCGCCGACGGATTCGTCTCCAGCCTGCTGCTCTCCCTTGAGCTGGCCGTCGCCACCATCGCCGTCGTGCTGCTGCTGATGGTGCCGGCCGTGGTCGCCCTGCGGCTCAGCGCGCCCAGGCTGCGTCCGGTCGTCGAGATCGTCTGCTCGCTGCCGCTGGTGGTGCCGCCGATCGCGTTCGTCGCCGGCATCGTGACCGTCCTCAAGTGGGGCCCCGACTACCTGTCGAAGACCCCGCTGTTCGAGACGTTCGTCGCCGTCCAGAACCCGACCTTCCCGGTCGTCCTGGTCCTCGCCTACGTCGTGATGGCGCTGCCCTTCGTCTACCGGGCGCTGGACGCCGGGCTGCGCGCGATCGACGTGCGCACCCTGGTCGAGGCCGCGCGGAGCTGCGGGGCCTCGTGGCCGCAGGCGCTGGTCCGGGCCGTCCTGCCCAACCTGCGCGGCGCGCTGCTCAACGCGTCCTTCCTCACCCTGGCCCTGGTGCTCGGTGAGTTCACCGTCGCCCGGCTGCTGGGCTACCAGCCCTTCGCCGTGTGGATCTACAACGTCGGCGGCTCGCAGGCCCAGATGTCCGTAGCCGTCTCCGTGCTCAGTCTCCTGGTGACCTGGGCCCTCCTCCTCGCGCTCGCCGGTGCCGGCGGCCGTGACCGAACCGCTTCCTCCCGGGGATGAACCATGAGTGTCAGCACGCTTGAGAAGGCGTCCACCAAGGCAGCCACCGTCGAATTCCGCGGCCTGCGGCGGGAGTTCGGCGCCACCGTCGCCCTCGACGGACTCGACCTGACCGTGCGGCCGGGGGAGTTCCTGGCCCTGCTCGGCCCGTCCGGCTGCGGCAAGACCACCGCCCTGCGCATGCTCGCCGGGTTCGAACACCCCGACTCCGGCGCCGTGCTGGTGGACGGCGAGGACGTCACCCGGGTCCCGGCCCACCGCCGCGACGCCGGGATGGTCTTCCAGTCGTACAGCCTCTTCCCGCATCTGAACGCCGTCGACAACGTGGCGTTCGGGCTGCGCATGCGCAAGGTGGGTACGGCCGAACGCCGGTCCCGGGCCGCCGAGTTGCTGGAGCTGGTCGGGCTCGGCGACAAGGGGGAGCGGTTCCCGCACCAGCTCTCCGGCGGCCAGC
Source organism: Streptomyces sp. NPDC090088 (assembly GCF_044747345.1). Lineage (NCBI taxonomy): Bacteria > Bacillati > Actinomycetota > Actinomycetes > Kitasatosporales > Streptomycetaceae > Streptomyces > Streptomyces sp. NPDC090088. The sequence continues at coordinate 108,673 of NZ_JBIVDZ010000009.1, read as the reverse complement.
AGCAGCGCATCGCGCTCGCCCGTGCCCTGGCGCTGCGGCCCCGGGTGCTGCTGCTCGACGAGCCGCTGTCGGCGCTCGACGCCAAGGTGCGGCTGTCGCTCCGCGAGGAGATCCGCCGGCTCCAGCAGGAACTCGGCATCACCACGCTGTTCGTGACGCACGATCAGGAGGAGGCGCTGTCCATCGCCGACCGGGTCGCCGTGATGCGCGCCGGGCGGCTCGAACAGTGCGCGGAACCCGCCGAGTTGTACGGCCGTCCGGCCACCGCGTTCGTCGCCGAGTTCGTCGGCACGATGAGCCGGATCCCGGGAACGGTCCAGGACGGCTCGGTCGAGGTGCTCGGGCAGCGGCTGCCGGTCGACGGACAGGCGCCGGCCGCGAGCGAGGTCGACGTGCTCGTGCGGCCCGAGGCCGTCCAGGTGCGCGGGGACGGGTCCGGTACGGCCACCGTCGTCGCCACCGCCTTCCTGGGCGCGGTCGTCCGGGTCACCGTACGGCTCGCCGACGGCACCGAGGCCAAGGCCGACCTGCCCGCCCACGACGCCGCCGAACTGGGCGCCGGATCCGCCGTGAGCGTGTCGCTGCCCGAGCGGCCGGTGCTCGTGGCGGAACGTGCCCAGAAGTAGCGCGTGCGGAAATAACGCGTGCAGAAGTACGCGTCCAGAAGTCCCGAAGCATCCGGCAGCCCCCCAGGCGACACAGTGTCCGGAAGCCCAGCAGTGAGGAATGACGACAACGTGACCCCCCACCTCCGACTCCCCCTCCAGGCCGTCCTGTTCGACATGGACGGAACGCTCGTCGACACCGAGCGACTGTGGTGGGAGGCGGTGGAACAGGTCGCCGGGCGGCCGCTCACCGAGGCCGACGAGCCGGAGGTGCTGGGCCGCCCGGTGGAGCACACCGCCGACTGGCTCGCCGCCGCCACGGACCGGCCGGCCGCCGGCCTCGCGGCCGAGCTGCACCGGGAGTTCGCGGACCGCGTCCGCACCGGAATCGTGCCCCGCCCCGGCGCCCTCGACCTGCTGGACGCGCTCGCCGCGGCCGGCGTCCCCACCGCCCTGGTCACCGCGTCCCCACGCGCGGTCGCCGCCCTCGTGCTCGACGCCCTCGGCGCCGGCCGGTTCGCCGTCTCGGTCACCGCCGACGACACCGGCCGCACGAAGCCCGCCCCCGACCCGTACCTCGCCGCCTGCCGTGCGCTCGGCGTCGACCCGGCGGCCTGTGTGGCCGTCGAGGACACCGAGACCGGGGTCGCCTCCGCCGAGGCGGCCGGCTGCGCGGTCCTCGCCGTGCCCTCGCTCGCGCCGATAGGCGGCGCGCCCGGCCGGACCGTCCGGGACACCCTCGTCGGGGTCACCCCGAGGGAGCTGAGCGGGATGGTCGCGCCGGAACTGCGGGTCATGTCCTGGAACCTGTGGCTCGGCGGCAGCCGGATCGACGACCACCGCGCCAAGCAGGTCAAGGTGATCCTCGACGCGGGCGTGGACGTCGTCGGCCTCCAGGAGACCGCCGGGACCAGCGCCCGGGAACTCGCCGAGGCGCTCGGCTGGCACCACCACACGGCGGGGGAGAACCTCGGGATCATCAGCCGGTATCCGGTCACCGCCCGGCTCGGCGACCCGGACGTCGGTTTCTACGGGGCCGCCGGGGTACGGATCGCCGTCCGGCCGGGCCGCGAGGTGGAGATCTGGACGGCGCATCTGCATTACACGCCGTACGGGCCCTACGAGTTCCACTTCGACGGGCTCGGCGCGGACGAGCTGATCGCCCACGAGGACGTACGGCTCGGACAGATGCGGGAGACCCTGCGCCGGATCGGGACGACCGACGTACCCGTGGTCCTCACGGGCGACTTCAACTGCCCGTCCCATCTGGACTGGGCGGCGGTCGAGTGGCCGGTGACCAGGGCCGCCGAGGAGGCCGGGTTCCGGGACTCCTACCGGGAGGCGCACCCCGACCCGGCCGCCGCGCCCGGGCACACCTGGTCGCCGATCCACCCCGTGCACGAGGACGGCAGTGGGCGGACCGAGCCGCAGGACCGTATCGACTACGTGCTGCACAGGGGGCTGCGCGTGGTCGACTCCCGGACCTGGGTGAGCGGAGACCCGGCGCCCTGGCCCGAGGTGGCGGACAACGACTGGCCCTCCGACCACGCGGCCGTCGTCACCACGTTCGCCGTCGAGCCGTAATCCGGGGTTACTCGGGGTTACCTGGGGCAACCATTGCGGTCGCGATGGGGATCCCGTAGGTTGTGCCAGCCCTCCTTACTGACTGGTAACACCGGCAGGTAACCCATGCGCTGGCCAGTAGGCCGACCCACCACCGTCCGCGCGCGGATCGTGGCGCTCGCCCTCGCCCCGGCCGTCGCGCTGACGGCACTGTGGAGCTTCGCCATGGTGTCCGTCACCGCCGAACTGCGCGCGCTGATCCGGCTCCAGGGGGTGTACGACGACTTCGGCACCCCCGTCGACACCGCCGTGGGACAGATCCAGATCGAACGGCGGCTGTCGGCGGCCTACCTGGGCGCCCGCCTCGACACGTCGGCCGCCACCGGCCTGCTCGCCCAGCAGCGGCGCACCGACCGGGCGGTGGACGCCATGCGCGACGCGGTCCGGGACGGCGACCGCGGCCGCCTGACGGACCGCCAGCGCCAGTCCCTGGACGCGATGGTGACCGCGACCGGCGGACTGGAACGGCTGCGCGCGCGGGTGCTGTCCCGGAAGATCTCCTGGGACACCGCCGTCGCCGACTACAGCGCCCTCGTGGAGCCCGGCTTCGACGTCGAGTCCACCCTCACCGCCCTCCAGGCCGGACAGCTGGCCCGGGAGTCGCAGGTCGTCGTCGAGCTGGTGCGGGTACGGGAGTTCGTCTCCCGCGAGGACGCGCTGGTCGCCGGGGCACGGGCCGCCGGACGGCTCACCGACCGGCAGTACGACACCCTCACCGCGACGATCGAGGACCGCCGGGTCTTCGAACGGACCTACGTCCCCGACCTGCCGTCGGACTCCCGGACGCTGTTCGAGACGTTCCAGGGCGGCGAGCTGCACCGCTCGCTGGTGCGCGGCGAGGACGCCCTGCTGCGGGCGGGCGCGGACCGGGCCGGAGCGGCCGTCGCCGCGGACACCTGGCGGTCGACCACCGACCGGGCCGTCAAGCGGTACATGCTGCTGTGCACCCGGTCCGCCGAGAACTCCGCCGCGCGCGGCCGGGCCTTCGCCTACCGGGAGCTGGCCAAGGCGGCCGTCGTCGGCGTGGCCGGGCTGGCGGCCGTGGGCCTCTCGCTCTGGTTCGCGGTGCGCGGGGCCCGGCGCATCTCACGCCGGCTGGAGATCCTGCGGGACGCGGCCGATGTGCTGACGGCCCGCCAACTGCCCGCGCTGATGGAGCGGCTGAGCGCCGGCGAGGACGTGGACGCGGTCACCGAGGCGCCGCCGCTGGCCGCCGGGGAGGCCGGGGACGACGAGATCGGCGACGTCGGCCGGTCGTTCAACCGGGCCCGGCTGGCCGCCGTCGAGGCCGCGGTCCGGCAGGCCACACTGCGCCGGGGCCTGTTCGCGGTCCTCCTCAACATCGCCCGCCGCAACCAGGCCCTCGTCCACCGCCAGCTGAAACTCGTCGACACGCTGGAACGGCGCACCGACGACCCGGCCGTCCTCGGCGAGCTGTTCCACATCGACCACCTGACCACCCGGATGCGCCGGCACGCGGAGAGCCTGATCATCCTCTCCGGCGCCACCCCCGGACGGCGCTGGCGGCGGCCGGTGCCGATCGCCGACGTGGTGTCCTCGGCGGTCGGCGAGATCGAGGACTACACCCGGGTCGTGGTGCCGCCGATGCCCGAGGTGGGCGTGGCCGCGGACGCCGTCGCCGACGTCGTGCACCTGGTCGCCGAGCTGCTGGAGAACGCCACGGTGTTCTCGCCGCCGCACACCCGGGTCACCCTGCGCACGGCCCGGGTGGGCCAGGGCTTCGTCCTGGAGATCGACGACCGGGGCCTCGGCCTCGACCCCGAGCAGCTCACCGAGGCCCACCGCACGCTCACCGCCCCCGACGCCTTCGACCCCACCCGCCACGACCGCCTCGGCCTCTACGTCGTCGGCCGCCTGGCTGCCCGGCACGGCATCGAGGTGACCCTGCGGGACTCCCCGTACGGGGGGACGACGGCCGTGGTGCTGCTGCCCGAGGCGGTGCTCGCGGACGTCGAACCGGAGAGCGGCCGACGGGACGGACCGGCGGTCGGCGCGCCGTCGTCGTACGGAGGCGGCGCACGGTCGTCGTACGGGGGTGGCGCACCGTCGTCGTACGGCGCGGCCGAGGCCGGACGGGGAGCCGGGCCCCCGCCGGGTCCGTCGGCGGACCCCGCCCCCGGCGCGACCCCGCCCCTGCCCACCCGCACCCGCCAGGCCTCCCTCGCCCCCGAGCTGCGCACGGAGCGGGCCGCGGGTGAGACGCGCGACCTGGACGCCGACGAGATGCGGGCGGTCTTCGGGGCCTTCCAGCGCGGCCTGGACCGGGGGCGCAGAGGACTGCCGGCCGGACCGGAGGAGCCGGACCACACCGAGGAGAGGACGCGCGCCGACCATGACCAGTGACGACCGACCCCAACCCGCCGACGACGCGTCAGCGCCCGGCGTCCAGCCCGGTACCGGCCTCGGCTGGCTGCTCGACGATCTCGTCGCCCGGACGGACCACGTCCGGCAGGCCGTGCTGCTCACCGCCGACGGACTGCCGCTCAGCCACACCGACGGCATGCGGCGCCGGGACATCGAACATCTCGCCGCCGTGTGCTCCGGCTTCCACAGCCTGGCCCGGTCGGCGGGGGAGCGGTTCGGCGCCGGAGAGGTGCGGCAGACCATGGTGATGCTCGACGACGCCTACCTCTTCGTCACCCCGGCCGGGCACGGCAGCCGGCTCGCCGTCCTCAGCGACGTCCGCACCGACGTCGGCCAGCTGGCCCACGAGATGGCCCTGCTCGTCCGCCGCCTCGGCCGCCACCTGGACGCGGCCGTCCGCTCGGCCCCCTGACACCGCGGTGAGCGACGAGCACTGGTACGAGGACGAGACCGGCTCGCTCGTCCGCCCCTACACCGTCACCCGGGGCCGTACCGAGCCCTCCGGCCGGCATGCCATCGACCTGATGTCGCAGGTCACGGCGGTGGAGGCGGACGCGGCCCAGCCGGACGTCGACCATGCCCGCGCCGCCCTGCTCGCCCTGGTGCGGCGCGGGGCCCGCCCGGTCGTCGAGCTTGCCGCGGACGCCGACCTGCCGCTCACCGTCGTCCGCGTGCTGCTCGGCGATCTCGCCGAAGCCGGCCTGGTCCGGATCGACGAGCCCCGCCGGCTGGAACCGGCGGGCCCCGCCGCCGACCCCGAGCTGCTGAAGGTGATCGTGGAGCGGCTGCGGGAGCTCTGACCCCGCGCAACGAATCGCCGCCGGACGGCCGCATCACGCAACGAACCGCTCGCCGACGCGCAACAGGTCCTTCTTGTCCGGTCCGGCCCGCCGACCGTACCGTCTAACTGGCCCCCAGACCCCCCTTCCGTACCCGGTGAGGACCAGCATGCGCACCGCCCTGCTCCAGAGCTCCGGCCACCCCGGCTCCACCGTCGAGAACCTCAAGGTGCTCGACGAGGCCGCCGGCCGGGCCGCCGCCGCCGGTGCCGCACTGCTCGTCGCCCCGGAGATGTTCCTGACCGGCTACGCGATCGGCGACGACATCGCCCGGCTCGCCGAGCCCGCCGACGGCGACAGCGCGGACGCGATCGCCGAGCTGGCCCACCGGCACGGTCTGGCGGTCGTCTACGGATACCCGGAGCGCGACGGCGAGGCCGTGCACAACTCCGCCCAGCTGATCTCCGCCGACGGCACCCGGCTCGCGAACTACCGCAAGTCCCACCTCTTCGGCGGCTTCGAGCGGGACCACTACACCCCCGGCGACCAGCCGGTCGTCCAGGCCGAACTCGGCGGCCTCACCGTCGGGATCATGATCTGCTACGACGTCGAGTTCCCGGAACTGGTCCGCGCCCACGCCCTGGCCGGCACCGACCTGCTCCTCGTGCCGACCGCGAACATGCACCCGTTCCAGCTGGTCGCCGAGTCCCTGGTCCCGGTACGGGCCTGGGAGAACCAGATGTACGTCGCCTACGCCAACCGGGTCGGCCACGAAGGGGAGTTCGAGTTCTTCGGGCTGTCCACGCTGGCCGGACCCGACGGGGTCGCCCGGGTCCGCGCCGGCCGCGGCGAGGAACTCGTCGTCGCCGACGTCGACCCCGCCCTCCTCGCCGCCTCCCGCGAGGCGAACCCGTATCTCAAGGACCGCCGCCCCGGCCTCTACGGCTCCCTGGCCTGACCTTCTTCCTCCCCACGCTCTACTTCACGCACGCCGCAAGGAGCCGTACCCCATGACGTCCACCGTGCCCAACGCCGTCGAGCACGCAGACGAGCAGCAGCCGCCGATCACCATGTTCGGCCCGGACTTCCCGTACGCCTACGACGACTTCCTCGCCCACCCGGCGGGCCTCGGCCAGATCCCGGCGACCGGGCACGGCACGGAGGTCGCGGTCATCGGCGGCGGTCTGTCCGGCATCGTGGCCGCCTACGAGCTGATGAAGATGGGCCTGAAGCCGGTCGTCTACGAGGCCGACGCGATCGGCGGGCGGCTGCGGACCGTCGGCTTCGAGGGCTGCGACCCCGAACTGACCGCCGAGATGGGCGCGATGCGCTTCCCGCCCTCCTCCACCGCCCTCCAGCACTACATCGACCTGGTCGGACTTCAGACCCGGCCGTTCCCCAACCCGCTCGCGGAGACCACCCCTTCGACGGTGGTCGACCTCAAGGGGGAGTCGCACTACGCCGAGACCGTCGACGACCTGCCGCAGGTCTACCGTGATGTCGCCGCCGCCTGGAACAAGTGCCTCGACGAGGGCGCCGACTTCTCCGACATGAACCGCGCCATGCGCGAGCGGGACGTGCCGCGCATCCGCGAGATCTGGGCGAAGCTCGTCGAGAAGCTCGACAACCAGACCTTCTACGGCTTCCTCTGCGACTCCGAGGCGTTCAGGTCCTTCCGGCACCGGGAGATCTTCGGCCAGGTCGGCTTCGGCACCGGCGGCTGGGACACCGACTTCCCCAACTCCATCCTGGAGATCCTGCGGGTCGTCTACACCGAGGCCGACGACCACCACCGCGGCATCGTCGGCGGCAGCCAGCAGCTCCCGGTCCGGCTCTGGGAGCGCGAGCCGGAGAAGATCGTGCACTGGGCGTACGGGACGTCGCTCGCGAAGCTGCACGAGAACGGCGAGCCGAAGCCCGCCGTGACCCGGCTGCACCGCACCACCGGCAACCGGATCACCGTGACGGACGCGGACGGCGACATCCGCACCTACCAGGCCGCGATCTTCACCGCGCAGTCCTGGATGCTGCTCTCCAAGATCGCCTGCGACGACTCGCTCTTCCCGATCGACCACTGGACCGCGATCGAGCGCACCCACTACATGGAGTCCTCGAAGCTGTTCGTGCCGGTCGACCGGCCCTTCTGGCTCGACAAGGACGAGGACACCGGACGGGACGTCATGTCGATGACGCTCACCGACCGGATGACCCGCGGCACTTACCTCCTCGACGACGGCCCCGACAAGCCCGCCGTCATCTGCCTCTCCTACACCTGGTGCGACGACAGCCTGAAGTGGCTCCCGCTCTCCGCGCACGAGCGGATGGAGGTCATGCTCAAGTCGCTCGGCGAGATCTACCCGAAGGTCGACATCAGGAAGCACATCATCGGCAACCCGGTGACCGTGTCCTGGGAGAACGAGCCCTACTTCATGGGCGCGTTCAAGGCCAACCTGCCCGGCCACTACCGCTACCAGCGGCGCCTGTTCACCCACTTCATGCAGGACCGGCTGCCCGCCGACAAGCGCGGCATCTTCCTCGCCGGCGACGACATCTCCTGGACGGCGGGCTGGGCCGAGGGCGCCGTCCAGACCGCGCTGAACGCGGTCTGGGGCGTCATGCACCACTTCGGCGGAGCGACCGACACGACCAACCCGGGCCCGGGCGACGTCTACGACGCCATCGCGCCGGTCGAACTCCCCGAGGACTAGACCCCGGCGGCCCGCGCCTTCTCGTACACCTCGGCGGCGACGTCCTTGAGCTCCTGGGCGTCGCGCGGGGTGGTGGTGAGGTCGATCAGGATCTCCTCCAGGCCGACGGCCGCGTGCGCGACGAGGTCCTCGACGATCTGCTCGACGCTGCCCTGGAAGGGGCGGCGGTCCGCGCCGTCGTAGGCCTTCGGCGTGTACGTGGCGTTGACCCGCAGGACCGTCTGGATCGGCTCCGTGCGGCCGCGCTCGGCCGCCAGGTCCTGGAGCTGCGTCCACTGGCCGGCGAGCTGCTCGACACCCATGCCCACCGGCAGCCAGCCGTCCGCGTGGTCGACGAGCCGGCGCTGCGCCCTCCTGTTGTTCGCGGCCAGCATGATCGGGATCGGCCGGGCGGGCTTGGGACCGACCACGGCGGAGGCGATCTTCGTGATCCGCCCGTCGTAGCGCACCGGATCGGGGCCCCACACCGCGCGGCACACCTCGATCAGTTCGTCGAGCACCTGCCCGCGCTCCTCGAACGGCCGGATCGCGCTGGCCGCGTACTCGTCCAGGGACCAGCCGGTGCCCAGTCCCGCGATCACCCGGCCGCCGCTCGCCGCGTCCAGCGTGGCCAGGGCCTTGGCCAGGTGGAAGGGGATGTGCAGCGGCGCCACCAGGACGCTGCTGCCCAGCCGGACCCGCTCGGTGACCGCGGCGGCGAGGGACAGCGTGACCAGCGGGTCGGCCACGTTCCGGTACTCGTCGGGCCAGGGCACCCCCGGCATGCCGTACAGGCCCTGGGTGGCCGGCTCGGGGAACAGGGCCCGCTCGAAGACCCAGAGGCTGTCGTAGCCGATCTGCTCGGCGGTGCGGGCCACGTCGGTGACGTCGGTGGCGAGGGAGTACTGCCGCATCTGGGGAAGACTGAGGCCGAGCCGAGTCGTCATACCGGTGCTCCTCTGGATTCGGGTTCGTGCGGTCAACGCAAGGCGATCACACCCGGATTCCACCGCGGTCCGGGCACCGGCGGGATCAGGCCATCTCAGTCCGGCAGCGGGGTGAGCAGCATCCGCCCGGCCAACCCGACCGCCGCGTCCAGCCGTTCGGCGAACTCCTCGACCAGGTCGTCGAACCGGCGCAGCGCCCACAGCGCCCGCGCCGCCGACCAGGTCGCGTCCCGCGCCCGCTCCAGGCTCCAGGAACCGAGCAGATGGGTCAGCGGATCCGCGATCTGGAGCAGGTCGGGGCCCGGCATCAGATCCTCGCGGATGCGCTCCTCCAGCGAGACGAGGAGTTCGCCCACGCGGTCGAACTCGTCCTCCAGGTCCGCCGGTTCGCAGCCGAGCGTACGACAGGCGTCCACCACGGCGAGCGCCAGGTCGTGCCCGATGTGCGCGTTGATGCCCGCCAGCGCGAACTGCAGCGGTCGTACCCCGGGATGGCGGCGGAACTGGAACAGCGGCCGCCAGCAGGCGGGCGGACGGCGGTCGCCCTCCGCCGCGTCCACGGCGGCCAGATAGCGCTCCGCGAACCGCACGTCCAGCGCCTCGGCCGCTCTCGGATCACCGAACCGGCCCGCGTCCAGGCGCCGTTCGACCTCCTCCGTGACGGCGAGGTAGACACGGTTGAAGACCGCGATCCCGTCCCGCTCGGGCAGGGTCGCGTCCAGGGCGCGCATCCGGGAGACGACGGTGCCGACCGGAGCGGTGAGGTGTTCCGACTGCGCCATGGGGGAAGGGTCCCAGCCCTGGGCTGACGCGGGTGCCGACGGGCCCGGCGCTTCCCCGGAACGGGGGAACGGACCTGTCGCGCGGGAGGGGGAGCACGGCATGCCTGGCTCACACGCCCGGCGCCGGGACGGGCGGAAGCGGACGGTCATGCTCGCCGTCGCCTCGGCCGTGGTCGCCGTCGGTACCGCGACCGGGATGCTCTCGGCGCTCGGCGAGGAGCGCGGTGGCGCGGCCGGCGGACCGGCCGTGGGACAGGACCGGCCCGTGGTGACGTACGCGACGACGCTGGCCCCCGCACCGTCCGCCTCCGCGACCCCCTCCGTCCGGCCCGCACCGTCTCCGCGGCGGACCGCGGCGAGCCCCACCCCCACCGTGGCGAAGCGGCGGACACCCCAGCTCTACCGCCACCCCGACTCCCAGGTCGCCGACTGGGTCCGGGCCCACCCGGACGATCCGCGCGCCGCCGTCATCGGGAACCGCATCGCCGACCGGCCGGCCGCCGTGTGGTTCGCCGACTTCGCCCCGGCGGCCATCGCCTCCCGGGTCCGCGCCGTCACCTCGGCGGCCTCCGCGCAGGGCCGGGTGCCGGTGCTGGTGCCGTACGCGATCCCGGACCGGGACTGCGGCGGGGCCTCGCGGGGCGGGGCGCCGGACCTCGCCGCGTACGACGGCTGGATCGACGCCTTCGCCCGGGGGCTGGGCTCCGGCGAGGTGATCGTGATCCTGGAACCGGACTCGGTCGCCCAGGCGGACTGCCTCTCCGCCGCCGACCGCGCCGCGCGGTTCGCCTCGCTGGCCCGCGCCGGCCGGGTGCTGAAGGCGGCCGACCCCGGGGCGCGGGTCTACTACGACGCCGGTCACTCCGGCTGGCACCCGCCCGGCCGACAGGCGGCCCTGCTACGGCAGGCGGGCGCCACGGCCGCCGCCGGGATCTTCAGCAACGTCGCCAACTTCCGGACCACCGAGGACGAGATCGCCTACGACCGGCAGGTCCTCGACGCCCTCGGCGGACCGGCCTCGCTCGGCGCGGTGATCGACACCAGCCGCAACGGCAACGGCGCCCCGGCGAACGGCGCCTGGTGCGATCCGGCGGGGCGGCGGATCGGCCGGGCGCCCACCCTCGGCACCGGTCAGGCGCGGATCGACGCCTATCTGTGGGTGAAGCTGCCGGGGGAGTCCGACGGCTGCAAGGGCGCCGCCGGGAGCTTCACCCCGTCGTACGCCTACGACTTGGCGTCGTCGTCGTAGGAACTGGTGCCCTCGTCCAGCAGCGGCTGGGTGGACTTGAGGTGGGCCGGGGCCAGGGCGCGCAGCGCGTGGTAGCCGATGATGACGACCAGGGTGCCCAGCGCGATGCCGCTCAGCGAGAAGGTGTCGGTGAACTTCAGGCTGACGTTGCCGACGCCGATGATGATGCCCGCGGCGGCCGGGACCAGGTTCAGCGGGTTGCGCAGGTCGACCTTGGCGTGCAGCCAGATCTGGGCGCCGAGCAGGCCGATCATGCCGTACAGGATGACGGTGATGCCGCCGAGGACCCCGCCCGGGATCGCCGCCACGACCGCGCCGAACTTGGGGCAGACGCCGAAGAGCAGCGCGAAGCCGGCGGCGGCCCAGTAGGCGGCGGTGGAGTAGACGCGGGTCGCGGCCATCACGCCGATGTTCTCGGAGTAGGTGGTGTTGGGCGGGCCGCCCACGGCGGTGGAGAGCATCGAGGCGACCCCGTCGGCCGAGATGGCGGTGCCGAGCTTGTCGTCCAGCGGGTCGCCGGTCATCTCGCCGACGGCCTTGACGTGCCCGGTGTTCTCGGCGACCAGCGCGATGACGACGGGCAGGGCGACCAGGATCGCCGACCACTGGAAGGACGGGCCGTGGAAGGACGGCAGCCCGATCCAGTCGGCCTTGCCGACGCCGGAGAGGTCGAGCCGCCAGTGGTCGGTGACCTGGCCGCTCGGGCTCATCGAGTGGATCTTCCCGAAGATCCGGTCCAGGGCCCAGGACAGGACGTACCCGAAGACCAGGCCCAGGAAGATCGCGATGCGTGACCAGAAACCACGCAGACAGACGACGGCCAGAGCGGTGAACAGCATCACCAGCAGGGCGGTCCACTGGTCCTGCGGCCAGTAGGTGGAGGCGGTGACGGGCGCGAGGTTGAAGCCGATCAGCATCACGACCGCGCCGGTGACGATCGGCGGCATCGTGGCGTGGATGATCCGGGCGCCGAAGCGCTGCACGGCCAGGCCGATCAGGAACAGCACGGCACCGACCACGAAGACCGCGCCGGTCACGGTGGCGCTGCTGCCGCCCTGGGCGCGGATCACGGCGGCCACGCCGACGAAGGAGAGGGAACAGCCCAGGTAGCTGGGCACCCGGCCGCGGGTCGCGAGCAGGAAGATCACGGTCGCGGCACCCGACATCATGATCGCCAGGTTGGGGTTGAGGCCCATCAGTACCGGGGCGACGAAGGACGCGCCGAACATGGCCACCACGTGCTGGGCGCCGAGCCCGACGGTGCGGGGCCAGGAGAGCCGTTCGTCGGGGCGCACCACCGCTCCGGGCGCGGGCGTGCGCCCGTCGCCGTGCAGTTTCCAGCGGACGCCGAGATCCATGGTGGGGCTTCGCTTTCCTCGTACATGAAGTTGGTCCGCACCATTGTCACGGCTACCTCGCGGTTCTACGCTCGCACGGTCCTACTCATGAACTGAGTTCACGTATCTGATCCACGCTTGATGTCCGATCGGAGTGCTCGATGAGTGGAAGATCCCGCGTGGCCGTCGTCCTGACGGCGCTGGCGGCCGTCGGCGCCGTCCTCGTCCCCTCCGCCCACGCGACCGCGAGGGCGCCCAAGGCCCCGGACACCGCCGTCCTCGACGGCACCCGCCTCCAGCGGACCCGGGCCGGACTCGACCACGGCGACCCGCGACTGAGGCGCGCCGTCGAGGACCTGACCACCCGCGCCGACGCCTGGCTCGGCCAGGGCCCCTGGACGGTCGTCGACAAACCGAAGCCCGCCCCCGGCGGCGACGTCCACGACTACCTGAGCCAGGCCCCCTACTGGTGGCCCACCACCACCCCCACCGCCGACAACCCCTGGGGCTGCCCCTACGTCCAGCGCGACGGACAGCGCAACCCCGAGGTCGACAGCGGCACCGACCGCCAGGACGTCGAGAAGGTCTTCGACTCGACCTACGACCTCACCCTGGCCTGGTACTACACGGGCCGCCGGGAGTACGCCGAGAAGGCCGGGCAGGTCCTGCGCACCTGGTTCCTGGACCCCGCGACCCGGATGAACCCCGACCTGAACCACGCCCAGTTCATCCCGTGCAAGTACGACGGCCGGGCCATCGGCATCATCGACTTCTCCCAGTCGTACACCAGCGTGGTCGACGCCCTGGCGATCCTGGGCACGGGCGCCCCGGGCTGGAGCGCCGGGGACCGCGCCGGGATGCGGAGCTGGAACACCGACTTCCTCGGCTGGCTGAAGAACAGCGCCTTCGGCAAGGAGGAGGGCGCCGCCGCCAACAACCACGGCACCTTCTACGACATGCAGCTCGCCGCCCTCGCCTACGCGACCGGCGACAAGGCGCTGGCGAAGAAGACCGTGCTGGACGCGCGGGCCAGGCGGATCGACCCGCAGATCGCGGCCGACGGGAGCCAGCCGCAGGAGCTCGCCCGGACCAGGAGCTGGCACTACTCCACCTTCGACCTGGTCGCCTACACCCGGCTCGCGGCCATCGGCCGGCACGTCGGGGTGGACCTCTGGAGCTACCGGGGACCGGACGGGCAGAGCCTGTCCCGGGCCGTGGACTACCTGCTGCCCGCCGCGACCGGGGCCGCCGCCTGGCCCTACCCGGAGCTGGAGTTCCACCGCTACGCGGCGAGCGACGTCGTGCACGCGGCGGCCGACGCCGGCGACCAGGCGGCCCGGCGGGCGGTACGACGGCTGGAGGCACCGCCCGGCGGCGACCTCTGGGCGCTGCGGCCGGCCGCCGAGCAGCTGGACTCGATCGCGGGCTGAGGATGTCCACGGAGGGGTTCCTGAGCGCTCGCTCAGGATGGGTGCCGTACCCGAAGCTCAGGAGCCCCGCCCGTGACCGCCGAAGCGCCGCAAGGTGCTTCGACGTGCTCCGAGCCCGTCGGCAAGGTCGGCTCGGCGCTCAGCGATAACCAAGCGCGCGCTGACTTGAGCCCTGCGCCCAGGCGCGACGCTGTCAGGGCCGCGGGTCGGGCACTGCTGCGGCCGCGGGACTGACCTCGGCCCGCCTGCCCCGCTCCCCGGCGCGCAGCACGCCCGCGAACACCACCAGACCCAGCGCCAGTACCGTGACCAGGCAGAACGACACCACCAGGCTGGTCGCCTGGGCCACCCCGCCGATCAGGCTGGGCGCGATCAGACCCGAGGTGTAGGTGATCGTCGCCACGCCCGCGATCGCCTGACTGGGGTTCGGCCCGGCGTGCCCGGCCGCCGCGAAGCACAGCGGGACGACGACCGCGATACCGAGACCCATCAGGCCGAACCCGGTCATCGCCACGGCCGGATTCCCGGCGAGCACGACCAGCAGACCGCCGAACGCGGCCAGCACGCCCCCGGCCCGCACGGTACGGACCGCGCCGAAGCGGTTCACCACCGCGTCCCCGCTGATCCGGGCCACCGCCATGGCCAGCATGAACCCCGTGGTGGTGGCCGCCGCGAGCCCGGCCGAACTGTCCATCCGGTCCCGCAGGAACACCGCCGACCAGTCCAGGCTCGCGCCCTCCGCGAACACCGCGCAGAAACCCACCGTGCCGATCAGCAGCGCCGATCGGGGCGGCAGCGTGAACCGCGGCGGCGGCTCCTCGTCCGCGTCGGGCTGGACGTCGAGGACCCAGCCGGCGGTCAGTACACCGAGCACCGTGAGCACGGCCGCCGCCAGGGCGAAGTGCACCCGCGCGTCCGTGCCCAGGTGCGCGGCGAGGGTGCCCGCCGCCGAGCCGACCAGGGTGCCCGCGCTCCACATGCCGTGCAGCCCCGACATGATCGACCGGTCCAGCAGCCGCTCGATCTCCACGCCGAGCGCGTTCATCACCACGTCCGCCATGCCGGCGCTCGCGCCGTACACGAACATCGCGAGGCACAGCGTGTAGAGGTTCGTCGCCAGGGACGGCAGGATCAGCGACGCCGTCCACATCGCGATCAGCCCGCGCAGTGCCGTACGGCTGCCGAAGCGGTGGCTGATCCGGCCCGCGAGCGGCATCGAGCACGAGGCGCCGAACGCGGTGAAGGCGAGCGCGAAGCCGAGCTGTCCCGCGCTCAGCCCGGCGTGTTCCTGGATCCAGGGCACCCGGGTCGCGAACGAGCCGGTGACGGCGCCGTGCACGGTGAACACGGCCGCGACGGCGTACCGCGCCCGCTTCACCTCGTGCTGCTCGTAGCCCACGTCTTTCATGGTCCTGCCCCTCCCCGGGTGGGTGCCGCCCCGCTGTCCCCGCCGTACCGCTGTTCGGTCGTAAACTATCAGGGACCCTGCCTGATAGATAGAGAGATATGCGGCCGTCCCGGGCCGCGCGGATCTGGGAGGATGCCCGTCATGCCCGCATCACCGAGCACCGCCCGGGCCATCAACGACCGGCTCGCGCTGAGCCTGCTCCAGCAGGAAGGCCCGCTGACGGCAGGGCAGTTGAAGCAGCTGACCGGGCTCTCCCGGCCGACCGTCGCCGACCTCGTCGAGCGGCTCACCGCCTCCGGTCTGATCACGGTGGTCGGCGAGTCCGGCGAACAGCGCCGGGGCCCGAACGCCCGGCTCTACGGCATCGTCGCCGACCGCGCCTGCCTGGCCGCCCTCGACGTCCGCACCGAAGGCGTCTCGGTCCTGGTGTCCGACCTGGTGGGACAGGTGCTGGCGGAGGGGGCGGTACCGGTGGGGCCGGAGGCCGGAACGGCGGCGGCGGTCGAGCAGGCGGTGGGGCTGGTCGAGCGGGCGGTGAAGGAGGCCGAGGGAGCCGGGGAGGGGCGGCTGCACACCGTCGGCATCGGCGCGCCCGGCCTCATCGACCCGGCCACGGGCGACCTGCGCGACTCGGCGGGGCTGCCCGCCTGGCACCGCCGCCTGGTCGCCACCCTCCAGGAACACTTCCCGCACACCCGGGTCAGCGTCGAGAACGAGACCAACCTCGCCGCCCTCGCCGAGCAGCGCGAGGGCGTCGCCCGGGACCGGGACACCTTCGTCCTGCTCTGGCTGGGCCACAGCTGCGGCGCCGCCGTCGTCCTCGACGGCCGCCTGCGCCGCGGCGCCTCCGGAGGCGCCGGCGAGATCGGCTTCCTCCCGGTACCGGGCACCACCGCACTCCCCTCCGCCACGGACTGCTCCGGCGGCTACCACTCCCTGGTAGGGGCAGCGGCGATCACCCAACTGGCCGCCGAACACGGCCCTGAACTGGACGAGCCGAGCGCGTCGATCGCGGCAGGGGCATCCCGGCTCACCTTTGCGGCTCCGTCTTCTCTAGCGCCCCGCAGGGGCGCGGGGCGTATCGATATGCGGCTCCGCCGCGTGGGCGCGACCAGCCCCCACGCACCCGCGGACAACCGACGACCCACCAAGCCGAACCCCGATTTCCTGGGCACCCTCGCCGACCGCATCGCCCTCGGCCTGGCGGCCGTCGTCGCGGTCCTGGACCCCGGCTGCGTCGTCCTCGGCGGTGAGATCGGCGCGGCCGGCGGTGCGGCCCTCGCCGCCCGTGTGGAGGACCGCCTGCGCCGGATGTCCCCGCTCGCCACCGAGGTGCGGGCGAGCGCGCTCGGCGGTGCGGCCGTGCTGCGCGGCGCCCTGCTGACCGCTCGGGAGCGCGCCCAGGACGAGCTGTTCGCGCCCCCGGACCGCGGATGAGTGACCCGGCGGCGGGCAAGGGTCGTCGTCACCGCCACCGGGCCCGATCGCACCCTAAAAGGACTAGACCAGTAGGGTCAATAGGTTTGGATCAAAGTCAAGATCCCTGGTCCGGGGCCCAGTTGGGCACATGACGAGCTGTCAGGGAAGTCCAGCGACATGGGTTGTGAGGCACCCCACACAGTTCCCCTGTATGGACCACCACCCGGCGTGGCACACTGGCGGTGTACCAGAAGCAGCGCACTCCGGGGTCGGTGAAAGTCCGAACCGGCGGTTATAGTCCGCGACCCGTCCGCTTCCAGCGGCCGGTTGACCAGGTGAAATTCCTGGACCGACGGTTAAAGTCCGGATGGGAGGCAGTGCGCGGCGGGCGAGCATGTATCTGTGCGCGCCGCCGTATCTGGTCTCGTCCGTGACGGACGGGACCTTGTCGGCGTCGCCCCGGTGTGTTCACCCGTACATTCTGTCGTCCGTCGACAGGCCCCGGAGTCCGTGCCCCGTTGAGGCAGGAGGACCCGGGAAGTGTTCACCGGAATTGTCGAAGAGCTGGGTGAGATCACCGCCGTCGAGAATCTCGGCGACGCCTCCCGTTTCCGGCTCCGTGGCCCCGTAGTGACCGAGGGCGCACAGCACGGCGACTCCATCGCCGTGAACGGGGTCTGTCTGACCGTCGTGGAGCACGAGGGCGACGAGTTCACCGCCGACGTCATGCAGGAGACCCTCCGGCGCTCCTCCCTCGGCGCGCTCGGCGTCGGCTCCCGGGTCAACCTGGAGCGCCCCACCGCCGTGGGCTCGCGCCTCGGCGGCCACATCGTGCAGGGCCACGTGGACGGCACCGGTCAGGTGCTGGCCCGCACCCCCTCCGAGCACTGGGAGATCGTCAAGGTCTCCCTCCCCGCCGACCTCGCCCGCTACGTCGTCGAGAAGGGCTCCATCACCGTCGACGGCATCAGCCTCACGGTCGTGGAGGCGGGCCCGGACTACTTCACCGTCAGCCTCATCCCCACCACCCTCGACCTGACCACGCTCGGCCACAAGCAGCCCGGCGACCCGGTCAACCTCGAGGTCGACGTCGTCGCCAAGTACGTGGAGCGGCTGCTCGCGAACTCGCAGGGAGCGGGCAAGTGAACTGGCTCAACTCCGAGGCCTTCGTCCTGTTCGGCCAGCACATCCTCTGGTCGGACATGATCGGCAACATCCTCGGCCTGATCGCCCTGGCCCTCGGCTGGCGCCGCAACCTGTGGAGCTGGCCGGTCCAGTTCGCCTCCGGCCTGATCCTCTTCGGCGCCTTCTTCGGGCACCTCACCGGCAGCGCCGGCAAGCAGGCCGTCGTCATGGTCGTCGCGCTGTACGGCTGGTGGCAGTGGAACCGCAACAAGGGTCAGGGCACCGATGGTCATATCGCGCCCCGCTTCGCCACCTGGCGCGAGCGCGGCGCGATGGTCGCCGCGGCCGCCGTCGGCACGGTCGCCGTCGCCCTGCTCTTCAAGGCCTACCCGTCCCTGTCCTGGGACCCCTGGCCCGACGCCTACATCTTCGTCGGCACGATCGTCGCCATGTACGCCCAGGCCCGCGGCATGGTCGAGTTCTGGTTCGCCTGGCTCCTGGTCGACATGGTCGGCGTCCCGCTGAACTTCGCCAACGGCTACGCCTTCTCCGGCTTCGTCTACGTCATCTACGGCGCGCTCGTCCTGTGGGGCATGCGCGACTGGTGGCTGCGCTCCCGCCAGGGCACGCGGCCCGCTCTGGAAGGAGCACCCGCATGACCGCGGCACCCATCCTCTACCGCACCGACGGCGCCGAAGACCTCACCCTCGACCCCGTCGAGCAGGCCATCGCCGACATCGCGGCCGGCCGCCCGATCGTGGTCGTCGACGACGAGGACCGCGAGAACGAGGGCGACCTCGTCATCGCCGCCGAGAAGGCCACCCCCGAGATCATCGCCTTCATGATGAGCGAGTGCCGCGGCCTGATCTGCGCCCCCATGGAGGGCGAGGAACTGGACCGGCTCCGACTGCCGCAGATGGTCGACGACAACACCGAGTCGATGAAGACCGCGTTCACCGTCTCCGTGGACGCCTCCGCCGCGCACGGCGTCAGCACCGGCATCTCGGCCGCCGACCGCGCGACCACCCTCCAGCTGCTCGCGAGCGGTACCGCCGAGCCCTCCGACTTCGTCCGCCCCGGCCATGTCTTCCCGCTGCGCGCCCGGCCCGGCGGCGTCCTGACCCGCAACGGCCACACCGAGGCCGCCGTCGACCTCGCCCGGCTCGCGGGCCTGCGCCCGGCCGGCACGATCGTCGAGATCGCCGGCGAGGACGGCCGGATGCTCCGCCTGCCCGAGCTGATCCCGTTCGCCCGCAAGCACGGCCTGACGATCATCTCCATCGCGGACCTGATCACCTACCGCCGGGCCGCCGAGCCCACCGTCCGCCGCGAGGCCGAGGTCAACCTGCCCACCCGGCACGGCGCCTTCACGGCGTACGGCTACCGCTCCACCCTCGACGGCGTCGAGCACGTCGCCCTCGCCCACGGCGAGATCGGCGACGGCGAGGACGTCCTGGTCCGGATCCACTCCGAGTGCCTCACCGGGGACGTCTTCGGCTCGGCCCGCTGCGACTGCGGCCCCCAGCTCGACTCCGCCCTGGACCGGATCCAGGAGGAGGGCCGGGGAGTCGTCGTCTACCTGCGCGGACACGAGGGCCGGGGCATCGGACTGCTGTCCAAGCTGCGTGCCTACGAACTCCAGGAGCGCGGCCGCGACACCCTCGACGCCAACCTCGAACTCGGTCTGCCCGCCGACGCCCGGGACTACGGCGCCGGCGCGCAGATCCTGGCCGACCTGGGCGTGCGCAGCGTCCGCCTGATGACCAACAACCCGGACAAGAGCGACGCACTGCTCAGCCACGGCCTCAGGATCAGCGGCCGGGAGCCGATGCCCGTGCAGGCGGGCGAGCACAACCTCCGCTACCTGCGCACCAAGCGGGACCGGATGGGCCACGACCTGCCCTGGCTGGACACGCCCGCCGTGGCCGGCTGCGCGAACCAGTAAGAACGCCAACCAGTAAGAACCAGCACTTCAGCAGAGCAACAGCACCGAGGAGAGACGTGAGCGGCAAGGGCGCACCGGAACTGTCCGTACGCAATGTCAGCGACCTGCGGGTCGCCGTCATCGCGGCCCAGTGGCACGAGAAGGTGATGGACGGACTGGTGGACGGCGCGCTGCGCGCCCTGCGCGACCTGGGCATCGACGAGCCGACCCTGATCAGGGTCCCCGGCACCTGGGAGCTCTCGGTCGCCGCCAAGGCCCTCGCCGGCCGCGGCTACGACGCGGTGGTCGCCCTCGGTGTCGTCATCCGCGGCGGCACCCCGCACTTCGAGTACGTGTGCCAGGGCGTCACCCAGGGCCTCGCCCAGGTCTCCGTCGAGACCGGTGTTCCCGTCGGCTTCGGCGTGCTCACCTGCGACAACGAGGAGCAGGCGCTGGACCGTGCGGGTCTTGAGGGCTCCCACGAGGACAAGGGCCACGAGGCGGTGACGGCGGCGGTGGCGACCGCGGCCACCCTCCGCTCAGTATCTGAACCCTGGCACTGAGCGACGCGGCCATTGGCGTAGTCTGGCGCTCACCATGTCCAACAAGACTTTCGAGGAGCTCTTCACCGAGCTCCAGCACAAGGCCGCCCACGGCGACCCCGCCACCTCCCGCACCGCAGAACTGGTCGGCAAGGGGGTCCATGCCATCGGCAAGAAGGTCGTCGAGGAGGCCGCCGAGGTCTGGATGGCCGCCGAGTACGAGGGCAAGGAAGCCGCCGCCGAGGAGATCTCGCAGCTGCTCTACCACGTCCAGGTGATGATGGTCGCCCGCGGCATCTCGCTGGACGACGTCTACGCCCACCTGTAAGCCACTCGCCGCACCACCCCGTTCAGAACACCGTCAGAGCACCAGAGCAAAGGAAGCCGACCTCATGCTGCGCATCGCCGTCCCCAACAAGGGTTCCCTCTCAGGCCCTGCGGCGGACATGCTGCATGAGGCCGGCTACCGGCAGCGCCGGGAGTCCAAGGAACTGCGCATCGTCGACCCGGTCAACGACGTCGAGTTCTTCTACCTCCGCCCGCGCGACATCGCGATCTACGTCTCCTCCGGCCGCCTCGACATCGGCATCACCGGACGGGACCTGCTCGTGGACTCCGCCGCCAACGCCGAGGAGATCCTGCCGCTCGGCTTCGCCCGCTCCACCTTCCGCTTCGCCTCCAAGCCCGGCGCGGCGAGCACCCTGGCGGACCTCAAGGGCAAGACGGTCGCCACCTCCTACGAGGGGATCGTCGCCAAGCACCTCACCGACAGCGGTGTCGACGCCTCCGTGGTCCACCTGGACGGCGCCGTCGAGACCGCCATCGAGCTGGGCGTCGCCGAGGTCATCGCCGACGTCGTCGAGACCGGCACCAGCCTGCGCAACGCGGGCCTGGAGGTCTTCGGCGAGCCGATCATGAAGTCCGAGGCGATCGTGATCCGCCGCACCGGAGCGGACGCCGAGGAGCCCAAGGTCCAGCAGTTCCTCCGCCGCCTCCAGGGCGTCCTGGTCGCGCGGACGTACGTGATGATGGACTACGACTGCCGGGTCGAGCAGCTGGAGAAGGCCGTCGCCCTCACCCCCGGCCTGGAGTCGCCCACCGTCTCCCCGCTGCACAACGAGGGCTGGGTCGCCGTCCGTGCCATGGTCCCCACCAAGGAGGCCCAGGGCATCATGGACGACCTGTACGACCTCGGTGCCCGCGCCATCCTGACCACGGCCATCCACGCCTGCCGCCTCTGAGGGACACGCACGAGATGTCCGAGCTTCCCGCTCTGCCCGTCACCTTCCGGCCGGGCCGCACCCGCGCGATCCTGCTCACCGCCGGGGTCGCGATCTTCGCCACCATCACCGCGGTCGCGCTGCTCCTGGAGCAGCTCGGCCCGGGGGAGCAGCTCAGCTTCGTCGTCACCGGCGCGCTGATCTTCTGGGTGCTGGCCCAGCTGGCCCGGGTGAAGGTCGTCGCCGACGAGACCGGGGTCACCGTGGTGAACATCGCCAGCAGGCGGCGTCTGGAGTGGGCTGAGATCCTCCAGGTGAACCTCCGCCCGGGTGACCCGTGGGTGTTCCTCAACCTCAGCGACGGCACCAGCCTGCCCGCGCTCGGCATCCAGCCGGGCGTCGCCAAGGAGCGCGCCATCAGCGACGCCAAGGCCCTGCGGGCCCTCGCCGAGGCCCACGCGCCGCACGACCCCGAGCAGCATCAGGGCTGAGATCACGCAACTTCGGGGCCGCCTCCGGGTCGTCGCCCCTGCCGCTGCGGCCCATGTCTTGATTAATCTGTTGGCGGAGGCTTTTCACGTCCCGCCTCCGCCCCTGTCGCGCGCCCCGCGCACAGGGGTTCCTGCTACCCGAGGAGTGACCCTCTCCGGCGATGGACGGATCGTCCTGTAGTACCTGCGCCGCCCCCTCCCGACATACCGCCGACCTCCGATTCGAGGTCCGCGACGATGCGGAGGCGGCGGCATCATGACCACCCCCCTGCTGCTCCTGGCAGCCGCGTTCCTGCTCATCCTGGCCAACGGCTTCTTCGTGGCCGCCGAGTTCGGCCTGGTGACCGTGGAGCGACCGGAGGCCGAGAAGGCCGCCGCCGACGGCGACCGGCGCGCCCGTACGGTCGTCGAGTCGCTGAAGGAGCTGTCCTTCCAGCTCTCCGGCACCCAGCTCGGCATCACCATCACCTCCCTGGTCGTCGGCATGCTCGCCGAACCGGCACTGGCCGAGCTGCTGCACGGCCCGTTCACCGCGATCGGCATCCCGCACGGCGCGGTCTCCGGGATCGCGGTCGTCGTCGGCATGCTGCTCGCCTCGGCGATCCAGATGGTGATCGGCGAACTCGTCCCCAAGAACTGGGCGGTCTCCAAGCCCCTCCAGGTCGCGCGCGTCGTCGCCGGCCCGCAGGCCCGCTTCTCCCGCCTTTTCCGCCCGGTGATCGCGGCGCTGAACACGGTCGCCAACCGGCTCGTGCGCGCCCTGGGCGTCGAACCCGCCGAGGAGCTGGCCTCCGCCCGCACCCCCGGCGAGCTGGTCTCCCTGGCCCGGCACTCCGCCCAGGCAGGCGCCCTGGAGCAGGACACGGCCGACCTGTTCGTCCGCACCCTGTCCCTGGGCGAGCTGACCGCACAGCACGTCATGACCCCCCGGGTGAAGGTCGGCGCGCTCCAGGACTCGGCCACCGCCGAGGACGTCGTCAACCTCACCCGGGCCACCGGCCTGTCCCGCTTCCCGGTCTACCGGGAGAAGATCGACGAGATCGTCGGCATGGCCCACCTCAAGGACGCGCTGGCGATCCCCGTGCACGAACGCCTGCACACCCCCGTCGGCCGCATCGCCCGC
Source organism: Streptomyces sp. NPDC090088 (assembly GCF_044747345.1). NCBI lineage: Bacteria > Bacillati > Actinomycetota > Actinomycetes > Kitasatosporales > Streptomycetaceae > Streptomyces > Streptomyces sp. NPDC090088. The sequence continues at coordinate 85,597 of NZ_JBIVDZ010000009.1, read as the reverse complement.
CAGGCCCTGCTCGTCCCGGAGACCCTCCCGGTCCAGCCCCTGCTGGCCCGGCTGCGCTCCGAGCAGCCCATCGCGGTCGTCGTCGACGAGTACGGCGGCACGGCCGGCGTCGTCACCCTGGAGGACATCGTCGAGGAACTCGTCGGCGAGGTCCGTGACGAGCACGACAGCCCGGACGCGCCGGAACTCGCGGCGGCCCCGCCGCAGGACGGCAAGCCGGCCTGGGACGTCGACGGCAGTGTCCGCGTCGACATCCTCCAGCGGATAGGCCTCGACGTGCCCGAGGGCCCGTACGAGACGGTCGCCGGCCTGGTCGCCGACCTGCTCGGCCGGATCCCGGCGCCGGGTGACCGCGCGGAGCTGCCCGGCTGGCGGCTGTCGGTCCGCCGGGTCGGCCACTACCGCGCCGAGCGGGTCCGTCTGGTCCGCACCGCCCCCGTCGTCGCGGAGGCCGTCCGATGAGCGTTCTCCAACTGGTCTTCGCGGGGCTGCTGGTCCTGGCCAACGGCTTCTTCGTCGGCGCCGAGTTCGCCCTCGTCTCCGTCCGCCGCAGCCAGATCGAACCCCTCGGCACGGCACGGGCCCGCCAGGTCCTGTACGGCCTGGAGCGCCTGCCGCAGATGATGGCCGCGGCCCAGTTCGGCATCACGGTCTGCTCCCTCACGCTCGGCGCGGTCGCCGAACCGACGGTGGCGCACCTGCTGGAGCCGGTGTTCGAGGCGGTGCATCTGCCGGAAGGCGTGATCCACCCCCTGGGCTATGTGATCGCACTGGCCGGAGTGGTCTTCTTCCACCTGGTCATCGGCGAGATGGTGCCGAAGAACCTGGCGATGGCGGCGCCCGAGAAGGCGGCGCTGTGGCTGAGCCCCGGCCTGGTCGCCTTCGCCCGGGTCTGCCGGCCGATCACGGTCGCCCTCGGCGCCTGCGCCCAGGGAATCCTGAAGCTGTTCCGGGTCGAGCCGAAGGACGAGGTCGAGGCCGTCGTCACCAGCGAGCAGCTCAACCGTCTCCTGGAGGACTCCGGCCAGGCCGGCCTTCTCGGCCCCGAGGAGCGGGAGCGGCTGGAGGACGCGCTGGAGCTGGGCTCCCGCCCGGTGACGGACGTCCTGCTGCGCCGTGAGTCGCTGATCACGGTGCCGCCTTCGGTCACCCCGGGCCAGATCGTCGAGCTCACCGCCCGCACCGGCTACTCCCGCTTCCCGGTCGCGACCGAGTCCGGTGCCTTCATGGGCTATGTGCACGTGAAGGACGTACTCGACCTGGAGGACTCCGACCGGGCGGTCCCCCAGCAGGTCTGGCGCCCGATGACGACCCTCCGGGCCGAACTCCCGCTGGACGACGCCCTCACGGTGATGCGCCGAGCCGCGACCCACCTGGCCCAGGTGGCCGACGGCAAGGGCCGGGTCCTCGGCCTGGTCGCCCTGGAGGACGTACTGGAGCTGCTCGTCGGCGAGGTGACGGACCCGGCACACCGGGCACAGCCGACACCGCCGCTCAGGACACCGGAGCCGCGGTCCAGCGGCGAGCCGGAGGAAGTCCCGGTGGGCTGAGGTGGTGGGGAGCTGCGGGCCGGTGAGGGCTGGTCGCGCAGTTCCTCCCCCAGCCTTCGGCCGGGGGGACCCCCAGCGCCCCTTACGGGGCACGTCGTAGCTGCCCCAGCCCCCAAGTACCCGCACCTACATCCCGGCCGACGGATCCTGTGGCCCCCGCCCCGACAGCACCTCGCCGTACGCCTGCATCAGGTCCGGCAGCCGCAGGGTCGCGAGGTCGTCCCGGGACAGTGCGCCGGGGTACCCGGACAGCCGGAGATCCCGGTAGGCGCAGCTCTTCTCGTACAGGGTGCGCAGGAAGCGGCCGTTGCCGAGTTCGTCGATCCAGCCCTGGTCGACGACGTGTCCGGCGATCGACCGGAGTTCGTCCAGGGCCTCCTCGTCCCAGGCGTCGCCGTTCTCGGCGGCGAGCACCTCGCCGATGGAGGTGAGTTCGAGGGGGCGGTAGGAGGGGAAGTCCACGCGGGTCGTGAAGCGGGAGGAGAGGCCCGGGTTGGCGGCCAGCAGGCGGTCCATGCCCTCGGGGTAGCCCGCCAGGATCACCACGAGGTGGTCGCGGTTGTCCTCGGCCCGCTTCAGCAGCACCTGCAGCGCCTCGTCGCCGTAGGCGTCGCCCTTGCCGTAGCCGGAGTTGGAGAGGGAGTAGGCCTCGTCGACGAAGAGCACCCCGCCGATCGCGGAGTCGATGAGTTCGTTCGCCTTCACGGCGGTCTGGCCGAGGTACTCGCCGACGAGGTCGGCCCGCTGCGCCTCCACCAGATGGTCCCCGCCGAGCAGGCCCAGGGCGTAGAACACCCGGCCGAGAATCCGCGCGACCGTGGTCTTCCCGGTCCCGGACGGCCCGGAGAAGACGAAGTGGCGTTTCGGCGGCTGCACCGGCAGCCCCTGCCCGGCCCGCAGCCGGGCCATGTTCAGCTGCGCGGACAACGCCTTGACCTGCCGCTTCACCGGTTCCAGGCCGACCATGCGCTCCAACTCCGCGAGCGCCTCCTCAAGTAACGCGGGGTCGGTCGGCCCGGCGGGCAGCGGCGGCGACGGTACGACCTTCTCGCGCACCGACGGGTCGATCACCGACGGCATCGCCCCGGCCGGCGGCTCCGGTTCGCCGAGCCGCAGATCGCGCCCCTCGGTGCCGAAGAGCGGGTCGAGCAGGTCCGGCCCGTCCACGACGTCCCCGGCGCCGGTGAGGGTGATCGCCGCGAGGTCGGCCGTGTCGTCGTACCCGTCGCCCTCGGCGATCGCGGCCAGCCGCGCCGAGGTGTCCATGAAGGCGGGGTCGACCCGGTGCACGGCCCGGTAGAGGGGGAGCGCGGCGGCGCTGCGGCCGGTGCCCTCGTGGGCCCGCGCCAGCCAGTACCGCAGCTCCTTGCGCTGCGGCTGCTCGCTGCGGCAGCGCATCAGCGCGGCGGAGAGCAGCGGTTCCGCCTGGCCGTACATCTCCAGGCGGACCCGGGCCATGCCGCCGAACAGGCCCGCCTCGATGCCGAGCATGGGATCGTCGAGGAGCGGGTCGGTGTGGCGTACCAGCTGCTCCCAGTCCTTGACGAGGTAGGACCGGCAGGCGTGCAGGAAGCGGACCTGGGGGTCTGCGTCCACCGGCGGGAGCCCGGCGAGGGCCCGGTCGAGTTCCGGGACGTGCCGGCCGTCCAGCCAGTGCGAGGCGTGCGCGAGCAGCAGGTCGCGCGGGCTCTCCAGGACCGGCTGCACCCACCAGCCGAGCCAGTACCAGGAGTTGAGCGTGCGCCGGTGCCGGCCGCGCTGTTCGCCGAAGCGGTCCCGGTGCCGGAACATCCGCAGCAGCGCGGTCGTCGTGTCCACGCGCAGCGCGTGCAGCCCGAGCCAGGCGTCGGCCATCCCGGGATCCATCCGCACCGCGGCGCGGAACTCCTCCTCCGCCTGCGGATAGGCGCCCATCGTGTAGGCGTCCACGCCTCGCAGCCAGGCGAGGTCGGCCGGGGCCTCGGGGCCCTGCGTGCCGAAATCCATCACGTCCCCCACAAACCGTGCCCCCGTGGTTGGCCCCCGGGCTCCCCCCGATGGCCGCCGTTGGTCGAACCGCTGTGCCGCGGACCGGAGTTGCAGGTGCGCGAAGCAGCCGTTCGAAGGTCGCACCGAGGGCATCGTACCTGCGCTTCCACCACCCTTCGAAGGGTGCCGCACAGGCCGTTTGGCGAGGTGGGAGCAGACAGGGCGCACAGAACTCGGTGACCGAGGGTGAGCGGGGAAGTGCGCGCGGCGCACACAAAAGGGGTAAAGGGCAGAACGAAGCCCCCGATCACGGGGGAACAACCGGGGGCTTCGCGACTGCGGGGCGGCTCCCAGGGGCCGCTCAATCAGAACGTAAGACCTGTACGGCCCCCGGGTCAAGCCGAGTTGAGGTACTCGGGCAACTTCTTGGAGGCGCTTCTTCACAAGTTCAGCACACTGCGGACGGTCCATCACGGTGGGTGACCGCCTGGTCTGGTCCAAAGGTTCTCGCAGGCCCCGCCAGCACCTCGTACCCCTCCTGTGACTGTGTCACCAGAAGGTGGGCGTACGGCCGGGAGGGATCCTCGGCGAAATGTGTGCGTTCCGCCCTGACCCACTCGCCCCAGAAGTCCCGTTGCTCCACGCCGTCCCGCGCCCTGCCCCGCGCCCAGGACTCCTCGTCCGGCAGCTCCATCCACAGCAGCCGCGCCAGGAACGGGCGCAGTGCCCGGCGGCCGGCGCCGACGCCCTCGACGAGGACCACGGGGGCGGCCGGCAGCGGGCGGGGCGGGCCGAAGCGGCGGGCGCGCCAGTCGTAGGGGGAGTACTGCGCGGTCGTGCCGTGCCCGAATGGCTCGATCACCTGGGTCAGCAGCCGGGCGGTCCAGGCGAACAGCTCCTCGTGGCTGGCGATGTCGTCGAGGTGGAGCACCGGCGCCCCGCCCAGGGCGGTGGCCAGCCGCCCGGCGAAGGTGGTCTTCCCGGAGCCGGCGTGCCCGTCGACGCCGACGAGGCGGACCGGGCCGCAGGACGGCGGCAGGTCCCGGAGGGCGGAGGCGAGGCGGTGAATGGCGATTCCCGAGGTGTGCTGCGGTGTGGGGCGTTTTCCGGAAACATTCTAGTAGTGCGGCGCATAGCGGGCGTTTGCGCCCCCGGAAAGTCTCGGCTTGAACTAAATTCGAGCCGTTCTCCACCGCCCTCGCCAATATTTCCGACCGGCTGACCGATATGTCGATAACGGGCGTTCCCGGTGTGCTGTCCGCTGAGTAGGGTGCGTGCTGCGCGACTGCGACGCGTCGAAACGGGGACGGACAGGGGAAAGATGGCCGCGGAGTTATTCGAAGGGCAGTACGTATGGCATCCGGCGGCCGATGACCGCTTGCTCGCGAGCGTATGCGTGGACGTACGCGCCGGGAGATATCGCAGTGCCCGCGAGGCCCTCGCCGAGACCCGTTCCGACTTCGCCCTGCGCGCCCACCGCTCCCTGGTCCTGGCCTCCGAGGCGGCCGGCACCGATCTGGTCGAACGCTGGCTGGCGGAGGAGCCCGGCCCCGAGTCCACGCTGATGTGGGCGCGGGTGGCCGTGCAGCGGGCCATCCGGGCGGCCGACGCCCGGGACGAGCGGGCCGAGGCACTGGAGCGGATCGCGCTGGCCGCCTGCGACCGGGCCAGCGCCGTGAACCCCGCCGACCCCACGCCCTGGGCGGCCAAGCTGGCCATGGCCCGGCTGCACCGCCCGCACGACCCCGCCCCCGGCGGCCTGCTCACCTCCCCGCCCGGTCCCTGGCGGCTGTTCGCGCACACCCTCGCCCTCGACCCCTGGCACCGCGAGGCCCACCACCGCTTCCTGTCCTTCTTCTTCACCCGGTACGGCGGCTCGGTCAACGCGGCCTGGGACGTCGCCGCCTTCCTCGGCCAGCGGGCCCCCGCCGACTCCGTACTGCGGCTGCTGCCCCTGGTCGCGCTGGTGGAGAGCCACAACCCCACCCAGCTGCTCGCCGAACGGGTCTGGGAGCAGCCGCAGTGGCGTTCCACCGCGTTGTCGATCTACCACAACTGGCTGCCCACGGTGGCCGGATACCGCTTCACCCCGGTGCTGGACCTGGCCTACCTCGCGCACGCGCTGGTCATGGCCCGGCGCGAGTTCGAGGCCCGGGCGGTGTTCGCGGCCATGGGGCCGTACGCCACGCGGATGCCCTGGAGCGTCTTCGGGGAGCCCGCCGAGCAGCTCTCCCGGGCCCGCCGCGCCTGCGGCCTGTCCGTCCCCTCCTAGTCCCTCTGGCGAAAGGCCGGCACGTGTCAGAACGCACAGCGGATCCGACCCTGCTCGACGACGACGCGACCCTGCACGCCATGGGTTATCCGCGAAAACTCACCCGCCGATTCCAGGCGTTCGACAATTTCGCGATCTCCTTCACCATCATCAATATCCTCTCGGGAATCTTCTCCTCTTTCGGATTCGGTATGAACGCGGGCGGCCCCCGCATTCTCGTGTTCGGCTGGATCGGCGTCTGCCTGATGGTGCTGTGCATCGGGGCTGCCATGGCGGAGGTCGCCTCCGCCTATCCGACGAGCGGCGCGCTGTATTTCTCCGCCGGTAAACTCGCCAAACGCCACAAGGGCGCCTGGTCCTGGTACACGGGCTGGCTGAACTTCGTGGGCCAGATCGGCGGCACGGCGGCCACCGGCTACGCGGCCGCCACCTTCATCCAGGCCTTCATCGCCCTGCAGTGGACCTCGTACGTGCCGACCGCCCACCAGACGGTCCTGATCACGGCGCTGATCATCGTGGTCCAGGGGCTCGCCAACACGTACACCGTCCAGCTCGTCGCCGTACTGAACCGGATTTCCGTGTGGTGGCTGCTGATCGGACTCGTGGTGATCGTGAGCACACTGATCGTGATGCCCGACCACCACCAGTCGGCGTCCTTCGTGACGCATTTCGTGAACAACACCGGTTTCACCAACGGCCTTTACGGGGGCATGCTCGGCCTGCTGGTCACCAGCTGGACCTTCACCGGCTTCGACGGCAGCTTCCACATGTCCGAGGAAACGGTCCGGGCGACCGTGAACGCGCCCCGGGGGATCATCCGGTCGATCGGCTATTCGGCGATCACCGGGCTCGTCCTGATGCTCGCGCTGGTGTACAGCATCGGCGACTACGCCAAGGTGGCGGGCTCCTCCGCGCCGCCCGTCCAGATCCTCATCGACGGGCTCGGCATGGGCTGGGCCAAGGCGATGCTGCTCGTCGTCATCGGCGCCATGCTCTTCTGCGGCCTCGCCAACCTCACCAGCAACACCCGGCAGATCTTCGCCTTCTCCCGGGACGGCGCCATGCCCGGCTCCCGCCTCTGGCACTCGGTCTCGCCCCGCACCCGGACGCCCGTCAAGGCCGTCTGGCTCGCGGTGGCCTGCTCGCTCGCGCTGGTGGTGCCGGGCTGGTGGTCGCACACGGCGTTCACCGCGATCGTCAGCGTCAATGTCGTCGGCCTGTTCCTCGCCTACGCCGTGCCGGTGTTCCTGCGGCTGCGCCTCGGTGCCGAGTTCCAGCCGGGGCCCTGGAACCTCGGCCGCTGGAGCAGGCCCGTCGGCTGGCTGGCGGTGGTCTGGATCCTGCTCAGCAGCGTCCTGTTCATGCTGCCGCAGGCCTCGCCGATCACCGTCGACACCTTCAACTACGCGCCGATCGCCCTGGCCGCCGTCCTGATCGTGGCCACCGTCTGGTGGTTCGCCACCGCCCGCCGCCGCTTCCAGGGCCCGGTCAGCTACGGCCGCCCCGACGAGGTCGCCGCGATGGACCTCATCTGACGCCCCGAAACCCGACCCCCGAAATCTGACCCCCGAAAGGGCTCCGGCGGAGGGCGCCGGAGCCCTTTCAGCGGACAGGATCCACATTGGTGGGCGTGGCATGGGCGGAAGTGCTGGCAGGGGCATGGCGCCTGTTCCATAGTGGGCGCACAGTCTTGCTCCGGACCAGTCGCGTCGCGCACCCCTGGGGGTCTCCCACGCATGAGCAGATCCGAAAAGCCGTCCCGCAGAACCGTTCTGGCAGCCGCCGCCTCCGTCGCGGCGGCGGCCGTGGCCCAGGGAGTGGTCCCGGCGGTCCCCGCCGCCGCGGCGCCGGAGACCGAAGCCGAGGAGACCGGCCGGGCCGACACCCGGCCGATCGAGTACCGCTCCTGGACGACCTACAGCGACTGGAAGACCGGCACCGCCAAGGGCACCGGCGCCGTCGCGGGGGACCGCCCCGGCGTGGTGATCGGCACCCCGGCCGGCACCACCACCTACACCGACCCGCACACCGGCACCAAGGCCACCTGGGAGTACGCCACCTGGACCGGCCCGGTGCAGCAGCTCGCCGTCCCCGCGACCGAGACGATCGCCTCCTGGAACGCGGACACCCCGGCCGGCACCTGGATCCAGGTCGAACTGCACGGCACCTACTCCGACGGCACCCAGACCCCCTGGTACGTGATGGGCCGCTGGGCGGCCGGTGACCAGGACATCAAGCGCACCTCGGTGGACGGCCAGAGCGACGGCAAGAGCACCATCTGGACGGACACCTTCGCCATCGACGACGCCACGACCGGCCTGCGCCTCACCTCGTACCAGTTGCGGCTGACCCTCTACCGCAAGCCCGGCACCAAGCTCACCCCGACCGTCTGGCGGCTCGGCGCGCTGGGCTCGGACATCCCGGACCGCTTCACGGTCCCCGCCTCGACGCCCGGCCTGGCCCAGGAGCTGAAGGTCCCGCGCTACTCGCAGGAGATCCACAAGGGCCAGTACCCCGAGTACGACAACGGCGGCGAGGCCTGGTGCAGCCCCACCTCCTCGCAGATGATCGTCGAGTACTGGGGCGCCCGCCCCACCGCCGCCCAACTGGCCTGGGTCGACCCCTCGTACGCCGACCCCCAGGTCTGCTACGCGGCCCGCTACACCTACGACTACCAGTACGGCGGCTGCGGCAACTGGCCCTTCAACGCCGCCTACGCCTCCACCTACCAGGACCTCCAGGGCGTGATAACGCGACTGGCCTCCCTCACCGACCTGGAGACCCTGATCGCGGCGGGCATCCCGGCCATAACGTCACAGTCGTTCCTGTCCTCGGAGCTGACCGGCGCCGGCTACGGCACCTCGGGGCACCTGATGACCGTGATCGGCTTCACCGCGGACGGCGACGTGATCGCCAACGACCCGTTCTCGGCCAGTGACGACGCGGTCCGACGGGTCTATCTGCGGCGGGAGTTCGAGAACATCTGGCTGCGCACCAAGCGGTACAACGCCAGCGGCAAGGTCGTCTCCGGCACCGGGGGCGTCTGCTATCTGTACTTCCCGGCCTGCCCGAGTCCGAGCCAGCTCAAGGCGCTGGACGCGGTGGGCGTGCGCTGACCAGGCACGACGGAGGCCCCCGCAGGTCTGCGGGGGCCTCCGCCTGTGACCAAGCTCTCCGCCGCAAAAGCCGCAAGCGGTGGCATGGTGGACGGTATGACCACGCACTCCGCCACCGCCGCCCGCACCCGCACCGGCGGCCCCGAGGCCGACGGCCCGAAGGTCCTGGAACACATCGTGGGCTGGACCCTTGTCGTGGTCATCGCCATGCTGGTCACTCAACTCGGTCTGCTGTGACCTGACCCACGACCCGACCTGACATACTGCGGATGTCCCGCAGCCCGTTGAGACCAGGGTCTGAATTGAATATTAGTCAACAACGTGCCGCCGCCCGTCCCCGGGCGCGCGGCACCGAGCGCTCGGTGGCGCGTCGTGCTGAACTCATCGCCATCGGGCGGAAGTTGTTCGCCGACACGTCCTATGACGCGCTCTCCATGGACGACATCGCCAGGCAGGCGCATGTCGCCAAAGGGCTGATCTACTACTACTTCCAGTCCAAGCGCGGCTACTACCTGGCGATCATCCAGGACTCCGTCGCCGACCTGGTCACCTACGCCGCCAGCGGCCTGGAGCTGCCCCAGGTGGACCGCGTCCACCGCACCATCGACAGCTATCTGCGCTACGCCGAGCACCACCAGGCCGCGTACCGCACGATCGTGAGCGGCGGGGTCGGCTTCGACACCGAGGTGCACGCCATCCGGGACGGGGTGCGCGAGGCGATGGTCGGGGCCATCGCCGAGGGGGCCTACGGCCGTACCGACATCGCCCCGCTCGCCAGGATGGGCCTGCTGTCCTGGCTGTGCAGCGTGGAGGGCGCCACCCTGGAGTGGATCGACCGCCCCGAACTCTCCCGCGAGACCATGTGCGAACTGCTGGTCAAGACGCTCGGCGGCACCCTGCGCGCCATCGAGGAACTCGACCCCTCCTACCGCGCCCCCGCCCCGGCCCGCCGGGATTCCTGACCCGACGAGGGGCGGAGGTCTCGTGGAACCCCCGCCCCAAGCCCCCCGTGACCGGGGTCAGTTGATGGCCTTGATCAGCTCACCGCCGGTGGTGTCGCCGCTCAGCTCCCAGAAGAAGGTGCCGCCCAGGCCCTGCTGGTTCTTGTAGGTCATCTTGGTCGCGATGGTCGACGGGGTGTCGTAACTCCACCAGTCGCTCCCGCACTTGGCGTACGCCGTGCCGGCCACGGTGCCGGTCGCCGGGCACTTGGTCTTGAGCACCTTGTAGTCGTCGATGCCCGCCTCGTACGTCCCCGCCGCCGGTCCGGTCGCCGTGCCGCCGGGGGCCGCCTGGGTCACGCCGGTCCAGCCGCGGCCGTAGAAGCCGATGCCGAGCAGCAGCTTGGCCGCAGGGATGCCGAGTCCCCTGAGCTTGGCGATGGTCGCCGAGGTGTAGTAGTTCGCCGTCGGGATGCCCGAGTAGGAGTTCAGCGGCGAGTGCGGCGCGGTCGGGCCGGTGGACGCCCAGGCGCCGAAGTAGTCGTACGTCATCGGGTTGTACCAGTCGACGTACTGTGCGGCGCCCGCGTAGTCCGCCGCGTCGATCTTGCCGCCGCTGGTGGCGTCGGCGGTGATCGCGGCGGTGACCAGCGAACCGCTGCCGAACTTCGCGCGCAGCGCCGCCATCACCTTCTTGAAGGCGTCCCGGCCGCTGGTGTCACAGGTGTTGCCGCAGGCGTTCGGGTACTCCCAGTCGATGTCGATGCCGTCGAAGACACCCGCCCACTTGGAGTTCTTCACCAGGTCGTAGCAGGACTGGGCGAAGGCCGTCGGGTTCTTGGCGGCCTCGCCGAAGCCACTGGACCAGGTCCAGCCGCCGAAGGACCAGAGGATCTTGAGGTTCGGGTGCTTCTTCTTCAGCTTCAGCAGCTGGTTGAAGTTGCCGCGCAGCGGCTGGTCCCAGGTGTCCGCCACGCCGTCCACGGACTCGGCGGCGGTGTAGGTCCGGTCGGTGGCCGCGTAGGAGTCGCCCATCGCGCACTTGCCGCCGGTGACATTGCCGAAGGCGTAGTTGATGTGGGTGAGCTTCGCGGCCGAGCCGGAGGTCTCGACGTTCTTGACCAGGTACTTGCGGTCGTAGGTACCCCATTCCGTGAAGTAGCCGACGACCTTGGAGCCGGCTTTCACCTGGGGAGCGGACGGGGCGGCCGCGGACGCGGTGCCCGCGCCGGCCAGCAGCCCGGCGCCGAGGACGGCACAGCAGGCCGCGGAGAGCAGCGCCCGGAACCGGGAGCGGAGAGGGAGGTGCATCGGGTGTCTCCTCCTGGGGGAGAGGGGAACGCGCGCCGATTGGCATGAACGCGGTAAAGCGTTGGTCATGAACCCTAGGAGGACTAGACCAGTCAGGTCAATGGTTCGGACCAATTTCGGGGTGAGCGGATGTTGGCCTGGAATTCCTGAAGTAAGCGGTCGTTAACTGGTGACGGGAGGTCCCGGATCGGGCATACTCACTGCGCAGCCGCAGGTCAGCAGCTTCCGAGACCCGGAAGCGCGCTGCGGCAGGACTCGAACGAAAGACGGCGTGGCCCCTACCCGAAGGCCCCTGCCGCCCGTGCCCGACAGGGAGGAGACGGACGCCATGTCCGACCGCGACCCGCAGCCGGTGGAGCGTCAACTGCCCACGGAGGAGGCGAGGGACCTGCTCTCGCTGGTCCGGGAGATCGCCCAGCGCGAGATCGCGCCGAAGGCGGCCGAGGAGGAGGACGCCGGCCGCTTCCCGCGCGAGGTCTTCACCCTGCTCTCGGAATCAGGCCTGCTCGGCCTGGTCTACGACGCCGAGTACGGCGGCGGCGACCAGCCCTACGAGGTCTACCTCCAGGTACTGGAGGAGCTGGCGATGGCCCGCCTCACCGTCGGCCTCGGTGTCAGCGTGCACACCCTCGCGAGCTACGCGCTCGCCGCCTACGGCAGCAAGCAGCAGCAGGTCGAGCACCTGCCCGCGATACTCGGCGGCGGCCTGCTCGGCGCCTACTGCCTCTCCGAGCCCGCCTCCGGCTCCGACGCGGCCTCCCTGCGCACCCGGGCCGTCCGCGACGGCGACCACTGGGTGATCAACGGCACCAAGGCCTGGATCACGCACGGCGGCATCGCCGACTTCTACACGGTCATGGCCCGCACCGGCGGGGAGGGCTCGCACGGCATCACCGCCTTCCTGGTCCCCGGCGACGCCGAGGGCCTGAGCGGCGCGGCGCCCGAGAAGAAGATGGGCATGAAGGGCTCGCCCACCGCCCAGGTCCACTTCGACGACGTCCGGGTGCCCGACGAGCGCCGCCTCGGCGAGGAGGGCCAGGGCTTCGCCATCGCCCTCTCCGCGCTGGACTCCGGCCGGCTCGGCATCGCGGCCTGCGCGATCGGCCTGGCCCAGGCCGCCCTGGACGAGGCGGTCGCCTACGCCACCGGGCGCCGGCAGTTCGGCCACCCCATCTCCGACTTCCAGGGCCTGCGGTTCATGATCGCCGACATGGCCACCCAGATCGAGGCCGGCCGGGCCCTGTACCTCGCGGCGGCCCGGCTGCGGGACGCGGGCCGGCCCTTCGCCAAGCAGGCCGCCATGGCCAAGCTGCACTGCACCGACACCGCGATGAAGGTGACCACCGACGCCGTCCAGATCCTCGGCGGCTACGGCTACACCGCGGACTTCCCGGTGGAGCGCTACATGCGCGAGGCCAAGGTCCTGCAGATCGTCGAGGGCACCAACCAGATCCAGCGGATGGTCATCGCCCGTCAGGTGGCGGGGCCGGAAAGTCGCTGAACTGCCCGCGGGAGACCGTCGGGGCCGCCAGCCTGATCCACTCCGGGTCGTGGCGGCCCGGCAGGGTGCGGCCCCGGTCGGCCCAGGTCCGCATGAGATCGCGGTAGATGGGCGGATCCTGCGGCACGGGCGGCGGAAGCGATTCCGCGGGCGGCGGCACGAAGATCCGGCGCTGACGGCCGAGGGCGGCGTAGGTGGTCGTCATGCCCGGCCAACGCGGCGGGCGCCGCCCTGGTCACCGATCGCCCGAATCGGGCGTGAGTTCGTGGACGTCCGCTCCCGGATCTGGCCACTCCCCGCTTTCTGACGTACCGTCAGCCGGACCGTCTCCAGCCTCCGGGGAGGCCCGCCATGGCCGACGACCGTCCCGTACCGCTCGACGAGTACCCCGTGCACCAGGTCCCGCTCTCCATGAAGCACGTCGCCACCGGGGACCGGAACGCCTACGACCGCTGCATCTTCCACGTCCTCGACCACAGCGGCCACGCCCTGCTCATCCTGGGCCTCGGCGTCTACCCGAACGTCGGTGTCACCGACGCCTACGCCACCCTGCGCACCGGCGACACCCTGTACGCGGTACGCGCCTCGGACGCCCTGGGCGAGGACCGGACGCGGCTCGCGGTCGGCCCGCTGCGCATCGAGGTCGAGGAGCCGCTCCGCCGCTTCCGCCTGACCTGCGAGGACGACGCGCTCTCCTACGACCTCACCTGGACCGCCGACTTCCCGGCCCTGTGGGAACCCCACCACCTCCAGCGCCGGGGCGACCGGCTGACCCTGGAGGGGCGCAGGTTCGTGCAGGCCGGGGGAGTCTCCGGGGTGATCCGGGCCGGCGGCGAGGAGTTCCGCGCCGACCCCGCGGGCTGGACCGGCACCCGGGACCGCAGCTGGGGCGTCCGGCCGGTACCGGGGGAGGAGGGCGGACGGCTCGCCGAGGCGCACCCGACCGAGGGCTTCCACTGGATCTGGTGCCCGGTCCGCTTCGAGGACCGCTTCCTGATGGTCGTCACCCAGGAGGACGCCGACGGCTACCGCACCCTGAACGACGCCACCCTGGTCCGCCCCGGCCGGCGCGACCGCCAACTCGGCTGGCCCCGGACCGAGATCGGCTACCGCTCCGGCACCCGGCACCCCGAGCACGCCGTCGTCCACCTCGGCGACCCGCGCAAACCCCAGGAGCTGGAGGTGGAGATCCTCGCCTCCTCACCGCTCGCGGTCGGCGCCGGCTACCCACCGGCCGACGACTGGCAGCACGGCACCTGGCAGGGCCCCGGCTGGGTCGACCGCCGTACCTACGACATGACCGCACCGCACCCTCGCGCCGCCTACGGCGTCACCGACCACTCCGCCCGCTTCCGCCTGGACGGACGCGTCGGCCACGGCATCTTCGAGCACGGCTCGTTCGGCAGACACGATCCGAGCGGCTTCACCGGCTTCGACTCGGTGGCGCCCTGAGGGAGGAGGCCGGCATGACGACGAAACCGCGCCCGCGCACCACCACCCGCGACCCCGAGGATCTCACCCGCCGGCTGACCGCCTGGCTGGACACCCGGCTCCCCGGCGCCCGGGCCGTCGGCGTCACGGTCCCCGCCTCCAACGGCATGTCCAGCGAGACCCTGCTCTTCGAGATCGCCCACCCCGAACCGCCGCTGCGGCACTGCGCGTTGCGGCTCGCCGCCGACCCCTCGGCGTACACCGTCTTCCCCTCGTACGACATGACCCGCCAGTACCGCACCCTGCGGCTGGTCGCCACGCACACGGACCTCCCCGTGCCCCGCGTCCTGTGGCTGGAGGAGGACCCGGAACCCCTCGGCGCGCCCTTCTTCGTCATGGAGCGGGTCGAGGGACGGGTGCCGCCCGACGTCATGCCCTATACGTACGAGGGCAATTGGCTGCACGCGGCGAGCGACGCCGACCGTGAGCACCTGGAGGCGCGGTCCGTGGGCCTGTTGGCCCGGCTCCACGACCAGGTCCCCCCGGCGGAGGCCGAGTTCCTCGCCCTGCCCGGCGACGGCGACGCCCTGCGCCGACACGTCGAGTCCCAACGCGCCTACTACGCCTGGGTGGTGGACGGAGTCGCCCGCTCACCCCTGATCGAGGCCGCGTTCGACCGGCTGACGGAGCTGTGGCCGGACCACACCGGCACGCCGGTCCTCAACTGGGGCGACGCGCGCATCGGGAACGTCGTCTACGACGGCTTCGACCCCGTCGCCGTCCTCGACTGGGAGATGGCGGCACCGGCCCCGCGCGAGGTGGACCTCGGCTGGACCGTCTATCTGCACCGCTTCTTCCAGGACCTCACGGCCGCCTCGGGACAGCGGGGGCTGCCCGGCTTCCTGCGCCGGGACCGGGTCGAGGCCCGCTATGCCCGGCTGACCGGCCACACCCCGCGGGACATGGACTTCTACACCCTGTACGCCGCCCTGCGGCACGCCATCGTCATGCTGCGCGTCGCCTATCGGCAGGTGCACTTCGGCGAGGTCGCCGTCCCGGCGGATCCGGACACACTGATCCTGCACCACGGCAGTCTGCGCGCCATGGTGCAGGGCAGCTACTGGGATGCGGTGCGGTGACTCAGGCAGCCTGGCGGCCGACGGCGTAGCCGCCGAGGCGCATCGCCGGTACCCGCATCGGGCGCGAGCCCACGCCGCCGACGTGCGAGAAGGGCTGCGTCCGCCAGTCCAGACCCTGCGGAAGGGTGAGCAGGATGGCGGTGTCCTGCTCCTGCGACTCGACCGAGTCGTCCGCGGACGGCACGTCGTCCGCCGCGCGGCCCGTACCGGCACAGACCGTGAGCCCGAACGGGTTCCACGGTGAGGCGCACAGCGCGTGCTCCGGCAGGAACTCCTCGTCCGCCAGCAGCGCGATGGACTGCGCGCAGTCCGGGCAGATCACCCGGAACATCTCGAAGGTGTCGTAGGTGTCCGGCTCGCCGACCTCGTAGAGGTCGGGTTCGACGCCCTCCGGCTCGGGCTCGACGACCAGCTGCGGGCGCTTGGGCGTGGTGCGACCAGGGCGCTTGAGACTCTGCATGGGTAACTCCCCCTCGGGCTGGGCCGTAAGGCGCTGCGGCCTCGACCACAGCAAGCACTTCCCGTCCGCTCTCGGAGGTAATCACGAGAGCATCACGGAGCCCGTTCGGGGGCTGTGGCGTTCGTCACATGCCGCCCGCAGGTGCCCGGTGCGGTGGTTTTGTCCCTCAGGCGGCTCACAGCCTGCCCCGCGTCACATCACGAACCGGCCATGACCTGCGCCGCTGAGGTATCCCAGGAGATCAGGCGCAATGTAGTTTTTGCGCCATGGAGGAGCTGGACCGTCAAATTGTGCAGCTGCTCGTCAAGGACGGGCGGATGAGCTACACAGACCTGGGCAAGGCCACGGGTCTTTCCACGTCGGCCGTGCACCAGCGGGTGCGTCGGCTGGAACAGCGTGGCGTGATCCGCGGCTATGCCGCGGTCGTCGACCCGGAGGCCGTCGGGCTGCCCATGACGGCGTTCATCTCGGTGAAACCGTTCGATCCCAGCGCGCCCGACGACATCGCGGACCGGCTGGCCGGCGTTCCCGAGATCGAGGCGTGCCACAGCGTGGCGGGCGACGAGAACTACATCCTCAAGGTGCGGGTGGCCACGCCGCACGAACTGGAGGAGCTGCTGGCGCGGCTGCGGGGCCTGGCGGGGGTGTCGACGCGGACGACGGTGGTGCTGTCGACGCCTTATGAGGCACGGCCGCCGAGGATTTGAGCGCCGGTGCGGCCTGTGCGTCGTCTGCGGGTGCGTTGTGGCTGGTCGCGCCCACGCGGCGGAGCCGCATATTTGATACGGCCCCGCGCCCCTGACGGGGCGCGTTTCGGGTGCCCCTCGTTCAAAGTGATCGGTGTGAGGGGTGAGACTGGTCTCCATGAGTGAGCGCGCCCCCGAGCCCAAGACCGTTCTTCTCCGTCGTGGAGAGGTGCACAGCCCCGCCGATCCGTTCGCGACCGCGATGGTGGTGGAGCGGGGGCAGGTGGCCTGGGTCGGGTCCGAGGGGGCCGCCGACGCCTTCGCGGACGGGGTCGACGAGGTTGTCGACCTGGATGGCGCGCTGGTCACTCCCGCCTTCACGGACGCCCACGTGCACACCACGTCCACCGGGCTCGCGCTGACCGGCCTCGACCTGTCCGGGGCGGGCTCGCTGGACGCGGCGCTCGCGCTGGTACGGGACTTCGCCGCCGGTCGCCCGGGTGACCAGGTGCTGCTCGGGCACGGCTGGGACGCCTCGCGCTGGGCCGAGGGCCGGCCGCCGAGCCGCGCCGAGCTGGACGCGGTCACCGGTGGACGCCCGCTGTATCTCTCCCGGATCGACGTCCACTCGGCGGTCGTCACCACGGCCCTGCTGGACCTGGTCCCGGGCGTGGCCCCCCGGGAGGACGCCCCGCTGACGAGCGACGACCACCACGCCGTACGCGCGGCGGCGTTCGCGGCCGTGACGCCCGTACAGCGCGCCGAGGCGCAGCGCACCGCGCTGGCGCACGCGGCCTCCCTCGGTATCGGCACCGTGCACGAGTGCGGCGGGCCGAAGATCTCCTCCGAGGACGACTTCACCGGACTGCTGCGGCTCGCGACCGAGGCGCCGGGACCCCGGGTGGTCGGCTACTGGGCCGAGGAGAATCCGGACAAGGCGCGTGAGCTGGGCGCGGCCGGTGCGGCCGGTGACCTGTTCGTCGACGGGGCGCTCGGCTCGCACACCGCCTGTCTGCACGAGCCGTACGCCGACGAGACCCACACCGGCTCCGCCTACCTGGACACGGCCGCCGTCGCCGCCCATGTCATCGCCTGCACCGAGGCCGGCCTCCAGGCGGGCTTCCACGCCATCGGCGACGCCGCCGTGACCTCCGTGGTCGAGGGGGTGCGCGCCGCCGCCGAGAAGGTCGGCCCGGCCCGTGTGCGCGCCGCCCGGCACCGGGTCGAGCACGCCGAGATGCTCACGCCCGGGCACATCGCCGCCTTCGCCGAGTTCGGTCTGATCGCCTCGGTGCAGCCCGCCTTCGACGCGCTGTGGGGCGGGGCGGAGGGGATGTACGCGCAGCGGCTCGGCATCGAGCGGGCCCGCACCCTGAACCCCTTCGCGGCCCTCCTCAAGGCCGGGGTACCGCTCGCCTTCGGCTCCGACAGCCCGGTCACGCCCCTCGACCCCTGGGGGACCGTCCGCGCCGCCGCCTTCCACCACACGCCCGAGCACCGCGTCTCGGTCCGCGCCGCGTTCACCGCGCACACGCGCGGCGGCTGGCGGGCGATCGGCCGGGACGACGCGGGCGTCCTGGTGCCCGGCGCGCCCGCCGACTACGCGGTCTGGCGCACCGACGAACTCGTGGTGCAGGCCCCCGACGACCGGGTCGCCCGCTGGTCCACCGACCCGCGCTCCGGCACCCCCGGCCTGCCCGACCTGACCCCCGGCCGCGACCTGCCGGTCTGCCTGCGCACGGTGGTGGGCGGCCGGACCGTGTTCGTACGACCGGGCGAGTGACCCGGCGCATTCGTACGGCCGGGCGAGTGATCTCCCGGGGTGGCGTGATCGTGATCGTCGGCCACCGGCCCGTCGCGCGACCTGCGCATCCTCCGCGCTGACCAGGGGTTTGAGGTTGTTTGCGCAGGTCAAACGGCTGTTGACAGCCAGCGGCAGCGGGCCGGTAGGTTCGGCCGAGTCCACCACCGGACGCCCGACCGGGGAGCAGTTCGCGCACTCGTCGCAGCGCCGCTGGGTCAGGGACGGTGTGCCGCACCGGGGCACCGTCACTGGGAGCCAGGCTCAGCGCCCGCGCCGACGAGGGAACGTTCCGGCCGGTCGGGAGGTGTGACCCGGGTGGGGCCCGGAGCTCAGTAGACAACGGCTTTCGGTCGACCCGCAGCCAGCGGGTCCCAGGTCGGCCCGAAGGGCGCCGGGCCCCCATCCGCAGGGGAACAGAGTGGCTCCGCGGGCGAACAGGATGGCGAAAGAACGGATGACCGCCACCCGAAACGGGCATCCTTACCCCGCTCTTGCGGAATCGACACCACCATACGAATGAGCTGTCACGTCAGCGCAGGCAGCGGCCACTATGGTGGACCCCTGCGTACGACATGAAGGGGCAGCAGTGAACGACGGCGACGGGACCCTCGCGGCACAGGCCCAGGGGAGGCGGTTCGGCCCGCTCGGCACGGCCTTGGTGATCATTCCCACGTACAACGAGGCGGAGAACATCAAGTCCATCGTCGGCCGGGTGCGCCAGGCCGTCCCCGAGGCACATGTGCTGGTGGCGGACGACAACAGCCCCGACGGCACGGGCAAGCTCGCCGACGAACTGGCCGCGGAGGACGACCACGTCCAGGTGCTGCACCGCAAGGGCAAGGAAGGCCTCGGTGCCGCCTATCTCGCGGGCTTCCGCTGGGGCATGGACAACGGTTACGGCGTGCTCATCGAGATGGACGCCGACGGCTCCCACCAGCCGGAGGAGCTGCCCCGCCTGCTGACCGCGCTGAAGGGCGCCGACCTGGTGCTCGGCTCCCGCTGGGTGCCGGGCGGCCGGGTCGTCAACTGGCCGAAGTCCCGCGAGTTCATCTCCCGGGGCGGCTCCCTGTACTCCCGCCTCGCCCTGGACCTCCCGATCCGGGACATCACCGGCGGCTACCGCGCCTTCCGCCGGGAGACCCTGGAAGGGCTGGGGCTCGGCGAGGTCGCCTCGCAGGGCTACTGCTTCCAGGTCGACCTGGCCCGCCGTGCCATCAAGGCCGGGTTCCATGTCGTCGAGGTGCCCATCACCTTCGTCGAGCGTGAGCTGGGCGACTCCAAGATGAGCCGCGACATCCTGGTGGAGGCCCTGTGGCGGGTCACCTCGTGGGGCGTCACCGAGCGGGTCGGCAGGATCACCGGCAAGGGCAGGACGTCCTAGCGGAAAACCCACAGATCCGGCTGATCAACCCCTTATCCCGCACTGAGCCGGGCCCAGGCACACTGGACGCATGACGACTGGCGCGCAGACCCCTCCGTACACCGACCGGCCCCGGCGCTCCCGGCTTGCCAGATACCTGCCGTTGGGCATCGCCGCATGGCTGGTGCTGGAGGTCTGGCTGCTGACCGTGGTCGCGGGCGCGGCGGGCGGCATGACCGTGTTCCTGCTGCTGGTGGCGGGTTTCGTCGCGGGTTCCGTGGTCATCAAGCGGGCCGGCCGACGTGCCTTCCAGAGCCTCAACGAGGCGATCCAGCGCGGCGGCTCCCCGGAGAGCGGCGGTGGCAACGGCCTGATGATGCTGGGCGGCCTGCTGCTCATGATCCCCGGCCTGGTCTCCGACGCCCTCGGTCTGCTGCTCCTGCTGCCGCCGGTGCAGAAGGCGGTCTCCCGCCTCGCGGAGCGCACCTTCGAACGCAAGCTCCGCGCCGCCGCCCCCGGCACCCTGGGCAACGCCTTCCAGCAGGCCCGTATGCACCGCCCCGACGGCAAGGTGGTCCAGGGCGAGGTGATCCGCGACGCCGGCCCGCAGCCGGGCGACGACCGGCCGGGAGAGCGGCCGCCGCTGACGCGGTGACCGCCCCCGGCCGGGCAGCCGGGAGCGGCTCCCCGCGCGGGCACGCAGAAACGAGGGCGCCGCACGTTCACTGAACGTGCGGCGCCCTCGGTTTTGGTTATGTCGGCTTCCCGTTGGACGGGACTATGCGGACTTGCGGCTGTCCCTGGGATGAATCGCGATGTTCATCGCCCCGGAACGCAGAACCGCCAGACGCTCCTCGAGGACCTCTTCGAGCTCCTCGCGGGTGCGCCGCTCCATCAGCATGTCCCAGTGGGTACGCGCGGGCTTGGCCTTCTTCTCTTCAGGGCCGTCGCCGTCCACGAGGAGTGCCTGGGCCCCGCAGACCTTGCACTCCCACTCCGGCGGGATCTCCGCCTCGACCGAGAAGGGCATCTCGAACCGGTGCCCTTTCTCGCATGCGTACTCCACGGCCTGGCGCGGGGCCAGGTCGATACCGCGGTCCGTCTCGTAGCTGGTCACCACGAGGCGCGTACCGCGAAGAGCTCGCTCACTCATGAATCGTGCCTCCCGGGCTTGTCGCCCACAGGACAGGTGTCGCTGTCGTCGTCATCCGGTCAACGTCCGGTCGGCGGTAAAGATTCCCGTTCCGGGTCATGCGTCGCCGTCGTAGCCGCCCCTTGTTGTACCCACCAGCGCCCGGTTTGTCACATCTGCTAGCAGATGTCACCCAGCGTTTCGGCATCTTTGACGCGCAGTAACGGTACGCCTGGCAGGCCAAACGCGTACACTACCGCCCTTCCGCGTTGAACGCTAAATCTTCCCGCTGGATCTTTTCGCGGATCTTCCCTCAGATCTTCTGCGGAACCGGATTGCCCGCCTCGCCGATCGCCTGCCGCACCGGTACTCGCGCCAGCAGCACGAAGCCGATGACGAAGAAGGCCACCAGCGAGATGATCGCCGAGCGGTAGCTCCCGGTCAGCTGGTAGGTGACCCCGAACAACAACGGTCCCAGCCAGCTCATCCCCCGATCGCTCATCTCGTACGCCGCGAAGTACTCGGCTTCTTTGCCGGGCGGCACCAGATGCGAGAACAAGGAGCGGGACAGGGCCTGGCTGCCGCCCAGCACGAGGCCGATGCCGGACGCGAGGACGAAGAACCACACCGGCGCCCCGGCCGGCAGGAAGTACCCCGCCGCCAGCGTCACCGTCCACGCCACCAGCGAGCCCAGGATCGTGCGCTTCGCCCCGTACGTCCGGGCCAGCCGCCCCATCGTCAGGGCGCCCGCCACGGCCAGCACCTGCACCAGCAGGACGGCCCCGATGAGCGTCGACTGGCCGAGCCCGAGCTCCTCGGAGCCGTAGACGGACGCCTGCGAGATCACCGTCTGGATGCCGTCGTTGTAGATGAGGTACGCCAGCAGGAAGGAGAGCGTCAGCGGATGGCGGCGCATGTCCCGGACGGTCGCCGCGAGTTGACGCAGCCCCGGCGCCGTCGCCTCGGCCGGCGTCCGGCCGCCCCGGTCGCGCAGCCGTCGTAGCGGGACGAGGGTGAAGGCGCCCCACCACAGACCCGCCGCGGCCAGGCAGATGCGGACCGCCTCCGTCTCGGACAGGCCGAAGGAGTCGTGCGCGGAGTACAGGACCAGGTTGACGATCAGTACCAGGGAGCCGGCCAGGTAGCCGAAGGCCCAGCCCCGGGAGGAGATCGCGTCGCGTTCCTCGGGCGGGGCGATCTGCGGGAGGTAGGAGTTGTAGAGCATCAGGGCGACGGACTGGGCGGCGTTCGCGACGACCAGCAGCACCCCGCCGAGCAGATAGCGGTCGCCGTCCAGGAAGAACATGCCCGTGGTCGCCGCGGCCCCGGTGTACGCGGCCGCGCCCAGCAGGTGCTTCTTGCGGCCGGTGCGGTCGGCGGCGCTGCCCACCAGGGGCATCAGCACCACCGCGAGGATCACTGACAGGGAGACCGAGTAGGCGAAGAAGGAGCCCGCCCGCACCGGGACGCCGAGCGGATGCACATAGCCGTCGGCGTCCGCCGCGTGCTCGGCGACCGAGGTGAGATAGGGGCCGAGGAACACGGTGAGGACGCTCGTCGAATAGACCGAGCACGCCCAGTCGTAGAAGTACCAGCCGCGCTGTTCGCGCCGCAGCTCGGCGGCCTCGTCCAAGGCCCCCGTCCGCACGGTCTCGGTGCCCACCCGTGCCCTCGCCTTTCCCGTGGCGGTGCCGTGCGCGTCTCAGAACCAGACGCCGCGGTCCCGCATGACCTCGCGCAACGTGTCGATGTGATCGGTCATGATGCCATCGACTCCCAGGTCCAGGAGCCGGTGCATCCGCTCGGGTTCGTTGATGGTCCACACGTGGACGTGCAGCCCGAGCGCGTGGGCGGCGCGCACGAAGCGCCGGTCGACCACCGGGACCCCAGACTGCGACTCCGGCACCTGGGCGGCGACGGCCGACCGGCGCACCGACGCGGGCAGCCCCCAGGAGCGCAGCCGCAGCCCGACCACACCGCGGGTGCCGAACGAGGTGGCCAGCCGCGGACCGGCCAGCCGCTGCGCCCGCAGCACCCGTGCCTCCGAGAACGACCCCACGCACACCCGGTCGTAGGCGTCCGTCTTCTCGATCAGGTCGAGCAGCGGTCGCAGCGCCGGTTCCGCCTTGGCGTCCACGTTCCAGCGGACGTCGGGGAACTCTTCGAGCAGCTCCTCGAAGAGGGGGAGCGGCTCACGGCCCGCCACCCGCGCCTGCCGTACGTCCTGCCACGGCAGGTCGGCGATCCGGCCGGCCCCGTCGGTGACCCGGTCCAGCGTGTCGTCGTGGAAGGCGACGAGCCTGCCGTCCACCGTCGCGTGCACATCGGTCTCGATGTACCGGTAGCCGAGCTCGACCGCGCGCCGGAACTGCGCCACGGTGTTCTCCAGGCCCGCCGCGGCCCCGCCCCGGTGGGCGAAGGGGATGGGACCGGGGTGATCCAGGTACGGGTGGCGTATCAGCGTGCTCACGGGCGAAGTATGACCTGCGCCGATGACCCCTTGGCAACGACCGTACTGCCACCGGATGCCGCCGGAACGGCGAACACCTTCAGGAACAGCTGCGCCAGCGGCCCGATGGACACCGCGTACAGCACGGTGCCGACCCCGACGGTCCCGCCGAGCGCGAACCCCGTGACCACCACCGCGACCTCGATCCCCGTCCGGATCAGCCGGATCGACCGGCCGCCGCGACGGTGCAGCCCGGTCATCAGACCGTCGCGCGGACCCGGCCCGAAGCTCGCCGCGATGTACAGGCCGGTCGCCGCCCCGTTGAGCACGATGCCCGCCGCCATCAGCGGGATCCGCACGGCGAACGCGTGCGCCTCGGGGACGAGCGCCAGCGTGGCGTTCATCGCGAGCCCGATCACGAAGACATTGGAGACCGTGCCCAGGCCCGGCCGCTGGCGCAGCGGGATCCACAGCAGCAGCACGGCCGCGCCCACGACGATCGACACCGTGCCGATGCTCAGCCCGGTGTGCCCGGCGAGCCCCTGGTGCAGCACCCCCCAGGGCTCCAGGCCGAGGCCCGCCTCGACGAGCAGCGCGGAACTCATGCCGTACAGCGTGAGCCCCGCGTAGAGCTGGACCAACCGTCGTCCGAGACGGCCTTGCGTGGACAAGGGATACCCCCCTGGTGGTAAAGGTGGCCTGACCCGTGTCACTCTGTGGCTGGGTCGAGACGGCCGGCCATGGCCAATTCGGGGAAGGTGGACTGATTCGGATGGCGCAGTGGACCTCGGCGGTGGGTGCCGCACAGCTCGCCCGGCTGCTCAACTCGCAGCAGGAACGGCCCGCCGGCCCGGGCACCCGGCGTCCGCCCGCCTATCGCGCCCTCGCCGACGGCATCCGGCTGCTGGTCCTCGAAGGACGCGTCCCCGTCGCCGCCCGGCTGCCCGCCGAACGCGAACTGGCGCTGTCCCTGTCCGTCAGCCGTACGACGGTGGCGGCCGCCTACGAGGCGCTGCGCGCGGAGGGGTTCCTGGAGTCCCGGCGGGGTGCCGGCAGCTGGACCGCCGTCCCGGCGGGCAACCCGCTCCCCGCCCGCGGCCTCGAACCGCTGCCCCCCGAGGCCCTCGGCTCGGTGATCGACCTCGGCACCGCCGCGCTGCCCGCGCCCGAGCCGTGGCTGACCCGTGCGGTCCAGGGCGCCCTGGAGGAACTCCCGCCGTATGCCCACACGCACGGCGACTACCCGGCCGGGCTCCCCGTCCTGCGCGCGATGATCGCCGAGCGCTACACGGCACGCGGCATCCCCACCATGCCCGAGCAGATCATGGTCACGACCGGTGCGATGGGCGCGATCGACGCGATCTGTCATCTCTTCGGCGGGCGCGGCGAACGCATCGCCGTCGAGTCGCCGTCGTACGCCAACATCCTCCAGCTGATGCGGGAGGCCGGCGCCCGTCTCGTCCCCGTCGCGATGGCCGAAGGGCTGTCGGGCTGGGACGTGGACCGCTGGCGGCAGGTGCTGCGGGAGGCGGCGCCCCGGATCGCGTACGTGGTGGCCGACTTCCACAACCCCACGGGGGCGCTGGCCGACGAGGACCAGCGCCGTCGGCTGGTGGACGCGGCCCGCTCGGCGGGCACGGTGCTGGTCGCCGACGAGACGATGAGCGAGCTGTGGCTGGACGCGGACGTGGAGATGCCCCGCCCGGTCTGCGGCTTCGACCCGGCGGGCTCGACCGTCATCACGGTCGGTTCCGCCAGCAAGGCCTTCTGGGCGGGCATGCGCATCGGCTGGGTACGGGCGGCTCCCGACGTGATCCGCAGCCTGGTCGCGGCGCGGGCCTACGCCGACCTGGGGACGCCGGTGCTGGAGCAGCTGGCGGTGAACTGGCTCTTCGGCACCGGGGGCTGGGAGCAGGCGGTCGACCTGCGCCGGGCGCAGGCGCGCGAGAACCGGGAGGCGCTGGTGACGGCGGTCCGGCGGGAGCTGCCGGAGTGGGAGTTCGAGGTTCCGCAGGGCGGTCTGACGCTGTGGGTGCGGACCGGGGGGCTGTCCGGTTCGCGGCTGGCGGAGGCGGGGGAGCGGGTGGGGGTACGTGTCCCGTCGGGGCCGCGGTTCGGGGTCGACGGGGCCTTCGAGGGGTATGTGCGGCTTCCGTTCACCGTGGGGGGAGCGGTGGCGGACGAGGCGGCGATGCGGCTGGCGGCCGCGGCGCGGTTGGTGGAGGCGGGGGCGTCCGGGGGGAGCGAGTCGCCGCGGACTTTTGTGGCGTAGTGGGTCAAGTGCGGGTGGGTGGGGGCTGGTCGCGCAGTTCCCCGCGCCCCTGAAGGGGCGCTTCACAGCCGCCTCTCGCAGCGGCACCCTGCCGGCGCCGGTAAGCGTCCCACCCCCACCTCAGCCCTCGGCTACGGCAGCCTCCACCGGTACCGCGTCGTCCAGTTCCCCGCTTCGCGGTGGCAGCAGCGACAGCACCGCCTCGCGGTAGACGTCGCTCGTGGCGTCGTCGTACGGGTCGGGGGTGGCCGGTACCTGGAGGCGGAGTACCGGGCCGTGGCCGAGTCGGGCGTAGCCGCGGCCGGGCGGTACCTGGGCCAGGGGCGTGGTGTGGGGTGGGGCGCCCAGTACCGCCGCGAGTTCGTCGGGCAGGGCCGGGCCCAGGACGACACGCGCGGGGGTGTGCTGTCGTACCGCCTCGCTCAACGCGTCCGCGCTGTCGAGCTGTTCGGCGATGACCACGGTGACGTTGGCCGCGCGGCCGTGGCGGAGGGGGACCTGGAGGTGGGACTGCGGATCGGGGTGGCCGGCCGCGGAGGCCAGGTGGACGAAGGCGCTCGGCCGGTCCAGGAGGATCCACAGGGGGCGCTTGCAGTCGTCCGGCTGCGGGTGGCCGGCCTGCCGTGCGCGGTTGAGGGCGACGAGCCGGCGTTCCGTCTCGTGCGCGGCCCATTCCAGGCTGGCGAGCGCTCCGGTGAGCCCGCACTCCACGGCGAGGACCCCGTCCCGGCCGGTGAGGCACGCGTACTCGCCGGTGCCGCCGCCCTCGACGACCAGGACGTCGCCGTACTGGAGCGCCTGCAGGGCGACGGAGCGCAGCAGGGTGGAGGTACCGCTGCCGGGGCGGCCGACGACCAGCAGGTGCGGCTCGGTGGAGCGGGCACCGGTGCGCCAGACGACCGGCGGGACGTCCCGCCGCTCCTCGCCGTAGGCGAGCGGGAGGGTGCGCTGGACCTCGGCGGGGTCGGTGAAGCCGAGGACCGTCTCGCCCGGCGCGGTGACGAAGCGCTGGGCGGCGATGTCGGTGGGCAGCGGGGCGAGGACGTTCACCGTGAGGTGGTTGCCCTCCTCGTCCCACGCGAAGTGGTACTCGCGGCCTCGCCCGGACTTCGCGGTGAGGAGGTTCTCGATCCGGGCGCGGGCCGCGGGCTCGCCGTCCGGGAAGTAGGCGGGGTAGCGGATCAGGAGCTGGCCGACCCGGCCCGTGTCGTCGAACTCGTGGGCGATGAAGGCCTTCTCCCACTCCCCGCCGTGTGCGTACAGCGGCGCCGGGTCCTCGGCGGCCGAGAAGTACGGCACCAGGGCCTCGTACAGGGACTGGAGCCGCTGGGTCTGCGACTCGTCGGGGCCCTCCGGCGGGGGTGGGGCGGTGTCACGGCCGTGCCAGGCGCTCGCCGCCATCAGGGTGATGACGGCGAGCAGGGGACCGTACGGCACCAGTGCCACGACCAGGACGACCGAGGCCACCAGGAAGAGCAGTGGCCCCCGCTTGTCCTTGGGTGTCTCCGCCCATCTGCGCCGCCCGGCCGAGGCCAGCCGGCGCAGTCCGCGGGTGACGGTGATGAGCGGATGGAGGACGTCGGTGGCACTGTCGGCAGCCGTCCGGGCCAGCTCCCGGCTCCGGGCGAGCTGCATGCCGCCGTTGCTCAGAATGCGAGGAAGAGGGCGCCGGGCCACTGCTGTCTCCTGACGGTGCGTACGGACGGGAGCGGCGTCAGAACTTGATGCCGCCGAGCAGGCTGGCCAGGCTCTCGCCGCCTGCCTTGATGCTCGGTGCGATGGCCGTGCTGGCGAGGTAGAAGCCGAAGAGCGCCGAGATCGTGGCGTGCGACGCCTTCAGCCCGTCCTTCCGGAAGAAGAGAAAGACGATGATGCCGAGCAGGACGACGCCTGACATGGAGAGGATCATTTGAGATCTCCTGGTGTCGAAGGGGGACAGTCACCATGAGTTCTTCCAGGATCACAGCAGGTATCCATACGATAAAAGGTGCAATGGGGTGAATTCTGGCGAATTTCACTCGGTTGGTGGATCATTCCTGACCTGTGCTGACTGCGGTGATCTTTACCTCGGGCGGAACCGGTCATGTGCACCCAGAGCCAGTACGCTGACGATTCACTCGTACGGCCCCGCGGCCCGCCCGTTGCCGTACGCTCCACCCGTCCGCGAAAGTCCCCGCAGCACACAGGAGAGGCGGTCCGTGCGATGAGCGAAGCCCCCGACCCCGAGGTCGTGGAGCTGGCGACCAAGATCTTCGATCTGGCCCGGCAGGGGCGGACCGAGGCGCTCGTGGCCTACGTCGACGCGGGCGTTCCGGCCAACCTCACCAACGACCGCGGCGACTCCCTGGTGATGCTCGCCGCGTACCACGGGCACGCCGAGGCGGTGCGCGAACTGCTGGCCCGGGGCGCCGAGGCGGACCGGATCAACGACCGAGGCCAGACCCCGCTCGCGGGGGCGGTCTTCAAGGGTGAGACGGAAGTGATCAAGGTGCTTCTGGAGGCCGGCGCGGACCCGGCCTCGGGCACCCCGTCGGCCGTCGACACCGCACGGATGTTCGGCAAGGCGGAGATTCTGGATTTGTTCGGTACCCACTGATACGTCTGTTCTGACCAGCGAAAACACACATAACGGGGGAGGCGGTACAGGGCCGCCGAAATTTCGGTCGCGGCAGGTCGAAGTGCCGAGTCATCATGACGTCGTGATTCACGGACGCGATGGCTGGGCAGGTGTTGCCGCACCGCGCGGGCCGTGATCGGCCCGCATGGGCCACTGACGAGAGGCAGAGAGAAATGGTCTACAGCAAGCAAGAGACGGCGGGCGCTCCGACGTTGTGTCACGCGGCCAGGTAATGCGTGCTCCCCGGTTGCGTCGACGCTTGATGTGAGGCTGTTTCCCATGTTCGATCCGGTCATAGCGCCCAGCGGCACGCTGCTCGGCCTGCTCCAGCGGGGCCGAGGCGACGGCACGCTGCACGCGCTCACCGCCCCGCGCGCCGAGGCGCTCGCGGCTCTGAACCACTGTGTGCTGAGCGACCCCCGCCACGACTGGCAGGTGGAGAACCGCTCGCTCTACTACGCCCGGCTCTACCTCGACCTGAACGGCGAGCTGGACGCCATCGAGGCGCATCTCTTCGACCCCGAGGACGTCCTCGACGACGAGGAGTCCCGTACCGGCCTCGCGCTGGCCGTGCTCGGGCACCTCGCCTCCTACGGCAGGCGGGACGCGCTCGCACTGCTGCGCAGGTACGCCGCCACCGGCTCCAACTGGGCCTGGGCCCTGGACGAGCTCGCCCTGCGGGACGACGACGCGGGTCTGCGCGCCCTGGCCGCCCCGGTGCTCGCGCGCTTCACCACGGACGCCGAGGGCGAGGCCGAACTGGCCGCCGCCGTCCGGGACGCCTTCGAACCACGGCCCTGGCGGCTGTGGGCCGACGATCCGCGCGAATCGATCGCCACGCGCGTGCGTGCCGCGCAGGAGACCGGCTGCTTCGACCGCTGGCAACGCCAGATGCGACCTACCGGGCCCCGTCCGGGGTGGAGCGTGCGGGCGGTCTTCGAGTGGGCCCAGCAGGGCGTCGACCGGGGCGCGGCCCTCCATGTGCCGGCCGCCCGCTGCCTGGTCGCCGTGGCCGGACCCGAGGACCGGCCGGAGATCCTCCAGGCCGCCAAGGACGGCACCGACGGAGCCCGCTGCACCGCGTTGCGCTACCTCGCGGACAGCAACGACCCCGACGCGCTGAACCTCATCGAGGCCGCGGTCGCCGACGGCACCGCCGCCGTCCTGGAGGCGGCCGTCGACGCCTTCGAACGCATGCGCAGCATCGCCGCCGTCGACCGGGCCCGCGGCTGGGCCCGCCGGCCCGACGCCCTGGGCGCAGCCGCCGGACGGATGCTCGCCTGCCGGGGCGGAGCCCAGGACAGCGAACTGGTCCTCGCGGCCCTCCGGGAGGCCGTACGCGGCGAAGGCCCCGACGCCCCGACGCTCTGGACGCTCGTCGACGGCACCGGACGGCTGGGCATCGCCTGCGCCGCACCCGTCCTACGGCACGTCTACCGCGAGACGGCCTCGTCCCATCTCCGCGGCCGCGCCGCCCGCGCCCTGGCCGCCACCGATCCCTCCTTCGCCACCGGCTTCGCCGTCGAATGCCTGTGGGACTGCGAGGAGACCACCCGCGAGATCGCCGCCCGGCACGCCGAGACCGGTGACGCCCGGGTCGTCGAACAGCTCCGCCGGCTCGCCGCCGACCCCGCCGAGGAGGCCGAGGTCCAGACGGCCGTCCGCAGCCGCATCGGACCGGACACACCCGCCGTGTGACACATCCACGGGGGACGACGGCTTCACCACGGGAACCACGGGGGGTTCCCCGCACGTTCCGTACGCGGACGACCGCCCGCCGGGTGAACAGCCCGTGACCGACAGGCCAGCCACGCGTGGACGCAGGCTGGCCCGCTCGGGTGTGCAGGCCAACGCTCATGGGACGTTTAACCTTCGGAAAGATCCACTTTGACGCGGCCACGTCCAGCGCGGCGACAACACCGGTATGCGTGTCGTCATCGTGACCGAATCCTTTCCCCCCGATGTGAACGGCGTGGCCCACTGCGCGCTCCAGACCGCCCGACACCTCGTCGATCGCGGTCACGCTCCCCTCGTCGTCGCACCGGCCCCCGCCCCCGGAAACAGGCTCGCCGCGGCCGCCGCGCCGTGCCCTGTCGTCCATGTCCCCTCCCTTCCGCTCCCGGGCTATCCCCAGGTCCGCGTGGCTCTCCCCAGCCGCAAGCTCGCCACCGCGCTGATCGAGCACCGTCCCGACGTGGTGCACCTGGCCAGCCCCTTCATCCTCGGCGTCCGCGGCATGGCCGCCGCCGCCCGGCTCGCCATCCCGGCCGTCGCCGTCTACCAGACCGACCTGGCCGGATACGCCCGTACCTACGTGGGCGCCGGCGAGGCCGCCGCCTGGCGGCGGATCCGGTCCGTGCACGGCGCCGCCGACCGCACCCTCGCCCCGTCCACCGCGTCGATCAGCGACCTGGAGGCGCACGGCGTCCCCCGGATCCAGCTGTGGCAGCGCGGCGTGGACACCGTCCGCTTCCGCCCCGAGTTCCGCGACGAGGCACTGCGCCGCGAGATCGCCCCGAACGGCGAGGTCATCGTCGGCTACGTCGGCCGGCTCGCCCCCGAGAAGCAGATCGAACTGCTCTCCGGGGTCTGCGGCCTGGACGGCGTCAAGGTCGTGATCGTCGGCGACGGGCCCAGCCAGGCGCACCTCACCGAGGCGCTGCCCGGCGCGGTCTTCCTCGGCCGCCGCACCGGCTCCGACCTCGCCCGGATCTTCGCCTCCTTCGACGTCTTCGCGCACACCGGCCCCTTCGAGACGTTCTGCCAGACCGTCCAGGAGGCCATGGCCAGCGGCGTCCCGGTCGTCGCGCCCGCCGTCGGCGGCCCGATCGACCTGGTCGACCACGGCCGCACCGGGTTCCTGGTCCCGCCGCGCGACGCGGGCGCCGTCCGCGAGGCCGTGGCGTCCCTGGTGGCCGACCCCGCGCTGCGGGCCGGCTTCGGCGCCGCCGCCCGCCAGACCGTCGAGGGCCGCACCTGGGCCGCCGTCGGCGACCAGCTGATCCAGCACTACGAGGACGTGCTCGCGGCACGCCGGCCGGTGGTGGCTGCATGAGCGCCACTTCGTCCGCGCCCCTGCGCATCGTCCGGCTGGCCAACTTCGTGGCCCCGTCGTCGGGTGGTCTGCGCACCGCCCTGCGCGAGCTCGGGAAGGGCTTCGTGGCCGCCGGCCACGAGTCGGTCCTGATCGTCCCGGGCGAGCGCTACTCGGACCGGGACGAGGAGCAGGGCCGGGTCATCACGCTGCCCGGCCCGCTGCTGCCCGGCACCGGCGGCTACCGCGTCCTCGTCGACAAGAAGCGGGTGCAGACCCTCCTGGAGCGCCTCGCCCCGGACCGCCTGGAGGTGTCCGACCGGACCACCCTGCGCTGGACCGGACGCTGGGCCCGGCGCGCCCGGGTCCCCGCCGTGATGGTCTCCCACGAGACCGCCGACGGTGTCCTGCGCACCTGGGGCCTGTCCGAGAACATGTCCCGGCGGACCGCCGACGCCCTCAACATCCGCACGGCGCACACCTACGCGCGCGTGGTGTGCACCACCGAGTTCGCCGAGCGCGAGTTCATCCGCATCGGCGCGCGCAACGTCGTACGCGCCCCCCTGGGCGTCGACCTGATCGGCCGCCATCCCTCGATGCGCGACCTCGACCTTCGGGCGCGGTACGCGCGCGACGACGAGGCCCTGCTCGTCATGTGCTCGCGGCTGTCCGTGGAGAAGCGGCCCGGCACCGCCCTGGACGCCCTGGAGGCGCTGGTACGGCGCGGGCGCCGGGTCATCCTGGTCGTCGCCGGCGACGGGCCGCTGCGGGAGCGCCTGGAACAGCGCGCGCGGGAGCGCCGGCTGCCGGTGACCTTCCTGGGGCACGTCTCCGACCGGGACACCCTGGGCTCGCTGCAGGCCTCCGCCGACGTGGCGCTGGCGCCCGGGCCCGCCGAGACCTTCGGGCTCGCCGCGCTGGAGGCCATGGCCTGCGGGACCCCCGTGGTCGCCAGCGCCTCCTCCGCGCTGCCCGAGGTGATCGGCTCCGCGGGGGCCACCGCGGCCGACCGCGGGGAGGCGTTCGCCGACGCGGTGGAGACGCTCCTGGAGCGCCCCGCCGCCCAGCGCCGGGAGACGGCACGCGCGCGTGCGGAGTGCTTCGGCTGGGGAACGGCCGTGGAGGCCTTCCTCGCCGCGCACGACGCGCCGGTGCTGTGCCGTCGTGACGAGAGCGGAGCGACGGAACCGGTCCGTCGTGTCGTGCCGGAGGGCGTGGCATGAGAGCGGTTCGTTTCGTGGCGCTCGGGGACTCGCTGACCGAGGGCGTGGGCGACCCCGCCGGCGACGGGTGGCGCGGCTGGGCCGCGCTGCTCGCCGGCGGACTCGCCGTCAAGGACGTGGACTTCACCAACCTCGCGGTCAGCGGGGCGCAGACCCGGGACGTGCTGGAACGCCAGACCCCGGCCGCACTGGACCTGCGCCCCGACATCGTCGCCGTCGTCATAGGCGTCAACGACACCCTGCGCTGCACCTTCGACATCCACGCGGTGGCCGAGCGGCTCGACAGGGTCTACGCGGCCTTCACCCAGCAGGGCGCGATCCTGCTCACGGCCTGCCTGCCCGACCCCGGCTCGATGCTGCGGCTCCCGGGCGCCCTGGCCCGCCCGCTGGCCCGCCGGCAGCGCGCGGTCAACGCGGTCGTGCACGCCCTGTCCGAGCGGTACGGGGCCGTCCATCTGCACGCGGCGGAGGGCGCCTGGCTCACCGACCGCGGGCTGTGGAGCGCGGACCGGCTGCACCCGTGCGAGCGCGGGCACCGGCAGCTCGCCGTCCGCTTCCACGCGATGCTCGCCCCGATGGGCAAGGCGACGGGGACGGCGCCGTCCCCCGAGCCCGAGTTCGCGGCGCCGACCAAGTCGGCGAGCCTGTTGTGGCTGGCCACCGCCGGCACCGCCTGGGTGATCAGGCGCTGCCGCGACCTGCTGCCCCAGCTGATGCGGCTGGCCCTCGACGAGATGCGGCACCGCCGCAAGGGGACCAGCGCCCGTCTGGACCTGAGCGCGTCGGCCGCCGTCTCCGCCGCGCTCGCCGCCCTCCACCCGCCGGAGCGGCCCGCCGACGCCGCGTGAGACCGCCGACGCCGCGTGAGACCGAGGGCGCCAGCCCCGCCGAACGAGGGGTGTCGTACGGCGGTTCAGCGATGCCGTACGGCGGTTCAGCGGCGGCGTACGGCGGTTCAGCGGCGGCGTACGGCCACGAAGCGGACCGGGGTGCCCGGGACCGCCTGGGCCGTCGCCGGGAGGTCGGCGGCGCGGACCACCGCGATCACCGGATAGCCGCCGGTGGTCGGATGGTCGGCCAGGAACACCACCGGACGTCCGTCCGGCGGCACCTGGACGGCGCCGAGGACCATGCCCTCGCTGGGGAGTTCACCGGGACGGGCCCGCTCCAGGGCGGGCCCCTCCGTGCGCAGCCCGATCCGGTTGCTCGCCGACGAGACGCGGTACGCGCGCGAGGTGAACGCCCGGACGGCGTCTGCCGTGAACCAGTCGGCGCGCGGGCCGAGCGTCACCCGCAGCACCAGCCCGGCCGGCGGGGACGGCTGCGGTCCGACGTCCACGCGCGCGTGCGGGCCCGCCGGAGCGCCCAGCGGCAGCACCGTGCCGTCCGCCAGCGGAGCGGGGCCGAGCCCGGAGAGCAGGTCCGTGGCCCGGCTGCCCAGCACCGGCTCGACGGCGATGCCACCGGAGACGGCCACATAACTCCGTACGCCGGACAGTGCCTTTCCCACTTCCAGCAGTTCCCCGGCCGGAACGGCCACGGGCGCGCCCCACGCGGCCGGGCGCCCGCCCACCGCGACCGGGCACGGCGCACCGCCGACGGCGACCACCACCGTGGAACGCGGCCGTACGGCACAGCCGTTGAGCGTCGTCTCCAGGACCGCCGCGTCGGGGGAGTTGCCGACCAGCCGGTTGACGAGCGCCGCGGCGGGCCCGTCCAGCGCGCCGGAACGGGGTACCCCGAGATGCGCGTACCCGGGCCGCCCCCGGTCCTGCACGGTGGTCAGCGCCCCGGCCCGTACGACGACGAGCGCGCGGTCGGTCACAGGTCCCCCACCGGCACGAACCGCACCCGCGTCCCCGGCGCCAGCAGCGCGGCCGGCACACGCGTGTGGTCCCACAGCACCGCCTCCGTCGTCCCGATCAGCTGCCAGCCGCCCGGCGAGGAGCGCGGGTACACCCCGGTGTACGGCCCGGCCAGGGCCACCGCGCCCGCGGGCACGGCCGTGCGCGGGGTGGCGCGGCGCGGCACGTCGTAGCGGGCGGGGAGCCCGGTGAGGTAGCCGAAGCCCGGCGCGAAGCCGCAGAAGGCGACCGTGAAGTCGGCCCCCGCGTGGATGCGGGCGACCTCCCGCTCGGGCACCCGCCAGTGCGCGGCGACCTCGGCGAGGTCCGGGCCGTCGTAGCGCACGGGCAGCTCGATCGCCGCACGCGCGCGTGGGGGAGTGGGCGGGATCGCGGCGGCGGCCAGCTCGGCGGCCCGGCGGGCCGGGTCGTCGAGGCCGTCGAGCAGGACCGTGCGGGCGGCGGGCACGATCTCGCGGACCGTCAGCGAGCCCTCCGCGCGGCGGCGCAGCAGCTCGGCGTGGAGCGCCTGGGCGTCGGCACCGGTGCCGACCTCGACGAGGAGGGCGTCGTCACCGACGAGCCGCGTGGTCATGGGCATGGTGGTTCCGGCGCGGTCGGTCCCGCTCATGCGAAGGCCGCCACGGTCACGCCCGCCGCCGTGAGCCGCGCGCGCACCCGGCGCGCCAGCTCCACGGCGCCCGGGGTGTCGCCGTGCAGACAGAGGGAGCGCGCGCGTACGGCGATGCGCGCGCCGGAGTGCGCGGTGACCGCGCCGGAGCGCGCCAGTTCCACCGAGCGCTCCACGACCGTCTCCGGGTCGCTCACCACCGCGCCCTCGCGCCCGCGCGGGACGAGCGTCCCCTCGTCGGTGTACGCGCGGTCCGCGAACGCCTCCGGGACGGCCGGCAGCCCCGCCTTCCCGGCCCGCTCCAGCAGCCGCGAACCGGGCAGCCCGAGCACGGGCAGCGAGGCGTCCGCGAGGAGCACGCCGTCGACCACCGCGGCGGCCTGCTCCTCGTCGTGCACCACCCGGTTGTAGAGCGCGCCGTGCGGCTTCACGTACGCCACCCGTGAGCCCGCCGCCCGGGCGAAGACCTCCAGAGCGCCGATCTGGTAGGCCACCTCGGCCGCCAGTTCGGCGGGCGGCACGTCCATCGCGCGCCGCCCGAACCCCGCCAGGTCCCGGTAGGACACCTGGGCGCCGATCGTCACCCCGCGCCCGGCCGCCAGCTCGCACACCCGCCGCATGGTGGCCGCGTCCCCGGCGTGGAAGCCGCAGGCCACGTTGGCGCTGGTGACGACGGACAGCAACTGCTCGTCGTCGGTCAGCCGCCAGCGGCCGAAGCCCTCGCCGAGATCGGCGTTCAGGTCGATCGAGGTCATGGATCCGTTGTCTCCCCTGTCAGGCCACGCGGTACTGCTCGTCGCGGGCGTCGCTGATGAACATCTGGCCCGGCGCGTGCGTGAGGGCGAACGGCGGCCGTGAGGCCATCACGGCCGCCTGCGGGGTCACCCCGCACGCCCAGAACACCGGGATGTCGTCCGGGTCGGCGTCCACCGGGTCGCCGAAGTCCGGTCGGCCCAGGTCCTCGATGCCGAGCACCGAGGGATCGCCGCAGTGCACGGGGCCGCCGTGCACCGCCGGGAGCAGACTGCTCTCCCGGATCGCGGCGGACAGATGCGCCGGGGGCACCGGGCGCATGGACACCACCATCGGACCGCTGAGCCGCCCCGCCGGACGGCACGGGCTGCTGGTGACGTACATCGGCACGTTCCGGCCCTGCTCGACGTGGCGGATCGGCACTCCGGCCCCGGCCAGCGCCCACTCGAAGGTGAAGCTGCACCCGAGCAGGAACGACACCAGGTCGTCCCGCCAGTACGCGCGCACGTCCGTCGGCTCGTCCACCAGCTCGCCGTCCCGCCACACCCGGTAGCGCGGCAGGTCGGTGCGCAGGTCCGCGCCCTCGGCGAGCACGGTGCCGGTGGCCCCGGCGTCGGTGACGTCGAGCACCGGACAGGCCTTGGGGTTGCGCTGGCAGAACAGCAGCATGTCGTACGCCCAGTCCGCGGGCACCGAGATCAGGTTGGCCTGGGTGTGACCGGCCGCGACCCCGGCCGTGGCGCCCGTGAGGCCCTCCCGGAAGCGGGCCCGCGCGGTGTGCGGGCTCCACGCGTGCGCGTGCTCGTCGGTCAGCACGACGGGCCGGTCCTCGGTCGCGAGGACGGGTGAGCGGTCTTCCGTACGGTTCACGCCAGTTCCTTCCCGCGCGTCTCCGGCAGTCCGAACAGGGCCAGGGCGGCGAGCGCGTATCCGGCGGCGCCGAAGACCAGCGCACCGCCCACGCCCCAGCTGTCGGCCAGGAAGCCCACCAGGGTCGGGAAGACCGCGCCCACCGCGCGTCCGGTGTTGTACGTGAAGCCCTGCCCGGTGCCGCGCACCGCCGTCGGGTACAGCTCGCTCAGATACGAACCGAAGCCGCTGAAGATCGCCGACATACAGAAGCCGAGCGGGAAACCGAGCACCAGGAGCAGCGTGTTGGCGCTGTCCGGGATGTTCGCGTACGCCAGCACACAGACCGCCGACAACAGCGCGAACAGCCAGATGTTGCGCCGGCGGCCCAGCCGGTCGGTGAGATAGCCGCCGGTCAGGTAGCCGAGGAACGCCCCGGAGATCAGGAAGGTCAGATAGCCGCCGGTGCCGACGACCGACAGACCGCGGTCGGTCTTGAGGTACGTCGGGATCCAGGTCGCCAGCGTGTAGTAGCCGCCCTGCACCCCCGTGGAGAGCAGGCCCGCGAAGACCGTGGTGCGCAGCAGCCCGGGCGCGTCGGCCGTGCCCCGCCGGAAGATCGCGGCGAACGAGCCGCGCTGCGGACTCTGTTCCCGTACCGCGACCGCCTGCGGGGCGTCGTGCACCCGGCGGCGCAGCCAGACCACCAGCAGCGCGGGCAGCGCGCCGGTCCAGAACATCACCCGCCAGGCCATGTCGTCGCCGACGAACGAGAAGACCAGCGTGTAGACGATCGCGGCGAGCGCCCAGCCGACGGCCCAGGAACTCTGGATCGCGCCCAGCGTGCGGCCGCGGTGTCGGGCGCTCGCGTACTCGGCGACCAGGATCGCGCCGACCGCCCACTCGCCGCCGAAACCGAGACCCTGGAGCGCGCGGAACACCAGCAGCGTCTCGTAGTTGGGCGCGAAACCGCAGGCCACCGTGAAGACCGCGTAGGTGATCACCGTGATCATCAGGGCGCGGACCCGGCCGACCCGGTCCGCGACCACGCCCGCCACGGCGCCGCCGATCGCGGACACCACCAGGGTGACGGTGGTGAACAGGCCGGTCTGGCCGCTGTCCAGACCGAAGTACGCCGCAAGCGCGACCATGCTCAGCGGCAGCGTGAAGTAGTCATATGAATCCAGGGCATATCCGCCGAAAGCACCGGCGAACGCGCGCCGGCCGCGCGGGCCGAGGGCGTGCAGCCAGCCGAACGCGCCGTCCTCGGCGGCGCGTTCGCCCTTGCCCGGCTGGGTGTCGGTCAGGGCCTGGGGTGGAGGAGTCGTGCTCATGTGCACCTCGCAGATGAGGGGACGGAGGGTGCGTGGACTGAGCCGTGCGGGGGCCGTATGGGGCCGTGCGGGGCCGTGTCGTGGTGAGCGTGATGAGCACCGTAGAGGATCGTTCAACGATCCTTCAATAGGCACGTTGTTTCGTTCCTGTGTCTGCGGTTGAATTCCGGGCATGGCAGAGCAGCTGACGGGACTGGCCGACGACCGCGCCCTCCTCGGGCGCACCAGCACCGCCGAACGGGTCTCCGACATCCTCAGAAGCCGGATCGCCGAGGGGTACTTCCCGCCAGGAACCCGGCTGTCGGAGGACGGCATCGGCGGTGCGCTCGGCGTCTCGCGCAACACGCTGCGCGAGGCGTTCCGGCTGCTCACCCATGAACGCCTGCTCGTCCACGAACTCAACCGGGGCGTCTTCGTCCGGGTCCTGACCGTCGAGGACGTCGAGGACATCTACCGCACCCGGACCCTCGTCGAGTGCGCCGTCGTACGCGGCCTCGGCGACCCGCCGTACGCCCTGGACGCCCTGTCGGCGGCGGTCACCGAGGGGCAGCGGGCGGCGGCCGGAGATGACTGGAAAGCAGTGGGTACGGCCAATATCCACTTCCACCGGGAACTGGTCGTCCTGGCCGGCAGCGAACGCACCGACGAACTGATGCGCAGCGTCTTCGCCGAACTCCGCCTCGCGTTCCACGTGGTCGACGACCCGCACGCGCTGCACGAGCCGTACCTGGCCCGGAACCGGGAGATCCTCCGAGCCCTGGAAGCGGGCGACAGATACGGAGCGGAACGGCTGCTTGAGACCTACCTCACGGATTCGCTGGAACGAGTGGTGGAGGTCTACCGACGCCGGGTCGACAGCGCCCCGTAAGGGGCGCGGGGAACTGCGCGACGAGCCCCCACCGGCCCGCACCGTGGCGAACCACCCGCACCCACCCGGCCCCACCGGCGGAGCCACCTGCGTCGTTTGGGCCGATGTCAGACCCAGGACCTAGTCTGTGCACCGTGACTTCGCCTGCTTCGACGGACAGCGTTCCGCCCCAGCTCAGCGCGGGGCCGCGCCCGGCACCGGGCCCGGCCGCCGACGAGGGGCTGGCGCGGCGGCTGCGCGCGCTCGCGTGCACCGCGCCGCTGCACGACCTCGACACCCGCAAGGCGAACCTGGCCGGCGAGTACTCGGTCTACGGCATGGCCGAGGTGGCCCTCTCCGCCATCGACCTGGTCACCCTCAACATGGACTTCGACACCGGCGCCGACCACGAGCAGATCGTCGCCCGGCTGATCCCGCGCATCTCCGCCCAGACCCCGCACCGCCCGGTCGCCGAGCACGAGCGGGTGGCCCGCTGGGTCCTGGAGAACCTGATCAACGTCGGCAGCGTCGACCGCGGCTTCCGCGCCGTGTACGGCACCTTCGCGCCCGACGGGTCCTACGTCCGCCGGGACTACGACTTCAAGCTCATCGAGGAGGTGCCGGGCCCCGGCGGCACGGTGTACCTGCGGACCACGGACGAGGCGGTCAACGTCCTGGTCGGCGCCCTCGACACGGACGTCACCAGTGCCCAGATCGCCGCCGAGGTCAAGCTGGAGGTGCTGATCAACCGCGGCCGCCTCGCCGACGCCCAGCTCGCCGCGGAGCAGGCCCGCTACCGGACCGTGCAGTACTCGGAGTCCCTGCGCCGCGCCCTGGACGCCACCCGGCGCAACGTCCGCGCGGTGGACTGGCTCAACGCCGTCCCCGACATGATCGCCGAGGCCCTGGACCACGTCGCCGACCGCTACCGGCACGAGAACGCGATCCTCACCAACATCCGCAAGGCCCGCGACGAGACCGAGGAGCCCGAGAACAAGCGGCGCGCCGCCGAACTCGTCGACATCGTCAAGGACTGCATCCGACGCCATACGCAGTTGCAGTCGCGACTGCTGGAGGCCGGGCCGCTGTTCCGCGCGGAGCAGGACCGGCAGGCGTTCGCGACACCGATGACGACGTCCGGCACAGACCTGTACGGGCATCTCCTCGCGCCGCTGCTGCCGCTGCCGATGGAGCAGGCGAGCCGGGTCACGAGCGCGTTCTTCGCGCGTGGCACCGGGCTGCGGACGCCGGTGTCG
Source organism: Streptomyces sp. NPDC090088 (assembly GCF_044747345.1). Taxonomy (NCBI): domain Bacteria; kingdom Bacillati; phylum Actinomycetota; class Actinomycetes; order Kitasatosporales; family Streptomycetaceae; genus Streptomyces; species Streptomyces sp. NPDC090088. The sequence goes on along the minus strand of NZ_JBIVDZ010000009.1, from coordinate 45,817 downwards.
GTGCGGGTCGGCGACCTCGTCGACATACTGCTGACGCCGCCGGTCGAGCGGGAGCACCTGGGCGCGGAGATGCCGGAGCCGGACCTCATCGCCACACCGGACGACAGCCGGTTCAGCGAGGAGCAGCTGGCTGCCGCCATGGAATTGCTGGATCTTCCGGCCGACGCGCCCCGGAGGTTGTCGGGGCTGTTGGCGCAGGCGCGGCGGTCCGATCCCGATCTGCCGTATCTGGTGGCCTTGTTGGCGGTGCACGCGGCCAGTCCCGCGGTCGGTACGGCGTATCGGCAGGGCGAGGAGAAGTTGCTGTTCGCCGTGGACGACGGGACCGAGCTGGACGATCCCGAGTTCGGTGGGGCGGATCTGATCGTGGGGACCGCTTTGCTGGACGCGGTGGGGATGGCTGCGGATCGGACCGAGGCGGCGTGATGTCGTGCGTCGGGTGCGGGTCGTTCGTGGCTGGTCGCGCAGTTCCCCGCGCCCCTGACGGGGCGCTTGCGCCGACCCCTGTTTTCAAGTCGAGGGAGTTGTCGTAGTGAGCGAGTACGTCGAGGCTGAGGTGTCTGCCGGGGCGGCGCCCGCTGCCGTCACGCCGGCCGATGCCGCCGATGCCGCGCGGCTCGTCGCCTTCGGGTTGCAGCCCAAGCTGCAGCCCGCGCGTGACCAGGAGTACACGGAGCTGCTGCGGCGGTACCGGGAGGACCCCGTGTTCGCGCGGCTCGCGGATGCCGTGGCCGCCGGGCTCGGTCTTGTGGTGCTGGAGGTGTCGCCCCGCGCGGGGATGGCCGTGACCGCCGCCGAGGACTCGGTGTTCGCCGTTCGCATGGGCGACTACGCGCGTCGTACGTCCGCGGACGGCAGCGACCGCTTCCTGCACGGACTCGCGCATCTCGCCGTCGCCGCACTGGCCTTCCCGCGCCCCGAGGACCTGGCCGACGACGGGTACATCGGGCGGATCACGGTCAACGGCGTCGACGCCTTCGTACGGCAGGCCTGCCGCCGCCTTGAGGAACGGGCGGAGGAGCTGGGGGAGAACACCGACCCCGCCACCGACGCGCCCGGCCTGGAGGCCGCCTGGCGGATCTGGGCCAGACGCAGCGCGACCGGTGCCACCAAGGACGCCCGCCGGCTGGCCGGTTCCACCACCGGGATCATCGGCAAGGCGGTCGTCTTCCTCACCGACTCCGGGTTCCTCCAGCGCACCGGCGACGACCAGGGCGGCACCTACCGCACGACGGCCCGCTACCAGCTCCAGGTGCGGGACATGGCGGGCAGCGCCGCCATGGCCGAGCTGCTGGAGCTGGGTGTCGTCCCGGTCACCGACGGCACGGCCAGTCTGATGCCCGCCGACGACACCGAGGATCTGGACCTGGTCGCCGACGCAGGGCTGCCGTTCCACTCCTGAGCCGTCAGAACCCCTTTCCCAAGCCTTACGAGAGTCCGCCATGTACGAGCTGTCCCGGGTCCGCCTCTACTCCATCGGGCCCGCCGGTGCGCGCTACGCCGACACCGTGCTGGACCTGCGCGGTGTCGGCGAGCCCGTGCCCGACCCCGCCCCCACCCAGGCGGAGTTCTTCGAGAAGGAGCCGGTCGGCCCGCCGCGCCGGCCCGCGCCCGCCGGCGTGCTCTTCCTGGAGAACGGCGGCGGCAAGTCGGTGCTGCTCAAGCTGATCTTCTCGGTGATGCTGCCGGGCCACCGCAACACCCTCGGCGGCGCCAGCTCGGGCGTACTGCGCAAGTTCCTGCTCGCCGACGACTGCGGGCATGTCGCCCTGGAGTGGCAGCACACGCTGACCGGCGAGTGCGTGGTCGTGGGCAAGGTGAGCGAGTGGCGGGGGCGGCAGGTCTCCAACGACCCGCGGAGGTTCGCGGAGGCCTGGTACTCCTTCCGGCCCGGTCCGGGGCTCTCCCTGGACAACCTGCCGGTCGCCGAGTCCACCGCCGTACGGCCGCCGGTGGAGGGCGCCTCCGGCGCACAGGGGCGCCGGCGGACCATGAAGGGCTTCAGGGACGCCATCACCGAGGCGAGCAAGTTCTACCCGCATCTGGAGGTGCACTGGGAGGAGATCCACGACCGCTGGATCGAGCACCTCGGCGACCTGGGCCTGGACCCCGAACTCTTCCGCTACCAGCGGGAGATGAACGCCGACGAGGGCGAGGCCGCCGGCCTGTTCGCGGTGAAGAAGGACTCCGACTTCACCGACCTGCTGCTGCGGGCCGTGACCGACACCCGGGACACCGACGGGCTCGCGGACCTGGTCGGTGGCTTCGGCAACAAGCTGGGGCGGCGCGCCGAACTGATCGCCGAACGGGACTTCACCGCAGGATCGGTGGAGCTGCTCGGCCGGATCGTGGAGGCCGCGGAGGGACGGGCCCGCGCACGGGACATCCACGCGGGCGCCGAACGCCGCACCCGCACGCTGGCCCGGCGGCTGTCCGCGCGGGGCGTGGAGGAGCGGGTGCGCGCCGCCGAACTCGCCCAGCGGGTCACGGCCGCCGCCTACGCCGTCACCCACTCCGAGGGCGCCCGTGAGCGCAGCGCGCTCATCGCCGCCGAACTCGCCTACCGGCACGCCTCGCTGGCGCTGGCCGCCGGTGAGAAGTCGGCCGCCGCGCAGAAGCGCGAGCTGGCCGACGCGCGCACCCTGCACTCCGCCTGGCAGGCCGCCGAGGCCGTGCTGCGGCACCGGGCCGCCGCCGACCGCGTCGCACGGGTGGCCGCCGCCATCCAGGAGGCCGAACGGGACGCGGCCCCCGCGCTCGCCGCCCGCGCCAAGGCCGCCGTCGACCTCGTCAGGGCCCTGCACTCGGCCGCCGAGAACGCCGAGAACCTCGCCAACGAGGAGGAGGAGCGGTCCGCCGCCCTCCAGGAGGTCAGCGACTCCGCGTACCGGGACTCGACCTCCTCCGCCACCGAGGCCCAGCGTGCCCGCAGCGAGGCCGGACATCTGCGCCAGCGCCTCGGCGAGGTCGAGCAGGAGACCGCCGAGGCGGTCCGCGCGGGCTGGCTCGACGACAGCGCCCCGGACGCCGACCCGGCCCGCGCCGCCCTCGCGGCCAGCGACGCCGAGAAGACGGCCGTGGCCGCCTGGGACACCGCCCGCGAGGCCTCCCGCAAGACCGCCGAGCACGCGCGCGAGGCGGCCTCCGCCGAGTCCCGCGCCGAGCTCACGGCCGCCCGCGCGGCGGACGCGGCGACGGCGGCCGAGCGAACGTACGACGCCGAGCAGCGCCTCGCCGAGGCGCTGGCGGCGGAGCAGCGGCTCGCCGAACTGCTCGGCCTCACCGGCTCCCGTACGGCTGTGCCGCGGCCCCGGCACGAGGGCGGCGACGACACCCTCACCCCCGAGGAACTCGACCGGTTCGCCGACGAGTTGCGCGAGCTGCTCGACGACGCCGTCGGCTCCGCCGAGCGGCACCTGTTCGAACTGCGCACTGCGGCCGCCGACGACGCCCGGATCCTCGGCGCCCTGGGCGACGGCGGACTGCTGCCCCCGGGACCCGATGTGCTGGCCACCGTCGAGTTCCTCGGCGAGCACGGCATCCCGGCCCTGCCCGGCTGGCGCTACCTCGCCCAGGCCGTCGACCCGGCGGACCACGCGCGCGTGCTCGCCGCCCGCCCCGAACTCGTCGACGGCGTCATCATCACCGACCCGGACACGCACGCGCGGGCCCGCGAGGCACTCGGCGAGGCGGCCCTGCTGCCGCGTTCCGCCGTCGCCGTCGGCACCGCCGCCGCCCTGCTCGCACCGACTCCGGCCGCCGACGCCACCCCGGGCGACGTGTTCCTCGTACCGCCGAACCCGGCCATGCACGACGAGCACGCCGCCGACGAGGAACGGCAGGCGCTCCGCGCCCGGGCGACCGAGCGGGACGAGGAGATCCGCACCCTCGCCGCGCGGCTCGGCAAGGACCGCGAGCTGGCCGCCCGGCTCGCCTCCTGGCGCACCGGCTGCCCGGCCGGGCGGCTGGTGGAGCTGGCGCAGGCCGCGGGGGACGCCCGTGTGTTCGCGGAGGAGTCCGAGGCCGAACTGACCGAGGCGCGGGCCGTGCGGGCGGAGGCCGAGGAGGCCGCCGCCGAGGCCGCCCAGGTGCGTGACGAGCGGCAGGAGGCCGCGCAGAAGGCCCGACGGTCCGCCGACGCCCTCGCCGGCCTCGCGTTCCGGCTCCGTGAGCGGTCCGGCTGGCAGGTGAAACTGCGGGAACTCGCCGACGAGGCCGTCGAGTCGGAGGCTCGCGCCCAGTCCTGTCTGGAGCGCGCCCGGGCCGCCGACGAGGACCGGCGCGCCGCCCAGCGCGCCGCCGACGACGCCCGCCGCACCGCCCGCGCCCTGCGCGCCGAGCGCTCCGAGATCGCCGGCGCCCCCGACGACGTGCCCGAGGCGGACGAGGACGCGCCCAAGTCCTCGCTGCCCGCCCTGCGCGAGGCCTACCGGGCCGCCTCCCAGGTCTACGAGAAGGTGGGCGTAGGCGCCGACCTGCGTGCCGAGCAGGCCCGCTCGGAGAGCGACGACAGCGCCGCGCTCGCGGAACTGGACCGGCTGAGCAACAAGGTCCGCACCCGCGCGGAGCAGCTGCTGCAGTCGCCCGAAGGCTCCGACGGACCCTCCCGGCAGGCCGCCGCCGCCCGCGCGGAGGAGCTGGTGCAGCTCCTGGAGACCCGGATGTCGACCGCCAGCGAGCAACTCGGGCGACTGCGCGGCGAGGCCGAGCGGCACGCCCCCGAGGACGGTGAGGCGCACACCGAGCTGCCCGAGGAGCTCCAGCCGCGCGACGCCGAGCACGCCCAGGCGCTGCTGCGCACCGCGACAGCCGAACTGGCCTCACGCACCGAGGCGTTGACCCAGGCCCGCGAGGCCCACGCCGACCTGCTGGAGACCCACCGCGCCGCCGAGGACGCGGCCGGCGGCTTCGACGAGATCGCCGCCATGCTCCGCGACCTGCTGCGCGAGCACTCCCCTGAAGAGGAGCAGGAGGCGCCCGAGCCCTACCCCGGCAGCCCGGAGGAGGCCCGGCAGTCCGCCGCCGAGGCCCGCCGCTCGCTGCGCGGCTGCGCCGGTGACCTGTCCACCGCCGAGTCCGCCGTACGCGAGGCGAGCGATGTGCTGGTCCGGCACGCCAACTCCACGCGGTACGAGGCGGTCCGCACCCCCGCGCGCCAGCAGATCCGTGAACTGCCCGCCTCCGCGCTGCCCGAGCACGCCCAGAAGTGGGCCGACGCCTTCGCCCCCCGACTGCGTGTGCTGACCGACGAGCTGGCGCAGCTGGAGCGCAACCGGGACTCGATCGTGGACCGGCTGCGCGGGCTCGTCGAGTCCGCGCTCGCGACCCTGCGGTCCGCCCAGCGGCTGTCCCGGCTGCCCGAGGGGCTCGGCGAGTGGTCCGGGCAGGAGTTCCTGCGCATCCGCTTCGAGGAGCCCGACCAGGCCACGCTCACCGAGCGGCTGGGCGAGGTCGTCGACGAGGCGACCCGGGCCGCCGTGAAGAAGAACTCCGACCTGCGGCGGGACGGAATGTCCCTGCTGCTGCGGGGCGTTGCGGCGGCCCTGCAACCGAAGGGGATCGCCGTCGAGATCCTCAAGCCCGACGCGGTGCTGCGCGCGGAGCGGGTCCCGGTGGGGCAGATGGGGGACGTGTTCTCCGGCGGGCAGCTGCTCACGGCCGCCATCGCCCTGTACTGCACAATGGCCGCGCTGCGCTCCAACGACCGGGGCCGGGACAAGCACCGGCACGCGGGGACGCTGTTCCTCGACAACCCGATCGGGCGGGCCAACGCGACGTATCTGCTGGAGCTTCAGCGGGCCGTGTCGGACGCCCTGGGGGTGCAGCTGCTCTACACGACCGGACTGTTCGACACGACCGCGCTGGCCGAGTTCCCGCTGGTCATCAGGTTGCGCAACGATGCCGACCTCAGGGCCGGACTGAAGTACATCAGCGTCGAGGAACACCTCCGGCCCGGGCTGCCGCAGCAGCTCCAGGCCGGAGAGACCGTCCACAGCGAGATCACGGCGACCCGGATGTTCAAGAAACCCTCGGCCTGAGGGGCCCGTGCCCCGTCACCCGCGTGTCGCCCGTGTCCCCCGTGACGCGCTCAGGGGTGGGACAGCTGCCCGGCGTTGCCGCCGCGCCGCCGTATCCGCTCCTGTTCGCGCTCGGCGGCCCGCTCCTGGCGCCGGGCCGCCCGCCGCTCGCGGCGCAACGCGCGCGCCGTGCTGCTCGGCTCCGAGACCACGCCGTTGCGCTGGCTCCACACCTGACGGGTCACCAGCACGTCGACCGCGCTCCAGGTGGCCACCACCGTGCTCGCCACGCTGCTGATCACCATCGGGAACGCCAGCCAGGACTCCGCCATCGTGCAGAGGAACGCCACCATGGCCTGGATCAGCGTGACCGCGATGATGATCACCGCCCGCACGGCCGAGGTACGCACCGGATCCGGCATCCGGTACCGCTTGGCGGGCTCCTCGACCCACAGCGGCCGGTACGGCACCTGCTGTCGCGCACCTGCCCCGGGTCCCGGTCGTGCCGTCGAGCGCACCACCGTGTCGTCCTCGGGCGCCAAGCGCCGCTGAGCCGTCCCCATCAACGTGTCACTCCCCACCGCCGGCAGACTCCTCGCACCGGTGTCCGACGACCCCGGCTCCCCAGTGGCTGCCCGGCTTGCGCTGTTTTACGCCGCCCGGATGCGAGATGCGGCTCCTGTGGCCGATTCCGCACCCATCTCCCATGTACAAGGACGAACGAACTCGCCCGATGATTCCCAACCAGCGAAAAATTCCGGCCAACTGATCCTTCGTCCCGTTCCCGCCCCACTCGCACGAACTCGGCGTGACCGCGGGGGCAATCTCCCGCAATGCCCGGACAACTCTCCCTGCCCGTTCGTCATGTGCCGACCCCGGGGCGGAAGTTCATCGTCCGGACACGCCTTCGAGTTATCCATGTGGCGGTAGTAGGCTCACGCCGTTTGTTGACGCACATATGTACCCCCGGGCGGCGGGGGACGAGCAGGGGGAGGACATGCGCTTTCGCGGGAAGTCGATCCGCCGGAAGATCGTGGCGCTGCTTCTCGTGCCGCTGGTGTCCCTGGCCGCGGTCTGGGGCTTCGCGACCGTACTGACGGGACACGAGGTCACCAGACTCTTCCAGGTCTCGTCCGTCATCGAGGACATCGGCTACCCCACCGAGGACACCACCCGGGTCCTGCAGCAGGAACGCCGGCAGACCCTCGTCTATCTCGCCGACCCGCGCGCCGCCGACGCGCTGACCGCCCTGCACCGCACGCGCGCCGCCACCGACAGCGCCGTCGCCGAACTCCGCAGGAACGCAAAGAAGCAGGGCGCCCTCGACGGGATGGACGCCGACGACCGAGAGGGCCTCTCGGCCGTGCTCGACGCCTTCGAGGGCATCGACACCCTGCGTCGCAGCGTCGAGGAGGGCACGGTCGACCGGGCCCAGGCCTTCGACCTCTACAACCGTCTCGTCGACCCGTGCTTCGCGCTGCTCACCACCCTCGACGGGCCCAGCGATGTCGAGTTGGAGAAGCAGGCCCGCGCCCTCGACAACGTCACGCTCGCCCGCGAACTCGTCTCCCGCGAGGACGCCCTGCTCGGCTCCGCCCTGGTGGTCGGGAAACTCTCCCGCGAGGAGAGCCGCGAGATCGCCGACCTCGTCGCCCAGCGCACCCTCCTGTACAACGTCGGCCTGCCGCTGCTGCCGTCCGCCGAACGCGACCGCTTCGACCGCTTCTGGAGCAACGCCACGACGGCTCCGCTCCGAGCGGCCGAGAAGTCCGTCATCGCCGCCGGGTCGGGCTTGCCGGACGACGTCGGCGCGAAGAGCTGGGACTCCGCCGCGGGCAACGTCCTCAAGGAGCTGGGCGACCTCGACGACCAGGCCGCCGACCGCTATCAGGACCGGGTCCGGCCCGCCGTCATCAGCGTGATCGTCCGGGCGGCCGCCGTCGGCGTCCTCGGTCTGGTCGCCCTGCTGTTCTCGCTCATCGTGTCCGTCCGGGTCGGCCGCGGCCTCATCCGCGACCTGCGACTGCTGCGCCAGGAGGCGCACGAGGCCTCCGGAGTCCGGCTGCCGAGCGTGATGCGCCGGCTGTCCGCGGGCGAACAGGTCGACGTGGAGACCGAGGTCCCGCGCCTGGAGTACGACAAGAACGAGATGGGCGAGGTCGGCCAGGCACTCAACACCCTGCAGCGCGCCGCCGTGGAAGCCGCCGTCAAACAGGCCGAACTGCGCTCCGGTGTCTCCGAGGTCTTCGTCAACCTCGCCCGCCGCAGCCAGGTCCTGCTGCACAAGCAGCTCACCCTGCTCGACACCATGGAACGCCGGACCGAGGACACCGACGAACTCGCCGACCTCTTCCGCCTGGACCACCTCACCACGCGTATGCGCCGGCACGCCGAAGGCCTGGTGATCCTCTCCGGCGCGGCACCCTCGCGGCAGTGGCGCCGGCCCGTCCAGCTGATGGACGTGGTGCGTGCCGCGGTGGCCGAGGTCGAGGACTACGAGCGCATCGAGGTCCGCCGGCTGCCCCGCGTCGCCGTCACCGGGCCGGCCGTCGCCGACCTCACCCACCTGGTGGCCGAACTCCTGGAGAACGCCACGGTGTTCTCGCCCCCGCACACCGCCGTCCAGGTCCTCGGCGAACGGGTCGCCAACGGATTCACCCTGGAGATCCACGACCGCGGCCTCGGCATGGCGGCCGAGGCGCTCCTGGAGGCCAACCTGCGGCTCGCCGAGACCCCCGAGTTCGAGCTCTCCGACACCGACCGGCTCGGCCTGTTCGTGGTCAGCCGCCTCGCCCAGCGCCAGAACGTCCGCGTCTCGCTCCAGCCGTCCCCCTACGGCGGCACCACCGCCGTCGTCTTCATCCCCGACGTGCTGCTGACCGACGACGTCCCCGACACCAACGGCATCGGCTTCCGCCTCGACCGGCCCTCCCCGGAGGCCGAGCCCGAGGAGGGCCGCACCGCAGCCCTGGCCCAGATGCCGGCGCAGCGGCCCGGCCGGCCGGCCGCGCTCCTGGACGGGCCGGTCGAGCTGGAGGCACCCGTCGACCTGGACGCGCTGGACGGCTTCCCGGGCGCCCTCGCCGACGAGGACAGCGAGCGCGGCGGGCTGTTCCGCCACCGCCGTTCCCTCGGCCGCGCGGACGAGCCCACCCCCGCCGTGGGCGAACTTCACCAGCCGGCCCTGGAGACCGCGGACGGCTTCCGCGACGAGCGCGCCGACAGCCCCGTGCCGCTGCCCACGCGGCGCACGCCCAAGCTGGTCAGCTCGCACGGCAGGCCCGTCACCGAGCAGCGCTCCCGCCGCGCCGAGCCGGACGAGCCGGACCCGGTCCGCCCCGAACCGGGCGGACTCGCCCCGCTGCCCTCCCGCCGCCGCACCGACCCCTCCCCGCAGCGCGCCGCCGGCCCGGCCGACCGCGCCCCGGACCACACGGTCCCCACGACCGGCGGCCCCGGCGAACCCGCCGGCCTCCCCGCCCTGCCCCGGCGCGCCCGGCACGCCGAGCCCACCGCCGGCAGCGGCACCGAAGACTCCGTCCCGCCCCCCGGCAGCACACCCCCGGAGGCCGCATCCGGCACCCGGCCGCTGCCCAAGCGGGTACGGCAGGCCAACCTGGCCCCACAGCTGCGACAGGACCCGACACGACCCGCCACGCGCGCGGCGGAACCCGCCGAGCGCGACGCCGACGAGGTGCGCAGCCGCATGGCCTCGCTCCAGCGCGGCTGGCAGCGCGGCCGTGAGGAGAACACCGCGGGCGACGGGTCCCGGAACGGCACAGCGCAAGGAACGACTAAGGGGGACGGTCGATGACCGATCCGAAGGCGACCGGCCACACGGCGACGAACAAGCGCGAGCTGAACTGGCTCCTGGACGACCTCGTGGACCGGGTCGCCAGCATCCGCAAGGCCGTCGTGCTCTCCGGCGACGGCCTGCCCACCGGTGTCTCCAAGGACCTCACCAGAGAGGACGGCGAGCACCTGGCGGCCGTGGCCTCCGGCTTCCACAGCCTCGCCAAGGGCGTGGGACGCCACTTCGAGGCGGGCACCGTCCGGCAGACCGTCGTCGAGCTCGACGAGGCCTTCCTGTTCGTCACGGCCGCCGGCGACGGCAGTTGCCTCGCCGTCCTCTCCGACGCCGACTCCGACGTCGGCCAGGTCGCGTACGAGATGACGCTCCTGGTCAAGCGGGTCGGCATACATCTGGGGTCCGCTCCGCGCACCGACCTGCCCTCGGGCGGGTAGTGGAGTGACATGAGCGGAGACGGTCAGGGAAGAAGTCACTGGTTCGACGACGAGGCCGGACCGGTCGTCCGTCCGTACGCCATGACGCGTGGCCGCACCACCAGTGCGGCCCAGCACCGCCTCGATCTGATCGCGGTGGTCGTCACGGAGCCCCACGCGGACGACCCGGAGGCCGACCGGACACTCTCCCCGGAGCACGTGGACATCGTCGAGCTCTGCCGCGACGTTCCGCAGTCGGTCGCCGAGCTGGCTTCGGAACTCGATCTCCCCATCGGAGTGGTCCGGGTCCTCATCGGCGACCTCGTCGACGGGGAACTCGTCCATGTCAACCGCCCGGTACCCCCGGCGGAACTGGTGGACGAGAGTATTCTGCGCGACGTGATCAACGGCCTCCGGGCGCTGTGACCGGCGCGGATGCGGAGTAGTGACGTGACAGGCTGGCAGTTCTGGGTCGACCGTGGCGGTACGTTCACCGACGTCGTCGCACGGCGCCCGGACGGCCGGCTGCTCACCCACAAACTCCTCTCCGACAACCCCGCGCGGTACGCCGACGCGGCCGTGGCAGGCGTCCGCGAACTCCTCGGCGGCTCCGGCGACCCCGTCGCCGCCGTCGACGCGGTCCGCATGGGCACCACCGTCGCCACCAACGCGCTCCTGGAACGCAAGGGCGAGCGCACCCTTCTCGTCATCACCCGCGGCTTCCGCGACGCCCTGCGCATCGCCTACCAGAACCGCCCCCGTATCTTCGCCCGCCGCATCGACCTGCCCGAGCTGCTGTACGAACGGGTCGTCGAGGCCGACGAGCGCGTCGCCGCCGACGGCACCGTCCTGCGCGCCCCCGACCTGGCCGCGCTCTCCGGCCCGCTGCGGGAGGCGTACGACGACGGGATCCGCGCCGTCGCCGTCGTCTGCCTGCACAGCCACCTCCACCCTGCCCACGAGCAGGCGATCGGCGAGCTGGCCGCCCGCACCGGCTTCCCTCAGATCTCGCTGTCCAGCGAGGTCAGCCCGCTGATGAAGCTCGTCCCGCGCGGCGACACCGCCGTCGTCGACGCCTACCTGTCGCCGGTGCTGCGCCGCTACGTCCGGCAGGTCGCCGACGCGCTCGAAGGCGTGCGGCTGATGTTCATGCAGTCCAACGGCGGCCTCGCCGAGGCCGGTCAGTTCCGCGGCAAGGACGCCGTCCTCTCCGGCCCGGCCGGCGGGATCGTCGGCATGGCCCGGATGTCGCGGCTCGCCGGCTTCGACCGGGTCATCGGCTTCGACATGGGCGGCACCTCCACCGACGTGTCCCATTACGCGGGCGAGTACGAGCGGGTCTTCACCACGCGGATCGCGGGCGTCCGGCTGCGCGCGCCCATGCTGGACATCCACACCGTCGCCGCGGGCGGCGGCTCGGTGCTGCACTTCGACGGCTCCCGCTACCGCGTCGGGCCGGACTCGGCCGGCGCCGACCCCGGCCCGGCCTGCTACCGGGGCGGCGGCCCGCTCGCCGTCACCGACGCCAACGTCATGCTCGGCCGTATCCAACCCGCGCACTTCCCACGGGTGTTCGGGCCCGACGGGGACCAGCCCCTGGACGCGGACCTGGTCCGGGACCGCTTCACCGGCCTCGCGCGGGAGATCCGCGAGCGGACCGGCGACGACCGCACCCCGGAGCAGGTCGCCGAGGGCTACCTGAGCATCGCCGTGGCCAACATCGCCAACGCCGTGAAGCGCATCTCCGTCCAGAAGGGCCACGACGTCACCCGCTACGCCCTCACCACCTTCGGCGGGGCCGGCGGGCAGCACGCGTGCATGGTTGCCGACTCGCTCGGCATCCGCACCGTCCTGGTGCCGCCCATGGCCGGTGTCCTGTCCGCGCTCGGCATCGGCCTCGCCGACACCACCGCCATGCGCGAACAGTCCGTCGAGGCCCCGCTGGAGCCCGCCGCGATGCCCGGCGTCCGCAAGACCGCCGACGACCTGGAGGCCGCGGCCCGCGCCGAACTCCTCGCCGAGGACGTCCCCGAGGACCACATCGAGGTCACCCGCCGCGCCCAGCTCCGCTACGACGGCACCGACACCACCCTCACCGTCGAGCTCACCGAGCCCGACGCGATGAAACACGCCTTCGAAGAACGTCATCGCGCCACGTACTCCTTCACCCTCGACCGCCCGGTCGTCGTCGAAGCCCTCTCCGTGGAAGCCACCGGCATCACCGCACCCCCCGATCTCTCCGCCCTCGCCCCGTACGAGGGCCGCCCCGCCGCCCCGGAGACCGTCCGCCTGCACACCGGCGGCGCCTGGCGCGACGTACCCCTCCACCGCCGGGAGGCCCTGCCTCCCGGGGTGTCCGTCACCGGCCCGGCGCTCGTCACCGAGGCCGGTGCCACCACCGTGGTCGACGACGGCTGGCGGGCCGCGGCGACCGACGGCGGGCATCTGGTCATGGAACGCGCGGCGGTCACGCAGAGTTCCGATCTCGACACGGAAGCCGACCCGGTCCTGCTGGAGGTCTTCAACAACCTGTTCATGTCGATCGCCGAACAGATGGGCGCCCGGCTGGAGTCGACGGCCCAGTCCGTCAACATCAAGGAACGCCTGGACTTCTCCTGCGCCCTGTTCGACCCGGACGGGAACCTGGTGGCCAACGCCCCCCACATCCCGGTCCACCTGGGCTCCATGGGCACCAGCGTCAAGGAGGTCATCCGCCGCCGCGGCACCTCGATGCGGCCCGGCGACACCTACGCCGTCAACGACCCGTACCACGGCGGCACCCACCTGCCGGACGTCACCGTCGTCACGCCCGTGTTCGACACACAGGGTGACCGGATCCGGTTCTACGTCGCCTCCCGCGGCCACCACGCCGAGATCGGCGGCATCGCACCCGGCTCCATGCCGGCGAACAGCCGCACCATCGAGGAGGAAGGCGTCCTCTTCGACAACTGGCTGCTCGCCGAGGACGGCCGCTTCCGCGAGCCGGAGACCCTACGCCTGCTCACCGGAGCGCGGTACCCGTCCCGCAACCCGAAGACCAACCTCGCCGACCTGCGCGCCCAGATCGCCGCCAACCGCAAGGGCGTCGACGAGGTCACCCGCATGATCGAGGACTTCGGCCTCGACGTCGTCCAGGCCTACATGCGGCACGTCCAGGACAACGCGGAGGAGGCGGTCCGCCGCGTCATCGACGCCCTGGACGACGGCGAGTACGCCTACGAGACCGACTCGGGCGCCGTCATCCGCGTACGCGTGCGCGTGGACCGCCACGACCGGCGCGCGACCATCGACTTCACGGGCACCTCCGCGCAGCTGGCCACCAACTTCAACGCCCCCTTCTCGGTGGTCAACGCGGCCGTGCTGTACGTCTTCCGTACCCTGGTCGCCGACGACATCCCGCTCAACGACGGCTGCCTGCGGCCCCTGGACATCGTCGTACCGGCCGGATCCATGCTCGCCCCCGAGCCGCCGGCCGCCGTCGTCGCGGGCAACGTCGAGACCTCCCAGGCCATCACGGGCGCCCTCTACGCGGCGCTGGGAGTCCAGGCCGAGGGTTCCGGGACGATGAACAACGTCACCTTCGGCAACGAGCGCCACCAGTACTACGAGACGGTCGCCTCCGGATCCGGCGCCGGTGACGGATTCCACGGCGCGAGCGTCGTACAGACCCATATGACCAACTCCCGGCTCACCGACCCGGAAGTCCTGGAGTGGCGGCTGCCCGTCCGCCTCGACGAGTTCGCCGTACGACGGGGCAGCGGCGGCGCCGGCCACTGGCACGGCGGGGACGGCGCGGTCCGCCGGATCCGCTTCCTCGAACCCATGACCGTCTCCACCCTCTCCCAGCACCGCCGCGTCCCGCCGTACGGCATGGCGGGCGGCGCACCCGGCGCACTCGGCGCCAACCGGGTGGAGCGGGCCGACGGCACGGTCACCGGACTCGGCGGCAGCGACGCGGCGGACGTCGGCCCCGACGACGTACTCGTCATCGAAACCCCAGGCGGCGGCGGATACGGACGTCCGTCATCGACCCCCGTCAGGCACGACCCCCACCTAGCAGGAGAAGAGACCGATGATCTTCGGCCGATCTGAGCGCGGCAAGCCCCCGGTCGAACCCGTCACGCTCAAGATCCTCGTGGCGGGCGGCTTCGGCGTGGGCAAGACGACCCTCGTCGGCGCGGTCAGCGAGATCAGGCCGCTGCGCACGGAGGAGCTGCTCACCGAGGCCGGGCGGCCGGTCGACGACACCAACGGCGTCGAGGGCAAGCACACCACCACCGTCGCCATGGACTTCGGCCGCATCACCCTGCGCGAGGACCTGGTGCTGTACCTGTTCGGCACCCCCGGGCAGGAACGGTTCTGGTTCATGTGGGACGAGCTGTCCGAGGGCGCGCTGGGCGCCGTCGTGCTCGCCGACACCCGCCGCCTGGAGGACTGCTTCGCCGCCGTCGACTACTTCGAGCGGCGCTCCATACCGTTCGTCATCGGCGTCAACTGCTTCGAGAACGCGGCCCGCTACCCGGTGGACGATGTCCGTCAGGCCCTCGACCTCGACGCGGACGTGCCCGTCGTGCTCTGCGACGCCCGGGACCGCGAGTCGGTCAAGGACGTGCTCGTCGGCGTCGTCCAGCACGCGATGGCGTTCGGGGCGGCCCGCCGGCGGGCCGTCACCGGCTGACCGGCGGCGACACGGCCCGTACCCCCGCCGACCGGGGTACGGGCCGTGGTCCCAGGGGGGTTACTCGTCGCCCTCCTCGATCCAGCCGAAGCTCTTCTCCACCGCCTTGCGCCAGCTGGCGTACTCCCGTTCGCGCACCGACGCCGCCATGGCGGGCGTCCACTCCACGTCCTTCTGCCAGTGCGACTTGAGCTCGTCCAGGTCGTTCCAGACGCCGGTCGCCAGGCCGGCCGCGTAGGCGGCGCCCAGGCAGGTCGTCTCGGAGACCCGGGGCCGGATCACCGGCACGCCGAGGACGTCGGCCTGGTGCTGCATCAGGAGGTTGTTCTTGGTCATGCCGCCGTCCACCTTCAGGGTGGTGATCTGCACCCCGGAGTCCTGGTACATGGCGTCCACGACCTCCCGCGTCTGCCAGCTCGTCGCCTCCAGCACCGCGCGGGCGAGGTGCGCCTTGGTGACGTACCGGGTGAGTCCGGTGACGACCCCGCGCGCGTCCGAGCGCCAGTAGGGCGCGAACAGGCCGGAGAAGGCGGGCACGATGTAGGCGCCGCCGTTGTCGTCGACGCTCGCCGCGAGCGTCTCGATCTCGTCGGCGGCGCGGATGATGCCGAGCTGGTCGCGGAACCACTGGACGAGCGCGCCCGTGATGGCGATCGAACCCTCCAGGCAGTAGACCGGCGCCTCGCCGCCGATCTTGTAGCCCATGGTCGTCAGCAGTCCGTTCTTGGACGGCACCGGCCGGTTGCCGGTGTTGAGCAGCAGGAAACTGCCCGTCCCGTAGGTGTTCTTCGCCGTGCCGACGTCGTAGCAGGCCTGCCCGAACACGGCCGCCTGCTGGTCGCCCAGGGCGGACGCCACCGGCACACCGGCCAGCTGGCCGACGGCGGTGCCGTACACCTCGGCGGAGGACCTGATCTCGGGCAGCACCGCCTCGGGGACGTTCATCGCGGCGAGGATGGTGGCGTCCCACTGGAGGGTCTCCAGGTTCATCAGCATGGTGCGCCCGGCGTTGGTGACGTCGGTGACGTGCCGGCCGCCGTCGGTGCCGCCGGTGAGGTTCCAGATCAGCCAGGAGTCGATGGTCCCGAAGGCGATCTCACCGCGCTCGGCCCGGTCCCGCAGCCCGGGCACGTTGTCCAGCAGCCAGGCCGCCTTGGGCCCGGAGAAGTAGCTGGCCAGCGGCAGTCCGGTCTGCTCGCGGAAGCGGTCCTGGCCGTCGCTGCCGCCCAGTTCGTTGCAGAGCGCCGCGGTGCGGGTGTCCTGCCAGACGATCGCGTTGTGCACGGGCTTGCCGGTGGCGCGGTCCCACAGCACGGTCGTCTCGCGCTGGTTGGTGATGCCGAGCGCGCTCAGCTGGTCGGCGCGCAGCCCCGCCTTGGCGAGCGCCCCGGCGACCACGGCCTGCACCTTGGACCAGATCTCGGTGGCGTCGTGCTCCACCCAGCCCGGCTTGGGAAAGATCTGGCGGTGCTCGCGCTGGTCGACGGCGACGATGGCGCCGCCGTGGTCGAAGATGATGCAGCGGCTCGACGTGGTGCCCTGGTCGATCGCGGCGACGTACGTCTCGGCGGTGTCCGTCATGGCTACCCCTTGGTCGCTGGTCGGAAGGCTGCGTGGGTGGGAGGGCCGCGGTGTGTTCGAGGACCGCGCCGAGTCAGAAGGCCACGTTGTAGATGAGGCCCGCGAGCGCCCCGCCGGCCAGCGGGCCGACGACCGGGATCCAGGCGTAACCCCAGTCGGAGGTGCCCTTGTTGGGGATCGGCAGGAAGGTGTGCACGATCCGCGGGCCGAGGTCACGGGTCGGGTTGATGGCATAGCCGGTGGGCCCGCCGAGCGACAGTCCGATGCCGACGACGAGCAGCGAGACGATCAGCACGGTGGTGCCCGACTCGCCGAGTCCCTTGGTGAGTCCGAACGCGAGGATCGGCAGGACCAGCGCGATCGTCGCGATGATCTCGGTGATGAGGTTGGCGACCGGGTTCCGGATCTCCGGGATCGTGGAGAAGATGCCGAGCGTCGGCGTCGGCTCCTCTCCCGTCTCCTGGTCGCGGACATTGGCCTGGAACTGGGCCAGGTAGACCAGGTAGGTCAGGACGGCGCCCAGCATCGCGCCGGTGAACTGGCCGAGCAGATAGACCCAGACCTTGCCCCACTCGCCGGTGTCGACGGCGATGCCGATGGTGACGGCGGGGTTGAGCTGGCCTCCTGACAGCGGGGCGGCGGTATAGGCGCCGGCGAGGACGCCGAACCCCCAGCCGAAGGCGATCACCACCCAGCCGGAGGCCCGGGCTTTGGAGTGTCTGAGGGTGACGGCGGCGCAGACCCCGGCCCCGAAGAGGATCAGGATGGCGGTGCCGATGACTTCGCCGACGAATATGTCTCCGTTGCTCATGGCGGCTCCTAGGGCGCTGGCCGGGGGATCACCCCGGCGCTCCGAGCAGGAACGGTTCCCTTGGCGACGTCAGCCGAAGGCAGGGAAGGCCCCGCGCCCCGCCCGGCGTCTGTGACGAGCGTGCCGTAGCAGCCGAATCGCCCACGGGGGACAGGCCTGGAGACAGGAGCGGCCCATGGCGCAGTGCCTGAATACGCCGAGAATGTACGGCGATGTCGACCGACACCGGAAGTTTTCACCGGCACTCAGGGAGCGTCAAGGTCGCCGACGGCATCGATGACAGGCAACCCACCGGAAAACAGTTCTCACGGCTCCACCGCGGCGTACCCGGCCTGGGCCGGATACGCGCCCGAGCCGCGCCGGATCTCATGGCCGGGCAGTCCCGCCCGCCCCAGCACCCAACTCGCCCCGTGCAGCGCCTTGGCGGCCTTCTTGAGGGGCGCCAGACAGGCGGCGGCCTGCCGGTGGTCGGCCACGCTGCCGGGGCCGCACACGACGGTGGCCAGGGACAGCGTGACGGGACGTCCGCCCGCCGACCAGGGCGCGTCGAGCAGGGTGGCCACGGCACCCAGCCCCGCCTCGTCGGCGAGCACCAGGAAGTCGTCCCCGCCGATGTGCCCCACGCGCGCGTGCCCGACGGCGGCCTCCTGCAGCGCCCGCCCCACCGAGCGGATCAGCTCGTCGCCCGCGGCGAACCCGGCGCCGTCGTTCACCTGCTTGAAGTGGTCGATGTCCAGCCAGCTCAGCGCGAAGACCCGGCCGCCCGCGATCCACCGGTCCACCTCACCCGTGATCGCGTCCGAACCGGGCAGCCGCGTCAGCGGGTTGAGCCCGGCCGCCTCCTCGACCCGGCTCTCGGCGAGCGACCGCACGAGGTCGGCGAGGCGTACGACGCCCACGCAGCGCCCGAGCCGGTCGACCACCGCCACGTCGTCCGAGGTGCGGTCCCGGCCGCCGACGGCCACCACGTCCAGCACCTCCCAGGCGGTCGCGTCGACGCCGACCGTGCGCGGGGCGTCGCCCAGCTTGAACGCCGGGCGGTCCGCGTACAGGGCGTGTCCGTAGCGGCCGGACATCGACAGCAGGAAGCGGGAGCGGTGCACCGAGCGGACGGGGGCGCCCGTCTGGTCCACCAGGAGGACGCCGGAGACGTCCGGGGAGCCGGTGAGCAGAGCCCGCACCTGGAGCGCGGACGCGGTGACCGGCAGCAGCGCGGCCGGCCGGATGAACTCCCGCACGGACGGCCCGGAGCGTGGCGGGGCGACGACGGCGGGGGAGGGCGGCGGAACGTATACCTCCGCGACCGGGATCCGGGCCGGGGGCGCGAACAGCTCGCCCTGGGCCAGCTGCGCGCCGGCCGACACGGCGGCCGCGTACTGGAGCTCGGTCTCCACGCCCTCGACGGCCACCAGGGCGCCCAGTTCCTCGCACAGGGTGCGCATCGCCCGCACCGCGGCCGGCCGGCCGAGCAGCGAGGCGTCGAGCTTGACCAGGTCGGGGGAGAGGTCGGTGAGCAGCCGCAGCGGCACATCCCCGTCCCCGATGCCGTCCGCGCTGATCCGGAAGCCCTGGCCGCGCAGGATCGCCACGGCCTCCAGCAGGGCCTGCTGCGGCACGTGCGTGTA
The DNA here is from genome assembly GCF_044747345.1 of Streptomyces sp. NPDC090088. Classification (NCBI taxonomy): domain Bacteria; kingdom Bacillati; phylum Actinomycetota; class Actinomycetes; order Kitasatosporales; family Streptomycetaceae; genus Streptomyces; species Streptomyces sp. NPDC090088. Next base: position 26,881 of record NZ_JBIVDZ010000009.1, on the reverse strand, counting down.
CGGCGGGACGACGTCCAGGGTCACCTCCCAGGGCATCCGCCCGGCTTCCCGGATGGCCTCGGGCAGCGGGCCGATGCCGCCCAGGTCGGCGAGGGTGGCCGCGAAGACGTTGATGTGCAGCGGCAGGAGCGTCTCCTTGCGGGCCGCCGCGCGGAAGGCCAGCACGGCCAGCCTGCCGTCGAGTTCGGGATTCCGGCGGGCTTCGGCGAGGATGTCGCCGGTCTCGGGGCGGGCGAGGATCTCCAGTGCGGCGATCCCGCCGGTCGTCAGATTGACCACCGGCTGGAAGGCGAAACGGAGAGCATCCGTCCAGGTGCGCACGGGAGCATGATGACCCCACCGGCGTACGCCCAGGCGCAGTTCATAAGACGTTCACGCACCATTTCGGGGTGGTCACGTACGGTGTGCGATCCCTGCTGTCACGCCCGTCCCGCTAGCGCACGGCTATCACGGAGGAGCCGTGCCCGAACAGCCCCTGGTTGGCCGTGATCCCCACGCGCGCGTGCGCCACCTGCCGGTCGCCCGCCGCCTCCCTCAACTGCCAGGTCAGCTCGCAGACCTGGGCGATCGCCTGGGCCGGCACCGCCTCCCCGAACGAGGCCAGGCCCCCGCTCATGTTGACCGGTATGCGGCCGCCCGGGCCCGTCGCACCCTCGCGCAGCAGCTTCGCCGCCTCGCCCTCGGCGCACAGCCCCAGATCCTCGTACCACTGCAACTCCAGGGCGGTGGACAGGTCGTACACCTCCGCGAGGGACAGCTCGTCGGGGCCGATGCCCGCCTCCTCGTAGGCGGCGTGGGCGATCGACGCCCGGAAGGCCCGTGCCGGGGGCGCCACCGCCGCCGCGGAGTCCGTGGCGATGTCCGGCAGGTCCAGCACCGTACTGGGGTAGCGCGGTGTCACCGTGGACACCGCGCGGATCCGCACCGGCCGCGCCACCCCGTGCCGCTGCGCGAACTCCAGGCTGGACAGCACCAGTGCGGCGCCGCCGTCGGAGGTCGCGCAGATGTCCAGCAGCCGCAGCGGATCGGCGACCACCTGGGAGGCCGCGACCTCCTCGGCGGTGACCCGCTTGCGGTAGCGGGCGTACGGATTGAGCGCTCCGAGGGCCGCGTTCTTCACCTTCACCAGCGCGAAGTCCTCCGGGGTGTCCCCGAAGACCGCCATCCGCCGGCGCGCGTACAGCCCGAAGTACGTCGGGTTGGTCGCCCCGAGCAGCCGGAAGCGCAGCCAGTCGGGATCGTCGGGCCGGTCCCCTCCGGCGGGCCGGAAGAACCCCTTGGGGGCCGCGTCCGCGCCGACCACGAGCACCACGTCCGCGAGCCCCGCCAGGATCTGGGCCCGCGCGGCGGCGACCGCCTGGGCCCCGGACGCGCACGCCGCGTACACGCTCGCCACCCGGGCCCCCTGCCAGCCCAGCGCCTTGGCGAAGGTCGCGCCCGCGACATAGCCGGGGTATCCGCCACGCACCGTGTCCGCGCCCACGATCGAGCCGACGTCCCGCCACCGGAGCCCGGCGTCCTCCAGGGCCGCGCGGGCCGCCGCCGTCCCGTACTCGACGAAGCCGCGCCCCCATTTTCCCCAGGGGTGCATGCCCACGCCGAGCACCGCCACGTCCGCCGTCATGCCGCCACCCCCGTCGGCCGCCAGTGCCAGGTCGTCCAGGCCGTCTCCGTGTCCTCGCTCAGCACTCCGGGGACGGCCTCGACCTCCATGCCCACCGCCAGATCGGCGACGGTGATCCCGGGAACCGCCTGTCCCAGCACCACGATCCGCTCGGACTCCAGCTCCACAGCGATCAACGCGTACGGATCCCACGGAAGTTCCGGATCGCTCACATAGGGTGACGGCGGCCGGTACCTGCCGTCGGTGTACGACCAGATCCGCCCGCGCCGGGAGAGCGGGACCTCCTCCAGCTCGCCGCCGGCGCACCCCGGATTGCGGCAGTGGGCGTCCTCGCGCGGGAAGAAGACCGAGGAGCAGGCCGCACAGCGGGTGCCCAGGAGCCGGAAACGGTCTCCTTCGCCGGTGAACCAGCCGTCGACCGCAGGCTTGTGTGTACGCGACAAAGCTCCTCCGGAGAACGAGATCTGACGGAACGTCAGAAGTGTGCCACGGGGCGCCGGAATTGGGCAGGCCGTCCGGGCGAACCGACCGCACCTGCCGGTTCCCGGCTTTCCCGGTTCGTTTCACTTCCGGAAGGAGACGTTCCCCTGACCGCAAGACGGCGTTCCCGTGATCGGATAAAGTCCGCGCGTGTCCGAAAATCAGCACCCAATTGCCAACTCCGCTCCGGGCTCGCACTGTTCGAGCTGCGGAGCGCCCTACGGAGCGGGAGTCTCCGGCTGGCCGCGCACCTGCCCGGCCTGCGGCCACGTCACCTACCGCAATCCGCTGCCGGTGGCGATCGCCCTCCAGCCCGTGTACGACACGAAGGGCACCGCCCTCGTCGTCATCACCCGCACCATCGCCCCCGCACGCGGGGGCACCGCGCTGCCCGGCGGCTATGTCGACGACCGCGAGGACTGGCGGCACGCCGTCGTCCGTGAGCTCAAGGAGGAGACGGGCATCGACGCGGCCGGCCGCGACGTACGGCTCGTCGACGCCATGAGCTCCCCCGACGGGCACCTGCTGCTGTTCGGGCTCCTCCCGGAACGTCCCGTCGAAGGGCTCCCGCCGTCCGGCGCCACCGACGAGACGGAGGGCTGGAAGCTGCTGCGCAGGCCCGAGGAGCTCGCCTTCCCGCTGCACAGCGTGGCGGTACGCGCGTGGTTCGAGGGCCGCTACTGAACCCTCCGGCTCAGCCCAGCCCCCTGACACGCACCGGGTGGGCCGGCTCGGCCACGCCCTTCTCGCCCTCGCGCCGGACCACCACCCGCCGGCCCTCCCAGCGGGCGACGTAACGCTCGATCTCCGGCTCGTCCCAGCCGTCGCCCGCGTCCGGCACGAACAGCCCGCCCCCCGTCCGCCCCCGGGCGGGCGCCCACACCTCAAGCCGCGTCCCGCCGTCCTCGCCCCGCACGGGAAGGACGGCACCCGCGCGCGCGAGCACCGGAATCCGGGACAGCGGGGCGTCCACGAGCACCTGCCCGGGCCCCTCGTACGCCTGCTCGGTGACCGTGTCGTACCACCGTCCCCGGGGCAACTGCACCGCACGCCGGTCGGTGCCCGGGTCCAGCACCGGAGCCACCAGCAGTGCGTCGCCGAGCAGGAACGCGTCCTCGCAGTCGCGCAGCGCCCGGTCCTCCGGCGCGCCCCACCACACAGGACGCACATAGGGCGCGCCGGTCCGCCGGGCCATGTGCGCCAGCGTCATGAAGTACGGCAGCAGCCGCCGCCGTTCGAGGAGCGCCACGCGCGCGTGCTCCAGCACCTCGGCCCCGAACTCCCACGGTTCCCGGCGCCCCGCCCGCATGCTCGCGTGGGTCCGGAACAGCGGCAGACAGGCGCCCAGCTGGAACCAGCGCAGAAACAGCTCCGGCGACGGACTCCCGTCGAAGCCGCCCACGTCCGGCCCCGAGTACGGCACCCCGCACAGCCCGAGTCCCAGAACCAGCGAGAGGGACGCGCGTAGCCCCGGCCAGCCGGTGGCCACGTCACCGGACCACGTGCCGCCGTAGCGCTGCATGCCCGCCCAGCCGGAGCGCGAGAACAGGAACGGCCGCTCCTCGGGCGCCAGTTCCCGCAGACCCTCGTAGGCCGCCCGCGCCATGCAGAGCGCGTAGACGTTGTGGGCCTCCCGGTGGTCGCCGCCCCGGCCCTCCAGGGAGTGCCGCGAGGAGCGCGGCAGCGTCGACTCGCCGAAGGCGCTGAAGGACGTCGGCTCGTTCATGTCGTGCCAGAAGCCCGCGAATCCCTGGGCGAGCCGCTCCTCGTACAGGCCGCCCCACCACTTGCGCACGCGCGCGTGCGTGAAATCGGGGAACACCGTCTCCCCGGGCCACACCACGCCCTCCACCACCCGCCCCGACGGATCCCGGACAAAGGCGTCGACCGCCGTCCCGCTGTCGTGGACCGCGTTGCCCGGCTCGGCCTTCACCGCCGGATCCACGATCGACACCAGCCGGATCCCGTCCCGCCGCAACTCCTCGGCCAGCGTCGGCAGCTTGGGGAAGCGCTCGTGGTCGACGGTGAACACCTGGTGGGCGTCGTAGTGGTCGATGTCCAGATGGACGGCGTCCAGGGGCAGACCGCGTTCCTGGTAACCGGCGACGATCCGCCGTACCTCCTGCTCGCTGCCGAAACCCCAGCGCGCGTGGTGATGCCCCAGCGCCCACTTCGGGGGCAGCGCGGGCGCGCCCGTCAGGGAGGCCCAGGTGTGCAGCACGCGCGCGGGGGTGCCCACCATCACCCAGCAGCGCAGCGGACCGCCGTCCATCCGCAGTTCGGACCGCCCGGTCCGGTCATGGCCGGAACCGGCCCCCTCCTCGCCCTCCCGGAGGCTCACCGTCCCGTCCCACGAGGTGTCGTGGAACACCAGATGCGCGGCCGCGTCCGCCACCACCAGCTGCACCGGCATGGTGATGTACAGCGGATCGTCACCGGGCCCGAAGGCGCGTCCGGGGTCGGTGTTCCACAGGCGGTACGTTCCGTCACGCAGCCGCGGCCCCGAGGCGCGCCCGCCGAGACCGAAGAACCGCGCGTCCGCGGCCACCTCCGAGCGCTGCACCCAGCGCGCCGTGCCCCCGTCCACCGGCTCCCACCACCGGGGCGGCAGATCCCGCCGCAGCATCACGCCACCGGGCGTGCTCACCTCCACCGCGCCGTGCCGGGAGACGCTGACCTTCACCCGCTCCGCCACCACCCGCCAGCCGCCGTCCGTGTCCGGCTCCAGGACCGCCCGCGGATCCGGCTCCGGGCAACGGCCCACGAGCGCGTACGACGGCTCGGCACCGGCCCCGTCCCAGCCCCAGAACACCGCCCCGTTCACGGCGACCGTGATGCGCAGCTCGGACCGGCTGAAACGGATCACACCGCCCCCCGGCCCCGGCTCCGCGCCCTGCACCGGCCCCGGCACCCTGGCCCGCTCCGCGCCCCGCGCGGGCAGCGCGGCGGCATCGATCCGCCTCCTGCGCCACGCGGCCCGTACGGTACGCAACCCCTGAGCCGCATTTCTCGAACCGACCACTCTCACCGAACGCACCAGGTCACGACCGTCCATGCTGCTCACCCTGCCACTCAGCGCTCCACACGCGCGTGCCGTTCAACTGCCGTTCACCCGTGCCGGGACCACATCTTCACGACACGGACCAGGTTGCCCAGAGCGTCCGTGCGGTTCAGATGATCTAGGTCAGGCATCTTAGGTTCAGGTCAGGGGCTTCTGGTCAAGGAGGCAGGGAGAGAAGGTCCTTCGAGACGGGCACGGCCCCAGGGGCCGGACGGCGGACCCTGGGGCGAGTGCCTCCGGTGGACGTGACCCTCGGCCGTCCGCCCACCGGACATCCGAGGCAGGTTAGGGAGCCCAGGCGGGGGCCTGCCCCGCCCAGGTCAGGACCAGCAGGACGTCGTCGAGCGCGCCGGAGTCGAACAGGGCGCCGGCGGCACTGCCGAAGGTGAGCTGCCAGTCGCCGGCCGGGCTGGTGCCGAGGCATGCGGTCCAGGCCGTGGCGTTGCCGCGCCGGGTGCCTGCGATGCCGTCGGTCGTGGTGGCCGTGCCCCCGGCCGCACCGTGCAGCAGCGTGACCGCGGTGTCGGGGACGGCGCCGTCGCTCGACAGGCGGACGGCGACGGCCGCGGTGGTGAGGCCGTCGACTCCGAGCGGGAAGTCGATGTCGCGCAGCGGGAGCGTCACCGACCTGGCGGACGGATCCGCCGGGTTGTTGAGGTCGTACCACTGGTCGGGGAAGTCCCTGGCCAGACTGAACACCCGGTCGGCGCCCCGGTCCCGGTCGGCGTTGAGCCTGGTGACCACCTGGCCGCGGTAGCCGTCGTCGTAGGCGGCCGTGTAGTCGACGGTGACCAGCAGGTCGACGACGCTGGAGAAGTCCAGCGGGTTGGCCGCGGGCGGCAGCTGGAACTCCCAGCTCGTGTCCACACCGCTGCCCTCGAACGGCAGCAGCATCTCCGACTGGGTGTCCAGCTCGAAGACCCCGCTGGCGTTGACCGGCGACGTCAGGGCGACGATGCCGGGGTCGCTGCGGACCACGACGTCCTCGAAGGCCCCGTCGGCCCCGGTGGTCACCCGGGAGATGCCGTTGGAGTACAGCGTGGCCCGGATGCCCCGGTCGGGCGGGACGAGGGCGACCAGGCTCACGTGCACCTGCCGGATCAGCCGCAGGTAGTGGCCCGGGAAGTCGGCGTCGAACAGGGACATCGGAGTGGCGAACGCGAGCGTGCCGGTGCGCCGGAACTCCAGGAACTCCACCGGCATGAGCCGGGCCAGGGAGAACGTCTGCGACAGGTTCAGCCGCCGCCGCGCCGAGCTGAAGGCGTACTCGTCGAGCCGGGTGAGGTCCTGGCCGAGCAGCTCGGCCCCGGTCAGGCCCTGCCGGTCGGCCCCGGCGTCGGCGGTCAGCTCGGCCGGGGTCAGCGCGTAGTCCTGGCGGATCAGGGCCCGGGCCGGCTCCGCCCGCTCGAACGCCAGCTGGGCCTGGGCCAGCCGGGCGGTCGCGGTGGCCTGTTGCAGGAAGTACCGGTACACCCCGCCCAGCGTGTTGCTCATCCAGAGGTACAGGTCCGCGTTGGTGAACTGGCCGTTGAGGAACGCAAGCGTCGCCGTGGCCTGGTCGTGCTGGAGCGTCGCGACGGCCTGCTCCTGCCGCGCGATGGTGACCTGGTCGGCCGCGACGGTGACCTGGGCGGCGGCCACCTGCGCGTCCTGCTGGGCGGAGACCTGCTGAAGCTGCCACTCCTGCTTGCGCTGCTCGATGCCGGCGTGCAGCTGGTTGGCCTGCATCTGCGCCTCCAGGTCGTTCTGCTGGAGCTGGAAGACACCCCTGACGGCCGCGGTCGCACCCATCGCGATGGCCAGAGCCTGCCGGGCGCCGCCGCTGAAGATCGCGTCCATCAGACTGGCTCCGGACGACGCCGCCTGCGCGATGGCTATCGCGGTGTCCGCACCGGTGATCTCGTCCTTGACCTCGCGCATCTCGGAGTACTCGTGGAGGAGATCCGTCTCGTACTTGTTCGCGGGGGACTGGATCGCCGCGGCATAGGCGTCGACCATGGTGTCGGCCTTCGTCAACTGGGCCGCGGCGGCGACGACCGCGTCATTGGCCTCGCCCACCCGGCTCGCGGCCACGGTCGACTGGGCCGCCGTCAACTCGACCGCCTTGACCGCGTCGTAGACCCGCAGCGTACGGTCGTCGTACTTCTCCAGCGCGGCCAGGTAACCGGCCTCCATCTGGGACGCCTGGACGATCAGCTGCCGGGCCCGCTCCAGGAGCACCTTGAAGCGGTACGGCGTGGGCTGGCTGACCGTCGCGGCCAAGAGCCCCTGCGCCCGCGGCATGCCCGCGATGTTGCGGCCCTGGCGGAGCTTGGCGAGCTGCATGCCGACCCGGGTGCGCAACGTCACGAGCTCCGGGATCGGCAACGCCGGCTCGCCGACGTTCGAAGGCTTCTGCGCCACCAGGGCGGGGGAGTCCAGCAGGCGGCGGGCCGTGACGTACAGGGTCCGGGCGTGGGCGACGGACTCGTCGGTCTCCCGGGTGAACTCGGCGTCGGCGTAGTCAAGGTGGCACCGGATGATCGACAGCAGGGTGCCGCGGGTGTACGGCATCGGCCGCTTGGCGGAGGCCGAGTCCACGAGCGCGAACGGGTCGAGGCCGGCCGTCCAGCCCGGCGGGAAGGTCAGGTCCGGACTGGAGGCGGTCTCGCTGTTGATCCGGCTGTAGACCGACTTGGGGTCCGCCAGGTCGTACGGGTAGAGGATCCAGTACCAGTCCAGGGCGGCCCGGTAGTCGCCGGCCGCCTGGAGACGCTGGGCGAGCAGCATCGGCACGACCCAGTAGACCTCCCGCCGCTCCGCCGGGTCCGCCGGCAGGGCGCTGCCCGCGAGCGCGAGCTGGTGGTCACGCCGGCGCTGTGGGTCGAGATACGTGTACGGAGCCGGGAAGGTGAGCTTCTTCGCCGTCAGGTAGTCGGCCGCCAGCTTGACGGCGGTCGCGGCGGTGAAAGTGGCCCCCGGGGCGCTGACCTGCGCGCGGAGGGCGTCCAGAGGTGCCGGGTTAGTCGGCGGGACGGTGTTCGTGCTCGGCACCAGCATCGGGTCCAGGTGCCGCTCGGGGAACAGGAAGGCCGTGGTCGCCGCCTGCCAGGTGCCCAGTTCGCCCAGCCAGTTCCAGGCGGCCGTGAACGTGTCGACGCCGTTCTTGAGCGTCCAGCTCGCCGCCGGATGGTCCGCGGCGAGTTCGCCCGACCGCTTCGCGGACAGCAGCGACTGCACGCTCTCCACGGCCTGCCTGAGGCGGGTGGTGCGCAGCGTCCCGCCGGCGAGCATGTCGACGAAGTACCGCGCGGACACCGCCTCGCCGGCATCGCCCGTCGTGGTGGCGGCCAGGTCGGCGAGCAGGGCGTCGCGCAGGATCGGCAGCGCGGTCTGCTCGGTGGCGGCCACGGCCTGCGCGTTCGCGTCGACCAGGTCCTGGCGCTGGGCGATCCTGGCCCGCAGCACGCTCTGCCACGCGGTGCGGGCGTCCGGCTCCGCGCGGTACGGGCTGACGACGGGCCCCGTGCCGCCGGTGACGAAGAAGTCGGGAGACAGCACGAACGCCGACTCGGCCGACCGCCAGGCCGGGTACAGTGCCGTCCGCTTGTGCGCCCCGGTGAGCACGGCCATGCCGTCGTTCCACTCGGCGGTGGTGACGGTCCCGGTGTTGGCCAGCGCCCGGAGCTTGTTCAGGTAGAGGAAGCCGGCCCGGGTCAGGCCCCGCGCGGTCAGCTGGTCGCCGATGTCGACGCCCTGCGCGTCCTGTGCCGCCAGTCCGTCGAGGTCGATACCGGGGAGCACGAACGCGATCATCGCGGCCAGTCCGGCCGCCGGGGTCTTGCCCGCCCGCAGCACCGTGAGCGTGAGCGTGTACGCGCTCAGGGACTGGGCCCGGTCGGCCAGCAGTTTGCGTATCGGGTCACCGGCCGACCCGCCGACCACGTCGCCCGCGTCGATCACGTCGGGGTCGGCGAGCACACCGAACGCCCGCGGCGGGTCCGGGTGCTGGTCCTGCCCCGCCCAGTCCACCGTCTGGGCGGCCAGCCGCCAGCCGAGCAACAGCGGTACACCGGGGGTCCGCAGCGGGTCGGCCGCGGTGGTCGACGGCAGCCCGAGCAGGGTCTCCAGCCCCGTCTCGGTGATCGCCGGGCTGTCGATGAGCAGTTGGTCGAGCTCGTCGGGCGAGCTCGCCGAGAGCCGGATCCCCAGCCGTGCGGCCAGCGCCCGGCGGGTCGCGGCGTCGGCGCCCCGGGCCAGCCGGAGTTCCGCGTAGGACGTTCCGGCGGCGGCCAGCAGCGACGCGTAGGCCGTGGTGCGGTACTTCAGCTCCAGATTGCCGCCGGGTGCGGTGGGGGTGTTCGTGGCGGCGATGCGGGCCCGCAGCAACTCGACCGGCACCCGGAGCTGGCTGACCTCCTGGCCGCCCCGGTCGGCGGCGGCCGACAGCGGCTGGCTGAGCCGGTCGACGGGCTGGCCGAGCGCGGCGACGAGCGTCGCGGTGTCCAGCGGCACGACCGGCGGACCGGCCACGGTCACCTGCTCCTGGGCGAAGGACAGCAACGCGGCCAGGTACTGCCGCTCGTCGAGCCGGTCGTCCAGGGTCGCGGGCACGTACGAACTGATCACCGTGACCTGGATGTCCTTGGCCACCGTGTTGCCGGCGTTGTCGGTCGCCCACAGGTAGACGGTGTGCGCGCCGAAGCCGGACAGCGGTACGTCCGCGGTCCAGTTGGCGAAGTCGCTGCCGGACACCGGCTTCGCCGCGGTTCTGGTGCCGGTGGCGGTCAGCGCCCACTCCACCTTGGCGCTGCCACCGGTCATTCCGCTCTGGGTGTCGGGCGCAGTGCCGTGCAGCGCCGCCGTGACATTGCCGTTGGCGTCGCCGACGACCGTGGTGATGGGTTCGACGGCGAGTCTCGGCGGCGCCGCGTCGTGGCCGGTCAGCGTGTGGGTCTGGCTCGCGGTGAGACCGTCGGGGTCGGCACAGGCGACCGTGATCGTCCGCGCCCCCAGCGGCATCGGCAGCAGGCTGACCGGCACCTGGTAGGAGGTGCCGCCGGCGAACTGCGCGGAGGTGGTGGTGCCGTCCCGGGTGACGCTGATCGTGAGCGGCAGGCGCTGGGCGCGTGTGATGCCGAGCTGGACGGTGACCTGGCCGCCGCCCTCCTGGAGGTCGACGGTGCTGCCGTCGGCGGGCGTCGACCAGGTGAACGCCGGCGGTAAGGCCGCCTGCACCTGGATGGTCTGCGTGGCGGTCAGCGCGGTGGAGTTGGCCGACCACACGTCCGGCCACTGCTCCGGATACGGCACATAGAAGTCGATCGAGTGGTAGTTGACGGTCACCGTGACCGAGACCTGCGAACCTGGTGCGACGGACGCGGGCAGCGCCACCTGCGCCGTCCACGCACCTCCCGCACTGCTCGCCTGCACCGCGGGGAGGCCCGCGACGGCGATCATCACGTTGTTCAGAATGTCGTACGGGTCGTGGTCACCGGCCTGCGGGACGAGACCGCTCACCTGGGCGCTGACGGTTACGGTGCGGCCGACGACGGCATTGGCGGCGGGTGAGTTGATCTGAACGGTAACGCTCACGACTTTCCTGCTTTCTCATCGATGTCATGCCCCGTCGCGGTGAGCCCCCGACGTGCGGTGCCGCGCGCCACGGCGGGCGGTGTCACGGCTTCTTCCCCTGCTTCACGGCGACGTTCGCCCACGGCCGCGGGTCGGTGAACGGCTCTTCCGTGGGGCTCACGTTGATGGCGTCCTTGGGGATCGGCTTTCCCGCCATCTTCGCCGCGACGATTCTGTGATGTCCTTGGATGATTTTTCCGGTGGAATCGACTCGGATGATGTCCGCCTCTGATGTCGGCCATTTGAAGGTCCCGTCCTTCATCTTCTGTGCCATTTCTTCGACGGTTTCCTTGTAAATGGCCTTCTGTGTCGGCTTGTACCGCGATCCGGTCATGACCTCCGAGGCCTTCCAGTTACCGCGCGGGCCCGCGGCCGCGGTGGGGGACGGCGCCGGGGCCGTGTTGGGCGCCGGGCTCTGGGGCGACGGGCTCACCGGCTCACTCGGTTTGGAGTTGAGGATGCTCGGCTCGGCCGGTGGCTTGCCGCCTGTTCCCGTGGTCCTCGTCCCGACGCCCGGAGCCGGCGGCCCGTACGAGGCTCCCAACGGCCTGCCGGTCTGCCACATCGTGTAGCCCTGTGCCGCCATGTGCGCGACACCGGCGGCCGCCACGACGTTCTCCTCCAAGCGCTGCGCGGTGGGTCCCGCGACCTGGCCCAGCGCGGTCGGCGCCGGGCTGCCGCTGAACGCCTGGACCGCACCCGACCCGGCCACGTCGGCACCCATGACCATCAGCGGCCCGCCCGCGACGCAGCCGACCCCGGTCTCGCACAGCGCCGCTCCCGCGACGAACGCCCCGGCACCGGCCGCGACCTTGAGACCGCCTTCCACACGCGGGGCTATCTCCTCCTTGGCGAATTCCAGCGGGGCCCATTCCCGCGGGTCCCACGTGAATTCCCACTCGGTTCCCGCGGTATCCGTGCGGTTCATGGGGTTGCCGCCGCACATCTCGTAGAGGTTGGTTCCGCCGGCCGAGCCCGTGGGGTCGGAAGAGGCCCAGCGTGCCGCCCAGGACAGGTAGTACCGGTGTCCGTGGCACGCCATCCCGCTTTCCTCGTCGCGTTCCATCCCGGTGAATCGGTAACGCTTACGGGCAAAGCTGCCGAAGCTGGTCTCGCCGTACGGGGTGTGCTCCTCGCGGTTGGTGAGGGTTCCGGTGGCGTCGAGGACGGCCGTGCTGCTGCCGAGGTGGTCGGGAAGGTGGTAGGCGACGGCGGGGCCCTGGTCCTCCGGGTGGGCAGGACCGATGCGTACCAACGCGACACGCTGGCGGTCGTCCATGACGTGGATGTGGTTGTTCTGGCCGTTCTGCGGCCCCGTCCAGCGGTGGTGCTCGAACGTCTCGTCGACGTAGTGCGTGACCTCGACGGCTCCGCCCTGGCGCCGGACGAGCTTCTTCACCCGCCGGCCCGCGGAGTCGTACAGGTACTGGGCATGCACCGATGGCTCGGCCCCGGCGGTCTGGGTGGCGAACGCCGTCATCCGGTCGGCGTGGTTCCACGAGAAGTGCCGGGACGTCGTCTCGGACAGGACGTTGCCGGTGGCCCCGTACGTGTAGGCGTACGGGGTGGTCCCGACGTCCATGCGCTGGAGCCGGTTGCTGTCCGGTGCCAGGGTGAAGGTGCGCCTGAACCCACCGGCCGCCGTGTGGGCGAGTGCGAGGAGGTTGCCCGCCGCGTCGTAGTCGTAGGACTCGGTGTAGGCCTGGGCTCTGGTCACGTCGGTGCCGCGCGGTGAGGCCGGCCACGGGTCGCCGGCCGGCGGTGCGGAGTGTTCGCGCCCCGTCGCCGACAGCAACCGGTACACCGGGTCGTAGGCGAACCGTCTGTCCAGAGCGTCCCCACCGCCGATCAACGCCCGCAGTACCGGGTCGGTGACGGCCGCCGCCTCAGGGTTGCCGGGGATGCCGCTGCCCGGCGCGCGGTCGCGGACGGCGAGGATGTTCCCGGCCAGGTCGTAGTCGTAGCCGTGGTCGGTCACCGCTGCCCCGGTCGGACGGTAGACGAGCGGGTCGGGCTGGGTGAACGGCTCCGTGCGCATCCGGGCGAGCCGGAACGTATGCGGGTCGTAGGCGTACCGGGTCATGACCCCGTTGCCGTAGGCGACCAGCGCCCGCTGCCCCTTGGCGTCGTAGGCGAGCCGCTGCACATGGGCGACACCGTCGAGGGTGACCGCCTCCAGCGCCCCGGCCCTGTTGTACGCCGGGCGCAGCTCCCGGCGGCGGCCCTCCCCGTCGGCGGGGAAAAGGTGCAGGCTGACGCGGTTGAGCGCGTCGTAGGCGGTCGTGGTCACGTACCCGGACGTCTCCAGCAGCGCGTCGTCCCGCTGGGCCTGGGACCGGCCGGCCGCCGGTGTCCAGTCCACCTGGAACGGTGTCACTTGCCAGCCGCCGGCCGCGGCCGCCGCATAGGTGTCGAGGATCGGAGCGTCGGCGATCACCCGCCGGCTCGACTCCAGCACGTTGCCCTTGAAGTCGGCCGCCGTGGTCGTCACCAGTCCGGCCTCGTCGTGGTGGCGCACCGGTCTGCCGAGGAGGTTCGCCGCCCGGTTGGCGGCTCGGTCGGCCGCCGGTTGTGCCGGGTCACCGCCGTCGCCGTACTCGATCACCTGCCGCAGCGTCACTGCCCCGGTCGTGTCGTCGCGGGCCCAGATCCGGCTCGGCCGCCGCAGCAGATCGAACGTGCCGAGGATCAGCGCGCCCTTGCTGTCACGGCCCTCGACGGTGTGCCCCAGGGCGTCGGGGACGCTGTCGCGCCGTCCCGCGTCGATGCTGTCCGCCCGCCAGCGGTGCCTCGCCAGGTCGTAGTGGTATCTGAAGGCGACCCGCCCGAGCGGGTCGGTGATGGACAGCAGGTTGCCCTGGATGTCGTACTCGGATCGCGTCGTGTACCGGTCGGCCGCCGCGCCGCCGTTGCGGGCGACGGTGCGTACGACACGGCCGAGGGCGTCCACCTCGGAGCTCGTCGGGGTGTCCCAGTGCGTTCGGTACGCCGAGGCCCCGTCGCCATGGGTGCGGCCCGCGTTGTCGTTCGCGTCGTAGACGTACGACTCCCACGGTGTAGGCAGGGCGGCGCCGGGATCCGTCAGGTCGGCCGGGACACCGAAGACGACCCGCTGTTCGCCGCCGTCCGGGGTCACCGTTCGCTCGGCCCGCCCGCGCGCGTCGTAGAACATGGTCGTCCGCTGCCCGAGTTGGGCGTCGAGCGGCGGCACGTAGTCGAAGCCCGTGGAGAAGAACGGCTCGTACTTCCGCACCACCCGGCCCTTGTTGTCGTACACCTGCCAGCCCGACACGATCACGTTGTCCGGACTGTCCGGCGCCCTGGTGCGCCCCGTCGAGTCGCCCGCCGGCGTCAGGTCGCCGGCCTGGATGAGACCGCCGCCGAACGCCTGGTCGCCGAAGAGCGTGTCCTCGGCCTGCGACCTGGTCTGCAGCAACCGGCCGAAGCCGTCCGAGTACGCGACCGACACGAGCACGTCGTCGAGCTGCCCGGCGGGAACACCGGTCTCCGTGTCGTGGTGCACGCGCCTGACCGTGCGCACCGACGCGGGCCGGCCGCTCCCCACGAAGGCCAGCAGATCGTAGGTCATGGCCGTGCCGGGGGCCGTCCGGTCGCCCTCGCCGTCCTTGCCCCGCGTGTACGTCGCCGAGACGAACCCGGCCGGAGAGAACGTCACCGAGGTGGTCGTGCCGTTCGCGTCGGTCACCGCGTACGGGCGCAGGACGCGGTAGTCGTGTGCTGCGGTGGTGGCGAGCCCGGCGGCGTCCGTGCTGAGGACGGGCAGCAGGTCGTGCTGGTCGAATCCGACCTGGCTGAGCCCACCGAGGGGGTCGAGCGAGGCCGTCAGCAGACCGCGCGGCGTCGCCCCCGCCACGTGAACGTCGTAGCGGTGCCGTTCCGTGGCCACGTAGTACCCGCCGGGGGAGCCGGGCACGTCGGTGCTCGTGCAGTGGATGTACCCGGCTCGGGCGGGCAGGGCGTCGCGGAAGGCGGCGGGATACTCGACCGGCCAGGTGGCCTGGGCACCGGGCACCAGATAGGGCGGCCGCGGCACGGTCGCCGACGGGTCGCCGGGCGGGTAGAGCGAGTCGAGGAGGGCGTCCTCGAACACCAGGGACTCGGAACGCACCGGCAGCCCGTACTCGCCCAGCGTGCTCAGCGGCAGGCCGGTGAACTCCGCTCCGTCATAGTACGTGCGGGTATGGGCGACCACCCGCAGCGAGATTCCGGGCGAGAACTGCCCGGCCAGTACGGCGTCCCGCAGGGCCGGCACGGGGAGCCGGCCGTCGTTGACGACCTCGTGGCTCGATGTCCGGGCGATGCGGTCGACGAGGTAGCGGTCCGCGTCGTCACGGCGGGCGTACTCCGTGGTCGCGTACGTGGCCAGGTAGGGCGCGGGTGCCGAGTCCGGCGCGGCGCCCGCCAGCGGATCCCGCCCGCGCGGCACCGCGACGGACAGCTCCCCGTGCGGGTACCCGTACGCGTCGTGGGCGGCGGGGAAGGTGAACCGGGTCATAGGTTCCGGCCCGCGCTCCCATTCGGTCGTACGCCGACCGAGCGAGAACGGGAAGAACACGCGCTCCCGGTCGGACCCGCCGTCCGCCTCTTCCTCGCGCACGCCTGACAGCGTCTCCGTCACGGTGTAGGGCCGGTCGGACAGCGGGCTGCCGTCCAGCGCGTACACCTCGGAGCGCACTTCCTGCCCGCGCAGGGTGCGCAGGGCCGCCCTGCGGGCGTCGCGCGCCAGCCCGGCCAGGAACGCGACCTGCTCGGCCGGTCGGGACAGCATGGGGGTGTCGCCCTGCCAGTACTCGTGGCGGAGATCGAGTTCGGTCCAGTCGCCGGGCTCGTCGGAGGCGACGGGGCCGGAGTGGAACCAGTTCCTGGTGAGCACGGGCGGCGCGTAGTGGCCGTCCGGCACACCGGCGCCCACGGCCCCGTCGAACGTCTCCGTGTCCAGGTGCTCGACCAGCGCGAACCCGCGGAACTCACGCTCGACGCCGTCCCAGTAGCCGTGGCGGTAGCGGTACCTGGTGGCCAGTGTGCCCCCCGAGATCCGGTCCGCGACCTCGACTCCCGTCACCACGTGGACGGGGAAGGGCAGTGTGGTGCGCCAGCGGGTGGCGGGGTCGGCGGCGTCCCGCAGGTACTCCTGGGTGGACGACGTGTAGGTCACCCGCGTGACGGCGCCGAGGCTGTTGTCCATCCTCGTGAGAAGGTGCGGCTTGACCCCGCCGGTGAAGTCGAGGAACCGTGCCTGGGGCCCACCGGAGACGCCGGCCGCCCGGCTGTACAGCAGCCCCGCCATCCCGGTGCCGTACAGGTCGCACAGTTGGAGCCCGTCGGTGTCGGCCACCACGGGGGTGCCGCGGATGACGACGGGCGCCTCGGTCCAGCCGTTGCCCGACCGGTTTCCCCAGAGCAGCACCCGCCCGTTGTCGACGTAGAGCAGGTCGGCGGCGCCGTCACCGTCGACGTCGCCGAGCAGCACACGGCGCGGGTCGTATGCGTCGGGCAGGCGTGGCGCGTTGCGCATCGTCACCCGCGCGCCCCACCGGTTGTGCCCGAGATTCGGCCAGTAGGACACGTTTCCGTTGCGCAGCAGCACGATGTCCTGGAGGCCGTCGCCGGTCATGTCGGCCAGCCGCACGCGGGGGTCGGCCAGGTCCACCTGGGGGCCGCTGCCGTTGCTCACCGCGGTCCGCCGCCATGCCAGGCGGGGATCACGGTCGTTGAACCATGCCTGCAGACGGGTGCCCGACCGCAGCACGTCGGTGAGTCCGTCGCCGTCGAGGTCGACCAGCTTCACCCCCGGGGCGGCGAGGCTGACGCCCGGGGACTGCGGATAGGAGGTGAAGGAGCGGCGGCTCCAGCCGCCCGTGAAGGCCGTCGGGTAGTAGCCCGCCGTGGCACCGGTGCCCTTGCCCGACTGCCCCGCCATCGGTACCAGCAGGTCAGGCCGCCCGTCACCGTCGGCGTCGAGGAATTCCACGCCGGCCTCACCGAGCGACACCGGGGGCGCCTCGGCCATCGAACGGGGCAGTTCGAACCGGCCGCCGCCCGCGTTGCGCCAGACCCGCGCCGCCGCCCCGAGCTCCACGATGTCGGGCAGGCCGGTGCCGCGCAGGTCCACCAGGGCGAGCGTCGGGCTGTTCAACGCGGTGGCCGGGAGGCCGGGCCCCGTCACCGGGGAGAACCTGCGCCCTCCCGGATCAAAACCGGAGTACTCGAACACCAGCGGCGGCAGGGGTTCTGCCGGTGCCGGTGCCGGTGCCGGTGTCGGTGCCGGTGTCGGTGTCGGTGTCGGTCCGGCGTCTGCCGCCGGCTGCGGACCGGATCCGGGAACGCCCCCGAGTCCGCCGCCCGCAGCGGGGCCACCCGACTCGTCCATTCCCACCGCGGTCACGCTCGCGAGCAGCGACACCCCGTTGAACGCCGCCTGCCGGTAGGCGAGCCGGTACTCCCGTGCCACCCGTGCCACTCCGTCCGCGGCGTGCGTCGTCACCCGGATCGTGTCGCAGCGCAACGACGTCCTCACCTCGAAACCTGCTCGGTGGTCGGAGAACGGGTCGGGACGCGAGGAGTACTTGAAGTCGACGGTGACCAGGAACGCCGGGTCGGCCCGGTCGCCGTAGTCGGCGTAGGCGACCCTGGCGAGCAGCGGCTGGGTCCACGACCGGTCCTGCTCCGTGCCCGCGTCCGGGAGGTAGGTGTATCTGATCAGGTTGCCGAGCGGGTCGGCGGTCTCGGTGATCCGCCAGCCGAACACCCGGCTCGCGTCGGCGGGGTCGGTGATGACCGCCGGGTCCGTCCAGTTCGCCGGTGCCGGTGCCGGTGCCGGTGCCGGTGCCGGTCGCGGCGTCCCGTACCGGGTGCGCGAGCCGTCCTTGCCGCGTACCTCCCAGTAGTCGCCCGTCGCGTCCCTGACGTGCTCGATCCGTGCGAACAGCCCCTCGGTACGGGGGCGGTACCGCACCCGGCCCGGGTAGGCACCCGCCACCGGCACCAGGTCCTCGGCACCCGACAGGACGAATACGTCGGCCGGGCTCCCGCCCTCGCCGCGGCCGTCCACGTACCGCGGAATCCCGCGAGACGTCTTACGCGACACGCCGGGCAGGCTCAACTGCCAGCCGAGTCCGAACGGCCCGTTGCCATGGCCCGTGCTGTAGGAGAGAGACAGCGTGGGTGTCGCCCCATGGCGCCCTGCGGGTACCGCCAACGGCACCGACGTGTTCCCGGTCCCCGTGAACAGATCGGGAGTGAACTTCTCGCCCAGGCCGCTCACGGCGCCGCCCCCTTGCGGCAAGGAGATCACCGAACCCGCGGCCGTCGCGTCCGTCGTGCCCCCGGAACTCATACCGGTGTCCCTCCTGAAGTACCAGAGACGTCCCGCGGGTCACCGGCGCTGGTGCGGCGTCCACGGGGCCCGTGCCCGTCGGCCCACCACCGCTGCCGACACCATGGCTGTCTCGTCGCACGCCGATGCCTCGGCATCCGTCGCAGCCCGCGAACATGTCGGGCCGCCGCCGAGAAGCGTCTACGTCCGGGTCCGTTCCGTCGTGCTCGGTTCCGCTCATCGGAACCGACTCGTCGAAACCGACCGGAGATGGTACGGAGACGCGCATGAGCTCAAAGGGGCGTTCCACCCGTGCCCGACGGACCGGCTCGCCCGGCCGTCCGGCCTCCCCGGCCGGCAGGACACTGTGGTCGCCATCCGCATCTTCACGACACGGACTATGTGGAGCGCGCCCTGGTGTAGAAGTCGATCACATGGCATCGTCCCTGTCAGCCGCGTCACGCGCACACCCCAGCCCGTGCGCGTCCCTCGCACACCAGCGCAGAAGCCCGGGAGCCGCCCCATGTCGACCGCGAACCCCCAGCCGCTCTGGCAGCCCGAACCGGAACGGATCGCCCGGGCACGCGTCACCAGGTTCCAGTCCTGGGCGGCGGAACACCACGGGGCCCCCGCCGAGGGCGGGTACCCGGCCCTGCACCGCTGGTCCGTCGACCAGCTGGACACCTTCTGGAAAGCCGTCACGGAATTCTTCGACGTACGGTTCTCGACGCCCTACGCGCGCGTGCTCGGCGACCGCTCCATGCCCGGCGCCGAGTGGTTCCCCGGCGCCACGCTGAACTATGCCGAGCACGCCCTGCGCGCCGCCGCCACCCGCGCGGACGAACCGGCCCTCCTGCATGTCGACGAGACCCACGAACCCCGCCCGGTCACCTGGGCGGAGCTGCGCCGCCAGGTGGGCTCCCTGGCCGCCGAACTCCGCGCGCTGGGCGTCCGCCCCGGCGACCGCGTCAGCGGCTACCTCCCCAACGTCCCGCAGGCCGTGGTCGCCCTCCTCGCCACCGCCGCGGTGGGCGCCGTCTGGACCTCCTGCGCCCCCGACTTCGGCGCCCGCAGCGTCCTGGACCGCTTCCAGCAGGTCGAACCGGTCGTCCTGTTCACCGTCGACGGCTACCGCTACGGCGGCAAGGAGCACGACCGCCGCGAGATCGTCACCGAACTCCGCCGCGAACTGCCCACCCTGCGCGCCGTCGTCCACATCCCGCTGCTCGGCACCCCGGCCCCCGAGGGCGCCCTGGAGTGGTCGGCCCTCACCTCCGCCGACATTGAGCCCGAGTTCGAACAGGTCCCCTTCGACCACCCGCTCTGGGTGCTCTACTCCTCCGGCACCACCGGCCTGCCCAAGGCCATCGTCCAGTCCCAGGGCGGCATCCTGGTCGAACACCTCAAACAACTCGGCCTGCACTGCGACCTGGGCCCCGAGGACCGCTTCTTCTGGTACACCTCGACCGGCTGGATGATGTGGAACTTCCTCGTCTCCGGCCTGCTGACGGGCACCACGATCGTCCTGTACGACGGCAGCCCCGGCTACCCCGACATCAGCGCCCAGTGGCGGGTCGCCGAACGCACCGGAGCCACCCTCTACGGCACCTCCGCCGCGTACGTGATGGCGTGCCGGAAGGCCGGCGTGCACCCCTCCCGCGACTTCGACCTCTCCCGGGTGCAGTGCGTCGCCACCACCGGCTCGCCGCTGCCCCCCGACGGCTTCCGCTGGCTGCACGACGAGTTCGCCGACAGCGGGGCCGACCTCTGGATCGCCTCCGTCAGCGGCGGCACGGACGTGTGCTCCTGCTTCGCGGGCGCCGTCCCCACCCTCCCGGTCCACACCGGCGAACTGCAGGCACCCGGCCTCGGCACCGACCTACAGGCCTGGGACCCGGCCGGCCGGCCCGTCGTCGACGAGGTCGGCGAACTGGTCGTCACCAACCCCATGCCCTCGATGCCGATCCACTTCTGGAACGACCCCGACGGCAGCCGCTACCACGACAGCTACTTCGACACCTACCCCGGCGTCTGGCGCCACGGCGACTGGATCACCGTCACCTCACGCGGCTCGGTCATCATCCACGGCCGCTCCGACTCCACGCTCAACCGCCAGGGCGTACGAATGGGCTCGGCCGACATCTACGAGGTCGTCGAGCGCCTGCCCGAGATCAAGGAGTCCCTGGTCATCGGCGTCGAGCAGCCCGACGGCGGCTACTGGATGCCCCTGTTCGTCCACCTCGCCCCGGGCGCGGTCCTCGACGAGGCCCTGCTGAACCGCATCAAGCAGGCCATCCGCGAACAGCTCTCACCGCGCCACGTCCCCGACGAGGTCATCGAGGTCCCCGGCGTCCCGCACACCCTCACCGGCAAGCGCATCGAGGTCCCGGTCAAACGCCTCCTCCAGGGCGCGCCCCTGGAGAAGGCCGTCAACCCCGGCTCCATCGACAACCTCGACCTGCTGTCCTTCTACGAGGACCTGGCCCGCAAACGCGGCTGACCCTCCCCAGGGACGCGATCAGCCGCCGTAGGTGGCCTCGGACTCGCCCAGCACGGCGGCGAAGTCCGAGGCCAGCCGTACCGCGTCGGCCGGCTCCAGCCCCGCGGTCGAGATCCGGACACCCGGCCCGGCCGACAGCCGGAACCGCGCCCCCGCGGCCACCCACCAGCCGTACGACCGCAGCCCGTTCACCACGGCGGACTCGTCCCGCACGGGCACCCACAGGTTCATCCCGCTCGCCCCGTGCGAGGCGATCCCGCGCCCGGCCAACTCCCCGGCCAGTGCCTCCCGGCGCAGCGCGTACGCCTCCCGCGCGCGTGCCACCAACGCGCGCGTGCCCGCGTCCGTCATCAGCCCGAGCACCGTCTCCTGCAGCAGATGGCTGACCCACCCGGACGTCAGGAGCAGCAGACCGTCGTGGCGCGCGAGCGTCGTCGCATCACACGCGGCCGCCGCCCACCGCAGGTCGGTACCGAGGAACTTGCTCACCGTCCGCACATGCACCCAGCGGGTCAGTCCGGCCCCGGCCAGTGAGTTCAGCGGGGCGTCGGTCACCGAGGACGCGTGATCGTTCTCCACCGCCAGGACGTCGGGCTCCTCCCGCAACACCTCGGCCAGCGCGTCCCGCCGGGCCACCGAGAAGCAGCCGCCGTACGGATTCTGCGCCCGAGGGCTGTACACGACGGCCCGCGCTCCCGCGCGGAGCGCCGTGCGCAGGGCGTCCGGGCGCATCCCCTCGTCGTCCACGGCCACCGGCACGATCCGCAGCCCCAACGCCGGGACGAGATCGAGCAGATGGTGGTAGCCGGGGTCCTCCATGGCCACCGCGTCCCCGGGCCGCAGCTCCACGGACAACAGCCGGCCGACGAGATCCAGCGCCCCGTGCGCGAACGTCACCTGCTCCACCGGCACACCGTCCGGCCGCAGCCAGTCCCGCACGGCTTCCTCCAGCCGCGCGAGCCGGGGCGCCGAACGGTGCGACCGGGCGCCGGGGGAGAGCCGTGAGGGCGGCACCAGACCGGGCAGCAGGGCGGGATCCGGATGCCCGCCGGCCAGATCCCGGAGCCCCTCGGGGACCCTGGGCGGCCGCCGGGACGCCACCGCCGGAGCCGGCGCCACCACAGTGCCGCCCCGCCCGCGCGTGACGACGATCCCGCGCCGCCGCAGCTCCTTGTACGCCGTGGCGACCGTCCCCGGACTCACCCCGAGCTCGTCCGCGAGCCGCCGCACCGGCGGCAGCGCCGCCTCCGGGCCCAACGCACCCTCGGCCACGCCTCGTTCCACGGACGCGGCAATCCCCTTGGCCGTCGTACCACTGATCGCATATTGTGTTGCCACGTTGGTAAGTATGTATCAGTACATAATTTCCGGCAAGGGGGAGCAGTGAACGCGAAGCCAGGCGCGACCGCACGGCACACACGCGTACCGGGAGGCCGCGACGGACGAAGAATGCTCCTCGTCGCCCTGGTCGACCGCGTCGGCAGCGGCCTGTGGGCATCCGTCTCGGTCCTGTACTTCACCTACGTCTCGGGCCTCTCCCTCGCCGAAGTCGGCACCCTCGCCGCCGTATCGGGCGCCATCGGCATCGCGGGAGCCCCACTGGGCGGCCGTATCGCCGACCGCCTCCCCCTCACCCGCGTCCTGATCACCCTCCAACTCCTGCGCGCCCTCGCCTCCTTCGCCCTCCTCACCACCCACGACTACGGCCTGCTGCTCGCCATCTCCGCCGTCGGCGCCCTCGGCGACCGCGCCGCCAACGTGCTCACCAAGCTCTACGCCACCCGTATCGCCGGCCCCGACCGAGTCCGCTACCAGGCACTCAACCGCACCATCGCCAACGCGGGCTGGGCCCTGGGCGGCCTCGCCGCCGCGGCAGCCCTCGCCCTCGGCACCACCACCGCCTACCGCTGCCTCCTGGCCGGCGACGCCCTCTCCTTCGTCGCCGCCGCACTCCTCACCCTGCGCTGCGGCGAACCCCCGTCACCCTCGCGGATCGTGGCCGGCTCCCAGACCCAACCGGCAAGCGCGCGGCCCGCCAACCCCTGGCGCGACCGCGCTTACCTCGCCTACGTCGCCACCGACACCGTGCTCTTCCTCGACGACGCCGTCTTCAAGGTCGGCCTGCCGCTCTGGATCGCCCACAGCGACCACGTGCCCCACGGCCTCGCACCCCTGCTGCTCGTCCTCAACAACGTGATGGTGGTGGCCCTCCAAGTCCCCCTGGCCCGCTTCGGCACCAGCAGCGCAGCCGCCCGCCGGCTCCTCGTCCCGCTCTCCGCCGCATTCGCCCTCGGCGGCCTCACGATGGCCCTCTCCGCCACCGGCGGAACCCGCACGGCGATCCTCCTGCTCACCGCCGCGGCCGCCGCCTTCACCGTCGCCGAGATGCTGCACGCCACCGTCTCCTGGGAACTCTCCGTCGCCCTGGCCCCCGACACCGCCCAGGGCGCCTACCTCGGCGTCCACGGACTCGCCCAGTCCGCCCAGCGCAGCATCGGCCCACTCGCCGTCACCGCGGCCATCGCCACCGGCCCTCTCGGCTGGACCACATTCGGCGCAGCCATCGCCCTGACCTGCGCAATTCAGCACCGCCTGGTCCGCGACCGACTGCCGCACCCCGCATTGTCAGTGGCGCCGATTACTGTGAGTGAGCATTGATCGACCGCTCACAGGGGGAACCATGGGACACACCGACCACCGCACCATGCGACGCGTCCTGCGCCGCGAAATCGCCGGCACCATCGGCCTGCTGACCGACGAACACGACTTCCGCGCCATGCGGCGCTACCGCACCTTCGCCTTCCGCGACCACCCCACCTACCTCCGGCAGATCGAAGCCCTCCTCAGGACCCGCGCCGCGGCCGGCACCCACACCACACTCGCCCTGTTCGACCCCGAGGAATACGCCGAGTTCTGCACGGACACCGGACTCGACCCGGACCACCCATCGAGCCGCACCCGCTTCACCGCCGACCTGGCGGCCACCGGCGCCACCATCCCCTACGACGGCAGGCCGCTCACCGACCTGGTCCCCGCCCTCGTCGACGAAGCCGTACGCCAGGCCACCTGGGAATACGCCAGCACCCTCCTCGCCCGCCTCGGCCCCTGCTCCACCTGCGGCGAGGACCTCGGACGCGCCGCCTTCACCCGCGCCTCCCACCTCCTCGCCCGCATCCTCGACACCGCCCCACCAGGCGACCGGCACCTCGTGTGCAGCGTCTCCGGACCACCTGAAACCCTCGTCACCGTCCTCCACGCCGACCAGGGCGCCGAAGGCACCACCCACCTCGACGAAGCCGAAGCCCTCGAATTCACCAGCGTCCTCGCCCTCGGCCTGGCCACCCGCGCCCCCGGCGGCCTCGTCATCCGCACCACCGCCCCCGGCACCGCCGACCGCGTCTACGGCTGGCGACTGCGCGGCGACGGCCTCACCCCCCTCACCGCCGGCGAGGTCTTCGACGCCTACTGCACCGACGTCGAATCCGGCGACCTCATCTCCCCGGAATCCGACGTCGACTACAGCGCACCCCCCGACCTCGGCGACCAGGAGACGCCACCGGGCCACCACCACTGAGACGCACCAGGGGCGCCCCACCCGTCAGGTGGAGCGCCCCTGGAAGAACAGCCGGTCACGGCCGCCGGCCGACTACTCGCCGGACAGCACCGCCTGCGCCGCGGCACGAGCCTCGTCCGCGCTGTCGGTGGCCCGCGCGGCGGAAGCGGCCCGCTCGCACTGGGCCAGCGTGTACTTGGCCAGCGACGCCCGGACATAGGGAATCGACGCCGCGCCCATGGAGAGAGAGGTGACGCCCAGACCCGTCAGCACACAGGCCAGCAGCGGATCGGCCGCGGCCTCACCACACACGCCACAGCTCTTGCCCTCCGCCTTGGCCGCCTCCGCGGACAGCGCGACCAGGTCGAGCAGCGCGGGCTGCCACGGATCCTGCAGCCGGGACACCGCACCCACCTGACGGTCCGCGGCGAACGTGTACTGCGCCAGGTCGTTCGTGCCCAGCGACAGGAACTCGACCTCCTGGAGAATCGAGCGCGCCCGCAGCGCGGCCGACGGAATCTCCACCATCGCGCCGAACTTGGCCCGGAGACCCGCCTCGCGGCAGGCATCCGCGAACGCCTTGGCATCGGCACGGTCCGCCACCATCGGCGCCATGACCTCAAGGTGGACAGGGAGCCCCTCGGCCGCCTTCGCCAGCGCGGTCAGCTGGGTGCGCAGCACCTGCGGGTGGTCCAGCAGCGTCCGCAGACCCCGCACACCCAGCGCCGGGTTCGGCTCGTCCGACGGAGTCAGGAAGTCCAGCGGCTTGTCGGCCCCCGCGTCCAGCACGCGCACGACGACCCGGCCCTCGGGGAACGCCTCAAGCACCCGACGGTAGGCCTCGACCTGCTTCTCCTCGGACGGCGCGTTCTTGCTGTCGTCCAGGAACAGGAACTCGGTACGGAACAGACCGACGCCCTCGGCACCGGCCTCCACTGCCGCCGGCACATCCGCCGGACCGCCCACGTTGGCCAGCAGCGGCACCTTGTGCCCGTCAGCGGTGACACCCGGGCCGGTCGAAGCGGCCAGCGCGGCCTTGCGCGCGGCGGCCGCCGCCTCCAGCTCCGCCTTCTTCTCCGCACTCGGGTTCACGAAGATGTCCCCGGTGCTGCCGTCGACGGCGATCATCGTGCCCTCGGCCAGCTCACCGGCACCCGGCAGCGCCACCACGGCCGGCACCCCGAGCGCCCGCGCCAGGATCGCGCTGTGACTCGTCGGCCCGCCTTCCTCGGTCACGAAACCGAGCACCAGGGTCGGGTCGAGCAGCGCGGTGTCCGCCGGCGCAAGATCCCGCGCGACCAACACGTACGGCTCGTCGCTGTCCGGGACACCGGGCATCGGAACTCCCAGCAGCCGGGCGACGATACGATTCCGCACGTCGTCCAGGTCGGCCACCCGGCCGGCGAGGTACTCGCCCGCTCCGGCCAGCAGCTCGCGGTACGCGGCGAACGCGTCGTACACGGCACGCTCGGCGGTGCTGCCGACTGCGATCCGCCGCTCCACGTCCGCCATCAGCTCGGGGTCCTGGGCCATCATGGCCTGCGCCTCGAGCACTGCCTGCGCCTCGCCGCCCGCCAGGTTGCCGCGCGCCATCAGGTCGGCGGCCACCGCGTCCACGGCCTGACGGGCGCGTCCCTGCTCCCGCTCCGCCTCTTCCGGGGCGATCTGCTTGGCAGGCGGCTCCAGCACCGCCGTTCCCATGTGCCGAACCTCGCCGATCGCCACACCGTGGCTCACGCCGACGCCTCGCAGCGTTGTCTCCATCTCACCCGTCTCCGGTTAGTGCGCGGCGGGTCCCGCCGCCGCGATGGTTGTCGTGGTCGTCAGCTGGTCGTCAGCCAGAGACAGAGGAGTCAGCTCCAGGCGAAGAGGCTGTCGCCGGCCTTCACGTCACCGTCTTCGCGAAGCTCGGAGAGGGAGTCGGCGGTCGCCTCCAGGGCCACGACGGGGCACACCGGGGACTTGCCGGCGGCCTCGACCTCGGCCGGGTTCCAGCGCACGATGCCCTGGCCGCGTGTGACGGTGTCGCCCTTGTTGACGAGCAGTTCGAAACCCTGGCCGTTGAGCTGCACGGTGTCGATACCGAGGTGCGTGAGTACGCCGTGGCCGCTCTCGTCCACGACGACGAACGCGTGCGGGTGCAGAGAGACGATGACGCCGTCCACGGGCGCCACGACCTCGGCAGGCTCGCGCGCGGGGTCGATCGCGGTGCCCGGGCCGACCATGGCCCCGGAGAAGACCGGATCCGGCACGGCGGCCAGTCCGATGGCACGTCCTGCGAGCGGGGACGTCACGGTGGTCATGGGAAGCCTCCCGGGAGTGGAGCTGCTTACGGGCCGTCACTGGCTGTCCCGGACGGCACTGAGCAGCAGCGTATGTCATATGAAGTGGCGGTTCCGCATGGAAGCTACCAGGTAGTGGTCTAGACCACCACCCTAATCGATTTGCGCGGCCTTCGAGGCCCCGTGTACAGTCGTACTCCTGCTTGAGACCGAGCGGCGCGATAAAAAGCGTCCTTGCTCAGCAGCACCCAAACTCGTCAGATCCTAACTCGGGATCATCTTCCGCATGCCTGCGGAACGGTGGTCAGGGAGACGGAAAAACACTGATAGAGTTTGGAACACCGAAGGGAAGCCCGGAGGAAAGCCCGAGAGGGTGAGTACAAAGGAAGCGACCGTTCCTTGAGAACTCAACAGCGTGCCAAAAGTCAACGC
>NZ_JBIVDZ010000008.1:416519-686430 GCF_044747345.1 Streptomyces sp. NPDC090088 | reverse complement strand
GCCCGGTTACATTCCGAACCCGGAAGCTAAGCCTTACAGCGCCGATGGTACTGCAGGGGGGACCCTGTGGGAGAGTAGGACGCCGCCGAACAAATTTTGAAAGGGTTGGATCTGGAACTTCGGTTCCGGGTCCAACCCTTTTTTGGTTTGCGTAACGCAAAGTTCACGTTGCGCACCGAGCATCCCAGCATGGGTACTGCTGCAATGCTCAGGGCCGCCGGCGTCGGAGTCGGTGACGAGGTCATCGTGCCGGCCTTCGGGAACGTCGAGGTCGCCGAGGCCGTGACACTGGCCGGTGCGCTCCCGGTGTTCGCGGACATAGATCCGGTCACCTACTGCCTGGACGTGACGGCGGTGGAAGCGGCGGTAACCGGCCGTTCCGCGGCTGTCGTTGTCGTACACCGGTTTGGACGGTGGGCCGACGTCACGGGGTTGCGTGCGCTGGGCCAGCGGCACGGGCTGCTGGTGCTGGAGCAGGGGGAGTCCGAGGCGCCGTACGACGAGATCGCGCAGCGGCGGCAGCGGGCCACCTATCTCGATGCGAAGCTGCGCGGGGTGCGGACGCCGGACGGTGGTGACGGGCACACCTACCAGCAGTACGTGGTGCGGGTGCCGGGGAACGGCCGGCCCGACCGGGACGCCTTCGCTCGCGCCCTGCGAGGCAAGGGAGTTGACTGCAGGGTGCCGGTGAAGACGCCGGTGCACCGGCTGCCGGAGTACCGCCGGTGCGTGTCCCTGCCGGAGACCGAGCGGGCCGCCGACGAGACGCTGGCGCTGCCCGTGGACGCCTCGTTGACCAAGCGGGAGATGCAGCGGATCGTCTCCGCCTGCAATGCCCTCGGTGGACTGCTTCAGCCCGCCTTCTGAACGGGTTTGGGAACTCGGGTCTGTTCGGGGTATGATCTATTCCGTTGCCGCGGGGGAAACCTCGAAAAGGCGACAGGCCCCCATAGCTCAGTCGGCAGAGCGTCTCCATGGTAAGGAGAAGGTCAACGGTTCGATTCCGTTTGGGGGCTCCGCAGAGAAAAGCCTCACCCTTTCGGGTGGGGCTTTTTCGCGTTTCCTTCCGGCCCCGCCCTCAGTCCTTCTGGAGGCCGGGGACCCGCATCGCCAGAATCGCCATGTCGTCCGACGGGGCGTCGGACGCGAAACGCTCCACCGCGCGCATGATGCGGGCGGCGACCGCGCCCGCCGTCAGGCCCGTACAGGTCGTGAGGACGTCCGCGAGGCCGTCGTCGCCGAGCATGCGGGTGCCTTCGCGGCGTTCGGTCACGCCGTCCGTGACGCAGAGGAGGACGTCGCCCGGGTCGAGGGTGACCGTCTGCTCGTACAGCTCCAGGTCCTCGATGACACCGAGGAGCGGCTGGGGTTCGGCGGCGGCCTCCACCGTGCCGTCCTGGCGCAGGCGGAGCGGGAGCGGGTGGCCGGCGCAGACCACCTTCATCTCGGCGCTGCCGTCCTCCTGGGGGCGCATCTCGCCGTAGAGGAGGGTCAGGAAGCGGCTGCGGGCGCCCTCGTCCAGGATGGCCGAGTTGAGGCGCTCCAGGACCGCGGGGCCGCTGAGGCCCTCCCGGGCCAGGAGGCGGAGGGCGTGCCGGGCGAGGCCGGTCACGGCGGCCGCGTTGGGGCCCGTACCGCAGACGTCGCCGATGGCGAAGCCGTAGGCGCCGTCGGAGATGGGGAAGACGTCGTAGAAGTCGCCGCCGACCTCGTTGCCCTCGCCGGCCGCGCGGTAGATGACCTCGACCTCGACGCCGTCGATGTGCGGGGTGCCCGGGGGCAGGAGGCTGCGCTGGAGGGCCTGGCTGATGGCCGTGCGCTCCGAGTACAGGCGGGCGTTGTCGAGGGCCAGGGCGGCCCGTCGGGAGAGGTCCTCGGCCAGTTCGAGGATCTCCTGGCGGAAGTGCTCGTCGGTGGGCTTGCCGAGCGTCAGCATGCCGATGACCCGGTTGCGGGCGACGAGCGGGAGGACGACCGTCTCGCCGCCGACGGCGGAGGCCGTGGCGAGGGTGGGGCCGATGGCGGAGGAGACCTGGCGGGCGGGGCCGCCGGTCAGGCCGAGGGTGCGCATGGAGCTGCGCAGGGCGGCCTGGTGGGCGTGCTCGCCGGGGGCGGTCCAGACCCGGGCGCCGGGGGTGGGTACCGGGTCCGGCGGCGGGACCTTGGAGAGCAACGACTTGATGCCGTCGATGAGTTCCTCGTCCTCGTGCAGGACGTAGGACAGGTACGGCTCGGAGGCCTGGTCGGCGATCGTGTAGACCGCGCACCAGGTGGCGAGGGTGGGGACCGTCATCTGCGCCATCAGGGCGAGGGTCTGGTCGCGGTCAAGGGTGCCGGCGAGCAGGTCGGAGGCCTCGACCAGGAAGCTGAGGGAGCCGCGGCGCAGCCGCTCCAGCTCGCCCAGGCGGGCCGACTCGACGGCCAGGGCGATGCGGTCGGCGGCGAACTGGAGGCGCAGCGCCTCCTCGTTGGAGTATCTGCCCGGAGCCTCGGCCGCGACGCCCAGGGAGCCCGTGAGGCGGCCCTCGACCTTCAGCGGGACCGTGACGACCGAACGCATGCCGGTGCCGCCCAGGAGGGGGACCGCGCCCGGAACGGCCGTCAGATCGTCGTGTACGGCCGGCATACGGGCCGAGCCGTAGCGGCCGGGGCCGGCTTCCACGGGGACGCGTGCGAAGCGCTGACGGGCGGACGGGAGGCCGGTGGAGGCGCGGACCTCCAACTCGGTCTCGTCGTCGGTGGCGAGGAGCAGGAAGGCGGAGTCGGCGTCGAGCATGTCGCGGGCGCGTTCCACGGTGCGCTGGAGGAGGCCGTCGAGGTCGTCGGGGGCCGGGGAGCCGATGAACACCTCGAAGGGGTCGGTGCTCTGGCCGTCCGAGGCGCCGACGCCGTCGGCGGAGGGGACGCGCAACGGGGTCTGCAGGACGGCGCGTTCGTGGTCGCGGACCAGCAGGCAGACGGTGGAGGGCTCGCCGCCGGTGTCACGGACCCTCAGGTGCGAGGCGTAGACGGAGGTGACGCGGCCGTCGGCGCCGCGGATGCCGTAACTGCCCTCCCAGCGGGAGAGCTGGAGGGCCTCGGCGATGCCGGTGCCGGTGCCGGGGGTGTGCGGCCAGGCGGCGAGGTCGGTGAGCGGCTTGCCGGTGACCTCGGCGGCGGCGTGGCCGAAGAGTTCCTCGGCGTCCTCGTTCCAGGCCGAGACCGAGCCCTTTCGGTCGATCTGGACGACCGCGACCCGGACCCTGCCGTCGGCGAGGGGCAGGAGGTCGGCGGGGAGGGACGGTCCTGCCGCGCGGGTGCCCACCGGGCGCTCGGGGAGATCGAGCTGGAACCAGACGTTCTTGTGGGTGGGCGTGTACTCGACACCCCAGCGGGCGGCGAGGGCCGCGCACAGCTGGAGTCCGCGGCCGCCCTCGCGGTCGGGGCTGCCCATGTTGATTGCGGAGCCCTGGAGCGGGACCTCGCGTTCCGGGTAGCGGTCGGCGACCTCGATGCGTACGCCGTCGTCCGTGCGCAGGCACAGGACGTCGGCGTGGGTGCCCGCGTGCACCACGGCGTTGGTCACCAGTTCGCTGGTGAGGACCACGGCGTCGTCGACGACGTCGGCGAAGCCCCAGCCCTGGAGTGTGTCGCGGACGAAGGAGCGGGCGGTCGCGACCGATCGCCCGACGGGCTCGAAGGTGGAGGCCGCGCGCGCGGTGATCACAGAACTCCTCGACCGGGTCTCGACATGCGGGCTTCCCTGGCCGGTCGGCTCGTGCCGCTGTTGCGGCATGCGCTCGCCCGTGGGCCGTGGCTCCGGGTTGTGTCCCCCGGGGATCACTCCGGTGGTCATGGTCTGCGGCCGCCCCTCCGAATGCCCGCTCGTTCTCGTGCCACCGCCCAGGCCGGTCGGACCGGTACGGCTGGACAGCCGCATGCAAGGTTACTTACCTTCGCCGTCCGAGCGGATGCCGGTCGCCAGTGTTTACGCCCCCAGGGTGTGCGGACGATGTGCGAAGCTGCCGAACTGTTATGGCCTGGTTCGGACAGGGTGAAACACTGGGCAAGCTTCTGGTGAAGGTCCGATCAGCCTGAGTGCGTTCCGTGTACGGCGGGCAGCAGCCCCTGGTGTGGCCGGATCTCATCTGGCAGAAATACGCAGCAGTAACTGGTACGCCGAAGTAAGCGGTACGCCGAGTATGGCGGTATCCGAGCACAGCAGTAACGGTCGACCCCTGCGGGAGGGACACAGTGGAGTCTGGCGCAGCGACGCGGGGCACTAAGGCGCGCGCGAAAGGCGGACAGTCCCTGAGCAGGCGGCGGGGTGGCGGCGGGACCACGGAGGTGGACTCGGCGGCCCTGGACCGGCTGCTGGTGGCCCTGGTGGCGATGCGGGACGGCAACTTCCGCAAGCGGCTCACGGTGTCGGGCGACGGCGTGATGTCGGAGATCGCGGCGGTCTTCAACGAGGTGGCCGACCGTAATCTCCACCTCACGGGTGAGTTGTCTCGGGTACGGCGTGTCGTCGGACGTGAGGGAAAACTCACGGAACGGCTGGAAACGGGTGCCTGTGAAGGCTCTTGGGCGGCCGCCGTCGACAACTCCAACGCCCTGGTCGACGATCTCGTACGGCCGGTCTCGGAGGTGGGCCGGGTCCTGACGGCGGTGGCGGAGGGTGATCTGTCGCCGCGGATGGAGCTGCGGACGCAGTCGGCGGACGGGGCCGGGCATCCGTTGCGCGGTGAGTTCCTGAAGGTCGGGCGGACCGTCAACAACCTGGTCGACCAGTTGTCGACGTTCACCGACGAGGTCACGCGTGTGGCCAGCGAGGTGGGTACCGAGGGCAAGTTGGGCGGTCAGGCCCGGGTGCGCGGTATGTCCGGTTCCTGGCGGGATCTCACGGACTCCGTCAACACGATGGCGAACCGCCTGACGGCTCAGGTGCGGGACATCGCGCTGGTGACGACGGCGGTCGCCAAGGGTGACCTGTCGCGGAAGGTCACCGTCCAGGTCGCCGGCGAGATGCTGGAGCTGAAGGAAACCGTCAACACGATGGTGGACCAGCTGTCCGCGTTCTCCTCCGAGGTGACCCGGGTCGCCCGTGAGGTGGGCACGGACGGCATCCTGGGCGGTCAGGCGCATGTCCCGGGGGTGGCGGGTACGTGGAAGGAACTCACGGACTCCGTCAACACGATGGCCGGCAACCTGACGGCACAGGTGCGCGGGATCTCGGAGGTGACCACCGCGGTCGCCAACGGTGACCTGTCGCGCAAGGTGACCGTCCCGGCGCGGGGTGAGGTCGCGCAGCTCGCCGAGACGATCAACCAGATGACCGAGACGCTGCGGATCTTCGCGGACGAGGTCACCCGGGTGGCCAACGAGGTGGGTGCCGCCGGGCAGCTGGGCGGTCAGGCGACCGTGCCGGGTGTGGCGGGTACGTGGAAGGACCTGACGGACTCCGTCAACACGGTGTTCCGGAATCTGACGATTCAGGTGCGGGACATCGCCCAGGTGACGACGTCGGTGGCCAACGGTGACCTCTCGCAGAAGGTCACGGTCGACGTGGCCGGCGAGATGCTGGAGCTGAAGAACACCGTCAACGGCATGGTTGATCAACTGTCGTCGTTCGGTGCGGAGGTCACCCGGGTGGCCCGGGAGATCGGTGTCGAGGGTGAGCTGGGCGGTCAGGCGCAGGTGCCCGGAGCCGCGGGAACGTGGAAGGACTTGACGGACTCCGTCAACACCGCATTCCGCAACCTCACCGGCCAGGTGCGCAATATCGCCCAGGTGACGACGGCGGTGGCCAACGGCGACCTCTCGCAGAAGGTCACGGTCGACGTCTCCGGCGAGATGCTGAAGCTGAAGAACACCGTGAACACGATGGTGGACCAGCTCTCCAGCTTCGCCGACCAGGTGACGCGGATGGCCAGGGACGTGGGCACCGAGGGCCGGCTGGGCGGTCAGGCCCGGGTGGACGGCGTCTCGGGCACCTGGAAGGAGCTCACGGACTCCGTCAACTTCATGGCCGGCAACCTGACCTCGCAGGTGCGGCAGATCGCCCAGGTGACGACGGCGGTGGCGCGGGGCGACCTGTCCCAGAAGATCGACGTCGACGCGCGCGGCGAGATCCTGGAACTGAAGAACACGATCAACACGATGGTCGATCAACTCTCCGCCTTCGCCGACCAGGTCACCAAGGTGGCCCGTGAGGTGGGTACGGAGGGCCGCCTCGGCGGTCAGGCCCAGGTGCCCGGTGTGGCCGGTGTGTGGCGGGACCTGACGGATTCCGTGAACGGCATGGCCGGCAACCTGACGGCCCAGGTGCGCAACATCGCGCAGGTGGCGACCGCGGTGGCCCGCGGTGACCTCTCCCAGAAGATCACCGTGGACGCGCGCGGTGAGATCCAGGAGCTGAAGAACACCCTGAACACGATGGTGGACCAGCTGTCGTCGTTCGCCCAGGAGGTCACGCGCGTCGCGCGCGAGGTGGGCACCGAGGGCATCCTCGGCGGCCAGGCCGAGGTGCAGGGGGTGGCGGGCACCTGGAAGGACCTCACCCAGTCCGTGAACTTCATGGCGAACAACCTGACGATCCAGGTGCGCAACATCGCCGAGGTCACGACGGCCGTCGCCAAGGGCGATCTGTCGAAGAAGATCACTGTTGACGCGAAGGGCGAGATCCTCGAACTCGTCACGACGGTCAACACGATGGTCGACCAGCTGTCCAGCTTCGCCGAGCAGGTGACCCGGGTGGCCCGTGAGGTGGGTACCGAGGGCATCCTGGGCGGTCAGGCGCACGTTCCGGGTATCACGGGTATCTGGAAGGACCTCAGCAACAACGTGAACCTGATGGCCAACAACCTGACCACGCAGGTGCGGAACATCTCCCAGGTCTCGGCGGCGGTCGCCAACGGCGACCTGACCCGGCAGGTCACCATCGAGGCGAGCGGTGAGGTGGCCCAGCTCGCCGACACGATCAACACGATGGTGAAGACGCTGAGTTCGTTCGCGGACCAGGTCACCAAGGTGGCCCGTGAGGTGGGTACGGACGGCATCCTGGGCGGTCAGGCGCATGTGCCGGGTGTGGCGGGCACGTGGAAGGACCTCACCGAGTCGGTGAACGGGATGGCGTCGAACCTGACCGGCCAGGTGCGCAACATCGCGATGGTCACCACGGCCATCGCCAAGGGCGACCTGACCAAGAAGATCGACATTGACGCCCGTGGTGAGATCCTCGAACTCAAGACGACGATCAACACCATGGTTGATCAGCTGTCCAGTTTCGCCGAGGAGGTCACGCGTGTGGCCCGCGAGGTGGGCACCGAGGGGCAGCTGGGCGGTCAGGCGCGTGTGCGGGACGTCGACGGCACCTGGCGGGACCTGACCGAGTCCGTGAACGAGATGGCCGGGAACCTGACCCGGCAGGTGCGTGCCATCGCGCGCGTGGCGACCGCGGTGACCCGCGGCGACCTGAACCTGAAGATCGACGTGGACGCGTCCGGCGAGATCAAGGAACTCCAGGACTACACCAACAAGATGATCGCCAACCTGCGCGACACCACCGTCGCCAACCAGGAGCAGGACTGGCTGAAGGGCAACCTGGCGCGTATCTCCGCGCTGATGCAGGGCCGTCGCGACCTGGCGGACGTGGCCTCGCTGATCATGAGCGAGCTGACGCCCGTGGTCTCGGCGCAGCACGGCGCGTTCTTCCTGGGGATGCCGCTGGTCGACGGCAAGGACGCGAGCACCGAGAACGAGGACGCGTACGAGCTGCGCATGCTGGGGTCGTACGGCTACTCGATGGGCTCCATGCCGACGTCGTTCCGGCCCGGTGAGGCGCTGATCGGCACGGCCGCCCAGGAGAAGCGCACGATCCTGGTGGAGAAGGCGCCCTCCGGTTATCTGAAGATCTCCTCCGGGCTCGGCGAGGCCCCGCCGGCGCAGGTGATCGTGCTTCCGGTGCTGTTCGAGGGCAAGGTGCTCGGTGTGATCGAGCTGGCGTCCTTCACGCCGTTTACGCAGATCCAGAAGGACTTCCTGAACCAGATCGCCGAGATGATCGCGACCAGCGTCAACACCATCTCCGTCAACACCAAGACCGAGGTGCTGCTGAAGCAGTCGCAGGAGCTGACCGAACAGCTGCAGGAGCGGTCGGCCGAGCTGGAGAACCGGCAGAAGGCACTCCAGGCGTCCAACGCCGAACTGGAGGAGAAGGCCGAGCTGCTGGCCCAGCAGAACCGCGACATCGAGGTGAAGAACACCGAGATCGAGGAGGCCCGGCAGGTTCTGGAGGAGCGTGCCGAGCAACTCGCCGTCTCCATGCGCTACAAGAGCGAGTTCCTCGCCAACATGTCGCACGAGCTGCGCACCCCGCTCAACTCGCTGCTGATCCTGGCCAAGCTGCTCGCGGACAACGCCGAGGGCAATCTCTCGCCCAAGCAGGTCGAGTTCGCCGAGACCATCCACGGGGCCGGTTCCGACCTGCTGCAGCTGATCAACGACATCCTGGACCTGTCGAAGGTCGAGGCGGGCAAGATGGACGTCTCCCCGACGCGTATCGCGCTGGTCCAGCTCGTGGACTACGTGGAGGCCACCTTCCGGCCGCTGACCGCGGAGAAGGGCCTGGACCTGTCCGTACGGGTCTCGCCGGAGCTGCCCGCCACCCTGCACACCGACGAACAGCGGCTTCTCCAGGTGCTGCGCAACCTGCTGTCCAACGCGGTGAAGTTCACCGACTCCGGGTCGGTGGAGCTGGTGATCCGGCCGGCGAGCGGTGATGTGCCGGTGGGGATCAGGGAGCAGCTTCTGGAGGCCGGTTCGCTCAGTGATCCGGACGCGCCGCTGATCGCGTTCTCGGTGACCGACACCGGCATCGGGATCGCGGCCAGCAAGATGCGGGTGATCTTCGAGGCGTTCAAGCAGGCCGACGGCACGACCAGCCGCAAGTACGGCGGTACGGGCCTCGGACTGTCGATCTCGCGGGAGATCGCGCAGCTGCTGGGCGGCGAGATCCACGCGCAGAGCGAACCGGGCCGCGGCTCGACGTTCACGCTGTACCTGCCGCTGCACCCCAGCGAGCTGCCGCCGCAGGGCTACCAGCAGTCCGTGCCCGCGCTGGAGGCCGGGGACCTGGTCGCCTCCCAGAACCACTCCATGGAGCTGTCCGGCGCGGAGATCGAGACGCCGGCCGAGGTGAAGTCGTACCAGGAGACCCAGAACGGTGCCGCCGCGCTCTTCCGGCGCCGGCGGCGGGGCGTCCCGCAGCTGACCGAGGCATGGCCGGTCCTCGCCGAGCAGGAGTCGAGGGCGCCGCAGCCGCGCCGGGGCGTGCGGTTCGCCGGGGAGAAGGTGCTGATCGTCGACGACGACATCCGCAACGTCTTCGCGCTCACCAGCGTCCTGGAGCAGCACGGTCTGTCGGTGCTGTACGCCGAGAACGGCCGGGAGGGCATCGAGGTCCTTGAACAGCACGACGACGTCGCGGTCGTCCTGATGGACATCATGATGCCGGAGATGGACGGCTATGCGACGACCACGGCGATCCGCCGGATGCCGCAGTTCGCCGGACTGCCGATCATCGCGCTGACCGCCAAGGCGATGAAGGGCGACCGGGAGAAGGCGATCGAGTCGGGCGCGTCCGACTATGTCACCAAGCCGGTCGATCCCGATCACCTGCTGGCGGTGATGGAGCAGTGGATGCGCGAGGAGTGACCGGAGCGACCAGGTGTGATGTGAACGTTACGGGAACCTTCCGTGTGCACGGGGAGTTGCTGACTCAGGGTGGCCGGACCCGTGTAGAAGTACGGGATTGGGGGAACCTTCTGGTCTCCGGCTGCGTTTCTGCTACGTGCACAGTGACATCGCGGTGACAGGGTGTGGCGACAGGCGGGGTGCGGCTACCATGACCGGCACAAGGACGGGCGGCGAAAGGGAGTCGTCCCCTGGGGCGGCGCCCGGTGCACATCCGGGGCGAGGAGGGCGGGCCATGGTGCAGAAGGCCAAGATCCTCCTGGTCGATGACCGGCCGGAGAATCTGCTGGCGCTGGAGGCGATCCTCTCTGCGTTGGATCAGACACTGGTGCGGGCATCGTCCGGGGAGGAAGCGCTCAAGGCACTGCTCACGGACGACTTCGCGGTCATTCTGCTGGACGTCCAGATGCCGGGCATGGACGGATTCGAGACCGCGGCGCACATCAAGCGCCGGGAGCGGACCCGGGACATCCCGATCATCTTCCTCACCGCCATCAACCACGGCCCGCACCACACCTTCCGGGGCTACGCGGCGGGCGCGGTCGACTACATCTCCAAGCCCTTCGACCCGTGGGTGCTGCGCGCCAAGGTCTCGGTCTTCGTCGAGCTGTACATGAAGAACTGCCAGCTCCGTGAGCAGGCGGCGCTGCTGCGGCTCCAGTTGGAGGGCGGCGGCAAGGGCGGCGCGGTCGCCGGCAAGGAGTCCGCGGGGCTGCTCGCCGAGCTCTCCGCACGGCTCGCGGCCGTCGAGGAGCAGGCCGAGGCCCTGTCCAAGCAGCTGGACGACGAGTCCGCGGACGCGGCGGCGGTGGCCACGGCGGCCCATCTGGAGCGCAAACTGACCGGGCTGCGCCGGGCCCTGGACGCCCTGGAGCCGGGCACGGGCGGCAGCGCCCCGGCGCTCCCTTCGCAGAACTGACCCCGAGGGCGGCCGGAGTTGCCCATGAGTCCGCGTCAGCTCCGCGCCCCGTCAAGGGCGACACGAACGGGTGAAGCAGTGGGCACACGTGTCCCCTGCCGCATCCCCCGGTAATCTCACACCCATGGCCTCACGTCCCTCGGCAGCCAAGAAGCAGCCCGCGAAGAAGGCCGCTCCCTCGAAGGCTCCGGCGAAGAAGGCCGCCGCGAAGAAAGCCCCGGCCAAGAAGGCGCCCGCCAAGAGGACCGCGGCGAAGAAGTCCGCGCCGGCGCCCAAGCCGGCGCCCAGCCCCACCGGGGGCGTGTACCGCCTGGTGCGCGCCGTCTGGCTGGGCCTGGCGCATGCCGTCGGGGCCGTCTTCCGCGGCATAGGACAGGGAGCCAAGAACCTGGACCCCGCCCACCGCAAGGACGGCGTCGCCCTGCTGCTGCTCGGCATCGCCCTGATCGTCGCCGCCGGCACCTGGGCCGATCTGCGCGGTCCGGTCGGCGACCTGGTCGAGATCCTCGTCACCGGCGCCTTCGGCCGCCTCGACCTGCTGGTGCCGATACTGCTCGCGGTGATCGCCGTACGGTTCATGCGCCACCCCGAGCAGCCGGAGGCCAACGGCCGGATCGTGATCGGCCTGTCCGCGCTGATCATCGGCGTGCTCGGGCAGGTCCACATCGCCTGCGGCTCGCCCGCGCGCAGCGACGGCATGCAGGGCATAAGGGACGCCGGCGGCCTCATCGGCTGGGCGGCGGCGACCCCGCTGACCTACACCATGACCGAGGTCCTCGCCGTGCCGCTGCTGGCACTGCTCACGATCTTCGGGCTGCTCGTCGTCACCGCGACCCCGGTGAACGCCATCCCGCAGCGGCTGCGCGCGCTCGGCGTGCGCCTCGGGCTGGTGCACGACCCCGATCCGGACGAGTTCGGCGAGTTCGGCGAGGACGACGAGCGCTACGACGAGCAGTGGCGCGAGGCGCTGCCCGCACGCTCCCGCAAGCGTGCGAGCGCCCCCGGCGAGTACGACCCCGACAGCGCCGAGCAGCAGGCCCTCGCCAAGCGCCGCGGCCGCCCGAGGCGCTCCGCGGTGCCGCAGCCCGAACTGGGCCGCCAGATGGACGCCGTGGACGTCGCCGCCGCTGCCGCCGCCGCGCTCGACGGGGCCGTCCTGCACGGTATGCCGCCCTCGCCGCTCGTCGCCGACCTCACCCAGGGCGTCAGCGTCGGCGACCGCGAGGACACCACCCCCACGCCCGTGCCGAGTCCGAGCCCCGCCGCGAGCCCGAGGCCGAGTCCGGTGCCGGCCGCGCGGCCGAAGCAGGAGAAGCTCGAGGGCGTCGTCGCGGACCTGACCAAACCGGCCCCCGACGAACCCCGCGACCTGCCCCCGCGCGCCGAGCAGCTCCAGCTCTC
Organism: Streptomyces sp. NPDC090088; assembly: GCF_044747345.1. Lineage (NCBI taxonomy): Bacteria > Bacillati > Actinomycetota > Actinomycetes > Kitasatosporales > Streptomycetaceae > Streptomyces > Streptomyces sp. NPDC090088. The sequence continues at coordinate 674,378 of NZ_JBIVDZ010000008.1, read as the reverse complement.
CGGTGACATCACGTACTCGCTGCCCTCGCTGGAACTCCTCACGCGCGGCGGCCCCGGCAAGGCGCGCAGCGAGGCCAACGACCGGGTCGTCGCCTCGCTCACCAACGTGTTCTCCGAGTTCAAGGTCGACGCGGCGGTCACCGGCTTCACGCGCGGGCCGACGGTCACGCGCTACGAGGTCGAGCTGGGCCCGGCCGTGAAGGTCGAGCGGATCACCGCGCTGACCAAGAACATCGCGTACGCCGTCGCCAGCCCCGACGTGCGGATCATCTCGCCGATCCCCGGCAAGTCCGCGGTCGGCATCGAGATCCCGAACACGGACCGCGAGATGGTCAACCTCGGTGACGTGCTCCGGCTGGCCGCCGCCGCCGAGGACGAGCACCCCATGCTGGTGGCACTCGGCAAGGACGTCGAGGGCGGCTACGTGATGGCCAACCTGGCGAAGATGCCGCACGTGCTGGTCGCCGGAGCCACCGGTTCCGGCAAGTCGTCGTGCATCAACTGCCTGATCACGTCGATCATGGTCCGCGCGACCCCCGAGGACGTCCGGATGGTCCTCGTCGACCCCAAGCGGGTCGAGCTGACCGCCTACGAGGGCATCCCGCACCTGATCACGCCGATCATCACCAACCCGAAGCGGGCCGCCGAGGCGCTCCAGTGGGTCGTACGCGAGATGGACCTGCGCTACGACGACCTGGCGGCGTTCGGGTACCGGCACATTGACGACTTCAACCAGGCCATCCGCGACGGCAAGCTCAAGACGCCGGAGGGCAGCGAGCGCGAGCTCAAGACCTATCCCTACCTGCTGGTGATCGTCGACGAGCTCGCCGACCTGATGATGGTCGCGCCACGGGACGTCGAGGACTCGATCGTGCGCATCACGCAGCTCGCGCGCGCGGCCGGCATCCACCTGGTGCTTGCCACCCAGCGGCCGTCCGTCGACGTCGTCACCGGCCTCATCAAGGCGAACGTGCCCTCGCGGCTCGCCTTCGCCACCTCCTCGCTGGCCGACAGCCGCGTCATCCTGGACCAGCCGGGCGCCGAGAAGCTCATCGGCAAGGGCGACGGGCTGTATCTGCCGATGGGGCAGAACAAGCCGACCCGTATGCAGGGCGCGTTCGTCACCGAGGACGAGGTCGCGGCCGTCGTCCAGCACTGCAAGGACCAGATGACGCCGGTCTTCCGGGACGACGTCGTCGTGGGCACCAAGCAGAAGAAGGAGATCGACGAGGACATCGGCGACGACCTCGACCTGCTCTGCCAGGCGGCCGAGCTGGTCGTCTCCACCCAGTTCGGCTCCACTTCTATGCTCCAGCGCAAGCTGCGCGTGGGCTTCGCCAAGGCCGGCCGGCTCATGGACCTGATGGAGTCCCGCGGGGTGGTCGGGCCGAGCGAGGGTTCGAAGGCGCGCGACGTTCTGGTGAAACCCGATGAGCTGGATGGAGTGCTTGCCGTGATCCGTGGGGAGTCTGAGGGGTAGGTCTGTCTCAGGGCACGGGCGCCTGTAGACCGGGTGGAGTCACGGTCGTGATCCACTCGTTAGAGATCCTCGGGCAACCGTTTCCCTTTGACGCACGTCAAGTTGAGCGAAAGGAAAGGTGTGCACCCCATTCTGGGGCGCACACCTGACCCGCCATCGGGATGTCCGGCCATACCGATGGCGTACAAAGTCGTACCGCCCGGTTGCCTCACCCTTTTGCACCCCCCATAGACTGAACCTCCAGCACAGGTGGCTACACGCTCGAAAGGCGCCCCCGTGTCCATCGGCAGCAACTCCCCTGAAGACGAGCGTCCGTTCCAAGACGAGTCCGAGGAAAACCGCCCCTCCGTAGGCCGAGCCCTCAAACAGGCCCGCATCGCCGCCGGGCTGACCGTCGACGACATCAGCGGGAGCACCCGGGTCCGGATCGGCATCGTGCACGCCATCGAGGCGGACGATTTCGCCCCGTGCGGCGGCGATGTCTACGCCCGTGGGCACATCCGGACCCTGGCCAAGGCCGTCGGCCTCGACCCCGAGCCGCTGCTCGCGCAGTTCGCGGCCGAGCACGGTGGTGGGCGGCCCGCGCCGACGCCCGCCGCACCACTGTTCGAGGCGGAACGCATCCGTCCCGAGCGGCGCGGACCCAACTGGACGGCGGCCATGGTCGCCGCGATCGTCGTCGTGATCGGTTTCGTCGGCTTCACCGCCTTCAAGGGCGGCGACGGCGACGACGCCAAGCAGTCCGTCGCCGAGGGCCCCGCCCCGACGACCAGCAAGCCGGTCTCGCCGACCCCGAAGGAAAGCAAGCCGGACAAGACCCCCGAGCCCTCCGACAGCGCGATCGCCGCCGCGCCCCAGGACAAGGTCACCGTCCAGGTCAGCGCGGTCAACGGACGCAGCTGGATCTCGGCCAAGGACCACAACGGCCGGATGCTCTTCGACGGGCTCCTGAAGAAGGGCGACTCCAAGACCTTCCAGGACAGCTCCAAGATCAACCTGATCCTCGGCGACGCCGGAGCGATCCAGCTCTACGTCAACGGGAAGAAGATCGAGGACCAGTTCCGGCCGGGTGCCGTGGAGCGTCTGACGTACACCAAGGGCGACCCCGAAGTCGGATAACTGTTCGGTTCGCGCGCGTACACAAGGGGTTGGCCATGATCGGCCAGCCCCTTCGACGTGGGCTGTCAGTGAGACAAAGTAGTCTTGAGCCCATGCCTGAACGCCGTACCGTCGCACTCGTCACTCTCGGCTGCGCCCGTAACGAGGTGGACTCGGAGGAGCTCGCAGGCCGTTTGGAGGCGGACGGCTGGCAGCTTGTCGAGGACGCATCGGACGCGGACGTCGCCGTCGTCAACACCTGTGGTTTCGTCGAGGCCGCCAAGAAGGACTCCGTCGACGCCCTCCTGGAGGCCAATGACCTCAAGGGGCACGGCAGAACCCAGGCCGTCGTGGCGGTGGGCTGCATGGCCGAGCGGTACGGCAAGGAGCTCGCCGAGGCGCTGCCCGAGGCGGACGGCGTGCTCGGCTTCGACGACTACTCCGACATCTCCGACCGGCTGCAGACCATCCTCAACGGCGGCATCCACGCCTCGCACACCCCGCGCGACCGCCGCAAGCTGCTGCCCATCAGCCCGGCCGAGCGGCAGGACTCGGCCGCGACGGTGGCGCTGCCGGGTCACGGCCCGACCGACCTCCCCGAGGGCGTCGCGCCCGCCTCCGGCCCGCGTGCGCCCCTGCGCCGCCGTCTGGACGGCTCCCCGGTCGCCTCGGTGAAGCTCGCCTCCGGCTGCGACCGCCGCTGCTCCTTCTGCGCCATCCCGTCCTTCCGCGGGTCCTTCATCTCCCGCCGCCCGAGCGACGTGCTGAACGAGACCCGCTGGCTGGCCGAGCAGGGGGTGAAGGAGGTCATGCTGGTCTCCGAGAACAACACCTCCTACGGCAAGGACCTGGGTGACATCCGTCTCCTGGAGTCCCTGCTGCCCGATCTCGCCGAGGTCGACGGCATCGAGCGGGTGCGGGTGAGCTACCTCCAGCCCGCCGAGATGCGCCCCGGCCTGATCGACGTGCTGACCTCCACCCCCAAGGTCGTCCCGTACTTCGACCTGTCCTTCCAGCACTCGGCGCCGGGCGTGCTGCGCTCCATGCGCCGCTTCGGCGACACCGACCGCTTCCTGGAGCTGCTCGACACCATCCGGAGCAAGGCCCCGCAGGCCGGCGTCCGCTCCAACTTCATCGTCGGCTTCCCGGGCGAGTCCGAGTCCGACCTGGGCGAGCTGGAGCGCTTCCTGAACGGCGCCCGCCTCGACGCCATCGGCGTCTTCGGCTACTCCGACGAGGAGGGCACCGAGGCCGCGACGTACGAGAACAAGCTCGACGAGGACGTCGTCGCCGAGCGGCTCGCGCACATCTCCCAGCTCGCCGAGGAACTCGTCTCGCAGCGCGCCGAGGAGCGCGTCGGCGAGACCGTGCACGTCCTGGTGGAGTCGGTCGACGACGAGGACGGCGTCTACGGCCGCGGGGCCCACCAGGCGCCCGAGACGGACGGACAGGTGCTGCTCACGAGCGGCGAAGGGCTGTCCGTCGGTCGTATGGTCGAGGCGAAGGTGGTCGGTACGGAAGGTGTCGACCTGGTGGCCGAGCCGTTGCAGGGCTCGGCCGCGTGGAGCGAGGAGGACGGCAGATGACCGGAGTCCCGGCGTCCGCCGCGGGCGGACCCTCCGGCGCGCAGGGCGCCCCGGGCTCCGCCGCCACCTCCGGTCCTCAGCGAGGTCCCCAGAGCGAGTCACAGGCCGGCCCGCAGCACGACGAGAGGCCGCCGCGCGGCGGGAAGATCGCGGCGGCCGCCGTCAACCAGGCCAGCGTGTGGAACGTCGCCAATCTGCTGACCATGCTCCGGCTGGTCCTGGTGCCCGGCTTCGTCGCCCTGATGCTGGCCGGCGGCGGGTACGACCCGGCGTGGCGCTCGCTCGCCTGGGCCGCCTTCGCCATCGCGATGATCACCGACCTGTTCGACGGCCATCTGGCGCGCACCTACGACCTCGTCACCGACTTCGGGAAGATCGCCGACCCCATCGCCGACAAGGCGATCATGGGGGCGGCGCTGATCTGTCTGTCCGCGCTGGGCGATCTGCCCTGGTGGGTGACGATCGTGATCCTCGCCCGGGAACTCGGCATCACGCTGATGCGTTTCGTGGTCATCCGCTACGGCGTGATCCCGGCCAGCCGCGGCGGCAAGCTCAAGACCCTCACCCAGGGCGTGGCCGTCGGGATGTACGTGCTGGCACTGACGGGATGGCTGGCGACTCTGAGGTTCTGGGTGATGGCCGCGGCCGTCGTTCTGACCGTGGTCACCGGCCTCGACTATGTGAGACAGGCCATTGTGCTGCGGCGGCAGGGAATCGCCGAGCGCGCGGCGGCGTCGGAGGAGACGGAAGCGTGAATTCCACGGCCGCCGAACTGGTGCGACTACTGACAGTGAGGGGGCAGACCCTCGCTGTCGCCGAGTCGCTGACCGGCGGTCTGGTGGCGGCCGAGATCACCACGGTTCCGGGGGCGTCCAAGGCGTTCCGGGGATCGGTCACCGCGTACGCCACCGAACTCAAGCACGACCTGCTGGACGTCGACGCCACCCTGCTGGCCCAGCGGGGAGCGGTGGATCCGCAGGTCGCGGCCCAGATGGCGGCCGGAGTGCGGAAGGCGCTGGGCGCCGACTGGGGCCTCGCGACCACCGGAGTCGCCGGTCCGGAACCGCAGGACGGCCGGCCGGTCGGGACGGTTTTCGTGGCCGTGGACGGGCCGTTCGGCGCTGGTTCCGGTTCTGCCGCTGGCGGAAAAGTGGAGGCCCTGCGGTTGAACGGCGACCGCGAGGAAATTCGTAGAGAGAGTGTACGGAGCGTACTCGCACTGCTCCTGAGGGAGCTTGCGAGCGAACAGACCGGGAATGAGCGGACACAGGATACGGAACAGAACGGGGGGTTTTGATGTTTGCAGCCCTGAGTGAACACGACATCGCTCCCCGCACGGCCGCGGCGCAAGGCGGTACGGTGGGGCGTGAAGGATGCGGCTACGCGGTCCGAGGAGGGAGCCACCGATGATTCTGCTCCGTCGCCTGCTGGGTGACGTGCTGCGTCGGCAGCGCCAGCGCCAGGGCCGTACTCTGCGCGAAGTCTCCTCGTCCGCCCGAGTCTCACTCGGCTATCTCTCCGAGGTGGAGCGGGGGCAGAAGGAGGCATCCTCCGAGCTGCTCTCCGCCATCTGCGACGCGCTGGACGTACGGATGTCCGAGCTCATGCGGGAAGTGAGCGACGAGCTCGCCCTCGCCGAGCTGGCCCAGTCCGCCCAGGCCACCGAGTCCGTTCCCACGCCGGTTCGGCCGATGCTGGGTACCGTCTCGGTGACCGGTGTGCCACCGGAACGGGTGACCATCAAGGCACCCGCCGAGGCAGTGGACGTGGTCGCCGCGTGACGCCTGCGCGAGCGTAGACCGATGCGGCGCCGACCCGGCGTCGAAGAAGTGTACGAGGCCCCGGCCGGGGCCTCTCCGGGGACACCCGGGGAGGTGCGGCCGGGGTCTTCGTGCGTCCGCGGGCGCTGTGCGTCCATTTGCCGGTGTCCGGCGGTGCGGTCATGGTGGGAGGGGCGTGACAGGGGGCCGACCGACCACCGGAGAGAGCATGTACGTCGTGAAGAGCCCGCTGTCCGACGCGGATCTGAAGGCCGTGGCCGAGGCGCTGCAGGGCGCCCTCGTCGATCTGGTGGACTGGCGCTGGTCGCCAAGCAGATCCACTGGAACGTGGTCGGGCCCCGCTTCCGCTCCGTCCACCTCCAGCTCGACGAGGTCGTGGACACGGCCCGGGCCCACTCCGACACGGTCGCGGAGCGCGCCTCGGCGCTCGGCGTCTCACCGGACGGGCGTGCGGCCACGGTGGCCTCCGGCAGCGGTATCGGTACGGCTCCCGGGGGCTGGGTCAAGGACGCGGACGCGGTGGGCACCCTGGTGGACGCGCTGGGCGCGGTGATCACCCGGATGCGGGACCGGGTGATGTCGACCGCGGAGGCCGATCCGGTGTCCCAGGACATCTTCATCGGGATCACGGCGGATCTGGAGAAACATCACTGGATGTTCCAGGCGGAGAACGTGTAGCGGTGGCCGGGGCGGGGCGACGGCCGCTGCATCGGTGAGCCCTCGGTGCGCCTTTCCGGCGGACCGGGCGGCGTTCTAGCGTCCGGCTGGAGGTGGCGGCCATGGTGGTGGGGCGGATAGTGCGCTGGGGGGTTGCCTTCGGGCTGGCGGCGGTGTGGTGGTGGGCCGTGCTGCGGCTCGTGTTCGCCGGTGGCGCCGGGGCGCTGGAAGGGACCGTGGCCGCCGGGGGATGGGGACTGAGCCTGCTGCCGGTGAACTGTGTGCCGAGGGTCCGGGCGGCGGGCGCCCTGGGACCGGGGCGGTGGCGGACGGCCTGGCGGGCCGAGGGGGCTACCAGGGCATCGCCACCCCTCCGTTCGGACGCAGGATCTGGCCCGTCGTGAACGAGGAGGCGTCGGAGGCCAGATAGAGCACGGCGTGCGCGATGTCCTCCGCCTCACCGACCCGGCCCAGCGGTGACATCCGGGCCATGAACGCCTCGGTCTGCCGCTGTTCCTCGCCGTCGTCCCGCGTGGTCATGGGGGTGCGGGTCCAGCCGGGGGCGACCGCGTTGACGCGGATGCCCTGCCGGCCGACCTCGTTGGCGAGCGTCTTGGTCAGCTGGACCACGGCCGCCTTGGCCGCGCCGTAGCAGAGCAGGCCGGGACCGCCGGTGTCGATCGCGCCGGACGCCATCGTGATGATGCTGCCCCCGTTCCGCCCGGCCAGCATCAGGCGGGCCGCCTCCTGGCAGGCGTGCAGGACGCCCTTGAAGTTGACGTCCAGGACCCGGTCGAGGTCCTCGTCCCTGGTCTCCAGGACCGGGCTGCGGTGCATGATCCCGGCGATCGCCGCCATGACGTCGAGCCGTCCGCAGGACCGGACGGCCTGCCCGAGCCGCGCGCGGTCGGTCACGTCGAGGGTGTGGGTCTGGGCGGTACCGCCCCGGTCCTTGATCAGCGTGGCGGTCTCGTGCAGGCCGTCCGCGTCCCGGTCGGCGCAGTGCACGGTCGCGCCCGCCTCGGCGAGCAGTACGGCGGAGGCCCGGCCGATGCCGCCGGCGGCGCCGGTGACGAATGCCGTGCGTCCGGTGAGGTCGTACGCCTTGAGGGGCATGAGGGGACGGTACGAGCGTTTCTGACGGGTCGTCAATTAGTTGTGCGGGTTCTCCGGATCCGGGGCGGGCCCGCGGCCGGGCCGGGGCCGGTCTGGCAGGCGGGGCACCAGTAGGTGGGGCGCTCGCGGGAGCCGTCGCCCTGGTCGGCGACGCGGATGGAGGTGCGGCAGCGCAGACAGGGGCGGGGCGCGCGACCGTAGACGAACAGGTCCTGGTCGCGCAGGCCGGTGGTCCGGCGCACCGGGCGGTCGCGGTTGGCCTCCAGGAGCCGCTGGGCCAGGGCAGGAAGCTTCGCGGCGCGGTCGGCGGGGAGCGCGCCGACCGGGAGCCAGGGGGTCGCGCCGATCAGGAAGCAGAGCTCGCTCTTGTAGATGTTGCCGATGCCGGCCAGGTTGCGCTGGTCGAGCAGGGCCTCGCCGAGCGGGCGGGCGGGGTCCGCGAGCAGGTTGGCGAGGGCGCGGTCGGGGTTCCAGTCGGGGCCCAGCAGGTCGGGGCCGAGGTGGCCCACGGCGCGTTCCTCCTCGCCGGTGCGCAGGAACTCCAGGACCTGGAGGCGGTATCCGACGGCCGTGCGGTCGGCGGTGCCGAGGATCGCCCGGATCTGGTGCGCCGGGCCGCCCTTCCAGCGCTCGGCGCCGCCGTAGACCTTCCACGCGCCCTCCATCCGCAGATGCGTGTGCAGGGTCAGACCGCCCTCGAAGCGGGTGAGCAGGTGCTTGCCGCGCGGGGTGGTGCCGAGGACGGTTCGGCCGGTGAGATCGACGGTGGCGTACTGGGGCACCCGGAAGTCGCTGCGGGTCAGCACCTGGCCGGCGAGCGCCCCGTGCAGGCGCCGCGCGGCCTGCCAGACCGTGTCACCTTCGGGCATGGGTCAAGGGTGACACGAGGGGGTGAGCGGTGCGGCTCGCGCCGTGGTTCACGCCCGCAGGCGCAGGCCGCGTGGGGTCGCGATGAAGCCCGCTCCTTCCAGGAGGACGCCCAGGGGCGAGGTCAGGGCGGAGGCGCCGTTGACCCGCTCCACCGTCACCGTGCCGAGGGTGCCCGCGCGGGCGGCGGCCGCGAGGGCCTCGGCGGCCGTGCGGAGTCGGGGGTCGTCGGTGGCGGCCGTGTCCGGGGCGGAGGGCCAGGCCAGCAGGGTCTTGCCGCCGCGTTCCATGTAGAGGGTGAGTTCGCCGTCCACCAGGACGACCAGCGAGCCCGCCTTGCGGCCCGGCTTGTGCCCGGCGTCCGTCGGGGGCTCGGGCCAGGAGAGGGCGGCGCCGTAGGCGTTCGCGGGGTCGGCGGCGGCGAGGACCACGGCTCTGGGGTCGGGGGCGGCGGGGGTGCGGGCGCGGTGGTTGCCGTAGGCGTACGGGTTGGCGGGACCGCCGCCTTGCGGGCCGCCGCCTCGGGGACCGCCGTAGCCAGGGCTTGTGAAGGGGTCGGCGGGGGCGAGGTCCTTGGGGGAGACGTAGTCGCCGGGGGCGGTGCGGGGCTCGGGGGGCCAGGTGAAGTCACCGTCGAGGTCGGAGAGTTCGGTGAATTCGGGGAAGTCGGCGCCGTCGAAGGGGCCGAGGGGGGTGAAGGGCGCCTCGGTGTCGAAGGGGGTGGGCGTCGTGGACGCCGTGGAAGCCGTAGGACGGTTGTTTCCGAAGTCGGTGCCGGGCAGGGCCTCGCCGCGGTCGCGGGCGTTGGACACCGCGCGCAGCCGGTCGACCGCGCCGTCCATCGCGAACTGGGCCGCGCCGAGGCCCTCGACGACATAACCCCGGCGGGCCTGGCCGCTCTCCTCGAACGCCGACAGGATGCGGTACACCGCCGAGAAGCCGCCCTCGACGCCCTCCGCGGCGACCGCCCCCCGGGTGACCACGCCGTGCCGGTCGAGGAGGGTGCGGGCCAGGGCGTGGGCGCGCACGGTGGTGTCCGGCTCGCGCTGCGGCAGCAGGGACCAGCGTCCGGCGACGGTCGGCGGGCCGGTCCGGGAGGCGGTGCGGGCGGCGGCCGTCAGGGAGCCGTAGCGGCCGCGCGGGACCGTCCGCTTGGCGCGGTGGGCCGTGGAACCGGCGGTGCGGCCCGAGCCCAGCAGGGAGCGCATCGGGGCCAGGGTGTCGTTGGTGAGACGGCCGGACCAGGCCAGGTCCCAGAGGGCGTCGGCCAGTTGGGGGTCGGTGGCGTCGGGGTGGGTGGTGGCACGGATCTGGTCGGCGATCTGGCGGAAGAACAGGCCGTAGCCGCCGGAGAGGGCGTCCAGGACCGACTGGTGGAGCGCGGTCGGTTCCAGGGGGTGCGGGGGCGGCAGGAGCACGGGGGCCGCGTCCGCCAGATACAGGGAGACCCAGCCGTCCTTGCCCGGCAGGGCACCCGCGCCCGCCCACACGACCTCTCCGGCTGCGGTGAGTTCGTCGAGCATCGAGGGCGTGTAGCCCGCCACGCGGGACGGCAGGACCAGCTTCTCCAGGGCCGAGGCCGGGACCGACGCGCCCTGCAACTGCTCCACGGCGCGCACCAGTCCGTCGACACCGCGCAGCCCGTGCCCCTTGCCGATGTGCTGCCACTGCGGCAGGAACTGGGCGAGCGCGGCCGGTGCCACCGGCTCCAGCTCGTGCCGGAGCGCGGCCAGGGAGCGGCGGCGCAGCCTGCGCAGGACCGCCGCGTCGCACCACTCCTGGCCGATGCCCGCCGGATGGAACTCGCCCTGCACGACCCTGCCGCCCGCGGCGAGCCGTTGCAGGGCGCCCTCGGTCACCGCCACTCCGAGGCCGAAGCGGGCGGCCGCGGTGGCCGACGTGAACGGGCCGTGGGTGCGCGCGTACCGGGCGAGGAGGTCGCCGAGCGGGTCCTTCACGGGCTCGGTGAAGGCCTCGGGGACGCCCACCGGCAGGGCGGTGCCGAGGGCGTCGCGCAGCCGGCCCGCGTCCTCGATCGCCGCCCAGTGGTCGGTGCCGGCGATCCGGACCTTGATGGCCCGGCGGGCGCCCGCCAGCTCCTGGGCCCACCGCGGCTCGGCGCCCCGCTCCACCAACTCGGCGTCGGTGAGCGGGCCGAGCAGCCGCAGCACGTCGGCAACGCCTTCGGGGTCCTTGATCCGCCGGTCCTCGCTGAGCCACTGGAGTTCGCGCTCCAGCTCGGTCAGGACGTCCGCGTCGAGCAGTTCGCGCAGCTCCGCCTGGCCCAGCAGCTCGGCCAGCAGCCGGGAGTCCAGGGAGAGCGCGGCCGCGCGTCGCTCGGCGAGCGGGGAGTCGCCCTCGTACAGGAACTGGGCGACGTAGCCGAAGAGGAGGGAGCGGGCGAAGGGCGACGGCTCCGGGGTGGTGACCTCGACCAGGCGGACCTTGCGGGACTCCAGGTCGCCCATCAGCTCGACCAGGCCCGGGACGTCGAAGACGTCCTGGAGGCACTCGCGGACGGCCTCCAGGACGATCGGGAAGGACCCGAACTCGCTCGCCACCTGAAGCAGTTGCGCGGCGCGCTGGCGCTGCTGCCACAGCGGGGTGCGCTTGCCGGGGTTGCGGCGCGGCAGCAGCAGCGCGCGGGCGGCGCACTCCCGGAAGCGGGCGGCGAACAGGGCCGAGCCGCCGACCTGGTCGGTGACGATCTGGTCGACCTCGCCCTTGTCGAAGGCGACGTCCGCCGCGCCGACCGGCGCCTGCTCCGCGTCGTACTCGGTACCCGCCTTCATGGGGGCCTGGTCGAGCAGGTCGAGGCCCATCAGGTCGGCGTCCGGCAGCCGCAGCACGATGCCGTCGTCGGCGTGCATGACCTGGGCGTCCATGCCGTAGCGCTCGGACAGCCGGGCACCGAGGGCGAGCGCCCAGGGGGCGTGGACCTGGGCGCCGAAGGGGGAGTGGACGACGACCCGCCAGTCGCCCAGCTCGTCGCGGAAGCGCTCCACGACGATCGTGCGGTCGTCGGGGATGTGGCCGCAGGCCTCGCGCTGTTCGTCGAGGTACGACAGCACGTTGTCCGCCGCCCACGCGTCCAGGCCCGCCGCCAGCAGGCGCAGGCGGGCGTCGTCCTTGGGGAGCGCGCCGACCTCGCGCAGGAACGCGCCGACCGCGCGGCCCAGTTCGAGCGGACGGCCCAGCTGGTCCCCCTTCCAGAAGGGCAGGCGGCCGGGCACGCCGGGGGCGGGGGAGACCAGGACACGGTCCCGGGTGATGTCCTCGATGCGCCAGGAACTGGTGCCCAGGGTGAAGACATCGCCCACCCGGGACTCGTACACCATCTCCTCGTCCAGCTCGCCGACCCGGCCGCCGCCCTTCTTGGGGTCGGCGCCGGCGAGGAAGACGCCGAAGAGGCCGCGGTCCGGGATGGTGCCGCCGGAGGTGACGGCGAGGCGCTGGGCGCCAGGGCGGCCGGTGACGGTCCCGGCGACCCGGTCCCAGACCACGCGCGGGCGCAGCTCCGCGAACGCGTCCGACGGATAGCGGCCCGCGAGCATGTCGAGAACCGCTGTGAACGCCGACTCCGGGAGCGCGGCGAAGGGGGCCGCGCGGCGGACCGTCGCGAGCAGGTCGTCGACCTGCCAGGTGTCCAGCGAGGTCATCGCGACCAGCTGCTGGGCCAGGACGTCGAGGGGGTTGGCCGGGACCCTCAGGGACTCGATGGAGCCGGTGCGCATCCGCTCGGTGACCACGGCGGCCTGCACCAGGTCGCCGCGGTACTTGGGGAAGACCACGCCGGTGGAGACCGCGCCGACCTGGTGTCCCGCGCGGCCGACGCGCTGCAGGCCGGAGGCGACCGAGGGCGGGGACTCGACCTGGACGACCAGGTCCACCGCGCCCATGTCGATGCCCAGTTCGAGGCTGGAGGTGGCCACCACGGCGGGCAGCCGGCCGGCCTTCAGGTCCTCCTCGACCAGGGCACGCTGCTCCTTGGAGACCGAGCCGTGGTGCGCGCGGGCGATGACCGGCGGGGCGCCCTGGGCCGCGCCCGAACCGCCCATCAGCTCGGCGGGCGAGTGGTGTTCGTCCAGCGGCTCGCCGGTCAGGCGCTCGTAGGCGATCTCGTTGAGCCGGTTGCACAGCCGCTCCGCCAGCCGGCGCGAGTTGGCGAACACGATCGTGGAGCGGTGCGCCTGGACCAGGTCGGCGATCCGCTCCTCCACATGCGGCCAGATCGACGGCTTCTCCGCGCCCTCGCCGCCGTCGGTGGCCGGGGACCCGCCCAGCTCTCCCATGTCCTGCACCGGGACGACCACGGAGAGGTCGAACTCCTTGCCGGACCTGGGCTGGACGATCTCCACCTTGCGGTGCGGCGAGAGATAACGGGCCACCTCGTCGACCGGGCGGACCGTCGCCGAGAGGCCGATACGGCGGGCCGGTTTCGGCAGCAGTTCGTCCAGCCGCTCCAGGGAGAGCGCGAGATGCGCGCCGCGCTTGGTGCCGGCTACCGCGTGCACCTCGTCCAGGATCACCGTTTCGATGCCGGTCAGCGCGTCGCGCGTGGCCGACGTCAGCATCAGGAACAGGGACTCGGGGGTGGTGATCAGGATGTCCGGCGGGCGGGTGGACAGGGCGCGGCGCTCGGCGGGCGGGGTGTCGCCGGAGCGGATGCCCACCCTGACCTCCGGCTCGGGCAGGCCGAGCCGGACGGACTCCTGGCGGATGCCGGTCAGCGGGCTGCGCAGGTTCCGCTCGACGTCGACGGCCAATGCTTTCAGCGGTGACACGTACAGCACCCGGCAGCGCTTCCTCGGGTCGGCCGGGGGCGGGGTGGCGGTCAGCTGGTCCAGGGCGGCGAGGAAGGCGGCCAGCGTCTTGCCGGAGCCGGTCGGGGCGACCACCAGCACGTCCGAGCCCGCGCCGATGGCCTGCCACGCGCCTGCCTGGGCCGCGGTGGGCGCGGAAAACGCCCCCGTGAACCAGCCGCGGGTCGCGGGGGAGAAGCCGTCGAGGGCTCGGTGAGCGGATTTCGCCATGGGTCCATCCTGCACCCGGGCACTGACAAGTGGGGCTGACCTGCGGAGATGTCCTCGACTTGGCCTTCGAGCCTTGTGTTCCTACCCGCACCACTCGTGACGGTCTCGTCGTCGGGTGCGGGTGGCCCCCGTGGGGCGGATTCGCCGTCGGCGGCTGCGCGGAGAGAAGGAAGGGGGTGGGAGGAGCGACTGGGCGGGGGCGGGGGGGAGAGAGCGGCTCAGGAGGGGTGGGGGAGAGAGCGGCTCAGGAGAGGGGGCGGGGGGCTCAGGAAGGCCGGGTAGGAGCGGGGGATGTGGTTGGGGGCGGTCGCGGGGGGTGTGCGGTCGGACAATGGGTGCATGGCGGGAGTGGACGAGCAGGCGCGGCACTGGCGGTATGAGGCGTTGCCCGGTGTTGATCTGTTGCGTGCTCGGTATGTGCGTAAGACGTTCGTTCGGCATACCCATGAGCACTTCGTGATCGCCGCCATCGCGGACGGTGTCGAGGTCTTCCACCACCGGGGCTCCGACGTGTCCGCGGGAGCGGGGGCGCTCGCGCTGGTCAACCCGGACACCGCGCACACCGGGCGGGCCGGGGTGCCCGAGGGCTGGCGGTACGGGGCGGTCTACCCGGCGCCGGACCTCGTCGCGGGGATCGCCGCCGAGACCACCGCGATCCGGGGCACCCCCGGCTTCGTCAGTCCTGTGCTCGACGACCCGTACAGCGTCGCCCTCGTGCACCGGGTGCTGCGCGCCGCCGACGAGGGCAACGCGCTCGCCGCCGACACCCTGCTGCGGGTCGCGGTGACCCGGCTGCTCCGGCTGAACGGCGGCCCGCTGCCGCAGCGGCAGGTCCGCACCGCCGGCGCCAGGCTCGCCGCACGCGCGCGTGCCGTGCTGGAGGAGCGGATGACCGAGCCGCCGACCCTGGAACGGCTCGCCGGTGACCTCGGCACCAGCCCGTTCGCGCTGCTGCGGGCGTTCCGGGACGCCTACGGCATGCCGCCGCACACCTGGCTGACCGACGCCCGGGTGCGCCGCGCCCGGCTGCTGCTGGACGCCGGCACGGCACCCGCCGAGGCGGCCGTCGCCGTCGGCTTCACCGACCAGCCGCACCTCAACCGGCACTTCGCGCGGATCGTCGGCGTCCCGCCGGGGGCCTACCAGCGTGAGCGCAAGAACGTACAAGACGCGCGGGACGCCCGTCCGTAGCGTGCTGGGCGTGGCACAGCAGACAGCACTCGCAGACATACGCGGCGAAGGGGAGCCGAAGCCTGACTCCGCCGTCGTCCGGGACGCCCTCGGGGTCGGGGTCGCCGTGGGACTCTCCGGGTTCGCCTTCGGGGTGACCTCGGCCGGCAGCGGGCTCGGCCTGCTCCAGACCTGCGCGCTCAGCCTCCTGGTGTTCACCGGCGCCTCGCAGTTCGCCCTGGTGGGCGCGCTCGCGGCCGGGGGCAACCCGCTCACCGCGGCGGCCGGTGCCTTCTTCCTCGGGGTGCGCAACGCGTTCTACGGGCTGCGGCTGTCGCAGGTCCTCGCCCTCCCGCGCGCGGTGCGGCCGTTCGCCGCCCAGTGGGTGATCGACGAGACCACCGCGGTGACCCTGTCCCAGCCGACGCGCCGCGCCGCGCGGATCGGCTTCACGGTCACCGGGCTCAGCCTGTACGTGCTGTGGAACCTCACCACCCTGCTGGGCGCGCTCGGCGCCAAGGCCGTCGGGGACACCGACGCCTGGGGCCTGGACGCGGCCGGACCCGCCGTCTTCCTGGCGCTGCTCGCCCCCATGCTGCGAGGCACGACGGAGCGCGCGGTCGCCGCCCTCGCGGTGCTGCTGGGCCTCGGTCTGCTGCCCGTGCTGCCCGCGGGCGTGCCGGTCCTGGTGGCCGCGCTGGCGGCGCCGGCCGCACTCTTCGTCTCCGGCCGCAGGTCTGGCCGTAGCCACGACGGCGCGCTCGACGGCGCGCTCGGCGACGCACCCGGCGACGCATCCAGCGAGGCATCCGGTCAGGCACCCCACGGCGTATCCGGTCACGTATCCGGTCAGGCACCCCATCGCGCATCCCGTCACGCGTCCGGCCAGGTACCCGACGACGCACCCGAGGAGACCCGATGAACGTCTGGATCGCGGTCGGCGCGACCGCCCTCGGCTGCTACGCCGTCAAGCTCGTCGGACTGCTGGTGCCCGCGGGCGTCCTGGAGCGGCCGGTGGTGCGGCGGCTGGCCGCCCTGCTGCCGGTGGCCCTGCTCGCCGCCCTCACGGCCCAGCAGACGTTCGCCGACGGGCACGCGCTCGTGCTGGACGCCCGGGCCGCGGGGCTCGGGGCGGCCGCCGTGGCGCTGGTGCTGCGCGCGCCCTTCCTGGTCGTCGTCGGCGTTGCCGTGGTGGTCACGGCGGGCCTGCGCGCCCTCACCGGCTGAGAGATCCGTCACCCCACGAAACGGCCGTACGCCTTGAGGGTACGCAGGGCGTCGATGGTCACCATGGGGCGGGCCTCCAGGGCGGCGGCCGGCGCCCACTGCCGCCAGCGGACGGGCCAGCCGCCGTCCGCCGCCTGCTCCGCGGCGAGGAACTCCAGCGAGCGGTCCATCTCCTCGTCGGTGAACCACGCGCGCGCGAGCGAGTCCGGGGTCCTCGCGAAGTCGTGCGGGAAGTGGTGTTCACCGGGCGCGTAGCCGGGTGCGACCGGGTACGCGCCCAGCCGCGCCGGGTCCAGCGCGGCCAGCCGGTGCTCGCGCACCAGACGGCCCAGCCGGTCGGCGGCCGCCTCCGCACGCGGCCGGTCGGGTGCCGTGTCCAGGAAGGCGACCGCGGCCTCGACCTCGTAGGGGTGCGACTTCTCCAGCGCATCCACCGCCTCCCAGCAGAAGTCGGTGGCCCGGAACAGCCAGGCGTGCCACACCTCGTTGCGGTGCAGCAGACCCACCACCGGACCGGTGGCCAGGAGTTCGCTGGGCGGGTCGTCGACGATCGGGATGAACGGGGCGGCCGGATAGCCGCGCTGACTCGGATGGATCGCCGGCAGCGCCCCGTCCGCCGTGGAGACGGCCGTGAGGTAGCGGCACACGCGCTCCGCCCGCTGGCCGCCGCAGCGCCCGATGGCGTCCAGGACGCGCAGCGCGTGCCCGGTGGGCAGCGGCTGGCTCACCGGACCGCGCAGATCGGGCTCCAGCGCGTGACCGTATCCGCCGTCCTCGTTGCGGTAGGCGTCCAGCGCCGTCTCCACCGGATCGGGGCCGCCGTTCAGGAAGTGGTACGAGAAGAGCCGCTGCTCCAGCACGCGTGCGGTGAGCCACATGAACTGCTCGGCGCGGAACAGCGGGGAGTGCGCCGGGGGCGCAGAGGGGAGTGGGGAAGCTCCGGTTTCGGCCATGCGAAAGACCGTAGGGCGGAAAGCGGTCTCGGCAAGCGCTCCCGGGCAGGGCCCACTCTCAGGGGCGGGATACTGGTGTCATGCGGTTGACGGTCTTCTGGCAGCGGATGGCGGAACACTTCGGTTCCGGGTACGCCGACACCTTCGCGCGCGATCATGTGATGACGGAGCTCGGCGGGCTGACGGTGCACGAGGCGCTGGACTCGGGCTGGGAGGCCAAGGACGTGTGGCGCGTGGTCTGCACGGTCATGAACGTTCCGGGGGAGAGGCGCTGACCGTGCACGGAGATCGGATACGGGCCACGCGTTGTCAGTGGCGTGGGCGAGACTTGCACCGTGGCACCCACTGACGACGACGGGCGCACCGCCCAGGACACCTCCCCGGTCGACACGACGCCGCCCGCCGCACCCTCGGCCGCCGGCGCCGCGCTGCGGAGTGCCCGCATGCCGCGCTGGCTGCCGCGCGCCATGGTGCTGGCGCTCGCCCTCGTCGCCGCGTTCCAGCTGGGCAGCTGGGCCTTCCACCAGCTCACCGGCCTGCTGATCAACATCCTCATCGCGTTCTTCCTGGCGCTGGCCATCGAGCCCGCGGTGAGCTGGATGGCCTCCCGCGGCATGCGCCGTGGGTTCGCGACCTTCCTGGTCTTCCTCGGCCTGGTGATCGCCGTCGCGGGTTTCGTCACCCTGCTCGGCTCGATGCTGGCCGGACAGATCAACAAGATCGTCGAGGACTTCCCGGACTACCTGGACTCGGTCATCAACTGGGTCAACGAGACCTTCCACAGCCAAGTGAGGCGGGTCGACGTCCAGGAGGGCCTGCTGCACTCCGACTGGCTGCGCAAGTACGCGCAGAACAGCGCGGCCGGGGTGCTCGATGTCTCCGGGCAGGTGCTCGGCGGCCTGTTCCAGCTGCTGACGATCACGCTGTTCGCCTTCTACTTCGCCGCCGACGGCCCCCGGCTGCGCCGCACCCTGTGCTCCGTGCTGCCGCCCGCCCGTCAGGCCGAGGTGCTGCGCGCCTGGGAGATCGCCGTCGACAAGACCGGCGGCTATCTGTACTCGCGCGGTGTGATGGCGCTGATCTCCGGCATCGCCCACTACATCCTGCTGGAGGCCCTGGGCGTGCCGTACGCGCCCGTGCTGGGCGTCTGGGTGGGCCTGGTCTCGCAGTTCATCCCCACCATCGGCACCTATCTCGCGGGCGCCCTGCCGATGCTGATCGCGTTCACCGTCAACCCGCTGTACGCGGTGTGGGTGCTGGTGTTCGTCGTGATCTACCAGCAGTTCGAGAACTACATGCTCCAGCCCAAGCTGACCTCCAAGTCCGTCGACATCCACCCGGCGGTCGCCTTCGGCTCGGTCATCGCGGGCACCGCGCTCCTCGGCGCCGTCGGCGCGCTGATCGCCATCCCGGCGGTCGCCACGCTCCAGGCGTTCCTGGGCGCCTATGTGAAGCGGTACGACGTCACGGACGACCCCCGGGTGCACGGGCACCGCCGCCGTGGCGCCGGCGGTCCGGGGCTGCTCACGCGCGCGCGACGGCTGATATGGCAGCGGCCGGTCGAGGAACCTGAGGAGAGTTCTGTCTGACGGCCGCCGCGATCAGCGCGATCAGTATCAGTAGGTGAGCACCGCCCATACCCCGGCCGCGGCGACGGCGGCCGTGTAGCAGCCCACCGCCGTGGCCACGATCCGCCACCGGACCTGTTCGCTCCATGTGGTGCGGGACAACAGCCGGGCGAGCGCCGGCAGGACCAGCACCGCGTGCAGGCTGACCCCGTGCAGCGGCTTGAGCGGGGCCGTCGAGCCGTAGGCCGCCTGCTGGTGCCCGGTCCGGACGAGCACCACCCCGCGCGCGATCATCGCGGCCCCCGAGACCAGCGCCACCAGCAGGATCGCGAACCCGGACCGCACCGCGAGCGCCATGCCGACGGGACCGGCCGGCCGCCGCCGGAAGGACACGACGGCGAAGACGGTGAGCAGCACCACCAGCACCCCGCCGCCCACCGCGAGCGTCATCGACACCGCCGTGTCGAACGGTGTCTCCATGTCGAGATGCGAGGGCACCCGCCGCCACGCCTGCAGGGTGATCCCGCCGACCTCCACCACGCAGTCGGCGGCGAACACGAGGAGCAGCACGGTGCGCAGCCGCTCCCCGATCCTCAGATACGAGGTGACCCAGGTGACCGCGATCAGGGTCAGCCCGAAGGAGAGCCCGAACGTGACCGGCTTGCGCCAGGAGACCGGCCCGTACCAGGGGCCGCCGTCCGCCGCGAACACCACCAGGTGCGCCAGGCCGGAGAAGATGAGGAGCGCGCCGGTCGCGTGACAGAGACGCTCGGCGGGACGGACCCCGGGCAGGGCGTTCGACGGTGGTCTGCGGGTCGGTGTCCGCACGGGCGAGGGCATGCGCCCAGCCTCCCGGGAGCCGGCCGCGCGGTCGTCGTCCGGCCGAAGACGGCCGCCGTACGCCTTGAGGAGTACGGGGAGCAACGGGGCGCAGGGGCGGTCAGGAGACCGTGGCGGCCGGCGGGGTCCAGCGCCGGGTGCGCGGCACCGTGCCGGAGACGCCGTAGTCCTTCTTGAGGTGTTCGGGGATGGCGTAGTGCATGACACGGCCGCGGGTGAGGGAGGACAGTTCGAGGACGGTGGTGAGGTGGCCGAGGCGGTCCAGGGCCCAGGCGCCCAGCGGGGAGCGGTCCTCGATGGTCTCCAGGACGCCGAGGAGGTGCGGTACGGCCTTGACGACGGTGTCCCACGGGGTGCGCGGCACCTCCAGCCAGTCCGCGCAGGTGTCGCCGACCAGGTGGCGGATGAGCGCCGAGACGATCGGGTCGAAGAAGGTGCCGGGGACGACCTCCTCGTAGAGGTCGATGAGCTGCCGGGTCAGGACCGCGCCCTCCTCGGAGGGGCCCATGTACCGGACCATGTACAGGTCGAGGAAGGCGCGCGCCTCGTCGAGGGTCTTCGGGACGGCCTCCTGGTCGACGCCGAGCATGGCGCCGACCACCCGCCACGCGTAGTAGTACGCCTCCGCGCCCTCCGTGGACAGATGGATGCCCAGCCGGTGCAGGCTGTCGAGGACCAGCAGCGAGAAGAACATCTGGCCGCCGATCATGTCCTCCTGGCAGATCGGTGTGCCGAGCGCCTCGGTGTCCCAGCGGTTCTCGCGCCTGAGGTGATGCCGGATCGAGGCGTGCAGCAGCCGCACCTTCTGGGCGGCCGGGACGAAGCGGCTCCCGGCCTCGAAGGCGTCGGGCCGCATCAGGTAGACGGTGAACTGGCCGGTCTCCGCCATCCGCTTGGAGGGGTACTTCAGCCCGTGGGTGGCCGACAGCAGCTTCGCCACGCGCGGGACGACGTAACAGGCCGGCATGGAGGCGAAGGAGAGCGCGGTCGAGATGTGCACGTTGTTGTCGATGAAGAACAGCCGGGCCTTCTCCATCTCGCCCCAGTCGACCCAGGACGGCGGGACCCGGGTGGCCTCCAGGTACTCCCGCGCGACGTCGGGCAGCCCGTCCGGCAGCGGCGCGCCGGCGGTGGAGACGTACCGCATCAGGGTGTTGAACGTGCCCACCTCCCCGCGCTCGAAGAGGGCGGCGACCGTGGCGTCGGCGAGTTCGTCACCGGCGTCCCGCAGGGCGTCCATCGAGGCCTCGGTGTGGATCACGGCAGGGCTCCTTGTCTTCGTCTTCGCGGGCGGGAGAACACGGGCGGGAGAACACGGGTGGGACAACGCGGGCGGGAGAACGCGGGCGGGAGAAGGGGCAGCGGCGTCAGGACCGGCGGACCGTGGCCGAGTGGGCCAGCGCGGTCAGGGCACCGGCGGCCGGGGGCGGCACGTCCAGGTCGTGCAGGGCGTCGAGCGCCGTCGCCACCCGCGCGCCGATCATGGCCTCGATCCGGTCGGGCGCCCCGAGCCGGCACATCACCTCGCGGACCGCGTCCAGGCCGTCCGCGTCCAGGTCACGGCTGCCGAGCAGCGCGCCCAGCCGCTCCCGGTCGTCGTCACGGGCGAGCCGCCAGGTCTCCGCGAGCAGGGCGGTGGGCCGGTGGCCGCGCACGTCGTCGGCGTTGGCCTTGCCGGTGTGCTCCGGGGCCCCGAACAGGCCCAGCAGGTCGTCGCGGAGCTGGAACGCCTCGCCCAGCGGCAGCCCGTACGCGGAGTACCCCTCACGCAGCCGGTCACCGGCCCCGGCCAGGGCGCCGCCGATCAACAGGGGCTGCTCGACGGTGTACTTAGCGGTCTTGTAGCGGATCACCTTCAGCGAGGCCGTGGTGTCCGGACCGGCCCCCGTGCGCAGGATCTCCAGGCACTCGCCGGCGATCAGCTCCCGGGCCAGCACCGACCACAGGGGGCGGGCCCGGGCGAGGTAGGCGGCGGGCAGTCCGCAGGTCGCGAACAGCTGCCCGGCCAGCGACATCAGCAGATCGCCCACGAGCATCGCCAGCGCCCGCGCGGTGTCGATCGTCAGCGCCCGCGCGCTGTCGTCGGCGCCCGCGCGGTCGCGTACGGCGGTCCGCAGGGCGATGTGCGCGGTGGGGCGGCCGTGCCGCAGCGGGCTGTCGTCGATGAGGTCGTCGTGTACGACGGCGGCGGCGTGCACGAGTTCCATGGAGGCCGCCGCCCGTACCAGCGCGTCGCTGTCCGGCTGGCCCACCGCACGCCAGCCCCAGTAGCAGAACGCCGCCCGCAGCCGCTTGCCGTCCGCGACCGCCGCCTCCAGCTGCTCGGCCACCGGGCCCAGCAGCGGGTCGACCGCAGCGAACCGGTCGGCCTCCTCGGCGACGAAGCGGCGCAGTACCTCGTCGACACGGCTCTTGAAGACGGCCGGATCCCACCGGTCAGTCATCGGCGGAGGTCCGCCGGGCGAGGGCGTGCCGGGCGAGGATCTCCAGATGGGCCGGGGGGACGCTCGCGTACCGGTCCAGGACCAGGCGCCCCCGCGCGGTGAGGTCGTGCTCGGCCTCCGCCGCCAGCGCGGCCGTGTCCGAGCGGCGCAGCAAGCCGCGTAACGTCCCGAAGGCGGTGCCCACCGTGCTCACCGCCAGGTCGGCGAGCCCCGCCGCCAGCAGCAGGGCCTGCTCGTCCAGGCCGCGTCGTCCCGTCCCACGTGTCATGCGTTCTCCCCACCCACGGCACCCGGCGGCGGCGCCGCTCACCGGCCGCCTCTTCGAGCATCACGGCACGGAGGCCGCGGGCATGCGGAAACTCACGATCGGGTGAACGCCGTTTCGGGCATCGCGGGGCACGTGGCGAGCACGCTGCCGTGCCGTGCGCCGTGAACGCCCGCTCCCGACCCGTGCGCCGGGGAGTGCGCGGTGGGTGTGCGCGGTGCGGGGAAGTACGGGAGTACCGCGTGGTGCGCTTGACACGAAAATCGAACATCCATTCTTATGGAGGCTCCGGCGGAACTCACGACGGGGATTCCAGCGGTAGTTGGGAACGGTTTCGTCCGTTACGTCCCCGAGTTATCCACAGGCCGGACCGGCGTCGGGGCGCATTGTCAGTGGCAGGCGTTAGCGTCTTTGACGTGAAGCGATCGACTCAAGCAAACCGGGTGGAACCCATGGCAGGAACCGACCGCGAGAAGGCGCTCGACGCCGCGCTCGCACAGATTGAACGGCAATTCGGCAAGGGCGCGGTCATGCGCATGGGTGACCGGACGAAGGAGCCCATCGAGGTCATCTCGACCGGTTCGACCGCGCTCGACGTCGCCCTCGGTGTCGGTGGCCTGCCGCGCGGCCGCGTCGTGGAGATCTACGGACCGGAGTCCTCCGGTAAGACGACCCTGACCCTGCACGCCGTGGCCAACGCGCAGAAGGCGGGCGGCCAGGTCGCGTTCGTGGACGCGGAGCACGCCCTCGACCCCGAGTACGCGCAGAAGCTCGGCGTCGACATCGACAACCTGATCCTCTCCCAGCCGGACAACGGCGAGCAGGCCCTGGAGATCGTGGACATGCTGGTCCGCTCCGGCGCCCTCGACCTCATCGTCATCGACTCCGTCGCCGCGCTCGTCCCGCGCGCGGAGATCGAGGGCGAGATGGGCGACAGCCACGTCGGTCTCCAGGCCCGTCTGATGAGCCAGGCGCTGCGGAAGATCACCAGCGCGCTCAACCAGTCCAAGACCACCGCGATCTTCATCAACCAGCTCCGCGAGAAGATCGGCGTGATGTTCGGCTCCCCGGAGACCACGACCGGTGGCCGCGCGCTGAAGTTCTACGCCTCGGTGCGACTCGACATCCGCCGCATCGAGACCCTGAAGGACGGCACGGAGGCGGTCGGCAACCGCACCCGGGTCAAGGTCGTCAAGAACAAGGTCGCACCGCCCTTCAAGCAGGCCGAGTTCGACATCCTCTACGGCCAGGGCATCAGCCGCGAGGGCGGCCTGATCGACATGGGCGTGGAGAACGGCTTCGTCCGCAAGGCCGGCGCCTGGTACACGTACGAGGGCGACCAGCTCGGCCAGGGCAAGGAGAACGCGCGCAACTTCCTCAAGGACAACCCCGACCTGGCCAACGAGATCGAGAAGAAGATCAAGGAGAAGCTGGGCGTCGGTGTCCGCCCGGAGAAGCCCGCCGCCGAGCCGGGCGCGGACGCGGCCACCACCGCGGCCACGGACGACGCGGCGAAGACGGTGCCGGCCCCGGCCGTCGCCAAGGTCACCAAGCCCAAGGCCGCCACCGCCAAGAGCTGACGCCGTGACACGACGAACCGACTGGGCCGACCACGAGTACACGTCCCCCGGTGCCCCACGGGGGAGGGGCGCCGGGGGCGACCCGGGCTCCGCCGGGGACGGCGGCGAGGCCCACGGCACGGGCGGCGACGGGTACGGACGGGACGGCGAGGCCTACCCGGGGGCGCGCAGGCGCCGCCGCGGTGGTGCCGCACGGGGGAGCGAGAGCTCATACGGGCGTGACGGCTCGTACGAGGACGACGGTCTGCCCGCTTCGTACGGCGGTGTGTACGAAGACGGCACGCACGACGGCCCGGACGGGCCCCGCGGACACGGATCACCCGGCCGTGGCCCGCGGAAGTCCGGGACGCGCCGTCGGCGTGGCTTCGGGGAGCCGTCCGGTGAGGACGGGGGTTCCTCCTCCTTGTCGAGGGCCGAGCAGGGGGAGCCTCCGGCGGACCCGGCTGAGCGGGCGCGGGCGATCTGTCTGCGCCTGCTCACCGGGACGCCACGCACCCGGAAGCAGCTCGCGGACGCCCTGCGCAAGCGGGAGATCCCGGACGAGGTCGCCGAGGAGGTGCTGTCGCGGTTCGAGGAGGTCGGGCTGATCAACGACAGCGCGTTCGCGGACGCCTGGGTGGAGTCCCGGCACCACGGCCGGGGGCTGGCCCGGCGTGCCCTCGCCCGGGAACTGCGGACCAAGGGCGTCGAGCCCTCGCTCATCGACGAGGCCGTCGGGCAGCTCGACTCCGAGCAGGAGGAGGAGACCGCGCGCGAACTCGTCGCCCGCAAGCTCCGCTCCACCCAGGGCCTTGACCGGGACCGGCGCATCCGCCGCCTCGCCGGCATGCTCGCCCGCAAGGGATACGCCGAGGGCATGGCGCTCAGGATCGTCCGGCAGGCCCTGGAAGAAGAGGGCGAGGACACGGAGTTCCTGGAGGGCGGGGACTTCTGACGGGCCGTCGGCCGGGCGGTCGGTCACGGCGAGGGTGGGGATAACCCCCTTCCAAGACGCCGGACCACCGCAGTGCCCGGGCACCTGCGGGTGGACGACCGTGTACGCCATGATGCTGCGCTACGCCCTCAAGACCGTCCGCGCCCGCAAGGCCGGGTTCCTCGGCGCCTTCGTCGCCCTGCTGTGCGCGGCCGCGCTGATCTCCGCCTGCGGCACCCTCCTCGACACCGGCCTGCGCGGCACGATCCGCACCGAGCGCTGGGCGGCGGCCCCCGTCGTGGTCTCCGCCGACCAGTACGTCCACCGCACCACCGTCAAGCACAAGCACGGCAAGACCAAGGTCAAGCACAAGGCGAAACCCATCGCCGAGCGCGCCTGGCTGCCGGCCGGGCTGGAGAGCAGACTCGCGCGCACCCCCGGAGTCGCCCGGGTCGTGCCCGAACTGACCTTCCTCGCCCAGCCGTCGACCCCGGCCGGCACCGGCGGCCGTACCGCCTACGGGCACGCCTGGGAGTCCGCCGTGCTCACCCCGTACCGGCTGGTCTCCGGTGCCGCCCCGAGGGCCGCCACCGACCTGGTCGTCGACCGCGACCTCGCCGCGCGCGCCCACCTGGCGCCCGGTGACACACTCACCGTGCAGTCGACGCGGGCCCCGCGCGCCTACCGGATCACCGGGATCGCCGCCCCGGCCACCGGCGTCGGCCACCAGACGTCCCTCTTCTTCTCCGCCGCCGAGGCCCGCAGGCTGGCCGCGCACCCCGGGCAGGTCACGGCGTTCGGTGTGCTGCCCGAGCACGGCACCGACCCGGACCGGCTGAAGCAGGCCGTGGCGCGGGCGCTGCGCGGCACCACCGCCCAGGTCTCCACCGGCGACGCCCGCGGCCCCGTCGAGTTCCTGGACGCGGCCGCCGCCCGGGTCCGGCTGGTCAGCATGGGCGCCGCCATGGGCGGGACCTCGCTGCTGGTGGCGATCCTGGTGGTCGTCGGCACCTTCGCGCTCACCGTCCAGCAGCGGCACCGCGAACTCGCCCTGCTGCGCGCCCTCGCCGCCACCCCCGGCCAGATCCGCCGGCTGCTCGGCCGAGAGGCGCTGATCGTCGGCGCGGTCGCCGGCACGATGGGCGCGCTCCTCGGGCTGCCGCTCGGTGCGTGGCTGCAGAGCAGGTTCGTCGCCCTGGGCGCCGTACCCGCCACGCTTCAGCACACCACCGGCGTCTTCCCGCCGTTCGCCGCGCTCGCCGCGACCCTGGCCGGTGCCTGGGCCGCCGCCCGGATCGCCTCCCGGCGCATCACCCGGATCCGGCCGACCGAGGCGCTGGCCGAAGCGCGGGTCGAGCCCGCCCGGGTCGCCTGGGGACGGATCGCCGCCGGTCTGCTGCTGCTCGCCGGCGGGGTCGTGCTCGTCGTGCTGCTCACCTCCCTGCGTACCGAGCCCGCGTCGACCCCCGTCACCTTCCTCGCCGTCGTGGTCCTCTCCACCTCCGTCGCCCTGCTCGGCCCGCTGCTGGTCAGGGCGGCCGTGCTGCTGCTCGCCGGACCGCTGCGGCTCACCGGTCACGGCGGCCGGCTCGCCACCGCCAACCTGCGCGGCAACGCCGCCCGGATGGCCTCCGTCGTCACCCCCCTCACCCTGCTCATCGGCATGACCTGCACCGTGCTGTTCGTCCAGTCGACCCTCGGCGACGCCGCCCGCGCCCAGGCCCGCGCCGGAGTCACCGCCGACTGGGTCGTCGCCGCCCAGGGACCGGGCGTACCGGCCGCGGCGGCACGGCGATTGCGCACGGACCACGACGCCGTCACCGAAGTGGTCCGCACGACCGTCCGCGTCGGACTCGACAAGTACCCGGCCCAGGGGGTCACCCCCGAGGGCCTCGCCCGCACCTGGGACCCCGAGGTCACCGCCGGCTCCCTGGACCGCCTCACCGACCGCACCGTCGCCGTCAGCGAAATCGCCGCCGATCAGCACCACTTGAAGCCGGGCAGCACCCTGAGCCTCACCCTCGGCGACGGCACGCCCGCCACGCTCACCGTCGCCGCCGTCTACGCCCGGGGTCTGGGCTTCGGCGACCTCACCTTCGCCCACGACCTCGTCGTGCACCACGTGGACAATCCGCTCGCCTCCTCCGTCCTCGTCAGCACAGCCCGTACACAGACACAACTCGCGACTACGCTCCGTGAGTTCCCGGGGCTGCGGATTCTTTCGCCGGCCGCCGCCGACTCCCTCCAGGCCGACCGGCAGCAGGACAACGCCGAGGTCAACTACCTGGCCATGGGGCTGGTCCTGGCGTTCACCGCGATCGCGGTCGTCAACACGCTCGCGATGTCGGTCGCCGAGCGGGTCCGTGAGTTCGCCCTGCTCAGGCTGGCCGGGGCCACCCGCCGCCAGGTGCTGCGGATGCTGCGCACCGAGGTGCTCTCGGTGCTGACGCTGGCCACGGCCCTCGGCAGCGGCATCGCGCTCGCCGTCCTGACCGCGTTCAGCGTCGGTATGACGGGCCGGGCCGCGCCGACGGTCACGCCCTTGCTGTACGTGACCGTCGTCGCGATCGCCGCGCTGCTCGCGCTGGTGGCCGCGGCGCTTCCCGGGCGGGTGGCGCTGCGGGTGCCCGCGGTGACGGTGGCGACGGCGAGGGACTGAAGGGCCGGGGGCGGGTCGGCTCAGTGGCCGTCGGACGCGTTCCAGTCGACGAGCTGGACGATGACGCCGTTGGGGTCGGTGACCTGGAAGGCGCGTTCGCCCCAGGGCTCCTCGCGCAGCGGCATCGTGATCGTGACGCCCTCGGCGGTCAGGCGGGCCAGTTCGGCTTCGAGGTTGTCGACGACGAAAGCGAGGATCACCCCGTCGGCGTGGTCCTCGCGCTGGTCCTCGGGGAGCGAGGCGAGTCCGCGCCGCAGGTAGACGACGTTCATCCCGGCGTCGTCGCGGGCCAGTGACGCGAACCCGTCGGCGGCCGTCTCCTCGCGGAAGCCGAAGTGTTCGGTGAGGAAGGCGCTGGAGGCCACGACGTCGTCGACGTTCAGGGAGACGGCGGAAGCGGTGATCGGCACAGGCACTCCTTGGTCGGGGAAATTACTCTGTACGAGGTACAGTGTACTACGTACAGAGTAAGTGGCGAGGGGGCGGCGCTTCGTGGGGGAGGATGACGGAATGCCTCTCGACCGAAGCGGTGCCGGTGATCCGGCCCGCTCCCTGGAACTGCTCTGGCGGATCCCCGCCGCCCCGCGACGCGGACCGCGGCAGCGGCTGGACATCGACACGGTCGTCGATGTCGCCGTCGGGCTGGCGGACGCCGAGGGGCTGGACGCGGTCACCATGCGCCGTGTCGCGCAGCAGCTGGGCGTGGTCCCGATGACGCTCTACACCTATGTGCCGGGCAAGGCCGAGCTGCTGGACCTCATGCTGGACACCGCCTACCTGCGGATGTCCCGGGCCGACACCGCCGGCCGGCCGTGGCGGGTCCGGCTGGCCGCGGTGGCCGAGGAGAACCGGGCGCTGTTCGACGCGCACCCCTGGGCGGCGGCGGTCTCCACCGGCCGCCCGCCGTTGGGGCCGGGGATGATGGCCAAGTACGAGCACGAACTGTCGGCGCTGGACGGGCTCGGGCTCGACGACGTCGAGATGGACGCCGCCCTGACCTTTGTGCTCACCTTCGTCCAGGCCAACGCCCGCTCGGCGGCGGAGGCGCGCGCCGCCCGGCAGGACAGCGCGATGGACGACGAGCAGTGGTGGGCGGCCAACGCCCCGCTGCTGGAAAGGGTGCTGGACCCGCGTGCCTATCCCACCGCCGCCCGGGTCGGCACGGCGGCGGGCACCGCGCAGGGTGCCGCGTACAGCCCCGGGCACGCCTGGGAGTTCGGGCTCGGCCGGGTGCTCGACGGGCTCGCCGCCCTCATCGACGGCCGCGCGGCCCCGACCGGCACCGGAGCGCCGTAGGCGTGGGGGAGCCAGGACGGCTCGGGGACTGGAGGGCGGCCGGGCGGATCGATGGCTGGAGGGCGGCCGGAGGACCCGACGGCTAGAGGACTAGAGGACTAGAGGACTAGAGGACTAGAGGACTAGAGGGCGACCGGTAGTCCTGCTGCCTTCCATGCCTGGAAGCCGCCTATCAGGTCCGTCGCCCGGTGCAGGCCCAGCTGGTGCAGGGAGGCGGCGGCGAGGCTGGAGGCGTAGCCCTCGTTGCAGATCACCACGACCTGGAGGTCGTGGCCGGTGGCCTCGGGGGTCCGGTGGCTGCCCTGGGGGTCGAGCCGCCACTCCAGCTCGTTGCGTTCTATGACGAGGGCGCCCGGGATCACCCCGTCCCGCTCGCGCAGTGCCGCGTACCGGATGTCGACCAGCAAGGCGTCCCCGGTCCGCGCCGCTTCGTGCGCCTCCTGCGCCTCGACGCGCCGGTAGCCCGCGCGCACCCGGTCCAGCAACTCGTCGATGCCCACCGGCTGTTGCTCCACCTGCTCGGTGCCGCTCACTGCCAGTCCTCCGGGCGCTCGACCTGCTCCAGGCGGAGCACCGGGCCGCTGCGGCTGTAGCGGCGGATCCGGGGCAGCGGCGGGTAGTAGGCGTGGACGGAGATCGCGTGGTGCTCGGTGGACTCGTTGAACACCTCGTGGACATGGTCGCGGCCGAAGGAGCGGCCCTTTCCGGCGGGCAGTCGGCGCTCTCGGTCGACGCCCTCGGAGAGCTCCAGGGTCTTCCAGCCGTCGGTGGGCAGCCGGGTGGCGAGCGAGTTCTCGTGCAGTTCGCCCGCGGCGGTGAGGAAGGCGCCGACCGACTCCGCGTGGTCGTGCCAGCCGGTGCCGCTGCCGGGTGGCCAGCCGATCAGCCAGGCCTCGCTGCCGGCGGGGCCGTCGAGCCGTACCCAGGTGCGGCCCTCGGGGTCGAGCGGGAGCGAGGAGATCAGCTCGGCGTCGACGGCCGTACGCCGCACGAAGTCGAGGAGGTCCGCCTGGGTGGGCGCGGCGCCGGGCGCGGAGGCGGAGGGAGAAACGGACGAGGAAAGAGAGGCAGACACGTGCACCGTTCCTGATGAGGGTTCGCAGAAAGGGGCGCAGAGGGCGCCCGCAGAGAGGTGAGATGCGAAATCAGCAGGACGGAAGACACACGCAGCCCGCATAGCGGACGAGGTCCACATGGACCTTCCGCCACAGGCGCACAGTGGTGTCGTTCACGATCCGGAGTACACCACGCCGGTGCACACCGGTCAACTCACCGTCAGGATGTGGACCGCGCGGCCACCACAGGGGGTCACCGCGCGGGGATCACCGCGCGGTGGAACCGGCCTCGGCCTCCGCCTCCGTCTCCGTCTCCGTCTGCTCCGTGTCCTTCCCGCCCAGCGTCGCCTCGGCCGCCGCGTACAGATCGGCCGGGCGGACCCCGTTGAGCGCGGTGACCAGGTGGCCGTCGGGGCGCACGAGCAGCACGGTGTGCGCCGGTGCGCCCGGGTACGCCTCGGCGACCAGCAGTTCGGCGCGGTGCGGCAGCGCGGTCACGGCCGCCGCCAGCCGGGGCATGATCCCGGCGGAGACCCAGTGCTTGCGGTCCCACACCCCGGTGCCGGGCGCGATGAGGACGACGAGCAGCGCGCCCCGGCCGAGCCGCGAGCGGAGTCGCACGAAGGTGCCGTCCTCCGCGGTGACCCGGACGTCGGTGACCGGGGACCCGGGCGGGGTGTCGACCGGGAGCTCGTGCTCCAGGTGCCGGGGCGCCAGGGGCGAGTCGGCGTACGCCCCCGGCGCACCGAGCGGGCCGTGCCCCAGGTGACCGTCGATGAGGAGCGCGTCGTGCCCCCGGGATGCGCCGGGGACGATGCCGCGCAGCCCGCCACCGCCGCGCAGCACCGGCAGCACCTGGTCGGCGGCGCGCAGCCGGGCCGCCACCACCGCCCGCCGCTCGGTCTGGTAGCTGTCGAGGAGCGCCTCGTGCGGGCCGTGGTGCCAGGCCGGGGCCAGCTTCCAGGCGAGGTTGTCGACGTCCCGCAGCCCCTCGTCCAGCCCGTGCGTCCCGAGCACCCCGAGCAGGTGCGCCGCGTCCCCGGCGACGAAGACCCGGCCCACCCGCCAGCGGCGGGCCAGGCGGTGGTGCACGGTGTGGACTCCGGTGTCGAGCAGGTCGTACGGCGGTGTGGGGCCGCCCGTCCAGCCCGCGAGGGTCTCGCGGATCCGGGCCACCAGGAGCTCGGGCGTGACCAGGTCCTTGCCGGGCGGCAGCAGCCAGTCCAGGCGCCACACGCCGTCCGGGAGGGGGCGGGCGGTCACCTCCCCGGCCGGGGGCCCGGACATCCGCCACGGCGGGGTCCGATGGAGCAACGCCTGACCGGGCCACGGAAGTTCCGCGCGCAGCGCGGCGACCGCGTGCCGTTCCACCGCGGTACGGCCCGGGAAGCGGATGTCCAGCAGCTTGCGCACGGTCGAGCGCGGGCCGTCGCAGCCCACCAGGTAGCTGCCCCGCCACCAGGTGGCCCGGGGGCCGCGGGTGTGCGCGGTGACGCCGGAGCGCTCCTGCTCGATCGTGTCCAGACGGCTGTCCGTGGCCACCTTGACCAGCGGTTCGTCGGCGATCGCGGCACGCAGCGCGTTGGTCAGCACATGCTGCGCGAGGTGCAGCGGAGACGGTTCGGCGGCGTCGTCGAAGACGACCTCGCGCATCACCTGCCGGCGCCGCATCGACCGCCAGCCGGTCCAGCGCGCGCCCAGGTCGTCCAGCGGGGCGCCGCTCAGCCGGACCACCAGGGCGGCGGTGTCCTCGCGCAGCACCACCGTGCGCGCGGGGCGCGGCTCGTCCTTGCCCGGGCCCTCGTCCAGGACGACGGACGGCACCTCCTGGCGGGCCAGCGCCAGGGCGAGCGTGAGCCCGACGGGCCCCGCTCCGACGATGATCACCGGGTCCACGGCGCGGCGCCCCCTGCCCGTACGCAAGTCCCGACGGACATGGATGAACAAGTGGTTGGAGCAGGGTGCACGATCACAGAACGTATGCAACAGACTGGGCGCCACCCGGTCAAGCGGCGCACCCGGGGACACGTCAGCATGGCGGGCGCGCGGGTGCCGTGGCGCAAGGGAAAACGGCGGAGGCAGCGGTCGTACGGCCGCTGCCTCCGTGCGTGTCGCGCGGGTTGACCGAGGGTCAGGCGGAGGCTCCGGTGCCGAAGGAGCCGCCGACCTCGGCCGCGTTGAGCTCCTCGACGTCGTCCGCGCCCAGCACCGCGCCGGTGCCGCGCTTGCTGCGCCGCAGCCGGCCCTCCAGCCAGCTCGCGAAGGTGGTGAGGGTGAAGTTGAGCGCCACGAAGATCACCGCCACGATCGTGAAGCTGGCGATGGTGTTCGCGCCGTAGTACGAGCTCATCGGGGAGACCGAGGCCAGCAGCTCGGGGAAGGTGAGGACGGCGCCGCCGAGCGCCGTGTCCTTCACGATCACGACGAGCTGGCTGACGATCGCCGGGAGCATCGCGGTGACCGCCTGCGGGAGCAGGATCGACGTCATGATCTGGGTCTTGCGCAGGCCGATCGCCTGCGCCGCCTCCGTCTGGCCCTTCGGCAGGGCGAGGATGCCCGCCCGGACGATCTCCGCGAGCACCGAGGCGTTGTACAGCACCAGGCCGGTGACCACCGCGTACAGCGGACGGTCGTCGGAGCTGACGCCGGTGTACTCGGCGAACAGGGCGACCCCGAAGATCATCAGGATCAGCACCGGGATCGCGCGGAAGAACTCCACGACCACGCCGGCCGGTATCCGCACCCAGGCATGGTCGGACAGGCGTGCGATGCCGAAGACGGCGCCGAGCGGCAGCGCGATGAGCATGGAGAGGGCGGCCGCGATCAGGGTGTTCTTCAGACCGGGCAGGATGTACGTGGTCCAGGCCTCGGAGCCGGCGAAGAAGGGCTTCCACTTCTCCCAGTCCAGCTGCCCCTTGTCGTCCAGGCTCCGGTAGACCCACCAGACCACGGCCACGGCGGCGACCAGGAACACGGCGGAGTAGACGATGTTGCGCCGCTTGGCCCGCGGGCCCTGGGCGTCGTACAGCACGGAGGTCATCGCTTCACCGCCACCTTCTTGCCCACCCAGCCGAGGATCAGACCGGTCGGCAGCGTCAGGCACACGAAGCCGAACGCGAAGACCGCGGAGATCAGCAGGAGTTGTGCCTCGTTCTCGATCATCTTCTTCATCAGCAGGGCCGCCTCGGCCACCCCGATCGCGGCGGCCACCGTGGTGTTCTTGGTGAGCGCGATCAGTACGTTGGCGAGCGGGCCGATCACGGAGCGGAACGCCTGCGGCAGTACCACCACGGTCAGTACCTGGGTGAAGCTCAGCCCGAGTGCGCGGGCCGCCTCCGCCTGTCCGACCGGCACCGTGTTGATGCCGGACCGGATCGCCTCGCACACGAACGCCGAGGTGTAGGCGATCAGACCGAGCACGGCGAGCCGGAAGTTGATGGTGTCGAAGTTGTCGGCGCCCAGGCTGATGTTGAGGGTCTGGTTCAGGCCCAGTGAGGTGAACAGGATGATCACCGTCAGCGGGATGTTCCGCACCACGTTGACGTAGGCGGTGCCGAAGCCGCGCATCAGCGGCACCGGGCCGACGCGCATGCCGGCCAGCAGGGTGCCCCAGACCAGCGAACCGGCGGCCGAGAGCAGGGTGAGCTGAACCGTCACCCAGAAGGCCCCCAGCAGGTCGTAACCTTCAAGAAAGTCGAACACGATGTCCCGCGCTCCCGCTCGTGGTCGGCCCCGGCGCGCCGCCGTCCGGCGACGGCGCACCCGTCAGGCGCTGCTTCAGCTCTTGACGTCGCCGATCTTCGGCGCGGGCTCGTTCTTGTAGCCGGCCGGACCGAAGTTCTTGTCCACGGCCTTCTGCCAGGAACCGTCCGAGACCATCGACTCCAGGGCGGTGTTGATCTTCGCCTTGAGGTCGCTGCCCTTCTTGACACCGATGCCGTAGTTCTCGTTGGTCATCTTGAGACCGCCGAGCTTGAACTTGCCCTTGAACTGCGACTGCGAGGCGTAGCCGGCGAGGATCGAGTCGTCGGTGGTCAGCGCGTCGATGGCCTTGTTCTGGAGACCGGTCAGACAGGCCGAGTACGTCGGGTACTGCTGCAGGTCCGCCTTGGGCGCCAGCTTGTCCTTGACGTTCTGCGCCGAGGTCGAGCCGGTGACCGAGCACAGCTTCTTGCTGTTGAGGTCCGACGCCGACGTGATGGACGTGTCGTCGGAGCGGATCAGCACGTCCTGGTGGGCCAGCAGGTACGGACCGGCGAAGTCGACCTTCTGCTGGCGCTCCGGGGTGATCGAGTACGACGCGGCGATGAAGTCCACGTCACCGCGCTGCAGCATGGTCTCGCGGTCGGCGCTCTTGGACTCCTTCCACTCGATCTGGTCCGCGCTGTAGCCGAGCTTCTTCGCGACATACGTGGCGACGTCCACGTCGAAGCCGGAGTAGCCCTGCGGGGTCTTCTGGCCGATGCCGGGCTGGTCGAACTTGATGCCGACGGTGATCTTCTTGCCGCCGCCCGACGAACCGCTGTCGTCCTTGTCGTTGCCGCCGCACGCCGTGGCGGACAGGGCGAGCGCGAGCACGGCGGCCGAGGCGGCGGTGACCTTGCGGAGCTGCATGATGAACATCCTTTGAGTGGTGAAAGGTTGCTGGATCGCCGTGCGGGTCAGTGGTGCAGGATCTTCGACAGGAAGTCCTTGGCCCGGTCGCTGCGCGGGTTGCTGAAGAACTGGTCGGGTGCGGCCTGTTCGACGATCCGGCCGTCGGCCATGAAGACCACCCGGTTCGCGGCCGACCGGGCGAAGCCCATCTCGTGCGTGACGACGATCATCGTCATGCCGTCCCGGGCCAGCTGCTGCATGACCTCAAGGACCTCGTTGATCATCTCGGGGTCGAGGGCCGAGGTCGGCTCGTCGAAGAGCATGACCTTCGGGCCCATCGCCAGCGCCCGCGCGATCGCGACGCGCTGCTGCTGGCCACCGGAGAGCTGCGCGGGGTACTTGTCGGCCTGGGTGCCCACGCCGACCCGGTCCAGCAGCGCGCGGGCCTTCTCCTCGGCCTGCTTCCGCTCGGTCCTGCGGACCTTGAGCTGACCGAGCATCACGTTCTCCAGCACCGTCTTGTGCGCGAAGAGATTGAACGACTGGAAGACCATGCCGACGTCGGCACGGAGCCGGGCCAGCTCCTTGCCCTCCTGGGGCAGCGGCTTGCCGTCGATCGTGATCGTCCCGGAGTCGACGGTCTCCAGACGGTTGATGGTGCGGCACAGAGTGGACTTGCCGGACCCGGAGGGCCCGATCACCACGACGACCTCGCCGCGGGCGATCGTCAGGTCGATGTCCTGGAGCACGTGCAACGCGCCGAAGTGCTTGTTGACGCTCTTCAGGACGACCAGTTCGCCGGTCGCGGCCATGTCTTCCTCGGCCACCGATACTTCGGTCATCGCTATCGGGCTCCGTCCTCCTCGGTTTCGGAGGAATGTAATGAGAGCCGATGACCTGCGTCATTACATCTGAGGGAGATCTGAGCATCACGATCCGATAGCATTCGGACACGTGTCGTAGCAGTTGTGACCTGCCCGCATATCGGCCGGGTAACGGAAGCCGGCCCGCCGCCGGAACCCACTTGACGCCATCGGCGTCCATCAGCGTGACTGCCCTGATGCACGCACGCGCGGGCGTACGACCGCTGAACCGGAGGGGGCCGGGATGAGACTGCTGCTCGTCGAGGACGACAACCACGTCGCCGCCGCTCTCTCCGCGGTCCTGGCCAGACACGGGTTCTCCGTCACCCACGCGCGCAGCGGCGAGGAGGCCCTCCAGGCCCTCGTCCCCGACAGCGACGCCTACGACGTCGTCCTCCTCGACCTCGGCCTGCCCGACCAGGACGGCTACGAGGTCTGCGGAAAGATCCGCAAGCGCACCAGCACCCCCGTCATCATGGTCACCGCCCGCTCCGACGTCCGCTCCCGCATCCACGGCCTCAACCTCGGCGCCGACGACTACGTGGTGAAGCCGTACGACACCGGGGAACTGCTCGCCCGGATCCACGCCGTCAGCCGGCGCTCCCTCCACGAGGACGGCCCGGCCGGCGGCGACAGCGCGCTCCGGCTCGGCCCCGTCCACATCGAACTGCCCACCCGGCAGGTCAGCGTGGACGGCACGGTCGTCCAGCTCACCCGCAAGGAGTTCGACCTGCTGGCGCTGCTCGCCCAGCGGCCCGGCGTGGTCTTCCGCCGCGAACAGATCATCAGCGAGGTCTGGCAGACCAGTTGGGAGGGCACCGGCCGCACCCTGGAGGTGCATGTCGCCTCCCTGCGCGCCAAGCTGCGCATGCCCGCGCTCATCGAGACCGTACGCGGCGTCGGCTACCGGCTCGTCGCCCCGGCCGCGTAGCGGGGACGGGTGCGCACACGACTCCTCCCGCTGCTCATCGTCCTGATGGCGGCCGTGCTGCTCGCGCTCGGCGTCCCGCTCGCCGTCAGCACGGCCGCCGCCCAGCAGCAGAAGGTCGTCGTCGACCGGATCGACGACACCGCGCGGTTCGCCGCCCTCGCCCAGTTCGTCACCGACACACCCACCACCGCGCGGCCCATGCGCACGGACGACCGGCTGGAGACCCTCCGCCGCGAACTCGCCAGCTACTACGGCGTCTACGGCATCCGCGCGGGCGTCTTCTACCGCAACGCGTCCTCCATGGCCAACGCCCCCGACGACTGGGTGCTGCCGCGGACGGGCGAGGTCTGGGAGGCCTTCAACGAGGCGCTGCTCAGCCGCCGCAGCCACGACCCCGCGCAGGTGTGGCCCTGGCAGCGCACCCGGCTCGTCGTGGCCTCCCCGGTGATCCGGGACGGTGACGTCGTCGCCGTCGTCGTCACCGACTCGCCCACCGGGCCGATGCGTTCCCGGACCCTGCGCGGCTGGCTGCTGATCGGCGCCGGGGAGATCGCCGCGATGCTGCTCGCCGTCGGGGCGGCACTGCGGCTCACCGGGTGGGTGCTGCGTCCGGTCCGGGTCCTCGACGCCACCACCCACGCGATCGCGAGCGGCCGCCTCAAGTCCCGGGTCGCGGCGGCCGGCGGGCCGCCGGAACTCAGACGGCTGGCCCGGTCGTTCAACGAGATGGCGGACAACGTCGAGGACGTGCTGGAGCAGCAGCGTGCCTTCGTCGCCGACGCGTCGCACCAGTTGCGGAACCCGCTCGCCGCGCTGCTGCTGCGCATCGAACTGCTCGCCCTCGAACTCCCCGAGGGCAACGAGGAGATCGCCTCCGTCCGGACCGAGGGCAAGCGGCTCGCGCAGGTCCTCGACGACCTGCTCGACCTCGCGCTGGCCGAGCACGCCGAGGCGGACCTGATGCTGACCGACATCGGGCGGCTGGCGACGGAGCGGGTCGCCGCGTGGGCGCCGGCGGCCACGGCGAAGGGGGTCCGGCTGACCGGGGACTGCCCGCCGGTCACCGGGTGGGCGGACCCGATCACGCTGTCCAGCGCGTTGGACGCGGTGATCGACAACGCGGTGAAGTTCACGCCGGAGGGGGGCGTGGTGGAGGTGTCCGTGGCGGCCGACGGGGATCTGTCGACGGTCGTGGTGACCGACACGGGGCCGGGACTGACCGACGAGGAGCTGGCGCGGGTGGGGGACCGGTTCTGGCGGAGCGGGCGGCACCAGAACGTGAAGGGGTCGGGGCTGGGGTTGTCGATCAGCCGGGCGTTGCTGGCGGCGGGCGGGGGCGCGATCGCCTACGAGCACCATGAGCACGATGGGCAGCGGGGGCTGCGGGTGAGTGTTTCGGTGCCGCGGAGTGGGGACTTCTCGCGCAGTTCCCCGCGCCCCTGAAGGGGCGCTGCAGTCAGGGACGTCTCAAAGCTTTCAGGGTTTCACCGAGCGGTAGTAGCGGCGGGCGCCCTCCTGCAGCGGCAGGGGGTCCGTGTAGATGGCCGTGCGCAGGTCCACGAGTTGGGCGGAGTGGACGTGGGCGCCGATGTCGTCGCGGCTCTTGATGACCGTGCGGGTGAGCCACTCGGTGAGGCGTGGATCCATGTCCTTGCGGGTCATGAGGAGGTTGGAGACGGCGATGGTCGCGACGGTGGTGCCCTGCTGCACGGACGGGTACGCGGACTCGGGCATGTTGGTGGCCCGGTAGTAGAGCGCGGCCTCGCTCTCGGTGTGCAGCTTGGTGACGAGGGTCCCGTCGATCGGTACGAACGCGAAACGGAACTTCCTCGCGAGGTCCAGCAGCCCCTTGGTGGGCAGTCCGCCCGACCAGAAGAACGCGTCGATCTTGCCCTGCCGCAGCCGGTCCGGTCCGGTGTCTATGCCGTCGGCCATCGGCGTGATGTCCTGCGTGGGGTCTATCCCGGCCGCCCTGAGCACCCGGTTGGCGATGAGCCGCACGCCCGAGTTGGGCAGTCCTATCGCCACCCGCTTGTGCCGCAGCTGCGCGACGCTGGTGATGCCCGAGCCCTGGGGTACGACGAGCTGCACGTAGTC
The DNA here is from genome assembly GCF_044747345.1 of Streptomyces sp. NPDC090088. NCBI lineage: Bacteria > Bacillati > Actinomycetota > Actinomycetes > Kitasatosporales > Streptomycetaceae > Streptomyces > Streptomyces sp. NPDC090088. The sequence goes on along the minus strand of NZ_JBIVDZ010000008.1, from coordinate 636,303 downwards.
GTCGTAGAGCCGGGCCACCCCGCGCATCCGGTCCGCGCCCCGGCCGTGGTTCAGCTTGTACGTCTCCACCGCGTCGGCCGCCGCGATGGTGAAGTCCACCTTGCCGGTCGCGACCTTGCGCACGTTCTCGTACGACCCCGCGCTCTGGACCAGCTTCACCTTCAGCCCCGGCATGTCCTTGCCCAGCTCGGTGCGCAGCCGCACGCCGTACTCCTGGTAGACCCCGCGCAGCGTCCCGGTGCTGAAGGTGATCGTCCCGGTCGGCGGCTTCTCGCCCAGCGGCAGCAGCCACCACAGCAGCAGGCCGAACGCGACGAAGCAGGCGGCCGCGCCCTGGAGCGCGCGGCGCCTGCCGATACGGGGGAACACCTTGGACATGCGCGCGATCCTGCCAGCCGGTCACCGTCCTGACCAGGGCAGGGCGGCAGCGGGACGGGATTGTCGGTGGCGGCCGATAGAGTCGTCGGCATGACCAGCCCCTCGCCCGCCGACCTCGTCCGGGAGTTCCACCACGCCTTCGGTTTGGACGCCCGCACCACGCCGACCGAGGTCTCCGGCGAACTGGCCGCGCACCGGGGGGAGCTGCTCGCCGAGGAGGCCGCGGAGGTCGCCGAGGTGGCGGTCGAGGGGCCCCTCGACCGGCTCGCGCACGAACTGGCCGACGTGGTCTATGTGGCGTACGGCACCGCGCTGGTGCACGGGATCGACCTCGACGCGGTCATCGCCGAGGTCCACCGCTCCAACATGAGCAAGCTGGGGCCCGACGGGCAGGTCGCCCGGCGGGCCGACGGCAAGGTCCTCAAGGGCGAGCACTACCGGGCGCCGGACGTCTCGGCGGAGCTGCGCCGCCAGGGCTGGATACCCGGCGGCGCATCCTGAGCAGGGGTCAGAGCGAGCCGCCCGCCAGCTTCCACTCGCGGTGCAGGGCGCCCAGCGGCACGGTCCGCTCCAGCACCGGTGTGCCGAAGACGGAGAGCTGGAGGCGCAGGGCACCGGAGAGGTCGACTCCGCCGTAGAGGTTCCAGGTGCCCTGGGCGTCCGCGCCCGGGGTGGCCGAGGTGGCGGTGACCGTGCCGGTGGCCTCGCCGCGCAGATAGGGGGCCAGGTCGGCGGTGACGCCCACGCTGCCGTAGAGGCCGACGGAGGCCTCGGCGCCCAGCGCGGTCTTGACGTTCCCGCCGGTGGTCACCGACGTGCGCACCGGGGTGCTCGTCATGTCGGAGCTGCTCACCGGCGTCCAGCCCTGGGCCGTGCCGAAGGTGCCGCCCGCCTTGAAGTCGCCCTTGAGGCTCTGCTCCACGTCGACGGTGATCTTCCCGTCGCCACTGACCTGGAGGTAGCAGGTGAGGTCGAGGTTGACGACGACGGGGACCGGGCCGACCTGGAGGACCGGATCGGCGTGCACCTTGGCGAACGGGATGCGCAGCGGGGTGGCCGTGGCCGCCGCGACCCGGCCCTTGACCGCCCAGCCGGAGTCCCAGTCGCCGGACACGCCCAGGTAGGCGGAGCCGGGTGCGGAGCCGGTGCCCGCGCCGCCGTAGGCGAAGTCGACCTGCGGGGCGACCTGGACGAAGCCCGACACCGAGGCCGAGGCGGCGGCCGGAGCGCCCTCGGCGGTCGGCACCTCGGCGCTGACGTCCAGGCGGAGGCTGCCGAGCGGCACGGTGGCGCCCTCGGGGCCGACCCGCACATCACCCGACTTGGACCAGGACACCTTGACGTCGGGCAGCAGTTTGTCGACGTCGAAGGCGGCCGGGTCGACCGGCACGGTGCCCTTCGCGGTGTCGTCGCCGAGCAGGGCGTCCAGGGTGGCCGGCTCGGTCTGCACCTCGGTGCCCGCGCCGGTCTCGCCGATCACCTTGGTGACCTTGGCGAGCAGCCCGTCGGGGGCGCCGGGCGCGGGGGCGCTGGCGATGACGTCGCCGACGGCGGCCTGATGGGAGGAGGCCGAGGCCGAGGGGGTGGGGCCGGGGGAGACGGTCGGGGAGGGGGAGGCCGGTGAAGTGCCCTTGCCCGCCTTGGATATGACGGCGCGGCGGGTCTTGCTGTCGTATCTGCTGACGGTGAGGGTGGTCCGGTGGGCGGGCCGGCCCGAGCCCGCAGAACCGGCGGCGGTCGTGGTGGCGGCCGGCGCGGCGGCGACGGCGAGCGCCTGGCCGTCCGTGCGGGCGGCGGCGGTGGTGTCGTCGGAGACCCGGGCGGTCTCCTGGGCGCGGTCCCCGGCGGAGGTCTGGTGTTGCGGAGCGGAGCAGCCGGCGGAGAGGAGGAGGGCGGTCACGGCGAAGGCGGGCAGCAGGGCATGCCCGGGCCTCGTGCGTCTGCGCAAGGTCAGTCCTGGGAGTGGTGGGGGGTGACGAAGAGACACCGAACATGGCTACCGACGGGTAGTACCGGCCGGTAACTCGGTGTGGCCCCGAGCATGCCACGCCCGTGGACACCGGCCCTCCACAATTCGGCCACCTCCCGACGTGACCTGAACCACGGCGACTTCAGGCCGCCGTGGCCGTTTCCGTGAAGGTCAGCCCTGCTGCTGCGCGGCGGCCCTGCGCTGTCGCTTGCTCAGGGGTGCCTGGGAGAGGTCCTCCGCGCTGGAGCGGAGGTTCTTGTAGCCGTACCCGCGCTCGTCGAGCCATGCCCGGGCCGCCTCCTCGGCGCGCTCGGTCGCCACCAGGATGTCCTCCTCTTCCTCCCCGGTGTCCTGGAAGCGGAAGGTGAAGGCCGGGCGGGCGGCGATGTCGTAGCTGAGGTGGCCCTCGGGTGTGAAGGCCGCGTGCAGCACATCGTGGTCGGCGGCCCGGGACAGCAGTTCGGCGCGCTGTTCGGCGCCGAGTCCGTCGAAGACGCCGCGGACGGTGACGCGGAAGGTGCGGGTGGTCATGGCGCGACCCTAGGCACGGCGGAGCGTGTCGCTCCACCGCTTTTCCGGCCCCCCGCCGGAGGCCGATCGCCGGCGGGGGTCAGCCGCCGACCTGGCCGAGCCGAAGGTTCCAGCGCCCGGGCCCGCCGGTGACCTCCGTCGCCGCCAGCGGCGGGACGTCCACGCGCCAGAACGCGGTCTCGGGCGCCCCGAGCACGTGCAGCACCACCGCCCGCACCACCTCCGGCTCCACCACGGCGACCGTCCGACCGGCCGTCCGGCCCGCCGACTCCAGCCACTTGGCGACCCGCGCGCAGAACTCCCGTACCGATTCGCCCCCGTGCGGAGCGGCCCCCGGGTCGGACATCCACCGGACCAGTGCCTCGGGCTCGGCGGCGCCGACCTCCTCCAGGGTCCGCCCCCGCCAGCGGCCCGCGTCCAGGCCCGCCAGATCCGGCTCCGCCGAGGCGTCGAGGCCCAGCGCCACCGCCGTCTCCCGGCACCGCACGCTGGGCGAGCCGACCGCGCGGCCGGCGGCGGGCAGGTCCAGCGCCACCGCTGAGGGGTTCTCGATGGAGTCGCCGTCGTCGAAGCGGGCCCGCCGCAGCGAGGGGGTCATCGCCGGGGCTATCAGGATGACTCGGCAGGTCACGGGGGAGTTCCTCCTTGGACGTCCGTCTGCGGCGGGTGCCGGACGCGCCTGACAGTACGCGCTCCGGCACCCGCCGCAGGATCCGGCTACAGCTCCGCGCGCACCGACCGCGCCGCCGCGACCAGGTTCTCCAGGGCGGCCCGCACCTCGGGCCAGCCGCGGGTCTTCAGGCCGCAGTCGGGGTTCACCCACAGCCGTTCGGCGGGGATCGCCCGCAGCCCGGTCCGCACCAGGCCGGCGGCCTCGGCCGCGCTCGGCACCCGGGGCGAGTGGATGTCGTAGACACCGGGGCCGGCCTCGCGCGGGTAGCCGTGCGCGGCGAGTTCGCGGGCGATCTCCATGTGCGAGCGGGCGGCTTCCAGGCTGATGACGTCCGCGTCGAGGTCGTCGATGGCCCGGACGATGTCACCGAACTCGGCGTAGCACATGTGCGTGTGGATCTGGGTGTCCGGACGGACTCCGGCGGTGGTGAGCCGGAACGCCTCGGTCGCCCACGCGAGGTAGGCGTCCCGGTCGGCGTCCCGCAGCGGCAGGGTCTCGCGCAGCGCGGGCTCGTCCACCTGGATGACGGAAGTCCCGGCGGCCTCAAGATCGTTGACCTCGTCGCGCAGGGCGAGGGCGACCTGCCGGGCGGTGTCGCCGAGAGGCTGGTCGTCACGGACGAACGACCAGGCCAGCATGGTCACCGGGCCGGTCAGCATGCCCTTGACCGGACGGTCGGTGAGGGACTGGGCGTACGACGTCCAGCGCACCGTCATCGGCTCGGGGCGGGCGATGTCGCCGGCCAGGATCGGCGGGCGGACGTACCGGGTGCCGTACGACTGGACCCAGCCGTGCCGGGTGGCCAGGTAGCCGGTGAGCTGCTCGGCGAAGTACTGGACCATGTCGTTGCGTTCGGGTTCGCCGTGCACCAGGACGTCCAGCCCGGCCTTCTCCTGGAAGGCGATCACCTCCTGGACCTCGGCCCGCACCCGGTCCTCGTACCCGGCCGTGCCGATCCGCCCGGCCCGCAGGTCCGCCCGCGCGGTGCGCAGTTCGTCGGTCTGCGGGAACGAGCCGATGGTGGTCGTGGGCAGCAACGGCAGCCGGAGACGGGCGCGTTGGGCGGCGGCGCGCTGGGGATACGGGTAGGAGCGGCGGGCGTCGAAGGCGGTGACGGCCGCCGCGCGGGCCCGGACGGCGGGGTCGTGGGTGATCGGCGAAGCCGCGCGGGAGGCCAGGTCGGCGCGGTTGGCGGCCAGTTCGGCCGCGATCGTGTCGGTGCCCCGGGCGAGGCCCCGGGCCAGGGTGACGACCTCGGCGGTCTTCTGCCGGGCGAAGGCCAGCCAGCGCAGGATCTGCGGCTCGATGTCCCGCTCGGCCGCCGCGTCCAGCGGCACATGGAGGAGCGAGCAGGAGGCGGCGACGTCGACCCGGTCCGCCAGGCCCAGCAGGGTGCCGAGGACGGCGAGGGACGCGGACAGGTCGTCGACCCAGATGTTCCGTCCGTTGACGACCCCGGCGACCAGCCGCTTGCCGGGCAGCCCGCCGACGGCGGCGAGGGCGTCCAGGTTGGCGGCCGCCGCCCCGGTGAAGTCCAGCGCCAGCCCCTCGACCGGGGCCTTGGCCAGCACCGGCAGGGCCTCGCCGAGCCGGTCGAAGTAGGAGGCGACCAGCAGCCGGGGCCGGTCGGCGCGGGCGCCCAGTTCGCAGTAGGCGCGGGCGACGGCGTCCAGCTCGGCCGGGGTGCGGTCCTGGACCAGGGCGGGTTCGTCCAGCTGCACCCACTCGGCGCCGGCCGCCCGCAGGTCGGCGAGCACCTCGGCGTACACCGGGACCAGCCGGTCGAGGAGGGTGAGCGGGTCGAAACCGGCGGGCACGCCGGGCGCCGGCTTGGCGAGCAGCAGATAGGTGACCGGCCCGACCAGGACCGGCCGGGCGGCGAGGCTGAGGGCCAGGGCCTCCCGCAACTCGCCGACCTGCTTGGCCGAGTCGGCCGCGAACACCGTGTCCGGACCCAACTCCGGGACCAGGTAGTGGTAGTTGGTGTCGAACCACTTCGTCATCTCCAGCGGCGCGACGTCCTGGGTGCCGCGGGCCATGGCGAAGTAGCCGTCCAGGGCGTCGGCCTCGACGGCCGCCCGGTGCCGCTGCGGGATCGCGCCGACCATGACGGTGGTGTCGAGGACGTGGTCGTAGAACGAGAAGTCGCCGGTCGGCACCTCGTGGACGCCGGCCCCGGAGAGCTGCCGCCAGGTGCTCCGGCGGAGTCCGGCGGCGGTGGCCCGCAGGGCGTCGGCGTCGACCCGGCCCTTCCAGTAGCCCTCGATCGCCTTCTTCAGCTCCCGGTTCGGCCCCTGACGGGGGTAGCCGTACACGGTGGCCCGGGCCACCGCGGCTGTGGACTTGCTGGTCACGGAGATCTCCTTCGCGAGATGAATCCCTGAGATCCCGGACGACGGGACGAGAGCGCGAAGGGGTGACGAACCGGACGGCAGCGGTCGTACGCGGCAATGCCGGTACGCGACCGTCCGTCCGATGTGTGCGCCGACCCGCCCTCGAGGTCACCGGGATGTCCGCGCACGAGTGGTTCGCGCACGGGCAGGTGGCAGGTCTTCGGACTCGCGGGCACGCCCTCCTGACCGGAGGACACCTACTGGCCGTCGCTTCCCGGACCCGGTGGATCCAGTGCGTATGACGGCGTTCGTTCCCACTCACCGCTGCGGGGCAGTCCCGGATTCCCACCGGGTTCCCTCTTGCGACGTCCCGTCTGGCGGACGGGACGAACCAGCTGCGGCGCCAGCCTAGCGCGACCGGTCGGGGGTGCGGGGAACTGTCCGCAGCGCCCGCGACAGCCCCAGCGCCGCCGTCCGCACCGCCGGGGCCAGCTGCGCCGGGCGGAACCGGCCGCACGGCACGGCGACCGAGAGCGCCGCGACCGCCGTGGGACCGTCGAAGACCGGCGCCGCGATGCAGCTGACGCCCGGCGCGGCCTCTTCCTCCTCGTAGGCCAGACCCGCGACCTGGGCCTGCTCGACGGCGGTGCGCAGCCGCCCCGGGTCGGTGATCGAGTGCGGGGTGAGCCGGGGGAGCGGCGCGGCCAGCACCTCCTCCACCAGCTCGGAGCCCGAGAACGCCAGCAGCGCCTTGCCGACCCCCGTGCAGCTCAGGGGCAGCCGGCCGCCGATCCGGGACGGCAGCCGCAGCACGTCGTGGCCGTGGATCCGCTCCACGTAGACCACCTCGTGGCCCTCGCGCACCCCGAGGTGCACGGTCTCGTGCGTGGCCTCGAAGAGGTCCTGGAGGAAGGGCAGCGCGGCCTCCCGCAGATCCTGCCGGCGCGGCACCAGCGAGCCCAGCTCGAAGAGGGCCCCGCCCAGCCGGTAGGTCTCCGCGTCCCGTTCCAGCAGACCGAGCCGGACCAGGTCGGCGCAGAGCCGGAACACGGTCGTCTTGGGCAGCCCGGACCGTTCGACCAGTTCCGTCAGACGGAACGCGCCGCCGTCCGGCCGGTAGCAGTCCAGGACGGCCACGGCCTTGTCGAGCATGCTCCCCTGTGCGCTGTTCCGTGTCACGGAACATATTTTGCCCGGTCTCGCGGAGCCCGCCTATACCTGTCGGCATGAGCCCCGACCTCGTCACCAAGGTGGCCGACGTCCTCGACGAAGCCACCCGCACCGGTACCCCCTGCGCCCCCGTCCGCGCCCTGCTCCCCGAGGGCGACATCGAGACCGCCTACGCGGTGCAGCGGCTCCATGTGGAGCGGGGGGTGGCGGCCGGCCGCCGGCTGGTGGGCCGCAAGATCGGGCTGACCTCGCCCGCCGTGCAGCGCCAGCTCGGGGTCGGGCAGCCCGACTTCGGGGCGCTCTTCGCGGACATGGCGGTCGGCGAGGGCGAGACCGTCGCCCCCGGACGGCTGCTGCAGCCCAAGGTCGAGGCCGAGGTCGCCCTGGTGCTGGGCGCGGACCTGCCGCACCGCGACCCGACCGTCGCCGACCTCCTGCGGGCCACCGCCTTCGCGCTGCCCGCGCTGGAGATCGTGGACAGCCGGATCGCCGACTGGGACATCACCATCGTCGACACCGTCGCCGACAACGCCTCCTGTGGCCTGTTCGTCCTCGGCGGCACGCCCGTCCCGGTGGACCGCGTCGACCTGCGGGCCGTCCGGATGACGCTGACCCGGAACGGCGAGACCGTCTCGCGGGGCACCGGCGCCGACTGCCTGGGCAGCCCGCTCACCGCCGCACGCTGGCTCGCCGCCACCCTCGCCGGGCTCGGCGACCCGCTGCGGGCCGGCGACATCGTCCTGACCGGCGCGCTCGGCCCGATGGCGGCGGCCGCCCCGGGCGACGAGTTCACCGCCCGCATCGAAGGCCTCGGCACGGTCGGGGCAGTCTTCGCCACCGAGGGAGCAGCATGACCACGAAGGTCGCCGTGATCGGGTCCGGGAACATCGGCACCGATCTGATGATCAAGGTCCTCAGGCTGTCGGAGAGCCTGGAGATCGCCGCGATGGTGGGTATCGACCCGGAATCGGACGGCCTGGCCCGCGCCCGCCGCCTGAAGGTGGCCACCACCCACGAGGGCGTCGACGGTCTGGTGGCGATGGACGCCTTCGAGGATGTGTCGCTCGTCTTCGACGCCACCTCGGCCGGCGCCCACCGCCGCCACGACGAGGTCCTGCGCGCGCACGGGAAGAGGGTCGTCGACCTCACCCCGGCCGCGCTCGGCCCGTACGTCGTCCCGCCCGTCAACGGCGACGCCCACCTGGACGCCCCCAACGTCAACATGGTCACCTGCGGCGGCCAGGCCACCATCCCGATCGTCGCCGCGGTGAACGCCGTGACCCCCGTCCACTACGGCGAGATCGTCGCCTCGATCTCGTCGCGCTCCGCCGGACCCGGCACCCGCGCCAACATCGACGAGTTCACCGAGACCACGTCCGCCGCCATCGAGAAGGTCGGCGGCGCGGCCCGCGGCAAGGCGATCATCGTGCTCAACCCGGCCGAACCGCCCCTGATCATGCGGGACACCGTGCACTGCCTGGTCGGCGACTGCGACGACACGGCGGTCACGGAGTCGGTGGAGCGGATGGTCGCGCGCGTGCAGACCTACGTCCCCGGCTACCGCCTCAAGCAGCAGGTGCAGTTCGAACGGGTGGCCGCCGACGATCCCCTGAACACCCTGGCCCCCGGCGGGAACGCCGTGAAGGTGTCCGTCTTCCTGGAGGTGGAGGGCGCCGCCCACTACCTGCCCGCCTACGCGGGCAACCTCGACATCATGACCTCGGCCGCGCTGCGCACCGCCGAGCGCATGGCCGCCACCAACGCCCCGGAGGTGGCGTCCCGATGACCCGTCCCAGCCTGTACGTCCAGGACGTCACCCTGCGGGACGGCATGCACGCCGTCCGCCACCGCTACACCGTCGACCAGGCCCGCACCATCGCCGCCGCCCTCGACACGGCCGGGGCCCGCGCGATCGAAGTCGCCCACGGCGACGGCCTGTCCGGCTCCAGCGTCACCTACGGCGCCGGCGCGCACACCGACTGGGAGTGGATCGAGGCGGTCGTGGGCGCCGTGCGCCGGGCGATCCCCACCACGCTCCTCCTCCCGGGCATCGGCACGGTCCACGACCTCAAGCAGGCCCACTCCCTGGGCATCCGCTCGGTCCGCATCGCCACCCACTGCACCGAGGCCGACATCTCCGCCCAGCACATCGCCGCCGCGCGCGAGCTGGGCATGGACGTGGCGGGCTTCCTGATGATGTCCCACCTCGCCGAGCCCGCCGAACTGGCCCGCCAGGCACAGCTCATGGAGTCCTACGGCGCGCACTGCGTCTACGTCACCGACTCCGGCGGCCGCCTCACCATGGACGGCGTCCGCGACCGCGTCCGCGCCTACCGTGACCTCCTCGACCCGGCCACCGAGCTGGGCATCCACGCCCACCACAACCTCGGCCTGGGCGTGGCCAACTCGGTCGTCGCCGTCGAGAACGGCGTCACCCGCGTCGACGCCTCCCTCGCCGGCCAGGGCGCCGGGGCCGGCAACTGCCCGCTGGAGGCGTTCATCGCGGTCGCCGACCTCATGGGCTGGGAGCACGGCTGCGAGCTGTTCCCGCTGATGGACGCGGCCGACGACGTCGTACGACCGCTACAGGACCGCGAGGTGCGGGTGGACCGCGAGACGCTCACCCTCGGCTACGCGGGCGTGTACTCCAGCTTCCTGCGGCACGCCGAGGCCGCGGCCCGCAGGCACGGCCTGGACACCCGGGCGATCCTGGTCGAGGTGGGCCGTCGCAAGCTGGTCGGCGGTCAGGAGGACATGATCACGGACATCGCCCTGGATCTCGCCGGGAGCCGATGAGGCCTGGTTGTCAGTGGCGGCTGACAGACTGGTCGGCGTGGACACAGAACGCAGTGAACTGGCCGCACGCTTCGTCGAACTGCACCGGGAAGGCTGCTTCCTGCTGCCCAACGCCTGGGACGCGGGAAGCGCCCGGATCCTGGAGTCGGCCGGGTTCCCGGCCGTGGCCACCACCAGCGCGGGCGTGGCCTTCTCGCTGGGCCGCCCGGACCACGACTACGGCGGTGACCGGGTCGACCGCGACACCATGGTGGGCCGCGTCGGCGAGATCGTCGCCGGGGTGCGGATCCCGGTGAGCGCGGACCTGGAGGACGGCTTCGGCGAGGCGCCCGAGACCGTCGCCGAGACGATCGCGCTGACCCTCGGGGCCGGGGCCGCGGGCGGCAACATCGAGGACTTCACCGGCGAGCGCTCCCGGCCGCTGTACGACCCGGAACTGTCGGCCGACCGGATCCGTGCCGCCCGCCAGGTGGTCGACGCGGCCGGCGAGCCGTTCGTCCTGGTCGGCCGTACCGACGTGCTGCTCACCGGCGGCCCGCTGGCGGAGGCCGTGCGCCGGGCCAACGCCTATCTGGCGGCTGGCGCGGACTGCGCGTTCGTCCCGGGCGCGGCCGACGCGGGGACGATCGGCACCCTGGTGAAGGAGATCGACGGGCCGCTGAACGTGGTGATGGGGCTGACGGGCGCTGCCCTGTCCCTGGCCGACCTGCGCGAACTCGGGGTGCGCCGGGTCACGGTCGGCGGCAGCATCGCGCGGGCGATGTACGCGCGGCTGCTGGGCGCGGCACGGGAGCTGGCGGACCGGGGGACCTTCTCCTACGCCGACAACCAGATCTCGCAGACGGACCTGAACGAGCTCTTCGGAAGATGACGAGCTCTTCGGAAGATGACGGAACGGGCGGGCCGGTGACCCGGCCCGCCCGCCCGCTCGTCGATCCGCCGTCTGCCGTTACGACAGCTTGATCAGCGAGTAGTCGTCGCAGTAACCGGCCGCCGAACCGGAGTTCTTGTAGCAGTAGACACCGGCGGAGGTGGTGGAGACGCCCGTGGTGAAGAAGAGGGGCTGCTGGGCGTAGGACGTGGTCGAGGCCCTGAGGTACGTCTCCGTACCGCCGAAGCTCTTCACGCCCACCGCGACCTCCTCACCGGCGGTGGCCACCTTGGCCCAGCCGACCAGCAGATAGGTGCCGCTGGAGGTGAGACCGCTGACGGTCTGGATGGCACCGCTGGCACTGACCCCGGTCTGGAGCGCGTAGCTGCCGGAGCGGGCGTTGGAGGCGACCACACCGGACGCCGTACCGGTGGACTGGACCCACGGGGTCAGCGCGCCGGTCTCGTAGCCGGGGTTGGTGACGGCGTTGGTGGCGGAGGACAGCGGCTCCACCGCGAGGTCGTCGCAGTAACCGGCGCCGCTGCCACCGGCGTTCTTCCAGCAGTAGACGGTCGCCGTGGTGCTCGACGACCCGGTGGTGAACAGGACCGCCGCCTGGCTGTACGCCGTGGTCGCGATGTTGGTGTAGGTCTCGGTGCCGCCGAAGTTCTTCACGCCGATCGCGAGGGTCTCGCCCGCGGTGGCGACCTTGGCCCAGCCGGTCAGCAGGTAGGTGGTGCCGGGGCTGAGGCCGGTGAGGGCCTGGTTTGCGCCGCTGCCGCTCGCGGTGGTGGTGAGCGCGTAGCTTCCGGTGCGGGCGTTGGCAGCGGTCACGGAGGAGGAGTTGCCGCTGGCCTGCGTCCACGGGCTCAGCGAGCCCGTCTCGAAACCGGCGTTGGAGAGCAGGTTGCCGCCGGTGCCGTTGTAGGCGCCGATGTTGGGGGCTGCCGTCGCGGAGACGGCGTTGCCGAACGCGTCCTGGCCACCGTTGGAGCTGATCACCGTGCCGGCCCGGATCACCGGGGAGGAGGCGTGCACCTGGTAGGCGTTCTTGCCGGTGTACGAGGACGAGGTGTTCGCGTTGCCCGGGTTGCGGAACTCGGGGTCGGCGGTCACCTTCGCGGCGTCGGCGGGCTCGCGGGACGGGTGGTTGCCGTAGAAGAGGTTGTTGGAGTAGGTCGAGGTGCCGGTGGTGGTGAAGTAGTTCCCGGACCCGTAGTTGAAGACGGCGTTGTTCTGGAAGGACAGGGCGCCGCTGATGGAGGTGCCGGAGCGGGAGTACAGGATCGGGGTGGACAGGCCGTCCCGGACGGAGAAGGTGTTGTTGTAGAACAGCGGGACCGCGCCGGCGCTGCCGCTCTGGTTCGGGACGCCGCCCACGAAGTGCAGGACTCCGCCGCCGTGGGTCTGGGTGCCGGAGGTGGGGCAGCCGGAGTTGCTGCCGTCGTTCTCGCTGATGTTGTAGCGGACCACCGTGCCGTCGCTGGGGACGGTGGAGGTGGGCTCGTTGGCGATGGTGAACGGGGGCATCACCAGCAGGAAGCCGCCGAGGTTCTGGTGGCTGTAGTTGTACTGGAACGTGGTGTTGTGGTTGCCCCAGTCCACGTCGAAGCCGGTGCCGTCGGCGCCGTTGATGTGGCAGTAGACCTCGTTGTTCTGGACGACGGTGTTGCTGCTGCCGGACATCCAGATGCCGGCGGAGGCGCCGTTGCAGTACTGGCCGGACGGCGGGCAGGTGGACTTGGCGCCGCCGTAACCCGCCTTGTTGCCGTCGATCAGGGCGCCGTCGTTCTTCACGACGAGGATGTCGTCGGCGCCGTCATAGGTCATCGTGTTGTTGCGGATGACCGTGTTCGTGGTCAGGCCGGTGCCCTGGCCGTCCCCGTCCGGGGTGACGGCGACCGCGATCCGGTCGACGTGGTCGAAGGTGTTGTTCTCGACCACGACGTCGTCCCAGGTGGAGACCGGGGTGGTGTGGTCGGTCTGGACGCCGACGCCCGCGTTGGTGGAGTACCAGCCGCCGCCGTAGCCCGCGATGTTGTGGATGTACATGTCGTGCACGCGGATGTGGTGCAGGACGCCGCCGGAGCTGTTCTCGGCGAGGACGCCGGAGCGGTAGGCGGGCGAGGAGGCGTTGTCGATCAGCTCCAGGCCGCCGATGTCCCAGTACTGCTGGTTGAGCAGCTTGACGACCGCGCCGGTGGCACCGGCCGCGTCGATGACCGGCTTGGCACCGGAGCCGTAGGAGCTGATCGAGATGTTGCTGCCCGAGGTTCCCGAGCCGCCCGGGGTGAGCTGGCCGGTGCAGGTGGTGCCGGCGGCGAAGAGGATGCTGTCGCCGGCGGTGAAGGTGGTGGCGTTGACGCTGCTGACCGCGTTCCAGGGGCTGCTCTGCGTGCCGGTGCCGTTGGTGGACGCCGAGCAGTTCACGTAGTAGGCGGTGCCGGCGGCGTGTGCGGCGGTGGCCGGGACGAGCAGGATGCCGGCCAGGGTGGCCAGAAGGGTCAGTACACGGGATGTTCGACTGGCCGTACGCACGGCCGATCTGCGACGCTTCATTGCGACGCTCCTTGGTGAGAGTGAGTGTCCTCCGAAAACCGGGCGGGTCCGTTGCAGCGGGCCCGTCCGGGACCTGTGGGGTGGGGGCAGAGAAGCAGGGGGTGCGGGACCGTTTTCGGGTGCGGGTGCGTCGTGGCTGGTCGCGCAGTTCCCCGCGCCCCTAAAGGGGCGCTACGGCGAGCGCCCCTTTAGGGGCGCGGGGAACTGCGCGAACAACCCCCACCGGGCCGCAGCCGTCCCGCTACCGGCGCTACCAGGACGCCAGCGACCCGTCCCTGTTCCGCCACACCGGGTTGCGCCAGCGGTGCCCCTTCTCCGCCGCCTCCCGGATCACCGCCTCGTCGATCTCGATGCCGAGCCCCGGACCGGTGAGCCGCTCGATGTGGCCGTCCCGCACCTCGAACGGCGAGGCATCGGCCAGATACCCCAGCAACCCGCTGCTGTCCCCGTACCCGATCCCCAGTGACTGCTCCTGGATCAGGAAGTTCGGGATGGCGAAGTCGAGCTGGAGGCTCGCGGCGAGGGCGATGGGGCCGAGGGGGCAGTGCGGGGCCACCAGCACGTCGTACGCCTCGGCCATCGCCGCGATGCGCCGCGTCTCCGAGATGCCGCCCGCGTGGCTGATGTCGGGCTGGGCGACCGCGATGCCGTCGGCCAGCACCTCGCGGAAGTCCCAGCGGGAGAAGAGCCGTTCGCCCGTGGCGATGGGAATGGACGTGGCGCGGACGACCTCGCCGAGGTCGCGCGTGAACTCCGGCAGGACCGGCTCCTCCACGAACATCGGCAGCAACGGCTCCAGATACGGCAGGACCCGCCGCGACATCGCCCCGCTGAACCGGCCGTGGAAGTCGAGGGCCAGGTCACGGTCGGGGCCGATCGCCTCGCGGACCGCGGTCACCCGGTCCACGATCGCGGCGATCGCGGCCGGCGTGGCCAGCGGCTCCAGCTGCGCGCAGGGGTTCATCTTCACGGCGGTCAGGCCCTTGGCCACCTGGCCGGCCGCCGACTCGGCGAGTTCCTCGGGGGTCTCGCCGTACAGCCAGCCGTAGATGCGGACCCGGTCGCGGACATGGCCGCCCAGGAGCTGGTGCACGGGCACGCCGTGGGTCTTGCCCGCGATGTCCCACAGGGCCTGGTCGATACCGGCGAGGGCGCTGCTGAGCACCGGGCCGCCCCGGTAGAAGCCGCCCTTCGCGAGCATCTGCCAGTGCTCCTCGATCCGGGCCGGGTCCTGGCCGAGGAGGTAGTCGAACATCTCCTCCACGGCCTTCGCCGTCGTGTGCGCCTTGCCCTCGACGATGGGTTCTCCCCAGCCGGAAACGCCCTCGTCGGTGTCGACGCGCAGGAACAGCCAGCGCGGTTCGACGAAGAACAGCTCGTATCCGGTGATTTTCATGGTGCGGGACCTCCGGGTCCGCGGGCACGAGAGCCCGAGGCGGTGACGTGAGAGTCGCTGAAGCCGAACAGGGGGATGCGCGCTACTCCTGCGCGCTGATGCTGCGGCCGCCGTCCACGACCAGGTTCTGGCCGGTGATGAACGAGGCGTCCTCGGAGCCGAGGAAGGCGACGGCCGCGGCGATGTCCTCGGGTTCGCCGATCCGGCCGACCGGGGTGCGGGCGGCGGTCTGCGCGCGGTACTCGGCGGGGGCGTCCACCCACAGGCCGGTGTCCACGGCCCCGGGCACCACCGCGTTGACCCGGATCCGGCCGCCGTACTCCACCGCCAACTGCCGTACCAGCGCGGTCACCCCGCCCTTGGCGGCCGCGTACGCGGGGAAGCCGCTGAAGCCGAGGACCGCGTGCACGGACGAGGTGATGACGATCGCGCCCCGGGCGGCCGACAGCAGGGGTACGGCCGCCCGGCAGCCGTAGAAGACCGAGTCGAGGGCCAGGCGCAGATGGCTGTGCCAGGAGGCGTCGGAGAGTTCGTGGACGGCGCCGGGCAGGTTGCGGCCGGCGTTGAGGTGGAGGAGGTCGAGGCGGCCGGTCCACTCCTCGGCGGCCCGGACCGCCTCCGGCCAGGCCTCGGCGGAGGTCACGTCGAGGGCGCGGTGGCGGGCGTCCCCGCCCTTGGCGCGGACCTCCTCGGCCACCCGGGCGGCGCCCGCCTCGTCCACGTCGGTGACCAGCACGGACGCGCCTTCACCGGCCAGCCGGTGGGCGGTGGCCGCGCCGATGCCGGAGGCGGCGGCGGTGAGCAGGGCGGTGCGCCCGGCGAAGCGGGTGGGGATGGTGCGGCTCATGGGGTTCCTCTCGGTGCGACCGGCGGCTCGGTCATCCCGTTAGGTCAGGGTCTTTCGCCCGGCTCGGCCGGGGGGAGCGGTGGAGCCGCGCAGGACCAGCCGCGGCTCGGTGGGGACGACCACGTCCCCGGGTGACTTGCCCTCGATCTCGGCGACCAGGGCGTCGACGGCGGCGGTGCCCAGCTCGTACAGGGGCATCGCGACGGTGGTGAGGGAGGGGGTGAGGTAACCGGCGACCGGCAGGTCGTCGTTGCCGACCAGCGAGACGTCCTCGGGGACCCGCAGGCCGAGTTCGCCGATCGCGTGCAGCGCGCCGATCGCCTGGGCCAGCGAGCTGGTGTACAGCGCGGTGACCGGTGGGCGGGTGTCGGTGGGGGCGAGCAGCGCGCGGGCGGCCGTGGCACCGCCCTCCTCGGTGAACTCGCCGGTGGCGACCGGGGCGGCGAGCAGTCCCAGCTCGCCGGCGCGGTCGAGGAACGCCTGTCTGCGGTCCTCGCTGGGCTTGATGCCGGTCGGGCCCGCGACATGGCCCACCACGCGGTGGCCGAGCTCGTGCAGGTGGTCGAGCGCGGTGACGCTGGAACGGGCCACGTCCATGGTGACGTTGCGCCCCGAGCCCTCGACCGCGCGGTTGAGGAAGACATGCGGGACGGGGCTGCGGCGCAGGGTCTCCAGGAGCGGATGGCCGGGGCGGGCGGAGGCGATCAGCAGCCCGTCCACGCGGCCCTCCTTGACCAGGTCGTTGAAGGTCTCGTCGGCCTCCTGCCCGTCGAAGTCCTCGGCGAGCAGGGAGAGATAGCCCAGCTCACGGGCGCGCTGGTAGGCGCCGCGGGAGATGGTGACGTAGGTCGGGTTGCCGAGGGAGGGGACCAGCAGGGCCAGGGCGTGGGTGCTCGCGCCGGCCAGCGCGCGGGCACCGGAGTGCGGGCGGTAGCCGAGCGCCTCGGCCACCTCGTGGATGCGCGCTCTGGTCTCGGGGCGGACGGACAGGTCCTGCCGTCCGTTGAGCACCTTGGACACGGTCGCCTTGGAGACGCCGGCCTCCCTGGCGACATCCACCAGCCTGGCCCGTACTGGCTGATCGGGCACTGGGGTTCCTCCCTGTGGGGTGTTGTGTTCGGCCTCTTGACACCTTCTGGCGCCGCAACCTAGCGTTCGCCGAAGTCTTGGTCAACCGGTTTCCTCAAGTGGATATCAGTGATATATCCATGCAGACCCGGCCGAAACGGCGGGACTGAAACCAGCCAGTGGCAGCGGTCCGCAATCCGGACCGCCCCGACTGTTCGAGATCCCGATCCGTTCGTACCCCCCCATCCCCCCCGCCCCCCACTTTGTTCGTCATTCCAGACTCGGTTCGACATGTCGACCGAGCTGCATCCCGCAATCAATCCCCGCAAACACGAGATGTCGGCCTGCGCCGACGAATGGGTGAGGTGTGCAATGAAGCGCTCCGGGAGACTGCTCGCAGTCGCCACCACGGTCGCCGCCCTGGCGACCACGCTCGCCGCCTGTGGCGGTGGCTCCGGCTCGTCCTCCGCGGACGGGAAGGTGCACATCAAGGTCGAGGCGTGGAAGGGCGGCGGCGCGGAGCCCGCGAACGTCGCGGAGATCAACAAGGCCTTCGAGAAGGCCCATCCGGACATCAAGGTCGACTTCGAGTACATCACCGCGAACGACACCTACACCCAGAAGCTCCAGCCCGAGCTGCTCGGCGGCAAGGCCGGCGACGTGATCATGGTCGACACGGACAAGATGAAGAAGTGGGGCGCCTCCGGCTACCTCGCCGACCTCTCCCAGGAGTCCTGGGCGAGCCGGATCTCCGACTCCGCCAAGCCCTTCGCGACCAGCGACGGCAAGGTCCTCGCCATGCCGATGGAGCTGATCGGCATCGGCCTGTACACCAACATGGACCTGCTGAAGAAGGCCGGTGTCACCGAGGTCCCCGCCGACTGGCCGACGTTCCTCGCCGACCTCGCCAAGGTCAAGAAGGCCGGCATCACCCCGATCGCGCTGCCCGACAAGTCCGGCTGGACCGGCAGCTCCACCTTCCAGGCGATCGGCTCCACCCTCGTCTACCAGAAGAACAAGCAGTGGGACGCCGACTTCCTGGCCGGCAAGGCCTCCTTCGGCACCGACTGGAAGACCTCGCTGGACCAGCTCAAGACCCTTGAGGACAAGGGGTACATCAGCTGGAAGAACGAGCTCGGCGTCGACGAGTGGTCGCAGGGTCCGCAGGACTTCAGCGCCGGCAAGAGCGCCTTCTGGTACCAGGGCGCCTGGCAGGTCTCCAACGTCGCCAAGGCCGACTTCCCGGTCCAGTTCACCCCCTGGCCGGCCGGCGCCGCCGGCACCAAGCCCAACGCCATGCTCTTCTCCGGCACCATGTGGGGCGTCAACTCCCAGTCGCAGCACGCCGACGCGGCCAAGGAGTACGTGAAGTTCTGGTCCCAGAGCGAGAACCTCGCCAAGTACCTGGACGCCGAGCACGCCGAGTCCCCCTTCACCGGCGGTACGACCCCGGACGCCACGGAGACCAAGACCTTCAACGCCGCCTTCAACGAAGGCCGTTACCGCGTCCTGCCGTCCGACTCCTGGTACGGCGCGACCGCCGAGACCACCGTCGGCTCCAAGATCCAGGCGTTCCTGCTGGGCCAGGCCTCCGAGGCGCAGACCCTGAAGGACATCCAGACGGCGGCCTCCGCCAAGTAGACCGGCCTACCGAGTCCCGTCCCGGGACCGCCGCGGTGCGGGTGCGGCCCGCTTCCCCGCCCCTTTCGCCCCGCCCGCACCGCGGCCCCCCGGCCAAGGAGGATCGACCTCGTGTTCCACCGCCGGCGCGCCACCATGGCCGCCTTCCTGCTCCCGGCGATCGCCGTGTACAGCGTCTTCATGCTGTATCCGCTGGTCCGGGGCGTCTATCTGAGCTTCACCGACAGCCTCGGCGGCCCGGTGGCGAACTTCGTCGGGCTCGACCAGTACCGGGCGATGGCGGACGACCCGGCCATCTCCGCCGCCCTGTGGCACACCGTGCTCTACGCGGTCGTGGTCGTCGTCGTGCAGAACGGGCTCGGCCTGCTCTTCGCCGCGATGCTGTTCCGCCGGCCCGGGGTCCGCAAGGTGCTCAACGTCGTGCTGCTGACGCCGACGCTGATCTCCCCGGTGATGGCCGCGTTCATCTGGTCGTACCTCTTCGCACCCGGCGGCGGGCTGAACGGCCTGCTCGACGCGATCGGCCTCGGCAGCCTGCGACACGTCTGGCTGGGCGACCCGCACACCGCGCTGTACGCGGTGGCCGCCGTCAACGTCTGGATGTTCACCGGCTACTCCTGCGCGATCTTCCTCGCCAGCTACATGAGCATGCCGACCGAACTGCTGGAGGCGGCCGCGCTGGACGGCGCGAGCGGCTGGCGGCGGTTCCGCAGCATCGAGTGGCCGCTGCTCGCCCCCGCCCTGACCGTCAACGTCACCCTCAGCCTGATCGGCTCGCTGAAGGTCTTCGAGTTCCCGCTCGTCCTCACCAACGGCGGCCCGGCCGGTGCCACCGACACCCTGACCCTGCTGGTCTACCGGAACATCTTCGGCGGCGGGAAGTTCGCCCTCGGCGTCGCGCTGTCGGTGCTGCTGCTGGTGACCGTGGTCGTCCTGTCCAGCGCGACCAACTCCCTGCTCAGGCTGCGCGAACGGCGCATCTGACAGCGCGGCCGACGGCAGCGCATCTGACGTCGGCGCGTGTGACGTCGTACCGCACCTGATCGATTCGGACGGATCGCCACCATGACCTCTCCACCCTCCATATCCGCCAAGGGGCGGCTGATCGCCCACGGCCTCGGCACCGCCCTGCTCTGCCTGGGCACCGTGCTGTTCGTGCTGCCGTTCCTCTTCACGGTCGTCACCTCGCTGCGCACCGCGGCCGATGTCGCCCGCTCCCCGCTGGGGATCCCGCACTCCTTCACGCTGAAGAACTTCAGCGACGCCTTCAGCCAGATCCACTACGGGCCGAGCACCCTCAACACCCTGCTGATCACCGGGCTCTCCTGCGTGTGCATCACCGTGCTGGGCTCGCTGGCCGGGTACCCGCTGGCCCGGATCACCGCGGGCTGGTCCACGACCGTGTACCGGCTGTTCATCCTCGGCACCTCCATCCCCGTGTTCGTGGTGGTGGCGCCGCTGTACCTGCTGATGCGGGACATGAACCTGCTCGACACCTACGCGGGCGTGGTCTTCATCTACACCGCGATCAACCTGCCGCTGGCCGTGTTCTTCTACACCAGCTTCATCCGCTCCATCCCGGTCGACCTGGAGGAGGCCGCCGCGCTCGACGGCTGCGGCGCGTTCCGCACCTTCTTCGTCGTCGTGCTCCCGCTGCTGCGGCCGGTGACCAGCACCCTGCTGACCTTCGTCGCCCTGCAGATCTGGAACGACCTGCTCGTCCCGCTGGTCTTCCTCCAGGACCCCGACAAGCGCACCGTCATGGTGAACGCCTACTCCTTCATCGACCCGCACACCGTGCAGCCGACCACCCTGTTCCCGGCCGCCCTGCTCGGCGTCCTGCCGCTGCTGGTCATCTTCGTGTTCTTCCAGCGCCAGGTCGTCGCCGGCATGTCCGCGGGAGCGGTCAAGTGACCGCACGCCCCGCCCTCACCCCGCAGCTGGTCCGCACCCGTGCGATGGCCATCCTGCGCTCGGCCGACGCCACCGGGCTGCCCGCCGTCGCCCGCGCCCTCGCCGCCGGCGGGGTCACCTGCCTGGAGATCACCCTCACCACCACGGGCGCCCTCGACGCCCTCGCCCGGATCCGGGCGGAGCTCGGCCCGTCCGCGGCGGTCGGCGCGGGTACGGTCATGACCCCGGCCGACCTGCGCGACGCGGTCGCCGCCGGTGCCGAGTTCCTGGTCGCCCCCGTCGTCGAACCCGACGTGATCCGCGCCGCCGCCGACCTCGGCATCCCCTGCTACCCGGGCGCCTGGACCCCCACCGAGGTGGCCACCGCCTGGCGGGCCGGCGCCGCCGCCGTCAAGCTCTTCCCCGCCTGCACCGGCGGACCCGCGTATCTACGGCAACTGCGCGCCCCGCTCCCGGACATCCCGCTGGTCGCGGTCGGCGGCGTGGACCTCGCCGAGGCCGCGGCGTACCTGGCCGCCGGGGCCTGTGCCGTGGGCGTCGGCTCCCCGCTGCTGCGCGGCGCGGACCGGGCCCCCGGCGACCCGGCGGCCCTCGCCGCGCTCACCCGGAGAGCACGCGACCTGCTGGAGACGGTCAGGCCCGCGGCGCGGGCCGGGAAGGGCGACGCGTGAACACCACTGCCGATGCCGGCCAGCCGTACCTCGTCACCGTCGGCGAGACCCTCGCCGTCCTCGCCGCCGGCGAGCCGGGCCCCCTCGCCCTCGGCACCGCGCTGCGCCTCGGGGTCGCCGGGGCCGAGTCCAACGTCGCTGTCGGGGTGAGCCGGCTCGGCGGCCGGGCCACCTGGATCGGCCGGGTCGGCGAGGACCAGCTCGGCGAACTCGTGCTGCGCGAACTGCGTGCCGAGGGCGTCACCGCGCTGGCCGTCCGCGACCCCGCCCCGACCTCGCTGCTCCTCAAGGAGCGGCGCACCAGCGGCCACCACCGCATGCGGTACTACCGCACCGCGACGGCCGGGGTCCGGCTCGCCCCCGAGGACATCCCCGAGCAGGTCGTCGCGGGGGCCGCGGTCCTGCACATCACCGGGATCACCCCGGCCCTCGGCGACGACCCCGCGAGCGCGGTCCGCCGGGCGGTGCGGATCGCCAAGGACGCGGGTGTCCTCGTCTCCTTCGACATCAACTTCCGCTCCCTGCTGTGGAGCGAGGCCGACGCCCGGCGGGCCGTACTGCCCCTGCTGCGCGACAGCGACCTGGTGTTCGCCGGACCGCACGAGGCCCGGCTCGCGGTGCCCGACCTCCACGAGCCCGAGGAACTCGCCAAGGGACTCTGCGAGCTGGGACCGGGCGGGGCGGTGGTGAAGCTGGGCGCCGACGGCGCGTACGCCCTCCTCGACGGAGTGCCCTACCGGCAGCCCGCGCTCCCCGTGCGGGTGCACGACTCGGTGGGCGCCGGGGACGCGTTCGTCGCCGGCTACCTCGCCGAACTCCTCGCCGGCGAGCCCCCGCACCACCGGCTGCGCACCGCCGCCCGGCTCGGCGCCTTCGCCGTCTCCACCACCGGGGACTGGGAGGGCCTGCCCCGGCGCACCGAACTCGCCCTGCTGGACCACCATGACGACGTGCTGCGCTGACGTACGACGTGCTGGACCTGCCCATGACGTACCGCACCGACCGACGCCCCGGCGCCCCGACGCCCCGGCGCCCCGACGCCCCGGCGCCCCGACGCCCCGGCGCCCCGACGACCTGTTGTGCCGACCGCACCCGAGGAATCCCCATGCCCACAGTTCTCGCCGGCTCCTACACCCCCGACACCGGAGGTGAGGGGGTCGGTCTCACCTCGCTGCGCCTGAACGGGCCGGTGCTGACCACCGAGGCGTCGCCGGTCCCCGCGAGCGGCGCGTCCTTCCTGGCCGCCCACCCGACCCTGCCCGTCGTCTACACCACCCACGAGTCCACCGAGGGCGCCGTCGGAGCCTTCGCCACGCCGGGGGGCGCGCCGACCGCCCTCGGCGCGCCGGTCACCAGCGGCGGTGCCAACCCCTGCCACCTCACCGTCCACCCGGACGGCGACTGGCTGCTGACCGCCAACTACGGCACCGACACCCTGCCCGGCACGGTCGCCGTGCACCGGCTGGACGCGGCGGGCCGGATCGCGGACCTCACGGACGTCGTCGAGCACAAGGGGTCGGGTCCGGTCGTCGGACGGCAGGAGGGCAGCCACGCCCACCAGGTGCTGGTCGACCCGGCGGGCCGGTTCGTGCTCGCCACCGATCTCGGCGCCGACGCGGTGTTCGCCTACCGCCTGGACACCGCCGACGGCACCCTGGAGCGCACCGCGGTGAACCGGCTGCGCCCCGGCTCCGGACCCCGCCACCTCGCCTTCACGCCCACCGGCGACCTGGTGTTCAGCGCCGACGAACTCTCCTCGACGGTGACCTGCCACCGGTACGACGCGGCGACCGGCACCCTCGTCGAGCTGTCCCGGGTGCCCGCGACGGACGCCGGGGTGCCCAACCAGCCCGGCGGGATCGTCGTCTCGGACCGCTTCGTCTGGGTCACCAACCGGGGCGCCGAGACGGTGGCGGCCTTCCGGATCGACGGCATCACCCTGGTGCCGCTCGGCGAGACCCCCTGTGGTGGCGGCTGGCCGCGCGGGCTGACCCCGGTCCCCGGCCACCTCCTCGTCGCCAACCAGCACAGCGGCACCCTGGCCGTGCTGCCGGTCCGGGACTCCGGGGTCCTGGGCGAGCCGGTCGCCACCGCGTCCGTGCCGTCAGTGGTCTGCGCGCTGGCGGTGTGAGGCCGCCTCCGGCAACCAGGCGCGGTAGCGGCGCAGCTGGCGGCGCGCCACCAGCTGCTCGGAGACGAGCGCGCAGGCCGGACGGGTGCCGAGCGCCGGTTCGCCGCCCCGGGCCATCCGGCGCAGCTGGCGGCGGACCAGGGCCATCCCGGCCGCCGCGGCGAGCGTCTTGTCCGACCAGGTCACCGGCCGCAGCCGGGCGTCCGCCCCCGCGCCCCGCCGCCACTGGCCGGGCAGGTCCGGGGCCACCGCCAGCGCGGTGCCCATCCCGACCAGGTCGACGCCGTCGGCCAGGACCTGCTCGGCGGTGTCCCGCCGGGTGATGCCGCCGGTGAGCATGAGGGGGAGCGGGCTCGTGGCGGCCAGGTCCTTCGCCAGGTCCAGGAAGTAGGCCTCGCGGGCCCGGGTCCGGGCGTCGGCCGGGCGGCCCGACATGGCGGGGCTCTCGTAGCTGCCGCCGGACAGCTCCACCAGGTCGACACCGAGCGGTTCGAGCAGGGCGATCACCCGGCGGGCGTCGTCGACGTCGAAGCCGCCGCGCTGGAAGTCGGCCGAGTTCAGCTTCACCGCGACCGCGAACTCCGGCGGTACCGCGGCCCGTACGGCACGCACCACGTCCAGCAGCATCCGCGCCCGGTTCTCCAGCGGACCGCCCCACCGGTCGGTGCGCCGGTTGACCAGCGGGGACAGGAACTGCGAGAGCAGGTAGCCGTGGGCCGCGTGGATCTGCACGCCGTCGAAGCCCGCCCGCGCGGCCCGCTCCGCGGTGACCGCGAACCGCCGCACGGTGGCCTCGATCTGGTCCGGTGCCATGGCGCTCGGGCGGCCGAACCGCCTGCTGTGCCGGCCGATCTCGACGCCGACGTCCGACGGCCCCCACACCACGCCGGGCATCTCGGCCTGGACCTGGCGGCCGGGATGGTTGATCTGCATCCACATCGCCGCGCCCCCGGACCGGCCGGCCTCGGCCCACGCGGCGAACGGCTCCAGCGGGGTGGCCGCGTCGAGGACGACACCGCCCGGGCCGGTCAGCGCCTCGGCGTGCACCATCACATTGCCGGTGATCAGCAGGCCGGCGCCGCCACCGCCCCACCGCCGGTACAGGGCGAGGAGCCGCTCGTCCGGGAGCTGACCGGCGCCGGCCATCCCCTCCTCCATGGCCGCCTTCGCGATCCGGTTGGGCAGCACCTGCCCGGAGCGCAGTCGCAGGGGCGAGAACAAGGGGCTGGTCATCCGGGGTCTCCTCTCCGGCCGCCGTAGAATGTGCGCGGCGCCAACAATGTGTACGGCGCTCACATTAGGCGACCGATGTCAGCACTGTAAACATGCGTGAGGGTGACCCATGCCACCGGCGAGTGACTCGTACCATCACGGCGATCTCCGGGCCGCCTGCCTGCGCGCGGCCCGCGAACTGCTGGAGGAGGACGGCAGCGGCGCGCTGTCGCTGCGGGCGGTGGCCCGCCGGGCCGGGGTCTCGCCCACGGCCCCCTACCGCCACTACGCCGACCGGGACGCGCTCGTGTCCGCCGTGGCCGCCGAGGGCTACCGCGAACTCGCCGGCTGCCTCACGGCGGCGCATCCCGCGCCCGCGGCCCCCGACGACCTGGTCGCCGTCGCCGTGGCCTACGTCCGGTTCGCCCTCGACCACCCGGCGCTGTTCCGGGCCATGTTCGCGGAGCCCTGCGACCCGGACAGCCCCGAACGCGCCGAGGCGACCGCCGCGCTCACCGCCTACGTCGACGCCCTCGTCCGCGACGCCTTCCCCGGCGGCGCCCACGACGGACTGCCCACGGCCGTCTGGGCCCTGGTCCACGGCCTGGCCTTCCTCCACCTCGACGGCAAGCTCGACACCTCCACCCCGGAGACCGTCACCGCCCAGGTCCACACCGCCGTCCACGCGGCCCTCGGCCTCGGCCGGCCCGGCTAGCGGCTGCCCGCCCAGCCGGGCTTCCCCTGCGGTACGCGGGCAAGGAGGGCTCCGCCGCAGTGGGGGACAGGGGTCCCGGCGGAGCGCCTACCCTTGACCCATGACCATCAGCAGCGACCGGAGCCCCGCAGTGGACGTAGCGGCACCCAAGACCTACGAAGTCCGTACCTACGGGTGCCAGATGAACGTCCACGACTCCGAGCGATTGTCCGGGCTGCTGGAGGAGGCCGGGTACGTGCGCGCGCCCGAGGGCTCGGACGGCGACGCGGACGTCGTCGTCTTCAACACGTGCGCGGTCCGGGAGAACGCCGACAACCGGCTGTACGGCAACCTGGGCCGGCTCGCGCCCAGGAAGGCCTCCCGGCCGGGGATGCAGATCGCGGTCGGCGGCTGCCTGGCGCAGAAGGACCAGGACACGATCGTCAAGAAGGCCCCCTGGGTCGACGTCGTCTTCGGTACGCACAACATCGGCAAGCTGCCGGTCCTGCTGGAGCGCGCCCGGGTCCAGGAAGAGGCCCAGGTCGAGATCGCCGAGTCGCTGGAGGCGTTCCCCTCCACGCTGCCCACCCGCCGCGAGAGCGCCTACGCCGCCTGGGTCTCGATCTCCGTCGGCTGCAACAACACCTGCACCTTCTGCATCGTCCCGGCCTTGCGCGGCAAGGAGAAGGACCGCCGCACCGGCGACATCCTCGCCGAGATCGAGGCCCTGGTCGGCGAGGGCGTCTCCGAGATCACCCTGCTCGGGCAGAACGTCAACGCGTACGGCTCCGACATCGGCGACCGCGAGGCCTTCAGCAAGCTGCTGCGGGCGTGCGGGAACATCGAGGGACTGGAGCGGGTGCGGTTCACCTCCCCGCACCCCCGCGACTTCACCGACGACGTGATCGCGGCCATGGCCGAGACCCCGAACGTGATGCCCCAGCTGCACATGCCGCTCCAGTCCGGCTCGGACACGGTGCTCAAGGCCATGCGCCGCTCCTACCGGCAGGAGCGCTACCTCGGGATCATCGAGAAGGTCCGCGCCGCCATCCCGCACGCGGCCATCACCACCGACATCATCGTGGGCTTCCCCGGCGAGACCGAGGCCGACTTCGAGCAGACGATGCACGCCGTGCGCGAGGCCCGCTTCACCCAGGCCTTCACCTTCCAGTACTCCAAGCGCCCCGGCACCCCCGCCGCGACCATGGAGGGCCAGATCCCCAAGGAGGTCGTCCAGGCGCGCTACGAGCGTCTCGTCGCCCTCCAGGAGGAGATCTCCTGGGAGGAGAACAAGAAGCAGGTCGGCCGCACCCTGGAGCTGATGGTCGCCGAGGGCGAGGGCCGCAAGGACGGCGCCACGCACCGGCTGTCCGGCCGCGCCCCCGACAACCGGCTCGTCCACTTCACCAAGCCGGAGCAGGAGGTCCGCCCCGGCGACGTCGTCACCGTGGAGATCACCTACGCCGCCCCGCACCACCTCCTCGCCGAGGGCCAGGTGCTCGGCGTACGGCACACCCGCGCGGGCGACGCCTGGGAGAAGCGGAACGCGGCGGAGGCCGCGAAGCCGGCGGGCGTGCTGCTGGGCCTGCCGAAGATCGGGGTGCCGGAACCGCTCCCGGCGGCCACCGGGGGCTGTGCGGCGCACTGAGCGCGCGCCATACTCCTCGCGTCGATCACGGGCGCCGTCACGGGCGCCGATCACGAGGGGGCGGCGGACCATGGCGCGGTGGGTGGTGGTCGTGCAGTTCGGCCACGGGGAGCAGTACAAGGTCGAGGAGGTCGTCCGTTTCGAGGCGACCCCCGAACAGGCCCGGGCCAGCCTCTACGAGATCGCCTGCACCCACCGTCCCCGCATGGGCCTGCGCCAGCAGCGCCGTGAGGTGTTCCGGACGGGGGACGGCGACGCGTACTACGTGCACATCGACGGCATGATGTCCACCCACCGGGTCTTCTACCGCCTGGCGGAACTGGCGTGGACCAGTGATCCCGAGGGCGGGTACCCGCACTAGGCTGCCGGTCGTGCTTGTCGCCGCCGCAGTCTGCCCCAGCCCGCCGCTCCTCGTGCCCGAGGTCGCCGCCGGCGCCGCCCCCGAACTGGACGGCGCGCGTGCCGCCTGCACCGACGCGCTCGGGGTGCTCGCCGCCGCCCGGCCCGACCTCCTGGTGGTGGTCGGGCCCGCCGAGCAGTCCGGCCGGGGCGTGTTCCCGCAGGGCAGCCGGGGCTCCTTCCGTGGTTTCGGCGTCGACGTCGGCGTACGCCTGGGCGACGGTGAGGCGGGGGAGCGGGAACTGCCGACCTCGCTCGCCGTCGGCGCCTGGCTGCTGGAGCGCACCGGCTGGGCCGACGCGCCGATCGAGGGACTGGGGGTGGGCGAGCCCCTGGAGACCGAGCGGTGCGTCGAGGCCGGCCGGGAGATCGCCGGCCGGGCCGCGCGCGTGGCCCTGCTGGTGATGGGCGACGCCAGCGCCTGCCGCACGCTCAAGGCCCCCGGCTACCTCGATGAGCGGGCGGCCCCCTTCGACGCCGAGGTCGCCCGGGCGCTCGGCACGGCCGACATCACGGCGATCAAGAACCTCGACACGGCGCTGGCCCACGACCTCAAGGCCGACGGCCGCGCCCCCTGGCAGATCCTCGCCGGCGCAGCCGAGCACGCGGACCTCACCGGCACACTGCTCCACGACGACGCCCCGTACGGCGTCTGCTACCTCGTGGCGACCTGGTCCTGAGCACCGCACTCCGGGAAACGGCGAACCGGGGAAACGGCGGACGGCCGGGAGTCGGGTGACTCTCGGCCGTCCGCCGATCTTCGCGGTCCGCCCCGCTCAGGAAGCCGACGGCGGACCCTCCGGCCGGGTCGGGGTGGTGGGGTCGGCCCCGGTCCCGCCCATGGCGTCCGGATGCACGAACCGGTCCATGGCGACCTTGGCCTTGCCCGTACCCGTCTGGATCTTGTCGCTGTACTTGCCCTTGGTCTTCTCGTCGACGACCCGCGCGGCCTTGTCGATGCCGTGCTGAAGCTTGTCGATCTTGTCCTCGTGCTGCTGCGCGAGGTGAGAGGCCTTGTCCTTGGCCGGGGCGAGCTTGGCCTTCAAATTGTCCAAAAGACCCATGGCTACCTTCCCTATGGCTTCCCTCGCGGGCCGTTATGTGCGGGCGCCCTCGCCGGCCTCGTTGTCGGCGGCCTCCTTGGCGGACTGCTGCCGGGGGATCTCGGTGCTCGCGACGGCGGTCACCGCGGCGGGCTCGGGCTCCGTCGCCACCGCCGCCGCTTCCGCGCTCCCGTCGTCGCCCTCGTCCGTCCCCTTCGCCGCTGTCGCCTCGGCCGCCGCCTCCTCCGCCGTGCTCGCCGCCTCGGACCCGTCCGGCTCGGTGCCGACCGGCGTCTCGGCGTCGGGCTCCTCCGTCGCCTTCGGCTTCCTTCCGAGGAGTCGTGCAAAAACGCCCATATCCACTCCATACGTTACTCGTGCGAGCGAAATCCCGCGTCACCCGGTGCGTCCGATTGCGTCAGAACCGGTCACCGCCTCTCGGCGGCGGCGGGACCTCGCAACGGGCAACGAAGCCGGACACGGACTGTCACGTAACTCGTTCGAGACCCGCTGCCGAGGTTTGCGAGACTGGTGCGGTGAGCAGCGCACCCCCCGCCCCCCGTGTCATCGCCGTCGTCGGCCCCACCGCGGCCGGAAAGTCCGACCTCGGTGTCTTTCTGGCCCAACGGCTCGGCGGTGAGGTCGTCAACGCCGACTCCATGCAGCTGTACCGGGGGATGGACATCGGGACCGCCAAGCTGACGCCGGGCGAGCGCGCCGGTGTCCCGCACCACCTGCTCGACATCTGGGACGTGTCCGTCACCGCCTCCGTCGCCGAGTACCAGCGGCTCGCCCGCGCCCGTATCGACGCCCTGCTCGCCGAGGGCCGCTGGCCGATCCTGGTCGGCGGCTCCGGGCTCTACGTCCGCGGCGCCGTCGACAACCTGGAGTTCCCCGGCACCGACCCCGAGGTCAGGGCCCGCCTGGAGGAAGAACTCGCGCTGCGCGGCTCCGGCGCGCTGCACGCGCGGCTGGCCGCCGCCGACCCCGAGGCCGGCCGGGCCATCCTGCCCAGCAACGGCCGTCGTATCGTCCGTGCCCTCGAAGTGATCGAGATCACCGGCCAGCCCTTCACCGCCAACCTCCCCGGCCACGACTCGGTGTACGACACCCTCCAGATCGGTGTCGACGTGGCGCGCCCCGAGCTCGACGAGCGCATCGCGCTGCGTGTCGACCGGATGTGGGAGGCCGGACTCGTCGACGAGGTCCGCGCACTGGAGGCGCACGGGCTGCGCGAGGGCCGCACGGCGTCGCGCGCCCTCGGCTACCAGCAGGTCCTGGCGGCGCTCGCCGGAGACTGCACGGAAGCGGAAGCGCGGGCCGAGACCGTCCGTGCCACCAAGCGCTTCGCGCGCCGCCAGGATTCATGGTTCAGGCGCGACCCGCGGGTGCACTGGTTGAGTGGGGCCGCGGCGGACCGCGAGGAACTTCCGCGGCTGGCCCTGGCGTTGGTCGAACGACCGGTCACAGCCTGATCACGTCATGGCATCGGGATGCGCCACCGGTCATCGCGGCCTCCGGCGCCGTGCCATCATCGAGCTTCGATCGCAAGTGGAGTCCTAGGTTGGGAGGGCGCGTGGCGATGGAGGCCGGCCCTCGCGACACCGCACAAGACACCGAGCACGTCGCAGTCGGGCCCAGTGAGGCGGAAGAGGCCGAGGACAGGCTGAGCTCGGACGGTCCGGACGACACGGTGGGCGGCGGTGTGACCGCCGACGGCCCCGAGCCGGAGGAGATGTTCGCGAGCGGCCCCGAGGTCGAGGTCGAACTCCGCCCGCAGCGCCGGCTGCGCCTGTGGCAGCTCGCCCCCATCGTGGGCCTCGCCGCGGTCGGCTCCCTGATGTTCGCCTTCCCCCTCGCCTTCGACTTCGGCGACAGCGGCGCGGTGATCGCCATGCTGGGCCTGCTGATCTGCTCCTGCGCGGCGGGCTGGGGAATGATGGCGGCCAGGAAGGTCGGCTACACCCTGCCAGGCTTCCCGGCCCGCGGCGCAGGCCGCCGCCCTGACTGGCGCGTGGTGATCGGCTACGTGGTCCTGGTGGCGATCGTGGTCGTCCTGGCCGTCTGGCGCGTAGCAAGACTGCGCTGAAATGCGGGGATGCTGAAAGCGCCCCGCACTGGAGCGCCCCGTCAGGGGCGCGGGGAACTGCGCGACCAACCCCCACCGGCCCGCAGCCGGACCACGACACAACCCTCCATTACCCTCGAAGAATGAGCATCCCCTTCCTCAAGGGCCACGGCACCGAGAACGACTTCGTGATCGTCCCGGACCCCGAGAACACCCTGGACCTCACCCCGGCCGCCGTAGCCGCCCTGTGCGACCGCCGGTCAGGCATCGGCGCCGACGGCGTGCTGCACGTCGTACGGTCCGCCGCGCACCCCGAGGCCAAGGGGATGGCCACCGCCGCCGAGTGGTTCATGGACTACCGCAACGGCGACGGCTCGATCGCCGAGATGTGCGGCAACGGCGTCCGCGTCTTCGCCCGCTACCTCCAGCACGCCGGCCATGTCACGGAAGGCGATCTCACCGTCGCCACCCGCGGCGGCGTCAAGACCGTGCACATCGACAAGGCCGGCGACATCACCGTCGGCATGGGCCGCGCCCGCCTCCCCGAGGGCGACGTCACCGTGAGCGTCGGCGACCGCACCTGGCCCGCGCGGAACGTGAACATGGGCAACCCGCACGCCGTCGCCTTCGTCGCGGACCTCGCCGACGCCGGCGATCTCTACACCGCGCCCCCCTTCAGCCCCTCGTCGGCCTACCCCGAAGGGGTCAACGTCGAGTTCGTCGTCGACCGCGGCCCCCGCCACGTCGCGATGCGCGTGCACGAACGCGGCTCCGGTGAGACCCGCTCCTGCGGCACCGGCGCCTGCGCGGTCGCCGTGGCCACCGCCCGCCGCGACGGCGCCGACCCCGCCGCCACCGGCGACCCGGCCACGTACACCGTGGACGTGCCCGGCGGACGCCTCGTCATCACGGAGCGCCCCGACGGCGAGATCGAGATGACCGGTCCCGCGGTGATCGTGGCCGAGGGCGAGATCGACGCCGAATGGCTGGAAAACGCCGCCCGCTGAACGCGTGATCCCTGCGTCCGGGTGCCTGTGAACACCCGGATGCACGGCCCGCGTTGGCCTTGATGGCCAGAAACGTCGGCCACCCCCCGAACAGGTGGCGCAAAATCGTAAACCTCCAAACCGTCGCTCGATTGGGTGATCCGTTTCACGCTCGGCGGGAGGCGGTCAATCGGGCGCGGTGGGCTCGATAGCATCAAGCACCGGCACGGACGGGGGAACGTCGCCAATCCCTGAGCCGCGTATGCCCTGGGGCCCCGTCCGCCGGTCACGAGCCGGAGGTGTGCCCATGAGTGCGGAGGCCACGAACCCTGCGACGCCCGGTCCCGCGGTGCCCACGGCGGCGGTCCGCAGGAAGGCCCGCCCCCGGATCGACCTGCGCCGGCTCGGCCGCGCGGCGCTGCTCGGGAACGCCGCGCGCGGCAGACTCCCCGACGCCATCGGTCATGTCGTCGAGGCGCACCGCGCCCACTACCCCGACGCCGACCTCGAACCGCTGCGCCGCGCCTACGTGCTGGCGGAGTCCTCGCACCGCGGCCAGATGCGCAAGAGCGGCGAGCCGTACATCACGCATCCCCTCGCGGTCACCCTGATCCTCGCCGAACTCGGCGCCGAGACCACCACCCTGACGGCGTCCCTGCTCCACGACACCGTCGAGGACACCGAGGTGACGCTCGACCAGGTTCGGGAACAGTTCGGCGAGGAGGTCCGTTATCTGGTCGACGGGGTGACGAAACTCGAGAAGGTCGACTACGGGGCCGCCGCCGAACCCGAGACCTTCCGGAAGATGCTCGTCGCCACCGGCAGCGATGTCCGCGTGATGTCGATCAAGCTCGCCGACCGGCTGCACAACATGCGCACCCTCGGGGTGATGCGCCGCGAGAAACAGGAACGCATCGCCAAGGTCACCCGTGACGTCCTCATCCCGCTCGCCGAACGGCTCGGCGTGCAGGCCCTGAAGACCGAGCTGGAGGATCTGGTCTTCGCCATCCTGCACCCCGAGGAGTACGCGCACACCCGGGAGCTGATCGCCGAGAACGCGGCCCGCGCCGACGACCCGCTCGCCGAGATCTCCGACGAGGTGCGCGGGGTGCTGCGCGAGGCCGACATCCCCGCCGAGGTCCTCATCCGGCCCCGGCACTTCGTCTCCGTGCACCGCGTCAGCCGCAAACGCGGCGAACTGCGCGGCGCCGACTTCGGCCGGCTCCTGGTGCTGGTGGGCGAGGACGCGGACTGTTACGCCGTCCTCGGCGAACTGCACACCTGTCTGACCCCGGTGGTCTCGGAGTTCAAGGACTTCATCGCCGTACCGAAGTTCAACCTGTACCAGTCGCTGCACACGGCGGTCGCCCGCGCCGACGGCCAGGTCGTCGAAGTCCTCGTCCGCACCCACCAGATGCACAAGGTCGCCGAGGCCGGAGTCGTCGCCCTAGGCAACCCCTACGCCCCGGCCGCCGACGCCCCCGCGGCGGAGACCGCCGAGGACCCGGCCGACGGCGAGCGCGCCGACCCCACCCGCCCCGGCTGGCTCTCCCGGCTCCTCGACTGGCAGAAGGCCGCGCCCGACACCGACACCTTCTGGTCCACCCTGCGCGAGGACCTCGCCCAGGACCGCGAGATCACCGTCTTCCGCCCGGACGGCGGCACCCTCGGCCTGCCCGAGGGCGCCACCTGCGTGGACGCCGCCTACGCCCAGTACGGCGAGGACGCGCACGCCTGCATCGGCGCCCGCGTCAACGGCCGGCTCGCCACCCTCAGCACGGTCCTGCGGGACGGCGACACCGTCCAGCTCCTGATGGGCCAGGACCCGGCCTCCGAGCCCTCCCGGGAGTGGCTGGAGCACGCCCACACCGCGGCCGCCCGGATCGCCATCCAGCGCTGGCTCGCCACCCACCCGGACGCCGCCGAGGAGCCGCAGGCCCCCGCGGCCGCGCCCACGCGGCCCGTCCCGGAGCCCCTGGCCCCCGCCCCCCGCACCGCCAGCGCCGTGGTCGTCGACCGCCCCGACGCGACGGTACGGCTGGCCGGCTGCTGCACGCCCGTACCGCCCGACGAGGTCACCGGCTTCGCCGTGCGCGGGGGAGTGGTCACCGTGCACCGCGTGGAGTGCGCCGCGGTGGCGCACATGAAGGGCACCGGCCGCCCGGAGTCCGCCGTGAGCTGGGGCGACAGCACCGCCTGCCGGGTCACCCTGGTCGCCGAATCGTTCGGCCGGCCGCATCTGCTCGCCGACCTCACCGAGGCGATGGCCCAGGAGGGCGCCGAGATCGTCTCGGCGACCGTGGAACCGCCCAGTCAGCAGCGGGTCCGCCACACCTACACGGTCGAACTCCCGGACGCGGCCCACCTGCCCGCCCTGATGCGCGCGATGCGCAACGTGGCCGGTGTGTACGACGTGGGCCGGGCGCAACACCAGTGACTTACTCGTTCGAGTGGATTTGTCGCATGTCGCCGCCGTGAGGCCGGGGTGCGCTGGTAGCGGTGGTCCATGCCGCTCACCCTGCGCACCCGCCCGTCACAGCGCCCCGCCCGCCCGTCCGGACGCGGCACCGGCCCGCTCCGCCACCGGCGGGCCGGCGCTCTCCTCGCCTCCGCCGTCTCCGTCGCCCTGCTCGGCGCGAGCGCCCCGCCGGTCCCGCTCGGCCTCGGCGACCGGCTCTTCCCCTACCTCGGCAACCCGGGGTACGACGTGGCGTCGTACGACCTCTCCTTCACCTATCCCGGCAGCAACGACAAGCCGCTGCAGGCCGTCACCACCATCGACGCCTGGACCACCACCGCCCTGGACCGGCTCAACCTGGACTTCGCGCACGGCAAGGTGGAGTCCGTCGAGGTCGACGGCCGGCCCGCCGCCTTCGACAGCGCCGGCGAGGACCTGGTCGTCACGCCCGACCGGCCGCTGGGGCGGGGCAGCTGGACCCGGATCACGGTGCGGCACACCAGCGACCCGGTGTCCGCCAAGGACCAGGACGGCGGCTGGGTGCGCACCACGGACGGCCTCGCCATGGCCAACCAGGCCGACGCCGCCCACCTGGTCTTCCCGTGCAACGACCACCCGTCCGACAAGGCGATGTTCACCTTCCATATCACCGCTCCGAACGGCTACACGGTCGTCGCCAACGGACTGCCCACCGGGTCCGCCCGGGTCGGCGCCGACACCACCTGGACCTACCGCACCCAGCACCCCATGGCCACCGAGCTCGCCCAGGTCTCCATCGGCCGCTCCGCCGTACTGCACCGCAAGGGACCGCACGGCCTGCCCGTCCGGGACGTCGTGCCCAGCGCCGACGCCAAGAAGCTCGAACCCTGGCTGGCCAAGACCCCGGACCAGATCGCCTGGCTGGAGAGCAAGGTCGGGACGTACCCGTTCGAGACGTACGGCGTGCTCATGGCACAGGCGTCCACCGGCTTCGAGCTGGAGACCCAGACCCTCTCCCTCTTCGAGAAGGGCCTGTTCACCGAGCCCGCGTACCCCAAGTGGTACCTCGAGTCGATCATGGTGCACGAGCTGTCCCACCAGTGGTTCGGCGACAGCGTCAGCCCGCGCGTCTGGTCGGACGTCTGGCTGAACGAGGGCCACGCCACCTGGTACGAGGAGCTGTACGCGGAGGAGAAGGGCAAGCAGCCCATGATCAACCGCATGAAGGCCGCGTACGGCGCCTCCGACCGCTGGCGCGCCGCCGGCGGACCGCCCGGCCTGCCCAAGCCGCCCAAGCCCGGCGAGAAGATCGGCATCTTCCGCCCGAACATCTACGACGGCGCCGCCCTCGCCCTCTACGCCCTGCGCCAGGAGATCGGCAAGCCCGCCTTCGAGCGTCTGGAGCGGATCTGGGTCCAGCAGCACAAGGACGCCACGGCGACCACCGCCGACTTCGTCCACCTCGCCTCCGCGATCGCGAACCGCGACCTGACCGGCTTCTTCGACGCCTGGCTGTACGGCGCGAAGACCCCGCCGATGCCCGGCCACCCGGACTGGAAGCAGGTCCCGGCCCCGGCGAAGCAGAAGGCCCGCAAGTGACGCCGGGGCGGCCCCCGGAACAACGGCCCTCGGAATAACACGGTGCCGGGCCGGGGCGTGCCGTGCGACCATCATGGGGTCGGCGCGGCACGCGGCACGGGTCGCGGGGAATCTCCCGGGGTACTCGTACGTTGACACACTGAGCGCCGGTTTCGGCATCCCCATCGACGTAAAGGACCCAATGACCTCCTCTTCTTCCCCTTCCCAGGACACCAGGCGCCTCGCGCAGGACTACCCCGACGGTCTTCGGGCCGATGCCCTGATGGAAGAGGACGTCGCCTGGAGCCACGAGATCGACGGAGAGCGGGACGGCGACCAGTTCGACCGCTCCGAGCGTGCGGCCCTGCGCCGTGTCGCGGGCCTCTCCACCGAGCTCGAGGACGTCACCGAGGTCGAGTACCGACAGCTCCGCCTGGAGCGGGTCGTGCTCGTCGGGGTCTGGACCTCGGGCACCGTGCAGGACGCGGACAACTCCCTCGCGGAGCTGGCCGCCCTCGCCGAGACCGCGGGCGCGCTCGTGCTCGACGGCGTCATCCAGCGCCGCGACAAGCCCGACCCGGCCACCTACATCGGCTCCGGCAAGGCCCTGGAGCTGCGCGACGTCGTCCTCGAAACGGGCGCCGACACCGTCATCTGCGACGGTGAGCTGAGCCCGGGCCAGCTGATCCAGCTGGAGGACGTCGTCAAGGTCAAGGTCATCGACCGGACCGCCCTGATCCTGGACATCTTCGCCCAGCACGCCAAGTCCCGGGAGGGCAAGGCGCAGGTCTCGCTCGCGCAGATGCAGTACATGCTGCCGAGGCTGCGCGGCTGGGGTCAGTCGCTGTCCCGTCAGATGGGCGGCGGCAAGGGCGGCGGCCTCGCCACCCGTGGTCCCGGTGAGACCAAGATCGAGACGGACCGGCGGCGGATCCGCGAGAAGATGGCGAAGATGCGCCGGGAGATCGCGGAGATGAAGACCGGCCGCGAGATCAAGCGCCAGGAACGCCGGCGCAACAAGGTGCCGTCCGTCGCCATCGCGGGCTACACCAACGCCGGCAAGTCCTCCCTGCTCAACCGCCTCACGGGCGCCGGTGTCCTGGTCGAGAACGCCCTGTTCGCGACCCTGGACCCGACCGTCCGCCGCGCGGAGACCCCGAGCGGCCGCCTCTACACCCTGGCGGACACGGTCGGTTTCGTCCGCCATCTGCCCCACCACCTGGTCGAGGCCTTCCGCTCCACCATGGAGGAGGTCGGCGACGCCGACCTGATCCTGCACGTGGTCGACGGCTCGCACCCGGTCCCGGAGGAGCAGCTGGCCGCCGTGCGCGAGGTGATCAGGGACGTCGGCGCCACCCGCGTACCCGAGATCGTCGTGATCAACAAGGCGGACGCGGCCGACCCGCTGGTCCTCCAGCGGCTGCTGCGCAACGAGAAGCGCTCGATCGCGGTCTCGGCCCGCACCGGCCTGGGCATCGACGAACTGCTGGCCCTGGTCGACAACGAGCTGCCCCGCCCGTCGGTCGAGATCGAGGCCCTGATCCCCTACACCCACGGCAAGCTGGTCGCCCGCGCCCACAACGAGGGCGAGGTCCTCTCCGAGGAACACACCGCCGAGGGCACCCTCCTCAAGGTCCGGGTGCACGAGGAACTGGCGGCGGAACTCGCCCCGTACGTGCCGACTCCGACTGCGTGACGCTTGGCGTAAGTGAAGGCCCCGCTCCCTTTCGAGGAGCGGGGCCTTCACTTACCCAGGGGCGCGGGGAACTGCGCGAGCACCCCACGACGGCCGTCAGCCGCCGAACCACAGTCACCCCTACGGGGAGACGACAGTCGCCTACTGCCCGGCGAACTTCTTACTGACCGCCTCGTACACGCCCTTCGCCACCGGACCGAACCGCGGCCCGGCCAGCCACCCCGAACTCACCGGCCCGATCGACGTGTTGGACACCAGCGCCGCCTTGCCGTCGGCCCCGGTCTCCACCCAGCCACCACCGGACGCCCCACCGGTCATCGTGCACCCGATCCGGTACATCGTCGGCGCCGCCGCGTCGACCGACAGCCGCCCCGGCTTGTCCGCGCACTGGTACAGCAGCGACCCGTCGTACGGCTTGGCCGCCGGATACCCGGTGGCCGTGATGCTCGACACCTTCGGCACCGCCGGCGCGTCGAAGTTCACCGGCAGCGCCGAACCGACGGTCTCCTCAAGGGACTTGCCGCCGTTCCCC
Source organism: Streptomyces sp. NPDC090088 (assembly GCF_044747345.1). Lineage (NCBI taxonomy): Bacteria > Bacillati > Actinomycetota > Actinomycetes > Kitasatosporales > Streptomycetaceae > Streptomyces > Streptomyces sp. NPDC090088. The sequence continues at coordinate 599,062 of NZ_JBIVDZ010000008.1, read as the reverse complement.
TGCTCCGGCGTCACATGGATCACCGCGTAGTCGTACGACGCCCCGTCGCCGCCCGTCTCGCCGCCCTGGTCGATCCACTGCTGCGAGGTCTGCGCCCCGTCACCCCACCAGACACCGTACGGCGCGATCTCCGGCCGGGTCGCCTTCGCCAGCGCCGCACCCGTCAGCCCCTGGTCGTTGTACGACGGCACGAACGCGATGTTCCGGTACCAGCCGCCCTTCTTGCCGGCGTGCACACAGTGCCCCGCCGTCCACACCAGGTTGGACTTGCCCGGGTGCGCGGGGTCCTCGACGACCGTCGCCGAGCAGACCATCGTGCCTTCGGGGGAGTCGAAGAACACCTTCCCGGAGGTGGCCGCGCTGCCGTGGTACGTCGGCCGGACCGCCTTCGCCTGGACCGGCTCCGGCGTCGGGTCCGTCACGCCCTGGTCACCGGAGATGTCGTTGTCGTCGACACCCTTGTCCTTGTCCGGGTCGTTGGCGTCCCGCATCCGGTTCGGGTCCCACAGCCCCTTGATGATGGGGTTGATGAAGTCGTTGGCCTCGCGCAGCCAGTCGTCCTTGTCCCAGTTCTTCCAGGCGCCGTTCTTCCACTTGTCGATGTCGATCCCGTGCTCTTTGAGCTTGTTCTTGATGTCGTCCGGGATCTTGATCTTGCCGTCGCCGGTGTCGGCCGTGGCGGACGCGGACGCCGGGCCACCCGCGTTGTCGTCTCCGGAGCCGTTGCAGGCGGTGGCGGTCAGCGCCAGCGCGGAGGCGAGGGCGACGGCCGCCAGGGCGCGGGGCGCGCCCCTTCGCCGGCGCGGGGCGGACGACGGCCGGATGGATCGCATGGTGGTGACTCCCCCTGTTGGTAAGGAACTTCAGCGCCACACACTATGCGCTCGCTGTGGGGGTCTTCCCCTGGAAGGGCAACGGTTTCGCTACGGGACTCACCAGCGGGGCAACCGCAGTTCGTAGCTGGGATCCACGCGCCGCATGTAGCCGGTGTCGTCGCGGGTGCGTACACCCGACTCCAGGTACAGCCGGTGCAGCCGGTCCAGCGCCTCGTGATCGAGTTCGACGCCGAGCCCGGGTCCGGTGGGGACCCGGACGGCACCGTCCGTGAACTCCAGTACCCCGGGCCGGATCACGTCGTCGGCGCTGTTCCACGGGTAGTGCGTGTCACAGGAGTGGTCCAGGTTCGGGATGGCCGCGGCGACATGGGTCATGGCCGCGAGGCTGATGCCCAGATGCGAGTTGGAGTGCATGGACAGGGCGAGCCCGAACGCCTCGCAGACGGCGGCGAGTTCACGGGTGCGACGCAGTCCGCCCCAGTAGTGGTGGTCGGTCAGCAGCACCTGGATCGCGTTCTGCTCGATCGCGGGCCTCAGCTGCTCCCAGGCGATCACGCACATGTTGGTCGCGAGCGGAAGCGGCGATTCCTTCGCCACGGCCGCCATGCCCTCGATGGTCGCGGTCGGGTCCTCCAGGTATTCGAGGACGTCGGCGAGCTCACGCGCCACGTACCCCGAAGTCTCCACCGACCAGGCCACATTGGGATCGAGCCGCAGCGGCTGCCCGGGGAACGCCTCCGCCAGCGCCCGTATCGCCGCGATCTCCTCGTCCGGCGGGAACACGCCCCCCTTCAGCTTGAACGACCGGAACCCGTACCGCTCCTGCATCAGCCGCGCCTGCGCGACGACCCCGGCCGGGTCCAGCGCCGCCCCCCAGTCGTCGCCGACCGCCGGGCGGCCGTCCAGGGCGGGGTGCTCCGCCCACTTGTAGAAGAGGTACGCGGCGAACGGCACCGCGTCCCGGACCGCGCCGCCGAGCAGGTCGCTGACCGGGCGGCCGAGCAGCCTGCCCTGCGCGTCGAGACAGGCGACCTCCACCGCGCTCGTGGTCCAGCCGCGCTCGTGCGAGCTCGGCACGGTCGGCAGCAGCACCGCGTCGATCGCCGCCGTGAGGGCCGTGGTGTCGAAGACGTCCATGCCGACGACCACCTCGGCCGCGGCCTCCAGGCGTTCCAGGCGTGCTGCCCCGCCCGGCGACTCGCCGAGGCCGACCGTGCCGTCCTCCAGGACGAGCTGGAGCACGATCCGCAGGGCGAGAGGTTCGTGCACGCCGTTGGAGTTGAGCAGCGGCGGGTCGCGGAAGGCGATCGGGGTGATGATCAGCCCACGGATTCTCGTGTTCATGCGGTGACGGCCTCCAGACCGTGATCGATGAGTTCGGCGAGCCGGGCGACATGCTCCGGCGTGGGGTCGAGCAGCGGCGCCCGCACCCCGCCCACGTCCAGGCCGCGGATCCTCACCCCGGCCTTCACCAGGGACACGGCATACCCCGGCACCTCGTCACGGAGCCGGACGAGCGGAGCGTAGAACGTGTCGAGCAGCGTCTGTACGACCGTCTCGTCGCCCTCTTCGAGTGCCCGGTGGAAGGCGAGGGCGATCTCCGGGGCGAAGGCGAACACCGCCGAGGAGTACAGGCCGACGCCGACGCCCCGGTAGGCGGGCGCGGTCATCTCGGCGGTCGGCAGGCCGTTGAAGAAGGCGAACCGGTCACCGCCGGGGACGGCCCGGACCGCCCGGACGACGCGGTGCATCAGCTCGATGTCGCCGATGCCGTCCTTGAGGCCGACGACCCGCGGCAGGGAGGCGATGGCGGCCGCCGTGCCCTCGGTCAGCCGGGCCGTGCCGCGCTGGTAGAAGACGACCGGCAGGTCGGTGGCATCGGTGACCTCCTCGACGTACCGCACCAGGCCCTGCTGCGGTGCGCTCACCAGGTACGGCGGCAGCAGCAGGATCCCGTCGGCGCCCGCTCTCCCGATCCGGGCGGCCTGGTCGCGGGCGGCCGGGACGGGACCGCCCGCCGCCGCCAGCACCGGCACCCGGCCGGCGGTGACGCCGACGGCGACCCGGGTGGCCCGCTCGATCTCCTCGGCGGTCAGCGCGTGGAACTCACCGGTGCCGCAGGCCACGAACACGCCCCCGGCCCCGGCCGCCACCCCGGACTCGATGTGCAGGGCGAGCCGGTCCTCGTCCAGCGAGCCGTCGGCCGCGAACGGGGTGACCGGGAAGAACAGCACTCCTTGGAACTTCATGTCTCTCTCAGACGTGGGGGTTGTCAGCCCTTGGTGGCCCCGGCCGCGATGCCGGTGACCAGCGAGCGCTGGAGGAGCGGATAGACGATCAGGCTGGGCACCAGCGCGATGACCGCGCCCGCCGGCACCGCCCCGGAGCCGACCTCGGGGTCCGTGCGCAGGATGGAGAGGGCGACGGTGACCGTGTAGTCGGTGGGGTCCTTCGAGGCGATCAGCGGGAGCAGGTACTGGTCCCAGATCATGACGAACCCGAGGACACCGGCCACGCCCAGCGCCGGCTTGCACAGCGGCAGGATCACCTGCCACAGCATCCGGAACTCGCCGACGCCGTCGAGCCGCGCCGCCTCCTCGATCTCGGCCGGTATGTCCTTCATGAACTCGGTCAGCAGCATCACCGAGAAGCCCCAGGCGCCGAGCGGCAGGATCACGCCCCCTGCCACAGGAAGCTGGAGGCCCACCGGGAGACGTACCCGTTCTGCGCGCTGCCCGGGACGACGATGCCGTACGTGTCCTTCTTGCCGCCCCCGTCCGGGTCGCGGTCGGCGAAGGCCTTGGCGACGCTGAGCATCTCGTCCCAGGTCGTGGGCGCCTTCAGGCCCAGCTTCTTGAGCCGGTCCTTGCGGATCATCGGGGTCTGGGCCTGACGGGAGTAGGGGATGCCGTAGTGCCGGCCGTCCAGTCCGACGGTCTTGAGCAGGCCCTGCGCCTGGTAACTGCCCATCAGCGCCGTGATGACCGGCTGATAGTCGATCTTGATACCGGTCTTCTTGGTGAAGGCGGCGAAGATGCGTTCGTAGGTGGCGGCGGGGTCCGGGTTGCTCCGGGTCCACACCTCCAGCGTTCTGAAGGCGAGTCCCACTGCGGCGAGGGCGGCTGCCGGGCGGCGACGTCGTCGGCGTACGCCCATGAACACCTCCGAGTTCATATCCGTGAACTCTCTTCACGAACCTAAATGATGGGCCAAGCTACGAATCGTTTCATTCGTATGTCAAGACATGGCTGAAAAGATTTCAGGGGAGGTCGCGTCGCGTTCGGTGAGCCGAACGGGGCGAGGGGGCGCGACAGTTCGCCGCGTGGGGAGGCGGCCGCTGTTCGTTGTGTGCGGAGAGAGAGGCGCTGTTCGCCGGGTCGCCGCCGGCTTCGCTCCCTTCCGCACACGGTGCCCGGCCCGCCGGGGGCAAGGATCTTGAGGTGACCCGTAACCCGTCGGCCGGTCCGGGGTTGGTAGCGGTGGGGTGCCCGCTGCCTGTGCCCGGTGCCCGCCGATCAACTCGCCTCTGGACAGCGGGGAGGACAGCGAGCCGTGGCCGTGACGGAGTCGGTGACCGGGGAGACGTCCGGGGGAGCGCACACAGCGCACGAGGGGATCCTGAGACGCCAGTCCGCCCGCGAATCGCGCGCCCGCACCTACGCGCGCGCCCTCCCCATCGTGCCGGTGCGCGCCCGCGGCCTGACCATCGAGGGCGCCGACGGCCGCCGCTACCTGGACTGCCTCTCCGGCGCCGGCACCCTCGCCCTCGGCCACAACCACCCCGTCGTGCTGGAGGCCATCCGCAAGGTCCTCGACTCCGGCGCCCCGCTCTCCGTCCTCGACCTGGCGACCCCCGTCAAGGACGCCTTCATCACCGAACTGTTCCGCACGCTGCCTCCCGGCCTCGCCGACCGCGCCCGCGTCCAGTTCTGCGGGCCCGCCGGCACCGACGCCGTCGAGGCCGCCTTCAAACTCGTCCGCGCCGCGACCGGCCGCACCGGCATCCTCGCCTTCACCGGCGCCTACCACGGGATGACCACCGGCGCCCTGGCCGCCTCCGGCGGAGCCGGCGACGTCCGCGTCGCCCGGCTGCCCTACCCCCAGGACTACCGCTGCCCGTTCGGCGTCGGCGGCCCGCGCGGCGCCGAACTCGCCGCCCGCTGGACCGAGTCCGTCCTCGACGACCCCAAGTCCGGCGTCCCGCTGCCCGCCGGGATGATCCTCGAACCCGTCCAGGGCGAAGGCGGGGTCATCCCCGCCCCCGACGACTGGCTCCGCCGGATGCGCCGGCTCACCGCCGACCGGTCCATCCCCCTCATCGCCGACGAGGTCCAGACCGGGGTGGGCCGTACCGGCGCGTTCTGGGCCGTCGAACACAGCGGAGTCACCCCCGACGTGATGGTCCTCTCCAAGGCCATCGGCGGCAGCCTCCCCCTCGCCGTCGTCGTCTACCGCGACGACCTCGACGTCTGGGAACCCGGCGCTCACGCCGGCACCTTCCGCGGCAACCAACTCGCCATGGCCGCCGGCACCGCCACCCTCGCCCACGTCCGCGAAAACGCCCTCGCCGACCGCGCGCGCCTCCTCGGCTCCCACATGCTCACCCAACTCCGCACCCTCCAGTCCGAGTTCGCCTGCGTAGGGGATGTGCGGGGCCGAGGACTGATGATCGGCGTGGAGTTGGTGGATCCCGAGGGAGACGCCCGTCCAGGGCAGCGGGCGGCCCCGGCCCCGGCTTCGGCCCCGGCGCCGGGACTGGGACTGGGACTGGGACTGGGACTGGGCGATTCTGCGGCCGGTTTTGCGGAGACGGCGGGTGACGGAGTGTGCGGGGGCTGGCGGGGTGGTGGGGCCGGTTCGGCGGAGACGGCGGGTGAGGCGGTGCGTGGTGGCGGCCGGGGTGGTGGGGCCGGTTCGGCGGAGACGGCGGGTGAGGCGGTGCGTGGTGGCGGCCGGGGTGGTGCGGTCGGTTCGGCGGAGGCGGCGGGTGAGGTGGTGCGTGGTGGTGGCCGGGGTGGTGCGGTCGGTTCGGCGGTGAGGCCGGGTGCCGAGGCGAACGCCGCCTGGTCGGACGGTGCGGCCAGATCCGGGCCGCACCCCGCCGCCCCCGAACTGGCCTCCGCCGTGCAGCGCGCCTGTCTGGAACGGGGTCTGATCGTCGAACTCGGCGGCCGCCACGCCGGTGTCGTACGACTCCTGCCGCCGCTGACCATCACCGACGAACAGGCGACCGCCGTACTGGACCGCCTCGCCGACGCCATCGCGGCAGTGGCCCGCGACCCGGCCGCCCACGGCGTCCGACGCCGACGCCCGGACGGCCGCGAGGAGCCGGCTGGGTAGCCGAGGGATCCGGAACGGGCCGACGGGCCGGACGCATCCGACGCATCCGGGAAGGCCCGGCCGACCGAGGCGGGTGACGTGCCCGAGGCGGACCGGTCGCCCGGAGCAGGGCTGGGAGGGAACCAGCCCGGCGGGCCGTCTGGAACGCACCGGCCCCCGCCACCGGAACACCGGGAGCAGACCGGTGCGCGGTCGGCCCGCCTCCAACCCACCCAGCCCCACCCAACCAACCCCCCCCACCCGCTCCCACCCGGGCGAACCGGCCGACCCGCCCCCGACCCCCTTCCTCCGCATCCCTCCCTCCAACTCCTCCGGACCGACAGCACTCCACTCACCTCTCACCTCCCGATCAGCCCCGTTCGCCCGGCACGAGGACGAACCCGCACCGCCCGAGCCCCGAGGAACCCCCTTGAACGCCACCCCCACCCCGGACGACCACGGAGACCAAGGCCCACAGGGACGTCCCGTTCCGCTCGCCGAGTCGGTTCCCCAGCAACGCGGCCGTACCTCCTCGCCCGAGAGCCCCCGCGACGACACCGGGGACCTGCTGGAACACCCCGATGCCCACACCGCCGCCCAGGCCGCCGCCGTGGAGAACCTGCTCCGCTGCTGGGTACGCGAGACGAACCTCCCCGCGCCCGACACCGGCACCCTCCGCATCCCGCTGCCCGCCAGCGGCGCGGGCCTGCTCACCCCGGTCCGCCACTGGTCCCCGACCGGTTGGCACCGCTTCGGCCCACCCCGCCTGACCAACGCCCCCCACACCGCGCCACCGGTCGACGCGGTCACCCTCGCCGCCCTCCTCACCCGCGAGACGGCGGCCGGAGCCGGAGCCGGAGCCGGAGCCGGAACTGGAGCCGCAGCCGGAACCAGAGCCGGAGCTGGCGCTGGAGGCGGGTCCGGAGGCGCCGGAGCCGACGCCAACCCCGGTCCCACCGACGGCGTCCCCGGCGTCGCCGAGCACGCCCCCGCCCCCGTCGCCCCGGCCACCCCCACCGATGGCCTGCCGGCCGCCCGAGCCACCCCGGACGACGGCGATCTCGTGGCCCGGGTCGCCGACTCCCTACGCCGTACGGTCACCTTCGTCGCGGACCGGCGCGCCCATCCCGCCGACGGTCCCGACCGCTTCCTCGCCGCCGAGCAGGCGCTCCTCCTCGGACACCCGCTGCACCCGACCCCGAAGAGCCGCGAGGGACTCACCGACTCCGAAGCCCGCCTCTACTCACCGGAGCTGCGCGGCTCGTTCCGTCTGCACTGGATGGCTGTCGCCTCCTCCCTTCTCGCCACCGACTCGGCCTGGACCGAGCGCGGCCGCCCCGTCCCCGCGCCGGACCTCGTGGAACGCCTGGTCGGCACGGCCCTGCCGCTGCCCCTTCCCGACGGCTACGCCGCCGCCCTGCCCCTGCACCCCTGGCAGGCCCGTGAGATCCGCCACCGTGAAGAGACCGCCGCTCTGCTCGACGCCGGGCTCCTCCGGGACCTGGGCCCGCTCGGCGCCCCCTGGCATCCCACCTCCTCCGTACGAACCGTCCACCGCACCGGCGCCCCCGCCATGCTCAAACTGTCGCTGGGCCTGCGCATCACCAACTCCCGCCGGGAGAACCTCCGCAAGGAACTCCACCGGGGCGTCGAGGTGCACCGCCTGCTCCGCACCGGTCTCGGCAAGCACTGGCAGGCCGCCCACCCAGGCTTCGACATCGTCCGAGACCCCGCCTGGCTGGCCGTCGACGGCCAGGACGGCCGCCCCGTGCCCGGGCTCGACGTGGTGATCCGGCACAACCCGTTCACCCCGGCCGACGACGTGTCCTGCGTCGCCGCGCTGGTCACCCCCCGTCCCCTCGACGCCCCGACGGCGCCCGACAGGCCCCGCCCGAACCGGTCACGGCTCGCCACGCTGCTCGCCAGGCTGGCCGAACGCACCGGCCGACCCATCGGCGCCGTCGGTGCCGAGTGGTTCCTGCGCTACCTGGAGCAGGTCGTCCGCCCGGTGCTCTGGCTCGACGGCGAGGCCGGCATCGCCCTGGAGGCCCACCAGCAGAACACCCTGCTCCTGCTGGACGCCGACGGCTGGCCCGCCGGCGGCCGCTACCGCGACAACCAGGGCTACTACTTCCGCGAGTCACGGCGGGCAGACCTGGACGCCCGGCTGCCCGGCATCGGCGAGCACAGCGACACCTTCGTCTCCGACGAGGTCACCGACGAACGCTTCGCCTACTACCTCGCCATCAACAACGTGCTCGGGCTGATCGGCGCGTTCGGCTCCCAACGTCTCGCCGACGAACACCTGCTGCTCGCCGCGTTCCGCCGGTTCCTCACCGACGCGGCCTCCGGTCCCGCCGGGCTGCACAGCTCCCTGCCCGGCCGCCTGCTCGACTCACCCGTCCTGCGCTGCAAGGCCAACCTGCTGACCCGGCTGCACGGCCTCGACGAAGTCGTCGGCCCGGTCGACACCCAGTCCGTCTACGTCACCATCACCAACCCCCTCCACTCCTGACCCTCCCGATCCCACCGACGCCGGGACCGCCCCACTCGCCACCGCCCTACCTGCCACCGACCCACTCACCACCGGCCGCACACCCCACTGCCTTTCTCGTACCACCTCTCTCGCACCGCCTTTCCCGCACCGCCCGTCATCCACCGACCGAGGAACATGACCCACCTCGTCTCCTGAGAGGAGCGCACCGTGCCTCCCACCGACGCGAGCGCCGACGCAGGCCCCGTCCCGGTTCACCCCGTGCACCCTGTCCATCCCGGCCATCCCGGCTGTTCCGGCCACCCTGGACCCGCCGAGGACGTCCGGGACTGCGAGGACACCCTGGACCTCCGCCTTCCCTCCGAACTCCGCGCCCTCTTCGCCGGACAGGCACCCGACGCCGACATCGGTGGGACGGCCGCCCCCGCCACCGAGGCACGCGTCCACACCCCCATCGGCCCCTTCGAGGTGTTCTTCGACGCACCCGACGCACCCGACGCGTCCGAGGCACTCGACACGGTCGATCTGCTCGACCAGGTCGGGACCTGGGGCCCCATCGAGACCCCCGTCGGCTCCTTCCGGCTCCAGCCGGTCCGTGTCGAACGCGACCTGCCGGCCATCAGCCGCTGGATGAACGACCCCGCCGTGGCCGCGTTCTGGCAACTGGCCGGTTCACTGACGCAGACCGAGGAGCATCTGCGCGCCCAACTCGCGGGAGACGGCCGCAGCGTGCCGTGTCTGGGCCTGCTCGACGGCACTCCCATGAGCTACTGGGAGATCTACCGGGCCGACCTGGACCCTCTCGCCCGCCACTATCCGGCCCGCCCGCACGACACCGGGATCCACCTCCTCATCGGCGATGTCGCCGACCGGCGACGGGGACTGGGGTCCGCCCTGCTCAGAGCCGTGGCCGATCTCGTACTCGACCGTCGCCCGGCCTGCGCGCGCGTCGTCGCGGAGCCCGATCTTCACAACACCCCCTCCGTGGCCGCCTTCCTCAACGCCGGCTACCGCTATGCCGCCGAGGTCGACCTGCCTGCCAAACGGGCCGCGCTCATGATCCGAGACCGGTCCCTACGTCATCTGATGTAGCGCTGAGTGATTGCGCGTACACATGTAGTACGAAGCGGCGACCGATCAAGTTCCCGGCCGTCCGAAAGAATTCGGACCGGTCCCGTCTCCGGCCTGCCCTTCTCCCCTTGGCCCGTCCGCCCAGGAGCCCCGGCGTGATCCCACCCCTCGTCCCCGCCTTGATCGCCCGATTGTCAGTGCCGGGTCGTAGGGTGGTCGCGCTATGACGAAGCCCTCACTCCCTGAACTCCTGCATGCCGCTGTCACAGCTGTCGGCGGCACGGAGCGCCCCGGCCAGGTGACCATGGCCGAATCGGTCGCCGGAGCGATCGACGACGGATCCCATCTGCTGGTCCAGGCCGGCACCGGCACCGGAAAGTCGCTCGGCTATCTGGTGCCCGCGCTCGCCCACGGGGAGCGGGTCGTCGTGGCGACGGCGACCCTGGCCCTGCAGAGACAGCTCGTGGAGCGGGACCTCCCGCGGACCGTCGACGCCCTGCACCCGCTGCTGCGCCGGCGGCCCGAGTTCGCGATGCTCAAGGGCAGGTCGAACTATCTGTGCCTGCACCGTCTGCACGAAGGGGTCCCGCAGGACGAGGAGGAGGGCCTCTTCGACCAGTTCGAGGCGGCCGCGCCCACCAGCAAGCTGGGCCAGGACCTGCTGCGGCTGCGGGACTGGTCCGACGAGACCGAGAGCGGCGACCGCGACGACCTCACCCCGGGTGTCTCCGACAAGGCCTGGGCGCAGGTGTCGGTCTCCTCCCGGGAGTGCCTCGGCGCGTCCAAGTGCGCCTACGGCGCGGAGTGCTTCGCCGAGATGGCCCGCGAGCGCGCGAAGCTCGCCGAGGTGGTCGTCACGAACCACGCCCTGCTCGCCATCGACGCCATCGAGGGTGCCCCGGTCCTCCCGCCGCACGAGGTGCTGATCGTGGACGAGGCGCACGAGCTGGTCTCCCGGGTCACCGGCGTCGCCACCGGCGAACTCACCCCGGGCCAGGTCAACCGCGCCGTCCGACGGGCCGCCAAGCTGATCGACGAGAAGGCCGCCGATCAGCTCCAGACCGCCGCCGAGGGCTTCGAGCGGCTGATGGAGCTGGCCCTGCCGGGCCGTCTGGAGGAGATCCCGGAGGATCTCGGCTATGCGCTGGCGGCCCTGCGGGACGCGGCCCGCACCGTGATCTCCGCGATCGGCACCACCCGCGACAAGTCGGTCCAGGACGAGGACGCGGTCCGCAAGCAGGCACTGGCCTCCGTGGAGACCGTGCACGACGTGGCGGAGCGGATCGTGAACGGCTCCGAGTGGGACGTCGTCTGGTACGAGCGTCACGACCGATTCGGCGCCTCCGTCCGCGTCGCCCCGATGTCCGTGTCGGGCCTGCTCAGGGAGAAGCTCTTCGCGGACCGCTCGGTCGTCCTCACCTCGGCGACCCTCAAGCTCGGCGGCGACTTCAACGGCGTCGGCGCCTCCCTGGGCCTCGCCCCGGAGGGCACGGAGGGCGAGGACCTCCCGCAGTGGAAGGGCCTCGACGTCGGATCCCCCTTCGACTACCCGAAGCAGGGCATCCTCTATGTCGCCAAGCACCTGTCCCGCCCCGCGCGGGACGGCGACCGCGCCGACATGCTCGACGAACTGACCGAACTGATCCAGGCCGCGGGCGGCCGTACCCTCGGTCTCTTCTCCTCGATGCGGGGCGCCCAGCAGGCCGCCGAGGAACTGCGGGTCCGGATCCCCGAGTTCCCGATACTGCTGCAGGGCGAGGAGACCCTAGGCGAGCTGATCAAGAACTTCGCGGCCGACCCGAAGACCTGTCTGTTCGGCACGCTGTCGCTGTGGCAGGGCGTGGACGTCCCCGGCCCCAGCTGCCAGCTGGTCGTCATGGACAAGATCCCGTTCCCGCGTCCGGACGACCCGCTGATGAGCGCCCGGCAGAAGGCGGTCGAGGACGCCGGCGGCAACGGCTTCATGGCGGTCGCCGCCACCCATGCCGCGCTGCTGATGGCCCAGGGCGCGGGCCGGCTGGTCCGAGCGTCGGGGGACCGGGGCGTGGTCGCGGTCCTCGATCAGCGGCTGGCCACCGCGCGGTACGGCGGGTATCTCAAGACGTCACTGCCCGACTTCTGGTACACCACGGACCGTAACCAGGTCCGGAAGTCGCTGGCGGCGATCGACGCGGTGGCCCGGCAGGCGGAGGCGCAGTGATCGCGGGTTGGCCTGACCGGCGCCGGTCAGGCCAACCCGCGATCCGCGGCAGGCGATCGGCGGTGCCAGGGCAGTACAAGACCCCGGAACCGGCGCAGGGGTCCCGGGGCCCGATCGGAGGGCGGGCGAGATGACCGCCCGCCGCAGGCGTCACACGCGCCGCAGTACCGCGACGACCTTGCCCAGGATGGTCGCGTCGTCGCCGGGGATCGGTTCGTAGGCCGCGTTGTGCGGGAGGAGCCACACATGGCCGTCCTCGCGCTTGAAGCGCTTGACCGTGGCCTCGCCGTCGAGCATGGCGGCGACGATGTCGCCGTTCTCGGCGACCGGCTGGCGGCGGACGGTGACCCAGTCGCCGTCGCAGATCGCGGCCTCGATCATGGAGTCACCGACGACCTTCAGCACGAACAGCTCGCCGTCACCCACCAGCTGCCGGGGCAGCGGGAAGACGTCCTCGACCGACTCCTCGGCGAGGATCGGTCCACCTGCGGCGATCCGGCCGACCAGCGGGACGTACGACGCGGCGGGCTTGCCGGCGGTGTCCGTGGGCTGCACGGTCACGGCCTGGTCGGAGCCGCGCACCTCGTACGCGCGCGGGCGGTGCGGGTCGCGGCGCAGGAAGCCCTTGCGTTCCAGTGCCATCAGCTGGTGCGCCACGGAGGACGTGCTCGACAGGCCGACGGCCTGGCCGATCTCCCGCATCGACGGCGGGTAGCCCCGCCGCTGCACCGAGTCCCGGATCACCTCGATCACCCGGCGCTGCCGGTCGGTCAGGCCCGAGCTGTCGGCCCGGATGCCTGGAGGTCGGCCCGGCAGGGAGCGCTTGTGTCCCTCGGGATTCACGGCTTCGTTCATGGCATGCACCGGGTCGAGTCGGCCCTGGGAGCGGTCCTGGGCGGTGATGGTGGCACTGTCTGCGGTCGTGGTCACGTCGGCCCCTCTCGATGGTCTCCCTGCTGGACAACGGTAGTTGCTTTCGAAAGGTTGCGCCAAACACACGTTCGAGTGAAAAAACGCGGTTCACCGCACGCGATCACATGTCTGGGTGTATGGCTTACGCGGTGCCCGGCGGGCAAAAGGGCCCATTGTTGTACTCTTCACCGCCGGGCCGATGGCCTTGTGGGTGTGCCCAGTCTGCCATCCGGACCGCCGCCGACCGGGACCGACGTCCCCATCTGCGCCGGAGTCGCACGCGACCTCCGTGCGGCGCCCACCGTATCTCCGTATCCGCCGTAGCGGTACGTGTGCGACACGCGCAACCTGGCGATGTATCAGCCAATCACCACATCTAGTGGTTGGATTGCTACAGCAGCCCACAAGTTGTGTTCCCCCCGGTCTCTCGTGCTCCTGAGATCGCCTATGCTTGGGGCTGCTTCGAGGGGCTCATGTGGCCCGGCGAGGCCATTGAGTCTGCTGTGAGGAGGGTTGGAGATCATGCACTGCCCCTTCTGCAGGCACCCCGACAGCCGCGTGGTCGACAGTCGTACGACCGACGACGGCACGTCGATCCGCAGGCGCCGCCAGTGTCCGGACTGCTCCCGTCGTTTCACGACCGTGGAGACGTGCTCGCTCATGGTGGTCAAGCGGTCCGGAGTCACCGAGCCATTCAGCCGTACCAAGGTCATCAACGGCGTGCGCAAGGCATGCCAGGGGCGACCTGTCACCGAGGACGCACTCGCCCAGCTCGGCCAGCGGGTCGAGGAGGCGGTGCGGGCCACCGGAAGCGCCGAGCTGACCACCCACGACGTGGGGCTGGCCATACTCGGTCCGTTGCAGGAGCTCGACCTCGTCGCCTACCTGCGATTCGCCTCCGTCTACCGGGCGTTCGACTCGCTCGAGGACTTCGAGGCCGCGATCGCGGAGCTCAGGCAGGCGGCGCAGGACCCCGTCGCGGACGACGAAGACGCGGGAGCGGGGAGCCAGGAGGACGATCACGGGCCGGGCGGAACCACTCGGGTGCCCGCGCCCGTCCATATCGCCGGCTGACAGGCGGACCGGAACCGGGCGGAGGCCCCGGATCCGGTTGTCGGACGGCGATCCAGGACTTGTTGCGGGGGCGGCTCAGCGTGCCCGCGACGCGCAAACAGAACAGCGTGCCACGGGAACATCGTGGCATTTCAGGGCGTTTTTGCCCGTAGAGGGAGGCGGCATGACAGAGACGGCGAGCGGTCCGGCACGGAGTTCCCGCGCGAAGGGGACGAAGGCCACCAAGGGGCTGCGTATCGAGCGCATCCACACCACCCCCGGCGTACACCCGTACGACGAGGTGAGCTGGGAGCGCCGTGACGTCGTCATGACCAACTGGCGCGACGGCTCGATCAACTTCGAGCAGCGTGGCGTCGAGTTCCCCGACTTCTGGTCGGTGAACGCGGTCAACATCGTCACCAGCAAGTACTTCCGCGGTGCCGTCGGCACCCCGCAGCGCGAGACCGGCCTCAAGCAGCTGATCGACCGCATCGTGAAGACGTACCGGAAGGCCGGCGAGGACTACAAGTACTTCGCGACGCCCGCCGACGCCGAGATCTTCGAGCACGAGCTGGCGTACGCCCTCCTGCACCAGATCTTCAGCTTCAACAGCCCCGTGTGGTTCAACGTGGGCACCCCGCAGCCCCAGCAGGTCTCCGCCTGCTTCATCCTGTCCGTCGACGACTCCATGGAGTCGATCCTCGACTGGTACAAGGAAGAGGGCATGATCTTCAAGGGCGGCTCCGGCGCCGGCCTGAACCTCTCCAGGATCCGCTCCTCCAAGGAGCTGCTCTCCTCCGGCGGCAACGCCTCGGGACCGGTCTCCTTCATGCGCGGCGCGGACGCCTCCGCGGGCACCATCAAGTCCGGCGGTGCCACCCGCCGCGCCGCCAAGATGGTCATCCTCGACGTCGACCACCCCGACATCGAGGACTTCATCGAGACCAAGGTCAAGGAGGAGGAGAAGATCCGCGCCCTCCGCGACGCGGGCTTCGACATGGACCTGGGCGGCGACGACATCACGTCCGTCCAGTACCAGAACGCCAACAACTCGGTCCGCGTGAACGACGAGTTCATGAAGGCGGTCGAGCAGGGCGGCCAGTTCGGTCTGCGCGCCCGCATGACCGGCGAGGTCATCGAGGAGATCGGCGCCAAGTCCCTCTTCCGCAAGATGGCCGAGGCCGCCTGGGCCTGCGCCGACCCGGGCATCCAGTACGACGACACGATCAACCACTGGCACACCTGCCCGGAGTCCGGCCGGATCAACGGCTCGAACCCCTGCAGCGAGTACATGCACCTGGACAACACGTCCTGCAACCTCGCCTCGCTGAACCTCATGAAGTTCCTCAAGGACGACGGCGAGGGCCACCAGTCCTTCGAGGTCGAGCGCTTCGCCAAGGTCGTCGAGCTGGTCATCACCGCGATGGACATCTCGATCTGCTTCGCGGACTTCCCGACCCAGAAGATCGGCGAGAACACCCGCGCCTTCCGCCAGCTCGGCATCGGCTACGCCAACCTCGGCGCCCTGCTGATGGCGACCGGCCACGCCTACGACTCCGACGGCGGCCGCGCCCTCGCCGGTGCCATCACCTCCCTGATGACCGGCACGGCGTACAAGCGCTCCTCGGAGCTCGCCGCGGTCGTCGGCCCGTACGACGGCTACGCCCGCAACGCCGACGCCCACAACCGCGTCATGAAGCAGCACGCCGACGCCAACACCACGGCCGTCCGCATGGACGACCTGGACACCCCGGTCTGGGCCGCCGCCACGGAGGCCTGGCAGGACGTGCTCCGCCTCGGTGAGAAGAACGGTTTCCGTAACTCCCAGGCGTCGGTCCTCGCCCCGACTGGCACCATCGGTCTCGCGATGTCCTGCGACACCACCGGCGTCGAGCCCGACCTCGCCCTGGTCAAGTTCAAGAAGCTGGTCGGCGGCGGCTCCATGCAGATCGTCAACGGCACGGTCCCGCAGGCCCTGCGCCGCCTGGGCTACCAGGAGGAGCAGATCGAGGCGATCGTCGCCCACATCGCCGAGAACGGCAATGTGATCGACGCCCCCGGTCTCAAGCAGGAGCACTACGAGGTCTTCGACTGCGCCATGGGCGAGCGGGCCATCTCCCCGATGGGCCACGTCCGCATGATGGCCGCGATCCAGCCCTGGATCTCCGGTGCCATCTCCAAGACGGTCAACATGCCGGAGACGGCGACCGTCGAGGAGGTCGAGGAGATCTACTACGAGGCCTGGAAGCTCGGCGTCAAGGCGCTCGCGATCTACCGCGACAACTGCAAGGTCGGCCAGCCCCTCTCCGCCAAGACCAAGGAGAAGGAGAAGGCGGAGGTCGCCGAGAAGGCCGAGGCGACCATCCGCGAGACGGTCGAGAAGGTCATCGAGTACCGCCCGGTCCGCAAGCGCCTTCCGAAGGGTCGTCCCGGTATCACCACGTCCTTCACCGTCGGCGGCGCCGAGGGCTACATGACGGCCAACTCCTACCCGGACGACGGCCTGGGCGAGGTCTTCCTGAAGATGTCCAAGCAGGGTTCCACCCTCGCGGGCATGATGGACGCCTTCTCCATCGCGGTCTCCGTCGGCCTCCAGTACGGCGTGCCGCTGGAGACGTACGTCTCGAAGTTCACCAACATGCGCTTCGAGCCGGCCGGTATGACGGACGACCCGGACGTGCGGATGGCGCAGTCGATCGTCGACTACATCTTCCGCCGCCTGGCGCTCGACTTCCTGCCCTTCGAGACGCGCTCCGCGCTCGGCATCCACTCCGCCGAGGAGCGTCAGCGCCACCTGGAGACGGGTTCGTACGAGGCCGCCGAGGACGAGGTCGACGTCGAGGGCCTGGCCCAGTCGGCGCCGCGCGCCCAGGAGCTGAAGGCCGTCACCATCCCGAAGCCCGAGGTGGTCAAGCCCGCCCCGAAGCAGGCCCACACCAGTGCCGAGCTGGTGGAGATGCAGCTGGGCATCCAGGCCGACGCCCCGCTCTGCTTCTCCTGCGGCACGAAGATGCAGCGGGCCGGTTCCTGCTACATCTGCGAGGGCTGCGGCTCGACCAGCGGCTGCAGCTGACGAGTCGGTGAAGTGAAGTAAGGGGCGCCGGTCCATGCCGGCGCCCCTTACCTTTGCGCGTGGTCGTGTTCGCCGTCAGGGGCGGCCGAGGGCGCCCATGGACCGGTGGAAGACGACCGGGTCGTCCTCGAAGCCGTGCAGGCCGGGGCGGAAGCCCCAGTCGCCGGACGGGTCGCGCACGAACTCCGCGATGGCGGCCGCCGTCGCCCCGAGGACCGAGCCGAAGTCGTCCTGGGCCAGCACGTTGTAGCCCTCCCGGACACGCAGCTCGGGGTTCAGGACATTCACGAACGTCCGGTGCGCGGAGCGCTGTTGGATGACGACTCCGACGACCACGCGCGTGTAGCGGCTGTCGAGACGGTCGAGTTCGAGCGTCATCACCTCGTCCCAGCCGAAGCCCTTGCCGTCCTGGCTGTCCCGATTGAGAAAGATCGTGCCGTCGGGCGAGCGGCTGTCGAAGTGCACCAGATAGGCCGGAGTTCCGTACGGGTCGGCTCCCGTGAACGTCCCGGCGACGATGTCGAGATCGGTGGGCGGCTGTCCGGACGGGCTGGGATCCCACTTCACCGCGACCTCGACCTTCCGGATCGCCTTGCTGAAACCGCTCACCACGCGTCCCCTTCCCCCTAGAGGTCCACTGCCCCAACTGTTGGGTTGTCCACGCTCTTTGTCCATCGTGCCACGCGCGCGGGGGCGCATGCGCGGGTGATCTCGGCCGGAGCGTGACCGGTGCCACGCCCCATGGCCTTACGATGGCGCGGTGCTGGTCAAGTGGATTCGCTGCACCGTGGTGGACCGCCGGGGCTTCGAGCGGGCGCAGCGAAAATGGGCGGGGCTTCTGGGGGAGCCGGGATTTCGGGGACAGGGCGGGGGCTGGAGTCGGCAGCGGCCGGGAGTGGCGCACATCTTCGCCTTCTGGGAGAGCCGTGCCTTCTACGACTCCTTCATGGCGCGTTCGCACGACCGTCTGGCCGCGTCCCAGTCGGGCACCTACAAGGATCAGCAGGTCAAGCTGTTCGAGTACCGTTTCGACGTGAAGACCGGTTTCGAGCCGCGGTTCACGGACAGCGACCTGGTCCGGGTGGCGCTCTGCCGGGTGCACGAGGAGCGCGTCGAGCACTTCACGCTGATGCAGGAGAAGGTCTGGAACCCGGCGATGGCGGGCTCGCCCGGCATGATCCGCGGCATGTTCGCGGAGGCTCCCGAGCACGAGTTCATGATCCTCTCGATGTGGCGGTCGGCCGCCGAACACGGCAAGTACCGCACGGAGCGGGTGGAGCGGCTGGCGCTGCGTGCCCAGACGGAGGCCGACATCGCGGCGCTCACGGGGGACATCGTGGAGCTCGAACCGAGTTGGATCGTTTGAATATCCAACCCTCGGTTTGTGTGATGTGCGCTGTATGGGGCCCATCCGAGTGCTCGATTTTTCGTCACTCGATCTAGGGTTTTGGCATGGCACGACCACGGCGCATCGTCCTTGTCCGGCACGGCGAGTCAACCGGCAATGTCGACGACTCCGTGTACGAGCGGGAACCCGACCACTCGCTGGCCCTCACCGAGCGGGGCTGGCGGCAGGCGGAGGAGACCGGAAAGCGCATCCGGGAGATCTTCGGCCAGGAGCGCGTCAGCGTGTACGTCTCCCCGTACCGCCGTACACACGAGACCCTCCGCGCCTTCCACCTCGACCCGGACCTCATACGCGTGCGCGAGGAGCCCCGGCTGCGCGAACAGGACTGGGGAAACTGGCAGGACCGCGACGACGTACGCCTGCAGAAGACGTACCGGGACGCCTACGGGCACTTCTTCTTCCGGTTCCCCCAGGGCGAGTCGGGTGCCGACGTCTACGACCGCGTCGGAGGCTTCCTGGAGAGCCTCTTCCGCAGCTTCGAGGCACCGGACCATCCGCCCAACGTGCTCCTGGTGACCCACGGCCTGGCGATGCGGCTGTTCTGCATGCGCTGGTTCCACTGGACGGTCGCGGACTTCGAGTCGCTCTCCAACCCCGGGAACGCCGAGATGCGGATGCTCGTTCTCGGGGACGACGGCAAGTACACCCTCGACCAGCCCTTCGACCGCTGGCGGGACCCGGAGCCGAACTGGATGAGCGGCTAGGCTGGCCGCGATGACCTTCTCCTTCGACTCCTCGACCCCCGGGCGCCTGGACCGCGCCCTGGCCAGCCTGCGCGGACTCGCCGTCGGTGACGCGCTGGGCTCACAGTTCTTCGTACCGGTGAACTACCCGCTGCTGAAGCGGCGCGAGCTGCCACCGGCTCCCTGGCAGTGGACCGACGACACGGAGATGGCCGGCTCGGTCGTCGCCGTCCTCGCCGCCCACCGCCGTATCGACCAGGACGCGCTGGCCCGCTCCTTCGCCGCGCACCACGACTTCGACCGGGGCTACGGCCCCGCCGTCAACCGGCTGCTCCGCCTCGTCCGGGAGGGCGGCGACTGGCGCGAGCTGGCCGCCGGGCTCTTCAACGGGCAGGGATCATGGGGCAACGGCGCCGCGATGCGCATCGCTCCCCTGGGCGCCTGGTACGCGGACGATCCGGAGCAGGCCACCCATCAGGCCGAGATCTCGGCCTATCCCACGCACCAGCACCGCGAGGCGGTGGTCGGTGCCATGGCCGTCGCCGCGGCAGCGGCCCTGGCCGCCGCGCCCGGCGGGCCCCCGAGCCCCGGAGCGCTCCTCGACGGGGTCGTCTCCCTCGTCCCGAAGAGCGCCGTCGGCCAGGGCCTGCGACGCGCCCGCGACATGCTCGACTACGCCGACGCGGGCACCGTCGCGGCCGTCCTCGGCTGCGGACGGCGTACGACCGCCCATGACACCGTCCCCTTCGCCCTCTGGTCGGCCGCCCGCTCCCTCGGCGACTACGAGACCGCGTTCTGGACGACCGCCCAGGTGGGCGGCGACGTGGATACCACCTGCGCCATCGTGGGCGGCGTAGTCGCGGGCGGCAGGGCGGGAGCGCCGCCGGCCGCGTGGCTGGAGCGTACGGAGGCGCTGCCGGAGTGGGTGCCGACGGGGACCGCTGTCGGCGGCTGACCCTCGGCGGGAGGCCTACTGCGGGAGGTCTACTGCGGGAGGTCTACTGCGGCGCCGGCCCGGCCCACCCGTCCTGAAGAGCGACGCTCCCGACCGCTCTCGAAACTCTCCGTGCCCGATGGGAACTCTGCGTGACCGTCGGGCGTTTTTCCGGCATCCGCTCCGCGCTCCGTCGTTCCGTCCGAGTGCGGACGGCGTAGAGACGCGGAGTCGCTGGGGGAGGGTGGGTGTCGGTGGTGCGGTTCGGATCGGCTCTTCTGAAGGTGATCACGGCGCTGACGGCTGTGCTGTGCGTGGCCGGACCGCTGTCGCTGTCGTTCGCCCCTCGGCGATCGCAGCGGCGGCAGCGGTCCGGCCGTCACCGGCTCCGCGGGGATCCGGTCGGGTCAGCCCGTCCCGTGGCCGGCCGTGCCGGCGAGCGCTTCGAGGTCGCTCTTGCTGATCTTGATCACCAGCAGGGCGGTGAGCAGGCCGACCCCGGCCATCGCGGCGGCGGGCACGAACGCGGTCGCGATGCCGTGCGCGAGCACCTCGTGCCCCCAGGGTGCGGGCAGTTGGTGGGTCTTGGCGAACTCCGCCTTCTGCTCCGGCGAACCGTCGGCGAGGAACTTCGGCAGCTGCTTCTTCGCCTCGTCCTTGCTGGCCGAGCCGAAGACCGTGGTCAGGATGGAGAGCCCCAGCGCACCACCCACCTGCTGCATGGCGTTCAGCAGCCCGGACGCCGCGCCCGCTTCCTGCGGCGCGACCCCGGAGACCGCCGTACTGGTCACCGTCACGAAGTTCAGGCCCATACCGAAGCCGAAGACCAGCATGGGCCCCAGCACGCCGCTGACGTACGAGCTGTCGGGCTTGATGAAGGTCAGCCAGGCCAGTGCCACGATCACGATCGCCGCTCCGGCGATCATGAACGGCTTGGGACCCAGGGTGGGCAGGAACCGCTGCGACAGCCCCGCGCCGGCGGCGATCGCCACGCTGATGGGCAGAAAGGCCAGCCCGGCCCTGATCGGGCTGTAGCCCAGCACGTTCTGCACGAACAGCACGATGTAGAAGAACATGCCGAACATCGCGGCGGCCAGGCTCAGCATGATCACATAAGTGCCGGAGCGGTTGCGGTCGGCGAACATCTTCAACGGGGTGATCGGTTCCCTGGCCCGGCGTTCGATGAAGACGAAGGCCAGCAGCAGGACCACCGAGGCGCCGAAGGAGCCGAGGGCCGGACCGTCGTGCCAGCCCTGTTCCGAGACACGGATGAAGCCGTACACGAGGGACGCCATGCCGGCCGTCGAGGCCAGCGCCCCCGCGATGTCGAACCGCCCCGGCTGCCGCTCGGACTCGTTGATGTACAGCGGGGTCAGCACGGCGATCAGCAGGCCGATCGGCACGTTGACGAAGAACACCGACCGCCAGTCGAGCCAGTCGGTGAGCAGGCCGCCGGAGAGCAGGCCGAGGGCGCCACCGCCTGCGGAGACGGCGGCGAACACCCCGAACGCCCGGTTCCGCTCGGGTCCTTCGGGGAAGGTGGTGGTGATCAGCGCCAGCGAGGTCGGCGACGCGATCGCGCCTCCCACGCCCTGGACCGCGCGCGCGGCCAGCAGTTGCCAGGGTTCCTGCGCGAGACCGCCGAGGAACGAGGCCACGGTGAACAGCAGGATGCCGGTCAGGAAGACCCGGCGGCGGCCGAGGATGTCACCGGCCCGCGCGCCGAGGAGCAGCAGACCGCCGAAGGTGAGCGTATAGGCGCTGACCACCCAGGTGAGGTCCGTGGTGCTGAAGTCGAGCGCTTCCTGGATATGAGGGAGGGCGATGTTCACAATCGTCGCGTCGAGTACGACCATGAGCTGACAGGCCGCGATGACGGTGAGCGCGATGCCGGGATGCCCCTCCCGGCGCGCCGCACCGGGTTTCTGATCCTGAGACAGTTGAGAGGTTGTCACTATGGGTCTCCCACCGAGGATTTAGTGAACGGTCGCGTTCACTGTCGCGCCCAACCGTAGTGAGCCCTCAGTAGTGAACGCAAGCGTTCACTTGGCCGCGCATCGGATACCGTGCCCCTTGTCGGCGCAACCTGTGCGCCCCGTTCTGGAACGCCCGCCTCCCCTTGCTTGCTGGAGAGACTCAGATGGTGACCTCGCGCCCGACGGCCGGCCCGGTGCAGACGGCAACCCCCCGTCGTCGCGGCGCGGTTCTCGAGCGCGCGATCCTGGACGCCGCCCTGGAGATGCTCAGTACCGTCGGCTGGAGCGGCCTCACTATGGAGGGTGTCGCCGCCGTCGCCCAGACCGGGAAGGCGGCGGTCTACCGCCGCTGGTCCTCCAAGGAGGATTTGGTCGCCGACGCGCTCCAGGCCGGTCTGCCCCGTTTGGAGGAGGCCCCCGACCTCGGGAACGTCCGCGACGACCTGCTCGCCCTGTGCCGGCAGGCCCGCGACGCGATGTTCTCGCGCCCCGGCTTCGCGCTGCGTTCGGTGATTCACGAATGCGATCACATGCAGGTTGAACGCTTCCATGGAGTGATCTTCGAGGGGGTCGTCGGCCCGACCACCCGGCTGATGAGTCAGGTCGTCACGCGAGGAATAGAGCGGGGAGACGTGCGCGCCGACGCGGCCAACGGCTATGTCCTGGACGCCATTCCGGCGATGATGATGTACCGCTCCAAGATTTCTGCAAGCGAATGGAGTGACGGGGACATCGCAGAGATGGTCGACCAGTTGATGCTTCCGCTGCTGTCCCCGCGCGGGGTCTGAGCCGCCGCCCGGGCGGGCCCCTGGTCCGTCCGTGAGACCGGGGTGTCGCCAAGGGATCGGTGCGGCGTACCCTAAGTGCGCCATGCCGTACGAACCACCCACTCACACCGTCGAGCGCTCCCTTCGCGCCACGACCGGAGCGAAGACCATTGCCGGTGTCGACGAGGTGGGGCGCGGCGCCTGGGCCGGGCCCGTCACCGTCTGTGCCGCGGTCACCGGTCTTCGCCGCCCGCCCGAGGGCCTCACCGACTCCAAGCTGCTGACAGTCAAGCGGCGCACGGAACTTGCCGAGGCGCTGCGGACGTGGGTCACGGCCTACGCCCTGGGCCATGCCTCGCCGGAGGAGATCGACGACCTCGGGATGACGGCCGCGCTGCGGCTCGCGGCGAGCCGCGCGCTGGAGGCCCTGCCGGTCCGGCCCGAGGCGGTCATCCTCGACGGGAAGCACGACTATCTCGGCGCCCCCTGGCGGGTGCGCACGGTCATCAAGGGTGACCGTTCGTGTGTGGCGGTCGCGGCGGCCTCGGTGATCGCCAAAGTTCAGCGCGACAAAATGATGGCCGAACTGGGTATCGACCATGCAGACTTCGGATTTGCGGACAACGCCGGGTACCCGTCGCCCGTGCACAAGGCCGCACTGGAGGAGCGGGGACCCACCCCGTACCACCGGTTGTCGTGGGCGTATCTTGATGCGCTGCCCCAGTGGCGGCATCTCAAGAAGGCCCGCAGCTGGGCGGAGGGAAGCACTTCGGAGATCGAGGGACAACTCGGCTTCGATTTCTGACGTCCTAGTCGCACTGTTGTGCCACCCGGTTCACCTGACCTGCACCAATGTTTGATAAAAATCAGCTCATGCCTCTCATTCCCGAGGAGCCTCAGATTCACGAGAGTGCCCAGGGTCCCCGCGCCACTCCGGCCAGTGGCCGTACCGCGCCGACCCCTCGTCCCGTACCCGGCCCCCGCCCCGTGGCCCCGCCGCGTCCCGGTCGTCCCGGCCCTCTGCGGCCCACGCCGCCGGTGCAGCGCACGCCGCGTGAGGTGGCCAAGCCAGGCCCGTCCGGCCCGGCCGTGTCCGCCGCCACAGCGGCGGCCCCGCAGATCCAGCTGATCCCGGCCACCGTCGAGAGCGCTCTCGACGCGGCCGAGGAGGCAGTGGACCTGCTTCTTGAGTCGGGCCGCGCCCCGGGTGAGGTGCTGGTGATCACCACCGGCGCGCAGCATCCGTGGGCCGACCACGAACTGTCCTTCGGTGAAGCCGCCTACTGGGCGCAGCACGACGCGGGCGACGACGTCTTCTACTCGGACGCCGCCGTCGCCTCCCGTGCCGCGATCCGCCCCGTGGTCGTCGTCGCCGTCAACGGTGGCGCCGACACCGTCGCTGCCACCGCCCTGCCGCTGGCCCTCTCCCGGGCCGGTGCCCTGCTGATCGTCTGCGGCGACCCGCAGCAGATCAACTCGGTGCTGGGCGCGGGCGTCTGAGCCACCTCCGGCACCTCGGGGACTTCCCGGAGGTACCGAAGGAGCCGCGGCGGCGGTACTGGCACGGTGGCGACTCCGCCGTGCCCGCACGCCGGTGGTGGCCGCCGTCCGGCGCGGACCGGCCGTGGGGCAGACCCTCGGCAGAAGGTCCGCGGACGTTCGGCGGCGGGGGATCCCGAACGCGGGTACCGGGCCGGATCCGGCGGGTGGCCGCACCACGGGCCGCCCTCCGCCGTGCCGCCCTGTCGTGCCGTGCGGCGGGAGACCCCGCCGGGCACCTCGCACGGCCGTTTCAGGGTGCCGTGCCCGGCGTTGAGCGCCCGGCCGGTGCCCCCTCGCGGGGGCCGGGGTTCAGCGGGCGGCCGCGCGGCGCAGCACCTCGGAGACGGCGCCCCCGGTGCGCGGTGACAGCGGCGGGGCCTCCGACAGGGCGAAGGGTTCGGGAGGCGAGTCGGCGTTGGGACGTCGTCCGCCGCGACCCTCGCCGAGCACCTGCCAGCCGTCGTGCGTCAGCGTGATGTACGCCCCGCAGCGCAGCCCGTGCAATGTGCACGCGTCCCGCAGCCCCCACATCCAGGCGCCGTCCTCCTCCGTCCAACGCGCGTCCCCCTCGCGGCAGTAGAGCAGTACGGCGGTCCGCACCGGGGTGCGGCGGCGCAGGTCGTGCGGGATCACCCGGCGCAGCTGGGCCAGCAGCGTGTTGCGGAACATCCAGCCGTCGGCAGGCGCCGAGCGCCGGCCGAAGGACGCGCTGGCGCACAGCCGTTCCTCGGGGTCGAGAACAGCCACCACGGCCGTGCCCGGCCGGGGCCGGTGGCGGGTGTGCAGCCCGCTGACGACCTCACGGGGGTTGCGCAGCAGGGGAATTCCGGCGTCGGCCCACTCCGAGGGCTCGAGCAGACGGCTGGCGGAAGCGGCGGACGCGGACGTCGACAACGATGCCGCCGAGGACGGAGCGAATCCGAAGGTCACGTTCCTCCCTTCGGCTACGCGCCCACACTGCGGGCGAGATCGGATTCGGGGGAGCGCGCACCGCAGTAAGGCCCAACCGGATCACGGCCGAGCCGCGCGGGGAGCGGACCCCAATTCTTCCTGTCGAACTGGAATGCGGCAACGAGCAAATGGGGCCACCGACTGTTATCTGGTGGTGCGTGGCTTATATCCCTACCCAGTGAGGCGATCCGGGACCCCTGGGACGTTCGCGTACGACACGTGCGTACGCCGCGCCCGGCGTACGCAGTCGAGGAGCGCCGGGACGATCAGCCCTGAACGGCCAGGACCAGCGGCAACACCCCCCGCGCCCCGGACCTCCGGAGCAGGCGCGCCGCGACCGCCAGAGTCCAGCCCGTCTCCGTGAAGTCGTCCACCAGCAGCACCGGTCCCTGCGCCTCGGCGAGGGTGGCGGCGAGGGCGGGCGGCACGGTCAGCGCACCGTCGAGGGCCTTCAGGCGCTGAGCACTGTTGCTGCGCGACACCCGGGACGCCTCGCCCGTGTACTCCACGGAACCCAGCAGGGGCAGTCGGCCGATCTCCGCGATACGGGCGCCCAGGGAGCGGATGAGCAGGGGCCTGGAGCGTGAGGCGACGGTGACGACACCCACCGGGCGCAGCTGCGCGTCGGCCGAGCCCGGGGCCCAGCCGCCGGGGCCCTTCGCCCAGTCGGCCAGAACCTCCACCACGGCACGGGCCACGTCGTCCGGCACGGGCGCGTCCGGGGTCTGGGGCGCGAGCAGCGGTCGTAGCCGATTGCCCCAGCCGATGTCCGACAACCGACCCAGGGCCCGCCCGGCCGATGCCTGTTCACCGGCCGGAATGCGTCCCTTGAGGTCGATGCCGATGGCCGGCAGGCCGGTCGGCCACATCCGGCGTGGCTCCACCTCGACGCCCGCCCGGCCGAGGTCGACCCGCGCGGCGTCCACCGCAGTCGAGGTGGTGTCCGCCGTGAAGCGCGGCCGGGTGCAGTTGTCGCAGCGGCCGCAGGGCTTGGCACCCTCGTCGTCCAACTGGCGCTGCAGGAACTCCATCCGGCAGTCCGCCGTGGCCGTGTACTGGCGCATCGCCTCCTGCTCGGTCTCGCGCTGCCGCGCCACCCAGGCGTACCGCTCGGCGTCGTACGCCCATGGCCGCCCGGTCGCGATCCAACCGCCCTTGACCCGCTGGACCGCGCCGTCCACGTCGAGGACCTTCAGCATGGTCTCCAGGCGGGAGCGGCGCAGCTCCACCAGCGGCTCCAGCGCGGGCAGCGACACCGGTCTGTCGGCCCGGGAGAGCACGTCCAGCGTGCGGCGCACCAGGTCCTCCGACGGGAAGGCGAGCGAGGCGAAGTAGTTCCAGATCGCCTCGTCCTCCCTGCCCGGCAGCAGCAGGACCTCCGCGTGCTCGACACCGCGCCCGGCACGGCCCACCTGCTGGTAGTAGGCGATGGGGGAGGACGGCGAGCCCAGGTGCACCACGAACCCGAGGTCGGGCTTGTCGAAGCCCATGCCGAGGGCCGACGTGGCGATCAGCGCCTTGACCCGGTTGCCGAGCAGGTCGTCCTCGGCCTGCTGCCGGTCGGCGTTCTCCGTCTTCCCCGTGTACGACGCCACGGCGTGCCCGCGCTGCCGCAGGAAGGCCGTGACCTCCTCGGCGGCGGCCACGGTCAGCGTGTAGACGATGCCGGAACCCGGCAGTTCGTCCAGGTGGTCGGCGAGCCACGCCATACGGTGCGCGGCGTCCGGCAGCCGCAGCACGCTCAGGCTGAGACTCTCCCGGTCCAGCGGGCCACGCAGCACCAGCGCGTCCGAGGCGCCACCGGTGCCGAGTTGCTCGGCCACGTCGGCGGTCACGCGCGCGTTGGCCGTCGCGGTGGTCGCCAGCACCGGCACGCCCGGCGGCAGGTCGGCCAGCATGGTGCGCAGCCGCCGGTAGTCGGGCCGGAAGTCGTGGCCCCAGTCGGAGATGCAGTGGGCCTCGTCCACGACGAGCAGCCCGGTCGCCGCGGCGAGCTTGGGCAGGACCTGGTCACGGAAGTCGGGGTTGTTGAGGCGCTCCGGGGACACCAGGAGGACATCGACCTCACCGGCCGCGATCTCCGCCTGGATCACCTCCCAGTCCTCGGTGTTGGAGGAGTTGATGGTGCGGGCGTGGATGCCGGCCCGGGCCGCGGCCTCGACCTGGTTGCGCATGAGCGCGAGCAGCGGGGAGACGATCACCGTCGGGCCGCTGCCCCCGGCGCGCAGCAGCGAGGTCGCCACGAAATACACCGCGGACTTGCCCCACCCCGTGCGCTGGACGACCAGGGCCCGGCGCCGGTCGGCGACCAGCGCCTCGATCGCCCGCCACTGGTCCTCGCGCAGCCGGGCCGTGCCGGTGTCGTCCCCGACCAGACGGGCGAGGACGGCGTCCGCCCGTGCCCGGAGTTCCGCGTTGCTCGTGTGCTCCATGCACCCCATACAACAGGACGGGACCGACAGCCGGGCGGGCTGTGGACGAGGGGGGACGGCTTTGGCGTGTCCCTGATTCGACTTATCCACAGGCCCAACCGGAATCACAAGATCCGCGAGATCGTCGGCGCATGACGAATCACAGCGAAACCACCGGACCCTCCGAAAACGGCAACTTCACGGGAGGTGCGGCCGCCCCCGGCCGGTCCGTCCACGACACCCAGATCACCCTGCGCACCCCGGCCGAACTGGCCGACGCGCTTCCCTACCTGCTCGGATACCGCCCCGAGGACAGCATGGTGCTGGTCGCCCTGCACGACCGCGGCGGCCGCGGCCGCTTCGGCGGACGGGCCCGGCTCGGCATCCCCGCGAACCCGGACGACTGGGAGTCCGCCGCCCGCCAGCTCGCCCAGGGCCTGACCACCGGCGGCGAACGCCGGGGAACCCGGCCCGAACAGATGGTCGCCTACGTCTGCCAGGAGCCGGCGCCCGGCGAATCGGGCCGGGACGTCATGCGCCGGCTCGCCTCGCTCGCCCAGCTGCTGCGCACCGAGTGCGGCCGGCTCGACGTGCCCGTGATCGAGGCGCTCTGCGTCTCGGACGGCCGGTTCTGGTCGTACTGCTGCCCGACAGAAGAGTGCTGTCCGCCCGGCGGCACCCCCATGGGCCTGCCCGGTACCTCCGTCCTCGCGGCCGCCGCCACCTACGCGGGAATCCAGGTGCGCGGCACCCTGCGCGAACTGCGGGCCAGGCTGCAGCCCTGGGGGACCGGCGCCGCTCCGGACCAGGAGATCGCCCTGGACCGGGCCGGAATGGCACTGGTGCCCCGGATCCTCGACGACACCTTCCGCGCGCACGTGGCCGAGGAGACCCTCGCCCTCGCCGAGCGGATCATCGGCCGGTACGCCGCCGCCCCACCGGAGTCCGGCATCCACCAGGAGGACCGGCGCGACGACGACGCGCTCACCCATGAGGAGGCCGCGACACTGATCCTCGGCCTGCAGGACCGCACGACCCGCGACCGCGCGGCCGCCTGGATGGAGGGCGACGAGGCCGGACCGGCCCTGCGCCTGTGGCGCGCCCTGGCCCGTCGTTGCGTCGGCCCGTACGGCGAACACGCGGCCGCCCCGCTGACCCTGGCCGGCTGGGTCGCCTGGTCGGCCGGCGACGACCTGGAGGCGCGCGAGGCCCTGGCGATGGCCCTGGGCGCGGACCCCGACTATCTCTTCGCCCGTCTGTTGCACCAGGCCTGCAACGAAGGACTGGACCCCGAGGCGATCCGCCGCTGCCTGCGCACGGAACGCACGGGCCGGGCCGGGGCGAACCGCACATCGGCGGAGAGCGCGACGACGGACGGCACAACAGCGGACGGCACAACAGCGGACGGTGCGACGGCGGACAGCGCGGCGATGGACAGCCCGGCGGCCGTCGGCGACACCGGTGGCCGGACCGATCCGGGCTCCGGGCGCACGCCACCCGCAGCCTCCGGCCCCCGCCGCCGGCGCGGTCCACGCACCGGCGGCGCTGCCGACGGCCGACGGTCGCACCCGGAGGGCACCCGCCCGCGACAGACCGGCGGGGAGCACACCCGCCCCGGCTCGTCCAAGCCGAGTGGCGGCACACGTGCGCGTGCCGGGGAGAGCAGGGACGCGCGAGGCAGCCGAGCCGCGCGGGAGGGGACACGATCCGGGAACGGCCGCGGCGAGGGGGACGAATGAACGAAGGCTCATCCCCGCGTGGTCGGCTGTGGACGGGCTATCGACGGACCTGGGCCCGCGCCGCGCGCCACTGGGCCCGGAGCCTTGTCGGACGGAAGCGGCGCGGTGCGTGTCCGCCCCTTGGCCCGTGGCCGACCGGTCTGTCGGCCCCGGCCGTGCGAAGGCCCGGGCCGGCCCGGCCGCAGGACACCCCTCCGTATGGCCGTTCGGTCGGCTTCGTCGGGTCGGTGCGTGACCAGGAGGAGCCCGTCTCCGTTCACCTGAGTGGCGGAACGCCTGGACGGGCCGTGCCGCCACCCGTCCCCTGTCCCTCCGGGGCTGTCCGTCAGGCGCCCAGCACAACCCAGGCGCACAGAGCGCAGAAGAAGCCTCCCCATGCATCAGCCGAGTCCGCCTTCCACCGCCGACGACAACCGCCGACTCAGGGACGGCCCGCCCTGGCTCCCGCCCGCGGAGGCCGTCTCGGGACAGCCACGCAACCGAGCCCCACGGCCCAAGCCCGCACGCCCGGCACCCGGTACCCCGCCCCCGGGCGATCCCGGCGGGCTGCCGCCCACACACACCGCCCTGATCTGCGTCGCCCTGCCCGGCCTCGCCATCTCCGCCGAACACGGCCAGCTGAACGGCCGTGGTCTGGAGGGCTTCTACCGCGCGGGCCGGCGATTGCTCGCCCGCTGCCAGGTCCGGGTGGCCGGCCGCGAACCGCTCCCCGTGCAGGCCCGGACGACAGGTGCGGACTCCGCCCGCTTCGTCGGCACGCTCCGGGCCTCACCGGCGGCCGGCCCCGATCCGGACGTGATCGTGGAACGCACGCGGCACGCCGACGGCACCGAGCGCATCACCCTGCGCAGTTCCGCGCCCCACCGCCTGCGCCTGCCGCTGGAGGTGGCCCTCGGCACGGACCTCGCGGACCTCGGCGCCATCGCCTCCGGCACCACGGGCCCCGAACTCCCGGCCAGCGTCCACGACTCCGGCCTCCGCTGGGTCACCTCGACCGGCAACGCGTCGATCACGGCGGACCCGCCGCCCGCGGACGCGCTGGCCTCCGCCGGCCTGCTGCGCTGGGAGTTCGACCTGCCACCGGGCGGAACGGCGAGCGTGGAGCTACGGGTACGCGCGGACGGCGCTGCTCCCCTGCGAGCCGTGGGACGCGCCGCGACCAGCCCCCTGGCGCCGGTCAGGGCCGCGGGCGACGACCCGAGGGTTCCGGCACTGCTCAGAACGAGCATCGACGACCTCCAGTCGCTG
This sequence comes from Streptomyces sp. NPDC090088, assembly GCF_044747345.1. Classification (NCBI taxonomy): domain Bacteria; kingdom Bacillati; phylum Actinomycetota; class Actinomycetes; order Kitasatosporales; family Streptomycetaceae; genus Streptomyces; species Streptomyces sp. NPDC090088. Next base: position 568,445 of record NZ_JBIVDZ010000008.1, on the reverse strand, counting down.
CTGCTCCGCGACCCGGCGCACCCCTCCGACACCTATGTCGCGGGCGGGGCACCCTGGCGCTGCGGACTGGCCCCGGCCGAGGCCCTGGCCGCTGCCCGGATGACCCTGCCCCTGGGCACCAGGCTCGCCGCCGGCACCCTGCGCGCCCTGGCCCGCACCCAACTCCGCGGCCCGGGACCGCGGACCGGCATGATCCCCGGACCGCGCCGCGACGCCGGAGCGCATCTGCCACCGGGCTGCACCGGTACGGAGGCGACCCTGCTCTTTCCCGTCCTGCTGGCGGAGGCCCGCCGCTGGGGGCTCCCGGAACAGGAGACACGGGAACTGCTCCCGGCCGCCGAGCGCTGCCTCAGCTGGCTGCGCACCACGGTGGGCGAGCGCACCTACCTCTGCGATCCGCAGCCCGGCGGCCCCGCGCGCGCCGAGACCCAGGCCCACGCCCACCGGGCCGCGCTGCTCGGCGCGGACCTCCTCGACGCGTACGACCGGCCCGGTGGTGCCGCACTGCGGCAGTGGGCGGGGGAGCTGAGGGCGGCGTTCCGGGCGGACTTCTGGGTCGAGGACCGGGGCGGCGGGCGTCCGGCGGCGGCTCTGACCCCGGACGGCCGTCCCCTGACCCACCTCGGCTCCACCGCCGTCCACCTGCTCGACACCGGTCTGCTCGGGGCGGGCGAACTGGCCGTCGGCCTGCTCGACAGGGCGCAGACCGGGCAGCTCTCCCGGCTGCTGGGCGGCCCGGCCATGGACTCCGGTTGGGGGCTGCGCGGGCTGGGGGCGAAGGAGGCGGGGCACAATCCGTTCGGCCACCGGGCCGGAGCCGTCCGGGTGCAGGAGACGGCACTCGCCGTCGCCGGGCTGGCCGCCGCGGGATACGAGAAGGAGGCCGGCGGGCTGCTGCGCGGCCTGCTGGCGGCGTCCGAACACTTCGGTCACCGGCTCCCCGAGATGTTCGCCGGTGTGCAGCGCTCCGACGGGAGCGCTCCCCTTCCGCACCCCGCGGCCTGCCGTCCGGCGGCCACGGCCGCCGCCTCCGGGGTACTGCTCCTCACCGCGCTCGCGGGCATCCGCCCCGACGCCCCGGCCCGGACCGTCACCCTCCGTCCGGTCCGCAGCGCGCCCCTCGGCGAACTGGGCCTCACCGGACTTCGGGTCGCCGGCGCGCCCTTCTCGGTACGCGTCAGTCGGCTCGGTCTGGCCATGGTTGAGGAGGCGGCGGACGGTCTGCAGTTGGGGGCGTGACCCCGCGGCCCGAGGACGGCGATCCGGCGCGGCGCGGCGACCGGACGAAGGGGCGGCCGACGTCCGGAGGCTCATCGGCGCGCGCCGCGGGGTGCATACCGGAGCGAAGTGGATCAGCCCTCTGAGCACGTAGGGATCAGCCCTCGAAGCGCGTGACGAAGGGAGTGTTTATCGTCAGGCAGACGACTATGATCACCGCATGCCCTACGACCCGTCAGCCTTTCCGCCCTTCGCCGTCACCGTGGACCTGGTCGTACTGACCGTGCGCCGCCATGCCCTGTGCGCGCTGGCGGTCCGCAGAGGCGAGGCGCCCTTCCAGGGGCGCTGGGCGCTGCCGGGCGGCTTCGTACGGGCCGACGAGGATCTTTCGCAGGCGGCGGCGCGGGAACTGGCGGAGGAGACCGGGCTGCGCGCCCACGACCCCGACGCCCCCGCTCAGGACGGCGGAGCCCACCTGGAGCAACTGGCGACCTACGGCGACCCCAAGCGTGACCCCCGGATGCGTGTGGTCAGCGTCGCCCACCTGGCCCTCGCCCCCGACCTCCCCGCACCGCGGGCGGGCGGTGACGCCAGCAACGCGCGCTGGGCCCCGGTCGAGGAACTGCTCGCACAGGGCGGTTACGGCCGGGACGGCGAGCCGGTCGCACCGCTCGCCTTCGACCATGCCCAGATTCTGTCCGACGGTGTGGAGCGGGCCCGCTCCAAGATCGAGTACTCCTCCCTGGCCACGGCGTTCTGCACGCCCGAGTTCACCGTCGGTGAACTGCGCCGGGTCTACGAGGCGGTGTGGGGTGTGGCGCTCGACCCGCGCAACTTCCACCGCAAGGTGACCGGGACCCCCGGTTTCCTCGTCCCCACCGGCGGTACGACCACCCGCCAGGGGGGCCGTCCGGCCCAGCTCTTCCGCGCCGGCGGGGCGACCCTGCTCAACCCGCCGATGCTGCGACCCGAGGTCTGAAGGTCCGACAGCGCGAACCCGGGCAAGGTTAAAACCCTCTATACCCGGAAAAACGGTCATTCCGCGCTATCTTCCCTAAGGTGATCGAGGCCTTCGGACTGACCAGCAATCCCCGCAAGGCGCACCCGCCCGCCGTCGACGATGTGACCTTCGAGGCGCACGCGGGCCGCGTCACCGCACTCCTCGGCGAGGCGCGCGCGGGCAAGACCACGGCGCTCAGGCTGATGCTCGAGCTCCAACAGGGCCGTGGACTCACCTACTTCAGGGGCCGCCCCCTGCACCGCATCGCCCATCCCGCGCGTGAGATCGGCGTCCTCCTCGGCGACGTCCCCGGTCACCCGTCCCGCTCGGTCCGCGGCCATCTGCGCATGCTGTGCGCGGCCACCGGAGTCCCGGCCCGGCGTGCCGACGAGGTTCTCGAAGCCGTCGGCCTCGTCAGTCTGCGCGAGGAACGCCTGGGCACGCTGTCGCGCGGCGTGGACCGCAGGCTCGGCCTGGCCTGTGCCCTGCTTCCCGACCCGCACACCCTCGTCCTGGACGAACCCACGAACGACCTCCCCGCCCGTGAGGTCCACTGGCTGCACCGGATGCTCCGGGCGCACGCGGAGCAGGGCGGCACGGTGCTCTTCACCACCGCCGACCCCAAGGAGGCCGCGCGTGCCGCCGACCGGGTCGTCACCCTGCAGGGCGGCCGACTCGTCGCGGACCAGGAGGCCACCGACTTCGCCCGCACCCGGCTGCGCCCGCGCGTGGCCGTCCGCAGCCCCCACGCCGCCCGGCTCGCCGACCTTCTCACCAAGGAGGCCCGCGCCGACCACCGCTCCGTGGAGGTCGTACGAGAAGGCGGCAACCGCCTCTCCGTGTACGGCAGCACGACCGCCGAGGTCGGCGACGCCGCGTTCCGCCACGGCATCCTCGTCCACCAACTCGCCGACGAGACGGGCGACATGGGGCCCGGAGCCGGGACGGAGCCGTTGCCGGACGAGGAGCCGGAGGCAGTACGGCCGCAGCCGGACCACGGCGAGCCCGCCCCGGCGGCCGATGCTCGGCCGACGCGCGTGGAAGGAGAGGCCGAGGCGGACGGTGGGCGGCTCGCCCCCTTGCGAGGAGCCGGGGAAGAGGCGCCTGCCGCCGGTCGGCCCGACGTGCTTCGCGCGGAGCGGCGCCAAGGCGTGGGCGCGTCCCCGGTGACTCCTCAGCCGCGGGCGGAGTCGGGATGGCCTCAGTCGGCGGCCGCTCCGACGCCCGCCGACGCGACCGAACCGCTGCCCCCCGCCTCCACCGCGGGGCTCACCGGCAACCCGCCGCTCGCGTCTCAGCCTTCGCCCCAGAACGCGGAGCACATCGCCCACACGCGTCCCGCCGAGCCAGGCCCGGGCCCGGCGGCGGTCAGGCCCTCGACCACCCCCGCCTCCTCCCTCGCTACCTCGTCGGCCGCCGCCGAGTCCTCCGGCCACGCCACGTCCACCAGGACGACGGCCGCCGTACCTGCTCAGCCACCGGCCGCCGCATCCGTCCAGCCGACGAGCGTGGCCGTATCCGCATCGGCATCCGTATCCGCCCAGTCGTCCACGCGGCCCGCGCCCGCCCATCCGTCGGCCCCCGCCGCCTCCCCTCAGCCGCCGTCCCGAGCGTCGGCCGCCGAAGCCTCCAACGCGCAGTCGTCACCCCGCGCCGTACCCGACGAAGCACCCACAACCCAGCCTCCCGTCAACTCCGTACCCGCCGAAAACCCCGCCGTCGAACGTCCCACCGCCGAACCCCTCACCGCCGAACCCCTCACCGCCGAACGTCCCGCCACCGGGCGCCCTGCCGCTGAGCTCCCCGTCTCCGAGCGCCCCACCACCGAGGCCCCCGCCAAGCAGCCTCGGCAGCAGCAGCCGATGCCGCAGCCGAAGCCGCAGCCCCGCAAGGCCATCACCGCGGTCGATGACGGGGCCGCCCCGTCCGCGGCCGGGCGCGTGCACGTCGCCGAAGCCGCCGTTCTGGACACCAGGTCCCCCCTGCCGCCGCCCATCTCCGTCCGCTCGGCCCCCGGCCCGCTCCGTCCGCTGCGCTACGAACTGCGTCGGGCCGCCGGGATCGGGGCCGGCTTTCTCACCTGCGGTGCCGTACTGCTGGTGTCCGCGCTCACCGCCGTCCTGCTCGCCCGGCTCGGGCACACCCCGCAGGACCGGCTGTTCGCGGCCTGGCCGCGGGAGCTTCCGCTGCCCCCGGCGGCGCTCGGCGCGGGGTTGCTCGGGGCGCTGTCCTTCGGGGACGAGTTCCGCCACCCCGCGCTGGCGGCGGACCGCGGCACCGTGCCCCGCCGGCTGGGGCTGCTCACCGCGAAACTGCTGGTCTCCGGAGCCACCGCGGTCCTGCTCTCGTTCCTCACCGTGGGCTGCGACGCCGAAGCGCTCTATCTCGTCTACGGACGGGAACTCACACAGGTTCCCGGCGACTGGATGCCGCTGACCGCGAGTTGGTTCGGGCTGATCGTCGGATGCGCCTGGGCCGGTGTGCTGGCGGCGGGAGTCTTCCGGTCCACCACGGCCGGGCTGGCCGCGGTGCTCGCCGTACCCGTGGTCGTCGTACCCGTCGTACACAAGGCGCTGGAGGGATCGAGTGTGCGGATGGCCGCCGGACTCCCGGTGCGGATGCGGGAGATGTTCCTGCTGCGGTGGCCCTTCGGAGGGGAGCGCTATCTGGTCGGAGCGGCCCGGGTGCTCGCCCAACCCGTGGGCGGGGCGCTGGCGTTGTCACTGACCGCGCTGCTCTGCGCGTATGTGTTCACCACCCTGCGAACCAGGCTTCGATGACCACGGACCGGGCGCTTCCGATCCTCAGGTGGCCACAACTCCCTGAAGAACGCCCATTTCTTTCCGATAAGGCGTCAATTGCGACGGGGTGAGCGATCACCCTTTCGTGTGCTTTTCACCAAAGACCTCAAGGGAGTTGGAGGCAACGCCGACAAAGGATCCGTGAGTACCCTTGCGCACACCATGATGACCGCCGCCCGCTCCGCAGACTCTGGTCTGGTCGGCCCGGGCGAACTCGACCGCTACCCCTACACGGAGGCCTCCGCCGTCGATCGTGTCGGCGTGCCCGCCTGGGAGGGCGCGGATCCGGAACTGGGCCGTGTGGGACGGCGCGCCGCGGGCAGTCGCGGCCGCGGACTGCACGGTCAACTCGTCCAGCAGCTGGGTCAGATGATCGTCTCCGGCGACCTGGGCGCGGACCGCCCGCTGGTCCCCGAGGAGATCGGCCAGCGATTCGAGGTCTCCCGCACCGTCGTCCGTGAGTCCCTCCGGGTCCTGGAGGCCAAGGGCCTGGTCAGCGCCCGCCCGAACGTCGGCACGCGCGTGCGTCCCGTCAGCGACTGGAACCTCCTCGATCCGGACATCATCGAGTGGCGGGCCTTCGGGCCGCAGCGCGACGACCAGCGCCGTGAGCTCAGCGAGCTGCGCTGGACGATCGAGCCGCTCGCCGCCCGCCTCGCCGCCGGCCACGGCCGCGAGGACGTCCAGCAGCGCCTGTGCGACATGGTCGAGATCATGAGCCACGCGATGGCGCAGGGCGACGCGCTGACGTTCTCGCGCGCGGACGCCGAGTTCCACTCGCTGCTCATCCAGATCGCGGGCAACCGCATGCTGGAGCACCTCTCCGGCATCGTCTCGGCCGCCCTCCAGGTCTCCGGCGGCCCGGTCACCGGCTGTGAGCGGCCGAACGAGACCTCCCTGGCCCAGCACGCGCGGATCGTCGACGCGCTGGGCACCGGTGACGGCACGGCGGCCGAGTCGGCGATGCGCCAGCTGCTCACCATCCATCCCGAGGTCGAGCGCGTGGTGCCCGCCCCGCGCGAGCACTGACCGCGTCAGAGCGTGCGCTCGGTCAGTGCCGCGTCTCGGGGCACCGCAGGCCCGGGACCCGCTTCCGCCGGACCCCGCCGGATCCCTCGGGGCTCCGGCGGGGTCCGGCGGCGCGGCGGTGGTGCGCGGCGGGGTGTCCGGGGCGGTCGTAGGACGTACCGAGGGCGGTCCGGATGGCCGCGGAGATCATTGGCGACAGTCTCTGCCCGCATCTGACCGTTTTTGAGTGCTTACGCGGTGTGACTCGGGCCACGTAGATTGGGCGTAACGCTCTTGCGAACAACGCGATGACCTAAGAGGTGACAGTCGCGGAGGGAATACGGACGCCATTCATGGCGCTGTGCATCTTCCCGGCCCCCGCCCGCGCCGTCGGCCCATCCCCAAGCCGGCGGTCGGCTCCAGTCCTTCCCGGACGGGGCCGGAAGCCGTTTTCCAACGTTCCGAGAGGTTGTTCGTGTCGGCCAGCACATCCCGTACGCTCCCGCCGGAGATCGCCGAGTCCGTCTCTGTCATGGCTCTCATTGAGCGGGGAAAGGCTGAGGGGCAGATCGCCGGCGACGATGTGCGTCGGGCCTTCGAAGCTGACCAGATTCCGGCCACTCAGTGGAAGAACGTACTGCGCAGCCTCAACCAGATCCTTGAGGAAGAGGGTGTGACGCTGATGGTCAGTGCCGCGGAGCCCAAGCGCACCCGAAAGAGCGTCGCAGCGAAGAGTCCGGCCAAGCGCACCGCCACCAAGACGGTCGCGGCCAAGACGGTGACCACCAGGAAGGCCACCGCGACGGCCGCCCCCGCCGTATCGCCCGCCGTGGCCGACGACCCGGCCGACGAGGCATCCGCCAAGAAGGCCGTCGCCAAGAAGGCCCCCGCCGCGAAGAAGGCGGTCGCGAAGAAGACCGCGACCGCGGCCAAGAAGACGGTGGCCAAGAAGACGGCCGCGAAGAAGGACGACGCCGAGATCATCGAGGAAGAGGTCCTCGAGGAGGCGAAGGCCGGCGGCGAGGAGCCCGAGGGCACCGAGAGCGCGGGCTTCGTCCTGTCCGACGAGGACGAGGACGACGCGCCGGCGCAGCAGGTCGCCGCCGCCGGTGCCACCGCCGACCCGGTCAAGGACTACCTCAAGCAGATCGGCAAGGTCCCCCTGCTCAACGCCGAGCAGGAGGTCGAGCTCGCCAAGCGCATCGAGGCGGGTCTGTTCGCCGAGGACAAGCTGGCCAACGCCGACAAGCTGGCCCCGAAGCTCAAGCGCGAGCTGGAGATCATCGCCGAGGACGGCCGCCGCGCCAAGAACCACCTCCTGGAGGCCAACCTCCGTCTGGTGGTCTCCCTGGCCAAGCGCTACACCGGCCGCGGCATGCTCTTCCTGGACCTCATCCAGGAGGGCAACCTCGGTCTGATCCGCGCGGTCGAGAAGTTCGACTACACCAAGGGCTACAAGTTCTCCACGTACGCCACCTGGTGGATCCGCCAGGCGATCACCCGCGCCATGGCCGACCAGGCCCGCACCATCCGTATCCCGGTGCACATGGTCGAGGTCATCAACAAGCTCGCGCGCGTGCAGCGCCAGATGCTCCAGGACCTGGGCCGCGAGCCCACTCCGGAGGAGCTGGCCAAGGAACTCGACATGACCCCCGAGAAGGTCATCGAGGTCCAGAAGTACGGCCGTGAGCCCATCTCCCTGCACACCCCGCTGGGCGAGGACGGCGACAGCGAGTTCGGTGACCTCATCGAGGACTCCGAGGCCGTCGTCCCGGCCGACGCCGTCAGCTTCACCCTCCTCCAGGAGCAGCTGCACTCGGTGCTGGACACCCTGTCCGAGCGCGAGGCCGGCGTCGTCTCCATGCGGTTCGGTCTCACCGACGGTCAGCCGAAGACCCTCGACGAGATCGGCAAGGTCTACGGGGTGACGCGTGAGCGCATCCGCCAGATCGAGTCCAAGACCATGTCGAAGCTGCGCCACCCGTCGCGCTCCCAGGTGCTGCGCGACTACCTCGACTAGGCCACGGCGTACGCGTCGCCCGCCTGACGTCGAAGGCCCGGTCTCCCCGCGGGGAGACCGGGCCTTCGTGCTGCGGGTCGCGGTCCGCTGGATGACTCTGGGTTTCCCGATACCACCCAGAGTGAGGAGGGTGCATGCGTCGTCCTGTTGCCCCGGCCCTGATCAGGCCGCTGATCCTGGCGGCCGTCGCCACTGCCATACCGCTGACCACCACGTCTTCCGCCGCCGCGGACAGCGTCGTCGTCGGTGGCTTTCCCGTCGATGTCTCCCAGACCCCCTGGACGGTCGCGCTGTCCAGTCGTGACCGGTTCGGGGGTACGCGGGCCGGTCAGTTCTGCGGGGGAGTGGCGATCGGCCGGACCACGGTGCTGACCGCCGCCCACTGCATGGCCGACGAGGTGATCGGGGGGCCGTCCGACCGGGTGCGCGACCTCAAGGTCATCGCGGGCCGCACGGATCTGCTCTCGACGCAGGGCCAGGAGATCCCCGTGACCGCCGTCCGCGTCAATCCGCGCTACGACGCCGCCGCGAACACCGGAGACTTCGCCGTCCTCACCCTCGCCCAGCCCGTGCCGGCCGAAGCGGTCGTCAAGATGGCGGCCAAGGGCGACGCCGCCTACACGCCCGGCACCGCCGCGCTGGTCTCCGGTTGGGGCGACGTCACGGGCGGCGGCGACTACTCGCGGCGGCTGTACGCGGCGAACGTCCGTGTGCTGCCCGACGCGACGTGCGAGCAGGCCTATCCCGGCGGCGGCGACGGCACCTACCGGGCCGACTCCATGGTGTGCGCCGGAGAGGCCCTGGGCGGCCCTGACGCCTGCCAGGGCGACAGCGGAGGGCCCCTGGTCGCCAAGGGACGGCTGATCGGGCTCGTGTCGTGGGGCAGCGGCTGCGGACGCCCGGGCAGTCCCGGCGTCTACACGCGCGTCTCGGAGGTCGTGCGGGCCCTGGGCCGGGGCGATGCCCCCAGCGGCGCACGCCGGCCCCACAAGGCCTCCTGAGGGCCGTTACGCGGATACGACGAAGGGCGGCCGCTCCCTGGAGGAGCGGCCGCCCTTCACCGGCCTGCGCCGGTGCTGGCTCGTCGTGGATGCGAGAGGTCAGCGCTCATCTTCGGAGGCGGTGGCAGGAGCGGTCGTCAGCCGCTCCGTCTCGTCCTGTATCTCAGCGGCGATCTTCTTGAGTTCCGGCTCGAACTTGCGACCGTGGTGGGCGCAGAAGAGCAGTTCTCCGCCGCTGAGCAGCACGACGCGCAGGTATGCCTGGGCGCCGCAGCGGTCGCAGCGATCGGCGGCCGTCAGGTGGCTCGCGGGGGTCAGAACAGTAGTCACGTCGCCTCTTCTCTAGCTCGACGAGCTGTCGTACCAGGGTCAACATCCAACCAGCCTGAAAACGTTCCCGCTCTGGGCTTCTCCTCGAAAAAAATCTTTCGAGGTGGCTGTCTGCTGCCGGTTGGCGGCGAATGTGCCGTATTGCGTCGTCTTCGGTGCTTACGGGTTCGCGCGGTTCATCGGTCTCATCCTCCCGGCCGGGTTGCCGGTTGTTTGTGAGGACGTGCCCGGAGCCTAAATGGTTCATGCCTCGAAGGGAACGTGATATGTACTTCACTCCATCGAGGGATCGAACACGCATACGACGCTGGACTAGGGTGAGTTCTCGACGAGGGTGGCGTTACAACGGCTCTACCAGGCCTCGGTACCCTCTGAGCGGCGACCGAAGCCGACCCCTTACCCCAAAGGGGCCCCATTGAAATTCAGCGAGGAGCGAACCGCGTGACCGCCGATACGTCCGTGCCGTCCACAGCGCTGCTGGCAGGAGCAGACCGGGACGGCTCCAACTACACCGCGCGGCACCTGCTCGTCCTTGAGGGCCTCGAAGCCGTGCGCAAGCGCCCCGGCATGTACATCGGATCGACCGACAGCCGCGGTCTGATGCACTGCCTGTGGGAGATCATCGACAACGCCGTGGACGAGGCCCTCGGGGGCTACTGCGACCACATCGACGTCATCCTCCACGACGACGGCTCCGTCGAGGTCCGGGACAACGGCCGTGGCATCCCGGTGGACGTCGAACCCAAGACCGGCCTGTCCGGCGTCGAGGTCGTCATGACCAAGCTGCACGCCGGCGGCAAGTTCGGCGGTGGCTCCTACGCGGCCTCCGGCGGCCTGCACGGCGTCGGCGCCTCCGTGGTCAACGCGCTCTCCGCGCGTCTCGACGTCGAGGTCGACCGCGGTGGCAGTGTGCACGCCATCAGCTTCCGTCGCGGTGTGCCGGGGGCCTTCACCGGCACCGGTCCGGACGGCAAGTTCGAGGCCGGCAGCGGGCTGCGCAAGACCAAGCGGGTGCCCAAGACCCGCACCGGCACGCGCGTGCGCTACTGGGCCGACCGCCAGATCTTCCTCAAGGACGCCAGGCTCTCTCTGGACACGCTCCACCAGCGTGCCCGCCAGACCGCCTTCCTGGTCCCGGGCCTGACCATCGTCGTCCGTGACGAGTACGGCCTGGGCGAGGGCGGCAGCAAGGGCGAGGAGTCGTTCCGCTTCGACGGCGGAATCAGCGAGTTCTGCGAGTACCTCGCCACCGACAAGCCGGTCTGCGACGTCCTCCGCTTCTCCGGGCAGGGCACCTTCAAGGAGACCGTGCCGGTCCTGGACGAGCACGGTCAGATGACCCCCACCGAGGTGACCCGCGAACTCGGCGTCGACGTCGCGATGCGCTGGGGCACCGGTTACGACGTGAACCTGAAGTCGTTCGTCAACATCATCGCCACGCCCAAGGGCGGCACCCATGTGGCCGGCTTCGAGCAGGCCGTCCGGGAGACCCTCAACGAGGTGCTGCGGGCCAAGAAGCTGCTCCGCGTGGCCGAGGACGACATCGTCAAGGACGACGCCCTGGAGGGGCTCACCGCCGTTGTCACCGTCCGGCTCGCCGAGCCGCAGTTCGAGGGCCAGACCAAGGAGGTCCTCGGCACCTCGGCGGCCCGCCGGATCGTGAACAACGTGATCTCCAAGGAGCTGAAGGCGTTCCTGACCTCCACCAAGCGCGACGCGGCCGCCCAGGCCCGTGTGGTCATGGAGAAGGTGGTCGCCGCCGCGCGGACCCGCATCGCGGCCCGCCAGCACAAGGACGCGCAGCGCCGGAAGACGGCCCTGGAGTCCTCGTCCCTGCCGGCCAAGCTCGCCGACTGCCGCAGCGACGACGTCGAGCGCAGCGAGCTCTTCATCGTCGAGGGAGACTCCGCGCTCGGCACCGCGAAGCTGGCCCGGAACTCCGAGTTCCAGGCACTGCTGCCGATCCGCGGCAAGATCCTCAACGTGCAGCGGTCCTCGGTGACGGACATGCTCAAGAACGCCGAGTGCGGTGCGATCATCCAGGTCATAGGGGCGGGCTCCGGCCGCACCTTCGACATCGACGCGGCCCGCTACGGCAAGATCATCATGATGACCGACGCCGACGTCGACGGCTCCCACATCCGCTGCCTGCTGCTGACGCTGTTCCAGCGCTACATGCGGCCCATGGTGGAGGCGGGCCGGGTCTTCGCCGCGGTGCCGCCGCTGCACCGCATCGAGATCGTCCAGCCCAAGAAGGGCCAGGACAAGTACGTGTACACGTACTCGGACCGGGAGCTGCGCGACAAGCTCATGGAGTTCCAGAGCAAGGGTGTCCGGTACAAGGACTCCATCCAGCGCTACAAGGGTCTCGGCGAGATGGACGCCGACCAGCTGGCCGAGACCACGATGGACCCGCGCCACCGCACCCTGCGCCGCATCAACCTCTCCGACCTGGAGGCGGCGGAACAGGTCTTCGACCTCCTGATGGGGAACGACGTGGCTCCCCGCAAGGAGTTCATCTCCGGCTCGGCGGCGACCCTGGACCGGTCGCGGATCGACGCGTAGCCGTCGAGCGGTACTCGGCCCAGGGGGAGGCCGGACGGGTGTGGCGGGGAGCCCCGGCGGAAGCCGGGGCTCCCCGGCGTTCCGAGGCCGAGCCGCACTCCCCGCACCCGGGACGGCGCTCGTCACCAGTGCCTCTCCACCCGCGGGTGGAGAGATCCCGCGTGCCGGAATCCACCCGCGATCCACCCCCGCTCCGATCTGCTGACCTGGGCCTTTCCGTAGCGTCGTAGGCGTCGGCAGCTCCCGCTCCCGACACCACCCCTTCCGCACGGAGGCACTGATGTCCGGGCTCGTCAACGCGCTGCTGATCGTGGCCGTCGTCGTCGTGGTGATCGTCCGCCAGTTCCGCGCCCGCCCGATCGACACAGGCCGGCGCTGGTGGCTGCTGCCCGTGGTCCTCGCGGTCGTCGCGCTGCGCGAACCGGCCGTACTCGACTCCCACCACCGCACCGCATCAGCGCTGCTGCTCGGCACCGAGATACTCGTGGGGCTGGTCATGGGTGCCGCCTGGGCCTGGACCACCCGGTTGTGGATCGAACCCGACGGCGTGGTGTGGACGAAGAGCACCAAGGCCAGCGGGATGGTCTGGATCGGCGGCCTGGCCGTGCGTGTCGGTCTCTTCGCCCTGGGATCCCTGCTCGGCATCCATCAGGACAGCTCGGCCCTGATGCTCGGCCTGGCGGTCCTCCTCCTGGTCCGTTCCGGCATCCTCGTCCGGCGTGCCCAGTGGCTCCCCTCCGCCGCGTCCACGAGCGGCCCCGGCCGGGCGTACGGTGACGGCATGGCCCGGGTCACCAGGAAGGAAGGCGTGTGACCGAGAACGCCTGGACGCGCTGGCCCTCGCGCGAAGCGCTGAGCCGAGCGGGGGTCTCCCGCCCCCGGCGCCTGCTCGCCTGGGCCGTTCGGCTGGTCGTCCTCGCCCTGCTGCTGTGGAGCGCCTTCCACCAGTCGCACGTCCACGGCTGGGGCCTGGCGGCCGCCGTCGCCGGTGTCCTGGCGACCGCCGCGGCCTCGTGGGGCTTCTACCGGACCACCTACGCCCACCGGCTCGTGCCCTCCCTGGTCCTCGTCACCGTCCTGCTGGCCCTCGCGGTCGCGGCGCAGATCGCGGGATTCCACGGACCGGCCCTGGTGATCTGGTGCGGCTGCGGCATCACCGCCCTGGAGCGGCTGCCGGTCGCGATCGCGCTGCCCGTCGCGTCCGTGGGCCTGGCCTCGTACTCCGCGTTCAACAACGACGTATGGCTGACCACGGCGGCCACCGTGGTCGGCATGGCCCTCGCCGGCTACGTCATGAGACTCGACGCCGAGGCCCGGGGCCACGCACAGCGTCTGCTCGCCCAGGAGCGTGCCGCGAGAGCCGCCGAGGCCGAATCGGCGGCGCTGGGGGAGCGGGCACGGATCGCCCGGGAGATCCACGATGTGCTGGCGCACAGCCTCTCGGCCCAGATGGTGCACCTGGAGGCGGCGCGGCTGCTGATCGAGCGGGGCGCCGACCGGGAGCAGATCCTCGAACGCGTCGTCGCGGCCCGGGCCATGGCCAGGGACGGACTCGCCGAGACCCGGCAGGCCCTGTCCGCCCTGCGCGGCGAGCTGACCCCGCTGGAGGAGTTCCTCACGGAGGTCACGGGTTCGACCGACGGCGCCGAGGTCACCGTCACGGGTGAGCGCCGCGCCCTGCCCGCCGAGGCGTCGCAGACCGTCCGGCGCGTCGCCCAGGAAGCGCTGACGAACGTCCGCAAGCACGCCTACGGCGCCAAGGTGCGGGTACGGCTCGACTACAGCGAGCACGAAGTGACGCTGGACGTACGTGACTCGGGAGGCCGTCCTGGCGAACTCAGCGGCGCCGGCGGCGGGTACGGTCTGCTCGGTATGCGGGAGCGGGCCGAACTGCTGGGCGGGTCGCTGGAGGCAGGGCGTGACGACGAGGGGTTCGCGGTGACGTTGAGGGTGCCCGTATGACGGAGGGGGAGAAGAAGCCGGCGCGGGTGGTGGTCGCCGACGACCAGACGGTCGTCAGGGAGGGCATCGTGATGCTCCTCGGACTCCTTCCCGGCGTGGAGGTCGTCGGGGCCGCCGGCGACGGCGAGGAGGCGGTACGGCTGGTCGCCGAGCTCTCCCCGGACGTGGTGCTGATGGACCTGCGGATGCCGCGCTGCGACGGGGTGGAGGCGACCCGGCGGATCAGGTCCGAGTATCCGGGGACCCAGGTCGTGGTGCTCACCACGTTCGCGGACGACGAGTCGCTGTTCCCGGCGCTGCGGGCCGGTGCCCGTGGCTACCTCACCAAGGATGCGGGCGGCGACGAGATCGTGCGCGCCGTGGAGAGCGTGCTCTCCGGAGACGCCGGACTGTCGCCCAGCATCCAGCGCCGGCTGCTGGAGCGGCTGTCGCACCCCGAGCCGGCACCGGTGGCCGCCGAGGCGCCCGACGGGCTGACCGCGCGGGAGACCGAGGTCCTGGTGCTGATCGCCGAGGGGCTCACCAACCAGGAGATCGCCCGCAGGCTGCACGTCTCCACCGCGACGGTGAAGACACACATCAACAACCTGTTCGCCAAGACGGGCCTCAAGGACCGTGCGCAGGCGGTGCGTTATGCCTACGGCAAGGGACTGGTGCGGCCACCAGCGGATTGAGTCACCTGATGGGGTGAAGAGCCAGGGGAAGAAGAGTCGGGGATCTTCCCGATCTGTCCATCCTTGGGCATGCAGTCAAGCAACGGTCGTCACCGCGACGGCGGGGGCGGTCCCGAGAGTTCGGCCGGGAAGCACGAGGACCAGGGCGAGCACGGCACCGTCTCCCGGGAAGTCAGGTACGAGGACCCCTGGTACGACGCCCTGGCCTCCGGCTGGGGCGAGCTGGACGGCACCGCCGCGCCGCCTCCCGCCGTACCGGGCGCGCGAACGGAGCCGGACGACGCGGCTGTTCGCGCCCGTGACGTCTATCTGGAGGTGCAGCGCAGCGCGGCCTTCCAGGAGGTGCGCAGCCGTTACCGGCGGTTCGTGGTGCCGGGCTTCGCCGTCTTCTTCACCTGGTACGTGGGGTACGTGGTGACCGCGACGACGGCGCCCGGGCTGATGGCGCGGCCCGTCGCAGGAGCGGTGAACGTGGCGATGATCGCGGGTCTCGGGCAGTTCCTCACCACCTTCCTGCTCACCTGGGCCTACGCCCGGCACGCGCGGCTGCGCAGGGACCGTGCCGCCCTGGAACTGCGCTGGGACACGCAGGAGCTGACGCGTGGGGTCCGGGGCGGTGAGTCATGACGGGCCAGCATCAGACCCTGGCGCTGTTGCTGTTCAGCGCGTTCGTCGCCGTGACGCTCGGCATCACGACGTGGGTGAGCCGGAGACGGCATGGTTCGGCCGAGGAGTTCTACGCCGGCGGGCGGCTCTTCTCCCCGATGGAGAATGGTTTTGCCATCGCGGGCGACTACATGTCGGCGGCCTCTTTCCTCGGTGTCACCGGACTCATCGCGCTCTTCGGCTACGACGGGCTGCTCTATGTGGTGGGCTTCCTGGTCGCGTGGCTGGTCGTGCTCTTCCTGGTGGCCGAACTGGTGCGCAACTGCGGTCGGTTCACGCTCGCCGACGTGATCGCCGCGCGGATGCGGGAGCGGCCGGTGCGGATCGCGGTGGGAGCTTCCTCGGTCACCGTGTCCGTTCTCTATTTGGTGGCGCAAATGGTGGGCGCGGGCAGCCTGGTGGCGCTGCTGCTGGGGCGGACCAGCCAGGCCGCGGAGGCGTGGACGGTCATCGGGGTCGGTGCGCTGATGGTGATCTACGTGTCGTTGGGAGGGATGCGGGCCACCACCTGGATCCAGATCGTGAAAGCGGTCCTGCTGCTGAGCGGGACGGTGGTGCTGACCGTTCTGGTGCTGCTGCGGTTCCACGGCGACATCGACCGGCTGCTGCTCACGGCCGCCGAGCGCAGCGGCCACGGTCGGGCCTTCCTGGTGCCGGGACTCAAGTACGGCGGCGGCTGGAGCGCGCGGCTGGACTTCATCAGCCTGGGGCTGGCGCTGGTGCTGGGGACGGCGGGGCTGCCGCACATCCTGTCGCGCTTCTACACGGTGCCGACCGCGCGGGCGGCCCGGCGATCGGTGGTCTGGTCGATCGGGCTGATCGGCGGCTTCTACCTGATGACGATCGTGCTCGGGTTCGGGGCGGCGGCTCTGGTCGGACCGGACGTGGTGCGCGCGTCCAGCGCGTCGGGGAACACGGCGGTTCCGCTGCTCGCCCTCGACCTGGGCGGCGGCGCGGGCTCCACCGGGGGGACGGTGCTGTTCGCGGTCGTCGCCGCCGTCGCCTTCGCGACGATCCTCGCGGTGGTCGCCGGGATCACCCTCGCCTCCTCGGCCTCGGTCGCCCACGACCTGTACGCCTCACTGCGCCGCCCCCGCGCCAGGCCACGCAGTGAGGTGGCGGTGGCGCGGACGGCGGCCGTCGGGATCGGTGTCGTCGCCATCGCCCTGGGGCTGCTGGCCCGGGATCTCAATACCGCCTTCCTGGTCGGCCTGGCCTTCGCGGTGGCCGCCTCCGCCAACCTGCCGGTGCTGCTGTACTCGCTGTTCTGGCGGGGCTTCACGACCCGCGGGGCCGTGTGGGCCGTATACGGCGGACTGGTCCCCGCCCTGGGGCTGGTCGTGCTGTCCCCGGTGGTGTCGGGAAGCCCGGCCTCGCTGTTCCCCGGGGTGGACTTCCAGTACTTCCCGCTGCAGAACCCGGGGATCGTGTCGATTCCGCTCGGCTTCCTCGCGGGCTGGCTCGGCACGGTCACCTCGGACGAGGTGCCGGACGAGGGCAAGCACGCGGAGACCGAGGTGCGGTCGCTGACCGGGGCGGGGGCCGTCTGAAGCAGCGCAGGCGCTATGGCGCCACCCAGGCGTACCGGTGCTCCGGGCGGCCCGTGTCGCCGTACTTCAGGGAGAGGCGGAGCCGGCCGGCCTGTTCCAGGTGGCGCAGGTAGCGCTGGGCCGTGGAGCGGCTCAGGCCGGTCTCGGCGGCCACCTCGTGGGCCGAGAGCGGGTGGTCCGCCTGGTGCAGGACCCCGCAGATGAGGTCGGTGGTGGGTTCGGAGTGGCCGCTGGGCAGCCCGGGCGCGGACGGCGGCGCCGAGGTGCGCAGGGCGCCGAAGATCCGGTCCACCTGCTCCTGGCCCGTCAGGCCCCGGCCGCCGACCCGGTCGACGGTGCGGCGCAGGGCCGCGTAGGAGTCCAGACGGGTGCGCAGCGCCACGAAGGTGAACGGCTTGACCAGGTAGTGCAGGGCGCCCAGACGCATCGCCTTCTGGACGGTGGTCACATCGCTGGCCGCCGTGATCATGATGACGTCGGCGCCGTGGCCCTGCTCCCGCATCCGGTGGACGAGTTCCAGGCCGGTCTGGTCCGGCAGATAGTGGTCCAGCAGGACCAGGTCGATGGTGCCGCGTTCCACGGCGGCCAGGGCCTGGGCGGCGCTGTGCGCGCGGGCGGCCACCCGGAAGCCGGGAACCTTCCCCACGTACTTGGCGTTTATCTCAGCGACGCGGAAGTCGTCGTCGACCACCAGGACGTCAATCATCAGGCCTCTCCTTCAAGGCCGGCGAGCGTTAAGCCCGTGTTTCGTCTGCGCAGTTGTAGCGCGAGCAAAAAGAGCACAACAGGTGCTTGCGAGCAAAAGAACGGCTTGCGCCCAGAAGACTGCTGTTGTGGCACGGGCCACACCTACCGTCCCGGCCCATGAGCGCAGACACCAGCCCCGCCATCGAGCTACGGGGCGCGAGCAAGATCTTCAAGACCCCGTCGGGGGGTCTGCACACGGCCGTCCGCGACCTCGACCTCACCGTGGGACGCGGCGAGTTCGTGGCCGTCGTAGGGCCGACGGGTTGTGGCAAGTCCACCACGCTGACCCTGGTCAGCGGGCTGGAGGAGCCCAGCGAGGGTGAGGTGCTGGTGGCCGGTGCGCCGGTGGCCGGCGTCGGCGACAAGGTCGGTTTCGTCTTCCAGCAGGACGCCACCTTCCCCTGGCGGACCGTGCTGTCCAACGTGATGGCCGGGCCCCGCTTCCGGGGCGTGCCCAAGGCGGAGGCCAGGGACAAGGCCCGCGCCTGGCTGGCCAAGGTCGGTCTCGCCGCCTTCGAGGACCGTTACCCGCACCAGCTCTCCGGCGGTCAGCGCAAGCGCGTGGCGCTCGCCGCGACCTTCGTCAACGACCCCGAGATCCTGCTCATGGACGAGCCGTTCTCCGCGCTCGACGTGCAGACCCGGGCCCTGATGTCGGACGAACTCCTCGAACTGTGGGAGGGCACGGGCGCCTCGGTCGTCTTCGTCACCCACGACCTGGAGGAGTCCATCGCGCTGGCCGACAAGGTCGTCGTCATGACCGCCGGGCCCGCGACCGTGAAGCAGGTCTTCGAGATCGACCTGCCCCGCCCCCGCAAGGTCGAGTCGGTCCGTCTGGAGCCGCGGTTCATCGAGATCTACCGCGAGATCTGGGAGTCCCTCGGCGAAGAGGTCCGCATCACCCGTGAGAGGGGCGCCGCCCATGTCGCCTGACGTCCTCAGCACACCGGTCGTCGACACGGCCAAGACCCAGGACCGCGCCCAGTCGCGGGCCCAGGCCGCCCGTAGACGCAAGGCGATCGTGTTCGCCGTGCGCGTCCTGCTCCTGGTGGCCGTCCTCGGCCTGTGGGAGGTCCTGTCCCGGGCCGGTGCCATCGACCCGTTCAACTTCTCGATGCCCTCGAAGATCTGGGACCAGATCTGGACCTGGGTGACCCACGGCACCGCCCTCGGCTCCCTCGGCGAGCAGATCTGGTACACGCTCTACGAGGCCCTGCTCGGCTGGGTCATCGGTGTGATCGCCGGTGTCGTCTTCGGTATCGCCCTCGGCCGGATCGCGTTCCTCGCCGACGTCCTCGGTCCCTACATCAAGGTGCTCAACTCGATCCCCCGGATCGTGCTCGCCCCGATCTTCGTGATCTGGTTCGGGCTGGGAGCCTCCTCCAAGGTCGCCTCGGCCGTGGTGCTGGTGTTCTTCCCGGTGTTCTTCAACGCGTTCCAGGGCGCCCGTGAGGTCGACCGCAACCTCGTGGCCAACGCCCGGATCCTGGGTGCCAGCGACCGCCGGGTGACCCTCCAGGTCGTAATCCCGTCCGCCACCTCGTGGATCTTCACCAGCCTCCACGTCAGCTTCGGCTTCGCCCTCATCGGCGCCATCGTCGGCGAGTACATCGGCGCCACCAAGGGCATCGGCCTGCTCGTCGCGCAGTCGCAGGGCACCTTCAACGCGGCCGGTGTGTACGCCGCGATGGTCATCCTCGCCGTCGTCGCGCTCGCCGCCGAAGGGCTGCTCACCTTCGCGGAGCGCCGCATCTTCCGCTGGAAGCCGTCGGACTCCGACAGCTGATCCCGGCTCCTCCTCCTCCCCGCCCCGCCCCGCACCGCCTTCTCACAAGGACGTGAACGTCATGCGCAAGTCCGCCAGATACGGCACCCTGGCCGCCGCCGGCCTGCTCGCCCTCTCCTCCCTCACCGCGTGCGCCAACGACGCGGCCAGCACGGCCTCCACCGGCTCCGGCAGCAAGAGCGACGGCAAGGGCACCAAGGTCAAGATCATGGTCGGTGGCCTGGACAAGGTCATCTACCTGCCGGCGATGCTCACCCAGCGGCTCGGCTACTTCGACGCCGAGGGCCTGAACGTGGAACTGCTGACCGAGCCGGCCGGTGTGCAGGCCGAGACGGCGCTCGTCGCCGGGCAGGTGCAGGGGACGGTCGGCTTCTACGACCACACGCTGGACCTCCAGACCAAGGGCAAGGCCGTGGAGTCCGTCGTGCAGTTCTCGCGGGCGCCCGGCGAGGTGGAGATCGTCTCCACCAAGGCGGCCGGTGACATCACCTCGCCCAAGGACTTCAAGGGCAAGAAGCTCGGCATCACCAGCCTCGGGTCGTCCACCGACTTCCTCACCAAGTACCTCGCCGTCAAGAACGGGGTGAAGGTCAACGAGTTCTCGCCGGTCGCCGTCGGCGCGGGCGCGACCTTCATCTCGGCGCTCCAGCAGGGCTCCATCGACGGCGGTATGACGACCGACCCGACCGTCGCGACCATCCTGGACAAGAAGGCGGGCAAGATCCTCCTGGACATGCGGACGCCGGAGGGCTCGCAGGAGGCGCTCGGCGGCCCGTACCCGTCGTCGAGCCTGTACATGCAGACGGACTGGGTCAACGGTCACAAGGAGACCGTCCAGAAGTTGGTCAATGCCTTCGTCAAGACGCTCAAGTGGATGTCCACGCACAGCGCCGCCGAGATCGCCGCCAAGATGCCCGCCGACTACGCCCAGGGCGACAAGGCTCTCTACACGGAGTCCATCAAGAGCACGCTGCCGATGTTCACCGACGACGGTGTGATGCCCGAGAACGGCCCGGAGACCGTGGAGAAGGTGCTCAAGGCGTTCAACACGAACATCCAGAACGCCGACGTCGACCTGAGCAAGACGTACACGACGGAGTTCGTCGAGGCCGCCAAGTGACGGCCCGTTAAGAGAGCTCAGCCGCGGGTCGCCCACACGTAACGGTGTTCGGGGCGGCCCGCGTCGCCGTACTTGAGGGTCAGCCGGGCCCGTCCGGTGCGCTCCAGGAGCTTCAGATAACGCTGGGCGGTCTGCCGACTCACCCCGGTCCGCTCGGCGATCTCCTGGGCCGACAGCGGACCCTCGGCGTTCATCAGGCACTGCCGGACCAGCTCGGCGGTGGTGGGGGAGTGCCCTTTGGGCAGCTGCGGCTCGGACGACGCGGACAGGGCGCCGAAGATGCGGTCCACCTCGGCCTGTTCGGCCTCGCCGCCGCCGTCCAGGGTGCGCCGCAGCTGCGCGTACGCCTCCAGCTTGGCCCGCAGCCCCGCGAACGCGAACGGTTTCACCAGGTACTGCAGGGCGCCCTGGCGCATGGCCGCCTGCACGGTCGACACGTCCCGGGCCGCCGTCACCATGATCACGTCGGTCTGGTGGCCGCGCCGGCGCATCTCCTGGACCACCGCGAGGCCCGTGTCGTCGGGCAGGTAGTGGTCCATCAGGACCAGGTCGAGATGGGGCAGTCTCTCCAACTGGCGCAGCGCGTCGGCCGCGTTGTGGGCCTCGCCGGCCACCCGGAAGCCCGGCACCTTCTCGACGTAGGCGGCGTTGACCCGGGCGACCCGGGTGTCGTCGTCCACGACCAGGACCTGGATCATCGTGTCTCCTCGTCCGCCGGGGCGAGCGCCGCGTCCAGCTCCAGCTCCGGTTCGGTCAGCGCCTCGGGGAGCACGACCGTGAACTGCGCGCCCCCGCCCTCCGCCTCGCCCACGGTCGCGCTGCCGCCCTGCCGTTCGGCGAGCCGCCGCACCAGGGGGAGCCCGATGCCGCGCTTGCCGTGCGCGGGCGGCTTCTTGGTGGACCACCCCTCGGTGAAGACCACCTCCCGCTGCTGCGCCGGGATCCCGGGCCCGGTGTCGTGCACCCTGAGGACGATCGTGCGGCCCTCGGCGCACAACTCGACCTCCACGCGCGCGTGCGGCGTACCGGCGACCGCGTCCAGCGCGTTGTCCACGAGGTTGCCCACGACCGTGACCAGCCCCCGGGGATCGACCAGCCGGTCCGGGAGCCGGGTGCGGTCCGAGACCCACAGGGCGACCCCGCGCTCGGCGGCGACGGTGGCCTTGCCGACCAGCAGCGCGGCCAGCAGCGGATCCTGGATCTTCTCCGTGACCTGCTCGGCGGTGACCCGGTGGTCCCCGACCACCTCGCCGACGAACTCCACGGCGTCGTCGTACATCTCCAGCTCCAGCAGCCCGAGCAGGGTGTGCATCCGGTTGGCGTGCTCGTGGTCCTGGGCGCGCAGGGCGTCGATGAGACCGCGGGTGGAGTCGAGTTCGCGGCCGAGCTGCTCCAGCTCGGTGCGGTCGCGCAGGGTGGCGACGGCGCCGCCGTCGTCGGTGGGCATGCGGTTGGCGACCAGGACCCGCTGACCGCGTACGGTGAGCAGATCGGTGCCGACCACCCGGCCGGCCAGGACGTCGGTCGTGCGGCCCTCGCCGAGCGCCTCGTCCGGGGGCAGGCCGACGGCCTCGTCACCGATGCCGAGGAGCCGTCTCGCCTCGTCGTTCAGCAGGCGGATGCGACCGCCGCGGTCCAGGGCGACGACACCCTCGCGGATGCCGTGCAGCATCGCCTCGCGCTCCGAGAGCAGCGCCGAGATGTCGGAGAAGGCCAGGTCACGGGTCTGTCGCTGGACCCTGCGGGAGATCAGCCAGGCGGCCAGCGCGCCGACCGCGAGCGCGCCGCCGGCGTACGCGAACAGCCCCGGGATCGCGCTCAGCAGCCGGGCCCGCACACTGTCGTAGGCGATACCGACCGAGACCGCCCCGATGATCCGGTGCTTCGCGTCGTACAGCGGCACCTTGCCCCGCGCGGAGCGCCCCAGGGTGCCGTTGTCGATCTGCATGACCTCCTTGCCGTCCAGTGCCTCCGTGGGGTCGGTCGAGACATGGCGGCCGATCTCCGAGGGTGTGGTGTGCGACCAGCGGAATCCGCCCCGGTCCATCACCACGATGTACTCGGCGTGGGTGGCCTTGCGGATCCGCTCGGCCTCCTGCTGCACCGGCCCGTTCACGCTGGGCGGGGTGGTCAGGACGCCCTCGGCGATCTGCGGGTCCTGCGCGGTGGTCTGGGCGATGGCCAGCGCTCGGCGCATCGCCTCCTGGTCCAGCTGCTTGCTCAGCGGCGCCAGGAAGAGCCCGGTCGCGAGCACCGCGACCCCGGCGGCGATCGCCACCTGCATCAGCAGGACCTGCGAGAACACCTTCCGGGGCAGCCGGGGACGCAGACGGCGCGCGGGGGGCTTGGGGCTCATACCCACGACGGTACGTGCGCGGGGGCGCCGGGCCGTAGGGGTGTGGCGCGGATCTCTTGACCATTCCTTGGGGAAAGCGCCCCGGAGACCGGAAAACCCTCTCCAGGGCCGGGTCAGCTCGCCAGCGCCGTCGTCCTCCGCACTTCCCGCACCGACACCACGTCCATCCGGGCCGGCGATCCCAGTACCGACACCCCGCAGCTCTCCGGGCGGGGCGGCAGGGAGGCGCCCTGGTCCACACCGACCCGCCAGCGGCGGCCGTCGGTGTGGGCGACGGTGACGTCCCAGCGCGGGGCCGCGCCCTCGGTCCGTACGACGCTCAGCACGTCCGCCGCGTACTCGCCCACCGCCTCGCGGACGGCCAGCTCGGCCGCCTGGCCGGGCCGTTCCCAGGCGGAGCACCCGCGGCACCCCTCCAGCACCACACGGCCCTCCTGGGCGCCGTGCAGGACCTCCTTGACGGCGTGGGCCTCGGCGCGGCCGTACGCGTAGCCGTACGGCAGGACGAGCACCGTCGGCGAGAAGCGATGACCACCCAGATGGGTGACCTCCCAGGTGCCCTGTACACCGGACGCGGCCAGCTCCGCGGCGAGCGGGCGGCCCAGCAGGGCGCAGCAGCGGTCCCGCTTGCCGTTGGTGCAGACGAGCGCGAGCGCGCTGCCCCGGTGCGGGCGGCCGCCGAGCGCGGCGCCGAACGAGCGGTGGTCGCCCGCGCCCAGCGCGGCGAAGTCCAGGCCGAGCAGCTGCCGGGGGTCGCGCGTGGTGGCGCTGTGCAGCCAGACGTTCCCGGGGACCGTGTGGGCCACGTACACCTGGCGTACCGCGGGGGTGCCGGGGTCGGCGTGCCGGCCGGGGCGGCGGATGAGCGCGACCCGTACGCCGGTCCCCTTGGCGGCGGCCTCCAGGGCGCGGCCCAGCGCGGGGTCCAGATGGCTCGAAGTGAGCGCCTTGGCACCCCACGGGCCGGGCTGTTCCAGCAGCAGCCACGTCGTCGCGGTGGCGGCGGTGCCGGAAACGGGCTCGTCGAGCATCCGGGAGACGGTTGCGCACCTACTCACAGAGGTGAGCCTAACCTGACTTTGCCCGGGGCGACTTCCGGCCCCGCCCGTCCACCCCGTTCGCCCCGCCCGTTCGCCTCGCCCGCCTCGCCCGTCCGTCCCGCCGACAGGGTCACTCCGGCAGGGGCTGCGGGGGCTTCGGGCCCACGTAGTGGCCGCTGGGGCGCATACGCAACGGGCGTTCGCCGTACTCCTCCAGGGCGTGCGCGATCCATCCCGCCGTCCGGGCGACGGCGAAGATCGTCTCGCCCGCGGTGGCCGGCATGCCGCAGGAGGCCGTGAACACGGCCAGCGCCAGGTCCACGTTGGCGTGCAGCGGGGTGTGCCGGGCGGTCGTGGCGACGATGTCCCGGGCCGCGAGCAGGGCGGGCTCCGCGCGCGGCAGCTCCTCCAGGAGCGCGAACAGGACCCGCGCACGGGGATCCTCGCCCTGGTACAGACGGTGGCCGAGGCCGGGGATACGGCGGCCCGCGCGGAGTTCGTCCGCGATCACCGTGACGGCGGTGCCCTGGTCGAGGACGTCGAGCAGCATCCGGTGGGCGAGGCCGCTGGAGGCGCCGTGCAGGGGGCCTTCGAGCACACCGAGCCCGGCCGACACGGCCGCGTACGCGTGGGCGCGTGCGGAGGCGGCGACCCGGACGGCGAGTGTGGAGGCCGCCAGGTCGTGGTCGACGAGCAGCGCGAGCGCCGTGTCCAGGACGCGCAGCGCGGCGTCCTCGGGGTCGATACCGGTCAGTCTGCGCCACAGGCGGTGGGCCAGCGGGCCGTCGTCCCGCCGGCCGCGGTGCCGCACCGGCAGCGCGGCGACGAGCGTGGGGATCAGCACCCGCGCGGTGCCGAGCACGGCCTCCTCGGACAGGTCGAAGCGCAACGGGTCCTCGGCCGCCGCGGCGATCGTCGCGACCCGCAGCCGGTCGGTGGGGGTGGTGTGTTCCGGCAGCGCGTCGACGGCACGGCGGGCGACGGCGACGGTGGCCTCCGGGGCGGTCAGGGCCACGCCCCGGTTCATCCGGCCCGTCCACAGCCACTCGGCCACCTCCTCGTAGGAGTGGCGCGTGGCCAGTTCGGTGGCGTCGACACCCCGGTAGAAGTACCGGTCCTTGTCGATCAGCGTGATCCGGGTGCGCACCGACAGATCGCCGCCGGACCCCGGACTCCCCGCGGCCTCCCGCCTGTTGCGCCGGGCGAGTGCCTCCACCTCCCTGGCGTCGAAGGTGCTGGCGCGGCCGCCGGGCTCGCGCCTGCTGCTGAGCTGACCGCGGCTCACATAGGCGTACACGGTCTCGGGCTTCACACCGAGCAGTTCGGCGGTCTCCCTGGTGCTCAGCCGCTGGGCGGAACTGCCGGGAGCGGGTTGTTGATCGCGCATGGCGCCACCGTAGTGGGCTTCGAGACATATCGATGATGCATTGATTCAATCAATATTGACAAGATTAGAGTCAATAATGGACAGTCAGGTCAATCTCAGGGAGGAAAACGGAGGCACATCATGGCCGTCAACCGAACCGCGTCGCCCCTTGTCGAGGTGCCGCGCGGGCTCGCCGGGGTCGTCGTCACGGACACCGAGGTCGGTGATGTCCGGGGCAGTCAGGGCTTCTACCACTACCGCCAGTACTCGGCCGTCGAACTCGCCCGCACCCGGGGCTTCGAGGACGTCTGGCACCTCCTGGTCCACGGCGAACTGCCGGACGCGGAGCGCGCCGCCGCCTTCGCCGCCGAGACCGCGGCGCTCCGGCGGCTGCCGGACGGGGTCCGGGCGGCCCTGCCCGCGGTGGCCGCGGCGAGCGGGACGTCCGGCCCGCTCGCCGGTATGCGCACGGCGCTCTCGCTGCTCGGCGCCGCCCAGGGGTTCCGGCCGGTGTACGACGTCGACGCGGACCGGCGGCGGGCCGACACGGTCGCCGCCTGCGCGGCCGTGCCGACGCTCCTTGCGGCGCTGTACCGGCTCGGGCGAGGGCTCGACCCGGTGGAGCCGCGCGAGGACCTGTCGTACGCGGCCAACTACCTGTACATGTTGACCGGTGCGGAGCCGGACGCCCGGCGGGCGCGTGCGGTCGAGCAATACTTGATCTCAACCATTGACCATGGATTCAATGCATCAACATTCACGGCTCGGGTCATCGCGTCGACCGGCGCGGATGTCGCGGCCTGTCTCGTCGGGGCGGTCGGCGCGCTGTCCGGGCCGCTGCACGGGGGCGCGCCCAGCCGGGCGCTGGACACCCTGGACGCGATCGGGACGCCGGACCGGATCGACCCGTGGATCCGCGAAAGGGTCCTCGCCGGCGACCGTGTGATGGGCTTCGGGCACGCGATCTACCGCACGGAGGACCCGCGTTCCCGCATGCTGCGGGAGATTGCCGAGGGTTTCGGCGGCCCCCGGGTCGAGTTCGCCGTCGAGGTCGAACGCCACGTCGAACGCATCCTCGCCGAGCTGAAGCCCGGCCGTGAGCTCCACACCAACGTCGAGTTCTACGCGGGCGTGGTCATGGAACTGTGCGGCCTGCCCCGCGAGATGTTCACCCCGACGTTCGCGGCGGCCCGCGTGGTCGGCTGGAGCGCCAACATCCTGGAACAGGCGGCGGACTCGAAGATCATCCGCCCGGTGGCGCGGTATGTGGGGCCGGTGGCGCCGGTGGCGGTTCCCGCCGTGGCGTGACGGGCGTGACGGGCGCGACGGGCGTGGCGGGCATGGCGGCGACAGGAAAAGGGCCCGGCCGCCAAGCGCGGCCAGGCCTCGTCATGTGGTCGTCCTGCGGTGTCCGGCCGGAGTTCAGACGTCCGGAATGTCGATCTTGGCTTGAAGTAGTGTCTCGCGCGTGATGACCACGATCCGCTCGTCGCTCGACCGGCCCGCGTCGGAGGGGAGTTTGCCCTCGAGCGCCTCGGTTCTGTCTGCCCCGATGACGGCGAACGTGCCGTCGCTCAGCTCAAAAATGTCTGGACAGGTGCTGCCGTCGAGGCTGCCGCGCTGACGGGGGGATGCGCCGATGCGGCGGATGATGTCTGGTGAGCTCACGGAGCGTACGGTAGCGATCTCGAATCGGTTACTAGCGGGCAAGGCTCGCGAAACGCCATAGACAAGATCACGCCATTATTTGACGCGAGCGTTTAGCTGTGGCCTGGGCGGTCCGGAGGCCGGCGCGCGGAAATGAACCGAGTGAAAACCGGTCAACGGTGTCCGCCTCCGTGCGCTGCCGATGCTATTCGGACGGGATGTCGGCCTTGGCGCGGACCAGTGTCTCCCGGCTGATGACCACGATGCGTTCGTCCGCGGCTCGTGCGGCGTCGGCGGGTAGCTCGCGTTCGAGCTCCGCGGTGGCGTCGGTCCCGATCACGGCGAAACGGCCGTCGCTGAGTTCGAAGATGTCCGGGCAGGTATCGCCGGTCATGCTCCCGCGCTGCTGGGGGGAGGGGCCGATGCGGCGAATGATCTTCAAGGTATTCCCGTCCTAAGCGGTCAGGGACGCGGTGTGGCCACGGAAGGATAAGCGGCCTGGACGTGCCGGGTCGGTCGTCTGCCTGACGACTCGCCCGCTCACTCGGGCGGTTCGCCCACGACCCACCACTCGTCGGTGTCCGCCTCGTCCAGGTCACGGATGAGGCCGTCCATCATGCGCCCCACCTGTGCCTCCACGGAGTTCTGTTCAAGGCTCGCGCGGGCGGCGCGGGTCGCTTCCCAGTACTCTCTGAAAATCGGGTTCTGTACCGTGCCGCGAAGGTGCCCGAAGAGTTCCGCCCGGTTGACGTTGCCGATGCGGTAGGCCAGCAGGGCATTGGTGTACAGGGCGTTGGCGAACAGGTACTGCCGGTGCTTTTCCGGTGCGATGGTGCCGCCGTACGCGTCGAGCACCCTGGCCAGCGCCGGATCCTCCATGGCCTTGCTCAGCAGTTCCCAGTGGAGGCGCTGCTGGTTCGCCAGGTTCACGTGCTGCTGAGCGTCGCGCAGTTGGCGGTCGCGCCGCTTCTGCTGCCGTTGCTGGGCGATGACCGTTGCGGCTGCGGCGGCGACGGCGGCAAGTCCCACCGCCATGGCGGAACCGCACCCCCGTGTCCCAGATTTCCGTGTGGCCATGTCAACCCCCGATTCAGGCGGCCGTCCGCCGGTCGTCGGGACGCGGGTCGACTGGTGGGGACCGGCGAGCGGTGGGCGGCGCTTGCCGTCTCCCAGGGTGCCGAGCCGATGTGGTCGGCGGGGAGGCGGAGAAGAGGCGCACAGAAGGAAGCGAGGGTCGCACGAACCGGCGCCTTGTCCAACGTCTGCCCCGTGCGTGCGGCTAACAACCGTTCACTTCGTGAGGGTTCGCGCCGCTCGTATTCTTGGGTGGCATTCGATCCCCAGAGGTGCGCCGGCCCGCGAGCCGGTGTGCGCGTCCGCGTCAGAAAGGCCCCCCGTTGGAGCACCACCGCGGCCCCCGGCAGATCCCGGTCGTCGTCCTCGCCGGATTCCTGGGCTCCGGAAAGACCACGCTCCTCAACCACCTGCTGCACCGCGGTGGGGGCAGCCGGATCGGGGCGATCGTCAATGACTTCGGGGCCATCGAGATCGACGCGATGGCCGTGGCCGGCGCCCTCGGCGACTCGACCGTCTCGCTCGGCAACGGGTGCCTGTGCTGCGCCGTCGATGCCAGTGAGCTGGACGTGTACCTGGAGCGGCTCGCGAACCCGGCCGCCGGCCTCGACGTCGTCGTCATCGAGGCCAGCGGTCTCGCCGAACCCGAGGAACTCGTCCGGATGCTGCTCGCCAGCGAGCATCCCGGCATCGTCTACGGCGGCCTCGTCGAGGTCGTCGACGCCGCCGAGTTCGACGCCACGCGCGCGAAGCACCCCGAGACCGACCGGCACCTCGCCCTCGCCGACCTCGTCGTCGTGAACAAGCTCGACCGGGCCGGTGACCGCGGCGGTGTGCTCGGGCTCGTGCGGTCGCTCGCCGACCCCGGGGCCGCCGTCGTACCGGCCACCTACGGCCGTATCGATCCCGAGTACCTGTTCGACTGCCGCCCCGGCGAGGAACGCATCGGCCAGCTGTCCTTCGACGACCTGCACGATCATGACGCCGACGGTGGGCACGAGGGGCATCTGCACACCGCGTACGACAGCCTGTCCTTCGCCTGCGAACTGCCCCTGGACCCCCGTCGGCTGATGACCTTCCTCGACAGCCGGCCCGAGGGGCTCTACCGGATCAAGGGGTACGTCGACTTCGGGCCGTACGACACCGGGAACCGGTACGCCGTGCACGCCGTCGGGCGGTTTCTGCGCTTCTACCCGGAGGCCTGGGGACGGGGCGAGGAGCGGCTCACGCAGCTCGTGCTCATCGGCTCCGGCATCGACGCGCCCGCCCTGCGCAAGGAGTTGGAGGCCTGCACGAACGACGCCCCACACGCCGACGAGCACGGCATGTGGGGCGTCCTGCGGTACGTGCAGGGCGACGGCTACGACGAGGCCGAGACGGAGATGGAGACCGAGGCCTAGACCGGGCCCGCCACCACCGACACCGTCTTCTGGAGCGACACGCCGGAGCCGTCGCGGCGCGGGTCGATCTCCGGGAGTTCGGCCGGGGTGCCGTTCTTCTGGGCCGCCTTCGCCGGGACCGGGCCCGCCCAGGCGAAGGACAGGCAGTCCTCGCCCTTGAGGAAGCGCTGGCAGCGGACACCGCCGGTGGCGCGGCCCTTGCGCGGGTACTGGTCGAACGGGGTCAGCTTGGCCGTCGTCTGGACCGAGTCGTCGAGCGTGCCGCGCGAGCCGGCCACCGTGAAGACCACCGCGTCGGCCGCCGGGTCCACGGCCGTGAAGGAGATGACCTTCGCGCCGTCCGTGAGCTTGACGCCGGCCATACCGCCCGCCGGCCGGCCCTGCGGACGCACCTGGGAGGCCTGGTAGCGCAGCAGTTGCGCGTCGTCGGTGATGAAGACGAGGTCCTCCTCGCCGGTGCGCAGTTCCACCGCGCCGACGATCCGGTCGCCCTCCTTGAGCGTGATGACCTCCAGCTCGTCCTTGTTGGACGGGTAGTCGGGGACCACACGCTTGACGACACCCTGCTCGGTGCCGAGGGCGAGACCGGGCGAGGACTCGTCCAGGGTGGTGAGGCAGACCACCGACTCGCCGTCCTCCAGGGAGAGGAACTCGGAGAGGGGTGCGCCGCCCGCCAGGTTCGGCGCGGTCGCCGTGTCCGGGAGCTGGGGGAGGTCGACCACGTTGATGCGCAGCAGCCGGCCCGTCGAGGTCACCGCGCCCACCTCGCCGCGCGCGGTCGCGGGGACCGCCGAGACGATCACGTCGTGCTTGGCGCGCCGGGCGTCGGCGTCCTCCGGGAACGGCTCGCCGTTCGTCGTGCGCGCCAGCAGGCCCGTAGAGGACAGCAGCACCCGGCACGGGTCGTCGGCCACCTGGAGCGGCACCACGGCCGCCGCGGCGCCCGAGGCCTCCAGCAGGACCGTACGCCGCTCGGTGCCGAACTTCTTGGCGACCGCGGCCAGTTCGGCCGAGACCAGCTTGCGCAGCTCCGCGTCCGACTCCAGGATCCGGGTCAGCTCGGCGATCTCCGCGGTGAGCTTCTCCTTCTCCGACTCCAGCTCGATGCGGTCGTACTTGGTGAGGCGGCGGAGGGGGGTGTCGAGGATGTACTGGGTCTGGATGTCCGACAGCGAGAAGCGCTCCATCAGACGCTGCTTGGCGTCCGCGCTGTTCTCGCTGGAGCGGATCAGACGGATGACCTCGTCGATGTCGACCAGGGCGGTGAGCAGGCCCTCGACCAGGTGGAGGCGGTCGCGGCGCTTGGTGCGGCGGAACTCGCTGCGCCGGCGGACCACCTCGAAGCGATGGTCGAGGTAGACCTCCAGGAGCTCCTTGAGGCCCAGGGTGAGCGGCTGGCCGTCCACCAGGGCCACGTTGTTGATGCCGAAGGACTCCTCCATCGGCGTGAGCTTGTAGAGCTGCTCCAGGACCGCCTCCGGCACGAAGCCGTTCTTGATCTCGATGACCAGGCGCAGTCCGTGCTCGCGGTCGGTGAGGTCCTTGACGTCGGCGATGCCCTGCAGCTTCTTGGCGTTGACCAGGTCCTTGATCTTGCCGATGACCTTCTCGGGGCCGACCGTGAAGGGCAGTTCGGTGATGACCAGGCCCTTGCGGCGGGCCGTGACCGTCTCCACCGCCACGGTGGCCCGGATCTTGAAGGTGCCGCGGCCCGTCTCGTACGCGTCCCGGACGCCCTCCAGGCCGACGATCCGGCCGCCGGTGGGCAGGTCGGGGCCCGGCACGTGCTTCATCAGCGTGTCCAGGTCCGCGTTCGGATAGCGGATCAGATGGCGGGCGGCGGCGATCACCTCGCCGAGGTTGTGCGGCGGCATGTTGGTCGCCATGCCGACCGCGATGCCCGACGAGCCGTTCACCAGCAGGTTCGGGAAGGCGGCGGGCAGCGCCACCGGCTCCTGCTCCTGGCCGTCGTAGTTGGGCGAGAAGTCGACCGTGTCCTCGTCGATCGACTCGGTCATCAGGCTGGTCGCCTCGGCCATCCGGCACTCGGTGTACCGCATGGCGGCCGGCGGGTCGTCGTTGCCCAGGGAGCCGAAGTTGCCGTGGCCGTCGACCAGCGGGACACGCATCGAGAACGGCTGCGCCATGCGCACCAGCGCGTCGTAGATCGACGCGTCGCCGTGCGGGTGCAACTTGCCCATCACTTCGCCGACCACGCGCGCGCACTTCACGTAGGCGCGGTCGGGGCGCACGCCCATCTCGTTCATCTGGTAGACGATCCGGCGGTGCACCGGCTTGAGGCCGTCGCGGGCGTCCGGCAGGGCGCGCGAGTAGATGACCGAGTACGCGTACTCGAGGTAGGAGCCGCGCATCTCGTCCACGACGTCGATGTCGAGGATTCTCTCCTCGAACGAGTCGTCGGGCGGCGGGGTCTTCGTGCTGCGGCGGGCCATCGCTGCCGGCTCCTTGCTCATGCGTGAACGGATCTGACGCGGACCATTGTGGACCGCGGTACTGACAACGCGGGCCAGGACCCGGTCTCCGCGGCCCGCCCCGGTGCCTCGGCGGCGTTCGGGAGCGGGTGGGACGCAGGCTACGCGATCCGCTCTGGGCGTACGTCGTGCGGGAACTTCGCCGGGTCCCCGCACGCTTGCATACAGTGGCAGGACCGGCAGAAAAACCGCGGTTCTACACCGCTTCCGCGAGCGAAGGGACGTACATGCCCATGGGTCACACGACCACGGCCGAGGCAGGCTCCGGAGGCCTGACAGCGACCGAACACCGCTTGGCCAACGGTCTGCGCGTGGTGCTCTCCGAGGACCACCTGACCCCGGTCGCCGCGGTCTGCCTCTGGTACGACGTCGGTTCCCGGCACGAAGTCAAGGGCCGTACCGGCCTGGCTCACCTTTTCGAGCACCTGATGTTCCAGGGCTCAGCCCAGGTGAAGGGCAACGGCCACTTCGAGCTCGTCCAGGGCGCCGGCGGTTCGCTCAACGGCACCACGAGCTTCGAGCGCACCAACTACTTCGAGACCATGCCCGCCCACCAGCTGGAGCTCGCCCTCTGGCTGGAGGCCGACCGGATGGGCTCCCTGCTCGCCGCCCTGGACGACGAGTCGATGGAGAACCAGCGCGACGTCGTCAAGAACGAGCGCCGCCAGCGGTACGACAACGTGCCCTACGGCACGGCCTTCGAGAAGCTGACCGCCCTCGCCTACCCGGAGGGCCACCCCTACCACCACACGCCGATCGGCTCGATGGCCGACCTGGACGCGGCCACCCTGGAGGACGCCCGCGCGTTCTTCCGCACCTACTACGCGCCCAACAACGCCGTTCTGTCGGTCGTCGGCGACATCGACCCGCAGCAGACGCTCGCCTGGGTCGAGAGGTACTTCGGCTCCATCCCGGCGCACGACGGCAAGCCCACCCCGCGCGACGGCTCGCTGCCCGAGACCATGGGCGAGGAGCTGCGCGAGGTCGTCGTGGAGGAGGTCCCCTCGCGGGCGCTGATGGCCGCCTACCGGCTCCCGGAGGACGGCACGCGCGCGTCCGACGCGGCCGACCTGGCTCTCACCGTCCTCGGCGGCGGCGAGTCCTCCCGCCTGTACAACCGCCTGGTCCGGCGCGACCGTACGGCCGTCGCGGCCGGGTTCGGCCTGCTGCGGCTCGCCGGGGCGCCCTCCCTGGGCTGGCTGGACGTGAAGACCTCCGGTGACGTCGAGGTGCCGGTCATCGAGACCGCCATCGACGAGGAGCTCGCCCGGTTCGCCGCGGAGGGCCCCACGCCCGAGGAGATGGAGCGCGCCCAGGCCCAGTTGGAGCGTGAGTGGCTGGACCGGCTGGGCACCGTCGCGGGCCGCGCGGACGAACTGTGCCGGTTCGCCGTCCTGTTCGGCGACCCGCAGCTCGCCCTGACCGCCGTCCAGCGCGTCCTGACGGTCACCCCCGAGGAGGTCCAGGAGGTCGCCAAGGCCCGCCTGCGCCCCGACAACCGCGCGGTGCTCGTCTACGAGCCGCTGTCCGAGGAGTCCGCGGAGCACACCGAGGAGGCGGGGCGCGGCGAGGACCCGGAGCAGGAAGCGACCGTAGCGGCCGGCAACGAGAACGAGGAGACGGCCAAGTGACCGAGCTCGCCAGCATGGACTTCCACCCGCAGCCCCAGCCGGGCGAGGCCAGGCCCTGGGCCTTCCCGGCCCCCGAGCGCGGCACCCTGGACAACGCCCTGACCGTGCTGCGTTGCCACCGCCCCGGCCAGCAGGTCGTCGCCGTCGAGGTGCTCCTGGACGCGCCCCTGGACGCCGAACCGGCCAGCCTGGACGGCGTGGCCACGATCATGGCGCGCGCCTTCTCCGAGGGCACCGACAAGCACTCGGCCGAGGAGTACGCCGCCGAGCTGGAGCGGGCCGGCGCCACCCTCGACGCGCACGCCGACCACTCCGGCGTCCGGATCAGCCTGGAGGTCCCGGCCTCCCGCCTCGCCAAGGGCCTCGGGCTGCTCTCCGACGCCCTCAGGGCGCCCGCCTTCGCCGACAGCGAGGTCGAGCGGCTGGTCCGCAACCGCCTCGACGAGATCCCGCACGAGCTGGCCAACCCCAGCCGCCGCGCCGCCAAGGAGCTCTACAAGGAGCTCTTCCCGTCGACCGCGCGGATGTCCCGTCCGCGCCAGGGCACCGAGGACACCGTCGAGAAGATCGACGCGGCCGCCGTCCGCGCGTTCTACGACCGTCATGTGCGGCCCGCCACCGCTACCGCGGTCGTCGTCGGCGACCTCACCGGCATCGACCTGGACGAGCTGCTCGGCGAGACCCTGGGCGCCTGGAGCGGCTCCACCGGGCAGCCCCGCCCCGTGCCGCCGGTCACCGCCGACGACAACGGCCGGGTCGTCATCGTGGATCGCCCCGGCGCCGTCCAGACGCAGCTGCTCATCGGCCGCGTCGGCCCCGACCGGCACGACCGGGTCTGGCCCGCCCAGGTGCTCGGCACCTACTGCCTGGGCGGCACCCTCACCTCGCGCCTGGACCGCGTCCTGCGTGAGGAGAAGGGCTACACCTACGGAGTCCGCTCCTTCGGCCAGGTCCTGCGCTCCGCCCCCGACGGCACCGGCGCCTCGATGCTCGCCATCAGCGGCTCCGTGGACACCCCGAACACCGGTCCCGCCCTCCAGGACCTGTGGACGGTGCTGCGCACTCTCGCCGCCGAGGGCCTCACGGACGCCGAGCGCGATGTGGCCGTGCAGAACCTCGTCGGCGTGGCGCCGCTCAAGTACGAGACGGCGGCGGCCGTCGCGGGCACCCTGGCCGACCAGGTCGAGCAGCACCTGCCCGACGACTTCCAGGCCACGCTCTACCGGCAACTGGCCGCCACCGGCACCGTGGAGGCCACCGCGGCCGTCGTGAACGCCTTCCCGGTGGACCGTCTGGTGACCGTCCTCGTCGGTGACGCGGCGCAGATCAAGGAGCCCGTCGAGGCCCTCGGGATCGGGACCGTCACGGTCGTCGCCGCCGAGTAGCCGGACGGCGGACACGCGCGCGTGCGAGGGCCCTGGTGACCGTGGTGTCACCAGGGCCCTTAAATGTCCGAATTGGGGCGGAGGTTGCCTGTCTGCCCTGTGGGATGCGCTACAAAAACCGTGATCCGTTTGGGCATTGAAAGCCTGCCCTCATAGGTTCTTCCGGGCTGTCCGTCAGGCAGTGCGCCGCGTCCGCGGCACCGGACAGCCATCGCCGAGTCCCCGTACGGCGCGAGCCAGGGGAGCCGGGGACCCACGTCGTCCCTGGGGTGAATCGGGCGCCCGCGCGAGCCGCGAGGGGGCCCGTAGGAGACCTTCCTGCTCCGAACCCGTCAGCTAACCCGGTAGGCGAGAGGGAAGGAAAGGACCAGCCTCTACATGGCGTTCATGTGCGCCTCCGGGAAGCACCGTCGTCCCGGCCGGGTGAAGCGCACCACCGCGCAGGCCGCCGGTATCGCGGCTCTCACCACCACGGGTGTCCTCGGCACCGTCTCCGCAGCCCCGGCGCTCGCCGCCGAGAACTCCGTCGAGCAGACCGGCCTCACCCCGGTCATCACGGTCAGCGACACGGTCGCCGACCAGATCGACGCCCAGGCCGCCGCGCAGCAGGCCGCCGCCGACCGCAAGGCCGCCGAGGAGGCCGCGCGCAAGAAGGCCGTCGCGGAGGTGAAGAAGGAGCGCGCGGCCAAGGCGCGCGCCGCGCGGGAGGCCGAGCGCAAGCGCCTCAACGCCTTCGTCGCGCCGATCTCCGACTCGTACGTCTCCACCGGCTACAAGACCGGCGGCTCCCTGTGGTCCTCGGGCGCCCACACCGGCATCGACTTCCACGCGGCCAGTGGCACGGTCGTGCACGCCGTCGGCACCGGCACGGTCGTCTCCACCGGCTGGGGCGGGGCCTACGGCAACCAGATCGTCATCAAGATGGCCGACGGCATGTACACCCAGTACGGCCACCTGTCGTCCATAGGCGTCTCGGTGGGCCAGCAGGTCACCCCGGGCCAGCAGATCGGCCTCTCCGGGTCCACGGGCAACACGACCGGCCCGCACCTCCACTTCGAGGCCCGCACGACCCCCGAGTACGGCTCGGACGTCGATCCGGTCGCCTACCTCCGCAAGCACGGCGTGAACGTCTGACGCGGACGGTGTGAGCACCGCGAGATCTTCCGAAGCCCCGGCTCCCGAGCCGGGGCTTTCGCCGTTTTCGCGCCCTTGCTGTCCAAAATATATCCATGGAATCCGGCCCCCCGTCGGAAATTCCCGCTCATTGCAATAGAGTCACGGAACGGGCGCCACTCGGCGGCGTTTCACGGGGATTAAGGCGGAGGTCGGTCATGCGTATTCCGGCGCACTCGGTATGCACGGCGATCCGGGACGACATCGTCGCGGGTGTCTACGAGCGCGGCAGCCGGCTCACCGAGGAACTCCTGGCCCGCCGCTACGGCGTCTCGCGCGTCCCCGTCCGCGAGGCCCTGCGCACGCTGGAGGCCGAGGGCTTCGTGGTCACGCGCCGGCACGCGGGCGCGTGCGTCGCCGAACCGAGCGAGCAGGAGGCCGCCGACCTGCTGGAGATGCGCCTGCTGCTGGAGCCGCTGGGCGCCTCCCGGGCCGCCCAGCGCCGCACCGAGGCCCACCTGAAGGTGTTGCGCGGACTCGTCAGGCTGGGCCAGGAACGGGCCCGCCGGGGCAGCAGCGAGGACCTGCGCTCGCTGGGCGGCTGGTTCCACGAGACGCTCGCCCAGGCCACCGGCAGCCACGCCCTGACCTCGACCCTCACCCAGCTGCGGCACAAGATCGCCTGGATGTACGCCGTCGACGCGCCCGCCAACCCGGTCGAGTCGTGGGCCGAGCACGGCGCCATCGTGGACGCGGTCACCCGCGGCGACGGCGAGCGCGCGCGGGCGATCACCGCGCTGCACACCGAGCGCTCGGCGGCCGCGCACCGGCTGCGCTTTTCCGGCGGCACCGAACGGGCGAACGGTGTGAGGACTTCGCAACACTCCGTAAACATGTCGGGCCTGCGGCATTAACACGCGCGCCGTATACAAAGAGGTGTTATTCGGTGGAGGTGTATTTCCGCTGCCCGAATTCACACGCTCCGGGAATTCCGGTGGCGTGTCGTCGGCGTGCCCGTCGAAATGGCTGAGGGCAGGCTCCCGAATGAACCCGTGCGGACCCGTCGTAAAGTCACGGGCGGCTGTCATGAATTCCCGGCACATGCCGGGGCCGGCGCGGAGACGACGAGGCCGCGCCGCCCCCGCAGGGGTGGCGCGGCCTCGGCCGTGCGGGCGCTACGGCGCTCAGACGGTCTCGGGGAGCTCCTCGAGACCCTCGGCGACCAGCTTGGCCAGGCGGTCGAGGGCGGCGTCCGCGCCCTCGGCCTCGGAGGCGAGCACGATCTCCTCGCCGCCCTGGGCGCCCAGGCCCAGGACGGCCAGCATGGAGGCCGCGTTGACGGGGTTGCCCCCGGCCTTGGCGATCGTCACCGGGACGCCTGCGGCCGTGGCGGCTCGGACGAAGATGGAAGCGGGGCGGGCGTGGAGGCCCTCGGCCCAGCCGACGTTGACGCGGCGCTCAGCCATGTGATGCTGCCCTTCGGTTTTCAGGGTTGTCTAGACCAGTTTCCCATATCGTGAAGCATCCCCGGAGCGGGCATGGGCCCCCTCCGGGTGTGTCGTCGGACCGCGGCCTCGGTCCGACTTCCGTCCTGCACAGACTGCCTCGCGCCGTTGTCGTACGCGAGCCGTACTCTGGGGCCCATGCAGACCCCGGCGGACCCGCAGGACCGGCACGAGTACCCGTCCCACTGGGAAGCGGACGTGGTACTGCGCGACGGCGGCACCGCGCGCATCCGGCCCATCACCGTCGACGACGCCGACCGGCTGGTCAGCTTCTACGAGCAGGTCTCGGACGAGTCGAAGTACTACCGCTTCTTCGCGCCGTACCCCAGGCTCTCCGCCAAGGACGTCCACCGCTTCACGCACCACGACTTTGTGGACAGGGTGGGACTCGCGGCCACCATCGGCGGCGAGTTCATCGCAACCGTACGCTATGACCGCATTGGCACCGACGGAATGCCCGCCTCGGCCCCCGCCGACGAGGCCGAGGTCGCCTTCCTCGTCCAGGACGCCCACCAGGGCCGCGGGGTCGCCTCCGCCCTCCTGGAGCACATCGCCGCCGTCGCGCGCGAGCGCGGCATCCGCCGGTTCGCGGCCGAGGTGCTGCCCGCCAACTCCAAGATGATCAAGGTGTTCACGGACGCCGGCTACACCCAGCAGCGCAGCTTCGAGGACGGTGTCGTCCGCCTGGAGTTCGACCTGGAGCCCACGGACCGCTCCGTCGCCGTCCAGCGGGCGCGCGAGCAGCGCGCGGAGGCCCGTTCGGTACGACGGCTGCTGGCACCCGGCTCCGTGGCGGTGATCGGCGTCGGCCGCGCACCCGGCGGGGTCGGCCGCAGCGTCCTCGGCAACCTCCGGGACGCCGGCTTCACCGGCCGCCTGCACGCCGTGAACCAGGCCTTCCCGGACGACCTCAAGGAGGTCGACGGGGTGCCCGCGCACCGCTCCGTGCGGGACATCGAAGGACCGGTCGACCTCGCCGTGGTCGCCGTCCCCGCCGAGCACGTCCCCGGTGTCGTCACCGACTGCGGCGAACACGGCGTCCAGGGCCTGGTGGTGCTGGCCTCCGGATACGCGGAGAGCGGCCAGGACGGCCGCGCACGCCAGCGCGAACTCGTCCGGCACGCGCGCACGTACGGCATGCGGATCATCGGCCCCAACGCCTTCGGGATCATCAACACCGCGGACGACGTCCGGCTGAACGCCTCCCTCGCGCCCGAGATGCCCCGCCCCGGCCGGATCGGCCTGTTCGCCCAGTCCGGCGCCATCGGCATCGCCCTGCTCTCCCGGCTGCACCGGCGCGGCGGGGGCGTCACCGGGACCACGGGCGTCTCCACCTTCGTCTCCTCCGGCAACCGCGCGGACGTCTCCGGCAACGACGTCATCCAGTACTGGTACGACGACCCCGACACCGACGTCGTCCTCATGTACCTGGAGTCCATCGGCAACCCGCGCAAGTTCACCCGCCTCGCGCGGCGGACCGCGGCGGCGAAGCCGCTGGTCGTGGTGCAGGGGGCCGGATCCGCCCCGCAGGGGCACGCGGTACGGGCGACCCGGCTGCCGCACGCCACGGTGTCCGCGCTGCTGAGGCAGGCCGGGGTGATCCGCGTCGACACGATCACGGAACTGGTCGACGCGGGGCTGCTGCTCGCGCGCCAGCCGCTGCCGGCCGGGCCCCGGGTGGCGATCGTCGGGAACTCGGAGTCGCTGGGGCTGCTCACCTACGACCGGTGCCTGGCCGAGGGGCTCCGCCCCGCGCGGCCGCTCGACCTGACGACCGGGGCGACGGCGGCGGACTTCCACCGGGCGCTCGCCGGAGCGCTGGCGGACGACTCGTGCGACGCGGTCGTGGTGACCGCCATCCCGACGATCGGGGAGGGGACGGTCGGGGACGCGGAGCTGGCGGAGGCGCTGCGCTCGGCGGCCGAGGGCGTTCCGGGCAAGCCGGTCCTCGTGGTGCACGTGGAGCTCGGTGGGCTCGCGGAGGCGTTGTCGGCCGCGGGCCGCACCGCGCCCCGGGCTTCTGCTCCCCCTGAGCGGGGGGACCTCCAGCGTCCCGCGGAACGCGCGCCCACCGGGGAAACCGCAGCCGACAGGACGCCGCCCGCCACCCCCCACCCCTGCTCCCGCCTCATCCCCGCCTACCCCGCCGCCGAGCGCGCCGTACGCGCCCTCGCCGAGGCCGTGAAGTACGCGCAGTGGCGGCGGGAGGCCGCCGAGCCCGGAAAGGTGCCCGAGTACGAGGACATCGACGAGAAGGGGACCGCCGCACTGATCGGGGCGCTGCTGGAGCGCGGCGAGGGGCTCACCCTCGGCGTCGAGGAGACCTGCGCGCTGCTCGGCGGGTACGGCATCGACGTGCACCGCGCCCTGCCCGCCCCCACCCCCGAGGCCGCCGCCGGGGCCGCCCGCGAGCTGGGCTACCCCGTCGCGCTCAAGGCCACCGCCCCGCACCTCCGCCACCGCGCGGACCTCGGCGGGGTGCGGCTGGACCTCGCGGACGAGGAGCAACTGCGCCGGGCGTACGCCGAGTTGACCGAGCTGTTCGGGCCGCCGGAGGAGCTGCGCCCGGTGGTGCAGCGGATGGCGCCCCGGGGCGTCGACACCGTCGTACGGGCCGTGATCGACCCCGCTGCCGGGGCCGTACTGTCGTTCGGGCTCGCGGGGGCCGCGTCCCAGCTGCTGGGGGACATGGCGCACCGGCTGGTTCCGGTCACCGACCGGGACGCGACCTCGCTGGTGCGGTCGATCCGGACCGCCCCCCTGCTGTTCGGCTGGCGCGGCTCGACCCCGGTCGACACGCCCGCCCTGGAGGAGCTGCTGCTCAGGGTGTCCCGGCTGGTCGACGACCACCCCGAGGTGGTCGCGGTCACCCTGGAACCCGTCGTGGTCGCCCGGCACGGCCTCAGCGTCCTCGGCGCCACCGTCCGCCTCGCACCCCCGCCCGCCCGCGACGATCTCGGCCCGCGCACCCTGCCCGCGTACTGAGCGGAGCGAACGCCCGCCCCCGCCGACGGCGTTCGAAGCGGGCCTCCCGACTGGCCCGGGTCCCCTTGCCCACGGATTAAGATGGACGCCATGGCCAAGACCAGTACGACGACCCAGGGGCTGCGCGTCGCGATCGAGCGCAGCGGCTACTACCCGGCCCTCGTGGCCGAGGCGGTGGAGGCCGCCGTGGGCGGCGAGCCGATCCGGTCGTACCTGGTCCACCAGGAGACGACGTTCGACCAGAACGAGGTCCGGCGGCATGTGACCGTGCTCGTCCTCACCGGCAACCGCTTCATCGTCAGCCACACCGACGAGCAGGCCGCCGACAACACCTCCCCGACCCCGTACGCCACCACCTCGACGGAGTCGGTCAAGCTCGGCCGGATCTCGTCGGTCGTGGTCAGCCGGGTCGTGGCCAACCCGGAGCAGTACACGCCGGGCACCCTGCCCCGCGAGATCGTGCTGACCATCGGCTGGGGCGCGGTCTCCCGCATCGACCTGGAGCCGGCCGCCTGCGGTGACCCCAACTGCGAGGCCGACCACGGCTACACGGGCAACTCCACCGCCGACGACCTCAGCCTGCGCGTCAGCGAGGCGGGGGACGGCCCGGAGACGGTGCGCCAGGCGCTCGCCTTCGCCCAGGCCATCTCCGAGGCGACCGCGGACGTCACGCGCTGATGGCGTACGCCGCCTGGGACCACC
The DNA here is from genome assembly GCF_044747345.1 of Streptomyces sp. NPDC090088. NCBI lineage: Bacteria > Bacillati > Actinomycetota > Actinomycetes > Kitasatosporales > Streptomycetaceae > Streptomyces > Streptomyces sp. NPDC090088. Next base: position 527,301 of record NZ_JBIVDZ010000008.1, on the reverse strand, counting down.
CGGAACCGCTGGCCCTCGACTCCGCGCCGCTGCCCGAGTACGGCAGCGGCTCCCTCGCCGACCTGCTGCCCACCCTGGCCGCCGGCATGGCCGTCCCCGGAATGACCGCGTCGATCACGGAACTGTCCGCGGCCGACCGCAACTGCGTCTTCCTGATCGACGGACTGGGCTGGGAGCAGATCAAGGCCCACCCCGACGAGGCGCCCCTGCTGACCTCGCTGCTCGGCAGCTCGCGCGGCGGGACGGGACGGCCGATCACCGCCGGTTACCCGGCGACCACCGCGACCTCCCTGGCCTCCGTCGGCACCGGCCTGCCGCCGGGCGCGCACGGCCTGCCCGGCTACACCGTCCGCAACCCGGCCACCCGTGAGCTGATGAACCAGCTCCGCTGGCAGCCCTGGACCGACCCGGCCGCCTGGCAGCCGTACCCCACCGTCTTCCAGCTCGCCCAGGACGCCGGGGTGCACGCCGCCCAGGTGTCCTCCCCGCATTTTCAGCACACCCCGCTCACCAAGGTCGCGCTCAGCGGCGGAACGTTTCACGGTCGGCTGACCGGCGAGGAGCGGATGGACCTCGCGGCGGAGCAGCTGGCCGCCGCCGACCGTTCCCTGGTGTACACGTACTACGCCGAGCTGGACGGCGCCGGGCACCGCTACGGCGTCGACTCCGACACCTGGCGCGGCCAGCTCATGCACGTCGACCGGCTCGTCCAGCGGCTCGCCGAGCAGCTCCCGCCGCGCAGCGCGCTGTACGTCACCGCCGACCACGGCATGGTCGACATCCCGTTCGACGAGCAGCACCGCATCGACTTCGACGAGGACTGGGAGCTGCGGGCCGGGGTCGCCCTGCTGGGCGGCGAGGGCCGGGCCCGGCACGTCTACGCGGTGCCGGGCGCCGAGGACGACGTGCTGACCTGCTGGCGCGAGGTGCTCGGGGAGCAGTTCTGGGTGGCCTCGCGGGACGAGGCGATCGCGGCCGGCTGGTTCGGCCCGCCGGACCGGTTCGACCGGCGGGTCCGCGAACGGATCGGCGACGTGGTCGCGGCCGCGCACGACGACGTTCTGATCATCGCCTCCGAACGGGAGCCCAAGGAGTCGGCCATGGTCGGCAACCACGGTTCGATGACCCCCGCCGAGCAGCTCGTCCCGCTGCTCGAAGTACGCTCCTGACACCCTCGTCCGCTATCGCCCCACCGAAACCGAAAGGTGCTCAACTCCCCATGCCCGAGCTGGTGTTCTTCTCCGGAACGATGGACTGCGGGAAGTCGACCCTGGCTCTGCAGATCGAGCACAACCGGTCGGCCCGCGGCCTGGTCGGCATGATCTTCAGCCGTGACGACCGCGCGGGCCACGGCAAGCTGTCCTCCCGGCTCGGCCTGGTCACGGACGCCGTCGAGGTCGAGGACGGCCAGGACCTGTACGCCTACCTGGTCGACCACCTCTCCCAGGGCGGCCGCGCGGACTACGTCATCGCCGACGAGGCGCAGTTCCTCGCGCCGGAGCAGATCGACCAGCTCGCGCGCGTGGTCGACGATCTGGGCCTGGACGTCTACGCGTTCGGCATCACCACCGACTTCCGCTCCAAGCTGTTCCCCGGCTCCCAGCGGCTGGTGGAGCTGGCCGACCGGGTCGAGGTGCTCCAGGTGGAGGCCCTGTGCTGGTGTGGCGCCCGCGCCACCCACAACGCCCGTACGGTCGACGGCGAGATGGTCGTCGAGGGCGCCCAGGTGGTCGTCGGAGACGTCAACGGCTCGGCCGGGAAGGTCGGTTACGAGGTGCTGTGCCGACGCCACCACCGCAAGCGGATGACGAGCGCGACGGCCCGGGCGGCGGCCCTCTCGCCCGACGTCCTGCCGGTCCCGTAGGGCCACCTGAACCACCCCGCTGTTTCCTGGATTTAACCCAGGAGCCCTTGGCGATCCCGTCTCTACGCGCGTAACTTGAGCCGACTCCCCCCACACGACCGGTCCAAGCGCCGTCGGTCGGCGGCGTGTTGAAGCATCCGACGTCCGAGGAGACCGCCAGCGTGTCCAGACCCGCAGCGAGCAGATCCCGCATGCGCCGCGCCGCCTACCCGCTGATTTCCGTGAGCGCGGCGAGCGCCTTCGCGATCACCGCCCTCCCCGCCGCGTACGCCGCTCCGTCCGCCACCGCGGTGATCGCCGAAGTGTACGGCGGTGGCGGCAACTCCGGCGCGACCCTGACCCGGGACTTCGTCGAGCTCGGCAACGCCGGGTCCGCCGCGTACGACCTGGCCGGCTACAGCGTGCAGTACCTGCCGGGTTCGCCGTCCTCGTCCTCGCAGTGGCAGGTGACCCAGCTGACCGGCTCGATCGCCCCCGGCGGCCGCTTCCTGGTCGCCGAGGCGCAGGGCACCGGCGGCACCACGGCCCTGCCGACCGCGGACGCGACCGGCTCGATCGCGATGAGCGCGACCACCGGCACCATCGCCCTCGTCTCCGGTTCCACCGCGCTGACCTGCAAGACGGCCGCCGACTGCGCGGCCGACGGCCGGATCGTCGACCTGGTCGGCTACGGCACCGCCGTCGTCCGCGAGGGCACCGGCCCGGCCACCGGCGCCTCCAACACCGCCTCCGTGGCGCGGGCCGCCACCCTGGCCGACACCGACGACAACGCGGCGGACCTCGCCTCGGGCACCCCCTCGCCCGTCAACTCGGCGGGGCAGACCCCCGGTTCGGGCGACGGCGACGGCGGAGGCGACGACGACCCGACCCAGCCGGGCACCGTCCGCGTCCACGACATCCAGGGCACCACCCGGCTCTCCCCGCTCGCCGGGCAGACCGTCGCCAAGGTGCCGGGCATCGTCACCGGCGTCCGTACCTCCGGCTCGAAGGGCTTCTGGATCCAGGACCCGACGCCCGACGCCGACCCGCGCACCAGCGAGGGCGTCTTCGTGTACACCGGCTCGGCCGTCCCCACCGTGGCCGTCGGCGACTCGGTGCTGGTCAGCGGCAAGGTCAGCGAGTACTACCCGAGCAGCACCAGCCAGTCGGTCACCGAGATCGGCAGCCCGACCACGACCGTGCTCTCCAGCGGCAACGCGCTGCCCGCGGCCGTCACCCTGGACGCGGCCGCCGTACCGGACGCCTACATCCCGACCGCGGACGGCGCGAGCATCGAGTCGCTGGCGCTCCAGCCGACCGTCTACGCCCAGGACTTCTACGAGTCCCTGGAGGGCATGCGGACCACGTTCTCCGACGCCCGCGTGGTCGGCGCCTCCGACGCGTACGGCGAGCTGTGGGTGACGGTCAAGCCCGACGAGAACCCGACCCCGCGCGGCGGCACCCTCTACTCCTCGTACGACCAGCCCAACACCGGCGGTATCGAGGTGATGTCCCTCGACACCACCACCGCCTTCCCGGCGGCCGACGTCGGCGACGAGCTGTCCGGTACCACCACCGGCCCGCTCGACTACTCCACCTACGGCGGCTACAACGTCCAGGCCACCCAGCTCGGCACCCTGGTCGACAACGGCCTCAAGCGCGAGGTGACCCGCCGCCAGAAGGGCGACGAGCTGGCGGTCGCCACGTACAACGTGGAGAACCTGGACGCGCTGGACGACCAGGAGAAGTTCGACCGGCTCGCCGAGGGCGTCGCGGTCAACCTCAACTCGCCCGACATCGTGGCCCTGGAGGAGATCCAGGACGACAACGGCGCGACGGACGACGGCACCGTCACCGCCGAGGCGACCCTGAAGCGGTTCACGGACGCCATCCGGGCGGCGGGCGGCCCGCGTTACTCCTGGCGCTACATCTCGCCGGAGAACGACCAGGACGGCGGCGAGCCCGGCGGCAACATCCGGCAGGTCTTCCTCTTCAACCCCAAGCGGGTCTCCTTCACGGACCGGCCCGGCGGCGACGCGACCACGGGCACCAGCGTGGTCAAGACCCGCAAGGGCGCGCAGCTGACGTACTCCCCGGGCCGCATCGACCCGACCAGCGACGCCTGGGACAGCAGCCGCAAGCCGCTGGTGGGCGAGTTCGTCTTCCACGGCGAGACCGTCTTCGTCGTCGCCAACCACTTCACGTCCAAGGGCGGCGACCAGCCCCTGCACGGCCGCTACCAGCCGCCGGCCCGCAGCTCGGAGACCCAGCGCGCGGCCCAGGCCGCCGAGGTCAACACGTTCGTCAAGTCCCTGCTCGCGGCCGACAAGAACGCCAAGGCCGTGGTGCTCGGCGACCTGAACGACTACGAGTTCTCCCGGACGGTGACCACCCTCACCGACGGCGGCGTCCTCAAGCCGCTGATCACCACCCTGCCGGCCGACCAGCGCTACACCTATGTGTACGACGGCAACTCGCAGACCCTGGACCACATCCTGACCAGCCCGGCGGTGACCCACCTCGACTACGACGTGGTGCACATCAACGCCGAGTTCGCGGACCAGGCCAGCGACCACGACCCGCAGATCGTGCGGATCGACGTCAACAAGTGCGGCAAGCACTGACCGGTGCGAGTGAGGCGTGGGGCGGCGGCGCGGTCCGTACCGTCCGTCCCATGCCGGACCGGCCGCCGGTGAACCGGACGGGGGCGCGGGCTCAGCGCGGGCTCTGGATCACCGAGAAGACCGCGCCCTCCGGGTCGGCCACCGTGGCCACCCGCCCGTGCGCGCTGTCCCGGGCCGGCTTCAGCACCCGGCCGCCCAGCGCGGTCACCCCGCGCAGCGTGGCGTCCACCTCGGCCACCTCGAAGTACGTCAGCCAGTGCGGCCCCCGGTCCCGGGGCAGCGACAGGCCGACGCCGTGGATACCGGCCACCGGCCGGCCCCCGACGTGCAGGGTGACGTAGTCGAAGCCGGCGGAGACCACCGGCTCCTCCTCGTAACCGAACACCGTCTCGTAGAACTTGGTGACGCTTCCGGTCTCGAAGGTGAGCAGTTCGTTCCAGGCGGGTGTGCCGGGGACGCCGGTGACGGCCGTGCCGAGGTGGGCCGAGGCCTGCCAGATGCCGAACACCGCGCCGGAGGGGTCGGAGCCGATGGCCATCCGCCCGGCCTCGGCCGCGTCCAGCGGGCCGACGCCCAGGGTGCCGCCGCACAGCCGTACCGTCTCGGCCGTCAGGTCCACGTCGTCGGAGGCGAAGTACGGCGTCCAGGCGATCGGCAGGTGCAGGTCCGGCGGCAGCTGCCCGATCCCCGCGACCTCCCGGCCGTCGAGCAGGGCCCGCACATAGGGGCCGAGCTGCTGGGGTCCGGGCTGGAACTCCCAGCCGAACAGCGCTCCGTAGAACTCCTCGGTCGTGGTCAAGCCGTGCACCATCAGACTCACCCAGCAGGGGGTGCCGGGCGCGCGCCGGGCGTGTGTCCCGCCGTTCGCGCCCGCCGATCCCCGTACCTCGGTCATCGTCACTCTCTCCTCGGCCCCTCGCGGTGGCCGTGTCGCTTCCGCTCCCCGGACCGGTCCTGCCGCAGCTTCGGGCACGCCCCGTGCCGGTTCCCGCACCCTCCGTGGCGTCGGGTGTCCACGCCCGTGCGGGCGGTTTCGCCGCGAGGATGCCTGGTCTGCCGCTTCTCGCCCGTTTCCGGTCGATTGCCGTCGGGTGTCCATCAGCTGTACAGCATGTGCCCGATCCCGTACGCCCGGTGATCGAGGCTGTCCGGCCGAGCAGAGTAGTCGTACCTGGACGTCGCGGCCACCCCTGGCGTAAGGATGGGGCCATGGAAGCCATCATCACCGCAACCGAACTCGCCGACGACCTGACCGGGCCGAACCCGCCCGTACTGCTCGACGTCCGCTGGCAGCTGACCCCGCCCGGCACACCGGCCTTCGACGGCCGGGCCGCGTACACGGCCGGGCACCTGCCGGGCGCCGTCTTCGTGGAGCTGGACGGGGAACTGGCCTCGGCGCCCGGCGAGCGCGGCCGGCATCCGCTGCCCGACCTGGCCGTCTTCGGTGCGGCGATGCGCCGCGCGGGCGTCTCGGCGGACCGGCCGGTCGTCGTCTACGACGGCGGGCAGGGCTGGGCGGCGGCCCGCGCCTGGTGGCTGCTGCGCTGGACGGGTCACCCGGATGTGCGGGTGCTCGACGGCGGGTTGCCGTCCTGGGAGGGCGCTCTTTCGACTGACCTGATCGAGCCGGTCCAGGGTGACTTCGAACCGGCGCCGGGCGCCGTGCCGTTGCTCGACGCGGACGGGGCGGCCGGGCTGGCTCGCTCGGGTGTGCTGTTCGACGCCCGCGCGGGGGAGCGGTACCGGGGTGACGTGGAGCCGATCGACCGGGTCGGCGGCCACATTCCGGGTGCCGTGTCGGCCCCGACCACCGAGAACGTCGGCCCGGACGGACGCTTCCTGCCCGCCGCCGAACTCCAGGGCCGCTTCAAGGGCCTGGGCGCCTCGGAGGGGGCCGAGGTGGGCGTCTACTGCGGCTCGGGCGTCTCCGGCGCCCACGAGGTGCTGGCGCTGGCCGTCGCGGGCATCCCGGCGGCGCTGTACGTCGGTTCGTGGTCGGAGTGGTCGTCCGACCCGTCCCGTCCGGTCGCGGTCGGTCCCGACCCGCAGTAGCGCACGACGAGGGCGGGAGGCGCGCTCGCGTGCCTCCCGCCCTCGTACGGTCGTACGACCCGTTCCTACTCCTGCTTCTTGCGCCGCGTGCCGAAGACGATCTCGTCCCAGCTCGGCACGGCGGCCCGGCGGCCGGGGCGGACGCCGTCGGCCTCGGCCTGGCGGTCGGTGGCGCCGACCAGGCGGTCGCGGTGGCTGCCGACCGAACGGGGCATCAGGACGTCCGCGTAGGCGGAGCCGGCCGAGGCCGCCGGGGCGGGGGGCTCCTCCTCCGCCGGTTCCGTGACGGGCTCCTCCGGCTGGGGTTCCGCCGGGCGCTCCGGGACCACCATGTCGCCGCGGAAGCTCGGCACCGCCTCCAGCAGGCTGGTCAGCGAGTCGCGTTCGCCGGTCGTCTCCTCGACCGGTTCGGACGACTGCGCGGGCAGGCTCGGCCGCTCGCGGTCCCGGTCGCCGGTGCGATCCAGCGGCCGGTCGCGCGGCAGCCGCGCGATCCGCGGCACGAACGGAAAGCTGGGCTCCGGTACGGCGAGGTCGTCGGACTCGCCGATCAGCGAGCGCGCCTCGTCGTCGACCGCCTGGACGAGCCGCCGGGGCGGGTCGTAGGTCCAGCTCGCCGAGTGCGGTTCGCTCGCGACCCGGTAGACGAGCAGGACCTCCCAGGTGCCGTCGTCACGGCGCCAGGAGTCCCACTGGACGGTGTCCTTCTCGGCGCCGCGCAGCACCAGTCGCTCCTGCACGGCCTCGCCGAGCAGCGGACCGGAGTTCTCGCCGGGCCGACGGACGGGTGTCTTGCGGGCTCGTTCGGCCATGAAGGCGCGCTCGGCCAGTACCGGACCCTCGAAGCGCCGCACCCGGTCGACGGGGATCCCGGCGAGCTGCGCGACCTCTTCCGCGCTGGCACCCGCCCGTATCCGCGCCTGGATGTCCCGTGGCCGGAGATGGCTCTCGACCTCGATCTCGATCTGCCCGAGCCGGGGCCGGTCGCCGCGCACGGCGGCACGGAGCCGTTCGTCGATCGGAAGGGTGTACTCCGTCGAGTCGGCAGCCTTGAGCACCAGCCGTGTGCCGTCATTGGAGACGGCCACGACACGCAGTTCGGGCATGGGGACCTCCCGGGTGGTGCCTGCCGACGTCACGTGCGTCGCTGCTTCCGCTAGTCGAGTGTGGCCTGCCCGGGTGCAGCCTGCCACAACCTTGCCGAGTTGCCCGGCGTGTCGGGCGCGGGCCCGGGAACGCCGTTATGGCACGGTTACCTATTCGCAACGCTAAGTGACCAACTCCGTCACCCTGTGCAACTAGCCCCCTCCCGGCGGTCCTGCAAGGCTCCGGACGCCCTGGCGGGAGACCGGACCCAGGGCTCGAAACAGTACTCCATTCGGGCCACGTGCGTGGATTGGCGCGCCGCCCAACTTCTGGCAACAACCGCTCTTCGGCCGCTGGTTGCCCGCTTCGGGGGATCTTGAACGTGGCGTACTTCACGCAATCCACCGAAACGGAACTAATGGTTTTCGTCCGTACGTCCCCTCCCGGAACCGGTACGGGGGAGGAGGCGAAGGGAAGTTCGAGGGGGAGCCGGCGGACGCCGGGGGCAAGCGCCCCCGGCGCCGGGCGAGTTCACTGACCCAGGACCCGCCGCAGGTAGTCGTTCTGGAACAGCCGGTCCGGGTCGAGCCGGTCCCGCAGCGCCGTGAACTCGCCGAAGCGCGGATAGACCTCGGCGAAGTACTCCGCGTCCCGGGTGTGCACCTTGCCCCAGTGCGGGCGCCCCTCGTGGGCGGTGAAGATGCGCTCGGCGGCGGTGAAGTACGCCTGGTACGGAGTGCCCCGGAACATGTGCACGGCGACATAGGCGCTGTCCCGGGCGGAGGCGGTGGACAGCGCGATGTCGTCGGCCGGGGCGGTGCGGACCTCGACCGGGAAGTTCACCCTGAGACCTGAACGCTCGACCATCGCCCGCAGTTCCCGCAGCGTGTCCACCAGCGCCTCGCGCGGAACCGCGTACTCCATCTCCACGAAGCGCACCCGGCGCGGGGATGTGAAGACCCTGTACGGGATGTCCGTGTAACTCCGCGCGGACAGCGCCGTGCTGGAGATCCGGGCGATCGTCGGTACGACGGCGGGCGCCGCGCGGCCGAGCAGCTGGGCCGCGTGGAAGACGCCGTTGGAGAGGAACTCGTCCTCGAACCAGCCGGCCAGCTGACTCACCGGCTGCGCCGGCCCCGCGCTGCGGTTGTTGCGCTTGGTGTTGGTGTTGCCGGTGTGCGGGAACCAGTAGAACTCGAAGTGCTCGTTCTCGGTGCGGAGCTGGTCGAACTCGGCGAGCACCCGGTCCAGCGGCATCGGCTCCTCACGCGCGGCGAGCAGGAAGAGCGGCTCCACCGCGAAGGTGATCGCGGTGACGATGCCCAGGGCGCCGAGGCCGACCCGGGCCGCCGCGAACACCTCGGGGTTGTCCTTCTCCGAACAGGTGAGCACCGAGCCGTCGGCGGTGACCAGTTCGAGCGCCTTGATCTGGGCGGCGAGCGAGGCGGACTCACGGCCGGTGCCGTGGGTGCCGGTGCTGGTGGCGCCGGAGACCGTCTGCTCCATGATGTCGCCCATGTTGGTCAGCGACAGACCCTCGCGGGCCAGGGCCATGTTGAGTCTCTTGAGCGGGGTGCCCGACTCGACCGTGACGGTCATGGCCTGCCGGTCAATGTTGCGGATACCGGTCAACAGTTGAGGGCGGATCGACACACCGTCGGTGGCGGCGATCGAGGTGAAGGAGTGACCGCTGCCGACCGCCTTCACCTTCAGACCGTCCTCGGCCGCCTGCCGTACGGCCGCGGCGAGCTCGTCCACGGAGGCGGGCGTGACCTCCCGCGCGGGGCGGACGGTGACATTCCCTCCCCAGTTACGCCACGTGCCGCTCTTCCCGCTCGCTGTGCTGCCCAACGATGCCTCCCCGACCCGTGACCGGCCTGCTGAGCCGGCGGTACCCGAGGAAACCGACCGCGACCGCGACGGCCCCGGACACGGCCGGAACCCCGTACCCGGCACGGGCCCCGGCAGCGTCGATCACCCAGCCGGCGACCGAGGAGCCGAGCGCCACCCCGACCGCGAGGCCGGTACTCACCCAGGTCATGCCCTCGGTGAGTTTCGCGCGAGGTACGTGCTCTTCGATGAGGGACATCGTCGTGATCATCGTCGGCGCGATGGACAGACCCGCAACGAACAGCGCCACGGCCAGAAGCGGCAAGTTTCCGACCAGTAGGAGGGGGATCATACTCACGGCCATCGCGCATATGCCCAGCAGCCACCGGCGTTCCGGCTTCCCCGCGAACCGCAACAGGCCGAAGACCACCCCGGCCAGGCAGGAGCCCGCCGCGTAGAGCGCCAGGACCACGCTGGCGGCACCCTTGTGGCCGCGTTCGTCGGCGAAGGCGACGGTCACCACGTCGACCGCCCCGAAGATCGCTCCGGTGGCCACGAAGGTCGCCACCAGCACCTGGAGGCCGGGGGCGCGCAGCGCCGAACCGCGACCGTGGTGCTCGCGCGGGTGCGGCTTCGGCTCGGTGGCCCGCTGGGCGGTCAGCCAGAAGACCCCGGCGGCGAGGAAGCAGGCGGCCAGCAGCGGGCCCGCCTCCGGGAACCAGGCCGTGGACAGGCCGATGGAGATGATCGGCCCGAAGATGAAGCACACCTCGTCGACGACGGACTCGAACGAGTAGGCGATGTGCAGCTGCGGGGTGCCCCGGTAGAGAGCGGCCCAGCGGGCCCGGATCATCGCGCCCAGGCTCGGCACCGCGCCGATCCCGGCGGAGCACACGAACAGCAGCCAGTCCGGTCCTCCGTAGCGGGCGGCGAACAGCAGTCCGGCCGCCGCCGCGAGCGCGAGCAGGGTCGCGGGGCGCAGGACGCGGCGCTGGCCGTGTCGGTCGACCAGCCGGGACACCTGCGGGCCCAGTGCGGCGGCGGAGAGCGCGATGGTGGCCGAGAGCGCGCCCGCGAGGCCGTACCGCCCGCTGATCTGGGAGATCATCGTGACGACACCGATGCCCATCATCGACAGCGGCATCCGGCCGACGAAGCCCGCGGCGGAGAAGCCCTTGGTGCCGGGTGCGGCGAACAGGGCGCGGTAGGGGCTGGGCACGGGGGTCTCCGACGGCTCGGTACTCGGTAAGGCGTGATTGCGGCTGATACAGCTTACGAGTAAGGGGACCCTCATGCACCCGCCGGGCACTGGGGATAAACCTCCCGAATCCGACTCTTCACGCTCCTGTTTCCGGGCCGTCAGCGCCGGGTGGCAGGATCGGCACATGTCAGACGCGCTCGATGCCACCCCCTACGACGCCCTGCTCCTGCTCTCCTTCGGCGGCCCGGAAGGCCCGGACGACGTGGTCCCGTTCCTGGAGAACGTGACGCGCGGGCGCGGTATCCCGAAGGAACGTCTCAAGGAGGTCGGGCAGCACTACTTCCTGTTCGGCGGGGTCAGCCCGATCAACGACCAGAACCGCGCCCTGCTGGACGCCCTGCGCAAGGACTTCGCCGAGCACGGCCTGGACCTGCCCGTCTACTGGGGCAACCGCAACTGGGCGCCGTATCTGACGGACACCCTGCGCGAGATGGTCGCCGACGGCCGCCGCCGCGTCCTGGTGCTCGCCACCAGTGCCTACGCCTCCTACTCGGGCTGCCGCCAGTACCGCGAGAACCTCGCGGACTCGCTGGCCGCGCTGGCGGCCGAGGGCCTCGACCTGCCGAAGGTCGACAAGCTGCGGCACTACTTCAACCACCCCGGGTTCCTGGAGCCGATGATCGACGGGGTGCTGGCGTCCCTCGCCGACCTCCCCGAGGACGTCCGCGCGGGCGCCCACATCGCCTTCACCACCCACTCCATCCCGACCGCGTCCGCCGACACCTCCGGCCCGGTCGAGACGCACGGCGAGGGCGGCGCGTACGTCGAGGAGCACCTGGACGTGGCCGAGCTGATCGCCGAGGCGGTCCGCGAGCGCACCGGCGTCGACCACCCCTGGCGGCTCGTCTACCAGTCCCGCTCCGGCGCCCCCCACATCCCGTGGCTGGAGCCCGACATCTGCGACCACCTGGAGACCCTGCACGGCGCCGGGGTCCCGGCCGTCGTCATGGCCCCCATCGGCTTCGTCTCCGACCACATGGAGGTCCTCTACGACCTCGACACGGAGGCCACGGCCAAGGCCGGGGAGCTGGGGCTGCCGGTACGGCGGTCCGCGACCGTCGGGGACGACCCCAGGTTCGCCGCCGCCGTCCGTGACCTGGTCCTGGAGCGGGCCGCCGCGGAGAGCGGGCGGGCGGTCACGCCGTGCGCCCTGGGCGCGCTCGGCGCGAGCCACGACCTCTGCCCGGTCGGCTGCTGCCCGGCCCGTGCCCCCCGCCCGGCCGCGGCCGGCGTCGACAGCCCCTACGCGTGAGGAGCCCCGTGACCGACGCCCCGTACCAGGATCTGCTGGACCTCGCCCTCGAAGCGGCCGCCCGCGCGGGCGCGCTGCTGCGGGACGGCCGCCCCGCCGACCTCGCGGTCGCCCGGACCAAGTCCAGCCCGATCGACGTCGTGACCGAGATGGACATCGCGGCGGAGAAGCTGATCACCGACCTGATCTCCGGGCACCGCCCCGACGACGGCTTCCTCGGCGAGGAGGGCGCCTCGTCGGAGGGCACCAGCGGGATCCGCTGGGTGATCGACCCGCTCGACGGCACGGTCAACTACCTCTACGGGCTGCCGACCTGGGCGGTCTCCATCGCGGCCGAGCAGGACGGGGAGACCGTGGTGGGCGTCGTGGCGGCGCCGATGCGCGGCGAGACGTACCACGCGGTGCGCGGCGGCGGGGCCCGGGCCACGGGGGCGTGGGAGGGCGAGCGCGAGCTGCGCTGCCGGCCCGCCCCGCCGCTGGACCAGGCGCTGGTCTCCACGGGCTTCAACTACGTCACCGCGGTCCGCACCCACCAGGCCGAGGTCGCCGCCCGGCTGATCCCGCTGCTGCGCGACATCCGGCGCAGCGGCTCGGCGGCGGTCGACCTGTGCGACGTGGCCTGCGGCCGACTGGACGGCTACTTCGAGCGCGGGCTCAACGCGTGGGACTGGGGAGCGGGGGACCTGATCGCCCGTGAGGCGGGCGCCCTGACCGGTGGCCGCCCCGGAGGGCCCCCGTCCCGCGATCTGACCGTCGCCGGTACACCGGGCGTCTTCGAGCCCCTCCAGCGCCTGCTGGAGGACTTCGGGGCCTGGCACGACTGAGGAACCGCCGCGACCGCCGCCGGAGACCGGTGTCCGGCGTTCGGCGCTCGGTGTCCGGCGCTCGGCGTCCGGCAGGAATCGAACGCGGTCGCGGCGGGCAGGGATCAGGTACGGGCAGGGCCCCGGCGCTGGATTCGCCGGGGCCCTGTTCGTGCGTTGTGGGCTGGATCAGACGCTGGTCGCGCCGACTTCCACACCGTGTTCGGCGGCGAGGCGGCGCAGGTCGTCGAGCTCGGCCTGTTCCACTTCGACGAGGAAGTCGTCGCCCTCGTCACGAGCCCGGGTGATGTCGGACTCGGTCGCCTTTATGCGCTGCAGAAGTCCCGTCGTGAATGCGTCCATGCTGCGCCCCCTCGTCCAGGGTCGTGGGTCGGTGGCACGGGGGTGTGCCGTTCGAAAGGGGCGATCACGTCTCTCGCGGGTGCCCAGCGCTGCCCTGCTGGGCGGCGACGGTGCCGGACACCCCCATCGTCCACTCTGCTGTAGCGGCGGTGTACGTACCGCATGGTGTTGCGGCACATGCAGAGCGTGATCGCGGGGTGTACATGCCGTCCTCCCCCCGCTCCCTTCCGTGGAAACCTCAACCGCAGGAGAAAATCTCGCATTCCCGCCCGGCCGCCTCCGATCCGGCCGTCCCCGCCCCCGTCTTACTGCCGACTTATGGCCGAAAAGGGCAGGATGGAGGTCACACATCCCGTGGAGAACCCTGCCCGTGAGCGCCGGTGCGCGCTACGCGGGTGGACAGAGGAAGGACAAGCGACGTGCGCGTACTCGTCGTCGAGGACGAGCAACTGCTCGCCGATGCGGTGGCCACCGGACTGCGCCGGGAGGCCATGGCCGTCGACGTCGTGTACGACGGTGCGGCCGCCCTGGAGCGCATCGGCGTCAACGACTACGACGTGGTCGTCCTCGACCGCGACCTCCCCCTCGTGCACGGCGACGACGTCTGCCGCAAGATCGTCGAGCTGGGCATGCCCACGCGCGTCCTCATGCTGACCGCGTCCGGCGACGTCAGCGACCGCGTCGAGGGCCTGGAGATCGGCGCCGACGACTACCTCCCCAAGCCCTTCGCCTTCAGCGAGCTCATCGCGCGCGTGCGGGCCCTCGGCCGCCGTACCAGCGTGCCGCTGCCCCCCGTCCTGGAGCGCGCCGGCATCAAGCTCGACCCGAACCGCCGCGAGGTCTTCCGCGACGGCAAGGAGGTCCAGCTCGCGCCCAAGGAGTTCGCCGTCCTGGAGGTGCTGATGCGCAGCGAGGGCGCCGTGGTCTCCGCCGAGCAGCTCCTGGAGAAGGCCTGGGACGAGAACACGGACCCGTTCACCAACGTCGTGCGCGTGACCGTGATGACCCTGCGCCGCAAACTCGGCGAGCCCCCCGTCATCGTCACCGTCCCCGGTTCGGGATACCGGATCTGATGACTGTGGCGAGCACTCCCGCACCCCCGCAGGCGCCTCCGAAGCCGACCTGGGACCCGAGGAGGCCGCAGCCGGTCTTCCCGTGGCTGCGCCCCACCATCCGCATACGGCTGACGCTGTTGTACGGCGGCATGTTCCTGATCGCCGGCATCCTGCTGCTGTCGATCATCTACCTGCTGGCCGCTCAGGCGATCAGTACCGGGAACCAGCCGTTCTTCAAGATCGTCAGCGGCTCCGAGATCAAGGTCTCCAGCGACAAGTGCGCGGCGATCACCGGCATGCCCAACGTGCCGATCACGGACTTCAACGCCGCGATCGCCCAGTGCGTGGACCACCAGCGCCAGGCGGCCCTGGACAACCTGCTCAGCCGCTCGCTGCTGGCCCTCCTCGGTCTCGCCGTGATCGCCTTCGCGTTCGGCTACGCGATGGCCGGCCGGGTGCTGTCCCCGCTCGGCCGGATCACCCGCACCGCCCGCGCGGTGGCCGGCTCGGACCTGTCCCGCCGGATCGAGCTGGACGGCCCGGACGACGAGCTCAAGGAACTCGCGGACACCTTCGACGACATGCTGGAGCGGCTCCAGCGGGCCTTCACCGCCCAGCAGCGCTTCGTCGGCAACGCCTCCCACGAGCTGCGCACGCCCCTGGCGATCAACCGCACGCTCCTGGAGGTGCACCTCTCGGACCCGGGCGCGCCCATGGAGCTCCAGCAGCTCGGCAAGACCCTGCTGGCCACCAACGAGCGCAGCGAGCAGCTCGTGGAGGGTCTGCTGCTGCTCGCCCGCAGCGACAACCAGATCATCGAGCGCAAGCCGGTCGACCTGGCCGAGGTCGCCTCCCAGGCCGTCGACCAGGTGCACGCCGAGGCGGAGGCCAAGGGCGTGACCATCAAGGGGCAGCGGAAGCCGGCGGTCGTCCAGGGCAACGGTGTGCTGCTGGAGCGGATCGCGCTCAACCTGCTGCAGAACGCGGTGCGCTACAACGTGCCCGAGGACGGGTGGGTCGAGGTCAGCACCGAGATCCAGCACGGCCAGGCGGTACTGTCCGTCGCGAACACCGGACCGGTGGTGCCGGCGTACGAGATCGACAACCTCTTCGAGCCCTTCAGACGGCTCCGTACCGAGCGCACGGGCAGCGACAAGGGGGTCGGCCTCGGCCTGTCCATCGTCCGGTCCGTGGCCCGGGCACACGGCGGCCACATCGCGGCCCAGCCCCGTGAGGGCGGCGGGCTCGTGATGCGGGTCACCCTGCCGGTCTGAGCCAGTTACAAGATCGGGACACACGCGGGGGATGTTCGCTTTGCGCGGAATTTTCGGGCGGCGTGGCGCGTACCTCCGTGTGTGATCGATCACATGGGCGGAATTCCGGCCATCTACTCTCCGTGATCATGATTAGGGGAATAAAGCCGGGAAAATCCCTGTTTTCAGGGGTCTTGATCACGGGAAGTACAGGATGAGGCGCCTTTGAAGTGCCTCGACAGGACCGTGTACGGTCCCCATCGCCATTCAACCCGATCACTCTCGAGGGGTCCGGTTGGGTGTCGATTGAGTAACAGACCTTGATGTGAGGCAAAATCTCCGCCTCGGGTCGGGCACAAGTCCGGCCTCTCACGCGTTACGTGCGCTGGAGACACCGCAGACACCCAGAGGGGGAGAGCGACATGGCAACCGATTACGACACTCCACGCAAGACCGACGACGACGTCGACTCGGACAGTCTTGAAGAACTGAAGGCCCGGCGGAACGACAAGTCCACGTCCGCCGTGGACGTCGACGAGTTCGAGGCCGCGGAGGGCTTGGAGCTGCCCGGCGCCGACCTCTCGAACGAGGAACTGGCCGTCCGGGTGCTGCCCAAGCAGCAGGACGAGTTCACCTGCATGAGCTGCTTCCTGGTGCACCACCGCAGCCAGCTGGCCCGGGAGAAGAACGGTCAGCCGATCTGCCGCGACTGCGACTGAGGGCGGGTCGGGCATGACTGGCTCGACCCCACCTCGGAAGCGCCGTTTCCCCTCGCGGGGAGCGGACTCCGGGCCGTCCGACGACGGCCCGCGCGCGCGTGACGCCGAGCGAGGCTCGCCCGATCCGGGAGCCTCGCTCGAACCGGCTGTCGACCGGGGTGACCTCCCGGCGCCGGCGGACCTGGCCGCGCCCGTCGCCCGGCGGCGGGTCGCGGTCATCCGTGACAAGGCCGTGGACTTGGCCCGGGAAGGCGCCCGTATGGGCGGCAGCCGGGCGAAAGCGGGGCTCGGCTACCTCGCGGACCGGATCATCGAGATCGCCCCGCGTGTCCCCGTACGTGACCTCGCGGCCCTGCGTCGGCAGTTCCCGGGTCTCGGGCCCGAGCAGCTCGCCGACAAACTGGTGGCGGGCGCCGCGGGCGCGACCTCGGCGGTCGGGGCCGGGGTCGGTGCGGCGGCGATGCTGCCGGTGCCGCCGGCCATGCCGACCGAGCTGGCCGCGGAGATCACCGGGGTCGCGGCGATCGAGCTGAAGCTGATCGCCGAACTGCACGAGGTGTACGGCGTGCGGCCGCCGGGGAACCTCAAGGCCCGCAGCACCGCCTACCTGGCCTCCTGGTCGGGGGAGCGCGGCATCGACGTGATGAAGCCGTCGACGATCAACAACGCCCTCGGCGGGCACATGAAGCGCGAGCTCCGGCAGCAGATCATGAAGCGCATGGTGCGGGACCTGCCCAACCTGATGCCGTTCATGGTGGGCGCCGCGGTGGGGGCGGTCATGAACCGCCGGGACACCAAGAAGCTGGCGGCGCGGATCCGGACGGACCTGAGAAAGATCCAGGTGCCGTGGGACGAGCTCCCGGAGCTGCCGCCGCTCGAGAAGCCCGCGGAGCCCCTGCCGATCGCCGAACTCCCGGAGGACTTCGGCGCCTGACCGCCGCCGCGACCGAAACCGGCGCGACCGAAACCGGGCCGGGCGGCGGAGCGGGGAACGCCGGTCGGCGCGCTACGGCTTCGCGGTCGCGGTCTTCGCCGACGCGATCGCCGTCGCCAGTGCCTCCGGCTCGCGCGTGGAGAGGTACAGGTAGGGCGTCGGGTCCTGCGGGTCCGTGACCTCCACGCGCAGCGCGGTGGGGATGTAGGAGCGCAGCAGCAGGAAGGCGCGGACGTCGGCCTTGTACGTGCGCCAGGCGCGCGCCTCCTCGGGGTCGAGGACGTGCGACTCACCCAGGGCCGACACCGGGATCTTCGCCTCGCCCGCGATCAGCGAGTCGCCCACGACCCGGATGCGCGGGGAGCCGTACGAGCTGGCCACCACCGCTGCCGCCGCCGTGCCGCCGGCCAGGCCGCCGAGCATCGGCAGGGTGCCGAAGGGCAGCAGGATCAGGGCGAACGAGACGCCGACCAGGAAGCTGACGAACCACCACGACCGGGGGGCGGTGAGGCGTTCTTCGTACGGGGTGGCGGAGAGCTGCATGGGGCCAAGCTTGGCACGGTGTCCGGATTCACCGGACGCGCGGGTAAGGTCTGCGCCTGTGAGTGGTAGTTCCGCAGCTCTTCAGCCCCCCGCCTACGCCGAGAAACCGGTGCGGCACCCCGATGCTCCCGCGCCCGGTGAGTTCATCGGTGCCCACTACGAACACTGTTTCGGGTGTGGCCATGGGCAGTCGCACGGGCTGCATCTGGAGGTGCGGGCCGGCGAGGGAGTCTCCCTCACCGCCGAGTTCACCGTGCGCCCCGCCCACCAGGGCGCCCCGGGCCTCGCCCACGGCGGAGTGCTGGCCAGCGCCCTCGACGAGACGCTCGGCTCGCTGAACTGGCTGCTGCGGAAGATCGCCGTCACCGGACGGCTGGAGACCGACTTCGTGCGGCCGGTGCCCGTCGGCACCACGCTCCATCTGGAGGCCGAGGTCGTCGCCGTGGCCGGCCGGAAGATCTACTCGACCGCCACCGGACGCGTGGACGGCCCCGAGGGCCCGGTCGCGGTCCGGGCCGACGCCCTCTTCATCGAGGTCCCGGTCGAGCACTTCGTCGACCACGGCCGTCAGACGGAGATCCAGGCCGCCATGAGCGACCCGGACCAGGTCCGCCGCGCCCGCGCCTTCGAGGTGAACCCGTGAACCCCGCAGGCCCCTCGCACCCCGCAGCCCCGCCGCACCCCGAAGGTCCTCCGTATCCCGTGAGCCCCGCCCGTACCGTGAGCCCTCTCGACGTCCTCATCCGCCGTGTCGACCCCGACGTACCGCTTCCGGCGTACGAGCACCCCGGTGACGCGGGAGCCGATCTGCGCACCACCGAGGCGTGCGAGCTGAAGCCCGGCGAGCGGGCCGTACTGCCCACGGGGGTGTCGATCGCCCTCCCGGACGGGTACGCGGCCTTCGTGCACCCTCGTTCGGGGCTCGCCGCCCGGTGCGGTGTGGCCCTCGTGAATGCCCCGGGGACGATCGATGCCGGGTACCGTGGGGAGATCAAGGTGATCGTGGTGAATCTCGACTCGCGCGAGGCCGTGCGGTTCGAGCGCTTCGACCGGATTGCCCAACTGGTCGTCCAGCAGGTCGAGAGGGTCCGCTTCCAGGAGGTCGCGGAGCTTCCCGATTCGGCGCGGGCCGAGGGGGGCTTCGGGTCCACCGGCGGGCACGCCGCGGTGGGCGACGTGAGCGGCACAAGCGGTCAGGCCGCCGAGGGCGGTCGGACGGGTGGGAATCGATACGCTTCGGTCGTATCCGACCGGGAAGGACAGTGACGTGTTCGGACGTCGCAACAAGAAGGGTGCCGCCGAGGACGCGGCCGGCGAGGCCGAGCAGGTCGTCGACAGCGTCGACACCGAGGCGGACGAGGAAGAGGGCGCACGCGAGCGCGTACGCCTGGAACCGGAGCCCCGGCCCGACGGGCCGTGGGACGCCACCGAGGTGCGCGAGCCCGGCGAGGGCCGGGTGGACCTCGGCGGTCTGTTCGTGCCCGGCGTGGACGGCATGGAGCTCCGGGTCGAGGTCGCGGGCGACGCGATCGTCGCGGCGACCGTCGTGCTGCGCGACAGCGCGGTCCAGCTCCAGGCCTTCGCCGCGCCCAAGCGTGAGGGCATTTGGGGCGAGGTGCGCGAGGAGATCGGCTCCGGCATCACCCAGCAGGGCGGCATCGTCGACGAGGTCGAGGGGCCGCTGGGCTGGGAGCTGCGTGCCCAGGTGCCGGTGCAGCTGCCGGACGGCACCGGCGGCTTCCAGGTCGTCAGGTTCGTGGGTGTGGACGGCCCGCGCTGGTTCCTGCGCGGGGTGATCTCCGGGCAGGGCGCGGTGCAGCCGCAGGCCGCCGGTCTGCTGGAGCAGATCTTCCGGGACACCGTCGTGGTCCGCGGCGAGGGCCCGATGGCGCCCCGCGACCCGATCGTCCTGAAGCTGCCGAACGACGCCCAGATGGTGCCCGAGGGCGTCCAGCAGGAGGAGTCCTCGCGCTTCTCCGGCGGCATGGGCCAGCTCCAGCGCGGACCGGAGATCACCGAGGTCCGGTAGGCGCTCCGGCGGGAGAACCGTTCGAGAGCCGCACCCTTCGGGGTGCGGCTCTTTTGCGTGCGCGACCCCTTGACGGCGCATTGGTCTGTACCTACGGTCACGGCTCACGCGCCGTTCATAAAGGCGCCTCGCGTTCACTCACATGAACGAAAGGCCTTCAGGTATGCGCAGAACCGGACTCCTCGTGGCCGTCGTCGCCCTCCTCGCCGGAGCCCTCTCCTGGCCGGCGCAGGCCGCCCCCAGCACCTTCGTGCACCCCGGAGTCACCGTCTCCAAGGCCCAGCTGGACTTCGCCCGCACCGAGGTGCTGGCCGGCGCCCAGCCCTGGAAAGCGGCCTACGACCAGATGATGGCGAGCAAGTACGCCGACCTGAACCGCACGCCCGCGCCCCGGGCGACGGTCGAGTGCGGGTCGTACTCGAACCCGAACTACGGCTGCACCGACGAGCGCGAGGACGCGATCGCCGCGTACACCGACGCCCTCGCCTGGTACATCACCAAGGACGCCCGGTACGCCCAGAAGGCCATCCAGATCATGGACGCCTGGTCGGCCACCCTCACCAGCCACACCAACAGCAACGCGCCCCTGCAGACCGGCTGGGCCGGCTCCTCCTGGCCCAAGGCCGCCGAGATCATCAAGTACACGTACACCGGCAGCTGGGCCAACCAGGCCCGCTTCGCCACCATGCTGCGCAACGTCTACCTCCCCACCGTCATCAAGGGCTCCAACTCCAACGGCAACTGGGAGCTGACGATGATGGAGGCCGCCGTCGGCATCTCCGTCTTCCTGGAGGACAAGACGTCGTACGACACGGCCATGGCCAAGTTCCGCACCCGCGCGGCCGCCTATGTCTACCTGGCCTCCGACGGGTCGGTGCCGAAGACCGTGCCCAGCCAGAACCTCGACACCACCGCCAAGATCGTCTCCTACTGGCAGGGCCAGTCCACCTTCGTCACCGGCCTCACCCAGGAGACCTGCCGGGACTTCACGCACACCGGGTACGGCATCTCGTCCATCTCGCACATCGCCGAGACCAGCCGGATCCAGGGCGAGGACCTGTACGGCACGGACGTCGGCGAGCGGCTGCGCCAGGCGCTCGGCTTCCAGGCCAAGTACCAGCTGGGCACCGCCGTCCCCAGCTGGCTCTGCGGCGGCTCCCTCACCCTCGGCCTCGGCCCCGTCACCGAGGTCGGCTACAACGCCCTCCACAACCGGCTGGGCATCGCCATGACCAACACCCAGACACTCACCCGGAACAACCGCCCCGCGGGTACCAACAACCTCTTCGTCGCCTGGGAGACCCTCACCCACGGTGACAACCCCAACTGAGCCACCGGCAGGGCGCCGGACCCGCTCTACCGGCGCCCATCAGGGTTGTGTCAAAGATGCCCGCCGCCCGGCTCCCCGCCCCGTCCACCGGGATTGTTGGCCGTAAGGTCGACGCTGCGTATACGGCAGTCACGGGAAGACAATGGGGCCATGGCACGCGGCAAGCTTCGGATCTACCTCGGCGCGGCACCGGGCGTGGGCAAGACCTACGCCATGCTCGCCGAGGCGCACCGGCGCGTGGAACGGGGCACCGACTGCGTGGTCGCCTTCGTCGAGCACCACGACCGGCCGCGCACCGAGGTGATGCTGCACGGCCTGGAACAGGTCACGCGCCGGGAACTGGAGTACCGGGGCGCCGCCTTCACCGAGATGGACGTGGACGCCGTACTGCGCCGCGCCCCCGCCGTCGCCCTGGTGGACGAACTCGCGCACACCAACATCCCGGGCTCCCGCAATCCCAAGCGCTGGCAGGACGTCGAGGAACTGCTCGCCGCCGGGATCGATGTCGTCTCGACCGTCAACATCCAGCACCTGGAGTCCCTCGGCGACGTGGTGGAGTCCATCACCGGCGTGCGCCAGCGCGAGACCGTGCCCGACGAGGTGGTACGGCGCGCGGACCAGATCGAACTGGTCGACATGTCGCCCCAGGCGCTGCGCCGGCGCATGGCGCACGGCAACATCTACACGTCCGACAAGGTCGACGCGGCCCTGTCCAACTACTTCCGCCCCGGCAACCTCACCGCCCTGCGCGAACTGGCCCTGCTGTGGGTGGCCGACCGGGTCGACGAGTACCTGAAGCAGTACCGCAGCGAGCACCGGGTGTCGGCGATCTGGGGCTCGCGGGAGCGGATCGTCGTCGGCCTGACCGGCGGCCCCGAGGGACGGACGCTGATACGACGGGCCGCGCGGCTCGCCGAGAAGGGCGCCGGCGGCGAGGTGCTCGCCGTCTACATCGCGCGCAGCGACGGCCTGACCTCGGCCTCCCCGAAGGAACTCGCCGTCCAGCGCACCCTGGTCGAGGACCTCGGCGGCACCTTCCACCACGTCGTCGGCGAGGACATACCGGCCGCCCTGCTCGACTTCGCGCGCGGCGTCAACGCGACCCAGATCGTGCTCGGCTCCTCGCGCCGCAAGGCCTGGCAGTACATCCTCGGGCCCGGCGTCGGCGCCACTGTCGCCCGCGAGTCGGGACCGGACCTGGACGTCCACATCGTCACCCACGACGAGGCCGGGAAGGGGCGCGGGCTGCCCGTGGCCCGGGGCGCACGGCTGGGGCGCGGCCGGATCATCGCGGGCTGGATCGTCGGCCTGGCCGGCCCGGCCGCCATGGCGGTGCTGCTGAACACCGTCGCCCTCGGCCTCGCCAACGACATGCTGCTGTTCCTGACCTTCACGGTCGCGGCCGCGCTGCTCGGCGGGCTCTTCCCGGCGCTGGCCTCGGCGGCCTTCGGGTCGCTGCTGCTGAACTACTTCTACACCCCGCCCCTGCACCGGCTGACCGTCGCCGACCCGAAGAACATCGTCGCCATCGTGATCTTCTTCGGGGTCGCGCTGTCCGTCGCCTCGGTCGTGGACCTCGCCGCCCGCCGCACCCACCAGGCGGCCCGGCTGCGCGCCGAGTCGGAGATCCTCTCCTTCCTCGCCGGCAACGTGCTCAGAGGCGAGACGAGCCTGGACGCGCTCCTCGAACGGGTCCGGGAGACCTTCGGCATGGAGTCCGCCGCCCTGCTGGAGCGGGCGAGCGACGTGGACCCCTGGACCTGCGCGGGCCGGGCCGGCTTCGGACCCGCCCTCGGCCGGCCCGAGGACGCCGACGTCGACATGCCCGTCGGCGACCACATGGCCCTCGCCCTGACCGGCCGGGTGCTGCCCGCCGAGGACCGCAGGGTGCTCGCCGCCTTCGCCGCCCAGGCCGCCGTCGTACTGGACCGCAGACGCCTGCGGGAGGAGGCCGAGCAGGCCCGCGCCCTCGCCGAGGGCAACCGGATCCGCACGGCCCTGCTGGCCGCCGTCAGCCACGATCTGCGCACCCCGCTGGCCGGCATCAAGGCGGCCGTCACCTCGCTCCGCTCGGACGACGTGGACTGGTCCGAGGAGGACCGGGCGGAGCTCCTGGAGGGCATCGAGGAGGGCGCCGACCGGCTCGACCACCTCGTGGGCAACCTCCTCGACATGTCCCGGCTGCAGACCGGCACCGTCGTCCCGATCGTCCGCGAGTTCGACCTCGACGAGGTGGTCCCCATGGCGCTGGTCGGGGTGCCGGACGGCAGCGTGGACCTCGACGTCCCCGAGAGCCTGCCGATGGTCGAGGCCGACGCCGGGCTCCTGGAGCGGGCGGTGGCCAACCTGGTCGAGAACGCCGTCAAGTACAGCCCGTCCGACCGGCCCGTGCTCGTCTCCGCGAGCGCCATCGCCGACCGGGTGGAGGTGCGGATCGTGGACCGCGGGCCCGGCGTGCCCGACGACGCCAAAGACCGCATATTCGAGCCCTTCCAGCGCTACGGTGACGCTCCGCGCGGCGCTGGGGTCGGACTCGGGCTCGCGGTCGCCCGGGGCTTCGCGGAGGCGATGGGCGGCACCCTCAACGCCGAGGACACGCCCGGCGGCGGGCTCACCATGGTCCTCAGCCTCCGCGCGGCAGGATCGGTCACCGTGCCGCAGGCAACAGCAGAACCGGAAAGGCAGGCCTCATGACCCGGGTGCTCGTGGTCGACGACGAGCCGCAGATCGTGCGCGCCCTCGTGATCAACCTCAAGGCGCGCAAGTACGAGGTCGACGCGGCCCCCGACGGCCGTACCGCCCTCGAACTGGCCGCCTCCCGCCACCCCGACGTGGTCGTCCTCGACCTCGGTCTGCCCGACATGGACGGCGTCGAGGTGATCAGGGGGCTGCGCGGCTGGACCCGGGTGCCGATCCTGGTGCTGTCCGCCCGGCACTCCTCGGACGAGAAGGTCGAGGCGCTCGACGCGGGCGCCGACGACTACGTCACCAAGCCCTTCGGCATGGACGAGCTGCTGGCCCGGCTGCGGGCCTCCGTACGCCGCGCCGAGCCCGTCGCCGGGGGCGGCGAGGACGACGTCCTGGTGGAGACCGACGGGTTCACCGTCGACCTGGCCGCCAAGAAGGTCAACCGGGCCGGCAAGGACGTCCGGCTCACCCCGACCGAGTGGCACCTGCTGGAGGTGCTGGTCCGCAACACCGGCCGGCTGGTCAGCCAGAAGCAGCTGCTGCAGGAGGTCTGGGGGCCGTCGTACGGGACGGAGACCAACTACCTGCGCGTGTACATGGCCCAGCTGCGCCGGAAGCTGGAGGCCGACCCGTCGCACCCGAAGCACTTCATCACGGAGCCGGGGATGGGGTACCGGTTCGAGAAGTGAGCCGGGTCGCGAAGTGAGCTGGACTACGGCGGTGTCGGCGGGCCCCGGTACGCTTCAGACATGAGTGCTGTTCCTCGTTCCGAAAAGCCGGCCGGCCGGTTCCGGCGCATGCTCGACCGGCTCTCCACCTCCCAGGAGGACCTGGAGTCGGAGGAGCTGCGCGAGGACGCCGACACGGCGGGCTGCACCAGGATCGGCGACTGCCACGACCGGCAGATCGTCACCGTTACTGGTACCTTGCGCACGGTCACCCTGCGGCCGCGGGCCGGAGTCCCGGCCCTGGAGGCCGAGCTGTTCGACGGCTCCGCCGCGCTGGACGTGGTGTGGCTCGGCAGGCGCTCCATCGTGGGCATAGAACCGGGGCGCAGGCTGATCGCATCGGGCCGGATCTCGATGAGCCGGGGCCGCCGGGTGCTGTTCAATCCCAAGTACGAACTGAGACCCCTCGGTAGGGAGTAGCCGGTGACGTCGCTCGACAAGCCGACCGAAGACACGCAGGCCCGGGACGATGCGCGGGCGGTGACCGAGGCCGCGCTGTTCGAGGCCTTCGGCGGCGTGCGCGGCATGGTCGAGACCGTCCTGCCGGGCCTGCTGTTCGTCACGATCTTCACCATCAACAAGGACCTGCACTGGTCGGCGATCGCCGCCCTCGCGGTCTCCGTGGTGCTGGTCGTGGTCCGCCTCGCCATGCGGGACACCGTCAAGCACGCCTTCAGCGGGGTCTTCGGCGTCGCCTTCGGTGTCGTGTTCGCGATGATGACCGGCAACGCCAAGGACTTCTACCTGCCCGGCATGCTGTACACGCTGGGCCTGGCGCTGGCGTACATCATCACGACCCTGTGCGGGGTGCCGCTGATCGGCCTGATCCTCGGCCCGGTCTTCAAGGAGAACCTCTCCTGGCGCACCCGCAACCCCGGCCGCAAGAAGGCCTACGCCAAGGCCAGCTGGGCCTGGGGCCTGATCCTGCTCGCCAAGTGCGCGATCCTCTTCCCGCTGTACTGGTGGGCCAACACCGCGCAGCTCGGCTGGGTGCTGGTCGCCCTGAAGATCCCGCCGTTCCTGCTCGCCGTCTGGCTCACCTGGGTCTTCCTGGCGAAGGCGCCGGCTCCGATCGACGTGTTCGCGGAGATGGAGGAGGCCGAGAAGGCCGAGAAGGCCGAGGAGGAGCGCAAGGCGGCGCTGGCCACGGAGGGCGGCGAGGCCGCCGGCGGCCGCCACCGCAAGTAGCCACCGATACGACGGAAGGGGCGCTCTCCGCGCGGAGAGCGCCCCTTCCGCACGCGCGGTACGTCAGACGTCTTCCCGCCGGACCGACAGCAGGTCCTCCAGCTGCTCCTCGCGGGCCTGGGCGGCGACGAAGAGCAGCTCGTCGCCCGCCTCCAGGGAGTCCTCGCGGGACGGGGTCAGGACCCGGGTGCCGCGGATGATCGTGACCAGCGAGGTGTCCTCGGGCCACTCCACGTCGCCGACCTGGGTGCCGGCCAGCGCCGACTCCTCGGGCAGGGTGAGCTCGACGAGGTTGGCGTCGCCGTGGCTGAAGCGGAGAAGCCGGACCAGGTCGCCGACGCTCACCGCCTCCTCGACCAGCGCCGACATCAGACGCGGGGTGGACACGGCCACGTCCACGCCCCAGGCCTCGTTGAACAACCACTCGTTCTTGGGGTTGTTGACCCGGGCGACGACGCGCGGAACGCCGTACTCCGTCTTCGCGAGGAGCGAGACGACCAGGTTCACCTTGTCGTCGCCCGTCGCGGCGATCACGACGTTGCAGCGCTGCAGCGCCGCCTCGTCGAGGGAGGTGATCTCACAGGCGTCGGCGAGCAGCCACTCCGCCTGGGGGACCCGCTCCACCGAGATGGCGGTCGGGGCCTTGTCGATCAGCAGGACCTCGTGGCCGTTCTCCAGCAGCTCGCCCGCGATCGAGCGGCCGACGGCGCCGGCACCGGCAATGGCGACCCTCATCAGTGACCGCCCTCCTCTTCCGGACCCCCGGCGAAGGCGGCCTCGACCTTGTCGACGTCGTCCGTCCGCATCATCACGTGCACCAGATCGCCCTCCTGCAGCACCGTCTGCGAGGTGGGCAGCATCGCCTCGCCGAGCCGGGTGAGGAACGCGACCCGGACGCCGGTCTCCTCCTGCAGCTTGCTGATCTTGTGCCCGACCCACTTCGGGGAGACGTGCACCTCGGCGAGCTGGACCCCGCCGGTGGGGTCGCGCCACAGCGGCTCCGCGCCCGAGGGCAGCAGCCGGCGCAGCATCTGGTCGGCGGTCCAGCGGACCGTGGCGACGGTCGGGATGCCGAGGCGCTGGTAGACCTCGGCGCGCCGCGGGTCGTAGATCCGGGCCGCGACGTTCTCCACGCCGAACATCTCGCGGGCGACCCGCGCGGAGATGATGTTCGAGTTGTCACCGCTGGAGACGGCGGCGAAGGCGCCCGCCTCCTCGATGCCGGCCTCGCGCAGGGTGTCCTGGTCGAAGCCGACCCCGGTGACCCGGCGGCCGCCGAACCCGGGGCCCAGCCTGCGGAAGGCGGTGGGGTCCTGGTCGATCACGGCGACCGTGTGCCCCTGTTGCTCCAGGGTCTGGGCGAGAGCGGAACCCACTCTGCCGCAGCCCATGATGACGATGTGCACGACCGTCCTTCCGGTGTCCAAAAGTTACTGCTCAGCCCCATCAGGGTCTCAGACCGAGCCCCAAGCTACACACGCACCGTCCCGGCCGGGCACCCCTTGGCGACGCTCATCGCCGAGTGATGCTGCGCACGCTCCAGGCGGTGAGGATTCCGAGGCCGACAAGGGCTACCGCTCCACCGATCAGCTCTGCGGTTGCGGGCACGGGACCTCCGAAGTGCGACGACAGGCGGGGTCTGCCATCTAGGCACGGATCGGGCGTAAGCTGCGGAATCCGCAGTTCCATACGTCATCTTTTTCACCCGTGAGGCAGATCCAGCACTGCGGCTGGAGACCTGCCAGGTGGAAGGCCTACGATCCTCTCTCGTGTCCAAACTGACCGACGTGCCCAAACGGATCCTGATCGGGCGCGCACTGCGCAGTGACCGGCTGGGCGAAACGCTCCTGCCGAAGCGCATCGCCCTCCCCGTCTTCGCCTCCGACCCGCTGTCCTCCGTCGCGTACGCGCCGGGAGAGGTCCTGCTGGTCCTGTCCATCGCGGGCGTGTCGGCGTACCACTTCAGCCCCTGGATCGCGGTCGCGGTCGTGGTGCTGATGTTCACGGTGGTCGCCTCCTACCGGCAGAACGTGCACGCCTACCCGAGCGGCGGCGGCGACTACGAGGTCGCCACCACCAACCTCGGCGCCAAGGCCGGCCTCACCGTCGCCAGCGCCCTGCTCGTCGACTACGTCCTGACCGTCGCCGTCTCCATCGCCTCCGGCATCGAGAACCTCGGCTCCGCGGTCCCCTTCGTCGTCGAGCACAAGGTCCTCTGCGCGGTCACCGTGATCGTGCTGCTCACACTGATGAACCTGCGCGGCGTGAAGGAGTCCGGCAAGCTCTTCGCGATTCCGACGTACGTGTTCGTCGGCGGCGTCTTCATCATGATCGCGTGGGGCGCGTTCCGGGGCCTGGTCCTCGGGGACACGATGCGCGCCCCGACCGCGGGCTACCACATCAAGGCCGAACACCAGGGCCTGGCCGGCTTCGCCCTGGTCTTCCTCCTGCTGCGCGCCTTCTCCTCCGGCTGTGCCGCGCTCACCGGTGTCGAGGCCATCTCCAACGGCGTGCCGGCCTTCCGCAAGCCGAAGTCCAAGAACGCGGCGACCACGCTGGCCATGATGGGCCTGCTCGCGGTCACCATGTTCTGCGGCATCATCGCGCTCGCCGCCGTCACCAAGGTCCGCATGGCCGAGAACCCGGCCAGCGACCTGCTCCACAACGGCGTCCCGATCGGCTCCGGCTACGTCCAGAACCCGGTGATCTCCCAGGTCGCCGAGGCCGTCTTCGGCAAGGGCAGCTTCCTGTTCGTGCTGCTCGCCGCCGCCACCGCCCTGGTCCTCTTCCTGGCCGCCAACACCGCGTACAACGGCTTCCCCCTCCTCGGCTCGATCCTCGCCCAGGACCGGTACCTGCCCCGCCAGCTGCACACCCGCGGCGACCGCCTCGCCTTCTCCAACGGCATCGTGCTCCTGGCCGGCGCCGCCGCCCTGCTGGTGGTCATCTACGGCGCCGACTCGACCCGGCTGATCCAGCTCTACATCGTCGGCGTGTTCGTGTCCTTCACGCTCAGCCAGACCGGCATGGTCCGGCACTGGAACCGCCACCTGGCGGTGGAGAAGGACCCGGCCAAGCGCAGCCACATGATCCGCTCCCGCGCGATCAACGCCTTCGGCGCCTTCTTCACCGGCCTGGTGCTGGTCGTCGTCCTGGTCACGAAGTTCACCCACGGCGCCTGGGTGGCGCTGCTCGGCATGTGCATCTTCTACGCCACGATGACCGCGATCCGTAAGCACTACGACCGCGTCTCCGAGGAGATCTCGGCCCCCGAGGAACCGGACGACGACCTCGTCCGCCCCTCCCGCGTCCACTCGGTCGTGCTGATCTCCAAGATCCACCGCCCCACCCTGCGCGCCCTGGCCTACGCCAAGCTGATGCGCTCGGACACCCTGGAGGCGCTCACCGTCAACGTCGACCCGGCCGAGACGAAGGCGCTGCGCGAGGAGTGGGAACGGCGCGGGATAGACGTGCCGCTGAAGGTCCTCGACTCGCCCTACCGCGAGATCACCCGCCCGATCATCGAGTACGTCAAGAGCCTGCGCGCCCAGTCGCCGCGGGACGCGGTCTCCGTGATCATCCCCGAGTACGTCGTCGGCCGCTGGTACGAGCACATCCTGCACAACCAGAGCGCGCTGCGGCTGAAGGGCCGCCTGCTCTTCACCCCCGGCGTGATGGTGACCTCCGTGCCCTACCAGCTGGCCTCCTCCGAGGCGGCCAAGATCCGTGCCCGCAAGCGGCAGGACTGGAACGCGCCGGGTGCGGTACGACGTGGTCCGGCGGAGGCGAGGCCGAAGGAGCCCAGCAGCAGCTGAGCGGGACGGGACGGGGTGCGGACCACGTAGACTGGTGGGCTGTCGTCGGCCCCCGCCCGGGCCGTTCCCCTCCCCTCTCTCTGGAGTCACCCCACTCATGCAGGCAGAACCGAAGAAATCGCTGGTGGGGACGGAGTACGAGGTCGAGGTCGGCCCGGTCGCGCACGGTGGGCACTGCATCGCCCGCACCGCCGAGGGCCAGGTCCTGTTCGTCCGGCACGCGCTGCCCGGCGAGCGGGTCGTGGCCCGGGTGACCGAGGGCGAGGAGGGGGCCCGCTTCCTGCGTGCCGACGCGGTCGACATCCTCGACGCGTCCAAGGACCGGGTCGAGGCCCCCTGCCCCTACGCCGGCCCCGGCCGCTGCGGCGGCTGCGACTGGCAGCACGCCAAGCCGGGTGTCCAGCGCCGGCTCAAGGGCGAGGTGATCGCCGAACAGCTGCGGCGGCTCGCGGGCCTCACGCCCGAGGAGGCCGGCTGGGACGGCACGGTGATGCCCGCCGAGGGCGACAAGCTGCCGGCCGGCGAGGTGCCGCAGTGGCGCACGCGCGTGCAGTACGCGGTCGACGCCGACGGCAACGCCGGACTGCGCCGGCACCGTTCGCACGAGGTGGAGCCGATCGAGCACTGCATGATCGCGGCGCCGGGCATCAGCGAGCTGGGCATCGAGGAGCGCGACTGGTCGGGCATGGTCTCGGTCGACGCGATCGCCGCGACGGGCTCCCAGGACCGCATGGTCATCCTGGAACCGCGCCCCGGCGCCCGCCTCCCCCTCGTCGAACTCGACCGGCCCGTCTCGGTCATGCGCGTCGACGAGCACGACGGCGGCATCCACCGCGTCCACGGCCGCGCCTTCGTCCGCGAGCGCGCCGACGGCCGCACCCACCGCGTCGGCAGCGGCGGCTTCTGGCAGGTCCACCCGAAGGCGGCGGACACCCTGGTCACGGCGGTCATGCAGGGCCTTCTCCCGCGCAAGGGCGAGATGGCCCTGGACCTCTACTGCGGCGTCGGCCTCTTCGCCGGCGCCCTCGCCGACCGCCTCGGCGAGAAGGGCGCGGTCCTCGGCATCGAGTCCGGCAAGCGCGCGGTGGAGGACGCCCGGCACAACCTCGCCGACTTCCCCCGGGTCCGTATCGAACAGGGCAAGGTCGAGTCGGTCCTCCCGCGCACCGGCATCACCGAGGTCGACCTCATCGTCCTCGACCCGCCCCGCGCGGGCGCCGGCCGCAAGACGGTCGAACACCTCACCTCCCTCACCGCCCGCCGCATCGCCTACGTCGCCTGCGACCCGGCCGCCCTCGCCCGCGACCTGGCGTACTTCCGGGACGGGGGATACCGGGTGCGGACACTGCGGGCGTTCGATCTGTTTCCGATGACCCACCACGTGGAGTGTGTCGCGATCCTTGAACCGGCCGGAAAGACCGTCTGACCTGCGGGTTCGGGTGGTGTGCGCTATGTGCGGTGTGGGCGTTACGGGCGATATCTTGACGCTGAAATGACGCTCTCCGAGGTATCTTGACGCTCATTTGACGCTCGTTCTGATGGGGTGTCAGGAGTGCCGCGTCGCTGGTCAGTTAGGGAGCACTCGCGGCCGGCTGGTGGGTGGTACCGGTTGGAGCGCGGTCGGCCCGACCGGCGCATTGCGCGACCACTGAGTTTGCTCTCAGCTTGGGAAGCGACGGTGCTCGGGGAGCCGGATGGCCTCTGACCTCGGCATACGTGCTTTGGTGTGATGCCCTGGAGCACAGGATCGCACCGTTGTTGACCGTGGTTTACCGGTCTTATGGGCACGCTATGGGCACGCCGTCGGTTCCGAGACGTCGAGAGCCCTTCGAGGTGGTCGGCGGGCGGACGAGCACGGAGCATCGGCGCCGATCCTTGCCGCCGTGACTCAGATGCGGTAGGCGCCCGCCGGTACGCCGTGGGCGACACCGTACGGAGTCAGGGCGATGACGCCGGTGCCGCGTGACGGTGTGTCGGCAGTGACGTCGAGTGGGCTTGCGGCGCCCAGGGCGCGGGCGATGTCCGGGGCGAGGTCGTGAGCGGTCCACCGCCACTCGTCCTCGTCGTCCTCGCTCTCCTGCGCGGGGTCCCAGTCGGGGTGCAGACCCAGTTCCGTGCGGCGTGCTCGTTCGTACGGCAGCGGCTCGCCGAGCGTCAGCAACTCGTCCTCCGCCTCGCCGGTTTCGCCGTAACGCCGGATCACCGTGCCGTGCTCGGCAACAAGCCAGGCGGAGCCGTCGCCTTGGCCGCCGTAGTAGTACGCCTGGGCCCGGCCGTAACGGGCACTGAGTTCGGTACACAGCCGCAGCACGTCCTCACGGCGCTCCTGACCGTGCGGGTCGCACCAGGCGCCGAGGACGAGGGTCCAGCCATCGAGTTCCGGGGTGACGAAGACCCGTTCGTAGCCGGTGTGTTCGTCCGTGTCGCAGCCGTGGCCGTCTGCGTCGACGATGTCGTTGCCGAGCGCGAAGGTCACGGGCCGTGCGGCGGTCAGGCCGAGGACGCGCATGATCCCGGCCTGGTCTCCGCTGGGGACGGCCATCCAGTGGTTCCAGCAGGCCCACAGCGGTTCGGGGCGATCGTCCTGGAGCTTGATGCAGATGAGTCGCTCGATCGCGGCCATGTCGGCACGCGACAGCGCCGGTTCGCCACCGAGTTCTGCGAGTACGGTCAACGCCCGCGCCCGCTGCCGGCCCGGCCCCCGCTCCCGGACGTGCCGGAGCAGCGGAAGCACGTGCTCGCCTGTTCGGATCAGAGTGTCCTGAGCCTGCCGCGCGACCTGTTGGTCCGGGTCGCCGAGCAGCGGCAGCAGGACGGCGGCCGACTGGCCGGCCTCGCCGCAGTGCTCGATCCCCCGGACGGCCTGACGGCGCACGAGCGGCGCGGGGTGGGCGAGGGCTGCGGTGTAACGGTCGAGAACGGCCACGCCGAGCTGGGAGAACGCGAAGCCGACTCGCTTGCGGGACTCCTCGGTGGACGCGGAGACGAGCCCCTGGAGCAGACCGTCGAACCCTGGCTCCCCGATCCGCCCGAGTACGGCGGTGATCGGCCGCCAGTCCACCGGGGACTCCGCGTCCATCACCTCCCGCACCAACTGCTCCACCCCGTCGGCGCCGAACGTGACCAACGCGTCTGCTGCTGCCTCGTACCGGTCTGACCTGCCGAGGTCGCGTATCAGGTCGGCATTCACCACGTGCCCCTCCAGCAAGGTCGACCCGGCTTCCGAGCGTCATGATTCCGCAGGGGTCTGACATCGGCTGAACGGTCCCGCTACTCGTACGTGCCCCGGGCAGACCGCTCGTCCAGGAATGCCGCTCCGTGATGCGGTCGTGGTGTGCCACCTACCGGACTGGACAACGAACAAGGCCCAGGTCTCGGACCTGGACCTCAATTCTGGAGCGGGTAACGAGAATCGAACTCGCGCTCTGAGCTTGGGAAGCTGCGGGCATTTGGGGGCGGTTCGGGTGCCGACCTGGGCGAACGGCCATGGGGCAGCCTCGTCGGGTTCGGCCGCTTTCACCGTGGTTCCCCTCTCTTCCCCGCTCGATCTGGTGCGCTTGTGGTGCGGTCACCCTCACATGAGTGGGCAGTCAACAGACCAGCAAGCGGGACAGCCTGAGTAGGCTTGATCGCGAACCGTAGCCTTCGCCCCCCGACTGGACGCTGGAGCGACAGTGGCCAACCCCTTTGCGCCGCCGCCAGAGATCCCCAGTCAACCGTTATGGTCGCCTTTTGACGAATACCTCTGGCACTCGTGCGACATCCTCGCCGATATCCTCGAAGGGCAAGTGGCCCGCCGGCCGGTGGTAGCCACGACCGCGCGCCTGCAACATGGTGACCGTGCACTTGCTGTAGGGCCGGGGCAACGCCTGACCTGGAGGACCCTCGGTAGCGGGAGCTACACGCACACCAACGTCGCTGCCTTCGGTAGCCCCGGGTTTGTGATCGGCTCGTTGGTGGGCTCTGCAGTCGGCAACTCCGCTCGCCGTCGTCAGGCAGCGCGTGACGCCCAGCCACGCTGGGTAGTGGACGGGCCCGGCGAAGTTACCCTCACCCTACAGAAACTCCATTTTGCGCATGCGGCAGAACTCGACCTCGATTGGGGGGCGTTGAGTTCAATCGATCTTGTAGCTTCTGACGTTTTCCAGACCAGCTTCGTCAACACTCGGGGTTCCCAAGCGACCGTTCGAGTGCAGACGCCCTGGGCTTCGCTCGCGTTCGCTCTTGCTGCGATCACTGCATTTCCGGCCCATCCGCGTTTGCTCACCCGCGGTTGGCTTCCCCCAGAATTCGAACAACGGTGCGCGGGAGTAGGCCGTCCCTGCCGTCCAGCCGCGCAGCTCGCACTGCGGGCAAGCGGCAACTAGCGGGATCAGCGCCAGCGCTCCCCCTGGTGCCACCGTTCTCTGCTCGACACAGAACAGGCAGCGAGAGCCGCCCTGCAGAGCCATGAGCTTGGGAAGCTAGGGGCGTTCGCGAGAGGTTGCCGAGCCGACCTGTGGCGACGCCGTATCGGAGCCTGAATCGCCGCCGGCCTGCCCCCCCGCTGTTCCCGTGGTTCCCCGCACGATCCGGCACGGGTCTGGCACGGCCGCTCCGTCGAGCAGCACGGCGAGTTCCCTTAGGTCGTTCGCGACCATGACTTGAGCGAGGCGTCCGGCGATGGCCACGACCTCTGGCCAAGCAGATGCCTGGAGATACTCCGCGTTGGTGTCGTTGGGCGCCTCGGCCGCCGCGGCGTTAAGCGCGGTACCGAGCTCTCTCATCAGGACGACCTCTTCGTCACTTCGGAGGCTGACGCCGAGGTACCCCTCTGGCTCGTCGGCGTCGCAGAAGTCGTCGAAGAGTGTGTGGAAGACATGGTCCAGGTCTTCGAACGCCGACGGGTCGAGCCACACGTCCCGCTGCCATGGTGGATTGGCCAGGGCCAACACAACGGGTACGACATGGACTCGGTGGTTCGCTATGAGTCGGGCGGCTTCGCTCACGAGTCCGAGCGTAGCGACTGCGACTGGTGGAGGCATCGGCGCTCTTGGAACACCGCTTCAGGAGCGAGGTGGGGCGACTTGTGGTGTGGCCTGCGGATTCCCCGCCTTGAGAGAGTCCGGCGGCATGTGCTTCGGTGTACCCCGATTCCCCGTGACTCCCCGCCCGTTCTGGCATAGATGTGGCACGACCGCTCTTCGTCCTGGAGGGGCCGACCCGTGTTTCTCCGCTGGCTGCCTCCGATGGGGCACGCGGGGCGCGAACCCTATGCGCCTGTCACCGTGGATCGACACCCCATATCTTGATGGGCTCGTACGCCCCATCGCGGAAGTCGAAGACAGTCACTTCGGTGTCGGATATATGACGGAAGTGGCCCCCATAACCGGGCTGCGCGATGTGTGGGGCGAGCAGGTCCAACAGGCCCCGGAGGTAAAGCATGGAGTCGTCGATCCAGTGGTTGCGTGCGAAAAGTTCCCACTCGCATCTCTCCCCGGAACTCGTGAACTCTTGCACCTCTCGACGCAGGGACACGACGTCTCCACCGGGCACCCGGCGGTTGGCGTAGTTGTCGGGGACGAGCAGTGGGTACAGATAATCGTCTTGGTCGTCGAGACCTTCGGGAAACTCGGCGTCCATGCCCAAGTGCCACCGCAAGGCGGCCATGACCCATTCGGGGGTGTCGTCGCGCAAGTAGCAGGAAAAGACGACCTCATAGCGCTCACTCATGGACGGCATTGTGCATGGTAGGACTGACACCGCCACGACGGTCGTGCTTCCGCAGGCCCCTCGATGCGAACTACGGGCACGAAGGTCGCCCAGGTCTCCGGGGCTGGTCAAGTGGCCGTTAACGGCTGGGGATGGTCACCGGAGGTCGGCATGGTTGCTGTACTTCTCTGCTGTACCGCAGAGCGAGTTCAGAGTGACGTCACTCGCCACGCAGAGCCTTAACTTCCGCTCGCGTGAAGCACTCACCGCAACTCAGGCAGGCCCAATCGCCCGTATCGGAGCCAAGGTAATACTCACGGCTCAAGTCCTTGTGTGCGCGTCCTCCCAGCGCTTCCTTATCTGGGCGGTCTCGCTAGCTTGAACCATGCGCACACCCTAGGACGCCCGACGACGGCGAGAGGTCGGCTCCGAGACTTTGGGCTGGAGCTGCCATGGGGCGAGTGATCATGGCCCTGTAAGCTTCCGGCGCGTCGGGCAGTCTGTGGACCTGCCCGTTAAAGCACGACGTTAGGGCCACGATCTTCGAGGCTCGCCCCATGGTGGCTGCCTAAAGTCTCGGAGCCGACCGGCCCCGCAGGCGTCTGCGCGGGAGTTCCCTCATGCCCCAGCCTTCCCCTCGTGGGCGCGCGTTGGCGCAGCCCGCCGGAGCGGGCCGAAGGCAGGAGCGGCGGCGGAGCGGAGCGCAGCCGGGGCTTGAACCAGTAGAGAAAATTGCGTCCCTGTACGGCTGCTCTTACTTCGGCCGCCAAGTATCGCAACGCGCCCATCTGGCACGTCTCGACGGAGCTATCAACGCGAAGTCGGCTCGCGCGGTGACGAAGAGGCCCAAGGCGTAGCGCGCTGAGAGCGAGCGGCCTGTCGTCCCTGTCCGTTCGGCGCGGCTGGCCCGGGACCGCACGGCTGTGGAGCAACTCCCGCAACCCGGGCTTCGCTGAGGCAGGCGCAGAGGTCAAGAAGGTACGGCCGGCCGACCACGGCGACCCGGGTGGAGCGTGTCGTGCCGGGGATGGATGAGACGCCGCGGACGCTCACGGACGGGGGCAGGATCGTCGGTGCCGGGGCATGACGACCGGCGACGGTTCAGTGCTGGGTGCCGGCGGACCAGAGGGTGGTGCCCTGGTAGACCACGCTGACGTCGCCGTCGGTGCCGAAGTACAGATAGGCGCCGTCGTGCCCGGAAGTCACGGAGCTCCAGACACCCCAGGTGTCCTTGTCGTAGACGACGAGGTTGCCGTCGGCCTGCATGATGGCGCGGTATCCGGTACCCGAGGTGCCCGAGGACCAGCGCCGGTGGTGGTCCTCGTCGTAGATGACGAGGTTGCCGTCGGTCTGCATCGTCATGGTCGTCCGGTTGGTCTGCCAGGACTCGCCCGGCATCAGCTGCTGGTCATGCCGCACGGTCAACGTCGTCCATTCGGGCGAGGCCGATGCCGTCCCGCCCGGGTCCGGGGCCGCCGCCTTGCCCGTAGGGGCCGTCGTCTTCGTCGTCTCGGCGCCGCGTCCGGCGGAAGAGGCGCTTGGTGACGGCGGCGCGGCGGTCCGGGTGGGCGAAGACGAAGAAGCCGCCGCGGCAGGTGCCCGGTGCGGGGACGGTGATGTCGAGGCGGCAGAGGTCGCGTACGGCTCTGCGATCGCTGTGCTGCTTGCGCCCGCACGGGGCTTCGTGTCGACGGCGGAGTCCGCTTCGAAGGCCGCGCGGGTGGCCAGCGCCGCGGTCACGAGGACGGCGGTCCCGGCGAGTACGGCCACTGCTCTCCGTGCGCGGGTTCCCTTGCCGGTTGCGACGGTTCGGAACAGGCGGCTGCGGATGGTCGTGGCACCGGCGGCTTCGAGCGCGTCCGCGAACTCGGCGGCGTCGGCCCAGCGTCCCTCCCGCTCCGGTTCGAGAGCGCGGCGCGTCACGCGTCGGACTGCCGTCGGCACCTGGGGGCGCGGCGGCCCGGGCCAGTCGAGTTGTTCCGTCGAGCCCGGCAGGCTCCCGGTCAGCAGCTCGTAGGTGAGTATGCCCAGGCCGTAGACGTCGGCCCGCTCGTCGACATCGACCAGGCGGTCCTCCGGGACCTGCTCCGGAGCCATGTAGCCGGGTGATCCCACGCCCTGCGTCAGTCCCGAGGCGTGCGCCAGGCTCTTGGCCAGGCCGAGATCGGCCACCAGCAGCCGTTCACGGCCGCCCGATGCCGACTGGAGCAGGATGTTGGACGGCTTGATGTCACGGTGCACTATGCCGACCGCGTGCAGGTCGGCCACGCCCCGTGCGGCCTGCACCGCGAACCGCAGCGCCTGGTCGACGGCCAGGGGTCCCTGGGCCAGCCGGTCGGCCAGCGTGCCGCCGTCGGCGTAGGTCATGACGAAGTACGGGCGCCCGTCCGGTAGTTCGCCGATGTCGTACACCTGCACCACGCGGTCCGACGCGGCCTGGCGCAGCAGCCGGGCCTCGTCCAGGAAACGCTCCCGGAGGTCGGGGCGGTGAACCCACTTCTCCGCCATGACCTTCACCGCGACCGGGGCTTCGAGCAGGTCGTCGTAGGCGAGCCAGACCATGCCGAAACCTCCGCAGCCCAGAAGGCGCTGAAGGCGGTGACGTCCGACAGTGACGGGTGTTGACATGAGGGCGGAACTCCAGCGCAGTTGCCGTTCGACATTCGACCGGACCAGGAGGCGGCGGACTCAGCACCTGCCCGCCGCGCCGCTCATGGGCGACATCCGGTACCGGTCACCTCCTCGCACCGCGGAGACGGTGAGGGCACCTCGCCGGGCGCCCTTCCGGCATGCCGGGTCCTGTGACCGCAGATGCCTGTGTGTCAGTGTCGACGCGTGACGCAGCCGCGCACAACGTGCGCGGGACCAGCATGATCTCCGTTCTTTGGGCACCGGCACAACGGCCCTGCCGGTGACGCGATCCCCGGATGCCGTTCAGGTCGGAGGGTTGCAGGGAGTGGCGGGTCCGTACGCTGTGCCGTCGTTCAGCCCACGCCACATCCGGTCCAGGTCTCGGCCTCGTCGTGGAATCAGTCCGGGCCCGGGCCGAGCATGCGGCGCGAGAGCTCGGCGAACTGGAGGAGTTCGGGCATGGTCCGGTGCTTGGAGTAGGCCAGGGCGACCATGCGCGGTGCGACGCCCTCCAGCGTCAGGTAGACGACGTCGTCACGGCGGTAGAAGCCGGCCATGCCGGCCGGCATGACGTAGCACCCGGACCCGAAGGCGACGGTCTGCAGGCATTCCTCGATCGTCGCCGGGAACCGTCCGGTGTCTCCAGGCGGCGCCACCGGGTCGAGCGGGACACGTCCGCGCCATTCCGGTACGTCCTTCGGATCCTGTAGCAAGGTCATGTCCCGCAGGTCCTCGACGTGCACCGCCTTGAGTTCCGCGAGCGGATGATCACTGGGCAGTGCCACCACACGGGGCTCCGGGAAGAGCGGGACAACCTCGAACATGCCCTCGGGCAGGGGCAGTCGGACGTAGCAGACGTCGACCCGCCCGTCGAGCAGGAAGTCGACCTGGTCGGTGATCGAGGTGTGGACGACATCGATGTCGAGTTGCGGCGCCGTCCGGGCGAACTCGCGCACGATGGGGGTGACGATGACACCCGGCATGAAGCCGATGGTGAACTGGTTCACCTCCCGGCTCGCCGTCCGCGCCCGCTGCTGCACCGCCTGCGCCATCGCCAGCATCGGCCGGGCGTCCTCCAGCAACTGGTGCCCCGCCCGCGTCAGGACGGTGCCCTGCCGGTCACGCAGGAAGAGGACCACGCCCAGATCCTCCTCCAGCGCCCGGATCTGACGGCTGAGCGCGGGCTGCGTCATGTAGAGACGGCTCGCCGCGCGCACGAAGCTGCACTCCTCGGCCACGGCCACGAAGTAGCGCACCCGGCGTATGTCGAGATCCATGCGGCTCATCGTAGCCACGCCCATCACGGCATATGCCGAAACGGCTTCAGAATCGAACAGATAGGCATTGGCGCGGTCCCCCTCAGCCGGTCCACCATGGTCGGACCGAGGAGAGAAGCCACAACGTCCGTCGCCGTAAAGGCAGTTGTGTACGGCGCCGGGCCCGCGAGGACAGCCGGCCGCCGTCGCGGACCGGGGGACACGGGGGACACACACCGCCGATCGGGAGCGGCCGCAGGGCGCTGGACCCTTTGCGCGTCAGGCGCGGACGCGGTCGCACAACAGTCTCCTCGCGGGTACGCCCGCGCCTTCGGGTATCGGCCCCCAACCGGCCGACGGGGCGGATGCACCCCACGAAAGGAGTCACCATGGGACCACGCCGGCACCGGGGCAGGGCCACGCCGTCCACCGGACACACCCCGAGCGCTGCGGCATACAACGGCACGGCACGGAGGTCGGCTCTCCGCGTGGTTCGTGCCTGTCCATCATGACCGGCAGATCCAAGGGCGCTGCCGCTGCGACAGCCGCTTTGCGCGACATCCTGGAGCACATCGACGCCGATGCCGTGGTCCAACGTATGGAACCCGTACTTCGCCGCACGCCCGAATACGGGCGCTCGGCGCGCGACTGCGGGGCTTCCGCACTTCGTGCCTCGCTGCGCCGACACGTCAGCTTGCTCCTGGACTGGATGGTGAGGGGCACACCTCCGGACGCGTATGTCCTGTCCGAGGTGTACGAGCAGGCGCGGGAGTGCGCCGACGCCGGACAGCCGTTGAACGGCGCCCTGCTCCTCCATCACCGGGCCGCGGGCGTCTTCTGGGACGCCGTGCTCGGTCTGGCCACCGCGGAGGAACGCGGACATCTGACGGCCTGGACCGATCAGGCGCGGCGTCACCTCGACAGCTACCTCGACATGGTCACCCGAATGCTCACGCAGGCCCACGCGGACCAGGCCGACCTGCCGTCCGCACAGGGCGACCGGCGGGCGCGCACCCTCTTCGACCGCCTCTGCGCCCACCTGCCCATCACGGTGGAGGACCAGGAGCGTGCCGCTCGGCTCGGCTTCGATCTGACGCCTCCGTACGTGCCGTTCGTCGTGCTGCTCGACAAGTCCACCCCTGCCGAGCGCGCCGACCTCGCCGCCCGCCTGCGCACCGCAGGAGCCCTGGCCTTCGTCGAGGATGCCCGCGTCACCGGACTCACCGGGCCCGCGTTCGACTGGTCCGCGTTCACGGG
Source organism: Streptomyces sp. NPDC090088 (assembly GCF_044747345.1). Lineage (NCBI taxonomy): Bacteria > Bacillati > Actinomycetota > Actinomycetes > Kitasatosporales > Streptomycetaceae > Streptomyces > Streptomyces sp. NPDC090088. The sequence goes on along the minus strand of NZ_JBIVDZ010000008.1, from coordinate 487,070 downwards.
CGACCGACGCCTGCTCCTCGCACAGGGCCTACCGGCCGGGCGGGCCGGCCTTCAGACCGCCGTCGACAACCCGCGTCTGCTGGTCGCTGTCGCATCGCGATCCCATCGGGGTGGACGTGTCCAGGTCGAGGACTTCCTGCCTCAGCTGCTCCTGGCGCGCTCTCCCGAACTCGCCGACGCGGTGGCCCACCGGGGCCTCGGCCCGCTGGCAGGCGGGGACCACGGCGAGCTGATGGCGACCCTCGCCTGCCTGGTCGAGAACCAGTTCGACAGCGCCTCCACCACGGTCGCCCTTCACATACACCGCAACACCCTGCTGTACCGGATCAAGCAGATCGAGAAGCTCACCGGCCTCGACCTGCAGAGGCACAGCGACCGCGCACTGGTGTGGCTCGCGGTCATCTGGACTCAGGTCTCCTCCGGACGGGTCGGATAGCGGCCGTGCGGAAGCACCGGCTGTCGGCTGCGTCCAACGGCGTTGACCCGACCGGCACGTTCAATTCAGAAAGCGAGCAGCGATGAGAAGCCGTCCGACGGAGGCTCCGGCAGAGGTGGTGCCGATGCAGCGTCAGGCCGAATCGGACCGACGCCTTCCGATCGATGCGGCCGCAACCGACTCGCCGCGTGGCAGGCGTCCGCACAATGCGGCCAGACCGGGCCAGCGGCCGCACGCCGACGTCATAAGATGGCTCCCCACGGCCTCGGTATTGGTGGCCGTGGACGCCGCGGACCCGGTGACACACGCCGGGCTGGCGGCCGGGCTGAGCCGTGGACCGAAAGTGGCGCTCACCACGGTGAGGGAGGCGGACGTCGTGGTGGCCGCGATCCAGACAGCCGACAACTCCACGTTGGAAGCGCTTGGCAGTCTGCCCATGCCTCCCCCGGCACGGGTCGTACTCGTGGTCAGCGACGGCTGGTACGCCGACCTGACGGTGGCGGCCCACAGCGGAATACGGGCCGTGCTCTGGCGGGCAGAGGCGCAGCCGCAGTCCCTGATCCGTGCCGTGCTGGCGGTCGCCGCCGGCGAAGCGCTGCTTCCGTCCGCGGTACAGCGCGAACTGCTCGACCAGGCGGACCGCCTCCAGCGCAACGTGCTGATGCCCAAGGGCCTGACACCGTCCGGCCTGAGCACACGGGAGATCGACGTGCTCCGACTGGTCTCACAGGGCCTGGACCTGGCCGAGATAGCCGACACGATGTGCTACTCCGAACGCAACATCAAGAAGATCCTCTACGGAGTCATCAACCGCCTCGGACTGCGCAACCGCGTCCACGCCGTCTCCTACGCCATCCGCAACAAACTCATATGAGTCGGCCTAGTGGAGCCGTGCGCATCGTGAATGGGCAGGTCGCGGGGCCTGGTGCGGGTGACTTGAGTTGGTCGGAGCAGGCGCGGACGCCATCGAGCCGCGCGAGGAGGCCAGGCATGTGCGTGCCCAAGGCGTCCTCGACGAGCCCTCGCCGATGGGCATGCTCGGGTCAGGCGTCCCGTCCTGCGGTTCTCCGCCTCACTGCGATAGAGCGGTGGCACTTTCCGGCTGCTCGGACTGCTCGGACGGGTCGTCCTGGCCTCTGAACGACAGCAGGCGTGAGGGAAGGAGCCAGAGGCAGGCAAGGGTTCCGCCGATCGCACCGACCCACAGCGCGACGGGGATTCCCGCTGTCGCGGCGATGAGGGCGCCGGTGACCGAACCCAGCGGCCGGAGGCCGAAGCTCACGGTCTGGTACGCACCCCGGGTCTGTGACCGGAGGTGAGGTGGCACCACCAGCGCGAAGACCGAGCCGACCGAGATGTCCTGGACGGATTCACCGACGCCGCCCAGCAGCGTCGAGGCCAGGACCAGGGCGAAGACGAGGCTTCCGGTGGCACCGACGGCGGGGATCACGAGGAGCGGAGCGTGCGACACCACGCAGCCGACCAGGAGCATCCGGCCCAGGCCGATGCGGCGGGCGAGGCGGGAAGCCAGGGCCGCGCCGACGAGTCCGCCGATGGCCTGCACGCTGAACACGAACCCGATCTGGGCACTGGTCAGGGACAGCTTGTGGACGTAGTACCAGACGAGCACCGACAAGAAGAGCATGTTGAAGAAGTTGCCGGTGGCGGTGACCGCGAGTGCTGTCCTGATCAGCGGATTTCGCCGGATGAAGGCCAAGCCTGTGCGCCGGTCGCGGTTCTCCGGGGTGCCGGGTTCGTGGCGGCGCTCCACCGGGCGCAGTCGGAGGAGGAACAGGGCGGCCGTGACGGCGGTGGCCGAGTCCACACCGACCGCCGCCGGTACACCCGCGAGTTGGACCAGCAGTCCACCGAGGGAGGGTCCGGCCAGGATCGCGGCGGTCTGGCCCGTGTAGGAGGCCGCCTGCCCGGCGACGTAGAGCTCGGACGGCAGGGTGGTGGCGAACAGACCGCTCTCGCTGACGTTCGACAGCACCGAGCACAGGCCGATGACGGCCAGGATGACGGCCAGCTGGATGAGCGAGAGCAGGCCGAAGGCCGTTGCGATCGGCACGGTGCTCAGGGCGGCGACCCGCAGGAGGTTGGCGCCGGCCAGGAGCCTGCGGTGGTGTCCCGTACGGTCGGCGAAGGAGCCGGCCGGTATGGCCAGGAACAGGCTCGGGAGCCAGATCACGGCCGACAGGACGGCACTTTGGACGGCGTCGGCGCCCAGGACCTCGATCGCGGCCAGCGGCAGGGCCACCGAGGAGATGGCGTCGCCCAGGGCGGCCAGAGTGGTGGCGGACCAGAGCTTTCTGAACGCGGAATGGCGCAGCGGCGCCGGCACCGAAGGTCGAGGGGGCCGCAAGGTGATGGATCCTGTTTCTCGCGATGACGGATATTGCGCGGAATGTGCGGCCGCTCCGGACCCGAAAAGGTAACCGGAGCGGCCGATGAATTTACCAGGAGTGCTGCTTCTTCATTTTTTCCACCTCCACTGCTCGTGAACTCCCCTCCACAAGGGAGTCGCTGGGAAAATTATTGAGGAAGTCGACGCGTATCGCTAATGCCGATATCGTCGCCTGCCATGCCGAATCGGCTTGGCGAATTGTCCGGTGATTTCAGAGGATTACGTAGAGGGTGAGCAGAGTGGCGCCCGTGGCCACGACGTAGACCTCGAAGGCGCCACGGAGGGCCGCCGGGGCGTTGCGCAGCTCCATGAAGTGCAGGCCGACCATGCGTACCTTGATCAGCGCGATCGCCACGACCGCGCAGCCGATCAGGGTCGACGTGCTGCCTTCGATGCCCAGCAGCCAGCTCGACAGCGTGGCCAGGACGAGTACCGGAAAGACCCACATGTCTCACGCCACCAGATAGAAGAGCGGGAAGAGGACGAGCCAGAGCAGGTCCACCATGTGCCAGTACGCGGCCGCTCCCTCGGCGGCCAGCAGGTGGCCCCGGCTCAGGGCCGGCGGCCGACGGGACAGGACGATGAGGAACGTCAGTGCGCCGATCCCGATCGCCAGGTGGGCCAGGTGGATTCCGGTGAACACGAAGTAGTACATGAAGAAGTCGTTGCTGCTCGGTGTGTGTCCGTCGTGGATCACGAGCGCGTATTCGACGCCCTTGACGGCGGCGAACCCGAGCGCGCACAGGAGCGCCCATGGCAGGGTCCGTGCGGGTCTGCCGGATCGGAGCTGCCGTAGCCCGCGGGCCACCAGCGCGGACGCGATCAGCAGGAGCAGGGTGTTCAGGAGTCCCAGGTCTGGATGGAGGGCCTGCTGAGAGGCCCGGAACATCCGCGGGTGCCGGCCGTGCAGTACCGCGATGAAGCCGAAGAACACCGAGAACATGATCATGTCGCCGAGGAGGAAGACCCACAGTCCGGCCTCGCCGGGGATGTGGCGGTGACGCTGGGGCGCCGGGTGTTCGGTCCGGGCCGCCGTGGCGGTCATACCGCGGGTTCCAGGTCGGCCGGGGCCCGGTCGTCGTCCACTCGGCTCGCGGCCCGCACCATCAGCGGTGTCATGACGAGGAACCAGGCGCCGAAGGCTCCGGCCGCGACCCAGAACGAGAGGATGCCGTTCCAGGCGAAGGGGCCGGTCTTGAAGAAGGTCAGCAGGATGCTCGGCAGGAAGAGGAAGGCCATCCAGAAGTTCAGGTACGCGGCCCAGCGGGGCAGGAGCGGCGTGGGGCGCTTGTCGGCCAGGATCGCCACTCCGACCGCGATGGCCTGCCCGACGGTCGGAAACGCGTTCATGACCAGGGTGATCCAGGCCGTGTCGTTGAGCGCCATCGTGATGTCGGGCGACCGGTCCGGCCGGTAGGCCGTCGCGGTGAAGATCAGGACCGGTACGAAGATCGCGGCCACGTTGGCGGCACCGCAGACGAGTTGGGTGGCGGCCAGCGGCGCCAGCCGCGAGTCGATACGCCGGATCAGGCTCGACAGCGCCGCGACGAAAGGTGCGGTCGTCACCGCACCGACGAGCATGACCACGAGGCCGGCACGGATCGAGTTGGCGTGGTCCGTGTAGAAGGCCGCCACCCGCTCCGTCGACCAACTCGGCGCCATCGGGGGTATCCAGTGGGCGATCAGCAGAGCGGCGAAGAACAGTGCGATGAACACGTAACCGAAGCTCGCGCAGACGGTCAGGATTCGGCGGGACATGAGGGAATCTCCTGGTTGCGGAGGGGAAGAGTACGGAGGGGGCCGATGCCCTGGCGGCGTCAGGCCGGTGCGCTGAGGTACGGGAACACGGCGCGCAGCGTGCCGGTGGCGTGGCCGGCGTCCAGGCCCATGGACACGGGAGCGTTCAGCACGATCTCGAACATCGCCTCGGGAGCGGACTCGGTGAGCCCTCTGCCGTTGCGGGCCTTCGCGCCGTAGTCGGCTTCGGTGCCCACCTGGTAGCGCAGGACGTCCGGAAAGATGACGTCCCGTGTCGCGGCGCCGTAGCCCTGCGGGTCGTGGTGCGTGTCGTTCGCGGCCACGAGACTCGCGACCTTCCGGCGTACGAGGTCTCCGTAGTTGTCGAGGTCGGCGTGTGGATCAGTGGCGTTGTAGTCGTCGAAGCCGGCCTCGGTGACGTCGAACAACGTGCTGACGAGCGGATTCGCGCACCGGTTGATCTGCAGCCAGCCGCCGTGGTGGTCGTCAAGGGCGGTGGTGGCCCAGAGGCCGATCGTCCCTGGTCCGATGAGCTCGTCCGGGACTTCGAGGACGATGGCGGTGACGTTGGTGCCGGCGAACAGGTTCGAGGCCCGCTGCGGGTCGAATGCGGAGAGGTCCACAGCCGCGCCGTTGCGGAGCGCGGTCACGACCGTCGTGACGACGGTGCCGTCGAGGTAGAACGGGTCCCCGGCCCGGCCGACGAAGACGTTGACGCCGTCCGCCGTGGTGACGATCTCCTGCGTCCTGCCGGTTGCCACAAGGGCTCCCGAGGCGTTGCGGTCAGTGGCCTCGTAACCGGTGAGCCGGTCGAACACCCAAGCCTGCCCGCCGTCCGGTTCGGTGGCGAGGAATCTGAACCGGAATGTCAGATCCTGCACCGCGTCGTCGTCGGTGTCGATGTGGAACTCGTACAGCGCCTCGGGGTGGAAGCCCTTGTCGGCCGACACCGGGTTGGTGTTCATGACGAAGACCGTTCCGGTCCGTCCCTTGAACAGGTAGACATCGCTGATGTCCAGGCGAGGGTCCTCTTTCGCGGCGGCTGAATCCTGGTGGTGGGACATTGATCGGCCTTTCGTGATGGCTGAGCAGGGCAGGGCAGGGCAGGGCGATGCCTCGCCGGCTCGGCGGTTGGTGTGCGCAGCATTCGAGGGTTCGGTTCTGCGAACCCGGGGAAGCCACCGCGGGACGCTCAGGCGCTCAAGGCGGTCGCCGAGCAGTGTGTTACTGCCGCTGCGCCAGGCACTCCGAGGTCGAAGTGGGTCACGTCGAACATCCTGACCCGGGGCGGTCATTCGTCGCCAATGCCTATCCGCTGGCTCTGCATGCCGGTTCGGCATCAGTCCACTTGCGTGCGCATGTTGCGGCTGACGAGGTGCGCGAATTCGGGACGGATCACACGGGATCGCGCCGCTGCGTGTTCGCACGCGTGGCGTCCGCACGAGGCGAGTTGCGGGGCAGCCTGCACGTGAGTGCATAGATCACCGCGCCGACGAGCGTTTCATCGATCATGCGCCACAAGAACTTCACGGTTGCCGCTCTTTCGTGTCCAGGGGCCGTTTCGCATCGCGTCGGACGGTGTCGGCAGCGCGTTCGGCGATGGCCAGGACGGTCGCGTTGACTCCGGTGTTGGGAATGGACGGCATCACCGAGGCGTCGGCTACACGCAGGCCCTCGACGCCGTGCACCCTCAGGTCCGGGTCGACGACGGCGAGGTCGTCCATCCCGATCCGGCACGTGCCGACGGGGTTGTGGAAGGTCGCCGCGTTCTTGCGGACGTAGGTGACGAGGTCGTCTCCCTTTCCCGGGGCGGTCTCCCGAGCACCCCACTGGCCCCAGGCGGGCATGCCGCCGATCTCCTGCGCGATACCGAGGGCCGCGAGCATGACCGACACGTCGGCGCTGTCGGCCAGGTAGTTCGGATCGATCAACGGCAGCCGGCCCGGGTTCGAGCTCCTGAGCCGAACCGTTCCCCGGCTCACCGGCGCCGTGTGAGCGAAGGCGACCGTGTGTCCGCACTCGGGCGTCCCGACGTCCGCGATGTCCGCCGGAGCGTCGAGCAGCATCAGCTGGACGTCCGGAACGGCTGTCGCGCCGCTGTGCACCAGGGCACCGACCGTACTGAAACCGTGGCTGGTCATCAGCTGCCGCCCCGTCTCGAAGACCACGGGACACTGCAGGTGATCGTGCAGATTGGCGCCGACTCCGGGGAGATCGGCCAGCACCGGAATCCCGACATCACGCAGATGTGCCGCGGGGCCGATACCGGAGAGCAGCAGCAGGTGAGCGGAGCCCACCGTCCCGGCCGCCACGATCACCTCACCGCGCGCCTCGGCGCGTTCCACCGTGCCGAAGGACGTGTATTCCACGCCGGTGCAGCGTCCGTGCTCGACCACCAGGCGGCTGACGTCCGCCTCCGTGGCCAGGTGCAGATTGGGCCGGTCGAGCACCGGGACCAGATAGGCGTCCGCAGCGCTCTGCCTACGGCCGCCCGCCCCGGCCAGGTCGCACCAGAAGGCGCCGTGCTGCCGTTCACCGTTGATGTCGTCGGTGAGGTCGTGACCGGCCTCGGTGAGCGCGTCGAGGAAGGTGAACGACCCGTCGTCGAGCTGGGTCGTCGGCGCCGCCCACACCGGCCCGATGACGCCGCGCAGGGCGGGGTTGCGGCCCATCGCCGTCTCGGTCCGGCGAAAGTACGGCAGCAGCTCGGTGTAGCTCCAGCCCTTCGCACCGTTGTCCGCCCATGCGTCGTACACGGCGCGGTGCCCGCGGACGTGCATCATCGCGTTGATCGAACTCGATCCTCCGAGGACCCGCCCGCTGGGCCATTGATGCGTGCGCGACAGCGTCCCGGGCTGCGGGGTCGTCCAGCGTGACCAGAGGATCTCCTTGGCCGGGATGAGCGGGAACCCGACCGGAAGGTGCATGGCCGGCGGGCCCAGCGCCGAGCCGCTCTCCACGAGAAGCACTTCCGCCGCCGCGTCTTCGGATAGTCGCGCCGCGAGAACACAGCCGGCCGTTCCGCCCCCGACGACCACATAGTCATAGGCAGTCATCTCTGTTCCGCCGGCACGAACAAGCCGCGATGACACATCGTCAAAACCTTTTCTGTCAGTTCACATTCCTTCTACCGATGAGCTTTGCGGGCCGCGGCTCGTCGCGCCAATGCCGATTACCCGAAGCGTCATGCCGATCGGACATGGCGACAGAACAGCGCGGTTCCGCTCGCCCACGCGCGCGCCTCTAGGCCGAACCGAGCGCCGCAATCACGATCTTGGCGAACCGGTCGATGGACGGCATCTTGCGGTTCTTGGCGTACGCCAGCGCCACCATGCGCGGGGCAACCCCGGTGAGCTGGACGTAACGGATGTCGGGGCGGCGGTAGAAATCGGCGAGGCCGGCCGGGACGACGAGAAACCCGGTGCCGGACGCGACGGCTTCCAGGCTCTCCTCGATCGAGGTGGGCCGTTCGGCTTCCGGACGGTTACGTGCCGTTGCCGCGTCGAAGTCGGTGCCTCGCCATTCCGGTACGTCTGCGGAGTCCTGGAGCAAGCGGTACGGCGTCAGCTCCGTGATGTGGACGGTCCCCGCCTGTGCCAGCGGATGTTCGTCGGAGAGAGCCGCAACCCGCGGCTCGGGGAACAGCGGAACGATCTCGAAGATGTCGACCGGCAGCGGCAGCCGGACGAAGCAGACGTCGACGCGACCGTCGAGCAGATAGTCGACCTGGTCGGTGGGCGCCGTGTGCAGCACCTGCACATTGACCTCAGGCGCCAGCGCCCGGAACTGCCTGACGATCGGCGTGACTATGACCCCTGGCATGAAGCCGATGGTGAAGTGGTGCCCCTCACGGCTGGCGAGCCGGACTCGCCGCTGCAGAGCCAGCGATGCCGCGAGCAGCGGCCGTGCGTCCTCCAGCAGTTGACCGCCGGCCCGAGTGAGCGCCGTACCCAGCGGGCCGCGCTGAAGCAGCGACGCTCCGAGATCGTCCTCAAGGGCGCGGATCTGTCGGCTCAGTGCGGGCTGCGTCATCTTCAGTCGTTCGGCACCACGCACAAAACTGAGCTCTTCGGCAACCGTCACGAAATAGCGGAGACGCCGGAGGTCGATATCCATGACGCCAATGTTAGCCACGCCGCTTTTCCTGTCGAACTACGATCCGAAAAAGCGCCTTGGGCTTTGGCGATGCCAGACCGGCATGACTTCTGCGCGAATCGGCATTGGCGCCACCAGGCATCCACGGCCATGATTGACCGACATAAAGGGGCCTACCATCGACACATGACCGCCCGGTCATGGGCGCACCCTTGCCCGCATTCTCAGCGGCGTGCCGAGGGCGCCGCTCAATTCCACCCCGCTCGGTGCAGCAATCGTCAAAACCCCGAGTTTTGCAGTCCGGCCGCTTCTCAGTGAAACCCCCCGCTCCGGCTCGGCTCGGATCACCTCAGCCTGGTGGTCCGTCGCAGCGCCGCCTGCAGCAGACGGTCCACCAGGTCCCCGTACTCGACGCCACTGGCCTGCCACATCTGCGGGTACATCGAGACGGGGGTGAAGCCGGGCATGGTGTTGATCTCGTTGATGACGAACCGTCCCTCCTCGGTGAGGAAGAAGTCCGCACGGACCAGCCCCTCGCAAGAAGCCGCCTCGAACGCCTTGAGGGCCAGTCGGCGCACCTCGCCGGCCTGGCTTTCGGTCAGCGCTGCGGGCACCACTCCGGGGGTGGAGTCGAGGTACTTCGCCTCGAAGTCGTAGTACGCGCGTTCGTCGGGCGCCGGGATCTCGGCCGGCACGCTGGCCCTCGGTCCCTCGGGGAACTCGAGCACGCCGCACTCGATCTCGCGACCCTGCACCAGGGCCTCCACGATGATCTTCGCGTCATGCCGGTGTGCCTCCGCGATCGCGTCCTCAAGGCCGGGCGGCCCATCCACCCTGGTGATACCGATCGAAGAGCCGGCCCGTGCCGGTTTCACGAACAGCGGCCAGCCGTACGCGCCGGCGAAGCGGCTGATCCTCGCGCGGGCCCCCGCCGCGTCGGTCTGCCACTCGCGGGGTCTGATCACCAGGTACGGCCCGACCGCCAGGCCGAACGAGCTGAACACCCTCTTCATGTACTCCTTGTCCTGGCCGACCGCCGAGGCGAGGACACCCGCTCCGACGTAGGGGATGCCGGACAGCTCCAGGAGGCCCTGCACGGTGCCGTCCTCGCCGTACGGTCCGTGCAGTACGGGAAAGACCACGTCCACTTCGCCGAGGACCTTGGGCTCCGCGCCGCGTTCGCTGCGGACGACAGTCCGGTCGGTCGGATCGACGGAGACGATGATGCTGCCCCGGTCCGAAACCGTGAGCTGCTCGACCGTGGGCGGGCGCCCGTCGGTCATCGCCATGCGCTCGGGATCGTCCGCCGTCAGGATCCAGCGCCCGTCCTGGGTGATGCCGACCGGCAGGACGTCGTACTTCGTCCGGTCGATGGCTCGCAGCACGGCCCCCGCGGTCACGACGGAAATGCCGTGCTCCGAGCTCCGGCCGCCGAAGAGGAGTATCACCAGTGGCCTGCGGCGGGGTCCGGGCGGAGGGGGTGTGGATGGTTCGGTCATGGTTTCTATTTCCTTCGCTGTGCGGCGCCGGCCTTCCGGCCGGAAGGCCGGCGCCGCACGTCGTGGAACGAGGTCTCGGTTGTCCGGTCAGCTGGTCAGCTGGTCAGCGAGGATCTGGAGACGGGGAAGTCGAAATAGGTGGACGGGTAGGGCTCGGCGGCGAAGGTGAAGTGCCACCATTCCTCGGCGAGATTGACGAACCCGACAGACTCGAGCTCGTTCTTGAGCAGCAGTCTGTTGCTGTGCTGGACTCCCACGATGCGCGGGTCCAGCGTGTGCGCGAGCGTGTCGAAGCAGTCGTACCCGGTGCCCATGTCGATCGAGTTGTCCGGGAACCTCTGCGCCGCCGGGGCGTAGCACGGCTCCAGCTTTTCCCCCGGGACGTAGGGACGCGTCGGGTGGACCGGCAGCTTCACGAGCGTGAGGTCGATCGTGCTGCCGCGGCTGTGCCCGGACTTCGCCGCGATGTACCCGTCAGTGAAGAGGTCGGCCTTGTCCACCTGCGGGTAGAACTCGTCCTTCATCTTCAGGTCGGTCAGGTCCTGGGCCCAGTCGACGAACTGGTCCACCGCGCGCTGCGGTCGGTAGCAGTCGTACACCTTCAGCGTGTAGCCCTGCGTCAGGAAGTAGCGCTCGGCCTTCGCGAGGGCCTGCGCCGTCGGGGCGGTGACGATGCACAGCGGTTCGGCATAACCGTTTATCGGGGTGCCGATGAAATTGTGGGGCGTGGCGTAGCGGATTTCCTGAAGGATCGCGGGGGCCACGTCGTGTAGTGCCACGAAATCGGCGGGTGCCTTGCTTTCCGTGTCGGCTGCCTGCGCGGTGGCGGAGGCACTCGTCACCGTGACGAGGACGGCTGCCAGAAATGCCAGCAGTACCGGGACGCGCATGCGCGCGTTGCTGATTCTCACTATGTCGTACCTCTACTTGATATATGGGCGGAGAATTTCCCCAGCCCCGCGAACGGCGTCAGTGAGAGCGCCATGACGAAAACACCGAAGAACAAGGTGCAGTGCAGGAGCCCGTATTCGCCAATGAGCAGACCCGTCACCAGTACCGGAACACACATCGACGTATAGGTGATGGTGTAGATGGCGGCCATCAGACCCGCCCGTTCCGTCGCGAGGACGTTCGCCGTCACCAGCCGGACGCCGCCCTGGAACGCGGGGCCGAATCCCGTGCCGGCCACCGCGGTCCCCACGTACAGGGCTGTGGAGGAGTCGCGGTGGGCGGCCAGCAGTGTGACGGCCACCCCCGTCGTCAGAAGCAGGGAGCCGCCCAATGCCGTTCGGCCGGCCTCGGCGCGCCGGGTCAGCAGCACGGCGGGGACCGCACTGGCGGTCAGCAGGGACACGATCAGGCCGTCGGCGGTCGACGACGCCGATCCTGTGATGCCCTGGACCAGATCGGGCCCGAGGGACAGATAGAAACCGCCCAGGGCCCAGACGGCGACGAACACGGGTGCGGTGACCAGGAGAGCGCGTCGGCTGGAGCGGGGCGCGCGGATCCGTGGTCGCAGCGACAGCCAGGCTCCCGGCCTCGGCGACCTCGACTCCGGAAGGAAGGCCAGACCGAGTGTCTGCACGGCCAGCGCGCCGAACAGCAACGAGTACACACTGCCGGGATGAGTCGGCATCAGGTCCATGAGCAGGCTGGTGCCGATCGTCCCCAACGCCATGCCGATGAGCGGTGCGATGCTGACGAACAGAGGCCCCCACCGCCTGGTCACGTCGAGCAGCGCAGCACCCAGTGCACTCGTCGCGGCACCTGTGGCCAGCCCCTGAAGCGTCCGGGCGAGGAGCAGCGAGGTCACGCCGCCGGCCTGCAGGAACAGCAGCATGGACAGTGCTTCGAGGGCGAGAGCGGCGCCGATGACCGGCCGCCGGCCGACATGGTCCGAGAGCGCGCCGACGGTCAGGAGCGCGACCAGGACGCTCAGGCAGTACACGCCGTAGACCACGGTGACCGTGCCGGAGGAGAGGTGCCAACTCGCCTGGTAGACGCGGTAGAGCGGAGTAGGCGCACTGGAGGCGACGAGGAACGTGGTGAGGACGACGGATAAGAAGACAGCCGACCTTCGGCGAGTGACCGCCTTGTCGGCCCGCCTGCTGGGCGGCCTGGCCCTCACCTCGGACCTGACATGAAGCTCTTCGAGCATCGTTGTTCGGCTCTCTGTGCGGGAAGGGCGGAGTGGGTGACAGGAGCGGCAGCCGCGGGGCGCACGTCACCTGGTCCGTCGGCACATTGGGAGTCGTCGCCGTGGTTCCCACACCGCAGGCGACCCGACGGGCATCAGGGCGGCCTCCCACCGAGGGGGACCGGGGGAGGCCGACGGGGACCACCGTAGGGCTCCGGGTGACGTGCTCACGGCTGCCGTAAGCGCATCGGGTACCAACGGGACCCCGGCAGGGCCCGAACGGACACTTCGGCGCCGCGGGTACGGCGGATGACGCGTCGGCAAGCTGGGGACATGCCGATCCGGCATCGGAACGGCCCTGGTCGGTATGGGCGGGATCGGCCGACCCTGACCGAGAATCGGCGAGCGGGTCAGGTCTGCCTCTGCCGCCCGGCGACCCGACGACGTCCGAGAGAGCCGGCCTTCGCCAACGCCTCCAGGCCCAGGTCCGGGCCCCGCCACCCCGGAGGACGAACACCGAACATGACTGACCTCAGCATCGCCCAGGGCCCCATCGGTCTCGTGGAAGAGGAGGACGTCACCTATCCGGTGAGCATCGTGCTCACGCTTCAGCGCGAGCAGACGGCGTCACTGCTCCGCTCCCTGCGCAGTCAGCAGGTGCTGCCCACCCAGACGCACACCTGGGGCTCCGAGCGGGCTTACGGCGCCCTGCTGCATGAGGCCGGCCCTCGCCTCGCCGTCCTGGACGTACCCGGTTCGCAGTGGAACGACGGCCTGGAGCAACGCGTGCACGCGCTCAGCAACATCTCGTCCGTGGTCGTACTCGTACCGGATCACACGGATTCCGTACGGCTCCTGCTGGCGGGTGCCGCCAACGTCCTCCCCCGCGCCTCGCCACCCAGGGAACTCGCCAGCAGAATCGCCGCCGAGAGGCGATGGCTGGACATGCGGCGCTCATCGCGGCGGAGGGCAGCGGACTCACCACCGTTTCGCGCCGTCCGCGCCCAGCAACACTCCCAGCAGGTGCTGTTCGACATCCTCTGTTCCGCCTCACGGCCCTGGTGCTGCCACGATCTGTGCCTACTGCTCGGCACAGCCGGGGAACCGATGAGCCGCCGAGCGCTGCAGGGCAGGATCGTAAGGCTCAACGAGCGGCTCGCGCGTGACGGGTTGTCGGTCGACTGCGCGACCCAATGGGGGCGCACGACGTTCCTGGGCCTCGTCGAGGGGTCCCGGGAAAAACCTGGGCCTTCGGACCGCGCCAGCGCGAAAGAGACGACTGAACGGCCCGTCCGGCTTCGTGCCTCGGAGATGAACAGACCTACGGAGAGATGAACATGGACGAGCGAGCGGCGGCACCGGGCGATGAGGCAGAACCGGAGGAATCGGAGGAGGCGGTAAGGGCCGCGCTCCTGAACGCCTGGACAGCGGGCTCGACGGCAGGGGGTGGCGCGAATGTGGCCGGCCCCCATGTGAGACTTCGCGGAATCCCCCCGCAGGGCGGCTTATCGGGTGCCTGAGCACGCCTCCGGCACCCGGTAAGCCGCCCCGGTGAAGGGTCAGGTGGGGATGTTCCAACGCTGGTTGACGGCGCCGGTGCAGGTAGAGATCTGGAGCTGGGTGAGAACGGTGGTGTAGTCGGCGGTGCCGTCGAGGCACTTGCCGGACTGCGGGTCGTAGATCGTGCCGTCGGCACGCGCCTGCCAGTTCTGGCCGCCGGAGCCGTCGCAGTCATACAGCTCCACGAGGGTGCCGTCGGCTGTGCCCCCGCCCTTGACGGCCATGCACTTGCTCTCGGCCATGATCGTGCCGTTGAGTTGCAGCGTCCACTGCTGCGAGTTCGTGTCGTTGCACCAGTACAGCTGGACCGGGTTGCCGTTCGCGGTGTTGCCCAGGCGGTTGTCCACGCACATCCCGGCGGAGTTGCTGATGGGGCCCGTCGGGTTCTTCTCGTTGGTCAACGAGAACCCACTGTTCGGCGTCAGTACCGCGTAGGACAGATCCGAGCAGCCGAGGTCGGACGACTTCACCGTGGTCGCCACGCTCGAGTTGGCCTCCGTGGCGGCCGTCCAGCCGCCGCCGTAGGAGGTCTGGTACTTGAGTCCCGTGGTCTGGAACACCGCGCCCTTGGTCTCCGCGCAGTACTGGCCCTCGCCGGTCGTGGGGTCGTAGTGCGTGTAGACCTCCATCATGTCCCAGCCTCCGCCTGAATTGCTCAGCTTGCTGGTGTCCGCGCTCTTGAAGAAGGTCTCCCATTCGTGCGTGTCGTAGTTGTAGAGGTACGAGGTCCACTCGTTGGTCGTCACATTGGTCTGGACGTCCTGGACCGAGTACGACGGCCGGCCGTTCACCTTCTTGGTATAGGTGTCCAGGAAGGCGGAATTGACCACCACGTACTTCCCCCAGCCCGGGCTTGCCGCACACCAGTCCCACGCACCGACCCAGACCGTGCCCCCGGAGTAGATCGTGGTCATCTCGATGCAGGTGGCATTACTCGGGTCCAGAGTCGGCGCATAGACGGTGTCGTCGCCGGTGACCGGGGCCGAGAGATTCACGCTGTGGGTGGCCTGCGCACCGTGCATGGTCCCGCCGGTGGGAAAGACACCCCAGTAGGCGTGGTACTTCCCGGTCCAGGAGGACAAGGCGCTGGCGGTGGAATCCGTGACGGACGGCGCGTCCTCGGCGACATCGCCCGGGCTGACGTGCCCGGAGGCGTTCAGCTCGTAGAACCGCCGGGAGACCTCGGCAGGCAGTTTCTTCCGCGCCGCCGCCCCCGTGGTGCCGGGGACCACGCGCTCGCTGTGCCGGGCACCGGGTGCGGGTGAGCCGGAGTCCGTCCGGGCGGAGGCCGCCGCCCCGGAAGGCCCGGCGGGGGGCGCCGCTTCGGAAGCAGGTGTCCCGGTGGTCAGCGCCAGCACGGCGGTGATCCCCACCAGGGCAGAGCTCAGCTTGTGTATGCGCACTACTTGTCCTATCTGGATGTGCTTATGGCGGTACCCGCGTTCGGGCTGTGGCGTGACCGTGGTGCCCGACGCGGCCTGGGCGGTCGCCGGGGCCGACGCACCGTCGTCGCAACCGGAAAAACTGGGGAAGACACCAGCCGTCAGTGGCCCACTGCTCGCGCATGCCGTTCGTGGCCTCGACCCACGTCCACGCCGCCGGGCGTGTAGGTCGCCGCGGATGCCTGGACGGCGAGCAGGAGGGAGACGGGGGCGAGCGCGCCCGGAGCGATGGCTCTGTAGTGCACTGAAGCTCCAAGTACTGGACGGAAGGCAGGGGTTCGCCCTCACGAGATCGGATCTCGGCATGCCGACGACGTCACCGTCTTGACATGCTCGTCGTCCGGTCACGGCGATGACGGCCGCGCCCTGGCGACCGTGCCCGTTCGTACACGTCGCAGTGCCCACAACTGCATTCCCAGCAGCTATCACCGCTTTGAGCGCCAGAAATTCGGCGCCGAAAATGCCGAAGAACGGCGGGAGAGCCCACCGAGCCCATCGGCTCATGCCGGATCGACATGGAAAGAAGCAGGATTGGCATTAGCCTTCCGCCGATGCGGCCGCCATAGTCGATTCTGCGAAGCGCCGCCGACCGCAACAAATACGGTTTCCGTGTCCCTGCGAACCACGCCGCTTCCTCTGCCTTTTATGCTCGACAATCCGAGAGGAACACCACCACATGAAGTCCACCGCTCGAATCAAAGCGCTGGCGGCCGCCGGGCTCGTGAGTGGCGCGGTCGTGGCCTCGCTGGCCGTGACGAACGCCAGCGCCGTCACGACCACGGCGAACGATCACTCCGTCGCCTCGCAGACGGCGCACCGCGCGAAGCCGACGGTGGTCCTGGTCCATGGGGCGTTCGCCGACTCCTCCAGCTGGAACAGTGAGATCGGATACCTGCGACGCAACGGCTACCCGGTGTTCGCGATCGACACCCCGCTGCGCGGCCTGGCCTTCGACAGCGCCTATGTCGAGGCACAGCTCAAGACCGTCAAGGGTCCCGTCGTGCTGGTCGGCCACTCCTACGCGGGCGAGGTCGTCAGCCAGGTCGCCGCGACGACATCGAAGGTCAAGGCCCTCGTGTACGTGGCGGCTCTCATCCCGAAGGCGGGAGAAACCGCCGGCTCCCTGATCGGGCAGTTCCCCGGGTCGCAGCTCGTCGCGGAGAACTTCCGCACCGTTCCCCTGCCCGGCGGCGACACCGACGTGTACCTCAAGGCCGACAAGTTCGGGACCGTGTACGGCAACGGGCTGTCGAAGTCGGCGATCCGTACCGCCTCGGTGACCCAGGAGCCGGTCGCCCTTTCGGCGTTCACCGACAAGGCCACCGTGAATCCGCCGGCGAAGACCCCGAAGTGGGCGGTCATCTCGACCGAGGACCACGCCGTGCCGACGGCCGCCCAGAAGTTCGAGGCCAACCGAGTGGGCGCCCACATCATCTACACCCGCTCGGGACACGACGTTCCTTCGATCAGCCCGGGAGCGGTCGACCGCGCGATCGTCGCCGCCGCCAAGTCCGTGCACTGATCGACCCCAGCGGCGGGGCGCCCGTTCGATCGACTCGCGGCCTCCGGTAGCGGTGTCATGCGCCTTCGCCGTCACTGAACCGGCACTTCCGATGACCCTGCTGCCGCCCCAGCCGTGATCGCCGGAGGGGCATGTGGAGGGGCATGTGCATCGCCGCGGACCAGTGGGCACAGTCCAACGGCTGTGAGGTCCTGGGTGCGCTGCTCGACGGGGCTTCGCAGCCTTGCCCGTGAGCTGAGCGGCGCTGCCCGTGAGCTGAGCGGCGCTGCCGACAGTCCACCGCTCCGCCGGTCATCGGCCGCGATCCGCGTACTCCGTCTCGGGCACACCGACGTCCGAAAAAATGGCCCACGCCTGTCGCTTCATCAGGTCGGCTGCGAGGACGTCCGTCTTCCGATGGGCGCGTGCGAGCGCCATGAGGGTGCGGGCCTCGCCGAGCCGGTGGCCGGTCGCCCGGTGTACGGCGAGTGCCTTCCGGCCGAACTCGACGGCCGTGCCGTGTGCTTCCTCGGCCTCTGCGGTCTCGGACAAGGCTGTCAGGGCCTGTCCCTCCACCACGCGGAACGAGTGGTGGAGGGACAGGGTCAGCGCCTGTTCGGCGTGGGTGCGGGCCGCGTCGTACCGGCCCGCTGCCTTGTAGGTGAGGGAGAGGCACAGGAGGCTGTCCGCCTGGGCTCGTCGGAACTGCGCCTCGCGGGCCAGGGCGAGAGCCTGTTCGCCGACCTGAAGAGCCCGGTCGAGCTGGACCAGTCGTCGGCACGCGGCTGCGACCGTGTTGAGGATGCCGGACTGAACCCAATGTCGTTTCGTGTCCTCGACCAGAGCGAAGGCTCGCTCGGCCTGCTCCAGCCCTTCGCTGGGGCGGCCGAGTTCGACATTGATCTTCGCAATGGAACCGAGCATCATCGCATGGCCGTCGCGGTAACCTGCCCGCTTGTCGGAGGCCACCTCAGGGCCGAGGAGATCGAGTCCGTCGGTGAGACGGCCGAGTTCCCAGTACACCCCGCCCAGGATCTGCAGGGCCGAACTGGCGTCCCACCATCTGACCTCTGTCTCAAGGCCGACGGCACGTTCGAGGTGATCTGCGGCCTCGTGCAGTCGGCCCAGGTCCCGGCAGGCCATACCGAGGCCGACCATCCCGAATCCTTCGAAGTAGCGATTCCCGGTCTCACGGAACATGCGCAGGCCGGCGGTGAAATCGTCGTGCGCGTCGTCGAGGCGCGCCATGCTCCAACGCGCGAAGCCTCGCAGGCCGAGACCCGACGCCTCGCCCGTTGCCCAGCCGAGTTCCCGGCTGATCTCCAGCGCGCGTGTGGCGTGCTCCATCACCTGTCGGACATGCCCCCGGTCCCACCGTGCCGCCGCAAGGCTGGAATGCATCGCTGCCTGGCCGAACAGATCGCCCTCGGCCGCGGCCGCGTCCAGTGCCGCCTGCGCGACGCTCTGCCAGGTCTTCCGAGGCAGATGGGTCCAGAAGTTGCTGAACAGTGCGGAAGCCAGGTGCCAGGCGACAGGGCGGGGGCCGTGGTGGGCGGCATGGTTGATGACCGCAAGCAGATTCTCCCGTTCCGCATCCAGCCACGGTCCGGACGCGCCGGCCGATGGCATGCCCAGATGCCGGCCTGGACGGAGGCGGCTGGGCAGCTCCGGAAAGAGTCCGGCCCCCGCCATGGTCCGGGTGGCGTTCAGGTACCAGATCAGTAGTCGTTCGAGGGCGGTTCCACGGTCCGACGCACTCTCCTCCACCAGCGCACGCTCCTGTGCGTACTCACGGAGGAGATCGTGGAACCGGTAGCGCCCCACCGTCGCGGGCTCGATCAGGTGGGCCGAGACCAGCGCACCGATCAGACGCCGGGCCTGCGACAGCGGGGCGTCCAGGAGCGCCACCGCGACCTCGGGGGTGAACTCCGTTCCCGGGAACAGGCCGAGCAGGCGGAACAGCCGGCGTGCACCTGGTGCCAGGACCCGGTACGACGCCGAAAAAGCCGTACTCAAAGGCGAATTGGCGTCACCGTCCGGCTCCAGCGCCTCCAGCCTGTTGCCCTCGGTCATCTCGGCAACGAGGTCGGCCGTCGGCAGAGCCGGATCGCCCGCGAGCCTGGCGGCGGCCACACGCAGGGCCAGGGGAAGGCTGCCGCAGAGCCGGATCAGTTCCTCGACCGAGAGTCTGTCGTCGTCCACCCGTTCCTTGCCGAGAGTCCGGCTCAGCAGTGCGCGGGCCTCGTCCGGCTGGAGAAGATCCAGTGGCAGGGCATGGGCACCGTCGCGGGCGACAAGGTCGCCGAGGCGGTTCCGGCTGGTGACGACGACACAGCAGGTCGGGCTCGACGGCAGCAGCGCACGTACCTGCTCGGCCGAGGCCGCGTTGTCCAGGAGGACGAGCATGCGCCGGCCGGCCAGCAGGGTCCGGAACACGCGCCCCTGGGCCTCGTGGTCCGGGGGGATCTCCGACGCCGTGAGCCCCAGACTGCGCAGCAGCAGCTCAAGGGCTTCGCCGGGCTGGAGGGGCTTCCGGTCGTGGTCGAAGCCATGGAGGTTGACGTAAAGCTGGCCGTCCGGGAAGCGGTCGCGGACCTGATGTGCCCAGTGCACGGCCAGCGCGGTCTTGCCGATGCCGGCGGCGCCCCCGATGGCGGAGATGACCACGGTGTTCGCTCCCCCTGGCGCCCGCCCGGACTCAAGCAGCGAGTGCAGGCGGTCGAGTTCCGCGGTGCGTCCGGCGAACCCCGCAGTGTCATGCGGGAGTTCGGCGGGAACGGTGCTCTCGCGCCGTGTGGTGAGCACCGACGGGCGCGGGCGCAGGAGGAAGGCGTCGTCCTGCCGCAGTACCGCTTCGTGCACCCGGCGCAACTCCTCACCGGGATCGGCTCCGAGCTCGTCACGCAGTTGTCTGCGCAGTTCCTCGTAGGCCTTGAGCGCTTCTGCCTGACGTCCGCGGCCGTACAGTGCCCGCATGCGCAAGGCAGTCAGCGACTCGTCGTAGTGGTCGGATGCGGACAGCCCGCTCAGGTCGTCGAGGGCATCACCGAACTGGCCCAGCAGGACCAGGCAGGTGAGTCGCTCCAGCCGGAACGTCCGTCGGCGCTCCTCCAACCGCTGCCGCTCCTCCTGCGCGAACGGTCCCGGGATCCCGGACAGGGGCTCTCCCCGGAACAGCCCGATAATCGCGGAGAGTTGGTCCGCAGCGGTGGCCAGGTCGCCCGACGCAACGGTACGCAGCGCGTCATCACCCCGTTCGTCCAGATCCGTCGTATCGAGCCTGACCTCCTCCAGGACGAAGCGGTACCAGCCCTTGCCACTGCGGATCACCGACTCCGCGGGAGGGGTGCCTTCTGGATCGAGCACCCTACGCAGCGAGTTGACGTGAGTCGGCAGCACCTTGCGACCGCCCGCGGGCGGCTCCGACCCCCATACCGCGTCCAGCAGCCGCTCATGGCTCACCAGAGCCCCTCGGCGCAGTAGCAGCGCGGCCAGCACGGCCTGCCGCTTGACCGGACCCAGCTCCAGCGGCGTCCCGACCCGCCAGGCCCGTAACGGCCCGAGCACCTCGAAACGAAGCAGCTGAGGAGATCCCCCGTCCACCGCGAAGCCTCCGCTCCCGTGAGCCATCGAAATTTCATCAGCATTGCAGCACCCCCGGCCATGGTGATGAAGCGACATCGCACAACCTGCACAGCCGATCGAAGGGGACCTTGTGATCGAAGTGGAACTGGTGGCCACCGCGTTGGCCACAGGGGCGGCGGCCGGACGCCCCGGCACCTCGCGCGGGGTCATCGACGACCTCCATGTCGCGCTGCGAGAGGCGGTCCGCCGACGGTTGAGCGGTGGCGGCCTGCGGGGCGGCTACGGCATTCGGGTGCTGGACGCGTACGAGACGGACCCCGACGTGTGGTGGACCCGTCTGCTCCAGGTCCTGACAGCCTCCGGGACGGAGAAGGACGAGGAGATCCTCACGGCGGCCCGCGCCGTACTCCGCGCGGACCGCCGGACAGGGATCATCACCGAGGACGCCGTCGGCTCATGATGCGGGCATCCCCACGGCGCCGACCCGGGCAGGGCGCACGAGGAAATGGACGTTGCGCACTACCTGGTCCACGCGCTGGGACGTTTCGAAGAGAGAGATCTGCGCGCGGCGGTAGTCCGGTCGAGCTCTCGGCATCGCAACCGGCCACACCGAGCCTGGTCACACGTGGCCCCATCAAGGTACGCACTCCACGATTGGGGACCGTGACGGCTACATCTATCGCGGCCGCGTCAATGCGGGATCTGACGGGGTCGGAATCCTGAGTGAACGACAGAGTCAGAGGTTGGCCAAGGCTCTTCACCATCTTCGAGGCGATCGGTTCTGGCTGCCTGATACTGGCAACGCCAGCTGGCGGTCCGGGACCGGTGTTTCACCGGAGAAGTCAAGATCGAGGGCGGTCGGCGCCGCGTTCATCCGGTGTTCGTCGGTGGATGTCTATGCGGCAAGTTGTGTGCATCCGGTGGCGGTAGGCGTGACGGTCGAGGCGCGGGACGTACGTCTCAGCGTCTGATCACTCCGAGGACGGCGACAGCGACGGTGATGGATCGCGCAGCGAACCGCTCACCAGATATGCACCGGCGAGGCTTGTTCATGGCGTACGAAGGTATCCCGGCCACGTCGTGTGCAGTGGTCGCTTCACAGCCTTTTGAGCGGGGCTCTGCAACTCGTCGGGCAACTTCGGCAGGCACCGCGGGAACGTCTCCTGGTACAGCGCAAGGCCTTCGGCGACTGGGCCGAGAAGGTCGCTCGGACCGGGTGGTGTGCACTCCATCGCAGGTGAGCCGATCGTGGAAGCCTGTCGCCTGGAGAGGGCGGATGGATTGATGGTCATGACGCTCGTTTGACGCTGCGGGCGCCTGCCCGCGGGGCAACGAGCCGAAAATATGGCTCTGAACAGGGACTTTCTGTGCTTCGCTTGGGTCGATGTCATTCCGATGACGCACCACGTGGAGTGCGTGGCGATCCTGGAGCCGGTGGCCAAGGGTTCCTGAGCTGCGGTTCTGTTCGTGGGCATGATGCGCTGCGGTCCGCTCTGAACGGTCAGGTGCCGGTGGCTCAGGCGGAGGCCGGTATTTCCTCCGTGCCCGGCACTGTCGTGGACCGGGGTGTCGTCGTCATGTCCGTGCGGCGGGCGTAGCCCAGGGCGACGCCGGCGGCGAACACGGCTACGACGGACAGTTCGAGGACGAGTGCGGTCGTGCCCGAGGCGCCGATGAGGATGGTGAAGTTGTTCAGGGCCAGCGCGGTGGCGCCGAGGAGCAGGACCACCGAGGCGGCCGGGGCGATCAGGGTGTTCCACGGGCGGGTGTCCAGCCGGGTCCTGCGGAAGAAGGTGATCACGGACACGGACGTGAGGACGTACAGGAGCATCAGCGCGAGTACGGCGACGCCGCCGCCCCAGGTGAGCAGGGTGAGGACCGGGTCCTGGCCGGTGAGCGCGAACGGGATGACCATGCAGACGGTGACCGCGGTCTGCGTCAGGCTGGCGGTGTACGGCGCGCCCTGGCGGTTGGTCCGGGACAGCCACGCGGGCAGGACTCCCGTGGAGCCGAGGGAGTGGAAGTAGCGGTTGATGCCGTTGTGGAAGGCGAGGATCCCGGCCAGCAGCGACGTGGCGAGCAGGAAGCCCATGACGTCCGTGGCCCAGGTGCCGAGCGTGCTGGTGATCGGGGCGAACACGACTGATGTGGCGTCACCGCGTTCAAGTGCCTTCAGCGCCACGCCCTGCACCTTGTCGGGACCGTAGTAGCTGACGAACATCCAGGAGACGAAGGCGAAGAAGACCGAGATCAACCCGACGGACAGGTAGGTCGCCCGGGGGACGGTACGGGCCGGGTCCTTGGCCTCCCTGGAGTAGATGGCCGTGGACTCGAAGCCGAACATCGAGGCGATGGCGAAGGTCAGGGCGACGCCCGGCGCACCGACGAAGAAGGCGGTGGTGCTGAACGAGTCCTGTGGGTCGAGCCCCTGCGGGCCGCCGCCGGTGAAGAGTTCGTACACGGCGAAGACCAGGAGCAGCGATATCTCGGCCGTGACGAGGACCGCCAGCAGCCTGGCGCCGAACTCGATGTTCAGCGATCCCAGCAGTTCCACCAGAACCATCGTGGCCAGCGCCCAGAACCACCAGGGCAGGTCGACGGCGGCGTACTGCTGGAACAGGCCCTTCACGACGACGCCGTACAGGCCGTACATGCCGGCCTGGGTCGCGCTGTAACAGAGGATGGCGACCTGGGAGGCGCCCACACCGACGGGGCGGCCGAGGCCCCGGGAGACATAGGCGTAGAAGGCACCCGCGTCGGTGACGTGACGGCTCATGGCGATGAAACCGACGGCGAACAGGCTGATCATGACGCCGACCAGCAGGTAGGCGGCGGGGGCCCCGCCGCCGTTGCCGAGCCCCAGGGGGACGGGCAGTGTGCCGGCGATGCCCGTCAGGGGGGCCTGGGCGGACAGGACGAAGAAGAGGATGCCGGTGACGCCGATCGCCCCGCGGCGAAGGTCGGTGCTGTGCCCCGGGTTCGGGGACTGCTCGGTCATGGGGACTCCCTGAGGGAAGGGACGAGTGCCGGGCGCGACGTGTGCGGGCCGTCGTGTTTCCCGGGTGTGGTGTCGGCCGGTTTCGTGGCCGTGCGCCGGCGCGTGGACCGGGACCGCGGGGGAGCGGACCCCGGAACGTGTGCGCGGACGGTGCGAGCGGAGCAGGTCGCCGGACGCGATGTCAGGCTCGGGCGCCGCGTCGTGGAGCGCGCCGTGTCAGCGGTTCGCGGAGATCCTTCGTGCGGCCTTGACTCCGCTTTCGATGGCTCCGTCGATGAAGCCGGCCCAGCCGGTGGCGTAGTCGGAGCCGGCCAGGTGGACATGGGCCTCGGGCGTCTGGAGGTCGTGCAGGGACTTCGTCAGCTGGCCGGGACGCTGCATGCCCCAGGTCTCGCCGCTCAGCGGATCGCCGACCCAGTCGTGCCAGTCGATGTCGACGACGTCCAGGTCGGGCACATAGCGGTGCAGCGCCTCCGTGACGGCCGACCGGTCGGACGCGTCGAGCCGGGACCTCTGGGGCCCGAAGGCGACCAGGAGCGTGTCGCCGTCCACCGTGTACTCGGCCTGGCCGTAGGTGAGCGGCTCGTCGGGACCGCCGAAGAAGACGAACGGTTCCACTTCTCCCCGCACCCGGATCCAGACCTTGATCCCCTCCGAGGTCTGCCCTTCCTCGGCGGCCAGCTGCTTGACCGGCGACAGGGCGGGCTCGAACTCCACGGAGCCGAGGATGTTCTGGGGGAGCGTGACCACGACATCGGAGGCGGCCGGCGAGGTGCCGGACGAGGTGTGCACGACGACTCCGTCGGCGTCCTGCTCGATCCGGGTCACGGTGGTGTCCAGCCGGATCTCGGCGTCGACGTCGGCGGCCATCGCCTCGGCCAGCGCCCGGGTCCCCGCGCGCAGCTTGTAGGTGCCGCACGCCTCGAACAGCAGCTGCCAGCTGCCGGACGCGGCCGCGCACCAGCGCAGGGCCTGGGTCACCGCGCCGCGTTCGATCGGCCCGTTGAAGTTCAACGCCCACATGCCGCGGACCAGTTCGTCCTCGACGGGCGGCAGGCCGAGTTCGGTGATGCGGTCGCTGATGGACTGGCCGTCGAGTTTGTCCAGGTCAGGACCCGCGCAGGCAAGGGGCTCGTAGGGCCGCTCGAACCACTGACGGGCGTCCTCCAACGAGCGCGCCATGCCCGGGTCGAGAAGGCCGAAGAGGTCGTCGGGCGTGCCCTCGTGCCGTTGGCCGCCGGCGCGCCAGACGGCCCGCTGCGGGGTCGGACTGGCGATGATCTCCAGTCCGTAGCGCTGGACCTCGGCCCACACATGGGGCTGCGCCCAGTGCACCCAGGTGCCTCCGAGCTCCACGTCCCGGCCCAGCCGGTGGTCCGTCCAGGTACGGCCGCCGACGCGGTCGCGGGCCTCGACGACCAGGACGGACGCGCCCTTGTGCCGCAGCTCGCGGGCCGCCGCCAGCCCCGCGAAGCCCGCCCCGACGACGATCACGTCATAACGCTCGGTCATGACTCTCCTTGCGTGAAGATGAGAACGGGGGTGTGGGCTCAGGCGTGGACGAAGAGCTTGCGGAACGGGAACTCGAAGTGCCAGACGGACTTCGTTCCCTGCGGGAAGTGGGCGACGTCCCCGGGCTTCAGCGCCACGTCGTCGCCGTCCTCCGTGACGATGCGGACGGAGCCTTCGAGGACCTGGATCGTCTCCTGCTCCTGGAAGTCGTACGGCGCGGTCTCGGGGAGCTGGCCGGTCGTGACGCGCCAGATCCCGGACACGCCCTCACGGATCCAGTGGACGTCACCGACCTGCTGGTCGCCCTCACCGTACGGCTGGAAGTCTTCGGTGTCGACGGTGGTCTTGTACATCCTGATGCTCCTTCGCAGAGTGGTGACCAGCACTGTGGCCCCGAGAAGAGCCGGGTGGGTGCCAATGGGTGCACTCGTTTCCGCCACTGGATGCATGGCTGGATGCATGAGGAGTTCTTGAAAATTTCAACTGTTCCCCGGAAGGTGACGCGGGGCTATCGTGAACGTCAGATCTCGAACAGGTGGAGCGCAGCCATGCAGACTGTCGTGACCACGGAGAGCGTGTCCGCGCCGGAGCGCTTCGACCACTGGGCCGACGAGATGTCCAAGATGTTCGTCGCCCTGGACTCCCGTCCCACGTCTCCGCAGCCCTTCCACGGGAGCGCCGCGTCCGGCACGATCGGGCTCCTGCAGTTGACCGCGATCAACGCCGGCCCCATCGCCGTCCGCCGCACGTCGGCCCTCGCCGCGCAGAACGGCGAGGACTGCTACAAGGTGGCTCTCCAGGTCACCGGCACCGTCGTGGTCGAACAGGACGGCAACCGCGACCGCCTCACGGCCGGCGACATCACCATCTGCGACGCCTCCCGGCCGTACACGTTCACCTACGAGAACGACTTCCGCACCGTGCTGATGATGCTGCCGCGCCCCATGCTGCCGGTGCGGCCGGACGCCCTGCGGCCGCTGTACGCCCGGCGCCTCGCCGGTGACGAGGGGATCGCACCGGTTGTCGGGCCCTACCTCCGCTCACTCGTCGACCAGAGCGCCGTGTGTACCGGAGCGGTCGCCGGACGCCTGATGGACGGCACGGTCTCCCTGGTCACGGCCCTGGTCGCCGAGCGGCTCGACCGGGCCGTGCCCACGGCACCCCACCAGGCGATGTCACTGCGCATCCGCGACTACATCGAGCGCAATCTCCCCGACCCCGACCTCACACCGGATGCCATCGCCGCCGCGCACGGAATCTCCCGCCGCTACCTCTTCAAGCTGTTCGCGGCCGAGGGTTCCACGGTGTCCGGCTGGATCCGGGAGCGCCGCCTGGAGCGATGCGCCCGCGAACTCTCCGGGGCACAGGGCAAGGACCAGACGATCTCCCTGATCGCCGCACGCTGGGGCCTCCTCGACAGCCGGCACTTCAGCCGGGCGTTCAAGGCGGCCTACGGGGTGACGCCGCGCGAGTTCCGCGACCGGGCGCCGGCCGGGTTCGCGGCCTCCTACGCCGCTTCCTACGACGGGAGCTGTGTGCTCGGCGAGCACTGACCGTCCGTGCTCGGCGAGCACTGACCGTCCGCGCCCGTCCGCGCCCGTACCGAGGGGCCCGATCGCTCGGTGATGTGCCATTCCGTGCACCGCGTCTCTCCCTTCCATGCCCGGAGTCGGCGTGCGCGACGGAAACTTCCCGGCACGGTCTGGACCGGCGGGGCTCGCGGCGTTTTCCTCTACGAATGTAGAAAAACCCATCCTGGAGGAACGCCATGGCAACCGCCCCGGTGCACCCGCTCGACCAACTCACCGCGAACGAGATCGAAGACGTCCGCTCCGTCCTGGACCGGGCCGGCGTCCTTCGGGAGACCTCGCGCTTCGTCTATGTGGGCCTCGAAGAACCCGCCAAGAGCGAGGTGCTCACCTTCACGCCCGGCGACGCGGTGGAACGCCGGGCGCGCGTGCTGCTGCACGACGTCGCGGGGGCGCCCGGCAGGGACCTCGTCGTCTCCCTCGGGGCGGGGAACGTCGTGTCCGACCGCACCCTGGACGCTGCCAAGGACGGTCAACTTCCCGTCCTGGAAGAGGAGTTCGCCGTCGTCGAGGAGGTGCTCGCCCAGGACGACGAGTGGCTCGCCGCCCTGAAGAACCGGGGCCTGGACGTGGCCCGGGTGCGGGTCGCCCCGCTGTCCGCCGGTGTCTACGCCGACGAATACCCGGACGAGGCCGGCCGCCGCATCCTCCGGGGGCTGGCCTTCGTGCAGGAACACGACCGGGACCACGCCTGGGCCCACCCCGTCGACGGCCTGGTCGGCTACGTGGACGTGCTCAGCCGCAGCGTCCACCGTGTCGTCGACCTCGGTCCGGTCCCGATCCCCGCCGGCACCGGGAACTTCGACGACGACGCCGTCACCGGACCGGCCCGCACCACCCAGAGGCCCATCGAGATCACCCAGCCCGAAGGGCCCAGCTTCACCCTCCAGGGCAATCTCCTCACCTGGGAGAACTGGTCCCTGCGCATCGGGTTCGACGCCCGCGAGGGCCTGACCCTTCATCAGATCGCCTTCCGTGACCGGGACAAGGGCCGTGAGCGCCCGATCATCCACCGCGCCTCGATCGCCGAGATGGTCGTGCCCTACGCCGACCCCTCCCCGGTCCGCTCCTGGCAGAACTACTTCGACACCGGCGAGTACCTGATCGGCCGCGCGGCCAACGCCCTGCGGCTGGGCTGCGACTGCCTCGGCGACATCACCTACCTCGACGCCGTGATCGCCGACGAATCGGGTCACCCGCGGACGCTGCCCAACGCGGTCTGCCTGCACGAGGAGGACCACGGCATCCTCTGGAAGCACACCGACCTGTGGGCCCATTCCAGCGAGACCCGCCGCCAACGCCGCATGGTGCTCTCCTTCTTCACCACCATCGGCAACTACGACTACGGCTTCTACTGGTACCTCTACCTCGACGGCACCATCGAGTTCGAGGCCAAGGCCACGGGCGTCGTCTTCACCTCCGCGCACCCCGGTGGCGACTACCCGTACGCCGCCGAGATCGCCCCCGGCCTCGGCGCGCCCTACCACCAGCACCTGTTCTGCGCCCGCCTGGACATGGCCCTGGACGGAGCGGCGAACCGGGTGGAGGAAGTCGACGTCGTACGCGTCCCGATGGGGGCCGGGAATCCGCGCGGCAACGCGTTCACCTACCGGCGCACGCCCCTCACCCGGGAGAGCGAGGCCCAGCGCGCCGCCGACATGGCGGTCGACCGGGTGTGGCACATCACCAACCCGGGATCACTCAACTCGCTCGGAAAACCGGTCGGTTACGCGCTCCACCCCGAGGGGAAGCCCGCGCTGCTCGCCGACCCGGACTCCTCCATCGCGGCCCGTGCGGCCTTCGCCACCAAGCACCTGTGGGTCACCGCCCACGATCCCGCCGAGCGCTATCCGGCCGGTGACTTCGTCAACCAGCACCCGGGCGGCGCCGGACTGCCGGCGTACGCGGCGGCCGACCGGGACATCGACGGGCAGTCCCTGGTCGTCTGGCACACCTTCGGCCTCACCCACGCGCCCCGCCCCGAGGACTGGCCGATCATGCCCGTCGACCACACCGGCTTCAAGCTGAAGCCGGTCGGTTTCTTCGAGCGCAACCCCACACTGGACGTCCCCGCGACCGCCGCGGGTTCGCACGGCTGCTGTGCGCATGACTGACCTGCTGTTCGTCGCCGGCCTGGCGGGAGCGCTGCTCTGCCTGGCCGGCCGCCATCCCGGATCCGTGCATGGGTGGGGGCCGCACCTGGCGGCCTTGAGCGGCATGCTGCTCATGGCCGGCGGCCGGCCCCTGGCGGGTGCCTGCGCGACCGGGGCGGGGTGCCTGTGGAGCGCCGGCCGGGCGGGCGGGGCACGCCGGGGCTGGACCGGAGTGGTCGATCTCGCCGTGATGACGCTGCTCATGGCCCTCATGACCGGCGGAGGGGCGCACCGGCACATGGCTTCGGGGGCGGTCGGCCCGGCCGTGCTGACCGTCGTGGTCTGGGTGACGGCGAGGGCCGGTGCGATCATGTTCCGGAGCCTGTCCGAGCGGCCCGCCCCGTGCGCCGGCCGCTCGCGGGTCTGCCGGGAGGCCGGGGCGGTGCTGATGGTCAGCGCCATGGCCGCCATGCTCGTATGAGCCGCGAGAACCGGAAGGCGGGGAGGAGCGCATGCCGAAGGTCGTCGATCACGACGCGCGTCGGCGGCTGATCATCGAGTCGGTCTGGAAGATCGTCGGCCGACGCGGCCTGGCCGCCGTGACCATGAGGGAACTGGCGGCCGAGGCCGGGTTCGCCAACGGGGGACTCGCCCCGTACTTCCGCGACAAGGACGAGATCCTGCTGGCGGCCTTCCAGTACGCCTGCGACGCCACCGAACGCCGGCTGGCGCCCGCCACCGCCGGGGCCGGCGGTCTGGTCGCGCTGCGCGCGGTCTGCCACGAGCTGCTGCCGCTGGACGACACCCGCCTGCTGGAGGCGCGGGTCGTGATCGCGTTCTGGGACCGGGCCGTGCACGACCCGCGCCTGTCGGCGGCGCACGAGTCGACGACGGACCGGTGGCGGACCCTGATGCGGGACTGTGTGTCCCGGGCCAGATCCGCCGGTGAGATCACCACCCCCGTCCCCGACGAGCGCATCGTCGAGACGCTGTTCGCCGTCGTCGTGGGCTTCCAGGTCGGCGCCGTGCTGACACCGGGCACCACCACGGGGGAACGTCAGCTGGAGGTGCTGGAAGGACTGCTCGCCTCCTACGCCTGAGCACCCACGACCGCCGCCGCCCACCGGTGCACTGACTGGCGGAACCCCGTGCACGCGCTGCCGCATCCGCAGCCGGCCGCCCACCTAGCGTGGCCCGCATGACCACGCACACCGACGCGGCCACGACCGATACCACCCTCCTGCTCACCTGCTACGCCGACACCTACGGCTACGGCTGGCACCACGTGGACCTGTTCCTCCACGACAGCGAGGGCCGGGAGCTCAACTGGGTGCACTGGCAGGTCGAGCGGGACGGACCCGAGGGCGCCGACGCGGCGACCGCCAGGGTCGAGCCGGCCCTGCGCCGCACCGCGGAGTGGCGGCGCGGGATCAGCGCCGACGGCAGCGAGTACTGGACCGCCCCGGCGGCCTGGGCGGAATGAGTCCGGAGGCCGGCGTGAGCGCGTCGACGGCACCCACGGCACGAGACGAACTGGTCTATGTCCTCGACGACGACGAGCAGTTGTGCTCCTCCCTGGCCTGGCTGCTCGACTCCGTCCACATCCGCACGGCCTGCTTCACCGACGCCGGCTCCTTCCTCGCCGCCTTCGACCCCGACCGCCCCGCCTGCCTCGTCCTGGACGTCCGCATGCCGCACACGGGCGGCTTCCAGGTCCAGGAGCTGCTCAACGCCACGGGCGCGACCCTGCCCGTCGTCTTCGTCTCGGCCCACGGCGACATCCGGATGTCGGTACGCGCCCTGCAGCAGGGGGCGGTGGACTTCCTGGAGAAGCCGTACGACCCCCAGCACCTGCTCGACGTGGTGCAGAACGCGCTGGGCACGGCCCGGGAGCGCCACGCCCGCCGTGCCGAACAGCTCGCGCTGCGGGCCCGGCTCGCAGCCCTCAGCCCCCGGGAACAGGAGACGCTGCGGCTCGTGGTCGCCGGACTGCCCAGCAAGGCGATCGCCGGACAGCTGGGCATCAGCCTGAAGACGGTCGACGCGCACCGGGCCCGGATCCGGGAGAAGACGGGGGCCGCGACCCTGGGCGAGCTGGTCGGGGACCTGCTGCGCTGCGGTCTCGGACCGGCCGGGGTGTGATCGGGCATGTCCGGCCCTCCCGAGATCACGCCGTCCGACCTCGGCCGCCTCTTCGCCGCGCTCCAGCACTGCGTGCTCGTGCACGACGCCACGACGAAGGAGATCCTCTGGGCCAACCCGGCCGCCTGTGACGTACTGGGCTTCACCCTCGACGAACTCCGGCCGCTCAAGGCTCCCGACATGAGCTCCAACGCCCGGCAGTACGCCCGCGAGATCGGCGTCGCCTGGCTGCAGAGCGCCGTCGATCAGGGGACCAGCGCCATCGAATGGTGCTATCGCTCCAAGGCGGGGCAGGACATCCTGACCGAGGCGATCGCCGTCCGGGTGGACCTGGACCGAGGCCCGGTGGTGATGGTGCAGTTCCGCGACATCGCCGAGGAGAAGGCCACCCGGCTCGACCTGTTCCGCACCGAGGGACGGCTGCACGCCTTTCTGCGCAACCTCGACGAGGGCATCGTCGTGCTCGACGACGCGGGGCGGATGCGGTTCGCCAGCGTCTCGGCGGGGCGACTGCTCGGCCGTGACCCGGAGGACCTCGTCGGCGCCGACTTCACCGGCTTCCTGGCCCCCGACTCCCACGCGGTCCTGCGTGACGCCCTCGCCTCGACCTCGCGGGGCGGGCTGCCCAGAGACGCCCGCTACCGCCTGGCGGTCCCGGGCGGGAGCGACGGTGCGGCCCGCTGGTTCGCGGCCCGCTGCCAGTACATCGACATCGAGAACGACCTGCGCGGTCTGCTGCTGCTCTTCCACGACATCACCGACACGGTACGGACGGAGGCGGAGCACCACCGCGACGCGCAGTACCTGAACCATCTGGCCCGCTACAACGCCATGGGCGACATGGCGATGGCCATCGCGCACGAGGTGAGCCAGCCGATCGCGGCCGCGCACAACTTCGTGGCCGGCGTACGGGGACGCCTCGACTGCGGCGAGGCCGCCCAGCTGAACTGGGGCCTGGAGAGCGCCACCCGCCAGCTGGACCGTGCGGCCCTGATCCTCTCCAGCCTGCGCAAGTACGTCGTACGGCTGGAGCAGTCCCAGCAACTGGCCGACCTGAACGGCATCGTGGGCGACTGCGCGTACTTCGTCGACGTACGCGCGCAGCAGAACGCGGTCGAACTGCGCTGGGAACTCACGGCGGATCCGCTTCCCGTGCACTGCGAGGCGGTGCTCATCGGGCAGGTCGTGATGAACCTCGCCTTCAACGCCGTGGAGGAGATGGCCGGCTGGCCCGCCGAGGAGCGCGTCGTGACCGTGGCGACCCGGCGGGACGGACCGTACGCCGAGGTGGAGGTGCGCGACCACGGCCAAGGGCTGTCGGGCTTCCCGTCGGGCAGCGTGTTCGACGGGGCGTTCAGCTCCAAGGAGAACGGGCACGGCATCGGCCTCGCCCTCAGCCACCGCATCATCACCCGTCACGGCGGCACCATCGAGGCCCACGAGAACACCCCGCGCGGAGCCGTCTTCCGGTTCCGGCTGCCCCTCAGCGATGGGGGAAATCCCCTATCCGATGCGGCCGACTCCCAATTGTCGGGCAGCAGTTGGCCCGCCTAGCGTAATAGCGAGGCGGAAACGGAAACCGCCTGGTCTTGCGAGGAGAATTTCTCATGACGCAGACGCCGTCGGAGCTGGACCGCGTACTGTCCCTGGTGGCGGAGCGGCGGGCCGAATTCGAGGAGAAGCGGCACGTTCCGCGCGATGTGATCGCCGAGTTCAAGAAGGCCGGTATCTATCGGGCGAGCACGCCGAAGCAATTCGGCGGCGACGCCCTGCCTCCGGCGGAATTCCTCCGCGTCATCGAGCGGATATCGGCTGTCGACGGCTCGGCCGGCTGGGTCGCCAGCTTCGGCTCGTCGCTGATCTATCTGGCAGCGCTCCCGCTGGACACCCAGGCCGAGTTGTACGCCGCCGGACCCGATGTCGCCTTCGCGGGCGGTCTGTTCCCGGTGCAGCCCGCCGAAAGCGTGGACGGCGGCTACCGGATCTCGGGGCGCTGGAAGTTCGCCAGCGGCTGCAAGGGCGCGGACATCCTCGGCGTCGGCATCAAGGCCGGCGAGGACCGGGCCGGCCGGCCCCTGACCGCCGTACTCCGTCCCGAACAGGTGGAGATCGCCGAGAACTGGGACGTCATCGGGCTGCGCGGCACCGGCAGCCACGACCTCGTGGTCGACGGGGCCGTCGTGGCGCCGGAGTGGACCTTCGTCCGCGGCTCCGAACCCACCGTCGACGAACCGCTCTACCGCTACCCGAGCGTCCCGTACGCCGCCCAGGTGCTGGCCGTCGTCGGCCTCGGCGTGGCCCGCGCCGCCCTCGACCACGTCATCGCCCAGGGCGGCCGCGCCGGCTACACCGGCGCCCCCAGGCCCGCCGAACGCGCCACCTACCGCATCTCGGTGGGACAGGCCGAGGCCCAACTCCGGTCCGTGCGCGCCTTCTTCTACGAGATCACCGAGGAGGTCTGGGCCACGGTCGCGGCCGGCGACCCCGCGACCCGCGAACAGGCCAGCCTGCTGCGGCTCGCCTCGGCCCACCTCGCCAAGACCTCCTTCGAGGTCGTCCGGGCCGCCTACCAGCTCGCCGGCATCCCCGCCATCGCCGACGGCAGCCCCATGCAGCGCTACCTGCGCGACGCCTCGGTGGTCCCGCAGCACGCCTTCCTCCAGGAGGGCATGTACGACGGCGCCGGCGCGGTCCTCATGGGCGTCCAGCCCTTCCCCGGCTACCTCTAGAAAGGCAGGAACCCCATGTCCGACGCACCACTGAGGGTGCTGTTCTGCATCGGCGTCAACCAGAACTTCTTCGACCTGCCCACCGGCCAGGGCAAGGCGGTCTGGGACGGCACCGTCACCATGCTGAAGCAGCTGTACGAACTGCCCGGCGTGACCGTCCTCGGCACCATCGACGACGACCAGCACATGGTCGGCCCCTCCGACTCCTGGCCCTGGACCTGCTACGTCCTCGCCGACGTCGTCGACCAGCCCACGGTCGCCGCGGCCTGCAACCTCTTCCGGACCGTCCAGGTCGGCGAGTACGGACTGTGGCGCTACATGAAGATCGAGGCGCGCGTCGGCCGCCCGCTGCCCGAACCGGAGGTGGCCCGATGACCACGATCCCCGAGGTCTCCTCCCTGGTGCAGTCCGACCGCGTCGCCGGCTCCCTCTACACCGACCCGGCTCTCTTCGAGTCCGAGATGGACCGCATCTTCCACCGCACCTGGGTGTGGGTCGCCCACGAGAGCGAGATCCCCAAGGCCGGTGACTTCAGGACCACTTGGGTGGGCCGTCGCCCGGTCATCGTCACCCGCGACCGCCGCGGCTCCATCAACGTCCTGCTCAACCGCTGCCGCCACCGCGGCGCCAGCGTCTGCGAGACCCTCAAGGGCAACGGCAACGGCTTCACCTGCCCGTACCACGCGTGGTCGTACTCCCTGGACGGCGCGCTGCGCGGCATCCCGTACCCGGAGGGCTACGAGGACGTCCTGGAGAAGAAGGATCTGCCGCTGCTGCGCCTGAAGGTCGGCACGTACGGGGGCATGATCTTCGCCAGCTTCAACCCGGACATCGAGCCGCTGGAGGACTTCCTCGGCGGGGCCCGCCTGTGGATCGACCGCTTCATGAAGCAGGGCGCCGGCTACCCGGTCAAGGTGCAGGGCGAGCACAGGTTCCGGTTCAACGGCAACTGGAAGATCCAGCTGGAGAACACCACCGACTGGTACCACTTCCCGATCGTGCACCGCTCCTGGATGGCGTCGGTCGACGCCGAGACCGCGAGCATGCTGTCGATCATGACCGACGAGAGCGCGGTCACCCATGCCCTCGGCAACGGTCACAGCGTCGCCGTCGGCGTCGCCGACCACGTCGACTTCGACGCGGACGACGGCACGGAGAAACTCCAGGACCGCTTCGCCCACATCGTCGAGGAACTGTCGAAGGACCTGCCCCCCGAGCAGGTCCGGCGCATCGTGCGCGCCATGCACGGCGTGGGCTTCAACCTCAACCTGTTCCCGAACGTCGCGATGTCGATGGCCTTCTTC
The DNA here is from genome assembly GCF_044747345.1 of Streptomyces sp. NPDC090088. NCBI lineage: Bacteria > Bacillati > Actinomycetota > Actinomycetes > Kitasatosporales > Streptomycetaceae > Streptomyces > Streptomyces sp. NPDC090088. The sequence continues at coordinate 452,283 of NZ_JBIVDZ010000008.1, read as the reverse complement.
CGCGTGCTGCGGCCGGTCTCGGTCGGGGAGACGGAGATCCGGCACATGGCGCTCGGCCTGGACGGCGGCCCGGAGATCGTCAACCGCGAACGGCTGCGCATCCACGAGCACTTCCAGGGCCCGTTCGGATTCGGCAGCCCCGACGACGCCGAGGCGTGGAACCGCGTCCAGCGCGGCGTGGCCGGCGGGGCCGACCTGCCGATCCTCGTCAACCGCGGCCTCGGCCGCGAGAAGCCCGACGACCTGGGACAGCCCACCTCCCACGCGACCGACGAGACCGGGATGCGGGAGGCGTACGCGATGTGGAAGAGGATGATGACCGATGACAACTGAGGCTCTCGGCCCGGCCGTTGCCGAGCTCCCGCTGGACGACCCGCGTGCACTCGCCGCGGTCTCCCTGATCTGGCGCGAGGCCCACCTGCTCGACGCCCGCCGCTACGCGGAGTGGGACGGGCTCTGGGCCGAGGGCGGCGAGTACGTCGTCCCCATCGACCGGGAGACCACCGACTTCGCCTCCGCCCTCAACCTGGTCTACGACGACGACCGGATGCGCCGGATGCGCGTCGAGCGCCTCACCGGAGGTTTCTCGATCTCGGCATCGGCGGCCGCCCGTACGGTCCGCTCCGTGTCCCGTTTCGTGGTCACCGGCCGCGAGGACGACGCGATCGAGGTCTGCGCGGCGCAGATCCTGGTCGGCTACAAGCGCGAGGAGACCTTCGTCCTCGCCGCCGACGTCACCCACCGGATCGTGTTCGGCGCGGACGGGCCCCGTATCTCCCGGAAGGTCGTGCGGCTCGTCAACTCCGACGAGGCGGTCACGGCATCGGGGTTCCTGCTGTGAGCCCGCAGGGATTCGGAGCGACCTGGGAGGACGACACCCACCGGGTCGTGCTGGTGACCGGCGCGGCGGGGGGCCTCGGGTCCTGCATCGCCGGGCGCTTCTTCGACCGCGGCTACCGGGTGGCGCTGACCGACCTCGACGAGGAGGCCGCCGCCAAGGAGGCCGCCGCACTCGACCCCACCGGGAAGAACGCGGTCGGTCTCGCCCTGGACGTCCGGGACAAGGACGCCTTCGTCCGGGTGCGCGACCGGCTCGTCGAGCGCTGGGGCGCGGTCCACGTCCTGGTCAACAACGCCGGACACTCCAAGGTCGAGCCGCTGATGGACATCAGCCCCGAGAGCTTCGACGCGGTCGTGCGGACCAACCTCGACGGCCCGTTCCTCGGCTGCCAGGTCTTCGGCGCGTACTTCGCCGAACGCGGCTACGGACGGATCGTCAACGTCGGCTCGCTGGCCGGCCAGAACGGCGGTACGGCGACGGGCGCCCACTACGCGGCGGCCAAGGGCGGGGTGGCGACGCTGACCAAGGTGTTCGCCCGCGAACTCGGCCCGCACGGGGTGACGGTGAACGCGGTCTCGCCGGGACCGCAGGACCTTCCGGTGGTCCGGGAATCGGTCACCCCCGACCGGCTCGCGCAGATCGAGGCGTCGATCCCGGTGGGCCGGCTCGGCCGCCCCGGGTTCATCGCCGACATGTGCCTGCTGCTCGCGGCCGAGCACGCGGACGCGGTGACCGGAGCCTGCTGGGACGCCAACGGCGGCCTGTACATGCGCTGACGCTGCGGTCAGCTCCACCCTCATGAACGCGAAGGCGGACCGATGTTCCCTGTCACCGTCACCGAGATCACCGACGAAACGGACACCATCAAGGTCCTCCGGCTCGTCTCCACCGACGGCACGCCCCTGCCCCCGTACCCGGCGGGCGCGCACGTCGACGTGACCGGACCCACCGGGATCACCCGCCCGTACTCGCTGTGCGGCCCACCGGAGGACACCGGCGCGTACACCGTCGCGGTCAAGCGCGACGAGAACTCCCGGGGCGGCTCCCAGGCCCTGCACGACAAGGTCGAGCCGGGCACACGGCTGACTGTCGGTGCCCCCCGGCAACTCCTCGGCCTGGCCGAGGAGGCGGGGCAGCACCACCTGGTGGCCGCCGGGGTCGGCATCACCCCGCTGCTGGCGATGGCGTACGAACTCCACGCCCGTGGCGCGGAGTTCAGGTTGCACTACGTGGCACGCGGCCGGGCCGAAGCGGCCTTCGCCGAACTGATCGAGCGCAGCGCCTTCGCGGACCGTGCCGTCTTCCACTTCGGTCTCGGCCGCGAGGCCGCCGCCGAGCTGCTCGCCGCGGAACTGGCCGCGCTCCCGGCCGACGCGCACGTCTACACCTGCGGCCCGCAGAGCTTCATGGACCAGGTCGCCGCCCTCGCGCCCCGGGCGCTGCCCGCGGACCACGTCCACCGCGAGCTGTTCCAGGCCGGTGAACTCCCGGTCGGCGGCGCGAGCTTCGAGGTCGCACTGGAGACCGGCGAGGTCTACACCGTGCCGCCGGACAAGAGCATCGCCGAGGTGCTGGAGGAGAACGGCGTCCCCCTCGACACCTCCTGCCGCGAAGGCATCTGCGGAACCTGCGTCCTGCGGGTGATCGAGGGCGAACCCGACCACCGCGACCACTGCCTGACCGCCAAGGAGAAGGCGGCCGGCGACCAGATCGCCGCCTGTGTCTCGCGCGCGAAGTCACCCCGGCTGGTGGTGGAGCTGTGGTGAGCGAGAGCCGAAGGAACCAGGACGAGACCCGACCGAAACAGGAGAGGAAAGGAACCGCCATGAATCCCGACCAGGCCGAGTTCCGGGAGGCCATGGCGCATCTCCCGGCGGCCGTCAACATCCTGACGACGAACGGCCCGAACGGCCGCTGCGGCATCACCCTCAGTGCCGTCTGCTCGGTCACCGACGACCCGCCCACCCTGCTCGTCTGCGTCAACCGCTCCAGCGCCATGCACGACGTCTTCCAGGCCAACGGCCGGGTGTGCGTGAACGTCCTCGGCGGCGAACAGCAGGAACTGGCGATGCACTTCGCCGGGGCCACGAAGGTGCCCATGGCCGAGCGCTTCACCTGGGACATCTGGGACCACTCCCACGATGTGCCGGTCCTCAAGGACGCCCTGGTCACGGCCGTCGGCACCATCAAGGACGCCGTCCCGAGGGGCTCCCACAGCGTGCTCTTCGTGGGTGTCGAGCAGCTCCGCACCCGCTCGGGCGGCCAGAGCCTCGTCTACTACAACCGGGCCTTCCACCGCCTCGACGCCACGACGTTCCCGGAAGCCGTCTCGTGAGGGGCCCCGACGCCGTCGAGGAGGCACTGCGCCGGCTGGCGAAGACCGAACCCGAGATCCACGCCTGGGTCCGCGTCGACGCCGACGGTGCCCGCGCGGCGGCCGGGCGGGCACCCGAAGGACCGCTCCGGGGCATGCCGTTCGGCGTCAAGGACATCATCGACGTGACCGGCCTGCCCACCGAGTGCGGCTCCCCGCTGCGCCGCGGGCGGATCGCCGCGGCCGACGCCTGGCTGGTGGACCGGCTGCGCCGGGCGGGTGCCGTACCGCTCGGCAAGACCGTCACCACGGAGTTCGCGTACTTCCAGCCCGGCCCGACCCGCAACCCGCACAACGTCCACCACACCCCGGGCGGTTCCTCCAGCGGCTCCGCCGCCGCCGTCGCGGCCGGTGTGGTCCCCCTCGCGCTCGGCTCGCAGACGGCGGGCTCGCTGACCCGGCCCGCGTCCTTCTGCGGTGTCGCCGGGTACGTCGCCCCCGTCGGCGCCTGGCCCACCACGGGCTTCGCCGGACTCAGCGAGACCCTCGACGCCCCGGGGCTGCTCGCCGCCCACGTCGCTGACCTTGCCTCAGTGATCGAGGCCGTCGACGGCACGCGGACCGAAGATCCGCCGGCAGCGCCGAGGGTGTTGCTCTGGCCCGGCACCGAACTCACCGAAGTCGCCCCGGAGATGCTCGAAGCACTACGGCGTACCGGGCAAGCTCTCGCCGCCGGCGAACTCGGCGACCAGGCCCGCACACCGCTGCTCGCCGAGACCCACGCCACCGTCATGGCGTACGAGGCCGCACGCGCCCTCGCCCCCGAGGCGGAGCACCCCGAATCCCTGAGCGACCACCTCAACGACCTCATCCGGCGCGGTCGCGACACCCCCACGGCCGACTACGAAGCCGCACTGGCCCTCAGGAGTTCGGCCCGCGCCCGGATCCTCGACGTACTCGAAGACGTCGACGCCATCCTCGGCCCCGCCGCCCCCGGCCCCGCCCCGCACGGACTCGGCGCCACCGGCACACCGATCCTCAGCCGCCCCTGGCAGTTGCTCGGCCTGCCCGTGGTCACCGTCCCCGGCCACCGCGACCAGAACGGCCTGCCGCTGGGCCTCCAGCTCATCGGCCACCCCGGCCGCGTGGGCCGACTGCTCGGCATCGCCCGGCACACCGAGAGGGTCGTCGAGGAGAGCGCGGGATGAAGATCACCAGGATCGAGACCGTCCCGTACGCGATCCCCTACGCCAGGCCGGTGAAGTTCGCCAGCGGCGAGGTGCACGTCGCCGAACACGTCCTCGTGCGCGTCCACACGGACGAAGGGCTGACCGGCGCCGCCGACGCGGTACCCCGCCCCTACACCTACGGCGAGACCCAGGCGTCCGTGATCGGCGTGATCGAGACGGTCTTCGCCCCGCAGCTCACCGGAACGGACGTGTTCACCCGCGAGCAGGTCCGGGCCCGGCTGCACCGCACCGTCGGCAACCCGGCCGCCAAGTCCGCGATCGACATGGCGCTCTGGGACATCACGGGCCAGGCCCTGGGGCAGCCGGTCACCCGGCTGCTGGGCGGCTGGACCGACCGGATGCGCGTCAGCCACATGCTCGGCTTCGACGCACCGGAGCGGATGGCCGCCGAGGCGGAGCGGATGCGCGACACCTACGGCATCACCGTGTTCAAGGTGAAGGTCGGCCGCCGCCCGGTACGGCTCGACCTGGACGTGTGCCGGATCCTGCGGGAAACCCTCGGCGACGAGGCCGAGTTGTACGTCGACGGCAACCGGGGCTGGACCGCGGCGGAGTCGGCCGCGGCCCTGCGCGAACTCGACCCCCTCGGGATCACCCTCGCCGAGGAGCTGTGCCCCGCCGACGACGTGCTCGGACGCAGGTGGCTCGTGGCGCGCAGCCCCGTCCCCTTCGTCGCCGACGAGTCCGCCACCACGCCCGCCGAGGTGACCCGCTCCCTCCTGGACGGCGCGGCCACCGCCATCAGCATCAAGACGGCCCGCACCGGCTTCACCGGGTCCCAGCGCGTGCTGTTCCAGTGCGAGGGGATGGGCGTGGACGTCGTCATGGGCAACCAGGTCGACGGCCAGCTGGGCACCGTGTGCACCGCGGCCTTCGGCGCCGCCCACGCCGCCTCGTCCCGCCGGGCCGGCGAACTCTCCAACTTCCTCGACATGAGCGACGACCTGCTCACCGAGCAGCTGGTCATCAGCGGCGGCACGCTCGCCGTGGGCGACCGGCCCGGCCTGGGTGTCGCGATCGACGAGGACAAGCTGTCCCGCTACCGCCAGGACGACTGACCAGCCCCGCACGGGAACTCCCTCCGAAGGAGCCGCACATCATGACCGACACCACGCTCAAGGCCACCGCCGCCGCATCCGGCGCCTCGGCCACCCAGCGCTTCCTCGCCGACAAGACCGGCACACCCGCGACGGCCGCAGCCGACACCGCGCGCGTCAACACCCTGGCCACCGAGGTCATCACCGCCCTGCACGACGTGATCCGCCGCCACGAGGTGACGTACGACGAGTACAACGTCCTCAAGTCCTGGCTGATCGCCGTCGGCCAGGACGGCGAGTGGCCGCTCTTCCTGGACGTGTGGGTCGAGCACGTCGTCGAAGAGGTCGCCCACGCCGGCCGAGAGGGCAGCAAGGGGACCATCGAGGGCCCGTACTACGCTCCGGGCGCCCCGACGCTGCCCGGCGTCACCACCCTGCCGATGCGCGAGGACGAGCCCGGCACCCGGCTGCTCTTCCAGGGCCAGGTCACCGACGTCTCGGGCGCGCCGATCGCCGGTGCGCTGCTGGAGATGTGGCAGGCCGACGACGCCGGGTTCTACGCCCAGTTCGCGCCCGGCATCCCGGAGTGGAACCTGCGGGGCAGCGTGGTGGCCGACGCCGAGGGCCGGTTCGCGGTGACCACCGTCCAGCCCGCCCCCTACCAGATCCCCACCGACGGCTCCTGCGGCCGGCTCATCGCCGCCGCGGGCTGGCACGCCTGGCGCCCCGCCCACCTCCACCTCAAGGTGTCGGCCCCGGGCCACGAGTCGCTGACCACGCAGCTGTACTTCAAGAACGGCGAGCACATAGGGGACGACGTGGCCTCCGCGGTCAAGCCGGAGCTGGTCCTCGACCCCCAGCAGGTCGCCGACGGCCGCAACGAGGTCACCTACGACTTCGTCCTCGCCCCGGCCTCCTGACCGCACGTGCAGAAGAAGGGGAGCCGGTCGTGCTCTTCGCCGTCCAGATGACCGTGAACCTGCCGTCCGACATGGACCCCGAGGTCCGTGCGGCAACGCTCGCAGCCGAGAAGGAGTACGCGCAGCAGCTCCAGCATGCCGGGGAGTGGCTGCACCTGTGGCGCTGCGCCGGTCAGTACGCCAACCTCAGCGTCTTCGACGTCGCCGACAACGACCGGCTCAACGAGGTCCTCTGGGGCCTGCCGCTCTTCCCCTACCTGACGGTCACCGTGACCCCGCTGGCCCAGCACCCGTCGGCCCTGTGAAGGAACCCCCATGACGACCACCGAAGAAGCCACACCAGCCACGTTCGCCGCACTGGCCCGCCGAGTCGAGGTCCTGGAGTCCGAAGCCGAGATCCGCCGCCTCCAGGCGCGCTACATGTTCCTGTGCGACACACCCTGCCCGGAGTTCGGCGTCCGGGACGACAGCCACCGCATCGACCTGATCATGGACCTCTACGCCGAGGACGCCGTCTGGGAGGGCGTCGGCGAGTACTACGACAACCAGTTCGGCCGGGCCGAGGGCGCCGCCGCGATCCGCACCCACTTCGAGGGCTTCTGGGGGCAGAAGCAGGATCCGGCGCTGCTGCTCAACGCGCACTACCTCACCTCCGAGCAGATCCACGTCGACGGCGACGAGGCGACCGGCCAGTGGATCCACATGCAGCCCTGGCTCTTCTCCGACGGCAGGTCCCTGCTGCGGTCGAGCCGGCTCAACAACGCCTTCCGCCGGATCGACGGCGTCTGGAAGATCACCCGCACCCGCACCGAGAACGTCTTCATCACCCCGCTGCCGACGCACTTCGCCGAGAGCTTCCCCTCGGCGTCGGTGCTGATGCGGCCGTAACGCTTCGCGCGTACACAGGAGTTCACCCCATGTGGAACGAGTTCACCTACCAGGCGCTGCCGATGCGCGTCGCCTTCGGCGCGGGCCGGCTGGCCGTGCTGGGAGAGGAGGCCGAACGGCTGGGCCTGGAACGGGTCCTGGTGCTGGCCACCCCCGGCCAGGAGGAGCACGTCCGGCTCGTCACCGACGCCCTCGGGCGGCACACGGCCGGGGTGTTCCAGGAGGCCCGGATGCACGTGCCCGCCGAGACGGCCGAGGCGGCCTGGGCGACCGCGCGCCGACTGGACGCGGACGGCTGTGTGGCGGTCGGCGGCGGCTCCGCCGTCGGCCTCGGCAAGGCCGTCGCCCTGAAGCACCGGCTGCCGGTCATCGCCGTACCCACCACCTACGCGGGCTCGGAGATGACCCCGATCTGGGGCCTGACCGAGGACGGCGTCAAACGCACCGGACGCGATGCCGCCGTCCTGCCGCGCAGCGTCGTCTACGACCCGGAGCTGACCCTCACCCTGCCCACCGCCCTCTCGGTGACCAGCGGCTTCAACGCACTCGCCCACGCGGTGGAGGGACTCTACGCCCCGGACGCCTCGCCGGTCGTCTCGCTGCTGGCGCGGGAGGGGGCACAGGCCCTGGTCGAGGCGCTGCCCCGGATCGCCGAGGACGGCGCGGACATCGAGGCCCGCACCCGGGCCCTGTACGGGTCCTGGCTGTGCGGGTCGGTCCTGGGCGCCACGACGATGTCGCTGCACCACAAGCTCTGCCATGTCCTGGGCGGCACCTTCGACCTGCCGCACGCAGAGGTGCACACGGTCGTACTGCCGCACGTCCTCGCCTACAACGCTCCCGCCGCCCCCGGAGCGGCCATGGCCATGGAGCGCGTGCTGGGCACCCGCGACCCGGCGACCGCGCTCCGGGACCTGGCACGGAGCCTGGGGGCACCCACGTCCCTGTCCGAGATCGGCATGGGCGAGGAGAACATCCAGGAGGCGGTCCGCCAGGTCGTGGCAGCGCCCTACGCCAACCCGCGGACCCCCACCGCCGAGGAGCTGACCGGTCTGCTGGAGCGGGCGGTCCGAGGGGAGCGCCCGATCAGCGGTTGAACCCCGACACGAGGGCGGCCGGGAGGAGTTGCTCCTCCCGGCCGCCCTCGTGGTGCGCGTCAGCGGTACAGCGACTGCGTCCGCAGGTACGACTCCAGTCCCTCCGGGCCGAGTTCGGTGCCGAGGCCGCTGCCCTTGACACCGCCGAAGGGCGCCACCGGGTCGGGCAGGTAGCGGTTCACGCCGATCGTGCCGGTGAGCACGCGGCGCGCGACGCCCGCACCGCGGTCCGGGTCCGAGGTCCACACGGTGCCGCCGAGGCCGTAGTCGGAGTCGTTGGCGATCCGCACGGCGTCGTCGACGTCGTCGTACGGCAGCACGCACAGCACCGGGCCGAAGATCTCCTCCTGCGCGACGACGGACCGGTTGTCGACGTCCGCGAAGACCGTGGGCTCCACGAACCACCCCTGATCCAGGCCGGCGGGACGGCCGCCGCCGGTGGTGAGGCGGGCTCCTTCGCTGACGCCCTTCGCGATGTAGCGCTCCACCCGGTCCCGCTGCTGGGCGGTGGCCATGGGGCCGATGAGGGTGTTCTCGTCGAGTGCGTCACCGACGGGCAGGCTGCCGGCCAGCGCGGTGAACAGGTCGACGACCTCGGTGTAGCGGCTGCGCGGGGCCAGGATGCGGGTGCTGAGGAAGCAGGTCTGGCCGTTGTTGGTCAGGGTCGCGGCCACCAGGTCCTGCCCGATCTTCGCCGGGTCCAGGTCGGCGTCGTCCAGGACGATGCCGGCCGACTTGCCGCCGAGTTCCAGCGTGACCGGCCGCAGCAGCCGCCCGCAGGTCTCGGCGATGGCCCGGCCGGCCGCCGTGGAGCCGGTGAACGCGACCTTGTCCACGCCCGGGTGCGAGACGAGGTGGGCACCCGCCTCCCGGCCGCCCGGCACGATGTTGAGCACCCCGGCCGGGACACCGGCGACCTCGGCCGCCTCCGAGACCACGAACGAGTCGAGCACCGCCTCGGGGGAGGGCTTCAGCACCACCGTGCAGCCGGTCGCCATCGCCGGTGCGATCTTGAACATGGACAGGACCTGCGGGTAGTTCCACGGGACGATCGCCGCGATGACGCCCACCGGCGTCCGGCGCACCTCGATCGAGCCGCCGAGGAGCCCGGAACGGACCTCGGAGAACTCCGTCGTACGGGCAAGACCGGCGTAGTAGCGCAGCACCGCGGTCGGATAACCCACCTCCAGCTGCCGGGACATGGCGACCGGCATGCCGTTCTGGCCGCTGACCAGCCGGGCGATGCGCTCGGCCCGTGCCTCCAGTTCGGCGGCGAACCGTTCCATCACGTCGGCCCGGCGCTCCGGCTCCCAACTCGCCCAGCCGCCCGGCTCGTCGAACGCCCGGCGCGCCGCGCCGACCGCGGTGTCCACGTCCGCTTCCAGCGCCTCCGGCACACTGCCGAGCACGGCTTCCGTGCTCGGGTTGACCGGGCTGATGACGCGGCTGGAGGAGGGGCGCACCCACTCCCCGCCGATGTAGAGGTGCTCGTGGCGATGGTCCATCGGTACTCTCCTGGCGATCCGGCGCCCGCTCCGGTGTCGGTACGGGACTCCCACGACCTTCGCGCCAACCGCCGCCGGGAAGGTGCCGCTGGGTGCACGGGCAGCCACCAGCACATGCACGGCCTCGCCCGCCCGGCCTGTGGCGTTCGCCGGCCCGGCATACGGCGTCACCTACGTGCGTACTTCGCCACCTTCGCCTCGTCGACCGTGACCCCGAAGCCCGGTCCGTCGCCGAGGAGCAGCTCGCCGTCGGCGTAGGACACCGGGTTCTCCACGATGTCGTCCGCGAGCAGGAGCGGACCGAACAGCTCGGTGCCCGCCGTCAGGGACGCGGTGGCGCAGAACAGGTGGGTGGCCGCCGCCGTGCCGAGCGACGTCTCGATCGTCGTACCGCCGTAGCAGGAGATGCCGGCGGCCTCGGCGACGGCGGCGATCCGCCGCACGGTGGACAGGCCGCCGCTCTTGGCGATCTTCAGGGCGAACACGTCCGCCGCGTGTTCGGTCACCAGACGCAGCGCGTCCGCGGGCGTCCGGAGCGACTCGTCCGCCATGAGCGCGGCCGTCGTACCGGCGCGCAGGCGGGCCGCGCCGGAGACGTCGGCCGCCGGCAGGGGCTGTTCGACCAGGCTGATCCCCGCCGCGGCGAGTGCGGGCAGCCGGCGCCGGGCGGTCCGCTCGTCCCACGCGCCGTTGAGGTCGACGGCGAGGGGCGCGCGGCCGGCCAGGGCGTCGGCGATCTCCGCGATCCGGGCGACGTCCTCCGGCGGGGGGAGCGCCCCCATCTTCAGCTTGAGGGAGCGGTGGGAGCCGTCCTCGATCCTGGACAGGGCCTCTTCGACGACCACGCCGGCCGGTTCCGCGCCGAGCGCCCAGGTGACCGGCAGCGTCGTACGGTGCACACCGCCGAGGAGTTGGTACACCGGGACGCCCAGGGCCCGCCCGGCGACGTCCCAAAGGGCCATCTCCACGGCGGACTTGGCGAACGGCGCCCCCGAGACGAGTCTGTCCAGACGGCGCCCGAGACGATCCACCCGCAACGCGTCCTCGCCGACGAGCAGGGGGCCGAGGTGACGCTCGACGAGCGCCTGCATGCCCTCGATCGACTCGCCTCCCCACCACGGCCCGCCCGGGACGACGCCCTCGCCCCAGCCGGTGATCCCGTCCGCGGTGGTCAGCCGGACCAGCAGGACGCCCTGCGTGTCCATGGTGGCCACCGAGAACCGGTGCGGCCGGCGCAGCGGGATGTCGAGGACCGTCGTCTCGACGGCGGTGACGGGAAGGGCGGGCCGGTCCCGCCGCGGACTCGCCGGCATGTCACACTCCCGACGCGGCGCGCGCCGGCGACATCACGAAGTCGTAGCGCGCGTCGACGAAGCTCTCCGTCAGGCCGTGGGCCTTGATCCGGTCCGGCGCCTCGACCAGCACGGGCCTGAGGACCAGGCCGTCCCGCACGGCGTTCGCGACATCGCTCTCCAGGTACTCGCCCTCCTCGAAGTAGAGCTGGGACGTCCGCTCCCCGAAGTACGGGTGCCGGAGCTTGACATGCAGGTGGGCGGGCCGGAAGCAGTGCCTGCCGAGCACCGAAAGGAGCCGGCCGGTGGGCCCGTCCTTGGGGATCTCGTACGGCGGCGGCGCGATCGTCGTGACCACGAAGGTGCCGTCGGCTTCGCTGGTGAAGCGTCCGCGCAGGTTCCAGTCGGGGATGCCCGGGTGGATCTGGGAGTACTTGCCCTCCGCGTCCGCGTGCCACATGTCGAGTTCCACGCCGGCCAGCGGTTCTCCGTCGGTCGTGGTGATCCGGCCGTGGAAGACCAGCGGGATGCCCCGCTCGTCGGACCGCTGCGGCATCACGGACCGGGGCCCCTCCAGCAGCGGCGCGCCGGGGAGGTAGAAGGGCCCTTCGATCGCCTCGATGCTGCCCTTCCGGCCCTGGTTGGCGTTGTCGGTCGCCTCCGCCTCGAAGAGGACGTCGAAGGCGAGGCTGGCCTCGCCCGCCCGCACCTCGCTGATGACGAAGTCGGTGGCCACCCGGTACTCGTCGTGGGTGACGCCGTGCCGGCGGATGAACTCGACGACGGTCTTCTCGAAGTCCTCGACGAGGAGACGGGCGCGTTCGTTGCTCATGGGGTCTCACCTTCCTGGGGCGACCCGCCCCAGAGTGGTGTACGCTATGCGTACGGTTGACATGCATTGCGAACGCTGTCAGCGTCACCGTGTGGATACGTGGTTGTCAAGGAGTGGGCATGGCAGACGAGCGGCGCGACCACCTGCAGACCCTGGAACGAGGCCTGTCGGTGATCGCAGCGTTCTCCGGCCGGGGACCCCGGCTCGGACTGGGTGAACTGGCGGCACTGACCGGGCTGACCAAGCCGACGGTCCGGCGCATCCTGCTCACCCTGGAGCACCTCGGCTACGCGCGCGGCGAGGACAACCTGTACGCGCTCACGCCCAAGGTGCTCGGCCTGGGGTACGCCTACCTGTCGTCGGTGCGGCTCACGGACGTGGCCCGCCCGATCATGGAGTCCCTCACCGACGAGCTGGGCATCGGAACCTCGCTCGCCGCCCTCGACGGCGCGGACGTCGTCTACGTCGACCGTGTGCAACGGCAGCGGGTCACCAGCATCAATCTCGCCGTGGGGACCCGGCTTCCGGCGCACGCGACCTCCATGGGGCACGTCCTGCTGGCCGACCTGGCACCGGCCGGGCTGGAGCAGTACCTGGCCGGAACGCCGCGTGCGGCGCTCACCGACCGGACGGTCACCGAGGCGGAGCCGCTGCGCGCCCGTCTCGGACTCGTCCGGCGGCGCGGCTGGGACGCCGTCGACCAGGAGCTGGAGATCGGCCGACGGTCCGCCGCCGCGCCCGTCGTCGACGCCGACGGCCGGGTCGTCGCCGCGCTCGCCCTGTCCTGCGGGACCGTCGAGTGCTCGATGGACCGGCTCGTCGACGAGCTGCTGCCGCCCCTGCTGAGCGCCGCCCGGCGGATCAGCGAGGCCATCGGCGGCGGCCGGACGCCCGTCACGGATCCACATCCGCCCGCATGAACCGGAGTTGGTGAACGTGACACCCGACCTGAGTGATCTGCCGACCTACGAGCAGCTGCTCGCCCGCACCGACGGCCCTCCCGGGTCCAGCTGGCACCTGTTCGGAACGGACGACCAGCTCGGCACCCTGAATCTGCTGCGGCTCAACTCACTGCCCGCCGCCGCGGCCGAGGTCCGCACGGGTGAGGCGTTCTCCCTGGACCTGCCGTCCACGGCGCTCTCCACCTCACTGGCCCCGACGCGCAGCCCCGCGGAGCACCACATCTTCGAGCGGACCCCCTTCCACCGCGACGAGTGGCTCGACCGCTTCTACCCGCAGTACGGCTCCCAGCTCGACGGCCTGCGCCACATCGCGCACCCGGAACACGGCTTCTACAACGGCGCCGACCCGGCCCGCCTCACCCCCGGCGACGGCCTGCTGAGCATCCATCACCTCGCCGCGGTGCCGATCGCGGGCCGCGCCGTGCTGCTCGACGTCGACCGGTTCCTCCGGCAGGCGGGGCGTCCGCTGGACCAGGAGGGCGGCCAGGCCGTCACCGCCGAGGACCTGGAGAACACGCGGGCTGCACAGGGTACGACCCTTCACCCCGGCGACATCGTGCTGATCCGGTTCGGCTGGCTGACCTGGTACCGCGAGACGGCGACCGAGGAGACCCGCGCCAACCTGAGGCACACCCTGGTGCACCCCGGCCTCGACCAGTCGCACGACGTCCTCGCCTGGCTGTGGGACCGGCGCGTGAGCCTCGCCGCGGCGGACAACTTCGCCTTCGAGTGCTGGCCGGCCAGATCCGACAGCCCGTTCCTCACCCGCGCCGAACGCGAGGACGGCCACCGCGATCCGCACTCCGGCATCATGCACCGGGCGCTGATCGGCCTGCTCGGCATGCCGCTCGGCGAGCTCTGGGACCTCGACGCCCTGGCCGCGGCCTGTGCCGCCGACGGCCGCTGGTCCCTCCTCCTCACCGCCGCGCCGCTGTCGATCGTCGGTGGCGTGGGATCACCCGCCAACGCGATCGCACTGCGCTGACGTGCGGCTCAGCCGAGGGCGGAGACGGTCTCCAGGATGGTCAGCCGGGTCCTGAGGGCTTGCTGTTGCCGAGTGCGGTGACGAGGCTGAAGTGAACCGCTGGTGGGTGTCGGTGGCGATTACCGACTCGGCCGGTGGGGAAGAGCTCCTGAACTGCGCGACGCCGATGCTCCCACCTCCGGACAGGACGGCCGGCCCGTACAGGGCTGGGGATGCGCGGGCGGCGTCAATCAGGGCCGGACATGACATCGTCCTCGCCGAGGTCGGGACGGACCTCTCCTTCATCGGGGGCGCGACCGATGGAATTCCCCACCGGTGCTTGGCCAGGTCCCTGCGCCCGATCTCGTTCCCCACCCCGCGCGGGGTGTTACGGACGCCGGACGGAATCTGCCGCACCGGGAACGGCTCCCAGGGCCGCCCTGGCCTGCCGGGTGCGTTCGTCGGCGAGGACCTCCGTCCGGCCCGCTTCGACGGCGGCGAAGGTCTGCTCGGCGATGGCTTCCGGAGGGTTCTTGGGGCCGGTGACATGGGCGGCCATGTCCGTGTCGATGTAACCGCAGTGCACGCCGACGACGAGGACGCCGGTGTCGTGGAGTTCGCCGCGAATTCCGTTGGTGAGGGCCCAGGCGGCAGCCTTGGAGGCGCTGTAGGAGCCCATCGCAGGGTTGGTGAGCCAGCTCGCGATGGACAGCACGTTGACGATGGCGCCGGGCGAGTTGTTGTGGAGCAGTGGGGCGAAGGCGCGGCACATCGCGAGGGTGCCGAAGTAGTTGACCTCCATCTCGGCGCGGGCGGCGTCCGGGTCGGGCGCGGCCAGCAGGGGGCTGTCGGTGAGGACGCCGGCGTTGTTGACCAGCAAGGTCACGCCGGAGCACGTCTCGGCCGCGGCGGCTACCTGGGCGGGATCGGTGACGTCGAGGGGAACCGGGAGCACGCCGGGTTCGCGGACCGACCGGGGGTCACGGGCCCCGCCGTAGACGCGGTGGGCGCCGCGTTGCAGGAGCAGCCGGGCCATCACCTGCCCGAGGCCCCGGTTCGCGCCGGTCACCAGTGCCGTTGCCCCCTGGATCCGCATGGATTCCCCGTCTCGTCCGGCCGATTCGTCGGCGGTTTCCCGGTCACGCGGTGGACCACTTGAGATGAACGGCGGTCTCACGGAAGCCCAGAGCGCGATAGAAGTCGGCCGCTCTGCGGGTCGGCACGGTCACCTCGACGTCCTTCGCCTCCCGGGCCCTCGCCTGTGCGGCCCGGATCAGCGCGGAACCCGTACCGCGGCCCCGCAGCGGCTCGGCCACGGTGAGTTCGAGCAGTTCGAGGACCGTTCCGCCGGCGAACAGGGTGGGCATGCGCGGCGCGAGCAGGTATCCGACCACGCACGCGTCCTGCTCGGCGACCAGGAACTCGGCCCTGCCGTCCGAGGCGGCCTCGATGACCCGGGGGAACGTGACGTCGCCGAAGACCGCCCGGTCGGGCCGGTAGCTCGTCACGAACCCGATCAGCAGACCGTAGACGTCATCGGCGTCCGAGGGCGTGGCATCGCGGACGACCGTCATGCCGACACGTCCGCCGGGAGGCCGGCGATCGGCCGCGTCCCCGTCCCCGCCCGCGCCGCCAGTAGGAGACGGTCCTCGGGGGTGATGAATGCGAAGGTCTTGGCGGTCCGTCGCGGGGGAGCGCCCAACGCGGCGCGGATCTCCCACGGACAGGTCACGTCAGGGTGCTCGTGCAGCCGGGAGGACACACCTTGCGAAGCGAGCAACTCCGGTGGACCAATGGGCGCGAGAGCGTTCACCTCGGCGAGATTACCTTGCGCAGTACGGGAGTTGGCATGCAAGTGAGGGGACGGGCAGAGGCGGCCGAATTCCAGGCTGTCCGCAGTCGAGCCGGCGGAACGCTGAACCCGGCCGAGGGTGGCGACGGCGCCACCGATCTCTGGGTCCGGGTCGGCAACGCCACCAAGCGACTCCACGGCGACGACCTCCTGGGCTACGCGGAGGAACACCGGGGATGAGCTGTAGTGCGCGGAGACCAGGTGGGGTGAGGGGCTGGTCCGGTCGCACCAGGGGAGGACGGGGGCTGGGGACGACGTCCGGTGGGGCGTCGGAGGGGAGGGTGGGGGGTGCGTGAATCTCACGCGTTTCCCTGTCCCAGCGGTGTCTGGAGTGATCAGCACGTGAGGAAAACGATGTCCAGGTCCGGCGATGTACTCGCGCCGGTCCGTATCGGGAGGCTGTCGATCGGTGCCCTCGGCATCCTGGCACTCGCCCTCGGCACGCTGCAGTCGGTGGTGGAGCCCGCGCTCCCGCTGCTGCAGCGTGAGTTGGGGGTGAGTCCTGCCGAAGGGGCGCTGGTCGGCAACGCGTTACTCGTCACGGGCGCGGTCGTCACGCCCGTCGCGGGCAAGCTCGGCGACCGCTATGGCGGGAAGCGGGTGCTGGTGCGGCTGATGGCGGTGGTCTCGGCCGGTGGTGTGGCGGCGGCCCTGGCACCGAACCTGCCGGTGCTGTTGCTCGGTCAGGTACTGCAGGGCGCCATGGTGGGGGCGCTGCCCCTTTCGTTCATCCTGGTGCGCAAACACCTCCCGGCGGGGGCGTCACAGGTGGCGATCGGACTGGTCGTCGCGTTGTTCACGGGCGGCGGCATCGTGGGAACGCTGATCGCCGGGCCGATCGCGGAAAGCCTTTCCTGGCACGGGATGTTCGCGCTGCCGACGCTCGCTGTCGTCGTGGCGACGGCGGCCGTGGCGCGGCTGCTGCCGCACGATCCGCCGCTCCGGTCGGGCCATGGGATCGACTGGCCGGGTGTGTTGCTGCTGAGCGGCACACTGCTCGCGTTCATGCTCGGGCTCGTGACGGCGACGCGGGACGGCGGCCTGCCGCCCCTCGCGGTCTGCGCCGTCGCGCTGCTCGTGGCCGCCCTCGCGACCGGATGGGTCGCCGTGGAGCGCCGGGCGGTCTCGCCGATGGTCGATCTGCGCATGCTGGCGAAGCCCGCGATGTGGCATGCGTGCGTGCTCACCCTCGTCATCACCACCAGTTTCGGCATGGCGGCCTTCCTGCTTCCCCAGCTGTTCGGGGTGTCGGGCGACGGGTACGGCTTCGGCGCCGGGACCACCGACATCGGACTGTTCCTGCTGCCCGGTGCGATCGCCGGGGCGGTGAGCGATTCGGTCGGCGGGATCGCGGCGCGGCGTTTCGGTCCGCGTGCCGTGGTCGTCGTGGGTGCCGTCGTCACGGCGGGCACGATGATCGCCCTGGCGTCGCTGCACACCGCGGAGTGGCAGCTCGTCCTCGCGAAGGTGCTGACCGCGTTCGCCGCGGGTGCCGGTACCACGACGCTGCTGGCCGGCACCGCCACCGCCATCGAGACCACCGACATCGGCATCGCCACCGGCCTGCTCGTGGTGACGCGCGTGATCGGCGTCGCCCTGGGCGCCCAGGCCGCGGGCGCGGTCCTCGACGCCGGCGCCGAGCCGATGACGGGCCTGCCGGCCGAATCGGCCTTCGTCACCGGGTTCACGGCCGCCGGCCTCGTCGCCGTGTTGTCGCTGTTCGTCGTCCGTCTCACGACAAAGGGAGCGCAGGCATGACCTCGGTGGGCGGGACGACGGATGTGAGGACCGCCGTGCGGCGTGAAGTCCTGATCTCCGGGGCCGGTGTCTCCGGACTCGCGCTGGCGTACTGGCTGCACCGGTCCGGCTGTGCGGTCACCGTGGTGGAGAAGGCCTGCGCACTGCGGGACGGCGGTTACCCGATCGACGTCCGCGGAACCGCCGTGGAGGTGGTCCGGCGGATGGGCGTACTGCCGCAACTACGGGAGGCGCAGGTCGACTCGCGGCGCTGCACCTTCCTCAGGGCCGACGGCAGTGCGGTGGCCTCGGTCCCCACCCGCGCCGTTGCCGGTGGTGTCGAGGGACCGGACCTGGAGGTGCGTCGGGGGGATCTGACCGCGACCCTCCACGCGCTGGTTCGCGACGGCGTGGAGTTCGTGTTCGACGACTCCGTCGACGCCCTGGACCAGTCCGCGGCGGGGGTCGACGTCGCCTTCCGCGGCGGGCGACGGCGGACGTTCGACCTGGTGGTCGGTGCCGACGGCACGCACTCACGTACCCGGGAGTCCCTGTTCGGCCCCGAAGAGCAGTTCCACCGCTACCTCGGCCACTGCTTCGCCCTGTTCACCATGCCGAACACCGTCGGGCTCTCCCACGAACTCGTGCTGTGGAACACCCCGGGCAGAGCCGCGGCCCTCTACGCCGTCGGGGACGACGACGAACTGCACGCCTTCCTGAACTTCCACCGACCGGAACCGCCGTTCGACGCCCTGCGGAGCCCCGACGCCCAGCGGGACCTGGTCGCCACCGTCTTCGCGGGCGCCGGATGGGAGGTCCCCGGCATGGTCGACGCCATGCGCGACGCGGACGACCTGTTCTTCGACACGGCCGGTCAGATCCGCATGCCCCACTGGTCCAGCGGCCGCGTCGCGCTCGTCGGCGACGCCGCGTACGCCCCCTCGTTCCTCACCGGACAGGGCACGAGCCTCGCACTGGTCGGTGCCTACATGCTCGCCCACGCCCTGGCCGCGAATCGGGACCACACCGTCGCCTTCGCCGCCTACGAGCACGCCGTTCGTGGATTCGTGGCCATGAACCAGGCACTGGTCGACGACAGCGCGGCCACCCTCTTCCCCACCACGGAGCGAGCCCTGGAACGACGCGACGCCCTGCTGCGCGACCTCGACACGCTGCCCACCGCGACGGCACGACCGGCCCACTCGGCCCTTGCGCTGCCCGCGTTCGCCCAGAAGTGAACGCAAGCAGCGGGGCAGGCCCTTGTGCCGGAGGGGGCGGGCTACTCCGGGGCGTCGGGCGTGGCCCGGGCCAGGCCCGTCCGGTAGGCGATGACGACGAGTTGTGCGCGGTCGCGGGCCTCCAGCTTGGTCATGGCGCGCTGCACATGGGCGCGGACGGTGAACGGGCTGAGGAACATCCGCTCGGCGATCTCCTGGTTGGACAGGCCGGTCGCGACCAGGGACACCATCTCGCGTTCGCGCGGGGTGAGCACGGCGAGGCGTCCGGCGTGGTGCGGTGGGGTGTCGTCCGGTGCGGCCAGGAAGCGGGCGACCAGGGAGCGGGTCGCGGCGGGGGACAGCAGGGTGTCGCCGGTGGCGATCGTACGTACGGCGTCCAGGAGATCATCGGCACCGATGCCCTTGCCGATGAATCCGCCGGCCCCCGCGCGCAGCGCCCGGGCGACGTACTCGTCGGTCTCGTACGTGGTGAGGATCAGGATGCGGCTGGCCCGCAGTTCCGGATCCGCGCAGATCTCCGACGTGGCGGTGAGACCGTCCACCTCGGGCATCCGGATGTCCATGAGCACCACGTCCGGGCGCAGTTCCCGGGTGAGCCGCACCGCCTCCCGGCCGTCGCCGGCCTCGCCGACCACGGTGATGTCGTCGGCGCTGTCCAGAAGCAACCGGAAGGCGCCGCGCAGCAGGGCCTGATCGTCGGCGAGGAGCACCCGCAGCGTCACGGCGCACCCCCGGTCTCTCCGTCAACCGTCTCTCCGTCAACTGTCGTTCCGTCAACCGTCGTTCCGTCGGCCGTCCGCGTCGTGTCTCGCGCTGGCGGGAGGGGCAGGTGGGTGGAGACCAGGAAGCCGCCCTCCGGCCGCCTGCCCGCGGAGAGCTGTCCCCCGACCGCCGTGGCCCGCTCCCGCATCCCGATCAGACCGTAACCGGGCGGCCGGTCCGGCACGGGGGACGCGGTCGGCCGGTCCGGTGCCGGGGACGCGGTCGGCGTCGTACGGGCGGTGGCGCCTCCTCCGTCGTCGGCGACGGTGACGGTCACGTGATCGCGGTTCCAGACGAAGCCCACCCGGGCGCTACCGGTTCCGGCGTGTTTGGTCACGTTGGTCAGTGCCTCCTGGACGATGCGGTAGGCGGTGAGGTCGACTCCCGGCGGCAGCGGCCTGGCCGTCCCCTCCCGGTGCACCGACACGTCCAGCCCCGCGCGGCGGAAGGACTCGACGAGCGCGGGAAGCCGGGACAGCCCGGGTGCCGGTTCGGCGGGCGCGGCCGTGTCGCCGGACTGACGCAACAGACCGACGGTGGCCCGCAGTTCGTCGAGCGCGTCGCCGGTGGTCTCGACGAGTTCGCCCAGGCTCCTACGGGCCTGCTCCGGACGGGCGTCGAAGAGATGGGCGGCGACCATGGCCTGCGCGTTCGCCAGGGTGATCTGGTGGGCCACCAGGTCGTGCAGTTCACGGGCTATCCGTACGCGTTCCTCGGCCACTCTCCGGCGCGCCTCGCTGTCCCGGCTCTCCTCGGCCCGCCGGGCCCGCTCCTCCACGGCCGCCAGATAGGCCCGTCGGTTCCGCACCGAGTGCCCGAGTACCCCGGCGGCCAGGGGGAACACCGCCACCACACCCATCCGGCTCGCGTCCTTCCACGAGAAGTCCCCGAACAGCGGGATGCAGACGACCAGTACGGCGGAAGTGAGCAACACCGCGCTCGCCGCACGTCGTTCGGAACGCGCGGCGAGCGCGTAGGCGTAGGCGGTGATGACGGCGGGGGCCACGATGAGCGGGGTGAGCAGGAGACCCAGGGTCGGTACCAGCACGCCGACGGCGGTCGTGGCCGCCAGGGCGGCCAGGGGTGCCCGGTGCCGTATCGGCAGCAGGGCACAGGACACCACGGCGACCACGTAGGCGGCGGCGGGCGGCGGTGCCAACGTGTCGTCGACCCGCACCACGCCGCCGAGCAGACAGAGGGCGAACGCCGTCGCCGTGACCGCCGCCTCCCGCCGCCATGCGCCGCGTGCGCGTGGGCCGTCGCCACCTGTGTGCGT
This sequence comes from Streptomyces sp. NPDC090088, assembly GCF_044747345.1. Lineage (NCBI taxonomy): Bacteria > Bacillati > Actinomycetota > Actinomycetes > Kitasatosporales > Streptomycetaceae > Streptomyces > Streptomyces sp. NPDC090088. The sequence continues at coordinate 431,516 of NZ_JBIVDZ010000008.1, read as the reverse complement.
CATGACATCGCCGCGTCCGGCTCGGTCGCGGGGGCCGGGACACGCCCCCGTCCCAGTGCCTCACCCTCGCTATCGGCATTCGGCAGCACGCGCCTCAGGATACGGGGCGGCCACCAGGCCCGGTGGCCGCCGAGCGGTTCCGGCAGCGCAGGCGCGATCGCCCTCCGGACCACGAAGGCGATGAAGGCGATGAAGGCGAAGGAGGCGATGAAGGCGAAGGAGGCGAAGGAGGCGAAGGTGGCGCTCATCCCGACGCGTCCGGCGATACGCCGATCATGATGACCGCCGCCGAGGCCACCACACGTCCGCCGTACCGAAGGCCGACGGTGATCGCCTCGCCGGGGGACGCGCCATGGACGTACGCCTCTCGCATCCGGGTGAGGCGGAAGACCTCGTAGTCCATGCCCATGACCGGTCCGGTCCGGCGACCAAGGACATCCAGCCGCTGCCCAGCCACGAGCCGGTGGAGAGGCGTCGCCATCTGTTGATCACTCCGGACACCGTCGAGGAAGGGGACGCGTGAGAGGCACGCGCCTCCCACCCTTCCCTCCGGTGTCCCACCCGGCATCGTGCCAAGTCACCGTCCCGCTCTGGTGCGACGGGACCGGTCACGCACGTGATCTGGTGCTCGCGCACTACCGGCCGGTCGGCGGGTCCGCGTCAGCGACGCGTCAGTTCGGCGTCAGCTGCCCTCGGGAGAATCAGGGGCGTCCCGACGAACGCGTTCATCTGGAGGCGATATGGCCGTCGCAGGGCCCCTGGGACAGGACTCCGCCTCGGCCCGGTACGTCGCGGAGATCGGCTGACAGTCCGGACTTCCTGCCGCAGACGAGAGGGAATGACCGTGTCCCAGCAGGCGTTCAAGCACGCCTCGGCGCCCGTCGCCATCCGCAGCGCCGCCTGGTATCTGCCCGAGCACGCTCTGCCGATCACCGATGTGCGGACGCTGGACGAGACCGAGCGCGCCACACGCGACGCCCTGGGCATCGACACGGTCCGGGCGGACGACCGGCTGGACTCCGTCGCTCTCGCGGAACGCGCCGCGCGCCGGGCGCTCGAACGGGCGGGGCTGGACGCCCGGGACCTGGGCGCTCTGGTGATGGTGGAGTCGCGGGCGCAGGAGACGCTGCTGAGCTCCGAGGCGACCAGGCTCCAGCACCTGCTCGGCGCCGACAACGCCACCACCTTCTCGGTGGGCGGGCTCGGCTGCGTCTCGGTCACCCCGGCCCTGCTGACGGCCCGCGGGCTGCTGGCCGCGGACCCCGCCCTGGACCATGTCCTGGTCGCGCACGGCAGCAAACCGGCCACGGCCCTGCGCTACCGCCACCCCGTCACCGTGAACGGCGACGGCGGGCAGGCGCTGCTGCTCTCCCGCGGCGGGAGCACCCGGATCCTCGACATCGCCCAACTGACCAACGGGCGCTACTGGGACCTCTTCCACATCGACTACCGGGACCGCCCCACCGCCGAGTGGCGCGAACAGTGCACGGAGCCCAGAACCTACTCCTTCCGCCTGGCCATGGAGACGCGCAACCGCCTCGCCGCGATGCTGGACGACCTGCTGCGTCGCAACGGAATCGGCCGGGGGGACGTCGCCGGCTTCGTCAGCCAGAACCTGTCCGCCGGAAGCTTCACCTTCCTGGAGGACTCCCTGGACGTCGAACTGCTCCCGGCGTGCCGGGAGAACCTCCGGCAGTACGGACACCTCGGCCCCAATGACGTCTTCCTCAATCTCCGCACCGCGGTGGACCGCGGGGAGTTGGTCCCCGGCGACCTCGCGGTGCTGATCAACGTGAGCCCGGTGGCCGCCTGGAGTCTGCTGCTGGTCGAGACCGGGTCACAGGAGGACACGGCATGAACGACATCACCTCGCAGATCACCGGCTTTCTGAGCACGGCTCTGCGCCGGCAGGTGGAGCCGGACGACGACTACTTCGCACAGGGCTTCGCCGACTCACTGTTCGCACTGGAGCTGGTGACCTTCGTCGAGAGCCGCTTCGCCCTCACCGTCGAGGTCGAGGACCTGGATCTGGACAGCTTCAGGACCGCCCACCGCGTCACGGAGTTCGTCCTGCGCAAGACCGCGGCGCCCGAGCGGGGGGAGGCCCATGCCGAGGGGTTCTGAAAGCGGCCCCGGCGCCGCGACGACGGATCCGCCGGCCGCGGAGCCCGTGGACCTCTTCCGGGTCGCGGCCGAGCTGGCGGCCGACGCGCATGACCGCGCCTCCCGCTGGGACCAGGACGGCGGACTGCCCGATTCGGTGCGCAGGGAGGTCGCCGCGTCGGGACTGCTCGCCGCGGACCTGCCCGAGCGGTACGGCGGCGCCGGCCTCGCCCCGCTCGCCCTCGGGGAGATCACCGCGCGGATCGGTGGTGAGTGCAGTGCCCTGCGCGGGCTGCTGACCGTGCAGGGCATGGTCGCGGCGGCGCTGCTGCGCTGGGGCACCGAGGCGCAGCGGGCCGACTGGTTGCCCAGGCTGGCCGGCGGGGAGCTGACCGCGGGCTTCGCGGCGACCGAGCAGGGCGCCGGGAGCGCGCTGGGGTCGGTGGAGACCCGGATCGAGGCGCCGGGCCGGTCGGACCATCAGGAACTGGTCGTGAGCGGCCACAAGAGGTGGGTCACCTTCGGTGCGGTCGCCGACGTGTTCCTGGTCCTCGGCACCTTCGAGGGGAAACCGGCCGCCGTGCTCGTGGACGCGGACCGCGCCGGAGTCGAGCGGGAGCCGGTGCACGGACAGCTCGGCATGCGGGCCGCCCGGATCGCCCATCTGTCCTTCGACGGTGTGCGGGTGCCCCGGCGCCAGCTCGTCGCCCCTCCCGGCCTGGGCCTCTCCCATGTCGTCGGCACCGCGCTCGACCACGGCCGGTTCACGGTCGCCTGGGGATGCGTGGGCATGGCGGAGGCGTGTGTCGAGGACGCCGCCACCCACGCCGCGGTCCGTCGGCAGGGCGGCATCCCGCTGGGAGACCACCAGTTGGTGCGGTCCCTGCTGGCCCGGGCCGCGGTGGACGCCGCCGGGGCCCGGCAACTCGCCCGCGGGGCCGCGAAGGCCCGGGCCGCGGGCCCCGGTCACGGGGTGTCCGAGACGCTCATGGCCAAGTACGCGGCCGCCTCCGCGGCGGCCGAGGGCAGCCGGGCCGCCGTGCAGGTGCTCGGCTCGGCCGGCTGCGCGCCCGACAGCAGGGCGGGCCGTCACTTCCGGGACGCCAAGGTCATGGAGATCATCGAAGGAGCGCAGCAGGTGTCCGAACTTCACATAGCCGAACGGTTGTTGCGGCGCTTCGGTGCCGCCGCGCGGGGCACGGACCGCACCGCGGGACCCCGGCGTCCCGAGGAGTCGCCGTGACGGCGGCAGCGGGCACGCCCACCGTCAAGTGCCTGGTGTGGGACCTGGACGACACCCTGTGGGACGGGGTGGTGCTGGAGGGCGACGATCCCGCGCCCTTCCGCGCGGCGCTGGAGACCCTGGCCGAGCTGGACCGTCGCGGCATCCTGCACGCCGCCGCCAGCCGCGGCGAACACGACGTCACGCAACGTCATCTGACGGAGCATCGGCTGACGGACTGGTTCTGCGCGACAGAGGTCGGCTGGGGCGCCAAGTCGGCCGCGGTGCGCCGGATCGCGAAGGCCCTCAACATCGGCCTGGACACCGTCGCGTTCGTCGACAACGACCCGGTGGAGCGGGCGGAGGTCGCCAGTGAACTCCCCATGGTCCGCTGCTACGCGGCGGCGGAGGTCGGACGGCTGCCGGAATACCGGGAGTTCCGGCCCGCGCACATCACCGCGGAGGCCACCGGGCGGCGCCGGCTCTACCAGGCCGAGTGGAAACGGCACGAGGCCGAGCAGGAGTTCGGTGACGGGCGCCAGGCGTTCCTCGACTCCCTCGACCTGGTCATGGAGGTGCGCCCGGCCACCGAGGAGGACCTGTCCCGGGCCAGCGAGCTGACCGTCCGCACACACCAGCTCAACAGCACGGGACTCACGTACGACATCGACCAACTGCGCCGGCTGAGCTGCGCACCGGACCACCAGGTGCTGCTGGCCACGCTCCGCGACCGCTTCGGCGACTACGGGATCATCGGCCTGGCCGTCACCGCGCTCGTCGGGCGGGACGCGGTCCTGCGGCTGATGCTGATGTCCTGCCGAGTCGCCTCGCGCGGTGCGGGCAGCGTGCTGCTGCACCATCTGATCCAGCGGGCACGGGCGGCGGGCCGGCGCCCCGTCGCGCACTTCATCCCGACCGAGGCCAACCGGAATCTGCTGGTCACGATGCGTTTCGCCGGCTACGAGGCGACGGGCGGCGACGCGGACCGCCTCGTCCTCGCCGTGGACCCGGAGCGCCCGCTGCCCACGGCTCCCGGCCACACACGGGTGATCGCCGGTGCGGTGCCGGCCGCGGAGGAGGCGAGTCCCCGATGACCCGACGTCCCGGTGACACCGAGGACCTGGCCCCGGCGGAGGCACGGCCGGTGTGGGCCGCCTTCCGGAGCCAGGTGGTCAGGGCGCCCGAGGCGACCGCGCTCGTCATCGGCGGGGACACGCTGACGTACCGCGAGCTCGACGACGCCTCGGCCGGTCTGGCGCGGCTGCTGTGGCGGCACGGGCTGCGGCCGGGGCGGGTCGTCTGCGTCCGGACGCGGCAGAGCGCGCTGTCCGTGGTCGCCATGCTCGCCGCGCTGCGCACCGGTGCCGCCTGGGCGGTCCTCGAACCGGACCTGCCCGTCGGCAGGTTCGAGGCGCTGTGCCGGGACGTCGACTGCGCGGTGGTGGTGAGCGAGGGCGCCGACGCCGTGCCGGCCTCCGCGCTCTCGGCGATGCCCGCCCCGCCGGAGGTCGTGGACGCGGCGGACCTCCCGCTGCCCCGGCTCGTCGAGGCGGGCAGGGACCCGTCGGCGGTCCCGTGCCCACCGGTCCCCGAGCAGAGCCCCGCCTACGTCGCCTACACCTCGGGATCCACGGGTGTGCCCAAGGGCGTGATGGTCAGCCGGGGCCAGCTCGCGGCGTCCATCGGCTGCCGGGGGCCGGTGTACGGCACCGGGCAGTCCGTCTTCCTGATCGCGCTGCGGCTGTCCTTCGACGGGATCCTCGGCGGCATGTTCTGGTCGCTCACCGGCGGCCACACGCTGGTGCTCCCCGACGCCCGGCAGCTGCCGCGGGTGGCGGAGTTCACCCGGCTGGCCAGGGAACACCGGGTGACACACCTGTTCAACATCCCCTCCTACTACCGGGCGGTGCTCCGGGATCCCGGCGGCCTGCCCGACACCCTGCGGCTGGTGGTCGTCGGGGGCGAGGCGTGCACCCCGCAGGTGGTACGCGCGCACCACGAGCGACTGCCAGGGGTCCGGATCGCCAACGAGTACGGGCCCACCGAGACGACCATCGCCTGCACGGTGGCGACCGATCCGGACCCGGCCCGGGAACGTGTCCCCATCGGACGGCCCTGGCCGGGGACGCGGACCCTGGTACTGGACGAGCGGTTGCGTGAGGTCCCGGCCGGGGAACGGGGCGAACTCTACGTCGGCGGCCCCCTCGTGGCGCTCGGCTACGCGAACCAGCCGGCCGGTACGGCCGAGCGCTTCGTCGCGGACCCGTACGGGCGGCCGGGCGGGCGGCTCTACCGCACCGGGGACATCGCCAGTGCCGACGGGCAGGGCGCGCTGCACTACCACGGCAGAACGGACGACCAGGCCAAGGTCCGCGGGGTGCGGATCGAACCCGGCGAGATCGAGAGCGTGCTGGAACGCCATCCGGGTGTGGAACAGGCCGTGGTGCTCTGCGAACGTGCCGGGCAGGACGGGCCGCAGGTGGTCGCCTTCGTACTGCCGACCCCCGGCGACGAGCCGCCGGACGCCTCGGAGCTGCGCGAACACTGCCGGGGCCGGCTGATGGAGCAGGCCACCCCGACCCTGTTCGTACCGGTCGACCGCATACCGCTCGACCGCAGCACCAAGGCGGACCGGGCCGCGCTCCGCGCGCTGATCCCGACGGACCCGCGGGCCTCCGGGGGCACCCCGGGCGGGGACTGGAGCGGCCACCGGCTCGCCGTCCGCCGGATCTGGGCGGAGGTCCTCGGGCACTCCGGCTCGGGCCCGGACGACAACTTCTTTGCCGTCGGCGGGAGTTCGATCAAGGTCGTCGAGCTGCACGACAGGCTGGACAGCCGATGGCCCGGCGCGCTGCGGGTGGGCGAGCTGTTCGACCACATCACCATCGCCACCCAGGCACAGCGCATCGCCGACCGCCTCGGCGAGCGCGCCCAGGACGCGGAACCCGCCCCACCGGCCACCTACGAGCTCTGACACGCGTGAACGGAGAAAACGGAGAGGTGACATGAGCGGTACGGGCGTGACACCGCGCAGGCCGGCCGTCGCGGTGATCGGCATCGCCACGAGATTCCCGCAGGCGGACTCCCTCACCGCCTTCCGGGCGAACCTGCGGGCGGGGAGGGACTCGGTGCGCCCGATCCCTCCGGAACGGATCCGGAGCACCGGGCTCGATCCCCGGCAGGACTATCCGGAACAGGGCTACCTCGACCGCATCGACCTCTTCGACCACGAGCGCTTCGGGATGTCCCGCCGTGAGGCGGAGGTGACCGACCCGCAGCACCGGCTGGCACTCCAGCTCACCCACGAGGCGCTGGAGAACGCCGGATACGCCCCGTCCGGGCTCAGGGACAGCCGGACGGCGGTGATCTTCAGCTCGCCGAGCAACGGCTACGCGCCTCTGGTGCGCGAGCACGGCACCCTCGGCATGAGCGGAAACATCCCCTGCGCCCTGCCCGCCCGGATCTCCCATCTCTTCGGTTTCACCGGCCCCTGCTACGGCGTGGACACCGGCTGCAACGGCTCACTCGTCGCCGTCCACCAGGCGTGCCGGGAACTCGCCGACGACGACGCGGACTACGCCGTCGTGGGCGGGGTGCAGCTGCGCCACGTCGTCCAGCCGGCGGCCGCGGTGGCCGACTTCCCCGGCATCGCCTCGCCGACCGCCCGGTCGCGCGCGTTCGACCGCGCCGCGGACGGCGCGGGCGCCGGTGAGGGCGGCGCGGTGGTGCTGCTCACCACGCTGGAACGGGCGGTGGCGGAGGGCTCGTTCATCCACGCCGTGATCCGCGGCAGCGCCGTGGTGCACAACGGCCGGCACTCCGCGACCATCAGCACCCCGAGTGCCCGCTCACAGGCCCGGGTCATCACCAAGGCGTGGCGCGACGCCGCGCTGGACCCGGAGACCGCCGGATACATCGAGACACACGGTTCGGGCACCCGGCTCGGTGACGCGGTCGAGGCCGAGGGACTGGCCCTGGCCCGCCCCGACGGCGACCGCACGGTGAAGGTCGGCTCGGTCAAGACCAACATCGGGCACCTGGACCACGCGGCGGGGATCGCCGGGCTGGTCAAGGCGGTACTCAGCGTGCACCACGGCGAGCTCTACCCCTCGCTGCACTTCGAGGCGCCCGCCGACGAGGTCGACCTCGAAGGCGCCCGCCTGGAGGTCGTCACCTCGCTGGAACGGTGGGACGACGAGACGCGCCGGGCGGGCGTGAGCTCGTTCAGCCTCGGCGGTGTCAACGCGCACTGCGTGGTGGAGCGGCCCCCGGTGACCGCTCCGGCACGCCCCGCCGCCGGCTCCCCGCGACTGGTCGCGGTGTCCGCCCGCAGCCGGGCGGACCTGCTCGCCCAGTGCGAGCGGCTGTCGCGCGAACTGCGCCACGCCGTACACCCGCTGGCCGACGTCGCGCGCACGCTGAACGAGGGCAGGGACCACGACGCCCACCGCGCGTCCGTGGTCGCCCGGGACACCTCCGAGCTCGCGGCCCGGCTGGCCGCCGAGGTCACCTGGCGCCGGCCCGGTCCGGGGGAGCCGGCCGAGCCGGCCGGCACCGGGGCCGTGGCCGCACCCCGGGTGGTCTTCCTGCTCTCCGCGGACGCCGTACCCGCGGAGCCGGACGACCGGGCGGGGGACGGGCTGCCGGACGAACTGCCCGCACCGGCCGACTGCGCCGCGATGGTCGGCGGACAGCTCGCGGCCCACCGGCGGCTGGTCCGGGCCGGTGTCTCACCGGACGGGCTGATCAGTTCGGGGATCTCCCGCTACACCGCCCGCTACCTGCGGGGCGGTCTCGGCGCCGAGGACACCGCCGCCCTGCGGCGGGCGGACAGCGGTCAGGACCCCGCGGTGGCGGGCGACCCCCTGCGGGTGGAGCAGCTCCACGCGGCGGCGGACGAGCAACTCTCCGACGGTCCCGTGGTGTTCGTGGAACTGGCCGCCCGCGGCGGACTGAGCGACCGGCTGACGGCTCACCTCCACGACCGTGCGGACGCCCGTGTGTTCCGGCTGCGGTCCGGTCCCGTCGACGATGCCGTCCTGGAACTGCTGGGCCGGCTGTACGAGGAGGGCGTCGACCTGGACTGGTCCGCGCTGCGGGCCGACCCGTCGGCCGGCCGGGTGCCGCTGCCGGGACATCCGTTCACCGGCGTTCGCTGCTGGGCCAGGCCACTGGGTGAAGTGCTCTCGGACGAGGTCCAGCGCCCCACGGCCCCGACTTCGGCTCCGGCCGAGGCGGAGCCGGTCCGCGCATCCGACGGACAACGGACCGAAGCACCCGGGAACGTACTGACCTGGCTGCGGGGCACCCTCGTCGAACTGCTGCACGCGGAGGAGGTCCCGGCCGACGCGGACTACTTCTCCATCGGCGGCAACTCCGTCATCGCGCTCCAGCTCGTGGAGCGGGTACGACGGCGGCACGGGGTCCGCCTCAAGCTGGCGGACGTCTACGACCACCCCGTCGTCAGCTCGCTCGCGGAGGCCATTCACGACCGGGCGCCGCACACGCCCACCCCCGAACCGCCGAACGGCGCCGGCGCCCCGACCGCCCCGACCGCCCCGGCCGTCCACGAGGCGCCCGACGCCGAGTTGCCGCCGATCGTCCGGGGCGGCGAGCCGGTGCTGTCGTACGGGCAGGAGCGCATGTGGTTCCACCACCAGCTCGACCCGGCGACCACGCTCTACAACCTCCCCGGCGCCTCCCGGTACCGCGGCCCCCTGGACGTCGGGACGTTCCGGCTCGCCTGGGAGGACCTGGCCCGGCGCCACGAGGTGCTGCGGTCCAACCTCGTCGAGGCCGACGGCAGGCCCGAGCTGGTGATCCGGCCCGAACTGGGCGACTTCTTCAGCTACCTGGACGTCTCGGGCGAGGACGACCCGGAGGCCGCGGCGGGCCCGGTCGTCACCGCCGCCATGCGCCGGGTCTTCGACATCGCCGCCGATCCGCTGGTCCGGGTGACCGTCGTACGGCTCGGCGACGACGACCACATCGTCTGCTGGTGCATGCACCACGCGGTGAACGACGGCTGGGCCCCGGAGATCCAGAAACAGGACCTGTCGGAGTTCTACACGGCCCGCCTGGAGAACCGGGCCCCCGGCGTCGAGCCGCTGCCGGTGCAGTACCCGGACTACGCGCGCTGGCAGCGGGAACTGGTGGCCGGCTCCCGCCTCGACGGTGAACTGGACTACTGGGTGGAGCGGCTGAGCGACCCGCCCGCGCTGGAGCTGCCCACCGACCGGCCGCGCCCCGGCCGGATGGACTTCGCCGGGGCGACCCACGGGTTCACCGTCCCGGGCGCGCTGGTACGGCGGCTGCGCGAGGTGGGCGCCCAGGAGACGGCCACGCTGTTCATGGTGCTGCTCACCGCGCTCAAGGTGCTGCTCGCACGCTGGTCGGGCCAGCGGGACATCGTCGTCGGCACCTCGACCATCGGCCGTAACCGGCCCGAACTGTGGGGTCTGCTCGGCTTCTTCAACAACACCGTCGCACTGCGCTCGGACCTGTCCGGTGACCCGGGCTTCCGCGAGCTGCTGCGCCAGGTGCGCGGGGTGGTGCTCGGCGCCCTCGACCACCAGGAGATCCCGTTCGACCGGGTGGTGCGGGAGGTCGCGGCCGACCGCGATCCGAGCCGCAACCCGCTCTTCGACGTGATGTACGTGCACCAGACGCTGCCACCGGCCGCCGACTTCGGCGGGATCGGCACGGGTCCCGCGCACGACCCGGAGATCATCCCGCATTTCCCCGGACTGCCCCCCGGCACCGCCAAGTTCGACCTCTCGATGGTCGTCGGCGAACTGGCGGACGAGGACGACATCGTGGTCATGATGGAGTACGCGACGCGGCTCTTCGACGCCGACACGATCGCCGCCCTGTGCGAGGCGTTCCTGGACCTGCTGCACGCCGTCGCGAAGGACGCGGACACGCGTTTCGGTGACCTTCCCGCGGGCCCTGCCCCGGTGGCCCCGGCCGCCACCCCTGTCGTCGGCTGCGTCGAGCTGCGCGGTGAGGTGCGGCTCCCCGCGCTCCGCACGGCACTGGAGGAACTGGCCGCGCGGCACGAGGTGTTGCGGGCCGGGACCGCCGAAGCGGCGGGGTCCGGCTCGTTGCTCGGCGACGGCTTCCTCACCACCGCCGACGTGTCCGGCGAGAGCGAGCCCCTCTCCGTGGCCAGGGAGATCGCGCGGGCCGAGTCCGCACGCGTACTCGATCCGGCGTCCGGCCGCCGGCTCCACGCCCTCCTCGCGACGACGGGCCCGGCCGAACACGTCCTGCTGGTCAGCACGCACCCGCGGGCCTACGACGGTGGTCAGCCGGAGGTGTTCTTCCGCGACCTGCTCGCTCTGTACGACGCGCGTCCGGACGGACGCCGGGCCCGGCTGCCCGAGCTTCCCACGCCGTCCGGCGAGCACACCGAGCCCTGGACCGGCCGCCGGAGGGAGGACCGACTCGCCTACTGGAGAGAGACCCTGACCGGACTGGCCGACGGCGCGCCACGGCCGGACCGGGCCCGGCCCGCCCACGGCACCCGCGCCACCGCCACCGTCGGGTCCCGGATCCCCCACGACCTCGCCCACGAGCTGAGCCGTACCGGAACCAGGGAGAGCGCGCTGGCGGCCCTCACCGCCCTGCTCGCCCGGCAGAGCGAGGCGGACGAGGTGCTCATCGGGCTGACCGGCATGGCGCTTCCCCTCGCGGCGGCCCGCCTCCGGGTGGGTTCCTTCGCACGGAGTCTGCCGCTGCGTCTGGACCTGGCCGACGACCCGTCCTTCGACGCGCTCACCGACCGGGTACGGCGCGCCGTCACCGAAGCGGAACAGCACGGGGACGTACCGCTCGCCGACATCGCGCGCGCGGCCGGACTGCCCGACGAGCCCGGCAGGGCACCGCTGTTCGACGTGGCGTACACCTACCAGGCGCTGCCGGCGGCACCCGGATCGGCGGCGGCTCCGGAGGCGGGCCCGGCGGCGGCCCCCGTGCGGTGGCCCGGCACGGACGCGGGACGGCTCACACCGCCGCCCCTCCACAGCGAACTGGACCTCGCCTGGTCCGTCGTCGAAGGGCCGGGACGAGACGAACTCTCCGTCTCGCTGGACTACCGCACCGAGCTCTTCGACCGGTCGAGTGCCCTGGCTCTCCTCGAAGGACTGCTCGCCATGGTGCGTGCGGCCACCTGTGCCCCCGGTGCCCCGCTGTCCACCCTCTCGCCCCGCCACCCGACGACCGGCGCCGACAGCTCCGCGGACCCGGCCACGGCGTGGTCCGCGCACACCGACCGACCCGGCTCGGCCGACGAAGGAGACCTGCGACAGTGAGCGATCAGACAGACGTCCGGCGGACGGCGAAGACCGCGGAGACCGCGGAGACCGCAGAGACCGCGCAGACCGCTCCGGCCGGGTCCCTGGTGGGCATCGTCGGCGCGGGCACGATGGGGACCGGAGTGGCGCAGTGCTTCGCCGAGGCCGGCCACCCCGTGGTCGTCGTCGACAACGACCCGGGCGCGCTGGCCTCGGGGCCGGCCCGGCTCCGCGCCGGGACCAGGACGGCCGCGCTGCTGCGCCCGGGGTACCGGCAGCCGCAGGGGGCGTCCGCGTCCCGCCGCGCCGAGTCCCTCGTGACTTGGTCCGCCGAGCTCGCCGACCTGGCGCCCGCGCTCCTGGTGGTGGAGTGCGCCCGGGAGGACGAGGACGTCAAGGAGGGCGTCCTCCGCGACCTGGACCGGATCTGCGGGGCCGAGACGATCTTCGCGTCCAACACCTCCTGCATCCCGATCGGTCACCTCGGATCCTTCACCGCCCGCCCCGACCGGGTCATCGGCACCCACTTCATGAACCCCGCGCCGCTCAAGGACGCGGTGGAGGTGATCCGCGCGCCGGAGACCAGCGAGCGGACCGTCCAGCGGACGGTGGCATTCCTCGCCCGTCTCGGGAAGCACGCCCTCGTGGTCCGCGACGCCCCCGGTTTCGTCACGAACCGGGTGCTGATGCTGACGCTCAACGAGGCGGCCGCCGTGCTGGGCGAGGGCACCGCCGACGCCGAGACCGTGGACCGCGTCTTCCAGGACTGCTTCGGCCACCCCATGGGCCCGCTGCGCACGGCCGACCTGATCGGTCTGGACACCATCGCCGACTCGCTGGAGGTGCTGCGCCGGCACACCGGCGACGAACGCTTCCGGCCCTGCTCCCTGCTGGCCCGTCTCGTCGCCGAGGGCAACGTGGGGTGCAAGTCGGGCAGCGGCTTCTACCCGTACTCGTCCCGGCACCTCGGCGCACGGGGAGGAACCGGCCGTGGCTGACGGCCAGGGTGCGCCCGCCGCCCCCGGTGGCCACCTCGCCCAGCTCGTGGAGATCCGCGGCGCCCTGGACGTCTCCGCGCTGGGCAGGGCGGTCGCCCAGGTCGTGGCCGAGACCACCACGTGCTTCCCGGACGGGGGACCGCCCGGCCCCGGCCTCCCGGACCCCCCGCCGCTGCCCGTGGTGGACCTGAGCGCGGAGGCGGACCCCCGGGGCGCGGCCGACGCGTGGACCCGTGCGGCGCTCGCCCGGGGCGGCGAGGAGACCGGGCGGCTCTGGTCCGCCCAGGCGTTGCTGCGGCTCGGCCCGGACCGGCATCACTGGTTCCACCGGCACCACCGGGCCGCTGTCGACCGCTTCGGCTGCGCGCTGCTCACCCGTCGGGTCTCCGAGGTGTACACGGCGCTCGCCGAGGGCCGCCCGGCCGCCGCCGGTGCCCTGGCCGCCACCCGGGCCCGGTCGGCCTCGGCAGCGGCCGGGTACGCCGGATCCTCCGCGTCGCGGGAATCCGACCGCGCCCACGGGCGGTACGCCGACCTCCCCGAGCCGGTGACCTTCGCGTCCGCTCCCGCCCGGGACGCCGACCTGCTGCGGGCACCGGTGAACTCCCGCCCGGTGACGCTCGGCACCGCCGCCACCGAACGCGTACGTGCCACCGCCCGGTACCACGGGGTGCCGGCCCGGTCGGTGCTGTGCGCCGCCGTGGCGGCCTACGCCCACCGGCTGACCGGTGCCACGGACATGGTGATCGGCATGCCCACGGACGGCCGGCCGACCCGGGTCAGCAGGCGTGTCCCGGACGCGAGCGAGTACCTCGTGCCGCTCCGGCTGACCGTACGGCCCACCGCCACCTTCGCCGAACTCGTCCAGGACGTCGCCCGGGAGGCACGGGAGGCGGTCCGGCACCAGCGGCCGGGTCACCGGGAGCCGGGTCGCGAGGCCGGGGCGGCGGACGACCGGCCCCGGCTGTCCGGGCCGATCGCCGACCTCCGCGCCCCGGGGACCCCGGTGCGGTTCGGTGAACTGTCCGCGACGGTCCACGACCTGGTTCCCGAGCCGGTCCAGGACATCCGCGTCGTACTCGACGACGACCCCGTGGACCAGCGGCTGCGGGTCGTCTTCAGCGGCGCCCCGGACCGCTACTCCGCCGCCGAACTCGACGCGCACGCCCGCCGTTTCGGACACCTGCTGGCGCTGGCCGCGGCCCGTCCGGGGCACCCGCCGGCCACCTGGGACCTGCCGGCGGCGGACGAGCGGGCGGCCGTTCGCCCCCGGACGGGCGGCCCGGCCTCCGGAGCACCCCGCCGAACGGTCACCGACCTGCTGGACAGCGCGGCCCGGAGCCACTCCGACGCGATCGCCGTCATCGGTGCCGACGGCAGCCTCACCTACGCGGAACTCCACGAGCGCGCCAACCGGCTGGCCCGGCTCCTGCTGGCCCGGGGTGCCGGGCCGGAGTCGGTCGTCGGGCTGCTGCTCCCTCGGCGTGCCGGGACACTCGTGGCGATGCTCGCGGTGCTCAAGGCCGGTGCCGCGTATCTGCCGCTCGACCCCGGTTACCCGGCCGAACGACTCCGCTTCATGATCGAGGACGCGAAACCCGTCTGCGTGCTGACCGACACCGCCACCGGCTCCTTTCTCGCGGACGCCGTACACCGGTCCACCACGACCGTCCGGCTCGACGACCCGGCGATCACGGGGGAGTTGGAGCACTTCCCGCCCACGGCACCGTCCGACGCCGACCGCCCAGAGCCGCTGCGGCCCTCGCATCCCGCGTACGTCATCTACACCTCGGGCTCCACCGGGACGCCCAAGGGGGTCGTGGTGGAGCACCGAGGCGTGGTCGCGCTGGTGGACTGGGCGGCGGCCGAGTTCGGCGCCGCGTCGCTGGCACACGTGCTGGCGGCGAGTTCCTTCAGCTTCGACGTGTCGGTGGCCGAGATCTTTCCGGCGCTGGCGGGCGGCGGCAGCGTCGAGGTGGTCGACAGTCTGCTGTCGCTGCTCGACGGCGACCCGCCGCGCTGGTCGGGCGGCCTGCTCTGCGCCATCCCTTCGGTGTTCGCCAAGCTGCTGCGGACCGGCGGTCTCCAGGTGTCGGCCACGACGCTCTCGATGACCGGCGAAGCACTCCCCGCGACCCTCGCCGCACGGATCCGGGAGGCGATGCCCGGCACCCGGATACTCAACGCGTACGGGCCCACCGAAGCCACCGTCCTTGCCACCGCGGCAACCGTCCACGCGACCGCGGCTCCCGTCCAGACGGCCGCGGCTTCCGGCCATGCGACTGCGGCTCCCGTCCAGACGGCCGCGGCTTCCGGCCATGCGACTGCGGCTCCCGTCCAGACGGCCGCGGCTTCCGGCCATGCGACTGCGGCTCCCGTT